>NZ_JBITDV010000016.1:0-131381 GCF_044454545.1 Cryptosporangium sp. NPDC051539 | reverse complement strand
ACCCGACCTCCGGCGCACCCCGCCCGACGTCAGCACCGCCGACCGCCGCGTACCCCACCTCGGGAGCCCCCGGCGCGGCCTACCCGACCTCCGGCGCACCCCGCCCGACGTCAGCACCGCCGACCGCGGCGTACCCCACCTCGGGAGCCCCCGGCGCGGCCTACCCGACCTCCGGCGCACCCCGCCCGACGTCAGCACCGCCGACCGCCGCGTACCCCACCTCGGGAGCCCCCGGCGCGGCCTACCCGACCTCCGGCGGACCCCGCCCGACGTCAGCACCGCCGACCGCCGCGTACCCGACGTCCGGGCCTCCGCAGCAGCCTCCGGCCGGGCCGACTCCGCAGCAGCCGGCCGCGCCGGCGCCGCAGCCTCCGCCGCCGACTCCCGGCACCCACCAGCAGCCCACCAGCGGCGCGGGCCCGGCCTGGGCGCCTCCGACCGGCGCCCCGTACGGCTCCCCCCAGCAGCAGAGCACCCCGCCCGGCGGCTACGTACCCCCCGCCCAGGCCTACGGCGCCGCCCCCGCCCCGGGAACCGTCGGTCCAGGACCCGCCGCACCAGGCACCCCAGCGCCGGGCACCCCCGCGCCCGGCGGCCCACCCCCGGCAACGGGCGCCCCCAGCGCCTACGGCCACCCGAACGGCCCCGGCATGCCGGGCAGCCCCGGCATGCCGGGCAGCCCCGGCGGGCCCGCCGCCTACAGCACCCCCGGCGCCCCGGGAAGCCCCGGCACCCCAGGCGGACCCGGTACCCCCGGCGCCCCGGGCGGATGGGCTCCCACCGGGCCTCAGACGCCCCAGGGGCCTCCCCCGGGCGGCCAGCCCGGAGCCCCCCCACAAACCGCTCCTCCGGGCGCACAGCCCCCGGGCGGCCCCCAGAAACCCTGGTACACCCGCGGCCCGATCATCGCCGGCCTGATCGCCGCCGTCGTCGTCCTCGTCCTCTGCGTCGGCGGCGCCTTCTGGGTGGCCGACTCCGTCGTCGGCAGCGACTACTCCAGCGGCAAGTGCATCAAGCGCGAATCCTCCGGCGACAAGGACCGCGCCGTCCCCGTCGACTGCAACAGCGACGGCGCCTACCAGATCATCAGCCGGGTCAACGACACCACCAAGGTCGAAGACGGCTCCTGCCCACCCGACACCACCGACGCCTTCGTCAACTTCAAAGACGAGTACGTCCTCTGCCTCCGCAAGGAGGACTGACTCCGCCTCCGCGAGGAGGACTGACCGGCACCGGGTCCGGCCGACCGGCAGACTAGGGCCGTGACACGCGCAACCTTCCGGGTCCGGGCCCCCGAGCTCCAGGGTCGCGGCTGGCTGAACACCAGCGGCCGCGACCTCTCGCTCGCCGAACTCCGCGGCCGAATCGTCCTGCTCGACTTCTGGACGTTCTGCTGCATCAACTGCCTGCACGTGATCGACGAGCTGCGGCCGGTCGAGGAGGAGTTCGGCGACGAGCTCGTCGTGGTCGGCGTCCACTCGCCGAAGTTCGAGCACGAGCGCGACCCCGAGGCCCTGAAAGCCGCCGTCGAGCGTTACGACGTCCCGCACGCCGTCCTCGACGACCCGGAGCTGCTCACCTGGCAGCAGTACGCGGCCCGCGCCTGGCCGACGCTGGCCGTCATCGACCCCGAGGGCTACCTCGTCGCGTCGATGTCCGGCGAGGGGCACGCCGAGGGGCTCCGCCGGCTGATCCGCGAGCTCATCGAGCAGCACACCGCGAAGGGCACGCTGAACACGACCGGCGAGCTGCCCACGAAGACGGCACACGACGACACCGAACTCCGCTTCCCGGGCAAGATCGCGCTCCTCCCGAACGGCAACTTCCTGGTCAGCGACACCGCCCACCACTCGATCGTCGAACTCGAGCCCGACGGCGAGACCGTGCTGCGGCGCGTCGGCGACGGCACCCGCGGCGCGAAGGACGGCGCCGACCCCCGGTTCTCCGAACCGCAGGGAGTCTGTGTTCTCCCGTCCGACGTCGCAACCCGGACCGGTTACGACGTCCTCATCGCGGACACGGTCAACCACAAGCTGCGCGGGCTGGCACTCGAGACCGGCACGGTCACCACGGTGGCCGGTACCGGAGAAGTCTGGCGCGGAGCGCCGGGCGACCCGGTCGACATCCCGGTCGATCCGCTCGAGGCCCGGCTGTCGAGCCCGTGGGACGTGGTCTGGTACGAGCCGGCGAACGCGGTGATCATCGCCATGGCCGGGACTCACCAGCTCTGGTCCTACGACCCGGTCGCCCGCCGTCTGGCGGTGTTCGCCGGCACCACGGTCGAGTCGCTGCGCGACGGCCCGGTGGAACAGGCCTGGTTCGCCCAGCCGTCCGGCCTCGCCGCCGACCACGACAAACTCTGGATCGCCGACAGCGAGAGCTCCGCGCTCCGCTGGATCGAGAACAGCGCCGAGGGTTTCCGGGTGCACACCGCCGTCGGCAAGGGCCTGTTCGACTTCGGCGCGATGGACGGCAAGGCGGACGACGCCCTGTTCCAGCACCCGCTCGGGGTCGCGGTGCTGCCGAACGGGTCGATCGCGGTCTGCGACACGTACAACAACGCGATCCGCCGCTACGACCCGGTCGCGGACGAGGTGTCCACTCTGGCCACGGACGTGGCCGAGCCGTCCGGTGCCGTCGTCGTCGACGGGACGCTGGTCGTCGTCGAGTCGGCCGCGCACCGGGTGACCAGGCCGGTTCCGCCCGGCGAAGCCCAGCAGATCACCGGCACCCGCCACCGCACGAAGCGTCCGCCGGTCGAGCTCAGCCCGGGTGAGATCCAGATCAAGGTCGTGTTCGAGCCGCCGGCCGGCCAGAAACTCGACGACCGCTACGGCCCGTCGACGCGTCTGGAGATCTCGGCGAACCCGCCGGACGTCCTGCGGGGCGGTGAAGGCGTCACCACCGACCTCGAACGCCGGATCGTCCTCGCCACCGAAAACGACGAGGAGGAGCCCTCCGAGGAGGGCGACGGCGTGCTGCAGGTCAGCGCGCACGCGGCGAGCTGCGATGTGGACGGCCCGAATCCGGCCTGCCACCTCAGCCGCCAGGACTGGGGCATCCCGATCCGAATAGTCCCCGGTGCCCCGTCCGAACTCGTCCTGATGCTCCGGGGAGAGACCTCCTAGAAGCCAGAAACCCCCGGGCGCGGGCCCGGGGGTTTCTCGGTGAAGTTCTACAGCGGCGGTGGCGGCTGGGTCGGGTCGTCGGTGTAGATCCGCTCCCGCGTCGTGGCGCTCGCGCGTTTGCGCGGACCCCAGTAGAAGACGCTGATCAGAATCCCGACGATCCCGATGAGCATCAGGATCCAGCCGATCACCTGAAGGTCGATGCCTTGCAGGTCGACCGTGACGGCAAAGGCAAGAATTGCGCCCAGGGCGATGAGGAAGAGCCCCGCGCCGATACCCATGTCGACCTCCCGGTCGTTTTTTGCCAGATGCCGCTCGTCCTACCCGGCAAAGGCCTGTCTGACACGCGAATCGTGTGACCGCCGCCGACGCTACTCCACCCAGGGTACGACGGGATGCCGAAACCATGACGGCCTGGTACGTGTCAAGCAGGCGTTAGCCGTCAGAACGCGCTTTCGGGCAACTCCATCACGTCCAGAGTGGTTGCCTCGAGCACCGCACGCCGGGCCGACAGCTCGGGCAGCACCGTGGCGGCGAAGAACCGCGCCCCGGCGATCTTGCCGGTGTAGAAGTCCACCTCCGGAGAACCGCCGTCCAGCGCCTGCTGGGCGACGTCGGCCTGGCGGAGCAGCAGCCACCCGACGACCAGATCGGTCGTCGAGAGCAGCACCCTGGTCGTGTTGAGACCGACCTTGTAGATGTTGGCCGGGTCCTCCTGCATCGACATGAGCTGCGTGACGCTCCACCCGATCATCGCCTGGACGTCGTCCAGCGCGGTCTTGAGCAGCGCGCGCTCGTTCTTCAGCCGGCCGTTGCCGCTCTCCGACTCGATGAACGCCGCGATCTCGCCGGCCAGTACGCCGAGCGCCTTGCCGGAGTCGCGCACGATCTTCCGGAAGAAGAAGTCCTGGCCCTGGATCGCCGTGGTGCCCTCGTAGAGCGTGTCGATCTTGGCGTCCCGGATGTACTGCTCGATCGGGTAGTCCTGCAGGAAGCCGGAGCCGCCGAACGTCTGCAGCGACTCGGCGCCGAGCAGCTCGTACGACCGCTCCGACCCGCCGCCCTTGACCATCGGCAGCAGCAGGTCGTTCAGCCGCTCGAGGGCCTCGGCGGCGTCGAGGTCGCCCGCTGCGCGGGCCAGGATCAGCTGGTCCTGCACCGACGCGGTGTAGTGCACCAGCGCCCGCAGACCCTCCGCGTAGGACTTCTGCCGCAGCAGACTCCGGCGGACGTCCGGGTGGTGGATGATCGTGACCCGCGGCGCCGTCTTGTCGGTCTGCCGGGTCAGGTCGGCGCCCTGAACACGGCTCTTGGCGTAGTCCAGCGCATTCAGGTAGCCGGTCGACAGCGTCGCGATCGCCTTCGTGCCCACCATCATCCGGGCGGCCTCGATGATGTTGAACATCTGCCGGATGCCGTCGTGCACCTCGCCGACCAGGTAACCCACGGCCGGATTCTTGTCTCCGAACGTCAGCTCGCAGGTCGTGGAGACCTTGAGGCCCATCTTCTTCTCGACGTTCGTGACGTAGGCGCCGTTGCGCTCACCCAGGTTGCCGGCGTCGTCGAAGAGGAACTTCGGCACCATGAACAGGCTCAGGCCCTTGGTGCCGGGGCCGCCGGCGCCCTCGACACCGACCGGCCGGGCCAGTACGTAATGGATGATGTTGTCGGCCATGTCGTGCTCGGCCGAGGTGATGAAGCGCTTGACGCCCTCGAGGTGCCAGGTGCCGTCCGCCTGCGGGATCGCCTTCGTGCGTCCGGCGCCGACGTCCGAACCGGCGTCCGGCTCGGTCAGCACCATCGTGGAGCCCCAGTGCTTGTCGACGAAGAGCTTGGCCCACTCTTTCTGCTGCGGCGTCCCCAGCTTGTGGAAGACGCCGGCGAACGCGTAGCCGCTGGCGTACATGTGGATCGCCGGGTTCGCGCCCAGCACCAGCTCGGAGATCGACCAGACCAGCTGGCGCGGGCTGCGGATGCCACCGAGCTCCGGCGGCACGTCCAGCTGCCAGGCCTCGGAATCCTGCAACGCCCGGTAGGACTTCTTGAACGACTCGGGCAACGTCACCGAGCTCGTGGCCGGATCGAAGACCGGCGGGTTGCGGTCGGCGTCGACGAAGGACTCGGCCAGCGGCCCCTCCGCGAGCTCGACGGTCTGCGCGAGGAACGCGCGGGCGGTGTCTTCGTCGATCGCCTCGAACGCGCCCTGACCCAGACGGTCACCCGCGCCGAAGACCTCGAACAGGTTGAACTCGAGATCGCGCAGATTGGCTTTGTAGTGGCTCATCGCGGCATGTCCTCCCGTGCCGACGGCCCGCCGCGGTGACAGGCCATACCGATCGGTATACCGGTCGGTAACAAATGCCATGTTACCGGCCGGTAATCGTCATCCGGGTGACAGTGAGGGGGCTCACAAGCGGCACTAGCCGCGACTTTGCGCGCCGGAATGACAAAAACGACTGACCGTCGCGAGAGAGAAGACAGCAGGCTGCTAACGCAGCCAATCAACAATGGCGTCTTTGGCGCCGGATCCGGGGGGTGAGGGGACGGTCGCCGTGCCATCGACCCACGCCGTCAGGACCTGAGCGGACGCGATATCAGTCACCCGAGATGGGGTCCCACTCCCACGTGGGGCGGGCCGCGCTCGGCGCATCAGCCTTACGCTCGACTCCCGTGTACTCGAGCAGGATCAGCGCGATGTCGTCGTCGAGGACTCCGTGCACCCAGCCCCGCAGCGCATTGACCAGCGAAGTCAACCCGTCTTCGACCGTGCCGTGCCCGGCGATGCGCCAGGCCCGCTCACGGATCGGGAAGAACTCACCGTCTTGCCGGGCCTCGGCCAGCCCGTCGGTGAAGAGCAGCAACCGGTCGCCGGGCTCCAGCCGCTCGACCCGCGGCCGCACCACCGGCAGGAAGCCCAGCGGCGGCGCCGGCGACGGCGGCTCGAGGGGGATCACCGTCCCCTGCCGGAGCAGCAACGGTGCCGGGTGGCCGCAGTTGAGCACGGTCAGCTGACCGCCGCGCTCTTCGATCAGGCACGCGGTGACGAAGTCCTCGTAACCGACCGACCGCGCGACCGCCCGGTCGAGGTCGGCGACGATCGCCCGCAGGTCGACCCGCTCGTGGGCCACGTGCCGGTACGACCCGAGCACGCTGCTGGCCAGCCGCACCGCCTCCAGGCCTTTTCCACGGACGTCGCCGATCAGCACCCGGGTGCCGTACGGAGTGCTCAGCGCTTCGTAGAGATCACCGCCGATGTCGGCCTCCGCGTTGGCCGATACATACCGCACCGCGACGTTCATCCCGCCGATGCGCGGTCCGAGTGGCCGCAACACCGCCTGCTGCGCGACCACGGCGAGCTTGCTCAGCGTCGCCACGCGCTTCGTCGTCCGGTCGCCGAGCATGCTGAGCCAGGCCGCCAGCGCGGTGAAAACCAGGATCGCGGCGAGCCGGAGCACTTGCCGCGGATCGAGCGCGGCGCCGTTCAACATCCCCAGCCCGGTGCCCAGAACGAAACAGAGCGTTCCGACCACGAACGTCGACCGGTAGGTCGACAGCGCGGCCGCCAGGAACGGCGGCGCCACCAGGAGACCGACGAACTGCAGCCCCGGCATCGCGACGTCGAAGGCCGCGATCGCCAGCGCCAACAGGCACGCGGCGACCACGCCGGTGCGTGGCGACACCACCGGGTCCCCGAGGTGCGGGTTCGTTGGCATCGACGGGTCCACCCCTGACAACACAGCGTGACGCGTCTGCGTACGGACCTTCCCTAGGATGCCCGTTCGGTACTCGTCCGACTCTCCGGCACGGCGAGAAGGGGCCGTGCGCCCATCTGTCTCGCCCATTCGTCTGAGGGCCAACCGTCCCTTTGGTGGCGCTTGCGACACCTTAGTGATCATCCAGGTATTCCGCGCCTTTGTGTGCCCCGGTCGCGGTCCGTCAGGTGTAGTGGTGATCGTCGAGCTCGGCCTCACGGACGAGCCCGCGAACGCACAATCTGTTCCGGACGTCAGGCTGCGCGCCGTCGACGATCACGGCCGCGCCGAGGTACCGGGCGCCCGACGCGGCGACGATCTCGACGAGCGCGGCCAATTGCGCACCGGTCTCGATCCAGTCGTCGACGACCAGCACCCGGTCGCCCGGGCTCAGGTGCCGGGCACGGACGCCCAGCACCACCGGACGCCCGTCGTGCCCGAGGCCGCTGCTGCGGGTGATCAGCTCGTCGGCGAGTTCGGCGCCGCTCAGGTCGCGGTACGCCTCGACGAACCCGACCCCGAGCGACCGCGCGACCAGGGGCCCGAGCAGGAACCCGCTGGTCGCCGGCGCGACGACCACGGTCGGCGGTTCGGGCGCGAGCGCCGCCAGCGCCGGGCCGAGCGCGTCCAGGAGAACCGGGTCGCGCCACCATCCGGACCGGTCGGTCAGCAGGTGATCGCACCACTCGCCCGGGTCGATCCAGCGGAAACGGCTGAGCAGCCGCTGTTTCAGCTCCCCGTCCACGTCCGCCAGTATGACGCCATGGCACAGTCCCTCGATGTCGACCGGGCCACCGTGCTGGCCTACCGCATCGGCGCACACCAGCTCGACCGTTCAGCGGACGAGCTCGCCGTGCTCGATCTCGGGGTCGCCGACACACCGGCCGGTTCGGCGAGGCAGGCGTCGGCGGTTCGCGGTGCCGCGCTCGACGACGACCTGATCACCGTCTGGGGCGCCCGCGGTGCACCGTTCGTGCACCGCCCGGCCGAGGTCCCGGCACTGGCGGCCGCGTTGCGGCCCCGGGACGAGGCCGACGCCAAGGCCAGGCTCGGAGCCTCGTCGGCCCGGGTTCCCGGCCTCGATGTGGACGCCGTGCTGGCGGCCGCCGCGGCGATGCACGAGATCGTCACGAAGCCGGTCGGCAAGGGCGACTTGAGCACGGCTCTGTCCGCGCGACTCCCCGACCTCACGTACTCCTGCCCCGGCTGCAAGGTCGACCACCTCTCCGACCAGCTTTTCCGTATCGCCGGGCTGCTGGGCGGCGTCCGGATCGAGCCGGGGACGACGCCGCTGGTCATCGCCCCTATCGCCGGCTGGACGATACCGGCGAGGACCCGGCTGACCGAGCCGGCCCGCGCGTACCTCCGCCTGCACGGACCGGCGACGCAGGCCGAGGTCGCCGCCTACTTCGCCGCGAGCAGGGCCACGGTCGCGGACGACTGGCCCGACGACCTCGTCGAGGTGCGAGTGGACGGTCGGGCCGGGTACTGGATCCCGGCATCGCAGGAGGCGGCACTGCGCGAACCGGCCGCGCCCGACCTCGTCCGGCTGTTGCCGCCGGGCGACCCGTATCTGCAGACCCGCAACCGTGACCTGCTGGTACCCGAGCGGGCCGAACAGAAGGCGCTCTGGCGTCCACTGGGGAACCCGGGCGCGGTGCTGGCCGAGGGTGAGATCGTCGGTTTCTGGCGGCCGAAGACGTCGGGGAAGAAGCTGACGATCACCGTCGAAGGGTTCCGGCCCATCCGGGAAGACCTGGAAGACGAGGCCCGGATCATCGCCGCCGCCCGCGGCGCCACGGACGTCCGGCTGGTTCTCGTCGATTGACGCGCCGCGCCGTCGACGGCCGCCGGAGACCCGGACCGGGACGCCCGACACCCGGGCCGAACAGCGCATTCCGCTCCCACGAGCCCGGATAACCGTCAGAATTCACAGGATGACGGGGAGTGCACTGGTACTCGGCGGGGGCGGGGTCACCGGCATAGCTTGGGAGATCGGGCTACTGGCCGGGCTACTGGACGCGGGCGTCGATCTGACGACCGCAGATCTGATCGTCGGGACGTCGGCCGGTTCGGTGGTGGGCACCGTGATCGCGACCGGCGGCGACGTCGAGGACCTGTACTTGCGGCAGCTCGAGCCGCCCACGGACGAGATCGCGGCCGGCATGGCCACCTCGATGATGCTGCGTTGGGGGTTCGCCGCGGTGACCAGCCGCAGCCCGCAGCGGTTCCGTCTCCGGGTCGGCGCCCTGGCCAAGCGGACGCGGACCGTGCCACCGGACGAGCGGCGCAAGGTCTTCGAGTCCCGGCTGCCGGTGCACGAGTGGCCGGCCCGGCGGCTGGTGCTGACCGCCGTCGACGCCGACACCGGCGAACTCGAACCGTTCGACCGCACCAGCGGCGTCCCGCTGGTGGACGCGGTCGCGGCGAGCTGCGCGGTGCCTGGCGTGTGGCCGCCGGTGAAGATCCACGGGCGCGACTACATCGACGGTGGCGTCCGGTCGGCCGCGAACGTCGACCTGGCCGCCGGGTGCGATCGGATCGTCGTGCTGGCACCGATCCCCCGGGGCGGCGGCCCGATACCCGCCGTCTCCGCACAGGTGGCCCAGCTCGGCGACTCGGCCCGCGTCGCGGTCGTGACGCCGAACCCGTCCGCGAAGGCCGCGTTCGGCCGGAACGTGCTCGACCCCGCACGCCGGGCGCCGAGCGCCCGGGCCGGCCGCGCCCAGGCTGCCGACGCCGCGATGGCCGTCCACGCGATCTGGTCGGCCGCTTAGGGTCGGTCGAGCCGTGTCCCGGCGACGGCGCCGACCGGCCGGACCGGGATCACACCCGGCGGATCCGGGGCCAGATCGTCCCCCAGGAACCCTGGCGGTCACGGCACAGCCAGATCGGCGCCCCGTTCTCCTCGTTGTCGATGTCGATTCCGACGTCCACCGACCCGGCCCGCTCCACCGATCCGAAGAACCGCCGCAAGTACGCCGGGTCGTCGAATCCCACCGCGATCACCGTGGACACCGAGTCCGGCGGCACGCCGAAGTCGGCCACGCTCATGTGCCCCGAGTAGACCGGCACGTCCCCGTACCGGGCCAGCGCTCCGGCCTCGCCGTAGTTGCTGGTGAGAACGACCGCGCCCGGCGGCGTGACCCGCTCGATCGAGTCGACCGCCGCCGGCCATCCGACCGTCTCGCCCGCGTCGTAGTTGATCGCGACCACGGCGTCCGGAATCGACGACACCGGGGCGAGCGGCAGCATCAGGAAAGCGTCCGTCAGAGCGCAGAAAACCACGGCGACGGCGAGCAGGGCCCGCCGCAGGGCCACCCGGCCGCGGGAGACCCACCCGACGACCGGCACCGAGCCGACGCCGGTCAGCGCCAGCAGCATCGGCACGTCGTAGTAGCCCTTGCCACCGCCGAGGAGCAGCAGGGCGAAGATCACGACCGCGGCCCACGCCAGCGCCCGGAACTCGGCCCGGCGGAACAGCGCGACCAGGCCGGTCACCCAAACGGCGGTCGCGATCGGGCTGACCAGCACCAACTGCAGTGCCAGCGCGACCGGACGCCCGGCGTAGGAGCTGTCCCCGGACGCGATCTCACCGGCGACGTCGAGCTGCGGGAACCCGTGCGCGGCCTGCCAGACGAGGTTCGGTGCCACCAGCACCACCGCGATCGCGAGCCCGGCCAGCACCCAGCGGTCACGCAGCAGCCGCCGTGGCCCGGCGATCAGCAGCCCGCCGATCAGCCCGATCGCGAGCAACCCGATCAGGTACTTGTTCAACATCCCGACGCCGGCCGCCACACCGATCAGCAGCGCCCACCGGGTGTCGCCGGTCCGCAGCACGCGGAACGTCAGCCAGAGGACGACCAGCCAGAGGACGACGTCGACGGTGGTCGTGCTGAGCAGGTGACCGAACGCGAACAACCCGGACGACGTCGCCACCAGGACGGCGGCCAGGAGTTGAGCGGCCCGCCCACCGCCGAACTCGCGGGCGATCAGCGCGACCAGGACGACGCACGACCCGGCGATGAGGGCCGAGGGTGTGCGGAGCACCGTGAGGTTGCCGGGCGCGATCGTGTCCATGAGCCGGGCGATCGCCGGGGTCAGTGGGGGTTGATCGACGAAGCCCCAATTCAGGTGTTTGCCACAGAGCACGAAATAGAGCTCGTCGCGGTGGTAGCCGTACCGGCCGGAGAGCGCGAGCAGCACCCCGGTGGGGACCGCTGCGACGGCCCAGATCCATCGATTCAACGGGGGCAGGGTGGCCTGCGTCATACGCCTCAGGATGGAGGGTCGCCGCACCCCATGGCACCGATTTCGTCGGCTACCGAGTCGTATGACCGACTCACTTCCAACCTACGCCGGTTACGCTCGGAAACATGGCTGTGGTTCCGCTCGGACTGCCGGCCGTGCCGATCCAGCGATCCGGCATGGCCGATCGACCCGTGGGTGAGGCCGGGCTGGTCGACCGGTTCGGGCGCGTCGCGACCGACCTGCGAGTCTCGCTGACCGACAAGTGCAACCTCCGGTGCAGCTACTGCATGCCGCCGGAAGGGCTGCCGTGGCTGCCGTCCGACCGCCTGCTCTCCGACGACGAGGTCGTCCGGCTGATCAGGATCGCGGTGGAGTGGCTCGGTGTGAACGAGGTCCGCTTCACCGGCGGCGAGCCTCTGCTGCGCCGCGGGCTGGTGCAGATCCTGCGCGCGACCACCGCGCTCCGGCCGCGGCCGGAGACGATGCTGACGACCAACGCGATCGGGCTGGCGCGGTTGGCGCCCACGCTGGCCGCCGCCGGTCTCGACCGGGTCAACGTTTCGCTCGACACGCTCGACCAGGAGACGTTCCGGCAGCTCGCTCACCGCGACCGGTTGGACGACACGCTCGCCGGGCTGAAGGCCGCGACCGTCGCCGGGCTGACGCCGGTGAAGATCAACAGCGTCCTGCTCCGCGGCGTGAACGAACACGAGGCCGTCGCGCTCGCGGAGTTCGCGCTCGAGCACGGCCACGAGCTCCGGTTCATCGAGCAGATGCCGCTGGACGCGCAGCACGCCTGGGACCGGTCGTCGATGGTGACCGCGTCCGAGATCCTCGGGTTCCTGCAGACCCGGTGGACGCTGACACCGGACCCGGCCCATCGCGGAGCGGCCCCGGCCGAGACCTGGGTGGTCGACGGCGGGCCGGCGAAGATCGGTGTGATCGCGTCGGTGACCAGGCCGTTCTGCGGTTCGTGCGACCGGACCCGGCTGACCGCCGACGGCCAGGTCCGCAACTGCCTGTTCGCGTCCGGAGAGACCGATCTGCGGGGGGCGATGCGGTCCGGAGCCTCGGACGAGGAGATCGCGGATCGGTGGCGGATGGCGATGTGGGGCAAGCTGGCCGGGCACGGAATCGACGATCCCTCGTTCCTGCAGCCGGATCGTCCGATGTCCGCTATTGGAGGCTGAGTGAACGTCACCGTTCGGTACTTCGCCGGCGCGCGCGCCGCGGCGGGTGTCGAGGAGGAGCCGGCCAGCGCGAACACGCTCTCCGAGCTGCGGTCCCAGCTGGCCGAGGCGCACGGCGGGCATCTCGAGAAGGTGCTCACCGCGTGTTCGTTCCTGGTCAACGGTGTCGCTGCGCGAGACTTCGAGACACCGCTCCCGGCCGGTGGAACCGTCGACGTTCTCCCGCCGTTCGCCGGGGGTTAGGCCCTCAGCTGTTTTTCAGGCGGTGGCCCTAGGCTCCGCTAGGGCTTTCTAGCAGCGGCGCTAGAGAGTCGTAGAGCTACCAACAGACACCGGCGGGGCTAGTGCGGTTCCTCTTCCTGCTCGTTCCGCTGGCCCTGGTCATCGGAGTGCACGTCTGGGTGTGGTGGCGCCTGTTCGGTGCGCCGTTCCGGTCGCGGCGGGCCCGGATCCTGGGTGCGCTGGGGATCGTGGCGCTGATCGCCTGCGTTCCGTTCGCGCTGCGTCCCGGTCTCGGCGGTCCGGCGTTCCTCACGGTGCTGGCCTGGATCGGGTGCCTGTACCTGGCGTCGCTCTTTTACCTGCTGCTCGTGCTGCTGGTGCTCGAGCCGGTGCGCCTGGCGGCGCACGTGTTGTGGGCCCGCCGTCCGGCACCGGTTCCGGTCGCCCATGCGGACGCCGGACCGCCTGCCGACGTGAGCCGGACCTTCGACCGGCGGGTGTTCCTGGCCCGGGCCACCGCGGTGACGGCCGGGGCGGTGGCGCTCGGGACGGTGGGGTTCGGAGTCGCGGAGGCACGGAACGTGCGGGTCAAACGGGTGCCGATCACGCTGGCCAAGCTCGACCCCCGGTTCGACGGCTTCCGGTTCGCGGTGATCAGCGACATCCACCTCTCGCACACGCTGCGACGCCCGTTCCTGCACGGCGTCGTCGAGCAGATCAACGGCCTGAACGCCGACGCGGTCGCGGTCGTCGGTGACCTGGTCGACGGCAGCGTCCACGACCTGGGCCACGACGCCGCCGAGCTGGCGAACCTCCGCTCCCGGCTCGGGACGTACTTCGTCACCGGCAACCACGAGTACAAATACGACCTCTATGACTGGCTCGACTACCTGCCGACACTCGGGGTCAAGCTGCTGCGCAACGAACGGGTGGACCTCGGCGGGTTCGACCTGGCCGGCGTCAACGACGTGAGCGCGGAGGACTGGGACTGGAAGTGGCCGGGTCAGTCCGCGGACCTGGACGCGGCGCTGAGCGGCCGGGACCCGGATCGGCCGGTGGTGTTGCTGGCCCATCAGCCGAAGCAGTGGCCGGACGCGGTCCGCTACGGCGTCGACCTGCAGTTGTCGGGGCACACGCACGCGGGGCAGGCCTGGCCGTACGACTACGTCGTGGCGCGGGAGCAGCCGGTGCTCGCGGGGCGCGCGGTCGAGGGCGCCAGCCAGCTCTACGTGACCAGCGGCATCGGCAATGCCTACGTGCCGGTGCGGGTCGGGGCGGTGCCCGAGATCAGCCTCATCGAGCTCTATAGCAAAGTCTAGAGATTTTGCTAGAACCATTGAGAGAGGTGCAGTGAACGTCGGGCGGATCCTCGCGATCGTGGTCTTGGTAGTCGGAGTGATCGGTGGGATCCACCTCTACCTCTGGTGGCGGATGGTGGCGACGCCGTTCCGGTCGCGCCGGGCGCGGTGGATCGGTGCGGGCGCGACCGTGGGCATCATCGGGTTCGCGATGATGGGCCTGCGCGGCAGTCCGGAGTCGCTCCCGAGCCCCCTCGACACGATCGTGAGCTGGGGCGGCCCGCTCTGGATCGCCGTGATGTTCTACCTGTTCCTGTTCCTCCTGGCTCTGGAGCCGGTGCGCTGGATCGCCCGGGCGTCGATCGCCCGCCGAGGTCGCGCGGTCAGCCGCGCCGCCGTTGCCGTCGGGCCCGCGGGCGGAGCCGACGACGCCGGGGCGGAGCCCTCCGATCCCGGCCCCCGCGATGACCGTGCCGCAGTTGATCGGCGGGTGTTCCTCGGGCGCGCGGCCGCGCTCACCGCCGGGGTGGCGGCCCTCGGCACGGTGGGCTACGGGATCAGCGAGGCGCGGCACGTGCGGGTCAAGCGGATGACGATCACGCTGCCCCGCCTCGACCCGTCGATGAACGGTTACCGGTTCGCGCTGCTCACCGACATCCACCTCTCCCCGACCCTCCGCCGCCCGTTCCTCGACCGGGTCGTCCGCACGGTCAACTCCCTCGACGTCGGTGCGGTCGCGGTCGTCGGTGACCTGGTCGACGGCAGCGTCGCCGAACTCGGCGAGGACGCCAAGGCGCTGAGCGACCTGCGCTCGGCCGACGGCACGTTCTTCGTCACCGGCAACCACGAGTACTACTCCGGCGCGGCCGAGTGGGTCGAGTACCTGCCGACGATCGGCGTCGACGTGCTGCGCAACCGCCGGCTGCAGATCGGCGGCGCGGACGGCTTCGACCTGGCCGGCGTCGACGACGTCACGGCCGCGGACTCCGGCGTCCCGGGGCACGGCGCGAACCTGTCCGAGGCGCTGGACGGGCGCGACCGGGACCGCCCGGTCGTCCTGCTGGCCCACCAGCCGGTGCAGTGGCCGGAAGCCGTCGACCGCGGTGTCGACCTGCAGCTCTCCGGGCACACCCACGGTGGCCAGATGTGGCCGTTCACGCTCGCGGTGCCGCTGCAGCAGCCGGTCGTCGCCGGCCACGCGACCGACGGCGACAGCCAGATCTACGTCAGCCGTGGCGTGGGCTACTGGGGTCCGCCGGTGCGCGTGGGCGCGCCACCGGAGATCAGCCTGATCGAGCTCCGTAGCCCGGTCTAACCAAATCTAGGAATTTCCGAAGAATCCCGTAGAACCGGCTACGTGCCAACTCTCCCCCCTCGCGCACCACCACTAGCATTTGGGCTGATATACAACGCGACATATTCGTCCGGACAAACACCGACGAACACTGAACCGTTGGACGCCGATCCGCGTGACCCGGGTCAGCGCGACTGAAGTGTTCCGCCGCCGGGAAAGGGACTCATTCATGACCCACGCTGTTCCTCGTCCCCGCAACTCCTCGGCTCGCACGAGTACGTCACGGCATCCGGTCACGCCCGTGCGTCCGTCGAGTTCGGCCGATCGGCGCGCACTGGTCACGCCCGACCGCGTCCCGCTCGACCGGCAGCCCCCGCTGCCCAAGCGGACGCCGGGCATCGCGCTGGACGAGGTCCACCGGAACAGCATCATCCAGATCAGCCGGGACCAGCTGGCCGACGGTGCCGACAAGCCGGTCTCCGACCGCTGGTTCCGCGCCAACCGACCCGAGGCTTCCGCGGATCCGGGCGACACGTCGAGCTCGATCTAGCCAAATCTAAGGCTTTCGCTAGAAACCCCGATACGGTCCTAGCGCATGGACCCCGTGCGTAATCCCTACGCCCCCGGCGCGGGCCAGCGGCCGCCGGAACTGGCCGGCCGTGATCGCGAACTCGACCAGTTCGACATCGTGCTCGAGCGCGTCTCCCGCCGGCGGCCCGAGCGCTCGATGATCTGCACCGGCCTGCGTGGCGTCGGGAAGACCGTGCTGCTGAACGCGCTGCGTTCGCAGGCGATCGGCCGTCAGTGGGGTACCGGCAAGATCGAAGCGCGCCCCGACCAGGCGCTCCGCCGTCCGCTCTCCGGCGCGCTGCACATGGCGGTGCGCGAACTCTCGTCCCACCACCGCGCTCTGGACCGGATCGACGACTTCCTCGGGACGCTGAAGGCTTTCGCACTCCGGTCCAACCCGGCCGGCGGCAAAATCCGCGACCGCTGGCAGCCCGGCATCGACGGACCGGTGGTCAGCGGTCGGGCCGACTCCGGTGACATCGAGATCGACCTGACCGAGTTGCTGTCCGACGCCGCCGAGCTCGCCACCGACGTCGGCACCGGCATCGCGCTGTTCATCGACGAGATGCAGGACCTCGGTGCCGACGACGTCTCCGCGCTGTGCGCGGCCTGCCACGAGCTCTCCCAGACCGGTGCGCCGCTGATCGTCGTCGGCGCCGGCCTGCCGCACCTGCCCGCGCTGCTCTCGGCCAGCAAGTCGTACTCCGAGCGGCTGTTCCGCTACGTCCGGATCGATCGCCTCGACCGTCCGGCGGCCGACCTGGCGCTGCTGGCGCCGGCTCGACGCGAGGACGCCACGTTCGACGAGGACGCACTGAGCGCGCTGTACGAGGCCGCCGACGGTTATCCGTATTTCGTCCAGGCCTACGGCAAAGTGACTTGGGACGTCGCCCCGAGCTCGCCGATCACCGCGGCGGACGTGAAGGTGGCCGCCCCCGAGGCGGAAGCCGAGCTGGCGGTCGGGTTCTTCGGGTCCCGCTACGAACGGGCCACCCCGGCCGAGCGCGAGTACATGCGGGCGATGGCGGGGCTCGACAGCGAGTCCGACGCGGTCTCCACGTCCGAGATCGCGGTCTCACTCGGCCGCAAGCCGTCCAGCCTGTCTCCGGCGCGTGACAGCCTCATTAAGAAGGGCCTGATTTACTCGGCCGAACGGGGGACGGTGGCATTCACCGTGCCACACTTCGCTCGCTACCTCCGCACCCAGCCCGCTTGAAATTCCGAAAAGTGGCGCCGACCGGGCAGAGTGAGCGGTGAACACAGGCCCCGGCTGGGAGTAGCTTCCGATGACCGACGTAGCGAAGGACGCCCCCACCCGCAGGCGCCGGTTGCTGACGATGCTCGTTCTCGCCTGTGCACTCGTCATCTGCGCGGTCACGCTGACGCTCGAGGTCGAAGAGCAGCGAGCCCGCGACCAGCGCAGTCTGATCGCCTCGGAGCAGGATCGCCTGGAACGGATCGAGACCGTGCTCACCGCGCCGGACGCGACCACCAAGCGCACGACGACCAAGACCGGCATTCGGCTCTCGTCGGTGTTTTCCGAGGAGAACAAGGCCGCGGTCGTGACGTTCACCGACCTGCCGGAGATCGAGCCGAAGCAGGCCTACGAGCTGTGGCGCATCCGGAACGACCAGATGAAGTCGGTGAAGATCCTGTCGACCGAGGGGCGGGACGGCACCGCCCTGGTGCTCAACCTCGACAAGGGTGACGCGGTGGCGTTCACGGTCGAGCCGGAGGGTGGTTCGGGCCAGCCCACCGGCGACATCGTGGTGGGCCTGCCCATCAGCTGACTTCGTGCAGGCGTTGCGGACGGATCTCGGCCCACTCGAGTGAGTGGCGGATGCCGTCTTCCACGGCGTACTTCGGCTCCCAGCCGAGCAGTTCACGGGCCAGGCCGTTGCGGGCGAAGGCGCCCACGACGTCGCCGGGCCGCGCCGGAGCGTCTTCGTGCGGCAGCGGCTCGCCGATGACCGCCTCGAACGCGTTCACCAGCTCCCGCACGGTCGTCCCGGTACCGCTGCCCAGGCAGATGACCCGGTATCCGGACACGATCCGATCGAACCGGCGGAGTCCTTCGACGTGCGCGCGGGCCAGGTCCCAGACGTGGACGTAGTCGCGGATGCCGGTGCCGTCGCGGGTGTCCCAGTCGGTACCGGTGATGGAGAACGTCACCCGGTCTTCGTAGGCCTGCACCAGCTTGCCCAGCGCGTGCGACGGACGGGCCACCTGCAGACCGGTGCGCAGCTGCGGGTCGGCGCCGATCGGGTTGAAGTACCGCAGCGAGAGCGTCTGCAGCGACGTCGCGGCGGCGACGTCACGCAACACGTTCTCCACCATGACCTTGGTCGTGGCGTACGGGCTCTGCGGGTCGATCACCGAGTTCTCGTCGACCGAGAAGTCGTCCTCGGTGCCGTACATCGACGCCGATGAGCTGAAGATCAGCCGCTCGCACCCGTTGCGCGCCAGATGCTCGACGAGCTGGATCGACTTGGCGACGTTCTCCCGGTAGTACCGCAGCGGGTCGGCCATCGAGTCCGGGACGACGATCAGCGCGGCACAGTGGACGACCGCGTCGATGTCGGGGTGATCGGTGAAGATCTGGTCGATCAGCGCGCCGTCGGCGATGTCACCCTCGTAGAACGGGCGCCCCTCGGCGAATTCCCGCCGTCCGGTGACCAGGCTGTCGAGGATGACCGGCTGGATCCCGCCGTCCAGGCAGGCGGAGCCGATCGTGCTCCCGATGAAGCCGGCGCCGCCGGTGATCAAAACCTTCACACTCGAGTTCCTTTTCGGCGGAACATTCCTGACTAAACCTCAATCGTAACGGCCGTTCGTTACGGCCTCGGGCGGAGCGGCCCAGAAGGTGCCCCGCTCAGGGGCAAGCGACCCATTCGTCGGAGCCGTCGACGAAGACCTGGCGCTTCCAGATCGGCAGCCGGGCCTTCACCGTGTCGACGAGTTCCGCGCACAGCGCGAACGCCTCGCTGCGGTGGGCGGTGCTGACCGCGCAGGCCAGCGCGGTGTCGCCGAGCTTCAGGGGACCGATGCGGTGACTCACCGCGATCGCCTCGACGCCGTCTCGTGCGGCGAACTCCGCCGCGATCTCCGCGAGTACCTCACCGGCCGACGGGTGACCGGTGTACTCCAGTTCGGTCACGGAGCGCCCGTGGTCGTGATCGCGGACCACACCGGCGAAGCCGACCACGGCGCCGGCAGCCAGGTCACTCACCAGGTTCTCGTGCTCGGTGGTCGAGATCGGCGATTCCGTGACCTGAGCCACGACGACGCGGTGGCCGACGGTACGCGCGAGATCCGGCAGAGTCATGAAGACCTTCCTATCACCGGATAGGTCAGGTCGGCATCGGGACGAAGTCTGCTTTGGTACCGGCCAGAGCGGTGGTGCCCGGACGAACGATGACGAATCCGTCGGCACCGGCCACCCCCCGCAACATCGCGGAACCGGCGTGCCGCAACGTCACCGCGCCGTCCGGCGTCAGGCGCGCGAGCGCGAGGTGGGTGTCTTCCCCGCGTCCGGGCACGTCGTTGGCCAGCACCACCGACGACAACGGCGGCAACGGGGCTCCGGCCAGCCCGGCCAGCAGCGGCGCGGCCAGCGTCACGACGCCGATCACCGCCGACTGCGGGTTGCCCGGCAGCCCGACCAGCCAGCCCGCACCTGGGCCGGGCAGCGTCGCGGTGAGCATCGGGAACCCTGGGCGCACGGCCACCGTGTCGACGACGTAGCTGCCACCGAGCGTGGTCAGCGTCGGGTGCAGGTGGTCGACCGGCCCGTGCATGGTGCCGCCGGTCGTCACGACGACGTCCGCCTTCTGGGCGGCGTCGCGCACCGCGGTCTCGTGCGCCTCGAGCGTGTCGGCCGCCCGGGTCACCCCGAGCACGTCCGCACCGAGGCGGCGGATCCAGCCCGGCAACGACGGACCCAGCGCGTCCCGGACCCGGCCGGCTCCGGGCGGGCCGCTGTCGAGCAATTCGTCGCCGAACACCACCACCGCGACCCGCGGGCGCCGCCGCACCGACAGCACGTCGTGCCCGCACGCCGCCGCCAGCGCCAGCACGCCCGGCGTGACCCGGACGCCCGGCGGCAGCAGCACCTCGCCGGCGGCGGCCTCCTCACCGGTCGCCCGCCACTCCTGCTTGGTCGGCAGCGCCGCGGTGACCCAGGACCCGTTCTCGACCTCGGCGTTCTCGCTACGGATCACGTGCTCGGTGCCCACCGGCACCATCGCGCCGGTCGCGATCTCGACCGCGGTGCCCGACGTCACCGTGATCTCGCTGGCGTCACCGGCCAGCACCTGACCGACCAGACGCCAGGGCGCCGGACCCGCGATCGCGTAACCGTCCACGCTGGACGTGTCGAACGCCGGCAGCGCGGTGAGCGTCACCAGCGGGGTCGCCAGGACGGCGCCGTCCGCCTCGGCCAGCGGTACCGGCCGGCTGAGCAGCGGCCGGGCCGCGCCGTGTACGGCCGCTCGAGCGTCGTCCCAGCTGATGGGGTGGGTCACGCGTGCCCTCCGGGGTGGTCTCCGCCACGGATCTGATCGACGGCGTGCGCGAGGACCGGGCCGAGCACGGCCAGCCCGTCCTTCGCGCCGCCGCGGGATCCCGGCAGATTGACGATCAACGTGCGACCGGCGACGCCCGCCAGGCCGCGGGAGAGCATGGCCGTCGGTATTCGCGGGGCCGCGTACGCGCGCAGCGCCTCGGCGATACCGGGCACCTGGTAGTCGAGTATCTCGACGGTGACGTCCGGCGTCCGATCGGTGGGGTTGATGCCGGTGCCGCCGCTCGTCAGCACCACGTCGACACCGTCGGCCACCGCGGCGCGCAGCGCCTCGCCCACCGGATCTCCGTCCGGGACCACGACCGGGTCGCCGACCTCGAAGCCCAGCCCGCGCAGCCCGTCGGCCAGCAGCGGCCCGCTCTCGTCGGCGTACACGCCCGCGGCGGCGCGATTCGACGCCACGACGACCCGCGCGGTCCGGCTCACCGGTGCCATGACCCGGTCTTGCCGCCTTCTTTGGACTCGCAGCGCACCGCGTCCAGCGACGCGGCCGGATCGACGGCCTTCACCATGTCGATCAACGTCAGCCCGGCGGCGGCCACCGCGGTCAGGGCTTCCATTTCGACGCCGGTCCGGTCGGCGGTGCGTGCGGTCACCGTGATCGCGACCTCCGTGTCGCGGATGTCGAACGCGACGGTCACACCGTGCAACGCGATCGGGTGACACAGCGGAATCAGGTCCGGGGTCCGTTTGGCGCCCATGATGCCAGCCACCCGGGCGACCGCGAGCGCGTCGCCCTTGGGTAGCCCATCCTGGCGCAATAGGCCGATGACCTCGGCAGTTGTCCGCAACAGGCCGGTCGCGACAGCGCTCCGGACCGACGCTTCCTTGGCGGAGACGTCGACCATCCGCGCTGCCCCGGCCGAGTCGACGTGACTGAGCTCGGGCATGGCACCAGAGCTTACTGTCAGTCCCGGGACCCGTCGGGCAGCGGTAGTGCTCGAGGCTCGTCGAGTTCGATAGTGTCCGGGTCGTGAATTCCCCGCTTCGTGGTCGGCTCGCAGACGGGCAGCCGGTCTCGTTGCTCGCCGAGCTGGTCGATCCCGCCGAGACCGAGTCCGCCGTCGCGGCCGGCGCGGAAGGCGTCGGCCTGCTGCGCAGTTGGTTCGCCGTGCAGCCCGACGGCGCGCCGCGCTCGGTGGCCGACCAGCAGACCGGCTACCGCCGGGTGCTCGACGCGTTCCCGGGCGCGCGGGTGACGGTCGAGGCACTCGACCCGGGTGACCGCCAAGGTCCGTTCGGGGTGCGGGGCGTGCGGGCCCTGCAGGCCCGTCCCGATGTCCTGTCTGCTCAGCTGGACGCTCTGGCGAGCGCCTCGCGCGAGGCCGGCGCGAGCCCGGTAGACGTCGGCATCGTCGTCGCGACGGTCACCGAGGCCGACGAAGCGACCTGGTTCCTGGACGAGGCGCGGTACACCGGGGTCGCCACCGCCGGTGTGCTCGTCGACCTGCCCGCGGCGGCCGTGCTGGCCGGGCCGATCCTGCGCGCGGCGTCGTTCGCCACCATCGACACCGACGGGCTGACGCGGTACGCGGTCGGCGCCGACGGTGCGGCCGGCACCGGGCGCTGGGCCGACCCGTGGCAGCCCTCGTCGCTGCGGCTGGCCGAGCTGGTCGGGGCGTCCGGATCGTTGGCGGGCAAGGAGATCAGCGCCCGCGGTGCGGGTGCGGTCGATCCACTGCTGGCCTGTGTCTTGATCGGTCTCGGTGTCACCGCGCTCGTCCTGCCGGTCGACCGCCTGGCCGCCGTCCGCACCGAACTGGCCCGCCACTCGTTCGCCGACTGCCTCCGCTACGCGGAACTAGCCACCCGAGCCGCGTCCGCGGACGACGCAAGGCGCCGAGTCCGCTCCGCCGTAGACCACTAACTGACGCTTTGCCTTCGGTACTGACCTGGAGCCCGCTGAGGGCCGCGCACGGCATCGCACTCAGCGGGCCGCGCTGATTACCAGTTCGCGGAGTGAGGAGCCGGTCCCGATTCGTTGCCAGCGGCGTTGGGTCCAGGCGTGCAGCGTCCAGCCTTCGCGAGTGACCGCGGCGAGGACCCGGCCGTAGCGCTGGGCGACTTCCCGCAGCAGCGTCGGGATCCCGGTCTCCACGTCGACCGCCCGGCCGTGCTGCGCCGGGCTGAGCGGCTCGGTCCGCGCCACGTCGTGCTCGATGCCACCCAGACGCTGCGGCAGCGCCGCGAGCACGCGTCCGACGGCGTCGCCGAGCGTCAGGTCGATCTCCGGCGGCGCGTACCGGCTCTGAGCCCCCCGGTGGGTCACCGCGAGGCCCCACCGCAGCCGACCGCGCGAATCGGCGGCGATCGAGATCTCCGCCCGCGCGTCCACCCCGAGAACCGGGCGTAACAACGCCTCCACCGGCACGTCGCCCGGCGGCCGGACGAAGTAGACCAGCCGCCCACCCGGGCGGCCCGCGGTCAGCCGGGCCAGGTACTCGGCCACGACCTCGCGCGGATCGGTCAGGTCGGTCGCGAGGACACCGTCTCGCGCCAGCGCGCCGATCGACCTGATCCCGTGGCTGCACAGCCAGTCCACATCGGTGCCGAACGCCTCGGCCCACGCCACCGCGGTCAGCTCCCGCGGCACCCGGGCACAGCGCACACCCTGGTCGTTGACGAAGAACTCGACGTCCGGCGACTTCCCGATCCGCAGGTTCGTGGTCTGGCCGCGGCCCTCCGTGCCGATCAGCGTCACGACCGCGCCGAGGTGCACCAGCCGGGTGTCGTCACAGCCGGAGCAGTACGGGTCGGGAGCCCGCCCGACGCCCGCGCACCGCGGGCAGTCCGGCGTCGCCACGTCGTCGAGGTAGGTGCACGAGCACTCGCGCCAGGCCACCCCGGACACGCATCGCGCGCAGCGCTGCGTCGGAATCGGCGGACCGAGCCACGGCGGGGTCTTCAGCTCGTCGACCCGGCCGACCACACGCTCGACGGTGGAGCGGACCTGACCGGTCTGCTGCGCGGCGAGCAGTTCGCGCTCTTCGACGACGGTGAGCGCGGAGAGCTGCCAGCGCCCGTCGCGCCAGGTGGCGCTGCCACCGGCCGCACCGCTCGCGGTGATCTCGACGGCGGCGACGAGTCCCTCGACGTTCCAGGCGGACGTGCCGTCACCGGCCGGCGGCGGCGGCGTCACCGCCCAGTGCCCGGACGCCGTCGTCGTGCTCTTCGCCTGCTCGACCAGGTCGGACGGGGTGTGCGCGAGTAAGGACTCGGCGAGCGTCGAGGTTCCCGGGTACCAGGCCTGGCCCGGCCGCGGTTGCGCGCCCGGCACCTCGTAGGCCACCGACCAGAACCCGTCCAGATAGCGCACGACCAGGTCGAGCCGGCCCGCGTCGGCGGCGCGCCGGAGCTCGGTGAGGCGCTGCTCGGGATCGGTCTCGGCCCGGACGCCGGCCGGGTAGCCGACGTAGAGGTGCCAGCGGCGGCGTCCGGCCCATTCGGCGATCGCGGCCTGCTCGGCGGCGGCCTTCTCGACTTCGGACGCCGAGAACGTCCAGGTGTCGGGCAGGTAGATCGGGGTCGCGAGGTCGTCCGTGGACAGCGGCCGGTCGAGCATGTCGTAGAGCGTGTCGACGCCGACCCGGATGGCCAGGTCGTGGACGATCGCCGAGAGGTCGATCATCCAGCGCCCCGGCCGGGCCTCCCACGGCACCGGCTCGAACGCGCCCGGGACCACCTGCACCGAACCGGTCTGGCCGGTCACCGCGTTCACGACCGTGACGACGCCCTGCGCGAGCAGCGAACCGCCCTGGCGGCACGGGAAGCACATCACCGTGGTCTCGCCGGTGCCCTGGCAGATCTCACAATCCGGGTACGGGTCGGAGTCGGAAAGCAGGAGGCGGCCACTCACCAGGAACTCGGTGCCGTTGTGCCGACAGGCGCACGGAGCGATCCTGAAGCCGAGGCCGTCGCACGCCGGACAGGCGATTAGCGCGGGCTCGACCGGAGCGGTGTCTGCCATGGAACCTCTTCGGGTTGCCTCGACCCTGACTACGTTCACGTCCGCTTCGCACTCTCTACCGGCAGTAGACAGAGCGTATTGAACGAGCGCTTCACCGTAGCGTCCGAACCGGCGTTGCGGGAGGGGAAACTGTTAAACATTGCCGTACGTTTGGCAACCGTCGGTATGATGCAGTAGTAAATACCGATTTGTGGGTTTCTTAGCTTTAGGCGTTATTAAGGTTCTATCGACCCACACCGTCGGCGTTCCGCTCACCGTTCGCCTCCGTAGGCACCATCCCCTGCATCAGACTGTGACACGGTTGTGTCACCCCACTCGGATTGCTCCCGAGTTTCGTTCCCGGGTTTGGCCCTTTTCTCTGGTGGCAGATCTAGCCTGAACGGGTCTAAAGGGGGCGAAAATGTCCGGTCTGCCGAAGAATCACAAGCTGGGCAAGGTCTACCGGTACGGCGGTCTGATCACCGGGCTCGCGCTGCTCGGCTTCGGGGGGCTCGGCTTCGTCAACAAGCTCGACTTCTTCACCACCGACGGGCAGCAGATCGCCGGACTCTCGTCGAACGGCGCGCTCTCGCTGGTCTCGGTGGTCGTCGGCGTGTGCCTGCTCGCCTGCTCGCTGATCGGCGGCAACACCGCGTCCTGGGCGAACATGTTCTTCGGCGGGGCCTTCATGCTCAGCGGCCTGGTCAACCTCACCGTCATGCGGACCGATCTGAACTTCCTCGCGTTCCGGATGAGCAACGTGATCTTCTCGTTCGTGGTCGGCACCGCGCTGATGACGTTCGGCATGTACGGGCGGGTGAGCGGAACGTTGCCGCCGGACAACCCGTACTGGCGGTCCCGGCACGGGCTGCCGCCGGAGGTCCAGGAGGGTGAGGACCTCGAGTTGGAGGCGCGGCTCGGCGCCGCCACCGACGGCGACCGCGGCGTCGATCCGCACAACATGGCGGGCCTCGGGCGGCACTCCGCGTCCGGCACGCCGATGCCGGTGCTCTCCGGCGGTCCGATCCTGGCCGGTGCCCCGCCACAGCCCGGCCACGAACAGCACTAACCGAGGCTTCGCTCGGCCAGCAAGTCCCGTGGGGTCAACCCGGCCAGAGCGCGGATCTCGCGGGACGCGTGGGCCTGATCGGCGTACCCGGCCGTGGCCGCCGCCCGGCCCAGCGACGTGACACCGCCCTCGGCCGCACGCAGGAAGTCGTGCAGCCGGGCCACCCGGGACAGCGTTTTCGGGCTCAGGCCGGTCTCGGCCCGGACCACCCGGCGGAGGTGCCGGGGCGAGTAGCCGGCCCGGTCGGCGACCGCGTCCACCGATGGCGCACCCGGTGACGTCAGCGCGCGCACGATGCCGGCCGTGGCCCGGTCGGGCTCCGTGCGCTGCCAGGTGTTCGCGAGGTCGCCGGTCCAGATCCGTTCGGCGACGGCCCGTGCCTCGGCGACACCCAGGACCGTGTCCAGGTCGATCGCACGATCGGTGAGCTCCGTGGCGTCCAGACGGAAAGCGGTACCGACCGCGTACGGGTGGAAGCGCAGGCCGCGGATCAGGGTTCCGGCCGGCAGGCGGGGCAGTTCGACGTGCGTGGACGGACCGACGAGCACCGCTCGCCCGTCCGCGGTGACCAGGATGTCGGCGCAGTTGTCGGGGATCACCCGCTGGACGTGCGGGGTGGTGCCGACGCGCTGCTCCCACCGGCACCGCACGAGGTGCCGCTCGGAGCCGGGCGGTGGCTGCTCGCGGTAGTGGCGGCCGTTTTGTTCAAGACCGACGCGGGCCGCGGCGGAAGAGTGGTCGCCATGGAACAAAAG
Organism: Cryptosporangium sp. NPDC051539; assembly: GCF_044454545.1. Classification (NCBI taxonomy): domain Bacteria; kingdom Bacillati; phylum Actinomycetota; class Actinomycetes; order Cryptosporangiales; family Cryptosporangiaceae; genus Cryptosporangium; species Cryptosporangium sp. NPDC051539. The sequence goes on along the minus strand of NZ_JBITDV010000016.1, from coordinate 105,324 downwards.
CTGAACGTCCTCACGCTCGGCGTCCGCGATCTGGACGCCAGCCGGCGGTTCTTCGTCGACGGGTTGGGCTGGAAGCCGCACCTGGACGTGCCCGGTGAAGTCATCTTCCTCCAGGTCGGCCACGCCCTTCTCCTCTCGCTCTGGGATCGCGAGGCGATGGCGGCCGAGGCCGGCGAGTTCTACCGGGGTAGTGACGCGATGCCGATCACCCTGGCGCACAACGTCGACTCCGAAGACGAGGTGACCGCCGTCCTCGATCGTGCCACCGCTGCGGGCGGGTCGATCATCGGTGCGGCCCAGAGTCGGGACTGGGGTGGCGTTTCTGGGTATTTCGCCGACCCCGACGGGTTCCGCTGGGAGGTGGTTTACAACCCGGACCTGGCCTTCGGCCCGGACGGCACGATCACGTTCGCTCCGCCGCCCGCGTGACACTCTCAGTGTTGCGACGCCGACAGAAGTAGTTGTGCGCTCAATCTAATCTCCTCGTGGCCGTTCCAAATAGGACCGTTACGCCACCACGGGAGGCACCATGAAGATTCGTCGTTTTGTTCAGGCCGGAGCAGTCCTGCTGGTAGCCGGCGCCGCCACCCTAGGACTGACCGCTCCCGCACAGGCGCTGCCAAGGGAGGGCGCCGTATGCGGGGAATGGCGGACATACGTCAACACCGACCTGTATCTGGCTCAGGTGGCGAACCTCAACTACCGGTTCACCGAGTACATCTACTGGCTTCAAGTGGCCGCTGCCGACCGTGCCGAGGCCAAGACGCACGGCTGCAACGTGTAGCTACATCCCGGTACTCATATCGACAAATCGACTGAAGTGACCCTGGAAGGCAACCGTCACCGTGTCCGTCGGGCCGTTACGGTGCTTTGCCAGGATGAAGTCGGCTTCGCCTGCCCGCGGGGACTCCTTCTCGTAGTAGTCCTCGCGGTGCAGCAGGAGCACCATGTCGGCGTCCTGCTCGATCGAGCCCGATTCACGCAGGTCAGAGAGCTGCGGACGCTTGTCGGTGCGCTGCTCGGGGCCACGGTTGAGCTGCGAGGCCGCGATCACCGGCACCTCGAGCTCCTTGGCCAGCAGCTTCAGACCCCGGGAGAGCTCGGCGACCTCCTGCTGGCGGGACTCGACGCGCTTGTTGCCGGTCATCAGCTGCAGGTAGTCGATGACGACGAGCCGCAGGTCGTTGCGTTGCTTGAGGCGCCGAGCCTTGGCCCGGATCTCCATCATCGTCATGTTCGGCGAGTCGTCGATGAACAGCGGGGCCTCGCTGACCTCGCCGATGCGGCGGGCGAGCTTCGTCCAGTCGTCTTCGGAGAGCTGACCGGACCGCAAGTTGTGCAGTGGCACCCGCGCCTCGGCCGAGAGCAGACGCATCGTGATCTCGATCTTCGACATCTCCAGACTGAAGACGCACGAGGTCAGGCCGTGCCGGATCGACGCCGAGCGAGCGACGTCGAGACCGAAGGTGCTCTTACCGAGACCGGGCCGCGCGGCGACGATGACCAGCTGGCCCGGGTGCAGCCCGTTGGTGAGCCGGTCGAGGTCGACGAACCCGGTCGGGACACCGCTCATGATGCCGCCGGTGGCGCCGATCGCCTCGATCTCGTCCATCGTCGGCTGGAGGAGCTCTTCGAGCACCGTGTAGTCGTCGCTGGTGCGCTTCTCGGTGATCTCGTAGACGGCCTGCTGCGCCATGTCGACGACGTCGTCCACCTCGCGCCCGGCGCCGGCCGCCGAGCCGTAGCCGAGCTGGACGATGCGGGTGCCCGCCTCGACCAGGCGGCGCAGGATCGCGCGCTCGGCGACGATGCGGGCGTAGTACGCGGCGTTGGCCGCCGTGGGCACCTGTTGGATCAGCGTGTGGACGTAGGGGGCACCGCCGACGCGGGCGAGCTCGGCCCGATCGGCCAGCGCGGCGACGACCGTGACCGGGTCGGCCGGCTCGCCGCGACCGTACAGATCGATGATCGTGTCGAAGACCAGCGCGTGCGCCGGCTTGTAGAAGTCGTTCGACCGCAGGATCTCGACGACGTCGGCGATCGCGTCTTTCGAGAGCAGCATGCCGCCGAGGACGCTCTGCTCCGCGGCGAGATCTTGCGGCGGCGTGCGATCGAAGTCGCCCGATGGCGCGTAGGCCTGGACCTCGTCGCTGACCGCCACTCGCGTCCTTCCCCCGGCCCATCCGATGTCCCGCGCCATCAACTCAGTGCTCACGTCGTACCGGATGGGTCTGACAGTTCCCGGTGAGCCGCGTGAGACGACGATAGAAAACCGCGGGCCTAGCGGACAAACTGGCCTGTGCACAGGCCTGTGGACAACCCTGTGGAAGAGTGGGGGTAACTCTGTGTGCTACCTGTGCAGGACGGTGTGAACTCGCGCGGATCCGTGTTCGCTACGAGTGCTCCTACCTGCACAAACAGAGTCCACCGGCTGTGCACACGAAATAGTTGCCAGAAAACCGCCACCGCCGGTCACACACAGTAGGGCTTCACATCTCTGCGTACATGTTCTGTCCACAAGCCCTGTTTACGTCTGCCGCGCTCCGGGGTCGAGGATGATGCGGCGGGCGGTGTCCCGGGAAATCGTGTGAACCTCGGCGAAGCCGGGCTCGCCCTCGTCGGTGATCGGGCGTAACCGGGCCCAGCGCCGCCAGTGCTTCTGCGCCGAGCGGGCGGTCACCTTCCGGCCGCGCACCCGCTGCCCGTCGAGCGACTCCTCCAGCGTCACGTTGATCCACAGCAGGAGCGCCGGACGCCGCGACAACCGGGCCACGAGCCCTAGCAGCCTCCTGGCCCAGCCCCGGGTGGCGGTGTCGTGCAGCACGATCGTCTTCCGGCCCGGTAACGCGAGCAGCAGGCGGACGTAGTGCTCCAGGTAGACCAGCGGCCGCCAGACCCGGTACGCGCGCCGTCCGCCGAGCAACCGCTCCCAGCGCGTCCGGATGTCCTCGGGATCGCGCACGCTGAAGATGCCCCGCGGTGAGGTCACCCGGAGGCGGTGCAGCAGCGTGCTCTTCCCCGCGCCCGGTACGCCACCCACGACGACGAACCCGCGGTACGGCAGCTCCAGACGCGGGGCCTTCGCCGGGTCCGGCTCGGGCGCACCCAGACGGGCCGGATCGCGACGCGTCGCAGCGCCGCGACGCTGGGCACCGGCAGCCGCGGGAACCGGGTCAGGCGTGATCTGGAGGTCCGGGATGGGGGTCGGAGGGGAGAGGAACAGGGCGGATGAAAGAACGGCGGTCCCGACTCTCATGTCATCCAGTGTGCACACGCAGGCCAAGAGCAGCCTGTGTCCCGGCTAGGGCAGCCAGGAAAGGTGGGGTTTGAGGAGCGTGTAGCCGACGAACGCGGTCACGTCGATCAGCGCGTGGCCGATCACGAGCGGCCAGAGGCGGTTCGTGCGCTGCCAGAAGCGTCCGTAGACCAGGCCCATCAACAGGTTGCCGACGAAGCCGCCGAAGCCCTGGTAGAGGTGGTAGGAGCCGCGAAGCACGGCTGCGCTGACCAGCGACGTGTTCTCGCCCCATCCGAGCTGGCGCAGCCGAGTGATGAAGTACCCGACGACCAGCACCTCTTCGGCCCAGGCGTTGCCGAACGCGAGCAGGATCAGCACCGGAGCGCGCCACCAGACGTCGTTCAGCGCCGCCGGTACGACGGTGAGGTTGAGGCCGATCGCGCGCGTCGCCAGGTAGAACGCCAGGCCCGGCAGGCCGATCAGGGCGGCCAGCCCGGCACCGCCGGCGAGGTCGCTGCCGACCCGGCCACGGGCCAGCCCGATCATCCGGGGCCCGATGCCCGACCGCCACAGCAGGTAGAGCCCGAGACCGCCCCAGACGCCGAGCTGCGCGGCCGAGACCAGCTGGTACGCGAGGTCGATCAGGTTCGCCGCGGCGCGCGGGACGTTGATCGCGACGGTCTGGTCGGCGAGCGGCTCGGGCCGGAGCAGCGAGTCCAGCAGCGAGAGCAGGCTCCGGACGCCGGAGAGGCCCAGCGTCAGCGCGAAGACGAGGAAGACCTCGGTGGCCAGGGCGCGCCGCTCGGCGGGGTCGGTGACCACGGTCGGCTCCGCCGGCCGAGCCGGTGCCAGGAGAGTGCGCACGCTCACCGCCGCAGCCTAACCACCCACCCTGTGCACCCCACCCCGCCCGCCCAGCCAGCCCACCGCCCCACCGGGCCACCGCCCACGGGCCAGCGGGCCGCCGCGCCACCGCGGACCAGCGCGCAGCGGGACCCAGCGCCCTAATGGGCCACGCGCCCCGGCGGGCCCCACTGCCCTGACGGACCCAGCGCGCCATCACCGCCCCTGGCGGGCCCGGCGGGCCACTGCCCCCGAGCGGCTTGCCACCCCAGGCGGCACACCGGGCCACCGGCGAGCGCAGCGGGCCACCCGCCCCGGCGGACCCAGCGGGGCCACCGTCCCAGCGGCTTGCGACCCCCGGCGGGCGCACCGGTCACCGCCCCGCCTGGCCACCACCACCGGCGGCCAGGCGGGAAGGCCGGGAACGGCGACGGCCGGCCCGGGTGCACCCGGGCCGGCCGTCGGACGGAACGCTTACTTCTCGGCGACGACGTCCAGCGAGATGTTCGCCGACACGTCGGGGTGCAGCCGCACCGCGACCTTGTGCGCACCGGTCGTCTTGATGTGACCGGGCAGCTCGAGCCGACGCTTGTCGAGCTCGGGCCCACCGGCCCGGACGACAGCCGCGACGACGTCGGCGGCGGTGACCGAGCCGAACAGCCGGCCGCCCTCGCCGGCGCGGGTCGAGAGCCGGACGTTCAGCTTCTCGACCGCGCTCTTGATCTCCTGCGCGTGCCCGAGGTCACGGACCTGGCGGGCGTCACGCGCCCGACGGATCTGCGCCACCTGCTTCTCCTGGCCACGGGTGGCCAGGATCGCCTTGCCCTGCGGCAGCAGGTAGTTACGGCCATAGCCGTCCTTCACCTCGACCATGTCGCCGGGTGAACCGAGGCCACTGACCTCAGAGGTGAGGATGATCTTCATCTGCCTCGCCCCTCTCAGCGCGCGGTGCTGGTGTAGGGCAGCAGCGCCATCTCGCGGGCGTTCTTGATCGCACGAGCGATCTGCCGCTGCTGCTGGCTCGACACACCGGTCACCCGACGGGCACGGATCTTGCCGCGGTCGGAAATGAACTTCCGCAGCAGCGCCGTGTCTTTGTAGTCGATGTAGGTGATCTTGTCTTTGTCGAGCGGGTTGATCTTCTTCTTGGGCTTCCGCACGGGCGGCTTGGCCATGGTCTTCCTTCTCTCAAGCAAAGTTCGGGAACTCGTCAGCCGTAATCGGCTAGAACGGCGGCTCGTCGCTGAACGAGCCACCGCCGGCCGGAGTCGCGACGGCCCAGGGGTCGTCAGCAGGCGCCCCACCACCGGAGTTGCCGCCGCCACCACCGGACGAGCCGTAGCCGCCGCTGCTGCCGCCGTTGCCACCGCTGCCGCGGGTCGTCTTGTTGACCCGCGCGGTAGCGCTGCGGAGCGACGGGCCGACCTCGTCGACCTCGACCTCGAATACGGTGCGCTTCTCGCCCTCGCGCGTCTCGTAGGACCGCTGCTTCAAGCGGCCCTGGATGATGACGCGCATGCCGCGCTGCAGCGATTCGGCCACGTTCTCCGCCGCCTGACGCCAGACGTTGCAGGTGAGGAAGAGGCTTTCGCCGTCCTTCCACTCCCCGCTCGTCCGGTCGTAGGTACGCGGAGTCGACGCGATCCGGAATTTCGCCACAGCTGCGCCACTAGGGGTGAAGCGCAACTCGGGGTCGTCAACCAGGTTGCCGACCAGGGTGATGACGGTTTCGCCTGCCATGGGGTGCGATCCTCCTCCACCGACCGTTCAGGTAACCCACCTTGCCGGAGGGGTACGACGAAACGGTCGGTAGCGCGCTCAGCGCTGGTCGGGTCGGATGACCTTGGTCCGCAGAACGGACTCGTTGAGGTTCAGCTGACGGTCGAGCTCGGCGACGGCCGGGGGCTCCGAGTTCAGGTCGACGATGGCGTAGATGCCTTCGACCTTCTTGTTGATCTCGTACGAGAGCCGACGCCGGCCCCAGACGTCGACCTTCTCGACGCTGCCACCGGCCGTGCGGATCACGTTGAGGAACGTGTCGAGCGACGGCTGGACAGTGCGTTCCTCGAGCTCGGGGTCGAGAATCACCATGACTTCGTAATGACGCAAGGTGGAACCCACCTCCTCTGGACTCAGGCGGTCACGGTCGGTCCGTGACAGGAGGGTCGATTGCGTCATGCAATCCCGACCACCTTACCAGCGCACACGGAGTGCTACCGACCGCCGAGACCGGCCTGGGGACAACCGGGGATTCAGCCCCGCTGACGCCGGAGCACCCGGGCCTTCCGGGCGGCCTGCGAGTGCGCCCCCACCTCGACCGGCGGCCGGAACGCGAGCACCGCCCGGAACGCCATCGTGCCCAGCCCGGCCAGCACGATCAGTCCGAGCAGGGCGATCAGCCCGAGCTGGTCGTGTGCGCTACGGAACCCCGGGAACGGCGGGAGGACCGGTGGCGCCACGGAGGGACGGCCGGCTCCGACCGGCGGGTCCGGCCGCGAGCCGTCCGACCCCGGCCCGCTCCCGTGCTCGTCGGAGCCCCCGGAGGACGACGACCTCGGAGTTCCCCCCGGCCACGGCGAAGAGCCGCCCGGCCCGGGCGACCCCGGCCCTGACCCCGCCCCGTCCCACCCCGGTCCGCCCGGCCCCGAACCGTCCGGCCCCGAACCGTCCGGCCCCGAATCACCCGGCCCCAGCGGAATCACCGCCCCGCTCGGATCGAGCCGCGGACCGGCGGCTCCCCCGTCGTCAGCACTCCCGTCGTCCGAGCCCGCCCCCTCCGGCCGAGCTCCGGCCGAGGCCGGGCCGGGTGTCTTCGTCGGAGCCGCCGCGGCCGACATCATCGGCGCGGCCGGGATCGCCAGCACACTGACCTGCCCCGACGACGACGTCAGCGAACCGACCGACGGCAGGCCCAGACCGGTCGCCGCGGCAGTGAACGTCTCCGGCCGATCGGCACCGGTGAACAGCATGGTCCGGGATCCGCCCGGCTCCAGCGTCGCGGTCTCGAGACCCACCGTCACCCGCAGCGCGACCGTCGTCCCGTTGACGAACGCCACTTCGCCACCGGCCGGGATCGTCACGGCCCGGGGGCGGACGGTGAGCGAACCGAGCAGCCCGGCGACGTCCAGCGCACCGGTGAACGTCATCGTCGCCTCCGGCGGGCGCGCCCGCGCCGGAGCAGCCATCGGAACGAGGCCGATGAGGCTGGTCAGAACCAGAGCCGCCACGGCCAGCCGACGTCTCGACACCCGTCCTCCCACTCAGTAACTGCTCTGTACGGGACCAACGAGACCCTCGGGCATCGGGTAACGGCTGCTCTTCGGGGGCACCTCACGGTCCCGGCCGGGGCGCCGAACTTGTCGCCGGGGAGCACTAGGCTCGCGGCCATGCTTATCGGTGCCCATGTCGACCCAGCCGACCCGCTGGCCGCCGCGTCCGTTCGCGGTGCCGACGTGGTCCAGTTCTTCCTCGGTGACCCGCAGGGCTGGAAGAAGCCGGTGCCTCGCGAAGACACCGAGGCACTCCGCGCCAGCGAGGTGGAGATCTACATCCACTCGCCGTACGTCATCAATCTGGCCAGCACGAACAATCGCGTCCGCATCCCGTCGCGGAAGATACTCAGCCAGCACGCCGAGGCCGCCGCACAGGTCGGTGCGAAGGGCCTGATCGTCCACGGTGGTCACGTTGGCAACGGTGACGACGCCGCGGTCGGGTTCGAGAACTGGCGCAAGGCGTTCGCGCAGGCTGCCGAGTCCGGCGGGTTCCCGCTGCCGATCCTGGTCGAGAACACCGCGGGGGGAGACAACGCGATGGCCCGCCGGTTCGATCGGCTCGCGATGCTGTGGGATGCGATCGGCGAGTACGAGCCCGGCTTCTGCCTCGACACCTGTCACGCCCACGCCGGCGGCGAAGACCTGCTCGACATCGTCGAGCGGGTGAAGGCGATCACCGGCCGCATCGATCTGGTGCACGTCAACGATTCGAAAGACCCGTTCGACTCCGGGCGCGACCGGCACGAGAACCTCGGCAACGGCCAGATCGATCCCGATCTGATCGTCGCGACGGTCAAGGCCGCCCAGGCGCCGGCGATCTGCGAGACGCCCGGTGGCGACGACGGTCAGTCCGCCGACATCCAGTTCCTGAAGGAGCGGCTGGCCAAGTGAGCGTGGCAGCGCCCGAAGCCACGAAGCAGCGTCGACAGAACTACCTCACCAACGAGTACACGCTCGTCGGCCTCGGGTTCGCGCTGGTCGCGGTCGTCTTCACCTGGCCGACTCTGCTGCACCCGGCGAGCACGATCCCCCAGGACGTGTTCGACCCGCTGCTGATCACCTGGGAGATCGCGTGGGGCGGCCACGCGCTGCTCACCCAGCCCGGCGCGCTCTGGCAGTCCAACACGCTGTTCCCCGAGCACGACTCGTTCGCGTTCACCGACAGCCTGCTCGGCTACTCGCCGCTGGGGTTCTTCGGCCACGGTCCCGCCGCGGCGGTCGTCCACTACAACATCGCCTACGTGCTGGCGTTCTACCTGGCCTCGATCGGCGGCTACGCGCTGGTCCGGCGTCTCGGCGCGGCCTGGCCGGCGGCGGTGCTGGCCGGGCTGGCGGTCGGCTACGCCCCCTGGCGGCTCGGCCAGGCCGGTCACCTGCACGTGTTGTCCACCGGCGGCATAGCGCTCGCGCTGGCCGCGCTGGCCAAGGGCCACGGCTGGTCGCTCTCCCGGGGCTACCGGCCCGACGAGGTACGTCCCGGCTGGGCCGCGGCCGGCTGGGCGCTCGCCTGCTGGCAGATCACGATCGGCTTCGGCGTCGGCCTGCCGTTCGGCTACGTGCTGGGAGGGGTCTGCGTCGCGGCGGCGATCGGCTGGCTGGTGACCGGCCGGCCGGAGCTGAGCCGGAAACTGCTGATCGCCGACGGCCTCGGCGCGCTCGCGTTCCTGGTCGTCACCGCGCTGATGGCCCGGCCGTACCTGCGGGTGGTCGACGCGCACCCGTACGCCCGCCGGTCCGAGGCCGACCTCGAGCTGTTCTCCCCGCCGTTGCGCGGCTTCTTCACCGCGCCCGAGACGTCCTGGCTCTGGGGCGACGCGTCCGCGCACTCCCGCGAGACGCTGCCGTTCGCGCCGGAGATGACGATGCTCCCCGGCCTTTTCGTGATGGCACTGGCGCTGGTCGGCGTCTTCTACAGCGCCTGGTCGGTGCGTCAGCGGCTCGTGCTGGCCCTGGCCACCGTCGTCAGCATCATCCTCGCGATGGGCACCCGGTTCTTCGGCGGCGAACTCGGCTACCTGCTCATCTACCGGCACCTGCCGGGCTGGGACGCGATCCGCACCCCCGGCCGGCTGGTCGTCTGGACCTCACTGCTGCTCGCTCTGCTCGCCGCGGGGGCCATCACCGCGTTCGGCGATCGGTTGTCCCTGCGGACGCGAGGCAGCCGCGAAACCGCCCGCAGCGCCCGCCGCTGGGAGCGATTCGTCGTCGCGGCAGCGCTCGTCCCGGCGTTCTTCGTCGGCGTCGAAGGGCTCAACACCACACCGCATCCAGACGTACCCCGAGAACCACAGTCGTTCAAAGGCATCGACGGCCCGGCGCTCGTGCTGCCCAGCGATGCCCGCGACCAGTGGGTGATGCTCTGGTCGACCGACGGGTTCCCGAAGATCGTCAACGGCGGCTCCGGGTTCACCCCGCACTCCCAGGACGAGATCCGGCAGGCGGCCACCGGCTTCCCGTCGGCGCAGAGCGTCCAGTACTTCCGCGACCTGGGCATCAAGTCGGTGCTCGTCGTGCGCGACGGCCCGCTCAGCGCCCGCGGGACGCCCTACGAAAACGCGCTCACCGCCGACGTGACCGGGCTGGGGATCCTACGGAGCGACCGCGGCGACGGGATCTTGTTCGAGCTGCGGTGATCGCCGGCCGGGCGTCTCGTCGAGCACTCCGCCCTCGGGATCGTCCACACCGTCCCGCCGGACGACGTCGAGTTCGGGCTTGAGCGTCTCCCGGACGACGAGCCCGCACATCACCGCCACCGAAAGCCAGCGGGCAAGACTGGCCAGAGTGAACACCGCCTCGGGTAGCACGGCGTTCTTGCCACCCGACACCCGGATCAGGATCTGGTAGAAGCTGAAGAAGTAGAACAGTTCGCACGCCTGCCAGATCAGAAAAGCCCGCCAGCGCGGCCGCGCCAGCACCGCCAGCGGGATCAGCCAGAGCACGAACTGCTGCGACCACACCTTGTTCGTCAGCAGGAATGTGGCGACGACCAGGAACGCCATCGCCCCCAACCGCGGACGCCGGGGCGCGAACAGGATCAGCGCCGCGATCCCGATGCAGCACAGGGCGTACAGCAGCCAGGCGGCGGCGTTGAGCGCCGGGATGTGGTCGCCGAGCCAGACGAACGGCGGCAACCCGAGGTCGGGTTTGTTGTCGGCGGTACGGCCGACCGGGATGTGCGTGCCGATGTACCAGAACGTGCCCCAGTCGATCGGCCGCTCCGACGAGAGCCGGAAGAACCGCGACCAGCCGTCCGGCGCCATGATCGCGAACGGCACGTTGACCACGAGCCAGGTGAAGACCCCGCTGCTGACGGTGATCAGTGCGGACGTGCGCGCCTCCGGCGTCCGCCGCCGGAAACAGAGCAGCACCAGTGGGCCGAGGATCAGCAGGGGATAGAACTTCGCCGCGGTCGCGAGACCGAACAACACACCGGACAGACCGGGGCGCTCGCGCGACCAGGCGAGGATCGCCAGCGCGGTCAGGCCGATCGCGAGATAGTCCCAGTTGACGGTCGCGGTGACGAACACGGCCGGCGCCAGCGCGACCAGCGCGCCGTCCCACGGCCTGCGTTCTCGCGAACGGACCACCGCCCACGCGGTCACCAGCCCGAAGCCGGCCAGCGCCAGCGCGGTGAGGTCGTAGAAGACCGTGCCCTCGTTCGGGTGGCCCGGCGTCAGGAAGTCCACCGCTCCGCTGGAGATCAGCGCGTGCACCGGCAGGCCGATCGCGCCCATCATCAGGCCGGTCAGCACCGGGTACTCGACCTCGTGGTCGAGGTACGGGAGGTAGCCCTCGTTGAGCTTCTCCGCGTAGTACAGCGCCAGCACATCGGTGTAACAGGCGTTCCGGTACTGGTCGTAGTTGTCCCACGCGCCGTCCCGGCACGGTGACTTCTGCACCCAGTTGAACGCGAAGACCAGAGTCGTCAGCAGCAGGATGACCTGCAGCGGCGTCCAGAACCTCCGTCGCAGCGTCGCGTGCCGGCCGAGAGGGCCGCCCGCGGCCTCGGAGAGGCCGGCCACCACGCGATCGGAGTGGCTCGGGATCACGATCTCGACGTCGGGTCGCTCGGTCGTTCGCTCGGTCACGCCCCGATCCTGCCGCACCCGCGCATCCCCCCTCGCCCCGGCACACGAGGAGAGCCGGCCCCGACCGGGACCGGCTCTCGTCGTGATCGAGCTAGTTGTTGTTCAGAAACGGATTTTGACCGTTGTCTCCAGGATTCTGGACGTCTCCACCGTTCTGGCCGTCACCGTTTCCGTTCTGGCCGTCACCGTTCTGACCGTCGCCGTTCCCGTTCTGGCCGTCACCGTTGCCGTTTTGGCCGTCACCGTTCTGACCATCCGGATTGTCTTCGTCGGGCGTGTCCGACGGCGTCGGCGAGGGCTCCTCGCTCGGCGCGTTACCGGGTTCGTCACCGGCGTGCAGGGGGGACTCGAAGTCTTCCTTGTCCTGACCCTTCAGCGCGGCGCTCATGAAGTCGCGCCAGATCTTGCCCGGGATACCCGAGCCGTAGACGTGGATGTTGTTGTTGACCCGATCTCGGAGCTTGATGTCCTTGTCGGTGCCGCTACCGACCCACACCGCGGTCGCCAGCTGCGGTGTGAACCCGCACATCCAGGCGTGGGCGTTCTCGTCCGTGTTCCCGAACTGCTGGGTACCGGTCTTGATCGCGGCCTCGCGGCCGTCGGTGATCTTCTTGTTGGTCGCGCCGTAGACCTGCTGCAGGACGTAGGACACGTCCCGGCCGACGTCCTTGGTGAACGCCTGCACCTCCGGGGCGACGTGCGTGGCGTGGTCCCACACGACGTTGCCGTCCGAGCCGTACACCTTGTCGATGAAGTACGGCTGGCGGTAGATGCCGTAGTTGGCGAACGTCGCATAGCCGGCGGCCTGGTCGAGCACCGAGATCGAGTCCTGGCCGATGCCGAGACCGGAGTTCAGCTTGTCGCTCTTGATGAACTGGGCGGTCGGCATGCCGTCGATCATCTTGATGCCGGCCTTCTCGGCCAGCTTCGCGACCTCGGATGCGTGGACCTTGTAGGTCAGCGCCCAGTAGACGGTGTTGAGCGACTTCACGGTGGCGCTGGTCAGCGAGCACTGTTTGCCGCAGGAGTTGTCGCCGTCGGAGTTCTTCAGCGGCGTCGAGCGGTCCGGGAACGTCTGGCCGGAGGTTCCGTCCCAGAGCGAATCGATGCTGTAGCCGTCTTCGACGCCCTTCGCGAGCACGTACGGCTTCATCGACGAACCCGCGGGGTGCGCGGCGGCGGCGGAGGCCAGGTCGAGGTTTCCGTAACCGCGTTCACCGCCGTAGTAGGCCCGGACCATGCCGGTGGCCGGATCGATGGAGACCATCGCGGTCGCCATGGCCTTGTCCTGGCCGACGAGGTACTGCATCGACGCCTTCTTGGCCGCCGCCTGGTAGTTCGGGTTGATCGTCGTGACGACCCGGTACCCACCGGTGTTGATGTCCTGCTCGGTCAGACCGACGGTCTTCTTCAGCTCGGACTCGATCTTCTGCCCGAGGATGCCGGTCGAGCCGCTCTGCCAGTCGTGCGTCGCAGCCGGCTTGTCTTCGACCTTCGGATAGGTCAGCGCCTGCCGGTCGGCCGCGGTGATGAACTGCTTCTGGGCCATCTGGTCGACGACGTAGGTCCAGCGGCCCTTGGCGCTGGCCACGTTGTTCTTGGGGTCGAAGTTCGTCGGGTCCTTGATGACCGCGGCGAGCACGGCACCCTCGGCCACGGTCAGTTTTTCGACGTCCTTGTGGAAATACGCCTGCGACGCCGACTGGATACCCCAGGCTCCACGTCCGAAGTAGATCGTGTTCAGGTAGCCCTTGAGGATCTGATCCTTCGTCCAGCTGCTGGAGAGCTTCCGGGCGAGGATGATTTCCTTCACCTTGCGGGAGTAACTCTTCTCCCGGGTGAGGTTCAGCGCGTTGCGGATGTACTGCTGGGTGATCGTCGAACCACCACCGGCGCCCTCGTTACCGCTGACCAGACCCCAGACCGCACGGGCCGTGCCGCGGAACGACACACCGCTGTTCTCCCGGAAGTCCGGGTCTTCGGTCGCGATGACCGCGTCCTGCACGAACTTCGGGACCTTGGCCAGCGGCACCTCGACCCGGTTCTCGGTGGCGAACGTCGCGAACGTCGTCTTGCCGTCCGAGTACTGGATCTGGGTGGTCTTGCTGGACTCCGGGAACTGAGGCAGGTCGACGCTGGCGTATGCCACGCCGCCACCGGTGAGCCCGAGCAGGAGCGAGACCGCGGTCGCGATGCCGAGGCCGATCAGGATCTTCTTGCGGCGTCCCGGCTTCTTGACCCGGGGACCGCCGGGCGGAGTGCCGCCGAGCTCCGGAAGGAGCCGGTCGTCCTCGAGGGCCGCGGCGCGGCTGCGGGGCCCGAGACCGGCGGGGCGCTCGCCGACGGCGGTGCTGCCGTAGGCGGGGCCGCTGGACGCCCCGTAGGTGGTGCCACTGGACGCCCCGTAGGTGGTGCCACTGGACGCGCCGTAGGTGGTGCCGCCCGGTGTCGCCGAACCGTAGGTGGTTCCCCCACCGGACGCGCCGTAGGTAGTGCCGCGCCCGGCGGACGCCGAACCGTAGGTGGCTCCGCCCTGCGCACCGGACGGACCGGCCGCCGAGGAGCCGTACGTGGTGCCGCCCGAGGAGCCGTACGTGGTGCCGCGCCCGGGGGACGCCGGACCGGGGGACGCCGAACCGTAGGTCGTGCCGGACGAACCGGCTGGTGAGCCGCCGTAGACCGTGCCGCCGCCGCGTGACGCGGGGCCGCCGCCGTACACCGTTCCACCGCCTGACGAGCGCCCTCCGACGTCGGGAACACCGTCACCGTCGTCGGGAGTGTGGCCGTAAGTCATGCGCCCACCATGCCCCGGAAGCACCAAGCGATCAAAACAGCCGCACGCTCCTGTGAAATGCCGCTCACAGAGCAATCACCATTTCCCACGCCTTGCGTTGATCGGGCCAGCAGTTCACCGTCCGCGATCCTCTCCCATTGCATGCGCAACAGGGGGCAACCCGTGCACATACTTATCCAGGCTTAAGCCAAACGTCAGTCACGGCGCTGGAGTATGCGGAAAATCTACCCGCAATCACACCTAAACGCCCGTGGTTGCGTTGCCGACCGCCAGTACATCGCGTCGTGGCAACTGACGCTCGGTCAGCGATCCAAGTCGAACCGTTAGGTGGATCAGTCGGCCGTCCGCTGCTGATCCCCGGCGTCGTCACCGGTGAGGCCGTCGCGCCCCAGCGTGAACTTCTCCACCAGATGGTTCCACCGGCACCCGCGACAGACCTCGACCACGTAGACGTCGAACGCCCGGTAGTCCATGGCCAGGACCGCGAGCTCGGCCTTCGGCCGCGCCTGGCCGGCCGACGTGCGCAGCTCGTCGCCGTAGATGTAGTGCACGTGCCAGAGGGGCTCCCGCCGGCACATCGGGCACGGCGACGTCGTCACCTCTCCGAAGAACTTCGAGGCGCGGACGAGATACGGGGAGGCGTCGCAGACCTCCAGCGTGCCGACCCGGCCGGCCTGGACCTCACGCAGGAGCGCCCGGCGCCGAAGCGTGTAGTCCACCACCTGTCTCTGGGTCCGCACAGGCGAAGAGTACGCCGCGGCCCGGGCCCCAGCCCTGGTTGAAGTGACCGGAAAGTGAACGCATGACGGGGATTACGTCGTGTCCCTCTCGTCCGAGGCGTCGAACCGATGTATCGTCTCGATACATCGGTGCGAGCCAATGCCAGGTGGACGAGAGGAGGCCCGGCGGTGCTCGAGTTTGCGATCCTGGGCCTTCTGCACGAAGCCCCGATGCACGGGTACGAGCTGCGCAAGCGGCTGACGACCCTGCTCGGCGCGTTCCGTGCGGCCATCTCCTACGGGTCGCTCTATCCGACTCTCCGCAGGCTCCAAGCGGGGAACTGGATCACCGAGTTCGAGCCTGACCCCGACGACGTGGTCGTACCGCCGCCGTTGACCGGTCGGCGGGGGCGAGTGGTCTACAAGCTGACCGCCGAGGGCAAGGAACGGTTCGCCGCTCTACTGGCGGGTTCCGGGCCCGAGACCTACGACGACGAGGGTTTCGGCGTCCACTTCGCGTTCTTCAGCCGCACTGACGCGGCCACCCGGCTCCGGATCCTCGAGGGGCGCCGCCGGCGGGTGGAAGAACGCCGGGACGGGTTGTCGCAGATGCTCGCCAGAGCGGGCGAGCGTTTGGACGCCTACACGCTCGAACTACAACGCCACGGTTTGGAATCGGCCGACCGGGAGGTCCGCTGGATCAACGAGCTGATCGCCAAAGAGCAGGCGGGCAACGACCCGCTCCGGCGATCCGCTCCGGAACAGCCGACCGTCGACCCCTCTCCCTCCGGGGACGGGGATCCGCCGGGCTGACATCGAACCCATCGTTCAGAGATTGAACTCAGCAGTGAGTAGAAACACAGAGAGGGAGGCCCCTATGGGCTCCGTACGTGTCGCCATCGTCGGCGTCGGCAACTGCGCCGCGTCGCTCGTGCAGGGCGTGCACTACTACCGTGACGCTGACCCCACGACGCGGGTGCCCGGGCTCATGCACGTCCAGTTCGGCGACTACCACGTGCGTGACGTCGAGTTCGTCGCCGCGTTCGACGTAGACGCCAAGAAGGTCGGGCGTGACCTCTCGGAGGCGATCGTCGCCAGCGAGAACAACACGATCACGATCACCGAGGTGCCGCCCACCGGCATCACCGTGCAGCGTGGCCACACCTTCGACGGTCTGGGCGAGTACTACCAGGAAATGGTCACCGAGTCCGACGACGAGCCGGTCGACGTGGTCCAGGTCCTGAAGGACGCGAAGGTCGACGTGCTGGTCTCGTACCTGCCGGTCGGCTCCGAGGACGCGGACCGCTTCTACGCGCAGGCCGCGATCGACGCGAAGGTCGCGTTCGTCAACGCGCTGCCGGTGTTCATCGCGTCCGACCCCGAGTGGGCGCAGAAGTTCACCGACGCCGGTGTGCCGATCGTCGGCGACGACATCAAGTCGCAGGTCGGCGCCACCATCACCCACCGCGTGATGGCCAAGCTCTTCGAGGACCGCGGTGTCGAGCTGCTGCGCACGTACCAGCTCAACTTCGGCGGCAACATGGACTTCATGAACATGCTGGAGCGCAAGCGTCTCCAGTCGAAGAAGATCTCGAAGACGCAGTCGGTCACCTCGCAGATCCCGCACGAGATGGAGAAGGCCGACGTTCACATCGGCCCGTCCGACTACGTGCCGTGGCTCGACGACCGCAAGTGGGCCTACGTCCGCCTCGAGGGCAAGGCGTTCGGCGACGTGCCGCTGAACCTGGAGTACAAGCTCGAGGTCTGGGACTCCCCGAACTCGGCCGGCGTCATCATCGACGCGGTCCGTGCGGCGAAGATCGCCAAGGACCGGGGAATCGGCGGCCCGATCAACTCGGTGTCGTCCTACCTGATGAAGTCCCCGCCCGAGCAGTACAGCGACGACGAGGCCCACGCCGCCGTAGAAGCCTTCATCCGGGGGGAAACGGCGCGCTGACGGGGCGAGGCTGGTAGCCGCGCGGCTACCAGCCTCGTCCTCAGCGCGCTCCACGTCAGTACGGAAACGGCTGTAGCCGCGCTCAATAGAGCGCGGCTACAGCCGTTTCAGGAACAACAACTGGTCGTAGCGGTAGGGGCCGAAGGCTATGAAGGCCGGTAGGTGGCCGTAGCGGGTGAAGCCGAGGCGCTCGTAGAGCCGGATCGCGGGCAGGTTGTCGCCGCGGGCGTCGAGCGTGAGCGTCTCGATCCCGGCCTGGTGCGCCGACTCGATCAGCAGGCTCACCACCTGCCCGCCGAGCCCCCGGCCCTGATCGCCGGGCGCGACGAACACCTTCTCCAGGTCGGCGTTCACCCGCAGCGTCGGGCGCGCGTACCGGCGCCAGTACCCGAAGGCCGCTACCGCCCCGCCGGCCTCACCGACCAGCACCGCGTCCGCCTCGCCGGCCCGCACCGCGCCGACGACGTCGCTCAGCCACTCGTCGAACTCCGCGCGCGACGGCGGCTTCACCCAGCCGATCGCACCCCCACCGAGAACGACGCCGACGACGACGCTGTACAGATTGGCGGCCGTGCGTTCGTCGAGCGGACCACGAACCCGGACGAAAGTGGCCATCGCCGCCCTCAGAGCGGGAGATAGCCGGTGCGGTTCCGCCATAGTTCCACGTGGAACGGCGCCGCCGGCTCGTCCCGGGCCGGCCACCACCGGTCCAGCACCCGCTGCGTGAGCGGGCCGAGCTCGCCCTCGTCCAGCGACGTCGGGTCGAGCCAGCGCACCTCCACGATGCCTTCGTCGAGCTGTGGCACCGGCTCGAAGCCCGGGTCCGCCGCGATCCCTAGATAAAAGGCCCCCAGCACCACGGTCCCGGTGTCGAGCCGGTAGGACGCATAGGTACAGACCAGCCGATCGACCGTGACGTCGAGACCGGCCTCTTCACGAGCCTCGCGGATCGCCGCCGCTTCGAGCGTTTCCCCGGCCTCCTGGCCGCCGCCGGGTACTTCCCAGCGGACGCCGTTCCGGCGCTCCTGGCGAATCATCAGCAATCGATCGGAGTGGGTGACGAGGACCGCGGCACCGGCAGTGGTGCGGGTCGGGGCGATGGGTGACACACCGGCCACTAAGCCTCCCTGATGCAGTGCTCTTACTTTACGGCCACTCACTCGCCCGTACCCTTGGCGCGTGAATGCACCACCTGGCGCGTGGCGCGAGTTGGGCGGATTGCTACGCCGGCCGGATTTCCGCCGCCTGTTCGGCGTCCGGCTCACCGGGCAGTTCGGCGACGGCGTCTTCCAGGCCGCGCTCGCCGGGTCGGTGCTGTTCAACCCCGATCGGCAGACCGAACCGGTCGCCGTGGCGCTGGGCTTCGCGATCCTGCTGCTTCCTTACTCTCTGCTCGGCCCGTTCACCGGCATCCTGCTCGACCGCTATCCGCGCCGGAACGTCCTGCTCTGGGCCAACGTCACCCGGGCCGTCGTGCTCGTCGGTGTCGCCGTCGTGCTCGCCACCGGCGGGCGCACCTGGCCGTTCCTGCTGCTCGCTCTGATCGCGGTCGCGGTCAACCGGTTCATCCTGGGCGGCCTCTCGGCCGGTCTGCCGCACGTCGCCGGCGATCGCGAACTCGTGACGGCGAACGCGCTCTCGCCTACCGCGGGCACGGTCGTGCTGACGATCGGCGTCGGCGTGGCGGTCGGGCTGCGCAGTCTGCTGGACGCCGGTGACTTCGGGTACGGCGTGATCCTGCTCTGCGCGGTCGGGGCCTACCTCGCCTCGGCCGGGTTCGCGGTCCGCTTCCCGGTCGCCGCGCTGGGTCCCGATCGCGACGACCCGACCGCCCGGCTGGAGACCGTCGGATCGGTGGTACGCGGCATGATCGCCGGCGTCCGGCACCTGTCCGACCGGCGGGCGGCCGCGTTCGCGTTGCTGACGGTCGGCCTGGGCCGGGTCGGGTTCGGCATCACGACGATGGCCCTGCTGCTGCTCTACCGGAACACGCTGGAAGGGAGCCGGCTGTTTCCGGGCGGTGACACCGGACTCGGCCAGGTGGTGCTCGCGACCGGGCTCGGTGCGTTCCTGGCCGCACTCGTCACGCCGGGCGTCGTCCGCCGGATTTCGCGACGGACGTGGATGACCGCGCTGCTGGTCGTTCTCGCGGGCGCCTGGCCGGTGATCGTGGCCGCGCCGCGGACGGCGGTCGTCGTCGCCGTGGCGCTCGCCGCCGGGTGGGCGAGCCAGGGCATCAAGATCATCGTCGACGCGGCGGTGCAGTCGGAGGTCGACGACGTCTTCCGCGGGCGGGTGTTCGCGCTCTACGACATGTTGTTCAACGTGTGTGTGGTCAGCGGGCTGCTGATCGCCGCGTTCGGGCTACCGGACTCGGGCCGCTCGTGGCCGGTGTTCCTCGGGCTGGGCGCCGGTCACCTGGTGCTGGCGGCCTGGGTGGCCTGGTGGACCAGCCGGCTGGGGTGGTCGAGCGTGAGTGCGATGACGCCCCGCCCGACCGCCCCGAGCACCCGGACGGCTACTCCGCTCCCGGCTCCCCCGACCTAGGGACGCCGTTCTCCGCGGCCCAGCGGAAGAGCTCGGCCTCGGCCTCGTCGCGCGGGAGCACCCCGCGGTCGAGGCGGACCTCCTTGAGGTGCTTCCACGCCCGGCCGACGATCGGGCCGGGCGGGACGCCGAGCAGCTCCATGATCGCGTTGCCGTCGAGGTCGGGCCGGATCCGCGCCAGGTCTTCCTCGGCCTGCAGGCGGGTGATCCGCTCCTCGAGCGTGTCGTAGGAGCGAGCCAGTGCGGCCGCCCGGCGCTTGTTCCTGGTGGTGCAGTCCGAGCGCACCAGCCGGTGCAGCCGGGGGAGCAGGTCGCCGGCGTCGGTGACGTACCGGCGCACGGCCGAATCGGTCCACTCCCCCCGGCCGTAGCCGTGGAACCGCAGGTGCAGGAAGACCAGTGTGGCGACCTGCTCGGTGACGTCCTTGGGGTAGCGCAGCGCCTTCATCCGGCGCCGGGTCATCTTCGCCCCGACCACCTCGTGGTGGTGGAAGCTGACCCCGCCGCCGTCCTGGATCTCCCGGGTCGCGGGTTTGCCGATGTCGTGCAGGAGCGCGGCCATCCGCAGCACGAAATCCGGCCCGGCCGGCTCGAGGTCGATCGCCTGCTCGAGGACCGTCAGCGTGTGCTCGTAGACGTCCTTGTGCTGGGCGTGCTCGTCGATCTCCATCCGCATGTTCGGCAGCTCGGGCAGCACGTGGGCGGCGAGCCCGGTGTCGACGAGCAGCCGGAGCCCGGCGACCGGGTCGGCACCGGTGATGAGCTTCGTGAGCTCGTCGCGGATCCGCTCGGCGGTGATCCGGGTGATCTGGTCGGCCATCGCGGTCATCGCCGCGATCACCTCGGGCGCCACCTCGAACCGCAGCTGCGACGCGAACCGCGCGGCCCGCAACATCCGGAGCGGATCGTCGGCGAACGAGTCCTCCGGCGCTCCCGGCGTGCGGAGCGCCTTCGAGGCCAGATCGTCCAGGCCGCCGTGCAGGTCGACGAATCGGTGGCCGGGCAGCCCGACCGCCATCGCGTTGACCGTGAAGTCACGGCGCACGAGGTCTTCGGCGAGCGATTCGCCGTACCGGACGACCGGGTTACGGCTCTGCCGGTCGTACGCCTCGGCGCGGTAGGTGGTGATCTCGAGACGCAGGCCGCGCCGCGAGGCGCCTACCGTGCCGAACTCGATCCCGGTCGTCCAGGTCGATTCCGCCCAGCCTTTCAGCAGGTCGAGCACGGCGTCCGGCCGGGCGTCGGTGCAGAAGTCGAGGTCGTCGCCCAGGCGCCCGAGCAGGGCGTCGCGGACCGACCCCCCGACGAGGTAGAGCTCGTGCCCGGCGGCCTGGAACCGACGACCGAGGTCGTCGGCGACGGGGGAGACCCGCAGTAGTTCGGCGACGGCGCTGCGCTGCGCGGTGGTCAGTGCGGGAGATGCAGTAGGTGACACAGTAAGACCAGTATCGGAGGCGACGGGTTGAGTGGCCGGCTGCTCGGGGTTCCGCGCATCGGCCACGGACGTGAACCCTATCGAGTGGTGGCCGAAGCTGGCGCACGCATATCACACAGGGCGCTACCGACCGCCCCTGGATGGCCTCACAGCGTTTACCGCACCCGGGCGCTATCGTCAGATTCATGGCCCGCCGAAGCTCCCCGCGTCGGCCCGGGGGTACCGGGCGGCTGCGACGGGTCGAGGAGGTCTCCGCAGGCGGTCTCGTCGTCCAGGGTGACGCCGACCACCTCGAGGGTGCTCTGATCGGGAAACTCGACCGCCGGGGCCGTTTGCTGTGGTCCCTGCCGAAGGGTCACGTGGAAGCCGGCGAGACGCTGGAGCAGACCGCCGCCCGCGAGGTCGCGGAAGAGACCGGCATCATCGGAGACGTGCTGGCGACGCTCGGTACGGTCGACTACTGGTTCGTGTTCGAGGGTCGCCGCATCCACAAGACCGTGCATCATTTCCTCCTGGATGCGGTGGCCGGAGTTCTCTCCGACGCCGACGTGGAGGTGACCGAGGTGGCGTGGGTCCCGCTCAGCGAGATCCCTGGCAGGCTGGCTTACCCGGACGAGCGCAAGCTCATCGCCCGGGTGCCCGACCTGCTCGAGCGCCCGGCGTGACGGGTCCAGAGCCGCGCGACTTCGATCTGCGTCGGCCGCGCTCGAACCCGTACGACCCGGACTCCACGGTCGTCCTGCCGGCGAACTCGCCGTTGGACGAGCCCACCGTGGTCCTGCCGAGGATCGGGGACCCGACGATCCCTGACCTCTCGGTGGCCGATCCCTCGGTGGCCGTGCCCGGCGGCCCGACGCCGACCGACACCGGGGAGACCCCGCCCGAGGAGACGGCTGCCCGCAGCGTGGCCCGCTCCAGCGGCGTCATGGCGATGTTCAGCCTGATCTCGCGTGCGACCGGCTTCCTCCGCACCGCGGCGATCGGCGCGGCCATCGGCGGCGGCCTGGTCGGTGACGCGTACCAGGTCTCGAACACGATCCCGAACATGCTGTACGAGTTCCTGCTCGGCGGCATCCTCACCAGCGTCGTCGTGCCGCTGCTGGTCGCGGCCAAGAAGCGCGACGCCGACGGCGGCGAGGCGTTCACCCACAAGCTGCTCACCGCGGCCACCGTCCTGCTCGGCGCGGCCACGCTGCTCGCGCTCGTCGGGGCCCCGCTGCTCGCCGCGTTCTTCGCGAGTTCCGAGTCGACGGACGCCAGTCGCCGCCTCACGACGACGCTGACCTACCTTCTTCTCCCGGAGATCTTCTTCTACGGCCTGTCCGCTCTGCTGGGCGCCGTCCTGAACACCCGGAACCAGTTCGCCGCACCGGCCTGGGCGCCGATCCTGAACAACGTCACGGTGATCGTCACCGCGGTCGTGTTCCTCCTGCTGCCCGGCCCGGCGTCGCTCAGCCCGCAGACGATCAGCGGCGCCCAGGTCGCGGTGCTGGGGATCGGCACCACGCTCGGCATCGTGCTGCAGTCGTTCGCGCTCTGGCCCGCCCTGCGCAAGGTGGGCTTCCGCTGGAAATGGCGCTTCGATCTGCGCGGCTCCGGGCTCGGCGAGGCCGGTCGGCTCGGCGTCTGGATGTTCGTCTACGTGGGCGTCAGCCAGATCGGCGTCCTGCCGGTGATCAAGATCGCGAACTACGCCGGCACCAACGGCGGTCCCGGGCCACTCATCCACAACAACGCGTTCCTGTTGTTCATGATGGTTCACGGGATCGTCGCGGTGAGCATCCTCACTGCCCTGTTGCCCCGGATGAGCGCGGCCGCGGCCGATCGCGACTTCCCCGAGCTGAGGCGAAACCTCTCACTCGGTGCGCGGCTCCCGTCGGTCGTTCTGATGCCGGCCACCGCGGCGTACATCGTCCTGGGTATCCCGCTGGCGGTGACCGCGTTCCGCTGGGGCAACTTCAGCCAGGACCAGGCCATCTCGACCGGCTACGCGACGATGGCGGCCGCGATCGGGCTGGTGCCGTTCGCGATCAGCCAGATGCAGATCTTCGCGTTCTACGCGCTGCGCGACACGAAGACCCCGGCCCTCCTGAACATCCCGGTGGTCGTCGCGAAGCTCGCGTTCGACGTGGGCGTGCTGTTCCTGCTGCCGCCCGAGTACATCGTCGTCGGGCTGCAGTGTGGCAATACGGTGTCGTACCTGGTCGCCGTGTTCGTCTCCGGACGCTACCTCAAGCGCCGCATCGGCGGCCTGGAAACGATGGCCGTGACCCGGACGCTGACCCGCCTCGGGGTCGCCGCCGCGATTGCCGGACTGATCAGCTGGGGCGTCGCGTACGGCATCCAGGCCGGGCTGGGGATCGGCAAGACCGGCTCGTTCGTCTCGCTGGTCGTCGCCGGAGTTGTCCTGGTAGGCGTCTACGCGGTGGTGGCGCTCCGACTCCGGGTCGCCGAAGTCGTCGAGCTCGCCGACACCGTGAAACGACGCCTACCCGGCCGCTGACGACCGGAACGTAACCGTCGACACGGCGTCGGCCAAAACACACAGGGTTATCCACAACCGTCGCGGTATGACCGTGAGGAACGCCACGCTGGGCGTACCGTCGGCTCCGGTTACCGACGACCACTACGCCGCGTGAGGTTCCCGGTCGTTCGTCCGGTTCAGTTTTCCAACCCGCATCGGGTTGCACAGCGCTGTGTCACCGGCGCGCGACGCGCCGAGAACCACATTGGTGGTGCGTGAAATCGCCGTGAAGTCGTACTAACTTCTCAGATCGACTGTGATGCACGTCGCAAAGGACTGGCAACTCCCACAAGGCGCAGGTTCAGTTCTTCGCGGCAACTTGTCGCGGCAGCCACGCCGCGCACACCGCAGGATTCGCACGCCGAGCCCTGTCCACGACGTCCGCGGTGTCCCTTCGAGTAGCCAACCAAATGGACAGGGACGGGGGACCCACGTAGTTGGGGTCGCCGGGAACCAAATCCCTGGCGCGATCCCTTGGGGTGAAGCCGCGCAGTGCGCGGCCGGGCAATCAACCTTCCCGCCCGAACCCGACAGCTCACCTCGCAGGCGTGCAGGAAGGAATCTCCTTGCATACGGTGCATTCCCCTCGGTGTGCCCTGCCCGCGAAACGGTACGAGCGTTCTGGTGAAATAGGCCAGTCTGTGTCGTACGCGGACAAAACCACCGGCGGTGCTCGACACCGCGCAATGTCCGGCCCGAAGCACCGCGCCCTCTCCCGGCGCGCGAGCATTCGCACCACCGCTCTGGCCGGCGTCCTCGCAGGATCACTCGGTGTTGGCCTGATCGGCGTCGCTGCCTCACCGGCAGCGGCGGCGGACTCGGCCAGCGCGCGGCTCTCCGGCGCCACCTCGGTCTCCACCGGATCGCGTACGACGCTGCACGCGATCGGCACGGTGAGCGGCAATCCCGCGTCGTTCAAGAAGTTCTCTCTGCAGTACCAGTCCAGCTCCGGCTGGAAGACCGTCAGCACCAAGACGGCGCGCAAGTCCGGTCAGATCGAGTGGTCCGTCACCGTTGGCGGAAGCTCGAACTGGCGTGTGGTGCTGGCCGTGACCAGCGCGCACAAGACGCTCTCGCCGAACCACTACATCAAGGGCGTGTCCAACGGCAACGCCGTGGTCAAGGCCGCGGCGCGCCAGGCCGGCAAGATGTACGCGTTCGGCGCGGCCGGCCCGAACAACTTCGACTGCTCGGGTCTGACCCAGTACGTCTACAAGCAGTTCGGCAAGAGCCTGCCGCACAGCGCGACCCAGCAGACGAAGTACGGCACCGCGGTCAGCAAGTCGGCGAAGAAGCCCGGCGACCTGATGCTGTTCGGTAGCGGTAGCTACTACTCCCACGCCGCCATCTACGCCGGCGGCAACTACATGTGGGACGCGTCGACCACCGGACAGCCGGTGGCGAAGCGCAAGATCTGGAGCAACACGTACGTCGTCCGTCGTCTCGTCTAAGAGATCTATCGGACAACCGCGGGGCGGTCCGGTGCGCGAGCACCGGGCCGCCCCCGCCGGTCCCAACCGGCGTGAACTGCTGCGACACACGGTTGTGGAACAGCGAGCGGGCGTGCGCCGCAGCGCTACCGTGAACGCCGAGACCACTACCTACCTATGAAGGCTGTTCATCCAGTGGCGTCCGACGCGCCGGAACAGGCAGGATGGACCTGTCCCCAGTAGCCGCCCCACGGCCTACCCTGAGGGGCGGAGCGGTCGTTACTGCGGGAGGGCGGGTTGTGACACAGGTCGGCGCGCCCTCTCAGGGCGAGGTGCTGGCGGGTCGGTACCGGCTTGAAGAGGCCCTGTACGCCGATGCGGCCTCCGGGCACGCACTCTGGCGGGGTACCGACAATCTGCTCAACCGCACAGTCTCCATTGAACTGCGGGTGCCGGGCGGAGAAGCAGCCGAACAGATGATCGCCGAGGCGGTCGCCGCCGGGCGCATCGTCCACCCGTCGGTCATCGGGGTCTACGACGCCGTCGACGAAGGCCCGCGTGCCTACGTCGTCCGCGAGTGGGTCAACGGCCAGACGCTCTTCGACACGCTGGGGTCCGGCCCGTTGCATCCGGCCCGCGCGGCCGCGCTCGTCCGCAACACGGCCGACGCGCTCGCCGGCATCCACGCCACCGGCCACGCCCACGGCAACCTCACCCCGTCGACCGTCCTCATCGGTAACGACGACGAGGTGACGCTCGTCGATCTGCACCTCGGCGGGCCCGGGCAGCAGCCGTCCGACATCCGTGCCCTCGGCGGCCTGCTCTACGCGGGCCTGACCGGTCAGTGGCCAGACGTCCTCCCGCCGCACCGCACCGGCCTGCCCGACGCGACGCGCGTCGACGGCCGGATGTGCTCTCCGCGCCAGATCCGGGCCGGTATCCCCGGTTACCTCGACGCGCTGACGATGGACCTGCTCGATCCGGCGGTCCCGCCGCCCACCGCCGCCGACCTGGCCAGCGAGTTGCGCCGGTACGACGTCGCCGATCCCGCGCTGAGCGCGCTGGCGGTGCTGGCTCCCGAGCCGGCCACCGGCGGCCCGCAGTGGACGCGCGTCGGCGTGCTCGTCGTCGGCGTGCTGGTCGTGATCGGCGTCGTCGTCGCGGTCGCGGCGTTCGGCCTGCCGAAGTTCGGCGGCGGTACCGACGGCGCAGGTCCGTCGTCGAAACCCAGCGTGTCCGCGCCGGCCCAGGCGACCGGCGGTCCGGTGAAGATCGTCCGCGCCACACTGCTCGACCCGCCCGACGGAGACTTCGCCGAGGCGAAAGACATCGACAAGGCGATCGACGGCAGCGCGAGCACGTCCTGGGAGACCGACCAGTACAAGAGCGCGAAGCTCGGCAACTTCAAACCGGGGATGGGCCTCGTCCTCGACCTGGGCGGCAACAAGAACGTCTCCAGCGTCACGATCGGGTTCGATCACGCCGGCGCGACGTTCGAGCTCCGGGCCGGCACGACGCAGCCCAGTTCACAGCCGAAGGACATCGGCCCCTACCGCGTGATCTCGCCGTCCCAGTCGTCGTCGGCCGGCAGCACCACGGTGAAGCTCGACAAGCCGGTCAGCACGCCGTTCCTCGTCGTCTGGCTCACCGACACCGGCACCAACGACCGCGGCAAGTACCAGGTCGCGATCTCCGAGATCACGGTCAAGGGCTGAGCCGTCCACCTGCCGGTGGCGGTCAGGCTCTAGTCTCTGCGTCCATGCGACCGCCGCACAGCGGGCTCGACGACCGGAGCCTGCTGCACGCCCACGTGGACGGGGACTCCGAGGCCTTCGCCGAACTCGTCCGGCGGCACCGGGACCGGTTGTGGGCCGTCGCGCTGCGGACGCTCGGCAACACCGAGGACGCCGCGGACGCACTCCAGGACGCGCTTCTCTCCGCGTACCGGTCGGCCGGCAGCTACCGCGGAGAAGCGGCCGTCACCACCTGGATGCACCGGATCGTGGTCAACGCCTGCCTCGACCGGGTGCGCAGGAGGCAGGCGCGCCCCACGGTCCCCCTCCCGGAGGACGACGGCCGGGCTCCCGCCGCCCCGAACGATCCGATCGCTTCACGTGAAACGGCGATCGACGTCCGGGCCGCGCTGTTCGAGCTCCCGGACGACCAACGCATCGCGCTGGTGCTGGTCGACGTGCAGGGCCATCCGGTGGCGGACGTCGCGGAGATGCTGGGGATAGCGGTCGGCACTGTGAAGAGCCGCTGCGCCCGCGGCCGGGCGCGTCTGGCTCTGCGTCTGGGCCATCTCCGGAACCCGGACGGCGGGCGACGCGTCGAACCCACGGAAGAGCCCACGGAAGGAGGTGCTCGGTGACACCGTCCGAACTCGATCAACTGGCGGACTTCGCCGAAGGCCTCCTCGACGGCACCCCGGACGGCGACGCGGTCGCCGGGCGGATCGCGACCGACCAGGAATGGGCCGACGCCTACCGGCAGCTGACCGCCTCGCTGCCCGGCATCACGACCGCGCTCGGCGACCTCGACGAGGCCCCCATGCCCGACGACGTGGCCGCACGCCTCGAGGCCGCGCTGGCCGCCGAACCGCCGCTCCGGCGTCGTCCCGAGGGGCGTCCGCGGCCCTCGGAGAGCGACGAGGACGGCCCGGCAGGCCCGTGGGTGTCTCCGGAACCGGACGATCGGCTCAGCGCTCAGCGAGCGGCTCGTTCGCGCCGGAGCCGCGCCAAGGTCGGCCAGTGGGTCGCGGCGGTGGCCGCGGTCGCGCTGATCGCCCTCTGCGGCGTCGGGGTATTCAGGTCGGTCGAGCCGGCGAGCGACGACTCCGCGAGCACGTCGTCCGCCGGTGACTCCGCGCCGAGCGCGCTGGCCGCACCGGCCGCGCCGGGTGGCGTCCACGTCTCCGGTACCTCGTACTCGACCGCGGAACTCGGGCAGCAGGCCCGCGCCATGCTCTCCGGTCCGACCCAGGACACGAAGCAGCTGCCGGAGGCGGCGCCGCCGACGAAGGTGGGGTCGCCGCCGGTGCCCGCAGCGGACACCCTGGGCGCACTGCAGCGGCTGACGAGGCCGACGGAGCTCGCCGCCTGTCTGGGCGCGCTCGGTCTCGGGCAGCCCCTGGCGGTCGACTACGCGACCCTGGAGGGAACGCCTGCGGTCGTCATCGTGACCGAGGACACCGACCCCGGCCGGCTCGTGGTGGTCGCCGCTGGAGCGAACTGCGGGATCGGCGGAGCCGGCGACGAACGGGCGCGCACCACCGTCGCGCGCTGAATGTGACCCGCGGCTCGGCCCGGGCCCGGGAATGCGGGCACCTACCATGGCGTTTGCGTGACTGTCACGGCAATCAGGAGGAAGACGTGGGCAGCGAAGAGATCCGGAACGTGATCATCATCGGGTCCGGTCCGGCTGGTTACACCGCAGCCGTCTACACCGCCCGGGCGTCCCTGAAGCCGCTGGTGTTCGAGGGCGTGCAGTCCGGTGGCGCGCTGATGACGACTACCGAGGTGGAGAACTTCCCCGGTTTCCCGGGCGGGATCGACGGTCCCGACCTGATGGACAACATGCGTAAGCAGGCCGAGGCGTTCGGCGCCGAGCTGCTGACCGACGACGTCACCGAGGTCGACCTGTCCGGCCCGATCAAGGTCGTGAAGGTGGGCCAGCGCGAGTACAAGGCCCGCGCGGTGATCCTCGCGACCGGTTCGGCCTGGCGCCCGCTCAACATCCCCGGCGAGCAGGAGTTGCTCGGCCACGGCGTGTCGGCCTGTGCGACCTGTGACGGGTTCTTCTTCAAGAACAAGAAGATCGCGGTCATCGGCGGCGGCGACTCGGCGATGGAGGAGGCGACGTTCCTCACCCGCTTCGGCGACACGGTGACGATCGTCCACCGGCGCGACGAGTTCCGCGCCTCGCAGATCATGGTCGACCGCGCGAAGGCGAACGACAAGATCGACTTCCGGGTCAACAGCATCCCGACCGAGATCCTCGGTGAGGGCGGCAAGGTGGTCGGCGTCCGGCTGAAGGACACGGTCACCGGTGACGAGTCGGTGATCGACGCCGAGGGCGTGTTCATCGCGATCGGTCACGACCCGCGCAGTGCCCTCTTCCAGGGCAAGGTCGAGATCGACCCCGAGGGCTACGTGAAGGTCGACGCTCCGAGCACCCGCACCAACGTGCCCGGCGTGTTCGCGTGTGGCGACCTGGTCGACCACACCTACCGGCAGGCGATCACCGCTGCCGGAACGGGTTGTGTCGCGGCGCTCGACGCCGAGAAGTACGTCGCCGCTCTGACCGAATAAATCCCCTACCATCCCGTTTGCCGGGTCGTACCACCCCGAAGAAGGAGAAAGCCATGGCCAACGCCAAGGCCGTCACGGACGCCAGCTGGACCGCCGACGTTCTGCAGAGCGACACGCCGGTCGTCGTCGACTTCTGGGCCGAGTGGTGCGGCCCGTGCCGCAAGGTCTCGCCCGTGCTCGACGAGATCGCCGCGGAGCTGGGCGAGAAGATCCAGCTGGTCAAGCTCAACATCGACGAGAACCCGAACACCGCCCGCGACTACGGAGTGATGTCGATCCCGACGATCACCGTGTTCAAGGGCGGCGAGCAGGTCAACACGATCATCGGCGCGCAGCCGAAGGGCCAGATCGTCAAGATGATCGAGAGCGCTCTGTAAGCGTTTGCGCTGGTAGAGCACGTAGCTCCGGCCGCACCACGCGGCCGGAGCTTTTCGTTGTTCGGACAAGCGGGTACGAGGCACCGATCAAGGGGCACATACCCGACACGCGACTCGCCGTGGCACGCTACGGTGCGCTGTCGTAGCCGCGACGCGTTACGGTCGTTGGTCGCGGCCCCAAGCCGGTCCGGAGGTCTTCCGGCCGGTTCCCCTATTCGGTTCCCCCGACCGAAGGGTCGTGGATGGAAGGAGCGACTGACCCCATGCAGTTCATCAAGCGTGGCACCACGGGTCCGGCGGCCGCCGAGGTCAAGTCGACGCTGGTGACGTTGGGGTTGATCGCCGATGCTGACACCACCGAAGCGCCGGAAGACGTCCTCTTCGACGCGGTCTGCGAGCTCGCGCTGCGGGAGTTCCAGCAGGCCCGCGGGCTGAGCGTCGACGGCGTCGTCGGGCCGGAGACCTGGCGTTCGCTGGTCGCGGCCCGCTGGCGGCTCGGCGATCGCGTCCTGCACCGCTCGGTCAGCGAGCCCCTGCTCGGCGACGACGTCCGCACGTTGCAAGAGCGTCTGCTCGAGATGGGCTACGACGTCGGGCGCGCGGACGGCATCTTCGGCCAGCGCACCGAGACCGCACTCCGGGCGTTCCAGCGTGAGGTCGGCCTGGCGGCCGACGGCACGATGGGCACGCTCACGATGCGTGCACTGCGCCAGCTGGGCCGGAAGGTCGTCGGTGGGCGTCCGCAACTGCTCCGCGAGTCCGCGATGCTCTACCACGCCGGGCCGGCGCTCTCGGGCAAGCGCGTGGTCATCGACCCGGGCCACGGCGGCAACGACCCCGGCATGATGGCTCAAGACGGTCCGATGACGTGGACCGAGGCGCACCTCGTCTACGACCTGGCCAACCGGCTCGAGGGCCGGTTCTCCGCGATCGGCGTCCGCGCCGACCTCACCCGGGGCCGCGACCACGAGCGCACCGGCGCCGAGCGCGCGGCACTCGCGAACACGCTCGGTGCCGACCTGCTGATCAGCCTGCACATCGACAGCAACCCGAACCCGGCCGCGAACGGCGTCGCGACGTACCACTTCGGTACCGGGTCCGGCGTCAGCTCGACGGTGGGGGAGCGGCTGGCCGGCCTGGTGCAGCGGGAGATCGCCGCCCGCACCGGGTTGCTGGACTGCCACACGCACGCGAAGACCTGGGAGATCCTGCGGCTGACCCGGATGCCCGCCGTCCAGATCGAGCTCGGCTACTTGAGCTCGCCGATCGACCGTCAGCGGCTGATCGACCCCGCGTTCCGCGACACGGTCGCGGAGGCGATCCTGATCGCCGTGCAGCGGGTGTTCCTGCCGGTCGAGGCCGACGTGAAGACCGGATCCCTCGACCTGTCGGCCCTCAAGGCCATGCAGTTCAGCTGATACGGGTCCGCGTCAGCTGGAGCGGTGGGCGGGGCCGAGCGCCAGCGAGGGGCTCATCGAGCCCAGCAGCTTCTCCAGCGCATACTCGACGTCGGACTTCCAGGAGAGCGCCGTGCGCAGGTCGAGGCGCAGCCTCGGCCAGCGCGGGTGCGGCCGGACGGTCTTGAAGCCCACCGCGAGCAGGTAGTCGGCGGGGACCAGGCACTCGGGCTGGTCCCACCGGGCGTCCGCGAACGCCTCGATCGCCTTCACACCGCGCTTGGTGAGGTCCTTGGCCACTCCCTGTACCAGCATGCGTCCCAGGCCGCCTCCGACGAACTGAGGCACGATGTAGGCCGTCATCAGCAGGGCGGCGTCACCGCTGACCGGGCTGGTCGGGAACGCCACCGACCGCGGTACGTACGCCGGCGGGGCGAACAGCACGTAACCGGCCGGGACGCCGTCGACGTACGCGAGCTTGCCGCAGGAGCCCCATTCGAGCAGCGTGCTCGAGATCCAGGCTTCCTTTTCCAGCCCCGGATCGCCGCACTCGATCGCCCGGTCCTGACTGACCGGGTCGAGTTCCCAGAACACGCACGACCGGCACCGGGTCGGAAGATCTTCCAGCGTGTCGAGCGTGAGGCTGACCAGCCGACGTGACATCAGCGGATCGACCTCCTTCGAGATCAGCTCGGGGTCCGCCCGATTGATCATGGTAAAGGCGTACCCGGTGGTGCGGAAGGGTCCGACGCGCTGGTCGGTAGTCTGGCTGAGGGGCTCGATCCCGGCTGGACCGGCTAATTGGCTTGGTCGGAGTGGGTGATCGAGCCGCAGAATGCTCGACGGCACTGTCGATGCGGAAGGCGAGCGCATGAGCGGCACGACACTGGACGACTACACCGATCGCTACGCCGGGCGGATGCGCGGCATGACCGTCTCCGAGGTTCGCGCACTGTTCGCCATGGCGAGCCGGCCGGAGATCGTGTCGCTGGCAGGTGGGTCGCCGTTCGTGTCCGCACTTCCGCTCGACGAGATCGCCGACCTGACCGCCGCACTGATCCGCGACCGCGGCGCCGAGGCGCTGCAGTACGGCACCGGCCAGGGTGATCTGCGGCTGCGTGAGCTCGTGTGCGAGGTCATGGCCGTCGAAGGGGTACTCGGCTCGGCCGAGGACGTCGTCATCACGGTCGGCTCCCAGCAGGGCCTCGACCTGGTCTCCCACCTGTTCCTCGACCCGGGCGACGTCGTGCTCGCCGAAGGCCCCTCCTACGTCGGGGCGCTCGGCACGTTCGCCGCGGCCGAGGCCGAGGTGGTGCACGTCCCGATGGACTCTTCCGGTCTCATACCTTCTTTGCTGGACGAGACGCTTCGCCGTCTCGCGGCTGAAGGCCGGCGGGTGAAGTTCCTGTACACGGTGCCGAACTTCCAGAACCCGACCGGGGTGACGCTGACCGAGGACCGCCGGGACGCGATCGTCGAGCTGGCCGAGAAGTACGACCTGCTGATCATCGAGGACAACCCGTACGGGCTGCTGGGCTTCGAAGACGGGCCGGGCCAGGCGCTGCGGGCCCGCTCGTCCGACCGGGTGATCTACCTCGGGTCGTGCTCGAAGATGTTCGGCGCCGGCCTGCGCACCGGCTGGGTGCTGGCGCCCCCGGCCGTCCGCGAGAAGCTCGTGCTGGTGAACGAGTCGCAGATCCTGAGCCCGGCCATGCTGACGCAGATGATCGCGTCGGAGTACCTGGGCAAGTACCCGTGGCGCGAGCAGCTGAAGGTGTTCCGGGAGATCTACCGCGAGCGCCGTGACGTGATGCTCGACGCGTTGTCGACGCACATGCCGGCCGGAGTGTCGTGGACGCACCCGCGCGGTGGCTTCTTCGTCTGGGCCACGGTGGGCGACGGGCTCGACACCAAGGCCATGCAGCCCCGCGCGCTGGCTCACAAGGTCGCCTACGTGCCCGGCATCGGCTTCTACGCCGACGGCACCGGGCGGCAGAACATGCGGTTGTGTTTCTCGTCCGCCTCGCCCGACCGGATCCGGGAAGGGATCCACCGGCTGGCCTCGGTCGTCGAGGAAGAGACCGAGTTGCGTCAGGTCTTCAACACGCCGGCAGCAGTCCGCCGCGGTCCGCACGGTGGCCCGGTGTCCCGTACCTCGTTCGCACCCGGACCGGAGCTGGCATGAGCAGGAACGTCCTCGTCCTGGCCGGTGGCCTCTCGTACGAGCGGGAGGTGTCGCTTCGCTCCGGCCGCCGGGTCGCGGACGCCCTGCGGCGCAGTGGCGTCGACGCCACGATCCGTGACGTCGACGCCGGCCTGCTGACCGCGCTGGAGACCGAGCGGCCCGACGCTGTGTTCATCGCGCTGCACGGCGCCAGCGGCGAGGACGGGGCGCTGCGGGGAGTGCTCGACCTGCTCGGCATCCCGTACGTGGGCGCGGGCTCGGACGCGTCCCGCGTCGCCTGGGACAAAGCCGCCGCGAAGGCGCAGCTGCGCGCCGTCGGGCTCCCGACGCCGGACTGGATCGCGCTGCCGCACGAGACGTTCCGCGAGCTCGGCGCCCAGACGCTGCTCGACCGGATCGTCGAGCGGCTCGGCATGCCGCTGATGGTGAAGCCGGCGTCGGGTGGGTCGGGCCTGGGTGCCCAGGCCGTCCGGACGGTCGAGGAACTGCCGAGCGCGATGGTCGCCTGCTTCGGCTACTGCGACACCGCGCTGATCGAGCGGTTCGCCAGCGGCGCCGACATCGCGGTGAGCATCATCGAGTCGGCGATGGGGCCGCAGCCGCTGCCCGCCGTCGAGATCGTCCCCGCGGACGGGATCTACGACTACACCGCCCGGTACACCGCCGGCACCACTACGTGGCACGCGCCCGCCCGGCTCGACCCGGAGACGGCCGAGCGGGTCGCCGAGACCGCGGTCGCGGCACACGATGCCCTCGAGCTCCGCGATCTGTCGCGTGTGGACCTGCTCGTCGACGAATCCGGTGGCATCCAGGTCCTGGAGGTCAACGTCTCGCCGGGCCTCACCGAGACGAGTCTTCTGCCGATCGCGGTGCAGGCGGCTGGTCTCGATTTCGGGACCGTGCTGGCGGAGTTGGTGGAGCAGGCGATCAAGCGGGTCTAGAGGTCCAGCCAGAAATGGACCTCGTCGCGGCTGTCGTGGGGTGCGACCCGGATCGCGCCGGGGATCCGGCCGACCTCGCGATAGCCGCACCGCTTGTAGAAACGCTCCGCACCCGTGCCGCTGCGCGTCATCAACGTCAGCGCTTCCAGCCCGAGCGTTTCCTTGGCGTAGGAGGCGGCCGCCGCCATCAGAGCCGTCCCCAGTCCGGCGCCCTGGAAGTCCGGATCGACCTGCACCCGGTAGACCGTTCGCCAATGCCGGCGAAGAAGGCTCTCGCTCTCGGCGAGCAGAAGCCACGCCACGACGCGCTCGCCCGTTAGGGGCACTGAGGGGCTCGTAGCGGGCCTATTGTCGGGATCGGTCCCAGGGATATGGACGAGGTCGTTCTGGGCGTTCTGGCGGGTTTCTAGAGGTGCTCCGTTTCGGAGTGATTTACACGTTTTTTCGGTTTCGGTCGGCATGGTGAGGCAGACGAGCGCGTCGGTACCCTGCCGCACCTTTTCGAACGACCGAGCCGCCGTAGGACGAATGTCCGCCGCCGTCACCGGCGGAACGAAACCCACCGACCCGCCGTCGTTCGTGACGCGCGCCCACATGTCGATGAGGTGGTCACGGAGGTCGTCGGTCAGTGGCGGATTCACGACGACGGTCGGTGGGCCAACTTCGTGTTGCACGATCTCTCCAGGCTTCGGGGATGGAGTGGTTTTCGGGGGCTGGCGCCGGCCGCGGCATTGCGGCAGGCGCGTTGCGGCCCGGTGGGGGAGCAGGCTGGAGCGAGCGTTCCGCTCAGCCAGATAACAAGCTACTGCCGAGTCGTGACGTCCCCGGGGTCCAAGATCACAGGCACGCGTTCTGGCGTCGGTGTGGTGGGTCCGAGGTGGCACGTGCCTGGCCGCGTCTCGGCCGGTGCGACCCGAGCCGAGCCGAGCCGAGGTCGGTGCTGGCTGACCGCGAGGCGGGACAGGCTCGGCGCTGGCCGACCGGGAGGCGGGACGACAGGCTCGGCGCTGGCCGACCGCGAGGCGGACTGGCGCCGGCCGACCGGGAGCCGGACCGGCGCCGGCCGACCCGAGGCCGGGCCGGACTCGGCGCGTGCCGACCGCGAGCCCACCGCCAGCCGACCGCGAGCTGACCGCGAGGCGAACCGGACTCGAGCCTGCGCCGTCTGCGAGCGGCGAACCGCGCTGCCTCGGAGCGTGCCGACCCCCGGACCGCCCGCCCGCTTCGGCTGCGGCGTGCGCCTGGCCACGAGGCGAGGTGAACCTGCGGCCTCGGCCTGCGCCAGCCGCGAGGCGAGCACGAGCCAGCAGGCGCAGGTGGCCCGAGCACCGCGCAGTTCTCGGCGGATTACCGACCGAGCAGGCCCAGCGGACCCGCGGGCGATCGATCGCGGTGGCTATCGGCGAACCGAGCGCTCGATTCGTCGACGTCGCTCCCCGCGCACCACACGCGAAGGAGACCGTCGGACACCGCGAAGAAGCTCGGACATGCCCCCATCCTCTCTTGCCCGACCCCGAGCCGCCCACCCAATAACCCTGCGAGCCTCGGCATCCGGTCGACCACCTCGCGCAACGCTCCGGTCTCAACGCCGCCAGTCGTCGTGGACCCGCTCAATCAAGCCGCCGCAGCCGGACGAAGGACGCCGCCGACCCGCGCCATAGCCAACTCGAACCGCCGCCCCAACCCGAGCCCCGGCGAGCAAGAACCCGGCACCCGGGCGAGTCGCTGTATCGCCACCGTGGAAGACCGAGTCTCCCAACGCCCGCATCCGAGCCGGAGCAACGCACTCAGACCGCGGCCCGCTTCTCTGGGTCTGTCCTCCACCTGCACGCTGCCCGAGCACCCCGACCGCGCCCCGGCGCACCCATCGTCCTGCGGACCCGCGCCGTACCGGATCGAGCGGCGCCGTGAAGGCACGGACGGTCGTCCCCGTCCCCGCGGATCCGCCTACGCGCTCAGGGCCACACCCACTCGCCTTCCGACGCGAATACCTTGGGGGCACCCCAGCGAGAGCGGCGTCCCCTGCGCCCGACCGCGCATGTCTGCGACAGCGTCCACTCGGTGGGCCTCAGGAGCGACGTCCACCATCTCAACCGCTACAACGACTAGTCCGGGGGAGCCCGAACCCAGGGGTCGTCGTTCGGCTCACACCCCGAGGCACTGAGAACGTGATCCTGCCCCGGATCGACACACAGACCTCGCGATCGGACTGGAATCAGCCGCGAACTCCGGCGCGGTTCTGCTCGACACCGCCAGGAACCGGATCACCTGCGTGGTCGACGCCCACCACGCCTGCCAGCTCGAGGCCGAGCCGAAAGGCTCCGCCGCTACCCGCCGATCATCGTCGACGAGGTCGGCTTTACCACCGGCCGATCGGACGCGGCCAACCTGTTCCGGCTCTCCAACCTGTTCCAGCGCGTGGGCTCCCGCCACGAGCAGGGCTCGATTGTCGTCACTCGAACCTGCCCCGTCGGCCATCGCAGGAGAGACCTTCCCCGGCGACGTCGGGGTCGCCGCAATGACCCGACCGCCTCGTCCACCACGTCGAGGTCCTCACTCCGACCGACGACTCCCACCGCGCCCGGCAGCGCCGCGGACTCCTCCGCCAACGACAACCGGGCCGGAGACCGCTAGCGAAATCCGGATGACTCCCCACCCGCTGAAGCGCGACCGTGGTCGCATGCTCACCAGATGCTCAACCCACCTGGCCTCCCCACCACCGCGCCCTACGCCTACGCCGCTCTCGCCGGTGCGGGGCAGATGGTGTTCACCGCCGGAGCCTGCCCCCTCGACCCGATTGGTCGCACCACCCCCATCGGCGACCTGGACGGTCAATGCCATCAGGCGATCACCAACCTGACGATCGCTCTGCGGGCGGCCGGCGCCGACCTCTCCGACGTCGTCAAAACCACCATCTATGTCGCGTGTGCTCGGCGAGAAGATCCCAACCACCGCTGAGCCCGCCGACTAGCGCTAGCCCCGCCCGACCACCGCGGGCCCGCGGACTACCACTGGGCCCGTCCAACCACTGCCGGGCCGTCAGACCACCGCAAGTGCGGTGTCCACCTACGTTCACCGGTCGGTGGCAGGCCCGCGAATTGACAGAGGATCGTCGCTCGGCCAGCCGGACGCCGACGATTTCTCATCAGTCTGCGTCTGCCTCGAACCTGTCGTCCAAGCGCCGGACCCGCGGTCTCGCCGTGCACCGGCCTCGCGCGAACCGGTGACATTCGGGGACACCGCCCGGCCCACCCGGACTACCGCCCGGCCCACCCGGCTGCCGCCGGCCTACCGCCCGGCCCACCCGACTACGGCCGGACCACCGCCGGCCCGCCCCACGACCGCCGGGCAGCCGAACGGCACGCACGCCTCGCGCGCAACGCGCCGTCCGCCATTTCCTTGAAGTAGCCACCCCCCACCGCCCCCGCGCGATCCTCCGCGCAGGACGCGACACCCCACTGGGCAGCCCGCCAACCCGCGGGCCCGCCCCACCCGGCGCAAACAAAAGGGCGGCTCCACCACCCCGGTGGGCCGCCCTCCGAACCGCCAGCGCGCTACTTCTCCTCCGCCGGAGCGGCCACTCCCATCGCGTCCGCGATTCGCTCCAGGTCGTCGATCGTGGCGAACTCGATAGTGATGCGACCCTTCCGCTTACCCAGATCCACCTTCACCCGGGTGTCGAACCGATCCGACATCCGGCCAGCCAGATCCTCCAGACCGGGCGCCCGCATCCGCGCCCGCCGGGCCGGAGCGTCTCGCGCCGGGGCCGGCTCCGGGTCGCCGCCGAGCGCGACGATCTCCTCGGTCGCCCTCACCGACAGACCCTCGGCCACGATCCTGGTCGCCAGCCGCTCCTGCGCGTCGTTGTCGTCCAGCGACAGCAGGGCCCGGGCATGGCCCGCACTGAGAACCCCCGCCGCCACCCGCCGCTGAACGGCCGACGGCAGGTTCAGCAGCCGTATCGTGTTGGAGATCTGCGGCCGGCTGCGGCCGATCCGCTTGCTCAGCTCCTCCTGCGTCACGCCGAACTCGGCGAGCAGCTGCTGGTACGCAGCGGCCTCCTCGAGCGGGTTCAGGTCCGACCGGTGGATGTTCTCCAGGAGCGCGTCCCGAAGCAGGTGGTCGTCGCTCGTGTCCCGGATGATCGCCGGGATCGTCTCCCGCCCGATCGCCTTGGACGCCCTCCAGCGACGCTCGCCCATGATCAGCTCGTACGCGCCGGGCGTCTTCTCCCGGACGATGACCGGCTGGAGAATTCCGACCTCCTCTATCGAGGTCTTCAGCTCCTCCATCGCCTCTTCGTCGAACTCGCCCTTGCGGGGCTGCTTCGGGTTCGGCGTGATCGCGTCGACCGGCACCTCACGGAACTGCGCCCCGGGCACCGGCGCGAGATCGGGCCCGCCCACCGAGTAGCCCGTCGCTCCGGTCGCGAACGGCGTCCGCTGGACGACGACCGGGCCGCCGTCCTCCTCCTCGCCCGACAACGGCGCGGCCGGAATCAGCGCACCGAGGCCGCGCCCCAGTCCGCGTCGGTTCTTCACAGGTGTCCTCCCCTAGCGCCGCGCTCCGCGATCTCCCGAGCAGCCTGAAGATAGCTGGTCGAACCGCGAGAACCAGGATCGTAGGTGATCACCGATTGCCCAAATCCGGGCGCCTCCGACACACGCACGCTCCGCGGAATGACGGCACCGAGGACCACCTCACCGAAGTGCCCCCGCACCTCCGCGGCGACCTGGTCGGCGAGCTTGGTGCGCCCGTCGTACATCGTCAGCAGGATCGTGGTGATCTGGACGTCGTTGTTGAGGTGCGCCTTGACGAGTTCGACGTTGCGGAGCAGCTGCCCGAGCCCCTCCAACGCGTAGTACTCGCACTGGATCGGGATCAGCACCTCGCGAGCCGCCACCAACGCGTTGACGGTCAGCAGGCCGAGCGACGGCGGGCAGTCGATGAAGATGTAGTCGATGTCGGCCGGGAACGCGTCGATCGCCCGTCGCAGCCGGTTCTCCCGGGCCACCACCGAGACCAGTTCGATCTCCGCACCGGCGAGGTCGATCGTCGCCGGAACGCAGTAGAGGTTCGGGACGCCTTCGACCGCGACCGTCGCCTCGGCGAGCGGAATGCCGTCGACGAGGACGTCGTAGGTACTGGGGACGCCGGCCCGGTGGTCGACGTTCAGTCCGGTGGACGCGTTGCCCTGCGGGTCGAGGTCGATGACCATCACCCGGCTGCCGTGGAGAGCGAGGGCGACCGCCAGGTTGACCGTCGTCGTGGTCTTACCGACGCCACCCTTCTGATTGGCCACGCACATCACGCGCCGCGCCGGAGGTCGGGGGAGTGCGTCGCCGGCCGGGTTGAGGACTTGCACTGCCCGCCGCGCCTCGATGGCGATCGGCAGATCGTCGTCCTCTGTTTCACGTGAAACGTCGCCCGGAAGCACACGAGCGTCCATGGAGAGCGGGTCTGTTTCACGTGAAACGTCGTACGGGTCAGGCACCGTTTCACGTGGAACGGCGGTGGCGTCATCCAGCACGGCGCGGATTCGTCGCTGACTCTCGCCCGCCCCGCTGGTAAGAGAATGGGGGGCAGACTGAGCGGGGTCGCTCACGTCGATCTCCTGGACCTGTTCATTACCGGACTCGGGGGAAGCTGGCCCGAGGGGCTCAGCGGTGTCCGCCGACGCTGCAGTCGCTGCGCCTTGCTCATGGGGAGAGGCATCGGCGAGGGTCGCACCGGCTGTCACCGACGGTACCGTCCCGGCGCGCGGATCCTCTGCCCGACCGACAACTCTGTGGATGAGATCGCGCAACGAATGGTTGATTCCGTCGTCTTTCTCCGCAGCGGCGCCCCCGGCGGCCTCGGACCCGCCGAGAAGCTCGTCGATCGACGGCGGAAAGACCATCTCCAAACGCCCGCCCTCAACCCGAAGCCCCTCGTCCGGCCCCGCGACCCCCCGCCCCGCAGCCCCGCGAATCCCAGACCCATAGCCCCCAGACCCACGGCTCCCGGAGCTACGACTCCCGGAGCTACGACTCCCAGACCCACGGCCCCCGGACCCATAGCTCCCAAACCCCTTGCCGCCGAACCCATGGCCCTCAGACCCATCGCCCTCGGACCCGCGATCTCCAGAGCCCGCGTCTCCGGACCCCACGTCCCCGGACCCCACGCCTCCGGACCCCACGCCTCCAGACCCCACGCCTCCAGACCCCGCGTCCCCAGACGCCACGCCTCCAGACCCCGCGTCCCCAGACGCCACGCCTCCAGACGCCGCGTCCCCAGACGCCACGCCTCCAGACCCCGCGTCCCCAGACCCCACGTCCCCGGACCTCACGTCCCCAAGCCCGCGTACTACAACCCCCCGCTCACCGTCCACCCGCGACCGAGCCGCGCCACCCGATCGATCCCCGGACCCAACCCCAATGCCGAACCGCCCAGAATCCCCGGAACCCCCAGAGCCCCCGGAACCCCCAGAGCCCGAAGAAACCCCACCAACCCCCAACGCCCCCTCTGTAGAGAAAGGACCGTCAGGCACCACCCGAAGCGCCCCCGCCCCACCCCCTCCGGCCGTCCCGCCGGCTCCGGCTGTCCCACCCACTCCGGACGACCGTCTCAGCCGCCCACCGGGCCACTCCGACTCCGCCGCGAGCACCTCGTCCAGAAGCTCGAGCTCCGGCCATCCCAGATCCGACGCCCCGCGCCCCGGACGCTGAACCCCAGCGGGCTTCGACTCCGGCCACCCCACTGCGGTGGGCTTCCGAGACGCGTTGTCGGTCATGGTCCGTGCGGTCCTCTCCGTCGACGGCTCGCAGCAGCCGAACCCGACCGCCGCCGACGGGACGGATCACCGCCGGTCCTGGCATCTCGAACGCCAGAACGCCGGGGGCCGCTGGCCCCGGAGCCACCACTGACCACCGAGTCACCACGGAGAATCTCGACCACGGTCGTCGGGGGGTCGACGATGCCGCTTCCGCATTCGACGATACGAGGGGAGACGCCCCCGACCCGCGCTACTGCTGCGGCGTGTTCGGTGATCTCCTCCGCCGCGGACGATCCTTTGAGCGCCAGCATCCGCCCACCGGGCACGCACAGTGGCAGACACCATCCCGCGAGCCGGTCCAGCGGCGCCACCGCCCGCGCGGTGACGATCGACGCCGCCACCTCGCCGACGACCTCTTCCGCCCGCCCGCGTCGCACGGTCACCGAGCCGAGACCCAGTGAGGCGACGGCCTCCGACAGGAACGTCGCCCGCCGGGCGAGCGGCTCCAGCAACGTCACCCGCAGATCCGGCCGCACGATCCCCAACACGATTCCCGGCAATCCGGCGCCGCTCCCCACGTCCACCACCGTGGCGTCCGCCGGAAAAAGGTCAGCAACCACCGCGCAGTTCAGCAGGTGCCGCTCCCACAGACGCGGGGCCTCCCGCGGGCCGATCAGCCCTCGCTCGACCCCAGCCGTCGACAGCAGGGAGGCGTACTCGACGGCGAGCGGCAGACGGGCACCGAAAACCGAGGCCGCAACAGCAGCGAGCCCCGCCGGCGGACCGGCGGGGCTCGCAGGAACTGACGTGCTCATGCGCTCTGCAGATGAACGACCACGCGGCGCTCCGGCTCTTCGCCCTCGGACTCGCTGCGCACGTCGTCGATCGCGCTGATCGCGTCGTGCACGACCTTGCGCTCGAACGGGTTCATCGGACTGAGCTTCACCGGCTCACCCAGCGAACGCGCCTGCTCGACCGCGTTCTTCGCGATCGCCACCAGCTCTTGCCGCCGCTTGGCCCGGTACCCGCCGACGTCGAGCATCAGCCGGCTGCGGACGCCGGTCTGCTGCACGACCGCCAGGCGGGTCAGCTCCTGCAAGGCGTCGAGCGTGGTGCCTCGCGGACCGATCAGCGCGTCGAGCTCGTCACCGATCACCGCGACGATCGCCCGGTCGCCCTCGACGTCCATGTCGATGTCCCCGTCGAAGTCGAGGATGTCCAGCAGCCGCTCGATGTAGTCACCGGCGATGTCACCCTCTTGAACGAGGAGATCGGTATTGCTCGACCCCTCTGCGGCGCCTCCGGCCGCCGGCGCGGTGGTGGGCTGCGTCTCCGTCATCGTTACTCCCTGGCCTGCCGCGCCGCCGCGATGGGGCGCTGAAAAATGAGTCTGTCGGGACCGCGCGAGCTCAGCGCCGGCCGCCCTTCCGTTTCCGGTTCCGGTTGTCCTGTGGTCGGCGCGCTCCGCCGCTGCCGCTGCCGCGCGCCGGAGTCGGCTTGCGCGCCGGTGCGGGCGTATCGGAATCGCCGCCGTCGGACGTGGACCCCTCGGCGGCCTTGGCCGCCTTCTCTGCTGCGGACGCGCGCTCCGCCCGCGCCTGAGCGGTGTCGAACTTGACCGAACTTCCGGACGACTGCTGACGCGTCGCCGTGGTCCGCCCGCCCTTCTTGGGGTTCACCGGCTTGACGCCCGGCTTCGGCGCCATCGCGGCGGCCTTCTCCGGGTCGACCTTCGGGTCACCGGGCTTCGGGATCGGCATCTTGCTGAGCACCCAGAACTGCTGGCCCATCGAGAAGAAGTTCTGCGTCACCCAGTAGACGACGACACCGATCGGGAAGATCGCACCGGAGACCAGGAGCGAGGCCGGGATGCCGTAGAGCATCAGCTTCTGGACCATCGCCTGCGTCGGGTCGGCGGCCACACCGTTGCGCGAGATCATCTGGCGCTGGGTGATGTAGGTCGTC
This sequence comes from Cryptosporangium sp. NPDC051539, assembly GCF_044454545.1. Classification (NCBI taxonomy): domain Bacteria; kingdom Bacillati; phylum Actinomycetota; class Actinomycetes; order Cryptosporangiales; family Cryptosporangiaceae; genus Cryptosporangium; species Cryptosporangium sp. NPDC051539. The sequence goes on along the minus strand of NZ_JBITDV010000016.1, from coordinate 62,548 downwards.
GCGACCATCGTGATGATCAGGATGCCGGCGACCAGCGTCACCGCGACGCGGCTGGCGTCCAACTGGGTGAGCTGTTCGGTCGTGGACCGGAACGCCGCGGCGATCGGCGCACCGAAGATCCGGGCCTCCGACGCGCTGTTGAACTGATCGGCGGTCCAGCCGTACTCGGTGGTCATCGCCTTGAAGGCCGTGTCCGAGTTGGGGTTGATCAGCCGCAGGACGTGGAACAGGCCGATGAAGACCGGGATCTGCAGGAAGATCGGCAGGCAACCCATCAGCGGGTTGGCCTTCTCCCGCTTGTACAGGTCCATCATCTCGGCCTGAAGCTTCTGCTGATCGTTCTTGTGCTTCTCGCGCAGTTCCTTCATCTGCGGCTGGATCGCCTGCATCGCCCGCTGCGACTTGATCTGCCGGACGAAGACGGGGAAGAGCACGACCCGGACCGTCAGCACCAGGAAGACGATCGAGAGCACCCAGGCGGGGCCGGACGGCATGTGGAGCAGCCCGCCCCAGAGGTCGTGCCAGCGCAGCAGGATCCACGAGATTCCCGTGTAGATCCAGTTCAGGTTCACCGAGTAGCTCCAGACAGACGGCGGTTACGGGCACGACGGAAGCGGAAGGCCCACCGGGGCCTCTCCGACGGAACCGGGTCGTACCCGCCGGGGTGGAACGGGTGGCAGCGCATCACACGCCAGCCTGCCAGCAGGATTCCCGCCACCGGGCCGTGGGTGCGCAGTGCCTCCAGCGCATAGGCACTGCAGCTGGGATGGAAGCGGCAGCGAGGGGGAAGGACCGGGCTGATGAACCGGCGATACGCCTCGATCGGAGCGATCAGCACGGCCAGCAGCAGCCGCGATACGCGGCCGGCCGGGGGCGGAGGAGAAGCAGTGCTCATCGTCGGGCCTTCAGAATGCGTCGGAGGGCGCCGTCCAGATCACGGCCCAGTGTCTCCGAGGTTTGGTCGGCGGCGGCGGGCAGTGCCCGGACGACCACCGTGCTGCCGGGTGGCAGCAGTGGCAGCCGGTCCCGGACGAGGTGGCGGAGCTGCCTCGCGACCCGGTGCCGTACGACGGCGTTGCCGACTGCCTTGGAGACAACGAAACCGGCCCGGACGGAGTTCTCCGCCGGGCCGGCATCGATCGTCGGGCCGAGAGCTGCGTGCACGACCAGCGTGCTTCGTCCCGCGCGGTTGCCCGAGCGCAGCACCCGGGTGAAGTCTTCGCGCCGCCGCAGCCGCGCGTGCGCAGGCAGCACGCCGCGCTCCTGCCGTGTCAGGCGGAGAGGCGCGCGCGCCCCTTGAGGCGGCGAGCGGCGATGATGGCCCGCCCCGCGCGCGTGCGCATGCGCAGCCGGAAGCCGTGGGTCTTCGCGCGGCGGCGGTTGTTCGGCTGGTAGGTGCGCTTGCTCACGTCGAGGTCTCCGATGCGTACTAACTGGGTCGGACTGCGGGCGGCTCGGCTACGTCGTGATCTCCGCACCGATAGGTACGGCATAGCCATAGATGGTTTCAGCGTACGTGAGCCAGGACAGGGCCAGCAAATGCAGTCACCGTCCTCCACAGTCCGTGACGGTGGCTCACCCCTTCGCGTCGGTCTCGGCGCGCTCTCGGGTCCCGATCTCAATCTGGCACAACAGGTATGCCCGCAGGCCACGGCCCTGGACGGGACAACGGGTCGGCGCAGCCTGTGGACAACGCCTTGTTGCGTGCTCAGAGACGCTGTTAGCCTGCCCGTTTGCCGGTCCTGGTTGATTCTTGTCGAAATCCCCGTCAGAGCAGTCGGGGGCGTTCGGCCTGGTGAGCCCTTCAGGGAGCGGCCACCCGACACGCCGTCGGCGCCGGGGCACCAAATGTCCGGTTCAGATCGGGGTCCGCGCACTATACACAGGGTGTGGAAACCGGTGTGGACAGTGCATCGGCTGCCCGAGTGAGACGCTATCTACCAGGGGGAATGGTGACCGACGAGAGCGTCAATCTCGAAGGCATCTGGTCTGCGGCCACGGAAAGCCTGGCCGACCAGGACCTCAGTCCCCAGCAGCGCGCGTGGCTCCGGTTGACCCGGCCGCTCGCGCTGGTGGAAGACACGGCGCTTCTCGCCGCGCCCAACCAGTTCGCCAAGGACGCCTTCGAAAGTCGGCTACGCGGAGTAATCACCGACGCGATCTCGCGCCAGCTCGGCCGCACGGTGAACGTCGCCGTGACGGTACGGGTTCCGGTCGAACAGCAGACGATGGAGCTCCACGTCCTCGATCTGCCTCCGGTCGACAACTGGCGTCCGGAGGCCTACGCGCCCGGCCGCTACGACGAAGGCACCGCGGCTGCCGACGCCGCCGCGCCCTTCGACCGGACGCCGCCCGAACCCGAGTACCGCGACTACCGCGGTGGCGCCGCCGCTGCGGCCGAGCGTCCGGCGCAGCCACCCGCCGGCTACCCGTACCGCCCGTACGGCGACAGCGCACCGCCCGCCGCGTACGGCGCCACCGCCGACGCGGCGGCGCCGACCAGCAATCCGCTCGAGGCGCCGGCCTCCGACCGCATCCGGGGCCGCCACGCCGCCGCCGCGACCGACAAGGACGCCCCCCGGGAGCCGACCGACGCCGGCGCGCCGACGGTCGGCCCGGGCGCGAACCCGGGCCCGGGTTCACCCGTCCCGACGCCCGAGCCGATCTCCCCGGCTCCCGGCGGCGCCGCGAACATCGGCGGCAGCGCGGGCGTGTCCGGGTTCGCCCCGCCCGCCTACCCCGAACAGCCCGCGTACCGCGCAACCGGTCCGTACGGCGCGGCCCGGCCCGGCGGCTTCGAGCCCTACGACGGCACCGCCTACCCACCGGCCTACGACAACCGGGGCCGGCACCACTCGCCGCCCTTCGGCCAGGAGCCGCCGGTCGAGCCGGCCAACCGCGGCATCCGGCGCGGCGAGACCCCGCGCCCGACCGAGCCGGCCCGGCTGAACCCGAAGTACACGTTCGACACGTTCGTCATCGGCTCGTCGAACCGGTTCGCGCACGCGGCCGCCGTCGCGGTCGCCGAGGCACCGGCCAAGGCCTACAACCCGCTGTTCGTCTACGGCGGCTCCGGGTTGGGCAAGACGCACCTGCTGCACGCGATCGGGCACTACGCGCAGTCGCTCGGCAACGCCAGGGCCGTGCGCTACGTCTCGACCGAAGAGTTCACGAACGACTTCATCAACTCGCTGCGGGACGACAAGACCCAGGCGTTCCAGCGCCGCTACCGCGACGTCGACATCCTGCTGGTCGACGACATCCAGTTCTTGGAGAGCCGCGAGCGGACGCAGGAGGAGTTCTTCCACACGTTCAACACGCTGCACAACGCGAACAAGCAGATCGTCATCAGCTCCGACCGTTCGCCCAAACAGCTCTCGACGCTCGAGGAGCGGCTGCGGACGCGGTTCGAGTGGGGCCTGCTCACCGACATCCAGCCGCCCGACCTCGAGACCCGGATCGCGATCCTCCGGAAGAAGGCCGCGCAGGAGCGGCTGGCCGCGCCGCCGGAGGTGCTGGAGTTCATCGCCAGCAAGATCCAGTCCAACATCCGCGAGCTCGAGGGCGCGCTGATCCGGGTGACCGCGTTCGCGAGCCTGAACCGGCAGCCGGTCGATCTCGGCCTGGCCGAGGTCGTGCTCAAGGACCTGATCCCCGAGGGGGGCGGCCCCGAGATCACCTCGGCGACGATCATGGCCGCCACCGCGGAGTACTTCAGCGTCTCGATGGACGACCTCTGCGGCTCGTCCCGGTCCCGGGTACTGGTCAACGCCCGCCAGGTCGCGATGTACCTCTGCCGGGAGCTGACCGACCTCTCGCTGCCCCGCATCGGCCAGGCCTTCGGCGGCCGCGACCACACCACGGTCATGCACGCCGACCGCAAGATCCGCCAGATGATGGCCGAGCGCCGATCGCTCTACAACCAGATCGCCGAGCTGACCAACCGCATCAAGCAACGGGCTCAGCAGCAGTAGGGATTCGTCCCGTTCGAGGCCCCTCAGCCGATGGCTGAGGGGCCTTCGTCATCTGACCCGTCCACACCCCTCCATCCACACGGTGTGGACGCCGTCTTCCACACGTGTGTATGAGTGTTGTTCCTGGCTAGGGCACCCAACACATCGTCCATCCACCGCACTGCCCCCAGGACTGTCCACCGTTTCACCAGCGCTCATGCACAGGCTGGGGATAACTCTGTGGAAAGGCGCGCTGCTTGTGTGAAAACTGTGTGGTCAGCTGTGGGTTGCGTGTGGACAAGAGTGGACAACCAAACGGCTTCCACAACAAGCGTCTCGTCATCCCCAGCGTCCCCACCGGCTGTCCACACCCCGACTCGACGCGCACGCTGCGCAGACGCCTGATTTCCACAGAATCCACAACACCTACGACGACTACGAATCAGTTATCTAGAGAGATCTGAAGTGCTCTTCGGTGCTGGGGACTGTGGGGAAAACGTGCCGAGGCGGGTCCGAAGACTTTTCTTCGACGAAGAGGAGGACCGCACGCCCGGCGCACACTTTCGTCGCACCCTCGGGGTACGGTCGGCTTCCCCAGAACGGCGTGATGGAGGCAAGTAATGAAGTTCCGGGTCGAGCGTGAATCGCTTGCCGACGCCGTCGCGTGGACGGCCAAGAGCCTCCCGGCCCGGCCGCCGGTGCCGGTTCTGGCCGGGGTCCTGCTCGAAACCGACAACGACCGGCTGACGGTCTCCGGCTTCGACTACGAGGTCTCCAGTCAGATGGGCGTCGACGTACAGACCGACACGCCCGGCCGGGTCCTCGTCTCCGGCCGTCTGCTGGCCGAGATCACCCGGGCGCTTCCGAACCACCCGGTCGAGGTCGACGCCGACGAGGCGCGCGCCGAGATCGTCTGCGGCACCGCCCGCTTCACGCTGCCGACGATGCCGGTGGAGGACTACCCGACGCTGCCCGAGATGCCGACGGTCGCCGGCGCCGTCGATGCCGACGAGTTCGCCACCGCCGTCGCCCAGGTCGTCGTCGCCTCCGGCAAGGACGACACGCTCCCGGTCCTCACCGGCGTCCGGCTCGAGTTCGAAGGCGATCGGCTGACGCTGCTCGCCACCGACCGCTACCGGCTGGCCGTGCGTGAGCTCACGTGGCGTCCCGGGGCCGCTGACGTGAGCCAGAACGCCCTAGTTCCGGCCCGCACACTGTCCGACACCGCCCGGGCCATGTCGTCCGGCACAGAGGTCACCCTGGCGTTGAGCCAGGGCGCCACCGGCGAAGGCCTCATCGGTTTCTCCGGCGCCGGCCGCCGCACGACCACGCGTCTCCTCGACGGTCAGTTCCCGCCCGTCCGCTCGCTGTTCCCCGACAGCCACGCGATCCAGGCGAAGGTGCCGACCGCGACGATGATCGAGGTCGTCAAGCGCGTCTCGCTCGTCGCCGAGCGGAACACCCCGGTCCGCCTGGCGTTCACCAGCGGAATGCTCACGGTCGAGGCGGGCGGCACCGAAGACGCCCGCGCTTCGGAGTCCACCGACGCGGTGTTCGACGGTGACGACATCGAGATCGCGTTCAACCCGCAGTTCCTGCTCGACGGTCTGAACGCACTGGGTACCGAGGTGGCCGTGCTCTCCTGCACCACCCCGCTCAAGCCCGCGGTGCTGACCGGCGAGGTGGCCGACGCCGAGTCCAAGCCGGTGAACGAGAGCGCCTACCGCTACCTGCTGATGCCGGTTCGCGTCTCTCAGTAAACAAGCTGGTGAGCGGCCCGGTCACGCGCTCTTCTCCGGCCCGTCGACGAATAGCCGGAGCCCGGTTGACATCCCCCTCGCCGTCACGGGGAAGAATCGATCAGGAAGTGTCCGGCCAAAGGCGGCCCAGCGGGGGTACGGCAGCCGCACCGCCACGCGAGACTGAGCGAGCTGAACGCAGGGGAGAGCAGCATGGAGATCGGCCTCATCGGGCTCGGGAAAATGGGCGGCAACATGCGCGAACGCCTGCGCCGCGCCGGCCACACCGTGATCGGGTACGACCGGAACCACGAGATCGCCGACGTCGGCAGCCTCACCGAGCTCGTCGACGCGTTCACGACGTCGCCGAAGGTCGTATGGGTCATGGTTCCCGCGGGTGACCCGACCCGGGAAACCGTCAAGGAGCTGGGCGGGCTGCTCTCGTCCGGCGACGTCGTCGTCGACGGCGGCAACTCCCGCTTCACCGACGACAAGATCAACGCCGATCACCTCGCCGAGAAGGGCATCGGCTACGTCGACGCGGGCGTGTCCGGCGGCGTCTGGGGCCTGAAGAACGGCTACGCGCTGATGGTCGGCGGTTCCGAAGAAGACATCGCGAAGGTGAAGCCGTTCTTCGAGGCGCTCAAGCCCGAGGGCGACTACGGCTACGTGCACGCGGGCCCGGTCGGGGCCGGCCACTTCGCGAAGATGGTTCACAACGGCATCGAGTACGGGATGATGCAGGCCTACGCCGAGGGCTACGAGCTGCTCACGGCCGCCGACGTCGTCCAAGACGTGCCGGGCGTGCTGAAGAGCTGGCAGGAAGGCACCGTCGTCCGGTCCTGGCTGCTCGACCTGCTCGTCAACGCGCTGCAGGAAGACCCGGACCTCGCCGACATCAAGGGCTACGTCAACGACTCCGGCGAGGGCCGCTGGACCATCGAGGAGGCGATCAACCACGCCGTCCCGGTGCCGGTGCTCGCCGCCGCGCTGTTCGCCCGGTTCAGCTCCCGTCAGGAAGACTCGCCGGCGATGAAGGCCGTCGCCGCGCTCCGCAACCAGTTCGGTGGTCACGCCACCACGAAGGTGGGCCAGGTCGCGACCGCTGCCGACCTCGGTGGGCCGGGCGACACGATCGACAGCTAAGGGACAGATGGACACGGATCGGGCCGGGACCCCTCACCGGCAGGGTGGCACGCACGTCCGCCACCTGTCCCTGGTCGACTACCGCAGCTACGCCTCGGTGTCGGTCGACCTGGAACCCGGCCCGAACGTGCTCGTCGGCCCCAACGGCCAGGGCAAGACCAACCTGGTCGAGGCCGTCGGCTACGTCGCCACGCTCGACAGCCACCGGGTCGCCACCGACGCCCCGCTGGTCCGGGCCGGTGCCTCGCGCGCGGTGATCCGCGCGGCGGTCGTCCGGGATGCCCGCGAGTTGCTCGTCGAGATCGAGATCGTGCCCGGCAAGGCGAATCGCGCCCGGCTCAACCGTTCGCCGGTGACCCGTCCGCGTGACGTCCTCGGCGCTCTGCGGACCGTGATGTTCGCTCCCGAAGACCTCGCGCTGGTCCGTGGCGACCCGTCCGAGCGGCGTCGCTTCATCGACGACCTGCTGGTCGCCCGGTCTCCCCGCTTCGCCGGGGTCCGCGCCGACTACGACCGCGTGCTCAAGCAGCGCAACGCGCTCCTGCGCACCGCGGCGTCCGCGCGCCGGGCGGCCAAGGGCGCGGGCGACCTGCGGACGCTCGAGGTCTGGGACGGCCACCTGGCCGCGCACGGTGCCGAGTTGCTGGCTGCCCGCCTCGAGGTGCTCGCTGCCCTGGAGCCGTACGTCGCCAAGGCCTACGACGCGGTCAGCGCCGGTAAGGGCCGCACCCGGCTCGCCTACCGGTCGTCCACGCACGGCGACGCGTCCACCGACAACCCCGAGCCGGTCGCCGACCGTCCGGAGCTCAACGTCGACGGCCCCGAGCTCACCCAGCGCATCCTCGAGGCGCTCGCCGCGTCCCGCAGCCAGGAGATCGAGCGCGGCATCACGCTGGTCGGCCCGCACCGCGACGACGTCGTGCTCTGGCTCGGCGACCTGCCTGCGAAGGGTTACGCCAGCCACGGCGAAGGCTGGTCGTACGCGCTCGCGCTCCGCCTCGGCTGCTACGACCTGCTCACCGAAGACGGGGGCGAGCCCGTGCTGATCCTCGACGACGTCTTCGCCGAGCTGGATTCCCAACGTCGAGACCGGCTGGCCGGTCTGGTGCACGATGCTTCCCAGGTACTGGTGACCGCGGCTGTCGCCGCGGATGTTCCGCAGGCACTGCAGGGCGCACGTTTTGATGTCGCGGCGGGGGAGGTCACTCGTGACCGATGATTTTTTTGACGCCATGCACCCCGATGCCGTGGGCGGGAAGCCCACCGCCCGGGGCGACGGCCACCCGACCACCGCTGCGTCGAGCGCCGGTCCGCCCGCCGACCGTTTCACGGGAAACGGTGTATCCGACCAACCCCCACCCAACGGGTCTCCTCAAGCCCGGCGACCTACCGGAGGTGCGTCGACCCGCGGGGCGTCGACTCGCGGGGCGCGGACGGATGGGGCGCCTGCCGGAGGGGCGTCGAGCAGTGGGGCGCCGTCAGGCGGGGCGCCTGCGAGCGGGGCGCCTGCGAGCGGCGGGGCGTCCAGCAACGGGGCGCCGAGCAGCGGGGCGCCGAGGGGCGGAGCGCCTACAGATGGGGCGCAGGCCGGAGGGGCGTCGAGCGGCGGAGCCGCCGGCGAGGGTGGGAAGGGCGGGAAGCCGCTGGGCGGAGCCCAGCTCGCGCGAGCCGCCCTGGACGCCGCCCGCGCGGCCGGGCGCACCTACACGACCAAACCGGGCGGGCCGAAACCGCGCCAGGCCGGCGACGGACAGAGCCCGAAGCGGCGCCGCTGGAGCAGCGCAGGCCCCGACCCGCGCGACCCGCAGCCGCTCGGACGCCTGGTGAGTCGCATGGTCGCCGACCGCGGCTGGGACCGCGCAACCGCCGAAGCACGCGTACTGGGCGACTGGCCGAGCCTGGTCGGCCCCGAGATCGCCTCGAAGTCGCGTCCGGTGCAGCTCAAAGACGGGGAGCTGACTCTGCAGGCCGAATCGACCGCGTGGGCCACTCAACTGAGGCTGCTGTCCACGAAGATCCTCGGCCTGCTCTCCTCCGAGATCGGCCCCAATGTCGTCCGCAAGATTCGGGTACACGGACCGGCGGCACCGAGCTGGAAACGGGGCCCGATCTCCGTCCGCGGCCGCGGACCCCGCGACACGTACGGCTGAGCACCAGCCGCTCGCCCACCGCGAGAGCGTTGCTCGCCCACCGCCAGCGCCGCTCGCCGAACGCCCGCGCTGCCCGCCAAACGCCCACAGCGAGCGCCGCGTGCTGAATGCCCACCGCGAGCGCCGCGTGCCGACGGGGCGGGGCTTGCCGAACGGGGGCGGGGCGCACTAAACGGGGGCGGGGGCGCTCGCCCAACGGGGGCGGCTCCTGGGTCCCGGCCTCGGCTCCTGGGTCCTAGGTCCCGGCAGCCCGGCCTTCGGGCCGCACGACCTCCGCCCGGCCCCCGGGTCCGGCGCCCGTCTGCCGCCCGTCCGGCGTCCGGCCCGACTCCGGCCCAGCCCAGAACCCGACCCCGTCGCCGAGGCGCGTCAGGGCCGAGCGTCCTACGGGCGGGCGGTGCGTCGGCGGGCCGGATCCGAGGGGCGGAAGCGGTCCAGTTCGTGGGTGTACTCCTCCAGCGTGTGCGCGACCCAACCGGCGCAGCGCGCGACGGCGAGGATGGCCAGGCCGGCATCGGAAGGCATCCCGGCGGTGAACGTGAGTGCCCCCAGCCCGAAGTCGACCGTCGGGTCGAGCGGGCGCCCGCGGCGGCCGGTGGCCATGAACTGCTCGACGGCCTCCCAGCGCCCCTTGTGCGGTGGGTCGGCCGCGAGCACGTCGATGAGCGTGCGGCCGCGTGGATCACCGTCGGGGTAGAGCGGGTGACCGAACCCCGGCAGGTGGTTCGACTGGTCGAGCACGCGTCCGACCACCGCGACGCTGCCGTCGCGCGCGGCCTCGACGAGCGTGCGGTGCACGAGCGAGCTGCTGCCGCTCTCGACCGGTCCGTCGAGCGTGGCCAGGGCCGCGCCGACTGCTGCGTACGGATGGGCCCGGGCCGAAGCCGCGACCCGCGCCGCCACCGTGGACGCCGTCACCCCGTGATCGGCCAGCAACCCCAGCGCCGTCTCGAGTGCCGCCACCTGGCCCGGCTCCGGCTCCCTGCCGGTGAGCGCCACCCACAGCCGCCAGGCCACCGAACCGCCCACGTCTGCCCGCTCGCCCACGCCGGGCACGCCGGCACCGCCGGGCACGCCGGCACCGCCGGGCACGCCGGCACCGCCGGGCACGCCGGCACCGTCGGGCCGATCGCCCACGCCGGGCAGGCCTTCGATCATGGCGCCGATCAGCGCGGCAGCGGTGACATGGACCGCGTCGGGACGAAGATCGGCACGGAGCGGATCGACGGCACCGACGGCCGACACGATCGCGCGGAGGCGATCGAGCAGCCGGACCGTCGGCGGCAGCGCGGCGGCCGCGGCCCGCGCCGGGGGAAGGAACTCCGGCGGGCAGGCGAACGACAGCGCGAGGCGCCCTTCGGTCCACAGCCAGACGGCGACCGCCTCGAACGACTCCGTACGGGCCATCACGCACGCGTCCAGGCCCCGGTACCAGAGACGCTGCTCGCGGATCTCGCTGACCGTGAACGGGATCGACAACCCGGTACCGGAAACCGCGATGGGGCTGCGCGGCTGCTGGGCCATCAGGTCGAGCTCGTCCGCATCGAAGAAGCTGGCCCGCCCGTCGGCCCCGCGAATCCGTGAGATCAGGCCGCGGCTCACGTACGCGTAGAGCGTCGAGGGTTTGACGCCGAGACGCGCGGCCGCCTCGGCGGTGGAAAGCAAGGGGACTTCACCAGTCATCCCTCACCTCCCGTCTCGCCCGGACTCGGCCACATTGATCAATGTATCGAGGCCGCGTCCTAGCGGGCTGACGGTATCCACAGGTGTCTTGTGGATATGTGGATCAATATCGATCGACCCACATCAGAGAGGGTCAGGCCAGGCGGCGGGCGAGCTCCGTGCCGAGCTTGTGGCCCGAGAGCCAGGCGTTCTCGACGCGCGGGGAGCCCCACGCGTCACCGCAGATCGCGATTCCGCCGTCGCCCAGGAAGAACGGCGACGCCCGCGGAGCGAGTGGCTTCGCATACGGCCAGGCCTGCGCGTACGTCCAGCGCGGCGGCTCGTCGACGTCGAGGATCGCCCGGACCGCGTCGACGACCTGGTGGACGACCTCCTCCGGGTTCTTGTCGACCTCGTCCAGGTGCTCCGACGCGTACCCGGTCGTGCTGTGCGCGACCAGGACCGGCGCGGAGTCGGCGCGTCGGCGGCCGTCGTCGGCGATCCAGTCCAGAACCGGGTCGTCGTGCACGAACACCCCCTCGACGTCCCACCGGCGACGCGACCAGGCCGCAGCCACTGCGATCACCGGTGACCAGGCCGAACTCACCGCCGCCCGCTCGGCCTCGCAGGCCGGGTCGAGCAGCTGGTGTGCCTCCGGATCGGGCATCGCGAGCACGACCGCGTCGACCTCGACCCCGTCGACCACCGGGCCGGGCCCGACGTCGGTGACCGGGTCGCCCAGGCGGACCGGGATACCCGTGGCCAGGTCCTCGACCAGCGCGGCCAGCCCCCGGCCGGCGCCGTAACGCATCGGTCCGTCCTCGCTGCGGCTGAGCCCGAGCCGGTTGTGGACGGCGAACGAGCTGGTCCAGGGGTGGGCGAGACCACGGCGCACCCAGTCGTCGACCAGCGTGCGGAACGCTTCGTCCCGACAGGTCAGGTACGACGCGCCGAGGTCCACCGGACGGCCGTCCAGTTCCCGCGTCGCCAACCGGCCGCCGATCGCGGCCCCCCGTTCCCGGACAACAACCTCGTGGCCGGCGCTCGCCAGGGCGCGCGCACACGCGAGCCCCGCGATCCCGGCGCCAATGATCTGCACGTCAGGCGACATACCCCCATCGTCACAGGTCACCCGACTCACACGAGTTACCGCCGCCTATACATTCGCCCTCAATGTCGATTAATGTTGATAAACATATATCAACCTCGATGCACCTATCGAAGTTATCCACAGGGCACCTGTGGATATGTGGATACAGCAGGATCTACATCGATCAATGTGGATCGACTATGTATCGGACGACTCAGTTGGCACAGCGTTCCCGTTCGCTTCACCGTCGAACTCGGACGCTCGCGGGACCGCTAAAGTGATCCGCCGTGGCCACTCCGGACGCCGTAAAAGGGCTGCTCCGCACTCAGCTGCACGAGGTCGAGCGGCAATCCACCAATCTCGGCCGGCTCAAGCAGCGGATCGAGGAAGCGATCGCACAGGTCGAGTCCGCGATCGGTGGTAGCGCGTCCCGTGACGACCAGCGGATCCTCGGCCAGCTCCAGATGAACCTCGGAGAGATCGAGCGCTCGCTCGCCGCGATGCACAACGCGGTCGCCGAAGGTCGGCGGTTCGTGGGCAGGACCTGATTCGGTTCCGCCATACACCTGTCCGATCCTCCGAACAGTGGAAGAATGAATACGGAGAGCACGCGCACCAGTACCAACGGTTCCTGGAGGCGGCCCGATGGCTTCTGAGCTGGAGCGGCTCGCGAGCCAGCTGCGGTTCCTCGCCGAGCAGGTACGTCAGCAACGCGGTCCGCTGGTCGGCGCCTCACAGAAGCTCGCCACCGCGGCCGGCGCCGTCCGGCACCTGGAGATCGAGTACGACGACGGGCGCAAGGAAGCCGTCCCGGCCGACGTCTCCACCCAGCTGTCCGACGCGTCGAAGTCGGCCAAGGACGTCGTCGGCTCACTGGGCGAGACCGCCGAGCTGCTGAGCATGTTCGCGTCCCGGCTGGCGACCGGCATGTCGGGCGCTCGCACCGGTGAACCCCAGCCGGCCGAAGACTACGAGCCGGCCGGCTCCACGACCGACGCCCCGCCCTCGGCGTCCGACCCGGCGCGCCCCGGGCTGAAGGCCGACCGGAGGTCCAGTTACCCGACGCGCGAAATGCCCCCGGAGCCCCACGAGTCCGGCTCGGTGGCCCGGCCACGGTACGGTCGTTATCCGACTACCACAGCGGCACGATTCGCGCCGGGAAATCGGTCGTACGAAGTCGGCACGTAGCCCCGGTAGGTACCCACGCGGAGGGGGTTCGAGCGCGTCAGCTCGTCCACAGGCCGCGCCGCTGCAACTTCCTGTCGGACGACACGGCTAGACTGAAGCCGTACCCGCGCGCGTGATGCTCTGCGTGCGCGCCCGACGCCGCCGGACCGCCGGTGGAGAGAGCAGCCGAGGCCCGTCCGTGTCAGAAAAGAAGAAGTCCGGCTACGACGCCAACTCCATCACCGTCCTCGAAGGCCTCGAAGCAGTTCGCAAGCGTCCAGGTATGTACATCGGCTCCACCGGTGAGCGCGGCCTGCACCACATGGTGTGGGAGGTGGTGGACAACGCGGTCGACGAGGCACTCGCCGGCTACTGCGACACCGTCGAGGTGACGCTGCTCGACGACGGTGGCGTCCGAGTGGTCGACAACGGGCGTGGCATCCCGGTGGGCATGCACCCGGTCGAGAAGCGCCCGGCCGTCGAGGTCGTCCTCACCGTGCTGCACGCGGGCGGCAAGTTCGACGGCAAGTCCTACGCGGTCTCCGGTGGTCTGCACGGCGTCGGCGTCTCGGTCGTCAACGCGCTCTCGCACCGGCTCGAGGTCGAGATCAAGACCGACGGCTACGTCTGGTACCAGCCCTACGCGAACACGCAGCCGGCCGCGAAGCTCGAGAGGCGCAACGCCACCAGCGAGCACGGCACCGCGATCACGTTCTGGGCCGACCCGACGATCTTCGAGACCACGGTCTACAACCTCGAGACGATCCGCCGTCGCATGCAGGAGATGGCGTTCCTCAACCGGGGCCTGACGCTGGTCCTGCGCGACGAGCGCGACCCCGACGGCGATCGTGGTGACAAGCCGCGCGAGTACAACTACCAGTACAAGGGCGGCATCGCCGACTACGTGCGGTTCCTCAACGAGAAGAACACGCCGATCCACAAGAGCGTCATCGAGTTCGCCGGCGAGGGTCCGAACCTGTCGGTCGAGGTCGCGATGCAGTGGAACGAGAGCTACCGCGAGTCGATCCACTCGTTCGCGAACACGATCAACACGCACGAGGGCGGCACCCACGACGAGGGTTTCCGCACGTCGCTGACCAGCATCGTCAACCGGTACGCCAAGGAGAAGAAGCTTCTCCGCGGCAACGACGACAACCTCACCGGCGACGACATCCGCGAAGGCCTGGCCGCGATCATCAGCGTCAAGATCGCCGACCCGCAGTTCGAGGGTCAGACGAAGACCAAGCTCGGCAACACCGAGGTGAAGTCGTTCGTCCAGAAGATCTGTAACGAGTGGCTCAACGACTGGTTCGAGCGCAACCCCAGCGAGGCGCGCGCGATCATCACGAAGGCGTCGGCGGCCTCCCGCGCGCGCATCGCCGCCCAGCAGGCCCGCAAGCTGGCCCGCCGGAAGAGCGCGCTCGACTCGAACGCGATGCCCGGCAAACTGTCCGACTGCCAGTCGTCCGACCCGCGCGAGTGCGAGCTCTACATCGTCGAGGGTGACTCCGCCGGCGGCTCGGCCAAGCAGGGGCGAGACCCGCGGTTCCAGGCGATCCTTCCGATCCGCGGCAAGATCCTGAACGTCGAGAAGGCCCGCATCGACCGGGTGCTGAAGAACAACGAGGTCCAGTCGCTGATCACCGCGCTGGGCACCGGTATCCACGACGAGTTCGACATCGAGAAGCTGCGGTACCACAAGATCGTGCTGATGGCCGACGCCGACGTCGACGGCCAGCACATCCGCACGCTGCTGCTCACGCTGCTGTTCCGCTTCATGAAGCCGCTGGTCGAGCTCGGTCACGTGTACCTGGCGCAGCCGCCGCTGTACAAGGTCAAGTGGAACAAGAAGGGCGACGACGCCCAGTACGCGTTCTCCGACCGTGAGCGCGACGGCCTGATCCGTCTCCGCCAGGAGAAGAACCCCAAGGCCAAGCCGGACGACATCCAGCGATTCAAGGGTCTCGGCGAGATGAACTACCCCGAGCTCTGGGAAACCACGATGAACCCGGCGACCCGCACGCTGCTGCAGGTCACTCTCGACGACGCGGCAACGGCCGACAACCTGTTCAGCGTCCTCATGGGTGAAGACGTCGAAGCTCGCCGCTCGTTCATCCAGCAAAACGCGAAAGATGTTCGTTTCTTGGATATCTAGACGTTTGGCGAGTGGAGACGCTGGCTAGGGGCCACAAAAACGCCTGCCCGGAGTTGTCCACACTGTTCACAGCCTCATCCACATCGTAAAACGGCATATCGTGCAAAAATCCCGCTCGCGGGCACGATATCCACACCGGAAGGCAGTTCGTGACCGAGACGACGACCCCGCCACCCTCCGGCGACCGCGTCGAGCCCGTCGGGCTCGAAGTGGAGATGCAGCGCAGCTACCTCGACTACGCGATGAGCGTCATCGTCGGTCGTGCGCTGCCGGACGTGCGGGACGGCCTGAAGCCCGTGCACCGCAAGGTCCTGTACGGCATGTACGACGGCGGATACCGGCCCGACCGGGGGTACGTGAAGTGCTCCCGGGTCGTCGGCGACGTGATGGGGCAGTACCACCCCCACGGTGACTCCTCGATCTACGACACGCTCGTCCGGATGGCGCAGCCCTGGTCACTGCGCTATCCGCTGATCGACGGCAACGGCAACTTCGGCTCGCCGGGCAACGACCCGGCCGCCGCGATGCGGTACACCGAGTGCCGCCTCGACCCGCTGGCCATGGAAATGGTTCGGGACATCGACGAAGACACCGTCGATATGAACCCGAACTACGACGGGCGGGCGACCGAGCCGGCGATCATGCCCGCTCGGTTCCCGAACCTGCTGGTCAACGGATCGGCCGGCATCGCGGTCGGGATGGCGACGAACATCCCGCCGCACAACCTGCGCGAGGTCTCGGCCGGCGTCCAGTGGTGTCTCGACAACCCGGACGCGCCGGAGGAAGAGACGATCGTCGCGGCGATGTCGCGGATCAAGGGCCCGGACTTCCCGACCGGTGCGCTGATCGTCGGCTCCGAAGGAATCGCGGACGCGTACCGCACCGGCCGCGGCTCGATCCGCATGCGGTCGATCGTCGAGGTCGAGGAAGACCGCCGGGGCCGGCAGATGCTGGTCGTCACCGAGCTGCCCTACCAGGTGAACCCCGACAACCTGGCCGAGCGCATCGCCGAGCTGGTCAAGGAGGGCAAGCTCGCCGGCATCGCCGACATCCGCGACGAGTCCTCCGGCCGTACCGGTCAGCGTCTGGTGCTGGTCCTCAAGCGGGACGCGGTCGCCAAGGTCGTGCTGAACAACCTGTACAAGCACACCCAGCTGCAGGACTCGTTCGGCGTAAACATGCTGGCGATCGTCGACGGCGTCCCGCGGACGCTGAACATCGCCCAGATGCTGCGGTACTACGTTGCGCACCAGATCGAGGTCATCGTCCGTCGTACCCGCTACCGCCTCCGCAAGAAGGAGGAGCGGGCCCACATCTTGCGTGGTTACCTCAAGGCGCTCGACGCGCTCGACGAGGTCATCGCGCTGATCCGGGCGTCCGAGACGGTCGAGGTCGCGCGGACCGGCCTGATGCAGCTCCTGGAGATCGACGAGCTGCAGGCCACCGCCATCCTCGACATGCAGCTGCGCCGGCTGGCGGCTCTCGAGCGCCAGAAGATCATCGACGAGTACAACCAGATCATGACCGACATCGCCGAACTCGAGGCGATCCTGGCCAGCGACGAGCGTCAGCGCCAGATCATCGGCGAAGAGCTGGCCGCGATCGTCGAGAAGTACGGCGACGACCGGCGGACGACGATCCTGCCGTTCGACGGCGACGTCTCGATGGAAGACCTGATCGCCGAGGAGCCGGTGGTCGTCACGATCACCCGCACCGGCTACGCCAAGCGGACGAAGGTCGACCTCTACCGGTCGCAGCGCCGCGGCGGCAAGGGTGTGCAGGGCGCCGCGCTCAAGCAGGACGACATCGTCGCGCACTTCTTCGTCTGCTCGACGCACGACTGGATCCTGTTCTTCACGAACAAGGGCCGCGTCTACCGCGTGAAGGCGTACGAGCTACCTGAGGCGACCCGGACGGCCCGCGGCCAGCACGTCGCGAACCTGCTCGCGTTCCAGCCCGACGAGCAGATCGCCGAAGTCATCGAGATCCGCACCTACGAGGACGCGCCGTACCTGGTCCTCGCGACCCGCACCGGCCTGGTGAAAAAGACCAAGCTCACCGAGTTCGACTCGAACCGCCAGGGCGGCGTCATCGCGATCAACTTGCGCGACGGCGACGAACTGGTCGGCGCCGAACTGATCAACGAATCCGACAACCTGCTGCTGATCAGCAAGCAGGCCCAGGCGATCTGCTTCAAGGGCGACGACGAGATGCTGCGCCCGATGGGCCGCGCGACCTCGGGCGTTATCGGTATGCGGTTCACCGGCGAGGACGAATTGCTCTCGATGCACGTCGCCCGCGAAGGCATGGACGTGCTCGTCGCGACCGAGGGCGGCTTCGCCAAGCGGACGCCGATCGAGGAGTATCCGGTCCAAGGTCGTGGTGGTAAGGGGGTCGTCACTGCCAGGATCGTCTCCAAGCGCGGACGTCTCATCGCGGCACTTGCGGTTACCACCGATGATGAGCTCTTCGCCATCACGTCCAACGGAGGCGTGATCCGGACGCCGGTGCGGCAAGTTCGCCGCACTCGCGACCGGAACACGATGGGGGTGAAGCTCATGGAGCTCCCAGCCGGGGTGACACTGGTGGCGATCGCGCGCAACGAGGACGAACCTGACGGACAGGACGGCTGATGACTGACTCCGAGAACACGGACGGGCCGGGCGCTCAGAATTCGAGCGCCTCCGCCCGGGCGTCCGCCGCGGTGGGTAAGGCCACCGTGGGGAGAGCCACCGTCGGGGGCTCGGGCACGCCGGCCCGAGACACCAGCCGGAGCGGCGCCACTGCGCCCTCGGCCAAGCCGGCCGCGCCGGCGCAGCCGCCCAAGCCCAACACGACGGACCCGTCCGCCACCCCGAAGCCGGGTGGCGGGCCGTCGGGCCCGGGTGCTCAGAACGGCACCAACGGCTCGCAGCAGGGCGCGACCCGCCCGGCTGCTCCCCAGACCGGTGCCGGTGCGGCGAAGGCGGCCCCGCCGACGCCGAAGAGCTCGGCCGCAGCCACGCCGACGACCGTGTCGGCCAAGGCTCAGCCGCCCGCGGCGAAGAGCACCCCGGCCTCCGCGCCTCCGTCGTCGGCGGCGCCCACGTCGGCCATGCCGACGTCCGGCGCGCAGAACGGTGCGGCGGCCCGTCAGGCGTCCAAGGCCACCGGTACGACGTACGGCAAGTCGGCCGTCGGAGGCGCCCCGGTTTCCGCAGCCCCCACGTCCGGGGGCTCGATCGGTGCGTCCGGCGCCTCGGCCCGCAGCACGGCGTCGGTCAAGCCGCCGACGCCCGCACCCGCCCCGGCGACGGCCGCGATGCCGTCGTTCGACCGCGACCCGGGCCGCTCGGGCGCCGCGTCGGTCAGCCCGGCGGCCGCCCACGCCGTCAGTAGCCCGCACGCCGTCAGTAGTCCGCCGGCTGCTTCGGCGCACGTCGGGATGCCCGCGGGCACCGCTCCGGTCTCCGGCGGCGCACCCCAGCCGGGCCAGTTGGGTCAGCCCGGCCAGTTCGGCCAGACCGCCCAGCCCGGCTTGGTCGGCCAGCCCGGTCAGGTCGGCCAGCCCGGTCAGGCCGCAGGCACCGCGCCGCCGCGCGTCCAGGTCGGCGACGCCGTGCGGTCCGCGCGTCAGACGGTCTCCGCGGCCGCGAGCCGGGGCCCTCGCCGGGCCCGGCTGCAGCTCAAGAAGGTCGACCCGTGGTCGGTGATGAAGTTCTCGTTCGCGGTGTCGCTGGTGCTCTTCATCGCGTCCGTGGTGGCCACGTCGATCCTGTACATGGTGCTCGGCGCGCTCGGCGTGTGGGACAGCCTCAACGAGACGATCAGCACGGTCACCGCGGGGCAGGACGGTAGCCAGGGCATCGACCTGGCGATCACCGCGAAGATGGTGATCGGTGGGTCCGCGCTGCTCGGCGCCGTGAACATGGTTCTGTTCACGGCTCTGGCCACGCTCGGCGCATTCATCTACAACGTCTGTGCAGACCTGGTCGGCGGCATCGAGCTGACGCTCGCGGAGCGCAACCAGTAGGCACGCGGTTTGGGGCGGGGCAGATCGGTAGGGTAACGTTCTGTCTCGCGTCCGGGGCTATAGCTCAGTCGGTTAGAGCGCATCGCTGATAACGATGAGGTCGCTGGTTCGATTCCAGCTAGCCCCACCAGCAACCGGCAATAACTTCGGGAAGGAGCACTCTCCATGTGGAAGAAGGCGCTCGTGCTTGCGGTTCTCGCAGGCGTCGCCGTTGTGGCTGCGAAGAAGTTCAAGGAAGCCAGCGACGAGCGGGAGTTGTGGCACGAGGCCACGACGGCGCCCGACCACCGCTGAAGAGGCTAACAGCAACGCTCGCCACGACGGCGTCCTTCGGTCCGCCGGCGGCGAGTTGGGGGACGTAGCTCAATTGGCAGAGCACCGCCTTTGCAAGGCGGGGGTTAGGGGTTCGATTCCCCTCGTCTCCACCGAGACGGGCTAGGTCCCGCCATCAAGACTGACCCGAAGGCCCGGCGCACAGCGCCGGGCCTTCATCGTCTGCTCCCGAATAGCCCGCTTTGGTGGGTCGAGCGATTCCTATCCCTGCAATAACGAAAAATGCGTCTTTCCTCGCGGCGAATCACTCCCGCTCTGTGTCATTTGCGAGGCCGACGTGCACTAATGCCCGGTGTCAATTACACCTGGTAACAAAATGCTGCGCAGGGTAATCGCCTACTCATCCCTTCGGGCGGATCCGTCCACAAGCTTCCGTTCACCAGCCGAATTCTTCAGTTCCTTGGCTATGCTCCCAGTCGACTGGTCGCGGTATACGGCTTGGCCGACAAAACCCGATCAGGCTTTGAACCGCCGGAACTCAGTGCCGCTCGTCGGAGTGCGGCGCTCCTAACTTCTGGCTGTTTCTCGTACCGCCCGGGCGGTACGACTGACGCTGAGGAGCGGAATGGCAGTAGGCCTGAAGGAGGCCCGGTCCGGCACGCCGGCCGAACCGCCGGGTCCGGCCTCGGTCCGCTCCACCACGGCGCCGCGCGCACCGAAGGCGCCGCCGTGGGCCAAGGCGTGCATCGTTTTCGGCATGGTGCTGGTGATTCTCGCCAGCGGCACGCTCGCCGCTGGCTACGGCCTGACGAGCCGATACAACAGCAAGGTCAAGCGGGTCGACATCCTCGGTGACCTGTCGGACAAGAAGTCCTCGTACACCGAGGGCCCGCTGAACTTCCTGATCCTGGGCTCCGACAACCGGGTCACCGACGCCAGCTTTGCCAAGACCGACGGTCTGCGGTCCGACACGATCATGATCGCCCACGTCGACAAGACGCTGAGCAAGACATACATCGTTTCCGTGCCGCGTGACAGCTACGTCGACATCCCCGCGTCCGACGACGGCAAGTATCTGGGCGGCAAAGACAAGATCAACGCCGCCTTCGTGCACGGCGGTGCGGCGCTGACCGCGAAGACCGTCCAGCAGCTCACCGGCGTCGAGTTCAACGGCGCGTTCCTGCTCGACTTCAACAGCGTGCGCAAGCTCGTCGGCATCGTCGGTGGCGTCACGGTCTGCATTCCGTTCTCCATGTCCTCGATCCACACCGAGCGCAAGTGGAAGAAGGGCTGCAACTACCTCACCGCCGACGGAGCGCAAGACTTCATGCGTCAGCGCAAGACCGTCCCCGGTGGTGACTTCGGCCGGATGCAGAACCAGCAGCGGGTCTTGCTCGCGGTCGCCAAGAAGATGACGACCAAGGGTGTGTTCGCCAACCCCCAGAAGCTCGACAAGCTGCTGAGCACCGTCGCCGAGTCGGTGACCGTCGACGAGAGCGTCGACCTTCCCGACCTGGCGCTCGGTCTGAAAAACCTGCGGCCGAACAACCTGCGGTGCACCACGCTCCCGTTCACGAC
Source organism: Cryptosporangium sp. NPDC051539 (assembly GCF_044454545.1). Taxonomy (NCBI): domain Bacteria; kingdom Bacillati; phylum Actinomycetota; class Actinomycetes; order Cryptosporangiales; family Cryptosporangiaceae; genus Cryptosporangium; species Cryptosporangium sp. NPDC051539. The sequence goes on along the minus strand of NZ_JBITDV010000016.1, from coordinate 41,623 downwards.
CGACGATCTGCAGACGCCGGCCGGCAGCTCGGTCGAGCTCGACCCGGTCAAGGGCGAACAGCTCTACGCGGCCCTCCGCGACGACACGATGGACGCGTACCTCGCCGCGAACCCGCCCGCCGACGCCGGCCAGTCCGGCGCCTGCTCGTAACAAGCGCATGCCCCCGAACTGCACCACCCGGCGGGACGAGATCCTGACGATCGCGATCGACCTGTTCGCCCGCCGCGGCTACCACGGTGTCTCGATGGACGACATCGGGTCCGCGGTCGGCGTGACCGGCCCGGCGCTCTACCACCACTTCGCCGGTAAAGAGGCGATGCTGGCGGCCGCGTTCACCCCGATCTGCAAGCACCTGCGCGACGAGGGGCGCCGGCGGGTCGCGAAGAGTCCCGATGCCGAGTCCGCCCTGCGCGCGCTGGTCGACTTCCACGTGTCGTTCGCGTTCGGCAGCCCGGCCGTGCTGAGCCTCTACCTGCACGAGATAGACCGGTTACCCCCCGAAACCAGGAAACCGGTCCGGCGACTGCAGCGTCAGTACGTCGAAGAGTGGGTTCAGGTTCTGACGAAGGTCCGGCCGGAGTGGTCGGAAGAGGAGGCCAGGGCCGCCGCGCACGCCACCTTCGGCCTGCTGAACTCCACCCACTACCTCCCGGGCGACCTCGACGAGATGGCCGCCGCCTCCCTGCTTACGAAGCTCGCCCTGAACGCGCTGTCACCCCTTTCGAAGGCCATAGTCGACATCCCCTGACCATGGGATTCGACAGCCATACCAGGGGGTACAAGCCCTCCGCTGGGCCGCGCCGTCGCACCCGCTCCAGGCCCCCTCCGGCCGACTCCAGCGGAAAGGGGTGGGTCGTATGACGACCGATCTGGCAGCCACGCTGGACGTCAACGGCATCGACTACACGATCCTCGGGATCTATTTCGCCATCGTCATCGCGATCGGTCTTCTCGCCCGGCGAGCGGTCGCGACCAGTGAAGACTTCTTCCTCTCCGGCCGGGCGCTGCCCGCGTGGGTGACGGGGCTGGCGTTCGTCGCCGCCAACCTGGGCGCGCTGGAGATCCTCGGCATGGCCGCCAACGGCGCCGAGTACGGCATCGCCACCGTGCACTTCTACTGGATCGGCGCAGTACCGGCGATGATCTTCCTCGGCCTGGTACTGATGCCGTTCTACTACTCGACCCGCGTCCACAGCGTGCCCGAATACCTGCGTCGGCGGTTCAACCGCCCGACGCACGCGTTCAACGCGCTCACGTTCGCGGTCGCCTCGGTGCTCACCGCGGGCGTCAACCTCTACGCGCTCGGTCTGATCATCCAGAGCCTGCTCGGCTGGCCACTCTGGGTGGCGATCCTCCTCTCGGCCGGCTTCGTGCTGGTCTACATCACGCTGGGCGGCCTGTCCGGCGCGATCTATACCGAGGTCCTGCAGTTCTTCGTGATCCTGGCCGGTCTGATTCCGCTGGTGATCGTCGGTCTGTCCGCGGTCGGCGGCTGGGACGGGCTGAAGGACAAGGTCACCAACAACACCGACATCGGTGGTGCGGCGTTCAGCCAGTGGGGCGGCACGGCGGTCGGCAACGCCACCAACCCGCTCGGCGACTGGATCGGCATCGTCTTCGGCCTCGGTTTCGTGCTGAGCTTCGGCTACTGGACGACGAACTTCGCCGAGGTGCAGCGGGCCCTGAGTGCCAAGGACCTCTCCGCCGCCCAGCGCACCCCGCTGATCGGCGCGTTCCCGAAGATCTTCATCCCGGCGCTGACGATCATCCCCGGCCTGGTCGCGCTCGTCCTGATCCCCAAGCTCGGCGAGAGCGGCGGACCGACCTACAACGACGCGATCCCGGAGCTGATGGCGAAATTCCTGCCCAACGGCGTCCTGGGCATCGCGCTGACCGGTCTGCTGGCCGCGTTCATGGCCGGCATGGCGGCGAACGTGAGCTCGTTCAACACGGTCTTCACCTACGACCTGTGGCGGCCCTACGTCGCCAAGGACCGGCCGGACCGGTACTACCTGCAGGTCGGCCGGATCGTCACGGTGGTCGGCATCGTGATCGGCATCGGCACCGCGTTCATCGCGGCCGGTTTCGAGAACATCATGAACTACGTCCAGGCGCTGTTCTCGTTCTTCAACGCCCCGCTGTTCGCGACGTTCATCGTGGGCGTGTTCTGGAAGCGCATGACGGCCTGGGCCGGCTTCTGGGGTCTGGTCTCGGGTACGGCCGCGGCCGTGTTCGCCTACCTCAGCCTGAACGAGAAACTCGGCATCCCGGCGATCGTGCACATCGAGTCGGTGCAGAGCCGGAACTTCTGGGGCGCGATCGCGGCGTTCGTCGTCGACGTCCTGGTGACGGTCATCGTCACGATGGTGACCAGGCCGAAGCCGCTGGAGGAGGTCAAGGGCCTGGTCTGGGGCGTGCCGGACCCCGACAACCCGGATGCCGCCGACGCGCAGAACGTCCGGGCCTGGTGGGAGTCGCCGAAGGTCCTCGGCTACACCGCCCTGGGCATCACGGCCGTCCTGTCGATCATCTTCCTCTGAGTTAGGAGTCTCGCCATGGCCGAAACCGACGAGGAAGTCCACTCGAAGTCCGGGTCACGCGGTCTGTTCGACCTGCGCTGGCTCATCGCCGGCCTGTTCCTGCTGTACGGCGTCGTCCTGATCGTGCTCGGAATCATCGATTCCGACTCCGCCGTGCAGAAGGCCGACGGCATCCGGATCAACCTCTGGACCGGCATCGGCATGTTCGTGCTGGGAGCCCTCTTCGGGCTCTGGTCCTGGTTGCGGCCGCTGCGCCCGAACGCGCCCAAGGCGGTGGCCGCCCGGTCCGAAGAACGTTCTCCGGACGCCTGACCGCAGCCGGAAACCACTGGGCGGCCAGACGTCAGACGTCTGGCCGCCCAGTACTACGTCAGGCGTTGAACGCGTGCAGCGTCCACTCGTCGAAGCGCCGCGCGAGGGCGCGGATCGTCGCGACCGTGAGTCGGCTCGGAGCCAACAGAACGGGCATTTCACTCTCTCCTTCGGGGTCGTCTGCGGTGTGTTCGTACGCTTACCAGCCTACTGGATCGATCCAGTTGCTCAACGGGTTGGCGCCGTGTACCGAGTCACAGCGGCCTATCCTTGGACGGTTGGGCGGACGATGGCAGTAGCTCTCCACCGGGAGGTGACGGCATGGTCAACACGGAAAACCGATCGGGCCCGATGGCGCGCGCGTTGGCCGCGCCGGTCCGCACCCTGGGAAAGGTGCTGCCGAGGCCGCTCGGTGGCCCCACCACCGCCCCCGATTCCCACCCCGCCCGTACCCCCGGCTCGGCGATCGTCGACTGCGGGCTCTACATCGACGGCGAACGCAAATCCGGCCGGATGGATTACGTCGCCGCGCTCGAGGCCGCGAAGCGCAACGACAGCGCGTTCGTCTGGCTCGGCATGCACGACGCGACAGCCGAGGAGTTCGCCGACATCGCGAAGACGTTCGGTCTGCACGAACTGGCGGTCGAAGACACGATCGTCGCGTTCGCCCGCCCGAAGCTTGAGCGGTACGCCGACGTCTCGTTCGTCATCATCAAGACCGCCCGGTACGTCCGCACCGGCGAACTGACCGCCACCAGCGAGGTGGTGGAGACCGGCGACGTGATGCTGTTCCTCGGCGAGCGCTTCGCGATCACCGTCCGCCACGGCGACGCCTGTCGGCTGCGCGGTGTGCGCGCCAACCTCGAGCAGCGTCCCGACCTGATCAAACAGGGGCCGTGGGCGGTGTTCCACGCGGTCGTCGACCAGATCGTCGACCGCTACGTCGAGGTCGTCGACGCGATCGAGGACGACATCGACGAACTCGAGGCGAGCGTCTTCAACAGCACGAACGTCGACATCCCGCGGATCTACCAGCTCAAGCGCGAGGTCGTCGAGCTCAAGCGGGCCGTACTGCCGCTGGCCCGCCCGCTGGAGAGCCTGGTCAGCGGCGCGGTGATGAACGTCCCGCAGGAGATCCGGCGCTACATCCGGGACGTCGCCGACCACCACAGCCGGGTCGTCGACCAGATCGCGAGCTTCGACGACCTGCTGAACTCGATCTTGCAGGCGAGCCTGGCGCAGGCCGGGATCCAGCAGAACAACGACATGCGGAAGATCTCGGCCTGGGCCGCGATCGGCATCGTGCCGACCGCCGTCGCCGGCATCTATGGCATGAACTTCCGCTACATGCCGGAGCTGACCTGGCGGTTCGGCTATCCGATGGTGCTGTCGGTGATCTTCATCATTTGTTTCTCGCTGCACCGACTGTTCAAGAAATCCGGCTGGCTCTGACTTCGCGCAGGCGAGGGGCCCGCGACCGTCATTGGTCGCGGGCCCCTCGCCACTCGAGGAAGCGGCCGGTCAGAGACGGCGCGTGTTCGCGTCCGCGGTGTTCTTGACTGCGTTCGCGGCGTCGTCCGCCTTGTCCGTGGTGGTGTCGGCGGCCGTGTCGGCCTTCGACTTCACCGCGTCCGCCGCCTTGTCGGCCGCGTTGCTCACCGCGTCCTTGGCGGACGTGGCGGCACCCGACACGCGGTCGGCCACGTGGTCGGCCTTGGCCTTGACCGAGTTCCGGGTGTCGGGCTCGATCAGGTCGTACTCCTCCCACTCCGGCTGGCGGTTACGCCGGGCGGCGAGCGCCGCCGCGGCACCGACCGCCGTACCGGCCGCGAGCGCACCGAGCATGAGCGGCCACCGGCGACGACGCTGGCCCCGCAGTGCCAGCGCGGTCTCGTGCGCCCGCTTGGCCGCTTCCTTGCGCTGGCCGCGAGTCTGCTTCTCGAACTTCTTGGCCGACTTCTTGACCTGCTTCTTGGAGGTGTTCTGCGCCTCCAAGGCGGCCGCGACCAGCGGCGCGAGGGCGACCAGAACCTGGTCCACCTTCGGCTTCGCCGTGCTGACCACGGTGTCGCGAGCCGATCCGACCCGCGGCCCCACGGTCTCCCTGGCGGTCTCCAGAGCCTGCTCCAGCTTCGGAGCCATGGCCACCCGTGCCGCCTCGACCCTCGGGGCGACGGCTACCCGCGCGGCGTCGACCTTCGGCCCGAGCGCGTCACGAGCGCTACCAACCGCCGGCTTGACCGCGTCCCGTGCCGCCCCGGCGGTCGCCACGGCGGCGTTGCGAAGGTGCTCTACCCCCGCACCGACCTCCGCACCGATCTCCTTGGCCTTGGCCGACGCTTGATCAAGCGTCGAGGCCTTCTTGCGACGGAACACCATCTTGCCCCCTCTATGTGGGTCTCGATGTCCCTATCCTGCACGTCGGTCCAAGCTCGTACCACCGTGGCAGGATGGGGCTTACACGATAGAGAGGAACTACCCCGTGGCCGACGATCTTTACGCCACTCTGCACACGAATTTCGGGCCGATCGCGATCAAGCTGTTCCCGAACCACGCGCCGAAGACCGTGCGCAACTTCGTGGGCCTGGCTGAAGGCAGCATCGACTGGACCCACCCTCGCACCGGTGAGCGTGGCCAGCGGAAGCTCTACGACGGCACCGTGTTCCACCGCGTCATCGACGGGTTCATGATCCAGGGCGGCGACCCGATCGGTACCGGTACCGGTGGTCCGGGTTACCAGTTCGCCGACGAGTTCCACCCTGACCTGCAGTTCGACCGGCCGTACCTGCTGGCGATGGCGAACGCCGGGCCCGGCACGAACGGCTCGCAGTTCTTCATCACGGTGGGCCTGACGCCGCACCTGAACCGGAAGCACACGATCTTCGGCGAGGTGGCAGACGCCGAGAGCAAGAAGGTCGTGGACGCGATCGCCAAGGCGCCGACCGGTCGTCAGGACCGTCCGGTGCAGGACGCGGTGATCGAGAGCGTCACGATCGAGCAGCGCCCGGCCTGAACCGGCCAACTGGACGCGCCCGGGAACTAGTTTCCCGGGCGCGCCGTTTTTTGAAGACGAAGCAAGCAGAGGATGGGCAGTGACCGAGGAAAGCGCGTCGACCACCGCCACACCGGTGTGTTACCGGCACCCCGATCGCGGCACGTACGTGACGTGCGTCCGCTGTGACCGGCCGATCTGCCCCGACTGCATGCAGCCGGCCTCGGTGGGCTTCCAGTGCCCGGAGTGCATCCGCGAGGGCCGGCGGACGACGATTCCGGCCCGCACGGTGTTCGGCGGGAGCCTCTCCGGCGAGCAGGGGACGGTCACCCGGGCGCTGATCGGCATCAACATCGCGGCCTGGCTGCTCACGGTCGTCGCCGCGGTACTCACCAGCGAGGTCTCGGTCCGGGAACTGGGCCGGTTCGTGATCTTCGGCGGCGTCACCGGCGTCACCGACTGGGGCGCGGCGGTTCCGGCGTACTCGTACTTCGGGGGCGGCGTCACCGGCGGCATCGCGTCCGGTGAGTTCTGGCGGCTGCTCACCGCGGACTTCCTGCACTACGGCCTGATCCACCTGGCCTTCAACATGTACGCCCTGTGGATTCTCGGCCGCGAGTGCGAGCGACTGCTCGGCCGCGGGCGGTTCCTGGCGTTGTACCTGTTCGCCGGCGTCGGCGGCTCGGTCGCCGTCTACCTGTTCTCGCCGCTGAACGAAGCGTCGGCCGGTGCGTCGGCGTCGATCTTCGGCCTGCTCGGCGCGATGTTCTTCTTCCTGCGCCGGCTGCGTGCCGACCCGCGCGGGCTGGTGTTCCTGATCATCCTGAACTTCAGCCTGGGCTTCGTGGTCGCGAACATCAGCATCTGGGGCCACATCGGCGGGTTCGTCGTCGGCGCGGCCGTCGGTGCGCTGATGGCCTACCTGCCGGCCGGTCCCAACCGGGCGAAGCTGCAGGTGCTCGCCCTCGTCGGCGTCGGGGTGGCCCTCGTGGCACTGATAGCGCTCAGGACGGCGTCGTTCGGCATTCTCTGACTCAGCGGCCGGTTCGCAGCGATGTGAGCTCCTCGGCCACCTCAGCGGGCGTAGCACCGAGTTCGTGTCGGCCGAGGAAGTACAGGTCGCTGTCGACGTCGATCTCGAGCAGCGTCGACCGGCCCAGCAACCGGCGCCGGTCGTCCACCCGGACTCGTTCGATCGCGGCCCACGGGTAGCGGCGACGACGTCCGACGAGCCCGGAGACGACGGTCAGCCCCTCGTCGTCCGCCTGGAGACGGACCGGAACCACGACGTCGCGGACGCCGGACAGGCCGAGTCCGGCCGCCACCACCAGGCCGAGCAGCGCTCCGGTCAGGTCGCCCGCGACCGTCACCGTCGCCACCAGCAGTACGACGGCGACGGCCCACTTCGCACCGGGAACGGCGATCGGCACACGCCACTGACGCACCGCGCCCGCAGTCACCGGTTGTCCCCGGGTTTTCCACAGGCTGACGGTGCCGTGCCCCACAATCTGAGCGAGTTATCCACAGTATCCACAGGCTAAGGCGCCGATTTGGCGTCGATCTGTGGATGACGGGGGAGTCTTACCGCCACTGAGTGAAGACGCCCAGACTCGCGACGAGCATGCCGAAACCGATGGCGAGGTTCCAGGCTGACAGCTCGGCGACGGGGTATTCGCCTTGGGTCATGTAGTAGGTCACCAGCCACGCGATCCCGGCGACGATCAAGCCGACGGCTACTCCGGGCACCCACCGCGGGCTGGGTTTCGCCCGCTTCGCGGTGGTGGCAGTGCTCGACCTGACGCCGGTCGGCGCTGTGTAGACCTTCTTCTTACGTACGCGTGACTTCGGCACGGGTTTCTCCTGATACGGGGTTCCCGGGTTAGCGTAGTCGCCGAAGACATCCGGCGAGGAGGCGATGTGGCACGGCGGTGGCCGCGCGGTCGTTCTCCGCGTCATCGCGCGACCCGTCCGGAGGAGAGAAGGGGCTCCCTCGGCTGGCGTCTGGCGCTGCCCGTCGTCCTTCTCGCGGCCGGTGTCCTGTTCGCGACCAGCGCGGAGACCTCTCAGGGGTCCGATCTGCGGGGCGGGCGGCGCGAGCAACTGGCCGAGTTGATCCGGCGCGGTAATTCTGATGTCGGTACATCTGAACGCCGAGCCGCTGAGCTTCGTCGTTCAGTTGATGAGGCCACACGTGCGTACACGCGAACGGACGCCAGGCTGAAAGGCCCGCAACGGGATGTCGACGAACTCACCGGGCCGGCAGGGCTCGGGAAAGTCCGCGGACCGTCGCTCACGGTCAAGCTCGACGACGCCCCACGGCGGCCCGGCGGCGTACTGCCCGTCGGCGCCACCGCGGACGACGTGGTCGTGCACCAACAGGATGTGCAGGCGGTGGTGAACGCACTATGGGCGGGCGGCGCGGAAGCGATGACCATCATGGGGATCCGGGTGATCTCCACCAGCGCCGTGAGGTGCGTCGGCAATACCCTCCTCCTCCACGGCCGGACGTTCTCCCCGGCGTTCGTGATCACCGCGATTGGCAACGTCTCGTCGATGCGGGCCGCCCTCGAAGCGTCCCCAGGGGTGTCGCTGTTCCGCCAGGCCGCGCGCGTGTGGAACCTGGGGTATACGGAGGGCGACCCCCAAGAAGTCACGTTGCCGGCGTACGACGGACCCACCGGATTGACCCACGCGACGAACCCGAATCGCTGATCCGCCGCTCCATCCGGACGTTCGGAGAGCTCCTGATCACGGTCGGGCTCGTCGTTCTGCTGTTCGCGGGTTACGAGGTCTACGGCAAGGCGTACCAGGTCAACGCCGACCAGGACCGGCTCAACTCGCAGCTCGACCAGCAGTGGGCGGCGCAGGCTCCGCCGGCCGAGACGGGCACCCCGAGCAAGGCCGCCGCGGTCGATCCGCTGCCCGGCGAGGGCGTCGCGCGCCTCTACATCCCCAAGCTCGGCAAGAAGTGGGTCGTGGTGCAGGGGGTCACCCAGGCCGACATCAAGCTCGCGCCCGGCCATTACCCGGACAGCGAGATGCCGGGGCAGGTCGGCAATTTCGCGGTCGCCGGGCACCGGATGCCGTCGATCTTCTGGGACCTCGACAAGCTGCAGGCCGGCGACACGATCGTCGTCGAGACGCAGACCGACTGGTTCGTGTACGCGGTCACCAAGAACTTCATCACGAAGCCCACGAACGTCTCGGTGGTCAGCGCCAACCCGCAGGAGCCGGGGCAGAAGCCGACCGAGAAACTGCTGACGCTCACGACGTGCAACCCGAAGTGGGACAACTACGAGCGGATGATCGTCTGGGCCGAGCAGACCAAGACCCAGCCGCATTCGGCCGGCACTCCGGCAGAGGTGCAGTAGCCGTGTACGGATGGCTCTGGGACCACCTGCCCGGCAACGCGGCCGTGAAGGGGTTTCTGACCCTGGTGCTCGTCGCGGCGATCATCCTGCTGCTCTGGTTCTACGTGTTCCCGTGGGCCGAACCACTGCTTCCGTTCGGAGACGTGACCGTGGACGGTGGATAATCCACCCATGCGGATCCTGGTCGTCGACAACTACGACTCGTTCGTCTACAACCTCGTGCAGTACCTGGGCCAGCTCGGGGCCGACTGCGTCGTCCGGCGCAACGACGCGGTCGAGCCGGCCGAGGTCCTCGCCGGTGACGTCGACGGCGCCCCGGTCGACGGGGTCCTGCTCTCGCCCGGCCCGGGCACGCCCGAGGAGGCCGGGGTCTGCATTCCGATGGTCGAGCAGCTGGCCGGCCGTCTGCCGTTGTTCGGCGTCTGCCTCGGCCACCAGGCCATCGGCGTCGCCTACGGCGCCACCGTGAACCGCGCTCCGGAGCTTCTGCACGGGAAGACCAGCGAGGTCCATCATGCGGATGCCGGGGTGCTGGCCGGGCTGCCCGATCCGTTCACGGCCACCCGGTACCACTCGCTGGCGGTCGTCGAAGACACGATCCCGGCGTCGTTCGAGATCACCGGGCGCACGCCGTCGGGCGTCGTGATGGCGATGCGCCACCGTGAGCTGGCCGTCGAGGGTGTGCAGTTCCACCCCGAGTCGGTGCTGACCCAGGGCGGTCACCGGATGCTCGCGAACTGGCTCGCGATCTGCGGCGACGAGGGCGCCGTCGAGCGCTCGATCCCGCTCGTCGAACAGGTGGAAGAACGGCGCCTGGCCGCCTACGTCTGAAAATCGACCGCCACGTCTGAAAACGGCGGGGCCCGAAGGCCCCGCCGTGGTCTCAGCGGATCAGCGAGTTGGTTCCCCGCTGCGGCGTCGCTCCGGCGTCCGGTGACGCGGTGGCGCCGGTGCTCTCGGTCGTATCCGGCGGTTCGCTGGTCTCGCCGTCACCCGGTGATTCACCCGGGTCGTCGGACGGGCTCGGCGAGTTCGACGGACCGGTCGACACCGTGATCGTGATCGTCGAGTTCGGGCTCCGCTTGCTGCCCTGGCCCGGCGTCTGGCTGATGACGGTCCCGGCCGGCTGGTCGTCGGACGGCTGGTTCCGCACGCTGACGTTGAATCCCTTGCCCTTCAGCGTCGCGGTCGCCTCGGCCACCGGGGCGCCGCGTACGTCCGGCACCAGCACCAGGTTGGCCTTGGAGACGTAGACCGTGACGACGGTGCCCTTCGGGACCTCCTTGCCGGCCGCCGGGTCCTGCCGGGTGACCGCGCCCTCGGGCTCGTCGCTGTTGTTGTCCTGCTCGATCTTGATGTCGAGGCCGAGCGTCTTCAACTGCTGCTCGGCGCCGTCCTGGTCGCCGTCGGTCAGCTTCGGCACCTTGACCTGACCCGGACCGGCACCGACCGAGAGTTCGACCGTGTCGCCTTCCTTGGCGGTCGCGCCCGCGGCCGGGTTCTGCTCGGTGACCTTGTCTTTCTGGGCGTCGGTGCTCTCGACCTTCTTGGTGCGCACCTTCAGGCCCTGGGCCTGGAGCGTCTTCGTCGCCGAGATCACGTTCGCGTTGACGACGTTCTCGACTTCGACGTTCTTGCCGCCGCCGCCGCCGAGCTTGCTGGCTGCGAACGCGACGACCGCGATGAGCGCGACCACGGCGAGGATGCCGACCGCGACCGCCGCACCACGCTTCCGGGGAGGCGGCGCGCCACCGGCCGCACCGCCGACCGACGTCTGGTAGCCGCCGCCGGCCGCGCTCGGAACGACCCGGGTCGCGCCCGCGCCGCCCAGTACCGCGGTGCGCTCGGCACCGGTCATCCCGGCGGTCGCCGCCACCGGACGCCCGGCGGCCGCGCGCAGCAGGTCGGCACGCATCTCGCCGGCGCTCTGGTACCGCGCCGCCGGGTTCTTCGCCATCGCCTTCAGCACGATCGCGTCGATCGTCGCGGTGACCTCGGGGTTGCGGTGGCTCGGCGGAATCGGGTCTTCCCGGACGTGCTGGTAGGCGACCGACACCGGGTTGTCACCGGTGAACGGCGGCTCTCCGACCAGCAGCTCGTAGAGCAGGCAGCCGGTCGAGTACACGTCCGAGCGGGCGTCCACGGTCTCGCCGCGGGCCTGCTCGGGCGAGAGGTACTGAGCCGTGCCGATCACCGCGGACGTCGCGGTCATCTGGGCCGACGCGCTCGAGAGCGCCCGGGCGATGCCGAAGTCCATCACCTTCACCGCGCCCTGCGGCGTCAGCATGACGTTGCCGGGCTTGATGTCGCGGTGGATGATGTCGTGCCGGTGACTGAAGTCGAGCGCCGCGCAGACGTCCGCGACGATCTCCATCGCCCGCTGCGGTCTGATCGGGCCCTCGGCCTGCAGAACCTCCTTGAGCGTCTGGCCCTCGACGTACTCCATGACGATGAACGGCACCGGGACGCCGTCCCGGGTGTTCATGTCTTCGCCGGTGTCGTAGACCGAGACGATCGCGGGGTGGTTCAGCGCCGCGGCGTTCTGGGCCTCGCGGCGGAACCGCGCCTGGAATCCAGGGTCGCGGGCCAGGTCGGACCGCAGCACCTTGATCGCGACGTCCCGGCCGAGCCGGTGATCACGTCCCAGGTGGACTTCGGCCATACCGCCGTAGCCCAGTACGGTGCCGACTTCGTACCTGCCGCCAAGCAGGCGGGCGTCCGTCATCGCCTAGTCCTCGGATTCGCGGGCCTCTCCGGACCCTTGCTGCGGTTCATCGATTCGCTCGCTGCTGGATGATCGATTTCATGATCGTTCCGGCGATCTCCGCGGAGGACGCGCTGGACTTGCCCGCGTTCTCCAGGACCACTGCCACCGCCGCTACGGGTTGCCCGTCGACGATCGCATAACCGATGAACCAGGCATGGTCCTGACGCTCGTCGCCGTCCTCCGCGGTACCGGTCTTCCCACCGACGTCGGCCCCGTCGATCTGGGCCCGCTTGCCGGTGCCGTCCTGCACCACCGCGTGCATCATCTTCTGGACTTCGCCCGCGGTGGAGTCACTCATCGGCGTCGAGAGCGTCTTCTGCCGGGTGGTGGAGAGCGTGGTGTAGTCGGCCGCTTCGACCTTCTTCACCAGGTAGGGCGTCATCAGTTTGCCGTTGTTCGCCACCGCCGCAGCGATCATCGCGCCCTGCAGCGGCGTCATCCGGACGTCACGCTGGCCGATGCTCGACTGGGCCACCGACGGCGGGTCGGGCAGGTCGCCGGTCTGGCTGGCGGCCACGTCGGTCGGCACCTTCATCGGGCTGCCGAAGCCGAACTCCTTGGCCTTCTCCTTGATCTTCTCGGCGCCCAGCTTCTCGACCCCGAGCTTCGCGAAGACCGTGTTGCACGACTCCTGCAGCGCGAACTCCAGCGTCACCTTCACGCCGTTGCCGCAGGTCTCGCCGTGGAAGTTCTCGATGTACTTGGTGGTCTGCGGCGCCGTGTACTGGTTCGGCGCGTCGACCTCCGAGTCGGCCGTCAAGCCGTCCTCGACCAGCGCGGTCGACATGATCACCTTGAACGTCGAACCCGGCGGGTAGGTCTGACGCAGCGCGCGGTTGAGCAGCGGCTGGTTCTCTTTGTCGCCGTTGAGGTTCGCCCAGGCGTCCTTCTGCGGCTTGTCGGTGTGCGACGCGAACGGGTTCGGGTCGAAGGTCGGGAGCGAGACCAGCGACAGGATCTCGCCGGTCTTCGGGTCCAGCGAGATCGCGGCGCCCTTCTGACCCTCGAGGGCGTTGGCCGTCGCCTGCTGGACTTCCTTGTCGAGCGTGAGGATGACGTTCGCGCCCTTGCTCTTCTTGCCGGTGATCATGTCGGTGATCCGGCGGACGAAGAGCTTGTCGGACTGGCCGGACAGGTCCTCGTTCTCGGCCGACTCGATCTCCGACGTGCCGTAGATCATCGACTGGAAGCCGGTGACGTGCGAGTACAGCTCGCCCTGGGGGTACTTGCGCTGGAATTTGTAGCGGCCGTCGGTCTCGACCGACTGCGCGATCGCCTGGTCTTCGACCATGATCAGCCCGCGCGGCCGCTCGTAGCTGGAGATGCGGACGCGCTCGTTCAGGTCGCTGTTGCGGTAGTCGTCGCCCTTCACCACCTGGACGTAGTTCAAGTTGACGAAGAGCAGCGCGAACAGCACGAAAACCGCGACCGCTACTCGTCGGAGCGGAGCGTTCACAGCCGGACCACCTCGGTCGGTGCGTCCCGCAACTGCAACGGCGGCGCCTTCACCTTCGCCGGACGTCGTCCCGCGTCCGAGATACGGATCAGCAGGCCGATGATCAGCCAGTTGGCGATCAGCGACGAGCCACCGTAGGCCAGGAACGGGGTCGTGAGACCGGTCAACGGGATCAGCTTGGTCACTCCGCCCACGATGACGAACGTCTGCAAGGTGATCGAGAACGCCAGCCCGCCGGCGAGCAGCTTGCCGTACGAGTCGCGGACGTCGAGACCGGCCCGGATGCCCCGCGACGCGATCAGCGCGTAGAGCACGAGCAGCGCGGTCAGCCCGAACAGGCCGATCTCCTCGCCGATCGCCGCGAACACGAAGTCGGTGCTGGCGTAGAGGCTGAGGATGTTCGGCGACCCGGCGCCGGGCCCGGCGCCGAACAGGCCGCCGCTGCCGAGCGCGAGCAGCGACTGGACGATCTGGTAGCCCTTGTCGAACGGATCGTCGAACGGGTGCAGCCAGACCTCGACGCGCAACTGGACACGGCTGACGACCAGATAGGCGGCGTAGGCACCGATCATGAACATGACCAGCCCGATCGCGACCCAGCGGGCCTTGTTCGTGGCGATGTAGATCATCACCAGGAACAGACCGAAGTACAGCAGCGAGGTGCCGAGGTCCTTCTCGAACATCAGGACGCCGAGGCTGACCAGCCAGGCGCTGACCATCGGCGCGTACGCGTCGAACAGGAACCGCGGGGTGGCCTTCAGCGTCGAGAACTTGCCGACGATCTGCAGGAAGTCCCGGTTGTCGACGAGGATCCGGGCGAAGTACAGCAGCAGCGCGATCTTCGCGAACTCACCGGGCTGGATCTGCCCGATACCGGGGATGATGATCCACAGCTTCGCGCCGTTGATCTCGCTCAGCGACGACGGCAGTACCGCCGGGAGCAGCACCAGGATGAGACCGGTGAACAGCGCGATGTACCCGAACCGGGCGAGCGTCCGGTGGTCGCGGACCACCGCGAGCAGGGCCACGAAGCCGAGGATCGCGACGACGGCCCAGATGTACTGCTTGAGCGCCTCGCTGCCCTCGCCGCCCAGCACGCCGGCGGCGATGCGCTCGTCCGGCGTCAGGCGGCCCAGGTCGAGCCGGCGGATGAACACGACGCTGATGCCGTTGATCGTCGCGACGGCGGGCAGCAGCAGCGGGTCGGCGTAGGGCGCCAGCACACGCACGGCCAGGTGCGCACCGAGGAACACGAGGGCGAGCAGACCGGGGAGCGCCAGTGCGCTCAGGCTGATCTCGCCGAGCACCGAACCTTGAACCGCGAGCGACATCCCGGACACGACGACCAGGGAAACGATCAGCAGGATCAGTTCGGTATTGCGCGAGTTGTTGGCCAGCGGACGGTCGGGCCGACCGATCACGCTGGTGAGAGCGGGGTCGGCGCCGCCTGCGGGGCGCGGAGCGGCCGAAGCCGTCACCGCTTCTCCCGACAGTTCACACCGGGATCGTCAGTGTCGGTGGCTGGTAGAACCTCCCCCGACGGCCGAGAGGCGGTGGGGGTCGGGGACGGCGCGCCGGAGGGCGTCGCCGAAGTGCTGGGGCTCACGACGGTGCCGGGGGAGCCGGAGGGGGATCCGGAGACCGGAGCCGAGGGGCTGACCGGTGCGGACGGCGTGGGGGCCACGTCGCCGTGGCACCAGGGGAGCACCTTCTCCCGCCGCAGGTTGTCCACGATGGTGTATGCGTCCTCACGGTTCTCGGCCGGGATGGTGTCTTGCACCGAATCGCGTGCGACCTGCTCGAGGTCGTCCAGCTGGAGATCGGTGTCATCCTGCAGCTTGGAGAACTTGACGCCGGCAAGAGAGCCGGACACGCCGCGGTATATCGCAACGTGTCCGGCCGAGGTTCCTACGTAGTACTGCTGCTGGGTGTAGTGCCAGGCGGCGTAACCGCCGGCGGCCAGGGCCGCCAGCGCCAGCACGGTCAGCAGTGCGGTGGTGCGCTTGCGGTGCCTGCCGCCGGCTTCGACCTGTTCCGGCTCTTCCTCGACCGCGTATTCCTCGGCGGGGGCCGGCCGGGGTGGGGTGGCCAGTGCCGCCCGTCCGGCCGCGGTGTCCGCGGTCGCCGACGTGGTGCGATCTCGGGCGGCCGCGCCGCCGACCACCGGGGCGTTGTCGGCCAGCCGGTCGTCGAGGATGTCGGCGACGATGACCGTGATGTTGTCGGGGCCGCCGCCGCGCAGCGCGAGTTGGATCAGCCGATTGGCCACCTGGGCCGGATCGTCGATCCGGGTCGCGTCCGCGATCGTTTCCATCGAGACGACGCTGGAGAGCCCGTCGCTGCAGAGCAGGTACCGGTCTCCCGGGCGCGCTTCCCGCACCGAGAACTCCGGCTCCACTTCGCGGCCGTCGAGCGCGCGAGTGAGGAGGGAGCGCTGGGGATGGGTGTTCGCCTCGTCGGCGGTGATGCGGCCCTCGTCCACCAGCATCTGGACGTAGGTGTCGTCCCGGGTGATCTGGTGGAGCTCGTCGTTGCGCATGACGTAGGCCCGCGAGTCGCCGACGTGGGCCAGTGCCAGACGCGTGCCGCTGAACAACAGCGCGGTCAGCGTCGTGCCCATGCCCTCCAGCGCGGGGTTGGCGTCCACCGCGTCCCGGAGCTGCTGGTTCGCGTGCCCGATCGCCGCGCGCAATGCGTCCACCAGGTCACTGGAGGAGACGTCCTCGTCCAGCGGCTCCAGCGCGCGGACGACTATGTTCGATGCCACCTCACCGGCAGCCATGCCGCCCATACCGTCAGCGACGGCGAGAAGCCGCGGACCGGCGTAGACCGAGTCCTCGTTTCCCTCACGGATGAGTCCTCGATCGGACTTGGCCGCGTAGCGCAGCGTGAGGCTCATTCGCGGTCCTCGCAGTGGAGGTACCTAATCGACGACATGCTTAGCTCGCTTCGCAGGCTCATGAGCGCAACTCGATCGACGTGCGCCCGATCCGGATCGGCGCGCCCAGCGGAACTGGGGTCGGGCCGGAAATCTTGGTTGGGCCAAGATACGTGCCGTTGGTCGACCCGAGGTCCTCGATCAGCCACTCGCCCGCACGCGGCACCAGACGTGCATGCTGCGCAGACGCATAGTCATCATTCAGTACCAGTGTGGAGTCGTCGGCTCGTCCGAGAGTGATCGGGGAGTCGCCCAACGTGATTCGGGTTCCGGCCAGTGCCCCTTCGGTGACCACCATGGTCCGGGGCACGCCGCGGTCGCCGCGGTCGCCACGCTTCGCCTTCGCCGGACGCCCCTGGGGCGCCAGCGGGATCCCCCGGGGAGCCGCGACCAGCCGGGGCTGACGAGCCCCGGACAGGTCGCGCCGGATGACCCCGACGACGGCGAAAACGAACACCCAGAGCAGCGCGAGAAAGCCGAACCGGGCGACCGCGAGAACGACTTCCGGCATCAGCCATCCAGCCGGAACGTGAGCGACGTGGTTCCGAGCTGGACGACGTCGCCGTGCTGGAGCGCCGCGGCGTTGATGCGGTTGCCGTTGACCGTGGTGCCGTTGGTGGAGCTGAGGTCGGTCAGCACCACACGGGACCCGTCGAAATCGACCCGGGCGTGCTGCCGGGAGATGCCGACGTCGGCCAGCCGCACCTGCGCGCCCTCGCCACGACCGATCACGGTCGAGCCGATCACGATCGTGAACTGCCGGCCGTCCGAGGTGATCAGACGGGCCTGCCGGGCGCCGTAGCCGCCACCCTGCGGGCCGGGCGCACCGTAGGGAGCGCCGCTGGAGTGCATCGGGGGAGCACTCACCGGACCGCCGTATCCGGGCGGGCCGCTGACCGGCGGGCCCGGAGGCGCGCTGGCCGGCGGCATGTTGTAGCCCTGCGGCGGCGGGTTCTGGTACGGGTTCGGGTTGTGAGCCGGCTCGACTCCGCCGGTGTAGACCTCGGCCGCGATCCGGAACATCCCGGTGTCGAGACCGTCACCCCGCTCGATCTCGACGATGACGTCGCCGTAGACCGTCCACCCCTGCTCACCGATGTACTCGGCCTGAGCCTGAGCCAGTTCCTGTGCCAGCGGCGCCGCGTACTGCGCCAGCCGATCGTGGTCGCTTGGACTCAGATCGATGATGTAGCGGTTGGGAACCAGTGTGCGCCCACCGCCCAAGATGGACTTGTGCGCATCCGCCTCGCGCTGCATCGCGCTAGCGATCTCCACGGGATGCACGACTCCCTTGAAGACCTTGGCGAACGCCCCCTCGACGAGGTTCTCCAACCTCTTCTCGAAGCGCTGCAGAACGCCCACCGGTTCCTCCTGTCCTCGGTTCCGCATGATCGTATCGGCCGCTGCTAACCCCCGAGAGGGGAGCATCCGGCACGTGTTAGAGTTCCCAAGTCTTCGCCGGGCAAGTGGCGGAATGGCAGACGCGCACGGTTCAGGTCCGTGTGTCCGAAAGGACGTGGGGGTTCAACTCCCCCCTTGCCCACAACATCTCCTTCCGGCTTCCCCGCCGGCCCATTCGGGCCTGCGGGGATAAGTTTTTTTCAGACCCGGCCTTTTCCGTGTTCCCGGCGGTTCTCATAGCATCCCCTCCTCGCAAGTCCTCGGAGCGCGGAACGCTACTACCGGGAGCCTCCGGTGTCGAAATCGTTGCGCTCCCGCCGTCCGAGCGCATCCCTATCGGGCCTCGTCGGGCCCGCATGTGCGCTACGTCACCACCTGTTCGGAGAACCGCTCGGGTGTTCGGTCATCCGAACGCGTCCTGCAGGGCGGGCAGGAGCGTCTTCTCGGACCAGTCCAGGAAGCCGTCCTGGTGGTCGCCGCCGATCTGCACGAACGCGAGATGGGTGAAGCCGGCCTCCGCGTAGGGCCGCACGGCGTCGAGAACCGCGTCGACGTCGTCCCCGCACGGTATCGATTCAGAAACGTCTTCCTCCCGCACGAACTGGCTGGCCCCGGCGAACCCGGCCGGTCCCGGCAGCTCGGCGTTGACCTTCCAGCCGTTCCCGAACCAGCGGAACTGCTCGTGGGCGCGGGTCACCGCGGCGCCCTCGTCGTGGTCGAAGCTGATCGGCAACTGGCCGACCTTCGGCGCGGCAGGCTTGCCGCTCTCCCGGTCGAACTGGTCGATCAGGTCGCCGACCGGCTCGACCGCGACCAGGAAGTCCGCGTTCTCCGCGGCCAGCGTGGCCGACTGCACACCGGACACCGCGATCCCGATCGGCGGCGGCGCCTGCGGCACGTCCCAGAGCTTCGCCGAGTCCACCCGGAAGTGCTCACCCACGTAGTTCACGTACTCGCCGGTGAACAGCGCGGCGATGACGTCCACCGCTTCGCTGAGCATCTCGTGCCGGACGTTGGCCGGCGGCCAGCCCCGTCCGACCACGTGCTCGTTGAGGTTCTCGCCGGCTCCCAGGCCGAGCCAGAAGCGCCCGCCGGTGAGCAGGCCCATCGTCGCGGCTTGCTGGGCGATGACCGCCGGGTGGTACCGCATCGTGGGGCAGGTCACGTAGGTCATCAACGGGACGCGTTCGGTGACCTGGCTGACCGCGCCGAGCACGGACCAGGCGTTGGGCGAGTGACCCTGCTCGGTCAGCCAGGGCGTGAAGTGGTCGCTGATCACTTCGAACGCGAAGCCGGACCGTTCGGCCCGGGCGGCGTCCCGGACGAGTGCCTCCGGGCCGGCCTGTTCGCACATGAGCGTGTATCCGAATTCCACCATGGGAGCCGCCTTACCCGGGATGGCCCGGGCTACTCCGTGGCAGGATCTGCGGCGATGCTGTTCACCGATACCGATCCGGTCTCGGACGACGCCCTGCTGGGCCTCGTCTACGAGGTCTGTCCACGCTTCGTGCCCGGCACGGTGCTGCATCGCAGCTCGACGTCGTTCGTGGTGGCCGGCAGCGTCGACCTGAGCCCGGTCGTGGCCAAGGTGCAGGCCGGCGGGTCGCCGTTCTGGCGTGAGCACTTCCTCCGCGAGGTCGAGGCCTACCGGGTGTTCGAGACTTCACCGCCGCCGGTGCGCACGGCCCGCCTGCTGAGCGCCGACACCGGCCGCGGGGTGCTGCTGCTCGAGCGGGTGTTCGGGCGTCCGCTGGCCTACGACCGGCACCCGTCCGTGGCGATCCCGGCCGACGAGCTGGCCGGTGCGCTGACCGAGTTACGGCAGCTGGCCAAGTGGCAGCCGCCGGTGGGCCAGTCCTGGATCGTGAACTACACCCCGCGGATAGACCGGGCCCGCAGGCAGGGCATGTTCGACGACGCCGACCGGGCCGCGGTCGCCGAACTGGCCCGCCGCGCGGCCGGGCGGTGGGAGCTCGCCCACGGCGACCTGGTGCTCGACAACGTGCTCAAGACCCGCGAGGGGTACGTCTTCCTCGACTGGGCGACCGTCGGCCTCTACCTGGCCGGGTTCGACCTGGCCCAGCTCTGGGTGTTGCTCGGCGACCTGCACGGGCCCCGGCGGGTGATCGAAGACCTGGTCAACGACGACGGGCCGCCCGCGCTCGCGCCGTTCCTGGTCAACCTCGCGCTGCTGCTGGGCCGCGAGCGCCGCGCGTACCAGCACCGCACGGATGCCGACGGGGTCACCCGGCGCATGCGGCTGGCCGAGGCCTGGGACGACGTCCGGCAACGCGTCCATCGTGCCGTGCGTGACGAGTAACTGACTCTCCGATTGACGGGGCTAACGCGCGTTCGATAAATGAATGGCCATACCCCCGAGCGAAGGCCCCCCAAACATGATTCGTCGTGTCGCTGCCCTGGTGGCCGTTGCTCTCGTAGCCGGTCTGGGCGTACTGATTCCGTCTTCGGCTCAGGCGGCGGGGTGCTCGCCGCGTACCGGCCCGGCCCAGCGTCAGGCGGAGAAGTACCTCGGGCTCAAGGTCGACGGCAAAGCCGGCCACTCGGACTGCGTCGCCGTCCAGCGTTTCCAGCAGCGGATGGGCATCCGGCCGGCGGCGGGTTACGCCGGTCCGCTGACGTCGAAGATCATGTCCCGCCTGTCCGGGGCCTCGTACGGCAAGTGCGGCTCCTCGAGCGGCATCCGGGTCTGCGTCGACCTCACCCACCAGGTGTTCTGGGTGCTGCGGAACGGGAAGCGGGTCCACGGCCCGGCCCCGATCCGGACCGGCCGGGCCGGCCTCGCGACCCCGGCCGGGCTGTTCCGGATCCAGGACAAGAAGGTCTCGACGGTCTCGACGATCTTCAAGGTGAAGCTGCCGTACTGGGAGCGCTTCTACGCCGACATGGGCTTCCACCAGACGACGACGTACCTCTACGACGGCGGGTCGCCGGGCTCGCACGGGTGCATCAACCTGCTGCCGGTCGACGCCCGGATGCTGTTCAAGTACACGAAGTACGGCACCCCGGTGAAGATCTTCGGGCGGAAGCCGTAGGTCACGGCCCGCCCGGCCGCACCAGCCCGCTCTCGTACGCGAACACCGTGGCCTGCACCCGGTCGCGCAGCCCGAGCTTGCCCAGGATCGCGTTCATGTGCGTCTTGACCGTGCTGGTCGTCACGACCAGCTGAGCCGCGATCTCGCCGTTCGACAACCCTTTGGCCACCAGCCGCAGTACGTCCCGCTCGCGCCGGGTCAGCTGGCCGAGCCGGACGCTCGACCCCGGCTGTCTGGGCGGTGCGGCGAACGCCGAGGCCAGCGTGTTGGCCGCGGTCGAGCCGGACGGTACGGCGCCCTCGGCGGCGCGCAGCATCACCTCGACGACGGTGGCCCGGCGGGCGTCGGCGCGGAGGAAGCCGATCGCCCCGGCGCGGAGCACCGCACGGAGTTCGGCGTCGGGCGTGCCGGTGGCGAGCGCCACGAGACGACTCGGGTGCCCGAGCGTGTCCAACACCTCGCGGGCCATCAGCGCGGTCAGGTCCGGGCGCCCCGGGAACCGCCCCACCAGGACGACGTCCGGCTGGGCCCGGTCGAGCAGACTCAGCCGGTCACGGCCGATCGAGTGGTCGGTCAGGACGTCGAAGCTCGGCTCCGATTCGAGTACTCCGGTGGTGCGGTGCAGGCCCGGGTCCCGGTCGCCGCCGACCACGGCGATCCGTGCCCGGAAGCGCTCCGCAGGCCGGGCGCGTGGCATCACCGGCGCAGCGATTGGGTCACCCCCGTGGAAGTCGGTGTTGGCCGTCCGATGCGTACCATATTGACGGAGTTCACGACAGACTTTCCGCCACTATCCGTAACTGGGTGGTCGTGTCGCGTCACCAGCCGAATGTTCGAGCGTTGGGCCGGGCGTGCGGCGGACGAACCAAGACACCCGCCGAGCGGTCGCGGTCGGCGCCCTCGGAGTGCTCGCCGTGTCCGCGTTCCTGCTCGGCGCCGCCCTCGCCGGACCGGGACCGGTGGCGTCGCACGTGACCGGGCCGAACCGGGCCCCGGGCCGGGCCGCCGCCGCCGAGCGGCCGGCCGAGGCCGACGACGTGTCACCCGCCGCGGCCAGCGGCCCCCACGAGCCCGCGACGACGCCGGGTCCGCCGCGGCCGTCCGAGGGTCCCCTGACCGTCACGGTCAGCGCGTCCGACCTGGCGCCGAGCACCGGTCAGGACGTGCGGCTCCGGATCCGGTGGCGCGACGGCAGCGGGCGCTACGCCGGGCTGACCGAGGACTGGGGCGACGGCACCGCCTCCAGTTCGCTCCGAGCCGTCTCCTGCCGCGGTGCTCCCGGTGCCCACCGCGGCGACCTGGAAAGCACCCACCGCTTCCCGGCCGGCCGGTACCGCGTCCGGATGAGCGTGACGACGGCCGACTGCCACGGCCGGACCGAGACCCGGGCGGGGGAGATCGTCCTTAACGTCGGCTCAACCGAGCCGGCACCGGTCGACGTGGACGAGACCGGGTCGCCGACGGCGTCGCCGGAGCCCCAGGTGGTGCCGCAGCCGGTCGAAACGCTCCCCACCGAGCTCCCGGCCGTGCCGACGGACGCGCCCACGCACCTCATCCGTACCGGCGAGGCCGAGCGCACCGATTCGGACACGCCGTAGGGGTCCGCGCGCGGTGAGTGGATTCGCGCGGGCAGACTGGGGTACGTGCCCGAGCTTCCGGAGGTCGAGGCGCTCGCCGCGTACCTGCGCGAGCGTGCCGTCGGCCATGCCATCACCAGGATCGACGTCGCCGCGATCGGCGTATTGAAGACGTACGACCCGTCACCGATGTCGCTGCACGGCGCGATGATCACCGGCGCGACCCGGCACGGGAAGTTCCTCGACCTCGACGTGGACGGCATCCACCTGGTCACCCACCTGGCGCGGGCCGGCTGGCTGCACTTCCGCGACAAGCTGCCGCCCGCACCGCCGAAGCCCGGCCGGGGGCCGATCGCGCTCCGCGTCCACCTCGACGACGAGTCGGGGTTCGACCTCACCGAGGCCGGCACCAAGAAGAGCCTCGCGGTCTATCTGGTGCGCGACCCGTCCGAGGTGCCGGGGGTGGCCCGGCTCGGCCCGGACGCGCTGGCCGTCACCGAAGACGAGTTCGCCGAGCGGATCCGCTCCCACCGCGGCCAGATCAAGGGCGTGCTCACCGACCAGACCGTCATCGCCGGGATCGGGAACGCCTATTCCGACGAGATCCTGCACGTCGCGAAGCTTTCGCCGTTCGCTCTCGCGTACCGCTTGAGTGACGCGGACGTCACTCGGTTGTACGGTGCTCTTCGTTCGGTCGAGACCGACGCTGTCGAACGCAGCATCGGCCAGGGTTCCGCGACGCTGAAGGCGGAGAAGCGTTCGGGACTGCGGGTCCACGCTCGGACGGGGCTGCCGTGCCCGGTCTGTGGCGACCTGGTGCGCGAGGTGTCGTTCGCCGACCGGTCGTTGCAGTACTGCCCGACTTGTCAGACGGGCGGCAAGCCTCTCGCTGATCGCAGAATGTCCAAGTTGATCCGATGAAGTCCGTGTTCAGTCCCACCAGCCACCCGCGTCCCTGGTTTCGCACCGGGAGAAGGAGCGCTACCGTGCCCTATCTGAGGGGCGACCGGAGTGGGGAGTGGACCTTCGTGCGGTCGGAGCGACTGTCGTGACCCAACGCGCTGAGCGAGCGGCCGCGGCACCCATACCCCCGTCCTCGGCTTCCCCCGGAAACCCTCAACGGAATGGCCGCATGCAAGACGTCGTCGCTGCACCGCCCGCCGCCGCCCCTCCGACCACCTCGGCTGCGCCGGTGGACGCGCCCGAAGCGGTGGTGAACGCGCTGGCGCCGAGCCTGGAGAGCAGACTGGCACTCGAGCCGGGCGGCGTGCAGCGCTCGCCCCGCACGCGCAGCGGCCCGCGCCAGCCGCGCTGGGCCTTCCGCTACCGCCTGCTGCTCCTGGCGCTCGACTTCCTGAGCTGCTCGGCCGCCGGCTGGACGGTCATCAACAGCTACGACCAGGCCGGATCGGGCTTCTTCGACCGTGACGTGCTGAACTGGGTCGGGCTCGGCATCCTGCCGCTGGCCTGGGTCTTCTCGCTCTGGGTGCACGGTGCCTACGAGAGCCGGTACCTCGGCCTCGGCCCGGACGAGTTCAAGCGGGTCTTCAAGGCGATCATCTCGCTCACCGCCGTCGTCTGCTTCCTGGCCTTCACCCAGAAGGCCGACCTGTCCCGTCTGTCGGTCGGCACCGTGCTGCCGCTGACCGCGGCGGTCACGCTCGCCGTGCGTTTCATCGCCCGCAAGACGCTGCACGTCGTCCGTAAGCGCGGCCGCGCCTCGCAGCGCATTCTTCTGGTCGGGACGCTCGGCGAGGCGTTGTCGGTGTACCGCATCACCACGCGCAACCCGAACGCCGGGCTGGTGCCGGTCGGGATCTGCCTGACCGAGCCCACCGGTGAGCGGGCCGCGCTGCCGATCCCGGTGTTCAACGGCAAGGTCGAACCGCTCGACCGGGTACGGCAGGTCGGCGCCGACACGATCGCGGTCTGTGGTGCCCGTGGCGTCACCCCGGACGCGCTGCGCCGGCTGGCCTGGCAGCTGGAGGGCAGCGGCATCGAACTCGTCGTCGCGCCCGCGCTGACGAACATCGCCGGCCCGCGGGTGCACATCCGCCCGGTCGAGGGCCTGCCGCTGCTGCACGTCGAAGAACCGACGATCTCTGGCGTCGGCTGGCTGCTCAAGGGCCTGTTCGACCGGCTCGCGGCGTTCTTCGGCCTGCTGCTGATCTCGCCGATTCTCGGTATCGCGGCGCTCGCGATCAAGATCTCCGACCCGGGCCCGGTGTTCTTCCGCCAGGCCCGCGCCGGACGCGGCGGCACGACGATCCGGGTCTGGAAGTTCCGGACGATGTACGTCGACGCCGAAGAGCGCCTGGCCGAGCTGCTGGGCAGCAACGAGACCGACGGCTTGCTGTTCAAGATGGCGAACGACCCGCGGATCACCCGGGTCGGGCACTTCCTGCGCAAGACCTCGATCGACGAGCTGCCGCAGCTGATCAACGTCCTGCTCGGCGAGATGTCGCTGGTGGGTCCGCGGCCGCTGCCGGTGAAGAACGAGCAGTTCAACGGCGACAGCCGGCGCCGCATGCTGGTGCGGCCGGGTATCACCGGGCTCTGGCAGGTCTCCGGGCGCTCGAACCTCTCCTGGGAGGACGCGGTCCGGCTCGACCTCTATTACGTCGACAACTGGTCGCTCGCGTTCGACTTCATGATTCTGTACAAAACTCTCTTTGCCGTTCTGAAGAGCGACGGCGCCTATTAGTTCGCCAGAATGGGCGGATGAGCAACGCCGCTCCGATCACGACGACTCTCGTTCTCGTCGTGCTGGCCGCGGTGTCACTCGGCGTGGTCGTCGTCTTACGTTCGCGTAAACGGCGGGTGATCGCGACCCCGACCCAGCGGGCGACCTACCAGGTGCTGCACGTCGCCAGCCTGGCCGCGCCGCCGCTGCGGGCCGGGCTGACCGAGGCCACCGCGACCAAGGCCGTGCGTCCGTTGCACCAGTTGCTCGGCGGTCCCGCGCTCGGGCTGGTCGCACCCGACCGGGTGCTGGCCTGGGAAGGCCCGGGGGAGCACCACGCGCCCGCCGTGCTCGAGGCCCTGAACGGACCCACCGGGCGAGTGATCGCGCTGCACGCCGACGATCTGCCGTGCGACCTGCTCGAATGCCCGGTCCGCGGTGCGGTGGTGGTGCCGCTCTCCACCGGTGAGGAGATGGTCGGTGCGCTGGTCGCGGTCGTCGATTCCGATCCGGTTCCCGGGCTGGTCCGCGCCGCGGTGGAGACCGCCGAGTGGGTCTCGGCCCAGCTGGCCTTCGCCGAGCTGGACGCGTCCCGCGAACGCCTGGCCGAGGCCCAGCTCCGCGCGCTGCGGGCACAGATCAGCCCGCACTTCATCTACAACGCGCTCTCCGCGATCTCGGCGCTGGTGCGCACCGACCCGGAACGGGCCCGTGAGCTCATCGAGGAGTTCGCCGAGTTCGTGCGGTACAGCGTCCGGGCGCACGGCGAGTTCACGACGCTGGCCGAGGAGCTGCGCTCGATCGACCGCTACCTGCTGATCGAGCGGGCCCGGTTCGGCGAACGGCTCCAGGTTCGCTTGCAGGTCGCCCCCGAGGTGCTGCCGGTCGTCGTCCCGTACCTGTGCCTGCAGCCGCTGGTGGAGAACGCGGTCCGGCACGGGCTGGCCGGGAAGGCCGGCACCGGGACGGTCAGCATCGTCGCGACCGACGCCGGGGCCGAGTGCCTGATCAGCGTCGAGGACGACGGCGTGGGAATGGACCCCGACCAGCTGCGCCGACCGGCCGCGGACGAATCACCCGAGGCGAAGAACGCTCACGTCGGGTTGACTAATGTGGACGACCGGCTGCGTTCGGTGTTCGGCCCTGCCTGCGGGCTGGTCGTCGAGACCGCGCCGGGAGCAGGCACCAAGGTGAGCATGCGAGTTCCGAAGTTTCAGCCCGGCGTGCGAGTGGTGAGTGGGTGGGCCTCGTGAAGTTGCGCGTGCTCGCGGTCGACGACGAGCCGCTCCAGCTCGACGAGCTGGCCTACCTGCTCCGCGGCGACGCCGGGGTCGGCGAGGTCGTCACCGCGGGCGACACCACCGAGGCGCTGCGCCAGTTGCGCGACCGGGGATTCGACGTCGTCTTCCTGGACATCCGCATGCCCGGCCTGGACGGCATGGAGCTGGCCCGGGTGCTCGGACGGTTCGCGTCGCCGCCGGCCGTGGTGTTCGTCACCGCGCACGACGATCGGGCCGTGGACGCGTTCGACCTGGGCGCCGCCGACTACCTGCTCAAACCGGTACGCGCGGATCGCCTGGCCGAGGCGGTGCGGCGGGCGGCCCGGGTGAAGGCCGCGCCCCAGCACCGGGAGGAGCCGGTTGCCGACGACGTGATCCCGGTCGAGCTCGCCGGCACCACCCGGATGCTGCCGCGCTCGGCCGTGCGCTGGGTGGAGGCCCACGGCGACTACGCCCGGCTGCACACCTCCGACGGCAACCACCTCGTGCGGGTGCCGCTCTCGCTGCTGGCCGAGCGCTGGGCCGACGCGGGGTTCGTCCGGATCCACCGGTCGTACCTGGTCGCGCTGCGGGTGATCGCCGAGCTGCGGCTGGGATCGAGCGGCTACGTCGTCGTGGTCGACGGGCGCGAGCTGCCGGTCAGCCGCCGGCACACCCGCGAGCTCAAGGACCGGCTGGTCCGGGCCGCGAAGACGGGATGGCGCTGACGTGGAGGAGACGACCCGCCCGCAGCGCGTCCGCATCGTGCTGGGAGACCAGCCCCAGGCCGGCCGCAAGCAGGTGGTCCGGGCCGAGTTCGACCAGCAGACCGGCGTCGGTGAAGTGCTCGTCCGCGGGCTGGTCCGAGCGCAGCTCGGCCTCGCGGTGCGGATCGCCGCGCTGGTCTCGCTCTCGCTCGGGTCGCTGCCGCTCCTGTTCGCGCTGTTCCCAGCGCTCGGCGACGTGACCGTGCTGGGTGTGCGGCTGCCGTGGCTGCTGCTGGGAGTGGCCGCGTACCCGGTGTTCGTCGTGGCGGGCTGGATCTACACCCGGGGCGCGGAGCGCAACGAGAGAGACTTCGTCGAACTCGTCGAACGGTCGTGATGAACCCGACGGGGCTGGTCGCGGTCGTCGCGGTCACGCTGGCGACGATCTCGCTCGGCCTCTACGGCGTCCGGCTGGCCCGGACCACCAGCGACTTCCTGGTCGCCAGCCGCGCGGTGAGCCCGACCTGGAACGCCGCCGCGATCAGCGGCGAGTACCTGTCGGCCGCGAGCTTCCTCGGCATCGCCGGTCTGGTGATGAAGAACGGTCTGGACATGCTCTGGTACCCGGTCGGCTTCGCGGCCGGGTACCTCGCGCTGCTGCTGTTCGTCGCCGCGCCGCTGCGCCGGTCGGGGGCCTACACGCTGCCCGACTTCGCCGAAGCCCGGCTGCGCAGCCCCCGGTTACGGTCGCTGACCACCGCGTTCGTCGTCTTCATCGGGTGGTTCTACCTGGTACCGCAGCTCCAGGGTGCGGGCCTCACGCTCGGCACGGTGACCGGGGCGCCGTACTGGGTCGGTGCGGTCGGAGTCGCGATCGTCGTGACGACGAACGTCGCCGGTGGGGGGATGCGCTCGATCACGTTCGTCCAGGCGTTCCAGTACTGGCTGAAACTGACCGCGATCGTGTTCCCGGTCATCGTCCTGTTGACGGCCTGGCAGCACGACCAGCGTGCCGACCTCGCCCCGCCGGGCGCACCGACGTTCCGCGCCGCGACCGACGTCGAGGTCCGGACGCCGGTGCGGGTGCAGGTCGCGGAACCGGTGTCGGTGCGGATGGACGGCTCGATCGACGGCGCCGACCGCGACGGTACGGTTGCGCTGGGCGTCGGCGAACACGAGATCGGGCCCGGCACGATCACGTTCCCGGCCGGCGCGCCGGTGCCCCACCTGGTCGGCCTCGCCGCTCGCGAAGGAGCCTCCTGGTTACGCCCGTCGACCACCGGCGAGACCGCGCTGTTCGGCGTCTACTCGCTGATCCTGGCGACGTTCCTCGGGACGATGGGCCTGCCGCACGTCCTCGTGCGCTTCTACACCAACCCCGACGGCGCGGCCGCCCGCCGCACGACGCTGGTCGTGCTCGCGCTGCTCGGCACGTTCTACCTGTTCCCGGCGATCTACGGCGCGCTCGGCCGGATCTACACGCCGGAGCTGTTCATGACCGGCAACACCGATGCGGTCATCCTCGTGCTGCCCGGCGCGATGCTCGGTGGCGTGGCGGCGCCGCTGGTCGGCGGCCTGGTCGCGGCCGGTGCGTTCGCCGCGTTCCTGTCCACCGCGTCCGGGCTGCTGGTCTCGATCTCCGGCGTGCTGGCGACCGACGTCTTCGGGGCCGGCCACACCGACTCCGGCCGGTCGGTGGCCGCCTTCCGCTGGGCCGCGGTGGTGGCCGGTGTGGTGCCTACCGCGCTCGCGCTGCAACTGCACGGCTTGGACGTCTCGCAGGTGGTCGGGCTCGCGTTCGCGGTCGCCGCGTCGAGCTTCTGCCCGCTGCTGGTGCTGGGAATCTGGTGGCGCGGGCTCACCGACGTCGGCGCCGCGGCCGGGCTCCTGGTCGGTGGCGGTGCGGCCGCCGTCGCGGTGCTGCTCGCCGTCGCCGGCCCCCCGTTCACCGGGTGGCCGGCCGCGCTGGTGGCCCAGCCGGCCGCCTGGACCGTGCCGCTCGCGTTCGCGGTCATGGTGACGGTCTCCATGCTGACTCGCCGACGCATTCCGTCGGACGTAGGGGCAACTATGCTTCGTCTGCACGCGCCAGAGTCTTTACGTCACTGATTGTCATCGACAATCTACGAATTGTTATCGACGCTCCACGATCTGCCGGATCGTTTCGAGTAATTGCCACCTGTACCCCAAAATGGAGTTCTCGGTCCGGGGCAGCCTCTTCCGCACCGCGGCGAGCAGACGCTATACCCGAACCATTCACGTCGTGGCGACGCGCGACCCGAGAGGACGGGAACAATGCACCGTTTCCGCGATGCCACCCAGGGTGGATCCGTGCGGCGCACCGGCCGTTCCCATCTGTCCGAGGGGATCCGCGCGCAGCACGATCCGATGACCGCCGGGCTGCCCTGGTACGGCTGGCTGTTCGACCGGATCCTCGCCCACACCCCCGACGTCGCGGCGGTGCTCGAGGTCGGCGCGGGCGCGGGCCTGCTCTGGACCTACAACTACGACCGGCTGCCGATGGCGTGGTGGGTCTGGCTCACCGACCTCTCGCCCGACGTCGTGACCGAGCTGCGCAACGCGGTCGACGGCGCGCCGCAGGTCACGGTGACCCAGGGGGAGTTCGTCGACCTGCCGCTGGGTGACTCGGCGTTCGACACCGTGGTCGCGAACTACCTGCTCGAGATGACCGACGACCCGTCGCCCGCGCTCGAGGAGTTCGAGCGGGTGCTGCGTCCGGGTGGCTCGATCCTGCTCGCGGCCGACGGCCCGACGCACCTGATCGAGCTCGACCGGCTGCTCGCCGGGCGGGTCGAGGGCTGGCGTCCGCTGGACGTGCCGCGTTACCACCTCGGCAACGCGACGACGATGCTGACCGACCGCTTCGCCGGCGTACGGATGGAACGGTTCTCCGAGGGCTTCCGGCTCGCCGACGCCGATGCGGTCGTCGGGCTGCTGATCGCGGTGTGCGGCGCGCAGCTCTCCGCCGCGCACGCCGCCGAGATCCGCGCCGAGGTGGCCGCCGTGATCGAACGTGACGGCCATTTCTCCCTGACCACCGATACCGGCCTCTTCCACGGCACGGCTCGCTGAGGAGAAGCGCCGGTGGGTGCTTCAACTGCCCGGTTCGCGGGCATCCTGGTGGGCATGACTCCAGTACGGTTCGCTGCCCGGGCGTTGCTGGGCTACACGTTCGTGCGCGGCGGCTACTCCGCGCTGCGCAAGCCGGGCGAGTCGGCGGATGCCGTCCGCCCGCTGGTGGAGCGCGTCTCCACCCGGTTCCCGCAGGTACCGAAGGATCCCGCGACCATCGTCCGGGCCACCGCCGCCGCGCAGATCCTGGCCGGCGCCGCGCTCGCGACCGGCCGCGCACCGCGGCTCTCGGCGCTCCTGCTCGCCGGCACGCTGATCCCCGGTGGGGGCCTGCTGCCGCACCGCGGCGACGCGACGCCCGAGACCAAGGCCCGCCAGCGCGCCGAACTCGAGAAGAACCTCGCGGTACTCGGTGGCCTGGTGCTGGCCGCGGTCGACACCCAGGGCCGCCCGAGCATCTCCTGGCGCGCCCGCCGCGCGGCCAAAGACGCACGGAAGGCCACCGAACACGCGGCCAAATCCGCCCGCAAGACCACCAAATCCGCGCGGAAGAGCGCCGAGCAGGCGGCGAAGTCGGCCCGCGAGAAGCTCCCGGTTTGAGCTCCGGGTAATCCACCGACCGTCCGGCGCTGTGACGTACACCACTGAGCGCACCTCGGCAACCGCTCATCGCAGCGAGCTGCACACGGAGCGTCCGGAACGGTCAAGCACCCTTAGCGTGCGGGCACCCCATCGACCTCAGGGGAGGTGCCCGCATGTCCACCGATGTCCATCAGACGGACGCCGAAATTCCCGACGAGCGCGGCCGACGAGCCGTCGCGACCCAGGCGAGCGACGACTTCGCCGAGCTCCGCCACACGATCCGCCGCTTCATCTTCCCGATGACCGCGGCGTTCCTGGTCTGGTACCTGCTCTATGTCGTGATGTCCGCCTACGCGCGTGACTTCATGGGCACGAAGGTCGCCGGGAACATCAACATCGCCTTC
Source organism: Cryptosporangium sp. NPDC051539 (assembly GCF_044454545.1). Classification (NCBI taxonomy): domain Bacteria; kingdom Bacillati; phylum Actinomycetota; class Actinomycetes; order Cryptosporangiales; family Cryptosporangiaceae; genus Cryptosporangium; species Cryptosporangium sp. NPDC051539. The sequence goes on along the minus strand of NZ_JBITDV010000016.1, from coordinate 10,487 downwards.
GTTTTCGGCGTGTTGCAGTTCGTCTCGACGTTCCTGATCGCCTGGCTGTACTCCCGCTACGCGGCCCAGCGGTTCGACCCGCTGGCCGAGCGCATCAAGGCCGAACTCGACGCCGAGGCCGGCCTGGCCGCGCCCGCCGCGTCCGAGCCGGTCGCGCCCGCGCCGGCGTCGGCCGTCACTGAGCCGCCGGCCGCCACTGAGCCGGCGGCGAGCACGACGGCCGCTACGGAGCCGGCGGCGACCGCACCGGCCTCGACCGAGCCGGACACGGACGCGGAGGCCAAGAAGTGAGGATCGAAACGTTTCTCGCCGCCGAGGCGAGCGGTACCAGCTCCGGCGCACGGACGCTGACGATCGTCCTGTTCCTGATCTTCGTCGCCGCGACGCTCGGGATCACGATCTGGGCCAGCAGGCAGACCCGGACCGCCACCGACTTCTACGCCGGTGGACGCGGTTTCTCCGGGTTCCAGAACGGACTGGCGATCGGCGGCGACTACATGTCCGCCGCGTCCTTCCTGGGCATCGCGGGCATCATCGCGCTCTACGGCTACGACGGCTTCCTCTACTCGATCGGGTTCCTGGTCGCGTGGCTGGTCGCGCTGCTCCTGGTCGCCGAGCCGCTGCGGAACTCGGGCCGGTTCACGATGGCCGACGTGCTCTCGTTCCGGATGCGCCAGCGTCCGGTGCGCACCGCGGCGTCGCTTTCCACGATCGTCGTCTCGATCTTCTACCTGCTGGCGCAGATGGTCGGTGCCGGTGCGCTCGTCGCGCTGCTGCTGGGCATCAAGCAGGGTGAGACGTTCCTCGGGATGACCGCCGACACCGCGAAGATCCTGACGATCGTCCTGGTCGGCGCGCTGATGATCGTCTACGTCACGATCGGCGGCATGAAGGGCACCACCTGGGTGCAGATCGTCAAGGCCGCGCTGCTGATGACCGGCGCCGCGCTGATGACCGTCCTGGTGCTGTGGAAGTTCAACTTCAACCTCTCGTCGCTGCTGGGCCAGGCGGCCGAGAAGTCCGGCAAGGGGACGGCGTTCCTCGAACCGGGCCTGCGCTACGGCGTGGACACCGCCGGAGATGCCGGCAAGACGCTGACCAGCAAGCTCGACCTGATCAGCCTCGGTCTCGCGCTGGTGCTCGGTACCGCCGGTCTGCCGCACATCCTGATCCGCTTCTACACCGTGCCCACGGCGCGAGCGGCCCGGACGTCGGTCAACTGGGCGATCACGCTGATCGGCATCTTCTACCTGATGACGCTCGCGCTCGGCTTCGGTGCGGCGGCACTGGTCGGCGGCAAGGCCATCGCGGCTCAGGACGCGGCCGGCAATACCGCCGCACCACAGTTGGCCGAGGAACTCGGTAAGGAGTACTGGGGCAACAGCGGCGGGGCGATCCTGCTCGCGGTCATCGCCGCGGTCGCTTTCGCCACGATCCTCGCCGTCGTCGCCGGCCTGACGCTCGCGTCCAGCTCCTCGCTGGCGCACGACTTCTACGCGAACGTCGTCAAGCGTGGGCAGGTCAGCGAGCGGCAGGAGGTCAACGTCGCCAAGATCGCCGCGTTCGTGATCGGCGCGATCTCGATCGTCCTCGCGATCTTCGCCCAGCAGCTGAACGTGGCGTTCCTGGTCGCGCTGGCGTTCGCGGTGGCCGCGTCGGCGAACCTGCCGGCGATCCTGCTCTCGCTGTTCTGGAAGCGGTTCAACACCACCGGAGCGACCGCCGGTATCTACGGCGGTCTGATCGCCGCCGTCGTGCTGGTGTTCTTCTCCCCGGTGGTCTCCGGCAAGGGCGTCAGCCCGACGACCGGCAAGAGCCTGTCGCTGTTCCCGGCCGACGTCGACTTCCACTGGTTCCCGCTGGACAACCCCGGTCTGGTCTCGATCCCGATCGGGTTCGCCTGCGCGATCATCGGCACCTACCTCTCCAAGGAACGCGACGAGGAGAAGTGGGCCGAGCTCGAGGTCCGGTCGCTGACCGGGTCCGGGGCCGTCTGACCAACCTCCCCCCAGCCGCCGACCGGCCCTCCACCCCTCCGGGCCGGTCGGCGGCCTCTAGGTCTGACCTCTGACGTCGCTGGGTACCCTTGCTGGAACCACAGCTGACACACCCGGGGCGGTCGCACGCAGATGGCACAGCGGTACGGAACCGGCTACCGGACTTTGCTGACCGGGGGTGCCGGATTCGTCGGCTCCCATCTCTGCGACGCGTTGCTCGCACGGGGTGGCGAGGTCGTCGCGGTCGACAACTTCGTCACCGGCAGCCGCCAGAACGTCGCACACCTGATCGACGAGCCGAGGTTCACGCTCGTCGAGGCCGACGTCGCCGAGGGCATCCCGGTCAGCGGCCACTTCGACGCCGTGCTCCATTTCGCGTCGCCGGCGTCCCCGACCGACTTCGAGAAGCTCGCCTTCGAGGTCATGAAGGTCAATTCCGCGGGGACGTTCCACTGCCTCGACATCGCCCGCGAGCAGGGTGCCCGGTTCGTCATGGCGTCGACGTCCGAGGCGTACGGCGACCCCGAGGTGCACCCGCAGCCGGAGTCCTACCGGGGCAACGTCAACCCGGTCGGCCCACGCTCGGTCTACGACGAGGCCAAGCGGTTCGGTGAAGCCGCGACGGCCGGCTACCGGCGCATCTACGGCGTCGACACCGGCATCGTCCGCATCTTCAACACCTACGGTCCGCGGATGCGCCCCGACGACGGACGGGCCATCCCGACGTTCGCGTCGCAGGCGCTGGCTGGTGCACCGATCACGGTGCACGGCACCGGTGCGCAGACCCGGTCGATCTGCTTCGTCTCCGATTTGGTCGACGGCATCCTCGCGATGCTCGACTCGGACCAGCCGGGCCCGATCAACCTGGGCAGCGAGCACGAGCTGACGATGCGCGAGCTCGCGGAGACGATCGCCGGGCTGGCCGGTTCCGGGTCCACGATCAGTTACCTGCCCCGCCCCACCGACGACCCGGAACTGCGCCGGCCAGACCTCACCCGAGCCCGCGAGCTGCTCGGGTTCGCTCCGTCGGTCGGCCCGGCCGAGGGGCTGCGCCGCACGCTCGACTGGTTCGCCGAGCAGACTGTCCGGTCTCCGACCCTAGGTCTCTGAGCTGGGGTGATGCGGCAGGTGGCGAGAGCAGAACGTCGTCACCACAACAGTTGCGCTCGACGTCCGTCTATACGCTGAATCTTGTCCGATACCGACGAGAACACGTAAGACGACCCCCCACAGCGAGGAGCGAACCCCGTGGCGCGCACCGAACCCCCCGCGTCGAAACCACGCGTCACGCGCGGCAACGTCTACGGCTCGAAAGGCGTGTACGGCACCCCCGGCGGCGCCGGCACCACTTACGCTCCCGGCGGCCCGCGGAAGAACAAGCCGCGCTGGGGCCGCATCGTGCTCGTCGTCGGTGGCGTAGTGGCCCTGATCGTGCTGCTGGCGGCCGGCTGCGGCCTGGCCTACATCAGCAACCTCGACGACAAACTGCACCGCACCGACGCGTTCTCCGGCCTCGGCGACCGGCCCGGCAAGACCGTGGACGGCACCCAGAACATCCTGTTCCTGGGCTCGGACTCCCGCGACGGCGGCGCCTACGACCCGAAGGCGAAGCCGAACGCCAAAGAGGGCACAGTCAAGAACGAGCGCAGCGACGCGATCATGGTCCTGCACATCCCGAAGGACCACAAAAAGGCGTACCTGATCTCGATCCCCCGAGACACCTACGTCTTCGTGCCCGAGCTGAACGGGCACGGCGGCCAGAAGGCCAAGATCAACGCCGCGTTCGCCTGGGGCGGTATCCCGCTCACCGTGAAGACGGTCGAGAACTTCACCGGCGTCAAGATCGACCACGTCGCCAAGATCGACTTCAACGGCTTCAAGGCGATGACCGACGCGGTGGGCGGCGTCGACGTGACCGTCGACAAGACGGTCAAGGACCCGCGCAGCAAGCGGACGTTCAAGGCCGGCGTCAACCACCTCGACGGCAACGCCGCGCTCGACTACGTCCGCCAGCGCTACGGGCTGCCCCGCGGTGACTTCGACCGCGTGCAGCGTCAGCAGATCTTCCTGCGGGCGCTGGCGCAGAAGGCCACCGACACCGGCACGCTCACGAACCCGGTCAAGCTCAAGAAGTTCCTCGACGCCGCGACCGAGTCGCTCACCGTCGACAACGCGTTCTCGCTCAAGGACATGGCGCTGGAGTTCCGGTCCCTGCGTCCGAGCGACATCTCGTTCATCACCTCGCCGCACCTGGGCTCGCAGAACGTCGACGGGCAGAGCGTCGTGGTCTCCGACAAGGAGAAGGCGATCGGGCTCTGGAGCGCGGTGGAGAAGGACGACGTCGGCGACTGGCTGGCCGCCAACCCCGGGAACAACGCAACCCGCGGTAGCTGACCGTGACAGGGGCCCACGTACGTGGGCCCCTGTCGGTTCAACTAATCAACCGAACGCATCGACAATTCGGGCGTTCGCCTAGCTGAGCCCAGCTAACTGCCAGATGTCTCAGCGAAAGCTGTACTCGCCGTTACCCGATTCGTTACAGTACTGCCGTCCTGGCAAGCAGCTGACAGTCGCCTGAGAGGACGAGCGAAGTCAATCGTGGGTAGGCACGCGAACGGCGATACGCCGACCGGAGTTCTTTTCACCAAGCCTGACGACCCCAAGTTCCGACGGGCTGCAGGTGGACGGAAGACGGGCAAGATCCCTCGGATCGCGCCCTCGGCCGATACCGGGTTCCTCCCGGCCACGGCGGCCGCTCCCTCGTCCGACAGCACCACGGTCATCCCGGCCCAGCGCCGTGAACCCGCGATGGCCGGCACCGCCCCGGCGCCGCGGGCCGCCGTCCGGGTGGCGATGGCGCCCCCGATGCCGCGCAGCGCCCCGCCGATGCCGGCCACCCCGCGCTCCGGCCCCCCGAGGCCGATGGGCCCCGGCCCGATGCAGCGGCCCGGCCCGATGGAGCCGCCGACGGTGCGGGTGCCCAGCAGCCTGACGAAGGTGCAACTCAGCCTCCCGATGTGGACGAAGGTCTGCCTGGTGCTCGGCGCCGTGCTGCTCGTCGTCGGGTTCGGCGGTCTCGCCGCCTCCTACGCGATGGGCCAGCAGGCCGATCCGAGCAGTGCGGGCAGCGAGCTCATCCACCGCTAAAGTCGGCGCCATGGTGCAGCCGCTTCCCGCCGATGTCCCCGACGTCCGCCCCGACTCGATCGGTGACGACGTCTATCTGCTCGACGTCCGCGAGCCGGACGAGTGGGACGCCGGGCACGCACCGCACGCCCACCACATCCCGATGCGGGAGATCCCGGGCCGGCTCGCCGAGGTGCCCACGGTCGGCGACGTGATCGTGGTCTGCCGCGTCGGCGGGCGCTCGGCCCAGGTCGCCGCGTACCTGGTCGCCCAGGGCTGGGAGAACGTCGCGAACCTCGACGGCGGCATGCTCGCCTGGGAGGCCTCCGGCCGCTCGGTCGTCGCTGACACCGGGCTACCGGCCCGCGTGCTGTGAACCGACCCGTTAACCAGAAAATGACCTAGCGTTTCCGTTCACCGCTAGGTCTGGCTCGCCTGCTCGGTTTATCTTTCCTCCGTGCACGTCGGCGGCCCACTCGTCGTGGCCCATCGCGGTTCTTCATATCTGCTCGCCGAACACACCCTGGCGGCCTACGAACAGGCCCTCGCCGAGGGGTCGGACGGGCTCGAGTGCGACGTCCGGCTGACCCGCGACGGGCACCTGGTCTGCGTCCACGACCGTCGTCTGGAACGGACGTCCGACGGACGCGGAGCGGTCAGCGACCGGTCGTTGCAGGACCTGCATTCGCTCGACTTCGGTGCCTGGAAGGTCGAGCTGCCGGACTCGGCCGACGCACTCGTCTACCCGGTCGACGACAAGGTCAGGGACGCCCAACGGCGGGTGCTGACGTTCGACCGGCTACTCGAACTGCTCGTGGACTCCGGGCGGAAGGTCCAGCTGTACGTCGAGACGAAGCACCCCACCCGGTGGGGAGGCCTGGTCGAGCAACGGGTCGTCGCGAGCCTGCGCCGGTTCGGCCTGCTCGACGAGGCCCGGACGCCCAACCTCGAGACGTCACGGGTCGTGGTCATGTCGTTCTCGCCGATGGCCGTGCGACGCCTGCGCGAACTCGCGCCGTCGCTGCCCGCGGTGATGCTCTTCGACGGGCTCCCTCGGCTCTACCGGGAAGGCACGCTCCCGTTCGGAGCGACGATCGCCGGTCCGGGCGTCCACGTGCTGCGCTCGCGGCCCAGATTCGCGGAGCGGATCCACGCCGCGGGCAACAAGCTCTACGTCTGGACGGTGGACGAGCCCGAGGACATCGAGTTCGTGACGAGCCTGGGCGCGGACATCATCGCGACGAACCGTCCGGCCCGCCTGCTCGACCACCTGCGGCGCACGACCTGACCGTGTTCGATGGAGGGCATGCAGCTACCGCCACCGAACGCGGCCGAGGCGTTCCGGGCGGTCACGCGGATCATCGACGACATCGCGGGCCGGCCGGTCGAACAGCCGGCGCTCCGGCGGGTGCTGGACGCGCTCGCGCAACTGGTCGGCGGCGTCGGCGCCGCGTTCCTGCTCACTGAGCCCGGCGCGCTGCGCATCGTCGCGACCAGCGAGCGGCTGGGCGGGCTGGCCGGCCGCCGGTTACCGCTCTCCGGATCGTCGTTCACGCGGCTGTTCGGCAGCGCCGACCGGACGATCGAGTTCCCCCGCCGGGACGCCACCCCGGTGGTCCGCGACGATCTGCGCGAATACGAATGCAACTGGATCCTGATGACGCGGGTGGCCCGCCGGTTCGGTCCGCTCGGCGCGCTCGCGGTCGCGCTCGACGCCCCCCGCGACGAGGGCCACGAGACCGAGCGTGCCGTGCTGGAGTGTCTGGCGTCCGGGCTCGGCGCGCTGGCCGTGATGCGTCCGGACGCGCTACCCGAGCCGATCGGCACGGTCGCGGCCGCGGTGCCCGAGGGCCTCGCGGTCGTGGATGCGGCCGGTCTCGTCCAGGCCTGGAACCCGGCCGCCGAGGAGATCACCGACGGCATCGCCGGGAAGATGCTCAACCAGCCGCTGCCGTTCGGGATCCCGGTGCCCGGCCAAGTCCGCCGGCACCGGCTGAACAACGGCCGCTGGGTCGAAGCGCGGTGCGCCGCGCTCGACGCCGCCCGCCGCGTCGTCACGTTCTACGACGTCAGCGAGGCCCGGCAGGCCGACGAGGCGCAGAACCTGTTCCTCGCCACCGCCAGCCACGAGCTGCGCACCCCGCTGACGATCGTCCGCGGCTACGCGGAAACGCTCGTCACCCGCTGGGACCAGCTCGACGACGGCGGCCGCCGTGCGGCCGCCGAGGTCATCGTCGCCCGCAGCAGGCAGCTCGCCGTACTCGTCGACCGGCTGCTCAGCGGCGACCGCGCGGTGGGAACCCGACCGGCTCCGACGAACGCGTTCGACCTGCGGTCGGCGCTGGCCTCCGCGCTGGCCTCCGCACCGGCGAGCGAAGCCGGTCATCGGCTCCGGACCCGCATCCCGGCGACGCTCCCGGCCGCGGTCGGCGAGCCCGACACGATCCCGACGATCGTCACCGAGCTGCTGACGAACGCCTACAAGTACTCGCCGGACGGCGGCGAGGTCGACGTGCTGGCCGGCTCCGACGGTTCGGCGGTCTGGTTCCGGGTGGCCGACCGCGGTATCGGCGTCCCCCTCGATCAGGTCGAGTCGGTGTTCAGCCGGTTCTGGCAGGTCGACCGGGGTGATCAGCGCCGATTCGGCGGCGTCGGACTCGGGCTGTACATCATCCGGCAGCTGCTCGACCGACAGGGCGGATGGGTGTCGCTGCGCCCCCGCGAGGGGGGCGGCTCCGTGGTCGAGGTCCGTCTGCGCCGCGCCGAGGATTCTGACCGAATCCGGGTGGACGGGATCGAGGCGCGGGACGCGGCGTCGTAGGCTCGCTGCCGACCCAGGTGTCAGCAACGAGGAGTGGGACGTGGGCAAGCGGGGACGCCGCGGCGAGCGGCGTGAAAAGACCAGGGACGTCTTCGTCGGGCGTCCGTTCGAGGGGTTGGCCGGAGAAGCCGAGTGGGTGGCGCTGCGCGAACTCGTTCCGGCGGCGACCGCACCCCTCAAGCTCGCCGAGCACCCCGATCGGCCGGTGATCCTGACGACCGTGCTGCCGATGGCGCTTCCCGCGCTGGTCAAGCCGGACGGCCGGATCTTCCTGTCCGTGCAGCTGCCGGCTCGGTCGGGAGACCTCAGCCGTGACCTGGCGGCGGTACTCGAAGACACGCTCCAGGTCGAGCCGGGCAACTACGTCGGCGCGGCCGGCCTGCCCGGGCCGGGGCCGCGGCTGCAGGATCTGCTCGCCGACAGCGGGGCGCTCGACGTCACCGTCCACGACACGTTCGACTACTGGCTCGACGACCCCAGGCCGGACGACCCCGAAGTGACGTCGAGCCTCGAGCAGGCGAACGCGTCGATCCTGCCGACCGTGGCGGTGCCTTCGGCACCGGCCGCCTACTGGTGCCAGGTCACCGAGAAGGCGCACCTCCGATGGGTGCTTCCCGAACCGGAAGACACGGCTCTGGACGCGCTGGCGCGGCTGCAAGCCGCGGGTGACCTCGCGCTCGGTTCCACCGGCCGGTACGTCGGCGCGTTCCGGGCCCACGGTCTGCTCGCCCCGGTCTGGGACCTGCCGCGCGAACCGGAGGCGGCCGAGTACGAGCAGCCGCTGGCCGACCTGGCCAAGCGCTACGCCGACGCGGTGGCGGTGACCGACCCGTTGAGTGCGGCCGAGCGCCGGGCCCGTGACGGCCTGCGGGGCCGGCAGCTCACCCTGCGCTGAGCGGGTCCCGCACGATCGGGCAGCTCATGCACCTGGGTCCGCCGCGGCCGGAGCCGAGCTCGCTGCCGGGGATCCGGATCACCTCGATCCCGGCGTCCTCGAGCTGCGCGTTCGTCTCGACGTTGCGCTCGTAGGCCACGGCGAGCCTGGGTGCGAGGCAGAGCGTGTTGTTGCCGTCGTCCCACTGTTCGCGTTCGGCGGTGACCGGGTCGAGGCCGGTGGGGATGACGCGCAGGCGCTCCAGCCCCATGGCCTCGGCCGCCGCGGTGAGGAACGTCGTCGGCCCGGCCACGTTCGGCTCGCCGTCCTCGCCTCTGGTCAGCCGGTAGGCCATGAGCGTGTCGGCGACGGCGGGATAGGCGACGACCGCGTCCAGGTCGACCATCGTGCAGACGGTGTCGAGGTGCATGGTCGCGCGCTGCTGAGCAATGGGGACGGCGAGCACCGTGTGGGTGCCGCCCTCGGTGTCGGCGAACAGCCGCGACGCCAGGCGCTCGGCCCCGGCGGGCGTCGTCCGCTCGCCGACGCCGACCGCGACAACGCCCGGGGCGAGCAAGAGGACGTCGCCACCTTCGAGCGGCTCGAGCTCACGGCCGTACAGGGTCGGGGAGCCGGCGAACCGGGGGTGCCAGCGGTAGATCGTCCCGGTGATTGCACTTTCCCGGAGGCGGGCAGGCATCGCCATGCTCGTCACCGTGGCCGCGTCGCGGATCCACACGCTGGAGTCACGGGTGAAGAGCGTGTTGGGAAGCGGGTCGAGCACGAAGTCGAGCTGATCCATCAGGCGGTAGGTGAGCCCGGCGCCGTTGCGGAGCTCCTCGTGGGCCAGTCCGGAGATGACCACCTCGGCGAGGTGTTCCGCGTCCAGGTCGTCGAGGTACGCGGCGACCCGACGTCGGAGCGTGTCGCCCCAGCGGCGGTCGGCCAGCAGTACCTCGGTGATGTCCTTGCGTGCTCCCGGATCGGCCAACGCCTCGGCGAGCAGTCGATCGACGTAGAGCACCTCCACGTCGTGCGCCCGGAGCGCCTCGGCGAACGCGTCGTGCTCTTCCTGTGCTCGGGCAACCCACGGGATGCCGTCGAAGAGCAGTGATCCGTTGTTGCGGGGGGTGAGCCGGCGCAGCTCCGGACCGGGGCGGTGCAGCATCACCGTGCGGAGCCGTCCGACTTCGCTATCGACGTACGGGCGTAGGTCAGCCATCCCCGAAGGCTATCCACAGGAGACCCGCACCGCCCTGAGCAGCCGATTTGCAGATCGCTACGGCGCCTGCCTAAAGTTCAACCCGTCGCCGGGAGCGAATCGCAAGATTCACCAGCGCGACGCGGATCGGAAACCTACAGCAGTAGAAATCTGGTCCGGATCGGGCGGTTGCGGAAGCACCCCAAAACTTCTTCGAAGTTCGGGGTTGACGAAGCGAGACCGACCGAGCTAGGTTGGAGGGGTTGCTGCGGGCGGAGCGGCGCGGACGATAGTCCAGCGCGACGCGAATCCGACCGAGTGCAGCCAACCAAGAAGAAGCAAGCCCCAGCGAAGCCTTAGCGGGCGGGTCTGATGCGCGTGTGTTGTTTGAGAACTCAACAGTGTGTTTGAAAGTTAGTGCCAGATGTTTTACCTCGTGCCCACGGTTGTGGGTTCAAGGTTCCTTTG
>NZ_JBITDV010000015.1:0-178826 GCF_044454545.1 Cryptosporangium sp. NPDC051539 | reverse complement strand
GAACGGCGGATCCTCGAACTGATCGCCCAGGGCATGACCAACCGCCAGATCGGCGAGGAAATGTTCCTCGCCGAGAAGACCGTCAAGAACTACGTGTCGAGCCTGCTCTCCAAGCTCGGCCTGGAACGGCGGACGCAGGCGGCGATCCTGGCGACGAAGCTCCTCGCCCCCGGCCACCCGGACTGACGTCGCCGGGGGAAGGCGTAGGCATGAAGCCTCCGCCGTTCGACCCCGAGCTGGGCACGTTCCTGGAGTCGATCGCCCACCTCATCGGCCCGCCTCCGACCCGCGAGGAGCTTCCCGCCGTTCGCCGGCCGAGCCCACTGCAACCGCGTCCCACGGACGAGGAGCTCAGCCGCGACGGCCGGTTCCGGATCACCGAGGACGGACCGCTGGTGATCTGCCTTCCGGCGGACGCACCGGGGCCGGTGCCCGCGCTGTACTGGATGCACGGCGGCGGGATGGTGATGGGCGACAACCGCTCCGGCGGGCTGGTGCAAATGCTCGACCTGGTCGCCGACCTGCCGGCGGCCGTAATCGCGGTGAACTACGGGCTGGCGCCCGAGCACCCGCATCCGCAGCCGGTGGAGGACGGCCACGGCGTCTGGGACCGGCGGGCCAACGCGTTCGGCTGGGGCTGCCTGCTCGGTGACGCCGCCGGTGGGCCGGACGTCTCGCCGTACGCGGCCCCGGCCCGCGCCACCGACCTGTCCGGGCTGCCTCCGGCCTATGTCGACGTCGGCAGCGCGGAGACGTTCCGGGACGAGGACGTCGCCTATGCGAACGCGATCTGGCAGGCCGGTGGCGTCGCCGAGCTGCACGTCTGGCCGGGCGCGTTCCACGGCTTCGACGGCTTCGTCCCGGACTCCCGGCTGGCCCGGCAGGCCTGGGCGACCCGCCGGGAGTGGCTCACCCGGGTGCTATGAGTGGTGCCCGTTGTGGAGCAGGTCGATGAGCTGGTCCTGACTCCAGACCGACGAGTAGATCGCGAAGACCTGGCCCTGGTTGCGGGTCGGTACCTGCACCCAGAGCGCCGCGTCACCGGTCGCCGGGTCCTTGCCGATCCAGGCGTGGCCGGGCACGGCTCCCTTCGGCAGGTCGATGGGGCGGGCGCCGGCCGGAACCGGGCCCGGATCCTGGCTGTAGCGCAACGGATCGGGTGACCCGGCCGGGGCGGTGTAGGTGAACTCGTAACCCGCGAGCGCGATCGTCTTCGTCACCATCTCCGGGCCGACGCCCGCGGAACGGGTCGCGGCCGGCCCGGTGTGCGGCACCGCCAGCGGCACCGGCGTGGAGGACGAATGGTCCAGCAGCGGTGCGCCGACGGCGACGGCCCCGGCCGCCGCCGCGACGACCGGCAGCGCGAGCCAGGCGGCGGACGGCGTGCGTCGGGCGGTCGGTACCGGCCCGGAGTACCGCAGGTCGGCGGCGGCGTCCGAGAACGCGGCTCCCAGACGGCGGCTCAGATCCTCGTCGGTGATCATCGGTGTTCCCTTTCCGGTGCGTAGATCGATCGGAGCCGTTCCAGTGCCCGCGCGGTCTGCGACTTGACCGTGCCGTCACTGCAGCCCAGCGCGGCCGCGGTCTCGGCGACCGACAGGTCGTCGAAGAACCGCAGCACGAGCACGGCCTGCTGCCCGTCGGGCAGCGTCCGCACGGCGCGCAGCAGACGGTCGTCCGCGTCGGCCGGTCCGTCGGTCGCGATCGGGACGTCGACCTCCAGCCCGGTCTCCGGTGGACGCCGGGACAGTGCCCGCCACCGGTCCTTGGCCAGGTTCACGACGACCCGGCGGGCGTAGGCCTCCGGGCTCGTGCGCGCCGACCGCCAGCGCCGTGCGGTCCGCAGCAGCGCGGTCTGGGTCATGTCCTCGGCGTGGCCGCGGTCGCCGCACAGCAGATACGCGGTGCGGACCAGGCGGTCGGAGGAGTCCCGTACGAACTCCTCGAACTCGCGCTGGTACCCGCGGGCGATCACCCGTAGCTCCTTGTTGTCACATCCGTCTGAACTCCGCTCCGCCGGTAACGGTTGTCAGCCGATCAGCCCGGACCGCTCAGGCGTCCAGCTTCAGCAGTAGTTCGGTGAGCTCGACCGGCATCGTGATCATGCAGTCGTGGCCGGTCGGGAGCTCCCAGACGTCGTCCTCCGGCGGTACCGGCCTGCGCTCCGGCGGCGCTCCGGCCGTGCAGTGGATGTGGGTACGCGGAATCCGCCGCGCGGCCGGGTTGCCGAGGTGCACCGGCTGCTGCAGGCAGAGCGCCGGCTGGTCGGACAACATCGTATGCAGCCAGGCGACGTCGTCCGGGTCGGTGACGCCGAACAGCCCGCCGGGTCCCTCGGGCAACGGCGGGATCCGCCATCCGGGGGCGGCCCGGTCGATCAGGACCTGGGTGATCGGCATGACGTCGACCGCGCTCTCGCCGTCCGCGGGGACCATCGCGTCGAGGAAGACCAGCCGTGAGATGCACTCCGGGACCCGCTCGGACGCCCCGGCGACGACCAGGCCGGCGTAGCTGTGCCCGACCAGGATCACGTCGGTCAGGTCCTCGTCGGTCAGGAGGCGGACGACGTCGTCGACGTGGGTGTCGAGGCCGACGTCCGGGCCGAGGAGGTGGGCGCGGTCGCCGTAGCCGGTCAGCGACGGCGCGAGCACCCGGTGACCGGCGTCGGCCAGCAGCGGTACCACGCGCTGCCAGGCGGTTCCGTCGTGCCAGGCACCATGGACGAGCAGGTAGGTGGACATGAGGTCATGATTGGATGCACCGATGCAGGGCGCAATCAGGCACTTTGCGGTGACTCGGTTCCCTGGAGGTAACCGTGAGCGCTAGCCGGGTAGGGTGCCGGCCGATCGTCGAAGACAAGTGGTCGCTTCTCGCCGTCACGTTTCTGGGCGACGGCCCGCGCCGGTTCACCGAGGTCAAGCGGGGCCTCGACGGGATCAGTCAGCGGATGCTGACCGTCACGCTCCGCAACCTGGAGCGGGACGGCGTCCTGTCGCGGACCGTGCACGAGGTGATGCCGCCGAACGTCAGCTACGCGCTGACGCCGATGGGGGTGAGCCTGCTCGAGTCGATCCAGCCGATGCTGGAGTGGGCGGCGGCGAACTCACGAAGCGTCGAGAAGGCCCGGGACGAGTACGACGCCGAACACCACTCCGGCGTCTGATTCGGGACCTCTGCCCCTGCCGTTCGACGAGGAGCGCGCCGAGGCTACCGGTGTGCTCACCTACAGCGACTTCCTCCGGCGGATCTACCGCGGTGGACGACCGAACCCGATCGCGAAACTGGCCAACCGCGTCGCCAGACGGATGGCCGACCGGCGACCGGGCCGTCTCGCGACGCTCGAGGTACCCGGCCGCCGGAGCGGACGCACGATCGCGTTCCCGGTCGTCGTCACCGACTACGACGGCGGCCGGTACCTCGTCGCGATGCTGGGCGAGCGGACGAACTGGGTGCGCAACGTCGGCGCGAGCGCCGGGGCCGCGGTGCTGCGGGGCGATCCGGTCCGGCTGGAGCCCGTGACGGCCGCCGAGCGCGCGCCGATCCTGCGGCGATACGTCGAGATCGCGCCCAGTGGCCGCGTGCACATCCCGGTCCCGCCGGGGGCACCGCTGGTCGCCTTCGACCGCGTCGCCCCCGGGTACCCGGTGTTCCGGGTGCTACAGCGGGCCTAGCGCGGCGCGCGGATCGGCGTCCAGAACGAGCGTTTCGAGGGACGGGAGGAGCGTGCGCTCCTCGTAGCGGAAGTGCGATTCCATGATCGCGGCCACGCCTTCGAGGTGCCGTTCCAGCTCGGCCGGCGTCGCCGACCGGTCGACGGCGGCCTGCAGGCCGCCGAGCAGGTAGGCGATCATCGAATGGTCCTGCTCGAGACGGCGGACCGTGTCGCGCAGTTCCGGATGCTGTGCGACCAGCGCGGGGAACAGCTCACGGTCTTCGCCCTCGTGGTGCCCGGTGAGTGCCGCGCAGAAGCCGTGGCAGTACAGCAGGAGATCACGCGCACCGGTCACGTCTCGGGTCGCGCTCAACGCGGCCCGAAGGCGCGCATGGACCTCGGTCAATTCCCGGTTCCAGGCCACCAGCCTGGCTTTGTCGCCCTCACCCACAGGTGACGGGCGAAGGGGCCGACATCACGTCGTGCTCCTTCGGTCCGACGCCTCCATGCCTGACACGGACTGCCACCGGCACGCGACGTTGGCGACACCCTACCGGGTGACCACCGCACGGGTGGCTCGGGCCGGCGGCTCGGCCGGATCGATCAGGCGCTTCCGCGCGCGTTCGACCAGGTACGTCCGAGCGGTTTCGTCGAGCGGGCGCAGCACGACCCGATCGGGCGCTTCCGAGGTGACTGTCATGCGTTCAGCGTCGGCTACCCGGGTGGGAAGCACCTGAGTAATTCTGCCCGGGCCCGCCGAGCACGACGGCCCGGCGGGCCCGGCCCGATACAGCAGCGGCCCCTTCGTCCACCGCGGGACGAAGGGGCCGCTCACGCGGGCCGGCCGGTTCAGCGGCCGGAGAGCACCGCGTCGGCGGCCTCGATGTCCTTGAAGAACCGGCGGTGGATGCGCAGCTTCTCGTTGGCGACGGGCAGGACGTGCCAGACACCGTTGGCCGGGCCGAGACGGGTCGCGCGGGGCAGTTCGGTCACCACGCTCTTCGCCTTCTTCATGCTCGCCGGGCCCGCGTCGAGCACCAGGATGCGCTGCGAGGTGACCGCGAGGATGCGGTAGCGGTTGAGGCCGAGGAACACGAAGATGCCGGCGAACGCGGCGACGTACTGGCTGGCCGTCTGCGCGCCGATCACCTGGGTGAGAGTCTCGCCGGGTGCCAGGAACGGCTGTGCCGACTCACGCATCTTGTCACGAAGTGCCACTGGAATTGCTCCACGGGGAGTAGCGGTCAGCTGAGTGCATGACCTGAGGGTGGGGGCCCGTCGCGGGTGACGGAGGTTACGGAACGTATCAGAGGCGACATCAGCTTTCTATGAGTCCACTGTGTCTTGTCTTGGACAGTGTCCGGTCGGTGACACCCGCTAGCCCTTCCGGCCACGCCGCCGGGCAGGGCCGTGCGCCTCGGGCGCCGGCAGGCCGGACTCGTAGGCGACGACCACCAGTTGCGCCCGATCGCGAACCCCGAGCTTGCTCATCGCCCGGTTGACGTGGGTTTTCGCGGTCACCGGGCTGATCACCATGCGCTCGGCGATCTGCACGTTCGACAACCCCTGCGCCACCAGCACCACCGCCTCGCGTTCCCGGTGCGTCAACGCGGTGAGCGCCGCGGCGTCGACCTCGGCGGGCCGGGTGACGTATCGGTCGATCAGTTTGCGGGTGATCGACGGCGCGAGCAGCGCGTCGCCGCGCGCCGCGACGCGGACGGCATGCAGGAAGTCCTCCGGCTCGATGTCTTTGACCAGGAACCCGGCGGCGCCGGCCCGCAGGGCGTGGAACACGTACTCGTCGAGGCCGTAGTTGGTGAGGATCACCACGTGCACGGCGGCCAGCGCGGGATCGCCCGCGATCTGCCGGGTGACCTCGATACCGTCGGCGACCGGCATCCGGACGTCGACGAGTGCCACGTCCGGCCGATGCGTACGCGCCTGGGCCACCCCCTCGCGACCGTCGCCGGCCTCGGCCACGACCTCGAGGTCGTCTTCGGCCTCGAGCAGCGCACGGAACCCGCTGCGAATCAGTGGCTGGTCGTCGACCAGCAGGACGCGGATCACGCGCGCCGCACCACCGGCAGCTCGGCCTGGACGGTGAAGCCACCGTCACCGCGGGCTCCCGTGCGCAGCGTCCCGCCGAGCGCGGTCACGCGTTCGCGCATGCCGAGCAGCCCGACGCCGGGCACCGGGGGTGACTCCGGGCCGGCCCGGCCGTCGTCGTCCACCCGGACGGTGACCGCGTCAGGCCGGTACCCGATCCGGACCGTCGTAGTGGTCGCGGCGGCGTGCCGGGTGACGTTGGTCAGTGACTCCTGGACGATGCGGAACGCGGTGCGCTCCACCGCGGACGGCAACTCGGACGGTTCACCGTCGATCTGCAGCGTGACGTCCAGACCGGTCGTGCGGGCCTGCCGCACCAGATCCGGCAGGTGGCCGATTCCGTGCGGCGGAGTCCCTTCGTCGTCGCGCAACGCCTCCAGGGTCGCGCGCAACTCCCGTGCGGCCTCGCGGCCGGCGTCCCGGATCGCCAGCATCGCGTCATCGACGGGCTCGCCGCGTTTGTGCGCGAGGTGGACCGCGGCTTCGGCCTGCACTTTGATCACCGAAATCTGGTGGGTCAACGAATCGTGCAGCTCCCGCGCGAGGTGGAGGCGCTCCTCGTCTGCGCGGCGCCGCGCCACCTCCTCGCGGGTGCGCTCGGCTTCCTCGGCCCTCCGCTCGGCCTGGCGCAGCGCCTCACCGGCCGCGCCGGCCGCGATCAGCCAGGCCAGCTGGAGGACGTCCCGGGCATGCGTCAGCGCCGCACCCGCTCCGTCCATACCCGACGCCAACGCGGCCAGCGGAAGCCCGGCGAGCACGAGAAGGCTCACCGCCACGGTGGCGACGTGCCGGCCCGCGCGTACCGCCCCGTACACCGCGATCAGATACGCGACCGCGAACACGTCGAACCCGGCCGCCTGGTAGCCCACCGCGCACAGTCCGGTGACGACCAGCACGCCCACGGGAAACCGCCGGCGCGCGGCCAAGGCCAACCCGCCCAGCACGAGCAGGGGATAGCCGACCGGCGCGACCTCCTGATCGGACAACCCGGCGACCAGCAGGATGACCGCGACGCCCAGCGCGACCGCCCAGTCCCGGACCCCGCTCATGCGCGCACCTTAGACGGATATTCGCCCGGGCGGCTCCTCCCGCGGAACGAGCGGCTACCGCGTTCGCAGTAGTCCACCCGATCCGCCCGACGCAGTCGGAGGTGTCTGCGCCCGCACGACGCGGAGCGACCCGCCCGGGAGCCAGGATCAGCGAGAACCGGCCCGAACCACGGAGGAGCTCGCATGATGCCGATCGCGTCATCCGCTGTCGACGCCTACACCCTGACCGGAGGGCGGCTCGTCGCTACCGCTGCCGCACTGGTAGCGCTGACCGGCGCGATCCTCGGCGGCGTCGCCCTCGCGCCCCGTTCCCGCACGCGCACCTCCACCACCGCCTTACTGGCCGGGGCGGCCGGCCTCGTCACCGGCGGACTGGTCGTCGCCACCGCCGACGGCGGACCGGGCAGCGGAAGCGGCGTCGTCGGGGGCTACGCCGCCGTCCTGCTCGGGCTGACCGCCGTCACCCTCGGCGGCGTCGCCCGCGTTCGCTCCCGGCGGAGCGTCTGACTTCGCGCGGTGGCTCCGCGCCCGGTCCGAGCGGCGCCGTAATTGAGTTGGCGGTCGCAGACACGTCACTTACGGTTCTTTCAGCACCGGAAACACCAATTGATTCGGGAGAAGGCCATGGCGCGGAACACCAGTATCGCGGAGCAGCAAGTTCCGCTGCTCGGCGACGCTGTCCCGTGCCCGGGGCGGTCCGCCCAGATGCCGGAAGCCCCTCGGGGACGGTGGCGAAGCTAGCGCGTCCAGCGCTGGTCAGCCGCCCTCCCGACCGGGAACGGGCGGCTTTTCGTACCGGACACGCTGCGTCGCCGCGTGCGGCGACGGCAACCAGCGGAAGGGCGACCGGACCCCGTCCGAAGCGCACCTGCTCCTGACGCCGGCCAGGCCGGCGTGGGGCGCGCTGTCCTTCCGCTGACGGTGCCGGGCGGCGGTCCTACTCCCCGCCGCCCGGCCCTTTGCGAGCTGGTGCAATCGGCAGCACGACCGGCTCTGGACCGGTTGATAGAGGTTCGAGTCCTCTGCTCGCAGCCCGGGCCTACCGTGGTGAACATGGCGATCACTGATCCCGACCTCGCGATCGTGGCGGCGCAGACCGGCGCCGCCACGGTGCGCTCGCGGTTCGGGACATCGCTGGCGCGCGTCGACAAAGGCGGCGGCGACTTCGCCACCGCGGCCGACCTCGAGTCGGAACGGGCCATCGTCGAGATCCTGCGCACTGCCCGCCCCGGCGACGTCGTGGTGGGCGAGGAGGGCGGACGCTCGGGCGCCGGCGATTCCGACCGGGTGTGGCTGGTCGATCCGCTGTGCGGGACGCTGAACTACACCGCGCACACCAGGCTGGTCGCGGTGAACGTCGCACTGCGGATCGGCGCCGAGGTCCCGGTGGCCGCCGCGGCCGACCCGTTCACCGGTGAGGTGTTCTGGACCGACGGCGTGCGCGCCTTCCTGCGTCGCGGCGGCGCCGACGAACCGCTCGCCCCGTCGGGCGATTCGGGCCTGGTGGACGTCGACGTGGAACCGCCGTTCCCCAACGCGCCGCGCTTCCGGGCGGTCCACCTCCTGGCCGACCCGGGGTTCGCCGCCCGGTTCCGCCCGCGGATGGTGTCCACTTCGCTCGCCGTGGCCTGGGTCGCCGCCGGGCGCCGGGCGGCGTACGTGACCGACAACGACGTCTGGGACAACGTGCACTTCGCCGCCGGTATCGCGCTCTGCCGGGCGGCCGGTTGCGTGGTCACCGGATTACGGGGGCAACCGCTGCACTCCGGGGTCGGCGGGCTGGTCGCCGCCGCGGACCGGGCGACCCACGACGAGTTGCTGGCGCTGATCGAGCGCCAATTCTAGGTGCCGGTCGGGGACCGCCGGCAGATACAGGACGGCCCGGTGCCGGGGACTCGGCCACCCGACGCGTCGGGCGCTCAGGACGGGTTGATGGTCCAGTGGTTGAGGACGATCAGCTCGCCGTTCTCGTCGATCTCGACCGGGCCGGGGAACGTGAAGCCCAGCGAGCGGCAGATGCCGTTGCTCGGCCCGTTGTTCACCCCGGGAAACGCGTTGACGCGACCCCAGCGGCCGTCCGCGGCGGCGCGGTCGAGCACCGTGCGCACGCCCCACTTGCCGACACCGCGGCCCTGGTACTCCGGCAGCACCATCCAGCCCATCTCGGTCATCCGATCGCCGTGGTCGGTGTGCGACCAGAGCGTGATGTGCCCCATCGGCTCGTCGGAGTCGTCCGGGGTCACGATCTTGATCCAGCCCTCGCCCGACTCCACCGTCCGGACGTCCCGCGCGACCTTGTCTTCGATGCCCTCCCGAGGCACCGGACCACCGAGCTCGGCCATCATGACCGGGTCACACCGCATCCGCACGTACGCGTCGACGTCGTCCAGCGTCACATCCCGGAGCCGCACGGGAACACCCTAGAGCCCGGACGACGAGCTCACCGCGGACGTGGTCCGCGAACGCCCGGGTAGCTCCGCAGGAAGACGAGCATCCCGGTCGTGTCACATCCGTTGGGCTCCGGCGCGGATCGCCCGGCGGATGCGGACGTACGTGCCGCACCGGCAGACGTTCCGGATCCCGTCCAGGTCGGCGTCGGTGATCTCCCGCCCCTCGGCCTTCACGCGCCGGACCAGCGCGACCGCCGCCATGATCTGCCCCGGCTGGCAGTACCCGCACTGGGCCACGTCGTGATCCAGCCAGGCCTGCTGCATCGGATGGAGCTCGGCCCCGACCGTCGCCGGCAGACCTTCGATGGTCGTGACCTCGTCGTCCGGCTCCAGGTCGCCGACCGGGATCGCGCACGGGTTGACGGCCTTCCCGTTCAGGTGACTCGTACAGGCCTTGCAGACGTTGATCCCGCAGCCGTACTTGGGCCCGGTGATGCCGAGGACGTCCCGGAGAACCCACAACAGGCGGACGTCGTCACCCACCTCGACGCTCACCGGCGAGCCGTTGACGCGGAACGTGTGCTGCGGCATGTCGCTCCTTACCGGGCCAGCGCCCGGCCGTCGGTCGGCGAGGGCGGAACCGGCGGGATCGTGGGTTTGACCGGGAAACCGATCGTGGCGTGATTGATCGGAAAGCTCGTCGGCACGGCGCCGGTGGCCCGCGCATAGGCGCAGGCCACGGCCGCGAACGTCGTGGCGACGCCGAGCTCGCCGGCTCCCCCGGGCTGTTCGGACGTGCTGGGCAGGACGATCACCCGCAGGTCCGGCGGGGTGTTCCACTGCCTCGTGTAGAAGTAGTTGTCCCAGCTCGCCTCGAGGAAGTAGCCGTCGCGCAGGTGCAGACTCGAGGTCAGCGCCAGCGCGATGCCGTCCATGGCGCACCCCATCATCTGCGCTTCCAGTCCGCGCGGGTTGACCGCCAGGCCCACGTCGACGGCGATCACGACCTTCGTGACGCGGGGCCCGGTGACGCCCTCGCGGATCGGGCGGCCGACGGTCTCCGGGCGGACGTCGATCTCGACCAGCGCGGCGCTGACCGACTTGTACTCGGTGTGCAGCGCGAGCCCCTGGGCGGTGCCGGCCGGCAGGTCCCGTCCCCAGCCGCCGGCTTCGGCGACCTTCTCGAGCGCGGCCCGGGCTCGACGGTTCTGCAGCAGGTCCCGGCGGAGCGAGAACGGATCCTTGCCGAGCCGGGCCGCCAGCTGATCGATCATCAGCTCGCGGGCGGTGGTGACGTCGGGCGAGTAGACGTTGCGCATGCTGCCGGTGTTGAAGCCCTTGTCGGTCTCCGACAGCAGCCGGCTGACCGTGCCGAACCGGTAGGGCGTGGACTGGCTGAGCTGGAAGAACGACTGTGAGAACGTCTGGTCGCCGACCGGGAGCCGGGCGCCGACCGCGGTCAGCAGCTCGCCCAGGCCGTGGCCGAGATCGGTCGAGACGCTGGTGTGACGCTGGGCGAACGACACCACGTCGTCGCCCAGGTAGGAGATCCGGACCCGCGACCGGGCCATCGGATGGGCCCGGCCCTGGCGGGCGTCGTCGGCGCGGTGCCACATCAGCCGGACCGGCTTCCCGAACGCTTTCGACGCCTCGGCGGCCTCCAGCGCGGCGTCGAAGAAGAGCTTGCGGCCGAACGAGCCACCGCCCTCCACCACGTGGACCTTCACCGCCGGGATCGGCAGGCCCAGCCGAGCGGCGATCGCCTCCTGAGCCACGATCGGGGACTTGAGCGCGGCCCAGATCTCGGCGCTCCCGGGCCGGACGTCGGCGACCGCGCAGTTCGGTTCCAGCGCGCTGTTGCCGCGGAACGCGAACGTGAACACGCCCTCGATCGACGGGGTCGGGGGCTTCGGGCCCAGCGGAATCTCGGCGGCGGCGAGTTCGTGCCGCACGTCCTCGTCGGACTTGCCCTCGGCGGTGCCCGGGCCCCAGGACACGTGCAGCGCCCGCACCGCGTCGATGCACTGGCCGAACGTTTCCGCGCGGACCGCCACTCCGGTGGAGATCACCGCGACGCCGGAGACACCGGGCATCACCCGGATCCCGGCCAGGTCGGTCACCGCACGCACCGTGCCGTTGATCGTCGGCGGGCGGCACACCATCGTCGGTTTCGCGTCCGGGACCTGCACGTCCATCGCGAACTTCTTGCGGCCGGTCACCGCGGCCAGCGCGTCGACCCGGTTGCGCGGTGTGCCGATCACCGTGAACTGCGCCCGGGCGGTGAGCGTGACGTCCACCGGTGTGGTGCGGCTGCTCGCCGCCGCCGCGGCCAGGTCGCCGAGGCCGACGGTGCGGCCGGTGGCGTCCACCACCGACCCGCCCCGCAGCGTCAGCGCGCTCACCGGTGTCCCCAGCGCGACGGCGGCGGCCCGCAGCAGGCGGCCCCGGGCGACGGCGGCGGCGACCCGGATCGGGGTGTAGGTGGAGAACGTCGTGTTCGAACCGCCGGTGAGCTGGTTGAACAGCAGCTCCGGCCGCGCGTCCGCGAGCGTGACGTGGATCCGGTCCAGCGGCAGCGTGAGTTCCTCGGCGATGAGCATCGCGCTCGACGTCGTGATGCCCTGGCCCACCTCGGCCCGGGGCAGGGCGAACGAGGCCGTGCCGTCGGTGTTCACGATCACCGAGATCAGGTTCGACGTCGGCGCGGCCGCCAGCGTCATCGCGTCGTTCAAGTCGACGATCTCGGTGACGTCCGGCGACGGCAGACGAGGGCCCGCCGCGCGGGCCCGGGGCGCGGGCACGAGCTCGGCCGCGGCGACCAGGGTCGGCGCCGCCAGCACGTATCCCAGGAAACGCCTTCGCTCCATCGTCACGAGCGTCCCTTCCGTCGCGGAGTTCGCGTCAGTCTGGCGGCCCGCACGGATGGTTGGAGGGGGTTTGTCGATATTGTCGTTTTGTCGTTCGTGAGAGGAGGATGAGGCCATGGACGCCCACGACCTCGGCCGGGTGTTCGACGAGGTGGCCGAGCTCTACGACCGGGTGCGGCCCGGCTATCCCCCGGAGCTGTTCCGTGAGCTGGCGGCTCTCACCGGGGCGGAGGACGGGGCGGCGGTGCTGGAAGTCGGCAGCGGTACCGGGCTGGCCACCCGTTCGCTGGCCGCGCGAGGCTACGACGTGACCGCGATCGAGCCCGGCCCCGAACTGGCCGCGATCGCGCGTCAACGGCTCGGCAACGTCTGCCTCGAGAGCGCCACGTTCGAGGAGTGGGACGACCGGGGCCGTCGCTTCGACCTGATCGTCGCCGCGTCCTCCTGGCACTGGGTCGACCCCTCGGTCGGCTGGCCGCGGGCCCACGACCTGCTCCGGCCCGGCGGCTGGATGGCCCTGCTCGGCCACGTCGTCGTCCGCAGGCCGGGCGAGCCCGAGGTCTACGCCGAGACCGCCGACCTGCACGAACGGTTCGCGCCGGGCAACCCCGGCTGGCGTCACCCGCCACTGGAGGCGGAGGTTCGCGCGACCGACCACGGGTGGGGTTCCGTCGAGGATCCGGGCGCCCTCTTCGGCCCGCCGACCGTGCGCCGGCACGAAACCGTCCAGTGGTTCGACGGGTCCGGCTTCGCCGACCTCCTGCGATCGAACTCCCTCTACCGAAAACTCGATCCAGACGTCCGGGAGCCCCTGCTCGACGCCGTGGCGGAACGCATCCGGACGCGAATGGACGACCGGGCCGCCCGCCGCTACCTGTCCGTCCTCCGGGTGGGACCGCGTCAGACCGTGCGTCCGTGAGGAAGCGCTCGGAGAACTTAGGATCAGCGGCGTGAGCGAGAGCGGCCGGCGTGAGCGGAAGAAGGCCCAGACCCGCAAGGCGATCGGCAATGCCGCGCTCCGCTTGTTTCTGGAGCGCGGCTACGACCAGGTGAGTGTGCGGGAGATCGCGGACGCCGCGGACGTCTCCCTCAGCACGTTGTTCAACTACTACCCCACGAAAGAGTCGCTGGCCTTCGACGAAAGCGAGGCCATCGGATCGGCTCTGGCCGCGACCGTGCGGGATTGCGCGCCGCAGGAGGTCGTCGGTGCCCTGTGGGCATCCCTGACGCGCCGGCGGTGCGGACCGACGCTGGCCGTATGACAACCTCTCGCCTGACCGGGCTGGCCGGCATCGTCGTCGGCCTCGGCAGCTACGCCAGCGTGCCGCTCTACTTCCTCAGGCGTCCTCTACGACGCCGGTGGGGCCGCGGTCGACCCGACCACGACCGGTCCACTGGCCGCCGGGGTGATCTTGATCCACGGCTCGATCGGCCGCGCCCTCACCGTTCTGCTGCTGGGTGCGGCCGGTCGAGCGATCAGGCGCACCGGCGTTCTGCCACAGTGGAGCGTCGTCGCGGCCTACGCGATCGCCCTGGTCAACCTCGCGTTCGTACCGTCGTTGTACTTCGGAACCAGGCTTCGACCTTCTACAGTGCGCTGGGCTGGGGCAATTCCGCGCTCACCGCGTCCCTGATCGGCTACTGGATCTTCGCCGTGGGCGTGACCCTCACGCGCCGAGACCCGGACGTACTCCCCCGGCCTCAGGCCGGACGGCAGTAGACGTCCCCGGAGTTCGCGTCGTGCGGCAGCCCGGCCAGGTACGAGGCCAGGCCGGGCGCCGGCACCCACTGCGCGAACTCGAGCGCCAGGTTCCCGCCCAGCGACACGTTGAACGCCTCGAATCCCAGTGCCGACGCCCGCTCCAGTGCCCGCGCCGCCACCGCCCGCTCGATCGTCGTGAACTCGAACGACAACGCGGGCACCGGCACGCTCAGCCCGGCGAGCACCGACTCCTCGAACCCCTCCACGTCGACCTTCGTGAACGCGGGCGTCCCGTGCTCCCGGATCAGCTCGTCGAACGTCACCACCGGCACCTGGATCTCGCTGTCCCAGACCTGACCCTCCCAGCCGCCCGCCCCGTCGGCGGCGGCCACGAAGTCCCGCGACACGGTCGACACGGTCGGATTGTCGGAGTTCACGTAAAACGTCACCGACGCCTCCGACGAGCCCCCGCACGCCGCCGGAACCAGCACGACGTCCGGGTCGTCCCCGTAGAGCGTCCGGAGTGCGTGGCCGCACAGCGGCTGGGGCTCCAGTGCCACGACCCGGGCTCCCAGCCTGCGGAAACACCCGATGTGGTCACCGACGTGCGCGCCGATGTCGAACACCAGATCACCCGGACGCACGAACTGCCGGTAGAACGCGTCGAGCGCCGCATCGCGCTCGGCGTCCCCGTAGTAGTAATCGAGCGACCGTTCGAGGGACGAGTTCATCGGGTCAGCCTTGAGCGCCGACAGCCGGGCGTTGAGAGAGGTCACACCCAACGACACGCGCCCCGCGCCGCTGAGGTTCCGGTGGCGCGCCCCCGGCACCATCGAGAAGTGCTGATCGAGGTGGAGAAAGTCCAGGAGTTTCCCTGGAGCCCGTTCCCGCTCGTACAGATCCAGACGCCCGTGGGAAGGACGTCAGTGCAGTGGTGCGGCCCGCGGGACGTTTCGCCGGGGCTCCACCACGTCGAGTGGACGATCGATCTCCCGTTCGCCTGGGGGACCAGAACGCGCCGGGCCGACGAACCCGGACCGGCGATTCGGCCGGGCGGGCATTGCCTCGTTTTCCGTGGCCGGCTGCTGCGGACCTCCGAGGGTTCGTGGGTGCTCGATTTCGGCGGCTCGCTGATCCAGGTGGACTTCACCGGAGGCGAACCGCCGGAGGAAGTGGACGGTTCGTGGGTGCAGCTTTACGTCCCTCACGAGAACATCGGCCTGCATCCCACCGAGCCCTGAGAGGACGTCGGGGCGGCCTCCGTGACCGGCGATACCCGGGCCCTGTCCGCGACTTGACCCTGACGCAGCGTCAGGCCCCGAGCATGGGCCCATGATTCCTTCGATCGTCGTCACCGGCCTGCGCAAGAGCTTCGGTGACCACGTCGTCCTGAACGACGTCGACCTCACCGTCCCGCAGGGCGGGGTTTTCGCTCTGCTCGGCCCCAACGGCGCGGGCAAAACGACGATGGTCCGGATCCTCTCGACCCAGCGGGCACCCGACGGCGGCTCCGTGCGGGTCCTGGGTCACGACCTCCGCACCCAGGCGGACGCGATCCGCGCCACGATCGGGGTCACCGGCCAGTTCTCCGCGGTGGACGACATGCTGACCGGCGCGGAGAACCTCCGGCTGATGGGGCGGCTCCATCACCTGTCCCGGGCCGAGCGGCAACGGCGCGCGGCCGGTCTCCTCGAGCGCTTCGAGCTCACCGAGGCCGCGGGCCGACTGCCGTCCACCTACTCCGGCGGCATGCGACGCCGCCTCGACCTCGCGATGACGCTGATGGGCCGGCCCCGGCTGATCTTCCTCGACGAACCGACCACCGGTCTGGACCCTCGCAGCAGGCACACGACCTGGGAGATCGTCCGCGAACTCGTCCGCGACGGCGTGACGGTTTTCCTGACCACCCAGTACCTCGGCGAGGCCGACCGGCTGGCGGACCGAATCGCCGTGCTCGACGGCGGCCGGGTCGTCGCCGAAGGCACGGCCGACGAACTGAAGCGACGCGTTCCGGGCGCGCACCTCGTGCTGCGCTTCGCCTCCCCCGCCGACCTGGCCCGGGCTGCGGCCGACCTGCCCGAAGGGTCCCGGGACGACGACGCGCTCGAACTTCGTGTGCCCGGCGCTCCGGACGTGGTGCGGCGCCTCACGGTGCCTCTCGACGATCTCACCGTTCACCGGCCCGATCTCGACGACGTCTTCTTCGCGCTGACCGGCGGCGGGGCCGCCCGATGAGGCCGCTCGACGACGTGGCGACGATGGTCGGCCGCGAACTGCGTCACGCGGTGCGCTATCCGGTGATCATCGTCGTCTCGGTCGCGCTGCCGGTCCTGATGCTGCTGCTGTTCGTGTACGTCTTCGGCGGGCTGAGCGTCGGGCCGGGGAACTACGTGGATTTCCTCACGCCGGGGATCCTGATGATGACGATCGCGGCCGGTTCGGCGCCCTCGGCGATCAGCGTGGCCACCGACGCCAAGGAGGGCATCATCGACCGCTTCCGCGCGATGCCGATCGCCCGCGGTGCCGTCCTGGCCGGTCACGTCGCCGGTGGGCTGCTGCGGACGATGCTGGCGGTCGTCGCGGTGACCGGCACCGCGGTCGTGGCCGGTTTCCGTCCCTCGGCCGGCCCGGCCGGCTGGCTGGCCGCCGCGGGTGTCGCCACCGCGTTCGCGTTCGCGCTGACCTGGCTCTCGGTCGGGGTCGGCCTCGCCGCCCGGACGCCGACCGGCGCGAACAGCGCCGCGCAGCTCATCGCCACCGTCCTGCCGTTCCTGTCCAGCGCGTTCGTGCCGCCCGCGTCGGCGAGCCGCGGCATCCGCTGGTTCGTCGAGCACCAGCCGATGACGCCCGTCGTCGACAGTCTCCGCGCGCTGTTGACGGGCGCACCGGCCGGTGGCAGCGTCGGGATCGCGCTGGCCTGGTGCACGGGCACGGCCACCGTCGGCTACCTGTGGGCGGTCCGCTCCTACCGGAGAGACGCGTGATCACGATCGGGCAGGTGGCGGCCTACGCCGGGGTGAGCGTCCGGACCGTGCGCTACTACCACCAGCGTGGGCTGCTGGCCGAGCCCGAGCGGGACGGCTCCGGCTACCGCCGGTACGGCCCGCAGCAGGTCATCGACCTCGTCCAGATCACGACGCTCGCGGCCGCCGGGGTGCCGCTGGCGCGGATCAGGCAGCTGCGGACCGCTGAGGCGGCCGAGTTCACCCAGGCCATCAACGAGATCGACTACGCGCTCTCCGCACGCATCACCGAGCTCACCGCGGCGCGGCACCGCGTGCGTGCGCTGACCGCTGGCGACCGGCTGTACGTCCCGGAACTGATCGCCGACTATCTGGACGCTTTGCGCGCGGCCGGTGCGAGCGAGCGCTACCTCCGGATCGAACGCGATCTGTGGATGCTCGCCTGGGCGGTGGAGCCGGACGTGGTGACGGCGCGGATCCGGGAGCGCAGCGCCGGGCTCGCCGACCCGGCGATCCGGGCCCTGCTGTGCGACTTCGACCGGGCGTTCGACGCGGAGCCGTCCGATCCGGCGCTGGAGGACATCGCGCGCCGCCTGGTCGACCTGACCGTGAGCCGCTCGGGCTGGGACGACTCGGCGTTCAACGGGGGCTCGGACTTTCAGGCGCTCGTCCGGAGCGCGGTCTGCGACCAGTCGCCCGGCTGGGACAAACTCCAGGAACTCGCCCGGGAACGCTTCGCCCGCCTGCGTCCGAGCGACCCGGGTACGAGCTACAACGCCAGCTTGAAGCCGTCGTGCGAGCGGACGAAGCCGAGCCGCTCGTAGAACCGGTGCGCGTCGGGCCGCGACTTGTCCGACGTCAGCTGAACCAGGGCGCACCCCCGCCGGCGGGATTCGTCGACCGCCCACCGCATCATCGCGGCGCCCAGCCCCCGGCTGCGGAACTCGTCCGCGACCCGGACCGCCTCGATCTGGGCCCGGAGCGCACCCCGCCGGGCCAGACCGGGGATGAACGTCAGCTGGAACGTCCCGATCACCCGGCCGCCGGCCTCGGCCACCAGGAGCAGCTGCGCGGGATCCGCATCGATGGCCGCGAACGCGGCCCGGTACGGGGCGAGGTCGTCGATGCTCTCGCGCCGGGCACCGAGCTGGTCGGCGGCCAGCAGCGCCAGCACGGCCGGCAGGTCGGCTTCGGTCGCGCGGCGCAGGCCGACGCCCTGGGTGAGATCAACCAGCACCGTCGGACCCTAACGCCGGCGTCCCCCTCGTCGTCCGCCGGCCGGGCCTCCCGACCACGACCGTGGGCCCGACGTCCCGGGACCTTCGTCCCTGCCGCCGGACGCCCACCCGATGGTCGAGTGGGAGCCATGGATCAGCTCGACATCGCGCGGTGGCAATTCGGCGTCACCACCGTGTACCACTTCATTTTCGTCCCCATCACCATCGGCTTGTCGCTGCTGACCGCGATCCTCCAGACCGCGTACGTCCGCACCGGCAACGACGTGTACCGTCGCGCCGCCCGCTTCTGGGGCAAGCTCTTCCTGATCAACTTCGCGCTGGGCGTCGCCACCGGGATCGTCCAGGAGTTCCAGTTCGGCATGGCCTGGAGCGACTACTCCCGCTACGTGGGCGACATCTTCGGCGCACCGCTGGCCATCGAGGGCCTGCTCGCGTTCTTCCTCGAATCGACGTTCCTCGGGCTGTGGATCTTCGGCTGGGACCGCCTGCCCCAGCGCGTCCACCTGGCGACGATCTGGGCCGCCGCGATCGGCACGATCCTCTCGGCCTACTTCATCCTGGCCGCGAACTCCTGGATGCAGCACCCGGTCGGTTACCGGATCAACCCGTCGACCCACCGGGCGGAGCTGACCGACTTCCCCGCCGTCCTCACGAACTCGACGACGCTCGGCGCGTTCCCGCACGTCGTCCTGGCCGCGTTCATGACCGGGGCGGCGCTGATGATCGCGGTCGCGGCCTGGCACCTGGCCCGGGGCCGCAACACCGACGTGATGCGTCCGTCGCTGAAGCTCGCGGCGTGGGTGCTGCTCGGGTCCGCCGTCGGCGTCGTGATCAGCGGGGACGCCCAGGCCAAGATCATGACCGAGCAGCAGCCGATGAAGATGGCCGCGGCCGAGGCGCTCTACGACACGGTCGCCCCGGCGTCGTTCTCGCTGTTCACGATCGGGTCGCTCAACGGCGACGACGAGGTGTTCTCGATCCGCGTCCCGCGTCTGCTGTCCTATCTCGCGACCGGCAGCTGGAACGGCCGGGTCGAGGGTGTCAACGACGTCCAGCGCGATTCCGAGGCCGCGTTCGGACCGGGTGACTACCGCCCGAACGTCCCGATCACGTACTGGTCGTTCCGCCTGATGATCGGCCTGGGCCTGCTGGCGGCCGGGGTCGCCGCGGCCCTGCTCCTCCTGCTGGGCCGGCCGGGGCGCCGCCTGCGACGGCGGCGCAGCGGGGGTGACGCCGTGCCCCGATGGCTGTGGCGGGTCGCGGTGTGGTCGCTGCCCGCGGTGATCCTGGCCAACTCGTTCGGGTGGATCTTCACCGAGATGGGCCGCCAGCCGTGGGTGGTCTACGGCGCTCTCAAAACCGCCGACGGGGTCTCGCCGACCGTCTCCGCCGGCACGATCGCCACCTCGCTCGCGGTCTTCACGCTGCTCTACGGCGTGCTCGCGGTGATCGAGGTCGGGCTGATGGTCAAGTACGCCAAGGCCGGCCCCGAGCCCGCGGTGGAGCCGTCCGAAGACCGCCCGATGGCATTCGCCTACTAGAGGGACAGGACAATGGAGCTCACTACCGTCTGGTTCCTGCTGATCGCCGTCCTCTGGATCGGCTACTTCTTCCTCGAAGGCTTCGACTTCGGCGTCGGGATGCTGCTGCCGATCCTCGGCCGCGACGACGCCGAACGCCGGGTGCTGATCAACACGATCGGTCCGGTCTGGGACGGCAACGAGGTTTGGCTGCTGGTCGCCGGCGGCGCCACGTTCGCCGCGTTCCCGGAGTGGTACGCGACCCTGTTCAGCGGCTTCTACCTGCCGTTGTTACTGGTCCTGGTCGCGCTGATCGTGCGCGGCGTCGCGTTCGAGTACCGCGGCAAACGCGACTCGGCGGCCTGGAAGCGGGGCTGGGACCTCTGCCTCACCGTGGGTTCGTTCGTGCCCGCGCTGCTCTGGGGAGTCGCCTTCGCGAACATCGTCCGGGGCGTGCCGCTGGACAGCGGCCACGAGTACACCGGAAACCTGTTCACGCTGCTCAACCCCTACGGCCTGCTGGGTGGGGTCACCACCCTTCTGCTGTTCGCGTTCCACGGCGCGGTGTTCCTGTCCTTGAAGACCCACGGCGAGATCCGCCACCGGGCGCGGGCGCTGGCCGTCCGGATCGCGGTCCCCACGATCGTCGTCGCCGCCGTCTTTCTTCTCTGGACGCAACTCGCGCACGGAAAGCCGGTCACCTGGGTGACCGTGCTGCTGGCCGCGGTGGCGCTGATCAGCGCCGCGGTGCTGGCACGGCGGGGCCGGGAGGGGTGGGCGTTCCTCGCGACCGGGGCCACGATCCTGCTCGCGGTGGCCAGCCTGTTCACCGCGCTGTTCCCGGACGTGATGCCGTCGACGACCACGGCGGCCAACAGCCTGACCACGACGAACGCGTCCTCGACGCCGTACACGCTGACGATCATGACGTGGGTCGCCGGGATCGTCACGCCGGTCGTGCTGTGCTATCAGGCCTGGTCGTACTGGGTGTTCCGGAAGCGGATCGGCACCAGCGACATCCCGGTCGCGCACTGATGAAGCCCCTGGATCCGCGGTTGCTGCGCTACGCACGGGCCACCCGCTGGTTCCTCGCCGCCGCCGTGCTGACCGGCGTGCTCGGAGCGGTGCTGCTCGTGGCCCAGGCGACGCTCCTCGCCGAGGCGATCGTCACCGTCTTCCGGACCGGCGCCGGCCCGGACGGCATTCGGGGGACGCTGGTCGCGCTGGCGCTGATCCTCGCGGGGAGGGCGGGGCTGGCGTGGGTGCAGGAGGTCGCGGCCTTCCGCGCCGCGGCCGCGGTGAAGTCCGACCTCCGGCAGGCCGTCCTCCGCCGGGCCGCCACGTCGGCCGGAGCTCCGGAGGCCGGCGTCGCGGAGGACGGAGCCGCACAGGAGGGAGCCGCGCAGGACGGGAGCGGCGGGGCGGGAGACCACGGGGCCGGGGGCCTGGCGGCGCTGGTCAGCCGAGGGGTGGACGCGCTCGACGGGTACTTCGCCCGGTATCTGCCTCAGCTCGTGCTGGCGGTCGTCGTCCCGGTGATCGTCGGGACTCGGCTCTTGGCCGCGGACTGGCTGACCGCGCTGATCGTCGGGCTGACGCTGCCGCTGATCCCGGTGTTCATGATCCTGATCGGTCGCTGGACCAAGGCCCGCACCGACCGGCAGTTCGACGCCCTGTCGCGGATGTCCGGGCACTTCCTGGACGTGGTGACCGGGCTGCCGACGCTGGTCGGGTTCGGGCGGGCCTCCGCGCAGGTCGCGACCGTGCGCCGGATCACCGACGACTACCGCCGGACGACGATGGGCGTGCTGCGCGCGGCGTTCCTGTCGTCGCTCGTGCTGGAGCTGCTCGCGACGCTGTCGGTCGCGCTGGTCGCGGTGTCGGTCGGGCTGCGGCTGGTCGACGGATCCCTGACCCTGCAGACCGGACTGCTCGTGCTGATCCTCGCGCCGGAGGTGTACCTGCCGCTGCGCGCCGTGGGGGCGCAGTTCCATGCCAGCGCCGAGGGTCTCGAAGCGGCCGAGAAGGTGTTCGCGGTGCTGGAGTCTCCCGCGCCGACGCCCGGGACACGGACCGACCTCGTCCTCGGTGACCTGGTGCTGGATGCCGTGACCGTGCACTACCCCGACCGGGGCGAACCGGCGCTGGACCACGCGTCGATGACGTTCCCGTCGGGCCGGGTGACCGCGCTGGTCGGGGCCAGCGGGACCGGGAAGTCCACGGTGGTGGCGGCTCTGCTCGGGCTGGTCCGGCCGGTCTCGGGGACGGTGCGGATCGGTGGTACCGACGTGGCTGACCTGGATCCGGCGACCTACTGGGCGTCCGTGGCCTGGGTGCCGCAGCGGCCCGCGCTGGTGGTGGGGTCGATAGCGGCGAACATCCGGCTGGGCCGTCCGGACGCGACCGGCTCCGCGGTGGCGCTCGCCGCCGAGCGGGCCGCCCTCGATCCGGCGAGCTTCCCGGACGGCCTCGAGACGCTCGTCGGCGAAGACGGCGCCGGCCTGTCGGCCGGAGAGCGCCAGCGGGTCGGGCTGGCCCGCGCCTTCCTGCGCAACCCGAGAATCGTGCTGCTCGACGAGCCGACGGCGAACCTCGACCCGCAGACCGAACAGCGCATCCGGGGGGCGCTGCGCACCTGGCTCCCTGGCCGCACCGCCGTCCTCGTCACCCACCGCACCGAGTTGCTCGCCCTGGCCGACCACGAGATGTCGCTGGCCCCGGTGACGTCCGGATCGACCGTCGTGACCTCTGCTCCGGCGCCGACCGCGGCCGAGGGGGTGGCCGCATGAACGGCGGGTCCGGCGCCCCGCGTGGCCGGTTGCTGGCGGCCGGCGCCGCCGGCAGCGCCGCGCTGGGGTGTGGGATCGCGCTGCTGGCGACCTCCGGCTGGCTGATCAGCCGGGCGTCGCAGCACCCGCCGATCCTCGACCTGGCCGTCGCCGTCACCGCCGTCCGGGCGTTCGGCCTGGGCCGGGGCGTGCTGCGGTACGCCGAGCGCCTCCTCTCCCACGACGCGACGTTCCGCCTCCTCGCCGGACTCCGCACCCGGGTCTACGCGGCGCTGGTCCGGATCGGTCCGGCCGGGGTACCGGCCTACCGCCGCGGTGAGCTGATGACCCGGTTCGTCGCCGACGTCGACACGATGCAGGACCGCTACCTCCGCGTTCTCCTTCCGGCCGGGATCGCTACCGTCACCGGGCTGGGATCCGCGCTGGTGGCCGCGTTGCTGCTGCCCGCGGCCGGCCTGGCGCTGGGCACCGTGCTGCTCGTCGCCGGGGTGGTCGTCCCCTGGCTCACGACCGTCGTCGCCCGCCGCGCCGAGCAGGCTCTGGCCACCGACCGCGGCCGGCTCACCTCCGGGGTCGTGGAACTGCTGACGCACGGCCGGGAACTCGCCGTGGCCGGGGCCTTCGACGCCCGGCTGGCCTCGACCGCGGCGATCGACCGTCGCCTCACCCGGGCGGCGGGTCGCTCGGCCTACGCCGCCGGGCTCGGAGCCGGACTGGTGGCCGTCTGCTCCGGCGCGGCGGTGCTCGCCGCGCTGGTCGCCGGGGCGGCCGCCGTCCACGACGGGACCCTGAACGGCGTGGCGCTGGCGACCGTCGTCCTGCTCCCGCTGGCCGCGTTCGAGTCGGTCGCGGCCCTGCCGGCCGCGGCCCAGGCGCTCCCCCGGGTCCGGCAGGCCCGGCGACGGGTGGCCGAGATCGTCGACGCCCCGTCGGTGCTGCCGGTCCCGCGTGCGCCCGCGCGGTGCCCGGAGTCGCCGTTTCCGCTGGTGCTCACGGACGTCGACGCCACGTGGCCCGGCGCGGAGCGACCGGCGCTCCGGGGCGTCCGGCTGAGGCTCACGGCGGGAAAGCGGGTCGTGGTGCTGGGCCCGTCGGGGTCGGGGAAGTCGACGCTCGCGGCGGTGCTGGTCCGCACGCTGCCGCCGACCTCCGGGACCTACACCGTCGGCGGTGCCGACGTCGGCACCCTTGATCCCGACGACGTGCGACGGATGGTCGGCTGGTGCGCGCAGGACGCGCACCTGTTCGACTCGACCATCCGTGCGAACCTGCGGCTCGCCGCTCCGGAGGCTCCGGAAACCGCTCTGTGGGACGCCCTGGAGCGCGCCCGGGCGGCCGGCTGGGTGCGGAGCCTTCCGCGCGGCCTCGACACGCTCGTCGGAGAGCGTGGCAGCCGTGTTTCCGGTGGTCAGCGCCAGCGCCTCGCGCTCGCGCGTGTGCTGCTCGCCGGGTTCCCGATCGTCGTGCTCGACGAGCCGGCCGCGAACCTCGACCAGGAGACGGCCGACGCGCTCACCGCCGACCTGCTCGCCGCGACGGCCGACCGGGCGACCGTGCTGATCACCCACCGTCCCGAGGACGCGGCCCTGGCCGACGAGACGCTGGTTCTGGCGGGGTGACCGACCCTCAGAAGCTGCCCGGGGGCGCGGGGATCCGGCCTCGCTGGGACACGGTCTCGCTCGACCGGCCGAACGTCCGCCAGGCCGTCGACAGCAGGAGTGCGCCGGCCACCGTTCCCACGGCGGGATCGCCGATCAGCAGGGACACGACCGCGGCCGCGAGCCCGGCCCAGACGATCAGCCGAAGGCCGATGTCGACGACCGGGATGCCGATCCGGTACTCGCGCGTCCAGACCGGGAGCCACACCGCGGCCACCGCCAGACCCAGGGCTCCCAGCGCCGCCATGGCGCTGACCAACGCTTCCGGCCAGCCGAAGTGACGCCCGAGCGCGAACAGCCCGGAGAGCAGGCAGCCGAGCCAGACTTTCGCAGCGAGCCACCGACCGGCGCGGTCCAGTAAATCGCCGGGAGCCTGCCAGGACTGTGTGCTCACTACCGCATTGAACCTCTTCGACTCAAATTGTCACGTGACTCGCTGGAGTTGGCGTTCGTGGGCGGCGGAGAGCCAGCCGTGACCGAACGTGGCCGAGGGGCCCAGGCGCGGGTCGGCGGAGGGTCCCGGATCGCGCAGGGCCTGCACGTACGCGCGGTCCTGGTCGATCCGGGCGCGGACCTCGGCACCCCGGCCGATCGAGCCGTGGCCGGGGACGACGACCTCGACGTCGTCCGCCGCGTCGCCGAGCAGCAGCAGCCCCGCGAGGTAGTGCTCGACCGGATCCGTGGGGTCGGTCAGGTCGAGCATCGGGATCAGGACGTCGGAGAGCATGTCGCCGGCGACCAGCACCCGCTGATCCTCGATCACCAGCGACGCGTGGCCCGGGGCGTGCGCCTGATGCTCGAGGATCCGGACGTCGGGGCCGTCCCACGGAATCCGCGTCGTCCCGGCGGGCAGCCCCTCGATGCGACCGAGCAGGTCCAGCGGGACCCGTTCGACGATGTCCGACGGAATCATCGTCGCGACGCGGGCCATCGCGCCCGGATCCGACAGCCGCTCGCGGACGGTGGCCGCGCAGCGGGCCGTGCCGTAGCGGGGCGCGTCGCCGAACCCGGCCCGCCAGAGCAGATGGTCCCAGTGCGGGTGGGTGGAGAAGCCCGCCACCACGGGCCGGCCCAGTCCGCGCAGGTCGTCGTCCAGGCAGGCCATCTCGTGGTCCTGCACCCCGGGATCGATGAGCAGCACCCCGTCCCGGCCCTGCACGACCACGGCATTGCTCTGCATGAACGCGCTCTGGTGAACCAGCACGCCCTCCGCGACCGGCGTGAGCACGGCGGCCCCTTCCGCTTGTAGTTTGCAACCGCTTGGCCGGACCGTAGCTCCGCTGGTGGTAACTTGCAAGCACTATGGGTGAGGCGCACGAGCCGCGGTCGGGGTGCCCGATCAACGCCGCCATCGAGGTGTTCGGCGATCGCTGGAGCCTGCTGGTCCTCCGCGACATCGTCTTCGCAGATCGCCGCTACTTCCGGGAGCTGCAGGCCAACTCGATCGAGGGGATCGCCTCGAACATCCTGGCCGACCGGCTCAAACGACTCGTCGAGACCGAGTTGCTCACCCGCGACGACGTCCGGCCGGGCCAGCGGGCGCGGTACAGCCTGACCGAACCCGCGATCCAGCTCGTGCCGGTGTTCGCGCAGCTCGGCAGCTGGGGGCTCCGGCACCGGCCCACGTCGCCCGCGCTGCGCATCCGTGCCGAGTTGCTCGAGGCGGGCGGGCCCGCGCTGTGGGAGGAGTTCATGGACGAGCTGCGGCACGCGCATCTCGGGTCCGGGCCCCCGCCGCGCTCACCGAGCGTCCGCGAGCGCCTCGCCGCGGCCTACCTGGCCGCGGCCGAGCCGGCGTAGCGACGCGTGTCCGTCGCGGGAGAGTTCGTCACCGAGACGTTCGCCTACGACGGTGGGCGGCCACGAGTACTCGCCGCGCTTCGATCCGGCGCCTGGGCCTTCGGCCCCTGAGGCCTCCCGGCGCGCGTCCGCCGAGACGACGCGGGGCCCGGGTCTCGGCCACGAATCTTCTAGCCGGGCCCCGCGCGCGGGTCTACGGTGGTCGCGTCCGATTTACTCGGCCACTGGGGGAGCACTCGCATGTCGACTGTTCACACACGACGTCACTGCATCGTTCCGCCCTATTTGCTGCGCGCTTTGCTCGACAGCGACGACGGGTCCGTGCGCCGGACCGCGCTGAACTCGCTCCTGACCTCCGCGTCGATCCGGGGCCGGCGCACCGCACTGGCCGGGTCACTGGGCATGGCCGCCGACGGCCGCCGGACGATCTTCGACGTCGAGAACGGCTCCGCGCTGGCGCGGGCGGCGGTGGTCCGGACCGAAGACGGCCCGCCCGCGGCGGACGACAGCGCCAACAAGGCTTTCGACGGTCTCGGCGACACCCGTCAGTTCTACGCCGAGGTGTTCGGGCGCAACTCGATCGACGACCGCGGGTTACGCCTCAACGGGTACATCCACCGGGGCGTGCGGTTCAACAACGCGTTCTGGGACGGCCTCGAGATGGTCTTCGGCGACGGCGACGGAGTGCTGTTCACCGACTTCACCGGCTCGATCGACGTCATCGCGCACGAGCTGACCCACGGCGTCACCGAGCACACGGCGGCGCTGGAGTACCACCACCAGCCGGGCGCGCTCAACGAGAGCATCTCCGATGCGTTCGGCGAGATGGTCAAGCAATGGACGCTGAATCAGACCGCGGACGAGGCCGACTGGCTGGTCGGCACCGAGATCTTCACGCCCGGCGTCGACGCGGACGCGCTGCGCTCGATGAGGGCGCCGGGAACGGCCTACGACAACGCGCAGTTCGGCCAGGACCCGCAGCCCGATCACATGGACCGGTACGCCGACCTCCCCGACACCGACGAGGGTGACTACGGCGGCGTGCACATCAACTCCGGCATCCCCAACAAGGCGTTCTACCTGGTCGCCACGGCCATCGGCGGGAACTCCTGGAACGCGCCCGGCCACATCTGGTACGAGGCGCTGAAGGCCTCGACCGCCACCACGGACTTCTCCGCCTTCGCCGCCACCACCTACGCTCAGGCGGTGCGCCTTTACGGCCAGACCGAGCAGCAAGCGGTGAGGGACGCCTGGGAGCAGGTCGGCGTGGAGGGGGCCGGATGAGGATCAGCCTGACGACGTCCGGGGGCTGGGGCGCGGCCCTGAACCTCGGCCGCCCGCCCCAGGTTCTCGACAGTGCGACGCTCAGCGACGAGGAGGCCCGGCAGCTCAGCGCGCTGGTCGCGGCGGCGCGGGCCGAACCGCAGCCCGGCCGTACCGGCCGGACCGTACCGGATGCGGCCACGTACCGGCTCGCGCTCGACGACGGCGCCACGCTGTCGGCCACGGACGCCGACATGCCCGACGGCTTCGCCTCGCTCCTCGCCTACGTGCAGGAGCGATCAACGACCCCCTGACGCGGCGGGCCGGCGGCTACGACACCGGCTCGAGCGCGGCCAGCGGAGGCCGCACCTCGGCCGCGGCGCGCAACCGCGGGCGCACCCGGGCGAAGTACACCGCGGCGACCACCGGCCCGAGCCCGAGGAGCAGGCCCACCGCCTGCAGCGCCAGCATCCGGCCGCGATCGACGCCGGCCGACGCCCACCCGCTGCGGGCCTGGCGTCCGGCGTCGAACAGGGCCCAGGCCGGCAGACCGACCAACGCCAGCAAGAGCAGCGTCAGACCGAGCGTCGGGGTGGACGCCCCGAGGAGCTTCAGCGCCGTACCGGTGAGCACGAAGACCAGCGCCGGACGGACCAGCAGGTCCGGCGCACGGGACGAGAGCCGCGCGCCGAGCAGCACCCCCGGAATGGCCCCTACCAGCAGCGACGTCGTCAGTCCGAGCTGGAAGTCACCGAACAGCAGGTGGCCGAGCGCGGCCGCGCCGACCAGCGGGACCGCTTGCACCAGGTCGGTGCCGACCAGCCGGCGCAGCGGCAGCAGCGGATAGATCAGCGTGAGGCAGACGATGATGACCGTGCCGGAACCGGTCGAGGTCATGCCGACCAGCAGGCCGCCGAGAATGCCGGTCAGCACCGTGGGCAGCCGCCGCACGGCAACCGGGCCCTCCGGAGCCTCCCGGCGCGCCCCGGCGCTGTCGAGGAGCAGGCGCGCCACCATCGCCACCGCGGCGATCAGCAGAGCGACGCCGAGCGAGACCGTGACCAGGTGCTGGACGTCGGTACCGCGCCCGAGCAGCCGGATCACGAGCACACCGGCGAACGCCGAGGGGACCGCGCCGAGCGCCAGCCAGCGGACCAGCCCCCAGTCGACCGTGCGGCGCCGCATGTGCACCGCGGAGCCGAACGGCTTCATGACCAGCGACGCGACCAGATCACTCGACACGGCTGCTAACGGCTGAACGCCGAACACGAGCACCAGAACCGGGGTCATCAGGGCACCGCCGCCCATACCGGTCAGGCCGATGACGAAACCGACGAGGAGACCCGCAAGGCTGACCGCCGGATCGAAGTACATGTCTCCCCCGTCGCTCCCCGGAC
The DNA here is from genome assembly GCF_044454545.1 of Cryptosporangium sp. NPDC051539. Classification (NCBI taxonomy): domain Bacteria; kingdom Bacillati; phylum Actinomycetota; class Actinomycetes; order Cryptosporangiales; family Cryptosporangiaceae; genus Cryptosporangium; species Cryptosporangium sp. NPDC051539. Next base: position 150,432 of record NZ_JBITDV010000015.1, on the reverse strand, counting down.
ACCTCGTTCTTGTCTACCCTATCGAGCTGGTAGCCGATACCGGCTATCTCGATTCGGAACCTACGTCACCCGTCGATCCGCCACTCAGAAGCCGATCTCCTCGCGCAGGAGCAGCACGATTGCCCGGCCGGGCCGCGGCTCCGCGTTCAGGACCAGCAGACGATTCACCGCGCTGGGAACCCCGTAGGCCCGCAGCGCCCGCTCGTTCTCCAGCGGCAGGCAGTGCTCCCACACCCGCCGCAGCGCCGCCTCCAGATCCGGTACCACCTTCTGCGCTCCCACCACCCAGATCGCCGTGGCCGCGCCGCCCGCGTATCCCGGCAACTGACTCCCGCTACCGCTGGCGATCACCAGCGAACCGGTCTCGGTCACCGCGGCGACGCTGCCGATCGCCACGTCGGGGCAGGCGAACATCCGCCGGATCTCGTCCGCCCTGGTGGCCCGATCCATCGTGAGGCCGCGGGGCCGGAGAGCGTCGTAGCGCCCGCTCGCGTTGAGGTCCTCGTCGATCCCGGAGAGACGCAGGGTCTCGCTGGCGCCGGTGAAGACGCTCGCCCGGGCCGGAACCAGGTCCCGGACCCGGGCCCGCGCGGCCCCGGCGTCGTCCAGGATCTCGACGGTGAATCCGTGGGCGGTGAGCGCGGCGGCGGCCCGCTCCACTCCCGGTGCAGTGATCGTGTCCATGCCGCTCCGACAAATCAGCGCACCGGAGTGTGAGGCAGGCACCTCACACTCCGGTCCCCTGTCGTGTCGTACTGGGAGAGCCACCTCCCGGGAGAGACACGATGACCGCGATCAGCGAACGCCGCCACCTGCTGAACCTCGCCTACCGGCTACTGGGCTCCCTCGCCGAGGCCGAGGACGTCGTGCAGGAGACCTACGCCCGCTGGTACGCGATGACGCGCTCCGAGCAGGAGGCCATCGACTCCCCGGGCGCCTGGCTGAGCACCGTCGCCGGCCGGCTCAGCCTCAACCAGCTCACCTCGGCCCGGGCTCGGCGCGAGCGCTACGTCGGCGACTGGATCCCGGAGCCGCTGCCCGACCCGATCAGCGACCCCGCCGAGCACGTCACGCTCGACGAGTCCGTCAGCATGGCGTTCCTCGTGATGCTCGATGCGATGACCCCGGCCGAACGCGTCGCGTTCATCCTGCACGACGTCTTCCGCTTCTCGTTCGCCGAAATCGCCGAGGTCGTCGGCCGCACGCCGGCGGCCAGCAGGCAGCTGGCGTCCTCGGCCCGCAGGCGCCTCCGGTCGGGCCCGGCCCGGCCGGGGACGGCCGCGGAGCACGCCGGGCTCGTGCGCGACTTCCGACGCGCCTGGGAAGCGCAGGACCTCGGCGCGCTCCTCGGACTGCTCGACCCGGACGCCACCGCGGTCGCCGACGGCGGCGGGCTCGCGCTGACGTTCCCGCACCCGATCGAAGGCCGCGACGCGGTCGCGAGCACCTGGATCGCGCTCGCCGCCCGCGCCACCGGCGGCCAGACGATCCGGGAGCGAACCGTCAGCGGCCAGCCGGGCCTGGTCGTCGAACAGGACGGCGCCGTCGTGACCGTGTTCGCGTTCGGCTTCGCCGACGACCGGATCACCCGCATCTGGGTCGTGCGCAACCCGGAGAAACTCCGGCTGTGGACGGCGGTCCCGGCGCCGTGACCCGCGGCACCGGCCGGGCGCACCGGTGCCCGGCTCCGAGCGGTCACGGACGCAGGACCACTTTCCCGGTCGCGCGGTCGTCCTCCAGGTACCGGTGAGCCTCGGCGACCTCCTCCAGCGCGAACACCCGGTCGACGTGCGGGCGGTACCGGCCGCCCTCGACCTCCCGCACCACCCGTTGCAGCACGTCGCCACCGGCCCGGCCCTTCATCGAGTCGCTGTGGAACGCGGTCAGCCGGGTCCCGGGCGGGATCATCGCCACCGGCTCGAACTCCGGAATCACCCACCCGCTGAGCGACCCGGCCACGCACACGGTCCCGCCCCGGCGGACCAGTCCCAGCGACTCCACCGCGGTCCTGGCCCCGATCAGGTCCAGCACCGCGTCCGGGCCCGACGGCCAGAGCTCCCGCAGCCGTTCGCCCAGCGGTCCGCCGTCGTCGATCAGCACGGTGTCGACACCCAGCGCACCGGCCTTGGCCGGCTGCCGGGTGGTGGCCGCGGTCGCGATGCCCCGGCCGGACGCGATCACCGCCGCCGCCATCCCCACCGACGACGTCCCGCCCCGGATCAGCAGCCGCTCGCACGGACCCAGCGCGTCCAGAGCACCCTGGGCGGTGAGGTAGGTCTCCGGGAGCGCGGCCAGCACGTCCCACGGCAGCGTCGTCACCAGCGGCATCAGCAGCGCGTTCGGCACCAGCGCGTACTCGGCGTAGCCGCCGTCGAAGGCCCGGCCCATCTCCCCCATGATCGCCGCGACGGTCGTCCCCTCGGCCAGCGCCGGATCGGTCGACGCCGCCAGCGTCCCCACGCACTCGATCCCGAGCACCCGCGGGAAGGCGACGCCCGGGGAGTGGCCCTGGCGGGTCCGCAGCTCCGACCGGTTCAGGCCCGCTCCCCTCACCCGCACCAGGCTCCAGCCCGGCCGCACCTCCGGGACCGGAAGGTCCCGCACTTCCAGCACCGAGGGGCCACCGGCCCGGGTACAGACCGCCGCACGCATCGTCGTCATCATGGGGCCCACTCTCGCCCGGCCCGGCGTGGCCGACCACCGGTAGAATGCCAAATCGTGCTCGTCAGCCGCCATCGTGTCTGGCCGGCCGGCGGCGTGCACCTGTGGGCGTCCGGCGAAACGAGCGTCCGCCAGACCCATCGCCGGGGGCATCTGGTCTACGCGGCCCGCGGGGTGCTCTCCGTCCACACCGAACGCGGTACGTCGATCGTCCCGGCCAATCGCGCCGCGTGGACTCCGGCCGGGTTCGCCCACCACCACCGGGCGCACGGCGACACCGACATGCGGATCGTCTTCCTGCCCGCGGCACTGGCCGGGCTCCTGCCGGACCGGCCGGTGGTGTTCGTCGCCACCGGTCTGGCCCGCGAGCTCGTGCTCACGCTCACCGGCCCGCGGACGTTCGACGGTCCCGCCCGCGCCCGGCTGAACCGCGTCCTCGTGGACGACCTGCAGGAGGCGGACGAGCAGTCGCTGCACCTGCCCGAGCCCCGCGACGACCGGCTGCGGGCCGTCGCCCGGCTGCTGTACGAACACCCGGCCGACAACACCTCGCTGGCCGACCTCGGCCGCCGGACCGGAGCCAGCGGCCGCACGCTCAGCCGGCTGCTGCGCTCCGAGCTCGGCATGACGTTCTACGAGTGGCGTACGCAGATACGCATCGCCAACGCGCTGATGCTCCTCGCCGACGGGTACGACACGAACCGCACCGCCCGCGCGTGCGGCTGGGCCAACCCCAGCAGCTTCATCGAGGCCTTCGCCGGGCTGATCGGCACCACGCCCGGCCAGTACCGGAAGAATCCGTCGGCCGGGGGGCCGTGGTAGCCGTCGGGCTCCGTCGCGGGCCGGGAGCCGGAGCTCCGGCCACTGCGGTGGGTCAGTCGGATCCACGGTGGACGTCGAGTTCGAGGTTGATGAACGCGGCGATCATCGCCCGGTACGTGGCCTCGACGACGTCCGCATCGGCGCCCGACTCCGCGGCCAGCGCACGGACCTTGCCGATCACCTGCTCGACCCGGGCCGGCGCTCGCACGGCCGCGGTGTCGGCCTTGAGCCGCCCGGCCCGGCGGACGAGCTCCTCGCGCTGCCCCAGCAACGCGACGATCTGCCGATCGAGCCCGTCGATCCCGGCCCGGATCTGCGCCAACTGCTCCCCGCCGCTCATCCCCACACGGTACGGCCCGCGTACTAGACGCTCGGCTCCTCGACCCTCCGGCCCAGGCCGGCCAGCGACGGGACCGTGACCGTCTTGCCGTACACGAGCTCGAGGTTCTTGACCTCCTCCATCGTCGGGATGTGCTCGATGGTGCGGTCGTACACCAGCCAGATCGCCGGACCGTCGGCCACCGACTTCACGAGTTTCGCCATTGTTTCGTCCTCCTGCTCGTTGATTTTCGGTTGATTCTTCGTGGTGACCGCGAGAAAGTCCGGCACCGACATCTTGATCTGATTCACGTCGCACACGGCAGTGCCACCGGGGATGTGCGCCTTGCTCGAATACTGAAGAATCAGTGGGTCGTGCCCCCACTTGTCCCAGCCGTTGCCGATCTTGGAGGCGAGAGCCAAGTAGTCCCCGGTGCCCGAAACGTAGGCGGATTGCCACCAACCGGCGAATCCGCGGAGCAGCACGAGGGGATCCGCACCCAGCCCCGTCCAGTACCACCGCGGAAAGTAGCCCAGGAGCGGATACCCGCCGGTGAGCCGGTTCCACGCGGCCAGGAATCCGCGCACGTCAGCGACGGTGACGCCGGATCCCTCGGCGTCCAGCTGCAGCGTCAGCCCGTGCAGCGATCCGAACCCGGCGACAAGCGTGTCGCGGAAATGGCGGGCCTGAGCCTCGTAGTTCCCGCGGTGCAGCCAGTGGTATCCGCCCCGGATCGGAAATCCCCTGATCCGCTCCGCGGTGGCGGAGAAATGCTTCCGCGTCAGCGCCGAGGTTTGCGAAGGGACACCTTCGGTGGCCTTGCAGACCACGCCCTTGATACCTGCTTTGTCGACCAGTTCGTAATCGATCGACCCGTTGTACCGGCTGACGTCAATGATGTAGAAGGTCATCGGGCAACCCCGCGCTTTCACGAGAATCCGTATCCATCATGGAACGAGGTTCTCGGGTTTCGCCGCCGGGCGCCTGAGTAGTTCTGCTCGGAGCGCCGGCCACTGTGGACCGGCGCCCCGCCGCGCCTACGCGGTCAGCGCGATGTACTTCTCCTCGAGGAACTCCAGGATGCCCTCGGAGCTGCCCTCGCGACCGAGACCGCTCTGCTTCACGCCACCGAACGGGGCGGCCGGGTCGCTCACCACCCCGCGGTTCACCGCGACCATGCCCGCCTCGAGGCGCCGCGCCACCGCGATCGCCTCGCGCTCCTCGCCGAACACGTAGGCCATCAGCCCGTAGATCGTGTCGTTGGCCATCCGTACGGCCTCGTCCACGTCGTCGAATTTCACGACCGCGGTGACCGGCCCGAAGATCTCGGTCGTGTTGATCGTCGACCCGTGCCGCACGTCGGTCAGCAGCGTCGCGTCGTAGAACGCGCCCTCCTCGGACGAGTGCCCGCCGCGCACGAGCGTCGCCCCGTCGGCGAGTGCGCCGGTGACCAGCTCCGCGACCTTGTCGCGCTCCCCGACCGAGACCAGCGCGCCCAAGTCGTTCGACCGGTCGAGACCGCGCCCGACGGCCACTTTCGCGAGTGCCGCGTCCATCCGCTCGACGAACTCGTCGTGCACCGAGCTGTGGACGTAGAACCGGTTGGCCGCCGTGCAGGCCGAACCACCGTTACGCATCTTGGCCAGCAGGGCACCGGCCACGGCCTCGTCGAGGTCGGCGCCGGGCAGCACGACCAGCGGCGCGTTGCCGCCGAGCTCCATCGACGTGCTCACCACCGAGTCGGCGCACGCCCGCAGCAGGTCACGGCCTACCTCGGTCGAACCGGTGAACGACAGCTTCCGCACCTCGGGCCGGTCGATCATGAGCTTGACCAGCGGACCGGTCGGCACCGGCGTCACCAGGTTGACCACGCCGCGCGGGACGCCCGCCCGGCGCAGCACGTCGACCACGTACGCGGCGGTCAGCGGCGTCTCGCGGGCCGGTTTGAGGATCGTCGTGCACCCCGCGGCCAGTGCCGGTGCCAGCTTGCGGGTCGCCATCGCGGCTGGGAAGTTCCACGGCGTGATCAGCAGCGAGACGCCGATCGGCTGCCGGTCGACGATGATCCGCTTGTCGCCGGCCGGGGAGAGCCGGTAGTCACCCGGAACCCGGACGGCCTCCTCGGCGAACCAGCGGAAGAACTCCTTGGCGTAGTTCGCTTCGCCGCTGGCGTCGGCCCAGGACTTGCCGTTCTCGCGGACCATGATCTCGGCGAAGAGCTCGGCCTCTTCGGTGAGGATCTCGTAGGCCTTGCGCAGGATCTCGCTGCGCTCGCGCGGGGCGGTCGCGGCCCAGGACTCCTGCGCGGCGGCGGCCGCGTCGACCGCGGCCAGGCAGTCGTCTTCGGTCGCGATCGCGAATTCGGCCAGGGTGGAGAGGTCCGAGGGGTCGATGACGTCGAAGCGACGTCCGTCCGAGCCGGGCCGCCACTCACCGTCGATGAACAGGTCGGTGAAGAAGTTCATGCGGCACTCCGATCGCTGAGCAGCCCGTCGTGGGCCCGTACCAAGATCTCTAGCAGAACATCCCGGGACGGTTCGATCGGGGCGATCGCCAGCAATCTCTGCGACCCCATCGCCAGCTCCGCGATCCGCGGCAGCTGATCCCGCGAGAGCCCGATCTCGGCCAGCGTGCGAGGCACCCCGATCGCCCGGTTGATCGCCGCGACGCGCGCGATCGTCCGCGCAGCCGACCGTTCACCCCCGCCGCCGTCCGCGGCCCGGCCGTCCGCAGCCCGGCCGTCCGCAGCGTGGCCGTCCGCGGCGTGGCCGTCCGCGGCGTGGCCGTCCGCGGCGTGGCCGTCCGCGGCCTGGCTGCCGTCGATCGCGGCGCCCAGCGCGGCGACGCGGTCCGCGGTCGCGGCATCCGCGGAGATCGCGTCGAGCACGTACGGGAGCATCAACCCGGTGCCCAGGCCGTGGGGGGTCTTGGTCATCGCACCGATCGGGTACTGCAGGGCGTGGCACAGGTGGGTGCCGGTCGAGCCGAACGCGGCTCCACCCAGCAGCGCGCCGGCCGCGACCTCTTCGCGGGCCCGCCGGTCTCCGGGTGACCGGACCGCCACCTCCAGCCACGGCCCGAGGTGCCGCGCCGCCTGCAGCGCGATCGGCTCGATCAGGACGTTACGCCCGGTGAACACCGGCAGCGCGCCGACGAAGTCGAGCTCCAGCGGTCGCGCGGTGTACGACTCGACCGCGTGCACCAGCGCGTCGATCCCGGAGTACGCGGTCACGGTCGCGGGCGACCCCAGCGTGAGCTCCGGGTCGACGATCGCCACGGCGGGCACCAGGAACGGGCTCGAGATGCCGACCTTCAGCTCCCGGTCCGGATCCGACACGACCGCGACCGGTGTCACCTCCGACCCGGTCCCGGCCGTGGTCGGCAGCGCGACGATCGGGACGACCGGCCCCGGCACCAGGTTCTCGCCGTAGTAGCTCGAGAGCGGGCCGCCGTACACCGCCAGCAGCGCGATCAGCTTCGCGGCGTCCAGGGCACTGCCGCCCCCGATGGCCACGATGACGTCGGCCGCGAACTCGAGCGCGACCGCGCCGGCGGCGTCCAGAGAGCCGACCGGCAGTTCCGGGGTGACGTCGGAATGCACGCGGACCTCGACCCCGGCGGCGGTGAGCCCGTCGACCGCCTCGGCCAGGAACGGCGTGGTGGTGAGGAACGGGTCGACGACCAGGAGCGCGCGGCGCCCGTGGGTGCGCACCGCCTCGGGAAGCTGGGCGCGGGCGCCGTAGCCGAAATGCACCCGGTCGGGCAGGCGAAGGGTTCCGACGCTAGGCAACGAAGCCTCCGTCCACCGGGAGGATCACCCCGGACAGATGCGACGCGCGGTCGCTGAGCAGGAACGACGCGGTCGCGCCGACCTCGGTGCCGGTGCCGGCCTTGCGCAGCGGGGTAGCCGCGATCCGGGCCTCGACGCCGCCGGGGATCGCCCGGCGGGTCGCGTCGAGCATCGGCGACTCGGTCGGGCCGGGCGCGAGGACGTTGACCCGGATGCCGAGCGGGCCGAAGTCGTGCGCGGCGGTGCGGGTGAGGCCGATGACCGCGTGCTTGCTGGCCTGGTAGGCGCCCATGCCGGAGCTGCCGCGCAGGCCGCCGATGCTGCTGACGTTGACGATCGAACCGTGGTCGCGCATCACCCTGACCTCTTCGCGCAGGCAGAGCCAGGTGCCCTTGACGTTGATCGCGAGGATGCGGTCGAAGTCGTCTTCGGAAACCTGGTCGAGGCGGCCGGCCTGGGTCATCGCGGCGTTGTTGAACGCGCCGTCGAGGCGGCCGAAGCGCTCGACGGTCGCGTCGACGAACCGGGTGACGTCGGCGGCGACCGACACGTCACCGGTCGTGTAGGCCACGTCGTGGCCCTCTTTCTCGAGCTCGGCGGTGAGCTCGGCGAGCGGCTCCTCGGAGCGTGCGACGAGCATGAGCTTGGCCCCGTCGGCGGCGAAGACCCGCGCCGCCTCGGCGCCGATCCCGCCGCTCGCGCCGACGAGAAGGATGACCTTGCCGTCGAGGTCAGGCATTCGCACTCCTTTCGCGCGCGACTCCGCGCGACGCTGTCGTGGGGTCCGACGCGGCGGCACGCCCGGCCGTCACCGCTGCCTTGGCGGCGGCACCGAACAGGCCGGCGTCGTTGCCGAGCATCGTGAAGCTGAAGCCCGCGGCCAGGGCCACGCGCGCCGAGTTCTCGGTCGCGGCGCCGGCGTTGCCGACCGGCACGCCCGCCTCCCCGGCGGCCGCGACCGTCTCGGCGATCAGGTCGCCGACGTCCGTGCGGCCCTCGCTCACGGCCAGATCGGCCGCACCGACCAGCAGCGCGTCCACGCCGTCGGTCGCGGCGATCCGTCCGGCGTTGCGGACGCCTTCCGCGCTCTCGATCTGGGCGATGAGCACGACCTCCTCCTGCCCGTACCGGAGGTACTCGTCGCGGGGCATCGCCCCCCAGGCGCCGGCCCGGCTGGTGGACCCGACCCCGCGGGTGCCGCGCGGTGGGAACCGCACCGCGTTGGCGGCCGCCCGGGCCTGCTCGGGGGTGTCGACGTGCGGCACCATGATCCCGGCCGCGCCCGAGTCGAGCAGACGCCCGACGAGCCCGTCGACCTGCGGCACCCGGACGATCGGCGCCACCCCGGTCTGCAGGCCGGTGCCGATCAGCCGGTACGCGGTCTCGACACTGATCGGCGAGTGCTCGAGATCGATCACCACGAAGTCGAAACCGGCCAGCGCGACCAGCTCCATGATCTCCATCGCCGGGATCTTCACCCACGTCCCGAGCACCAGCGGCTTGGTGCGCAGAGCCTCCTGGAACGGGCTCATTTCGCCGGGTAGTCGTCGGCGTTCAGCACCCAGCCGGACGCCGAGAAGTCGGCCCTCGGCGGGGAGAAGATGTCGATGAGCTGCTGGTGGTCGCCGATGCCCTGGGTGGTGTGCACGGTGGGCGGCGGGATGACGCAGATCGACGGCGTCGCGATCTCGGCGTGTTCGTCGGCGCGCCACTGCGACGAGTCCGGCCCCCACGGATACCGGATGTGGTGCTTGAACCGGCCCTTGACCGCGAGCGAGATCTGCTCGAAGTCGTCGTGGTGGTGCGGGGAGAGCTTCCGGACGTTGCGGGGCTGCGACTCCTCGGCGAGGAAGTTCACCATGAGGTTCGTCGTCCGGAAGATGCGCCCGAACCGGCCCTCGGCGATCGGGGTGTCGGCCAGCCGGTACACGCGCAGCGCGAACCCGCCGACCGGGTCCGGCCACGGTTGCAGCGGCGTCGCCCGGGCGTCCGGCTCGGCGTAGGCGTCCGCGTTGAGCGCCGCGTCGGCCAGGTCGGACGCCGCGGTCGAGAACAGCCGGATCAGGACGCCGTCGGCGTCGGCGCGGACCTCGCTGTCACCGGGCGGAACCACGACGAACGCTTCTTCGTCGACCGACGCGGTCGCGTCACCCGCGGTCACGGTCACCGGCGCGCTGTCGGAGTACTGGAGCACCGCGTACTCGTCCGGCTGACCGGCCCGGGGGAACACGTCTCCGGCGCGGGCCTCGGTGTACGCGATCACCAGGTTCGTCGCGCGGGCCAGCCAGGTCCGGCTGCCGTTCGGCGCGGTCTCGGTCGGCGGGTTCGAGAGGAACTCGATCCACTGCGACGCCTTGATCGGGGTCGACGGGTCGATCGTGCGGACCGGCGCCGCCGCCGCGAGCTGCGACCGGATGTCATCTGCCGCGTAGGTGCTCATGCGTTCGTCCTCTCCCGGCCGCGCAGCGCGAGCATCGCGCGGGCCTCGTCGGGGGTCGCGATCTGTTTGCCCAGATCCTCGACGATGTCGCGGATCTTCAGCACCTGTTCGGCGTTCGACTTCGCCAGCCGGCCCTTGCCGATCCAGAGGCTGTCTTCCAGCCCGACGCGGACGTGGCCGCCGAGCCAGGCGCTGTGGGTGCCGAACTGCATCTGGTCACGGCCGGCCGCGAACGCCGAGAACTGGTAGTCGTCGCCGAACAGCTTGTCGGCGATCCGGACCATGTGCGCGAGGTTCTCGTGGTCGGCTCCGATGCCGCCGAGGATCCCGAACACGCCCTGGATGAGCAGCGGGGTGGGGACCAGCCCCCGGTCGACGAAGTACGCCAGCGAGTACAGGTGCCCGATGTCGTAGCACTCGAACTCGAACCGGGTGCCTTTCGAGCCCAGGGTCTTGAGCGTGTGCTCGATGCGGTCGAACGAGTTGATGAACGGGTGCGAGTACGTGTTCAGGACGTACTGCTTCTCCCAGTCGTGCTTCCAGTCGGTCACCTTGTCGGCGATGCCGGAGTACACGAAGTTCATCGACCCCATGTTCAGGGACGCGATCTCGGGCTCGAACCGGATCGCCGCCGCGAGCCGCTCGTCCATCGTCATCGCCGACGAGCCGCCGGTCGTGATGTTGATGACCGCGTCGGTGCGCTCCATGATCGGCGGCACGATCTGTTCGAACACCTCCGGTTCGAACGCCGGACGCCCGTCGGGGTGCCGGGCGTGCAGGTGCACGATCGCCGACCCGGCCTCGACCGCCTCGATCGCCGCCTGCACGACCTCGGCCGGCGTCACCGGCAGGTACGGGCTTTGCGACGGGACGTTCACCGACCCGGTCACCGCCGTGCTGATGATGACCTTGTCCGCGCGCCGCATCAGGCCTTCTCTTCGAGGCCGAGCAGGTAGGCGGTGTTGTGGCAGATCATCTGCCGGACGTCGGACGCCGGGATCCCGTGGTCGAGCAGGCCGGAGACGATGTGCAGGTAGGCGTCGACCGGCAGCGGGTTGCCCTCCTGACCGAGGTCGGAGTTGATGACCGTGCGCTCCGGGCCGATCTTGCGGATCCAGTCGACGAGCTGCTCGATCGGCCACCCGACGGCCTTCACGTCGGGGTGGTACATCGCGAGGTCGTGCTCGACGTACACCCCGAGCGCGAGCATGTCGTCGATGTCGTTCTCGGCGACGTTGACGATGTAGTCGGGGTGGTGCAGCAGCATCCGCCGGACGCCCTTGTCGTGGGCGGTCCGGAAGAACGTCTTCATCGCCGGCCCGTCGAGGTGACCGCCGGTGAGCATGATCCCGGCGTCGGCCACCAGCTGTAACACCAGGTGGGTGTCGGCGGAGACGTCGCCCGACTCGTCGTAGATCGAGACTTCCTTCTCGTAGAGCTCGCCGGCCGCGCTGGGGAAGCCGTCGCCGTGGCTGTGCGCGCAGATGTGCTGCTTGGCCGAGACCGTCGGGCCCCAGACGCAGCGCCCGCCCATGTTGATCGCCAGCGCGGTGGCGGACGGGTTGATGCCGCCGACCTCGGAGTTCAGTGCGACGCCGCCGAACACCGGCGTCGGCGCGCCGTCGAGCAGCTTCTTCATCGCCAGCACGTCCATCACCGTGTTGTGGTGGTGGGACTTGACCAGGATGCCGCGCATGTTGATCCGGGCGCCGTCGTGCGAGGCGTCGACGTGGTCGAACCGGCGGGGGAACGGGCTCGGACCGGAGTGGCAGTGGAGGTCGACGGTGCCGTCCAGGACCTTGAGCAGGGCCGGCGTTGCCTCCGGGGTCGTAACCATCCGGGAGCCTCCTTTGTTCGTATGACGCAATGCGTGTTCACACTACGGACGCAACACAGCATCGTCTACGCGGCTTGAGTTCGCAATGCGATCCTTGAGGTTGCATGTTGAACTTTAGCCTGCTTCACTAGCGGCACTTCAAACGCCGTTCACCCCGCACGCAAGGAGGCGTGAGATGAGCAAGCGGCGCGTTCCGAGCCCGCAATGGCTTCTCGTACTACCGGCGCTCGCGCTGCTCACCGTGATCCTGCTCGTGCCGCTCGGCCGCAGCGTAGGGCGGAGCATCGGGGCACCCGACTGGACCTTCGAGCACTACAAGGCGCTGTTCACCGACGGCGTGACGCTCACGGTGCTCGGCCGCACGGCCATGACCGCGGCGGCGGTCACCGTGATCGCACTTCTGCTCGGTTATCCCTACGCGTACGTGATGACCCGCGTCGGTCCTCGTATGCGCGGCCTCCTCATGGTGATCGTCCTGGTCCCGTTCTGGACGTCGGTCATGGCGCGAAACTTCGCGTGGATTCTCATCTTGCAACGAAACGGACCAGTTGACTCGTTCTTCCAGCTCTTCGGCCTCGACGTGGTGCTCTACGAGTCGGTGTCCGGCGTGGTCGTGGCGATGAGCCAGGTGCTGCTGCCGTTCATGGTCCTGCCGCTGTTCAGTGCCCTGTCGAGCATCGATCGGCGGTTGCTGCTGGCCGCCCGTGGGCTCGGGTCGCACCCGGTGAAGGCGTTCTGGCGGATCTACTGGCCGCTTTCCCGCAGTGGCGTGGTGTCGGGCGTGATCCTCGTCTTCACGCTCAGCCTCGGCTTCTACGTGACCCCGGCACTGCTCGGGTCGCCGCAGGAGTCGCTGGTCGCCCAGTTGCTCGGTCAGCGCACGACCCAGCTGCTCGACTTCGAGGGAGCGAGCGCGCTGGGGATGCTCGTGCTGGTCGTGACGCTGGTGCTCGTCGCCTGGGCCAACCGGGTCGGCGGAACGATCTCGGCGATCGGTGCCGTCGCCGCTACCCGGACGGAGGGCCGGCGATGACCGTCACGCTGGAGAAAGCGCCTCCGAAGAAGGAACGCGGCGTCGACGCGATCCCCTGGTGGCTCAAGCTCGTCGCCGGCGTCGTCTCGGTGTACTTCATCCTGCCGACGCTGTTCGTCATCCCGATGAGCTTCAGCACCGCGACGACGTTCCAGTTCCCTCCGAAGGGCTTCTCACTCCACCTGTACCAGAACTTCTTCACGAACCCGGTCTGGCTCGATGCACTGCGTAACTCTGTCGTCGTCGCGCTGCTGGCCTCGCTGCTGGCGACCGTCGTCGGCACCGCGGCCGCGCTGGGCCTGCACAACCTGCAGGGACGCCTGGCGCAGTTCGCCCGCACGCTGCTGATGATCTCGATCGTCACCCCGGCGATCGTCATCGCGGTCGCGATCTACATCTCGTTCCTGCAGTGGCAGCTGGTCGGGACGCTCGGCGGTTACGTCCTGGCGCACGCCGCGATCGGCGTCCCGTTCGTGCTGGTGTCGGTGTCGAGTGCGCTCAGCGGTTTCGACCCGAAGCTGCTGCGCGCCTCCGCGTCGCTCGGCGCGCCGCCGGTGCGGACGTTCCTCCGGGTCACGGCGCCGCTGATCAGCCGAGGAATCCTCACCGGCGCGGTGTTCGCGTTCGTGACGTCGTTCGACGAGGTCGTCATCGCGCTGTTCCTGCGCTCACCGGCGCTCCAGACGCTGCCGGTGCAGATGTACAACAGCGTGACCGTCGAGATCGACCCGACGATCGCGGCCTCGTCCAGCGTCGTGGTCACCGTCGTCACGGTCGCCTGCCTCCTCCTGCAACTCGTGGGCGGCCGCAAGAAACAGGAGAAGTAAATGCCTGCCACCACTGCACGTTCCACGACCGGGCGTCCGGCCGCGCCGGCGACGGTCACCGCGTCCGCCGGAACGCAGATCCTGCTGACGAACGTCACCAAGCACTACGGGCTGGCGACGCCGGCCGTGGACGACGTCTCGCTCACGATCGAACCGGGCGAGTTCATGACGCTGCTCGGGCCGAGCGGCTCCGGAAAGACCACGACGCTGAACCTGATCGCCGGGTTCGAGACGCTGACCTCGGGCGCGATCGAGTTCAACGGTGCCGACGTCAGCGCGCTGCCGCCGCACAAGCGCAACCTCGGGATGCTGTTCCAGAACTACGCGCTGTTCCCGCACATGACCGTGGCGCAGAACGTGGCCTACCCGCTGAAAGAGCGTCGCCTCGGCAAGCCCGAGATCACCCGCAAGGTCGGCGAGGTGCTCGAGCTGGTGCAGCTGACCGGCCGGGACGACCACTACCCGTCGCAGCTCTCCGGTGGGCAGCAGCAGCGGGTCGCGCTGGCCCGCGCGATCGTGTTCGGCCCCAACGCACTGCTGCTGGACGAGCCGCTCGGGGCGCTGGACCGCAACCTCCGGGCCACGCTGCAGGCCGAGATCCACCGCATCCACCGCGAGGTCGGGACGACGTTCGTGTTCGTCACCCACGACCAGGAAGAGGCGATGAACCTCTCGGACCGGATCGCGCTGTTCAACAACGGGCGGATCGAGCAGATCGGGACGCCCGAAGCGCTGTACGAGTCTCCCGAGACGCTGTTCGCGGCCCGGTTCCTGGGCGACTCGAACGTCTTCGAGTTGTCCGGGCCGCTCGGCGAGAGCATCCCCTGGGAGGACAACGTCTGGTCGATCGCCCCCGAGACGGTGTCCGCGCAGGCGTCCGCCGCCGAGGCGCGCGTCGCCCTCGTCGTGCGCCCGGAAGACGTCCGGATCGCCGTGGACGGCGCGGAGCCGCCGAGCGGCAGCAACGCGGTGACCGCCACCGTGCGGGACATCGAGTACCTCGGCTCGTACCGGATGGCCGTGCTGTCGATCGGCCGTGGTCCGACGGCCGGAAAAGCCCGCCTCGGCGCGCGGGAGAGCGAAGTAACCGAAGGCCAGACCGTCACCGCGTGGTGGCCGGTCGAACGTCAACATCTCGTCGCTGTCTGACCCCCCCTTTCAGAGAAGAGGCAACGATGCCGAAGACCAGACGTGCCCTGGCCGTCCTCAGCGCGGCGGTCGCCGTCGCGCTGCTGGCCGGCTGCGGCGGCGGCGGCACTTCCGCCGCGAACGACCCGGACGGCAAGATCACCCTGACGTTCACCGCCTACGGCGGCGACGGCCAGAAGGCGATGATCAGCTCGTACCAGAAGCCCTACAGCGCCGCCCACACCAACATCTCGTTCGTGAACACCTCTCCCCCGGACCTCGCGCAGGTCAAGGCCCAGGTGCTGAGCAAGTCCGTGAAGTGGGACGTCGTCGCGGTCGCACCGGCGGCGGCGCAGCAGAACTGCGGGAAGCTGTTCGAGAAGCTCGACTTCTCCGATGTGGACAAGTCCGGCCTGGTCGACGGCGTGGTCAGCGACTGCTACCTGGCGAACTGGATCAACGCGAACCCGATCGCCTACCGCACGGACGCCTACCCGGATCCGAGCAAGGCGCCGAAGACGGTCGCGGACTTCTTCGACCTGAAGAAGTTCCCCGGCAAGCGCGGCATGCTCACCAACCTGCAGAACGGGATCCTCGAGTACCCGCTGCTGGCCGACGGTGTGGCGCCGGACAAGCTCTACCCCCTGGACGTGCCCCGGGCGCTCAAGAAGCTCGACACGATTCGCGCGTCGACGACGTTCGCCCCGAACGTCGGTGCGCTCCAGCAGGCGGCGGGCGCCGGGCAGGTGGACATGTTCATCATGCCGGACTCGCGTCTCGTCCCCCTGATGAACTCGGGCACGAAGATCACCGTGATCTGGGACAAGACCGTCACCGCCCTCAACGCGTTCGCGGTCCCGAAGGGATCGCCGAACAAGGAGGCCGCGCGCCGGTTCATCGAGACCGTCGTGAGCCCGGAGGGGGTCAAGGCGATCTCCGAGGCGCTGGGCACCCAGCCGATCAACAAGAACGCGAAGCTCGATCTGTCGGAGAACGCGAAGAAGGTCCAGGTCGCGGGTCCGCAGAACACCGGGGTGACGGTCCAGCAGGACGTCGGCTGGTACGCGAAGAACTTCGACCAGGTCACGACTCAGCTGAACAACTGGCTCGTCGGATAACGTCCTCTATGTGAACTAGGATTCGTACATGGCGAACTCTGAACCGAGCGATGCCTCGACCTCCGATATCCAGGCGGTCGCCCGTGTTGGCCAGATCTGTGCACTGTTCGGCCCTCGGACTTCCGAGCTGACGGCGGCGGACGTCGCCGACCGCACCGGCCTGAACCGCACCACGGCCTACCGGTACTGCGCTTCGATGGTCGCCGCCGGGATCCTCGAAAGAGGAACCCGGCGGGGAACCTTCGCGCTCGGCCCGCTGATGCTGGAGCTGGGGGCGTTGGCCCTCGGGCGTCAGCGGATCGTGGAGATCGCCCGTCCGCATCTGCAGAAGCTGAGGGCCGCCGTCCGCATGACGGCGGTGCTCAGTGTCCCGGGCGCACAGGGGCCGGTGGCCACCCTGGTCGAGGAAGACACGAGCCGGATGGTCGTGGTGACCGTCCATCCCGGTACGCGGCTGGACGCCGGGGCGGCGCAGACCCGGTTGTTCCTCGCGTACACGGACGGCTCCACGATGGAGCACCTGCTGACGGAACTCACCCCGGTGGAGCGCGCCCGCCTCGACGCCGAGGTGAACACCGCCCGCCAGCAGGGCTTCAGCTTCGTCCGGCCGAGCGGCGCGCCGAGCGTCGTCGCGGCGCCGGTGTTCGACGAGGGCGAGCTCGTCGCCACACTGGCGATCCTGTCCCCCGGCGACATCCCCGATCTGGCCCCGGCGCTGGACCAACTGCTCGCGACCGCGAACGCGATCAGTGCGCAACTCGGAGCGGGAGCCTCGCGTGCCGGAGCGTGACCGTCCGTCCTTCGACGACCTGGCCGCGGCGCGGCCGCCGTACTCGTCGTGGGAGTACTTCGGCCCGTCGGACGAGCGGGGCACGATCAACTTCCTGACACCTGCCCGCGTGGCGGCGGCGGCACAGCTGGTCCGCACGGGGCAGCAGTTCGGGCTGGACTATCCCGTGAACGTGTTCGAGCCGTATCCGACCGGCACCCGGCCCGCGACGCAGCACCACGTGTTCGAGAACAACGAGTTCCACCGGGACGACTGGCTCGACTCGTTCTATCTGCAGTCGACGACGCAGATCGATTCGCTGCGGCACATCGGTCATCCGACGTTCGGCTTCTACGGCGGGTTGCCGCCCGCGGAGAACACCGGGCCCCGGCTCGGCATCCACAACTGGGCCGGCCCCGGCATCGCCGGCCGGGGTGTGCTGCTGGACGTGCCGCGGTTCTTCGCGGAGTCCGGCCGGGATTACGACGTCGAGTCGACGGTGCCGCTCGACGCTCCCCTGCTGGACGAGATCGCGGCTCACCAGCGCGTCGGCTGGCACGGCGGCGACCTGCTGCTGATCCGCACCGGGTGGACCGAGAACTACCTGGCCAAGTCGCACGACGAGCGGGTGGAGTTCACCCGGCGCAACAAGGGTCCCGGCCTCGCCCAGACCACCGACGTGCTGCGCTGGCTCTGGGATCACGAGATCGCGCTGACGGCGGCCGACAACCTCGCGCTGGAGGCCGACCCGGTGGTGTCGTCCGACTTCTTCCTGCCGGACGCACCGCCCCCGCCGCGCGGGGTGAACCACAACGGCATGCTGCACCGGCCGCTGATCGCGCTGCTCGGAATGGCGGTCGGTGAGATGTGGAAGCTCGACGAGCTGGCGTCGGCGTGCGCCGCGGACGGCCGGTACGACTTCTTCGTCACGGCGAAGCCGCTGAACATCGTCGGCGGGGTGGGCTCACCGGCGAACGCGATCGCGTTCAAGTAGCGGAGCGGGCGCCGGCCCCCTGCCGGCGCCCGCCCGGGTGCCGGTCAGCCCGACGGGTTGCTGTTGACGAGCGACGTCGTCTCGATCTTGTCGAGCTTGCGGATCTCGATCTTGCTGAGCTTGCCCGGCTGGACCTTCTCGACCTTCTCCGTCTCGGTCTTCTTCATGGCCGTTCACCTCCCTCCGTCTCCGAGCCGCGGACGCGGCTGATTCCCCGGCGGACCCGGGCTCCGTGCCGGCGCCACCAGGCGCGCGACCACAGGACGGCGAACAGGACGGTGGCGAAGGCCAGCGCGCCCGCGTCGGCGAGCTGGGTGCCGGTGCCGCCGGTCAGCGCCGTGTCGGCGGCCGAGGTCAGCACCGCGATCGCCACCGGCAGCGTCACCAGGAGCTCGACCGCCAGGCAGGCGAGAGTTCCGGCCACCAGCACGACGGTGTACGAGCGGACGGCGAGGCGCTCCCGGCCGGGCAGCCGACGGCTCGGGTCGTCGTCCGGCGTCGCCCGGCCCACCAGCCGGCCGGCCACGTAGCGGGCGTACGCGGAGCCGTCCGCGTACAGGTTCGCGCAGCCGGCGACGTCCTGGAGGATGAAGTAGAGGTCGGTGCGCATGAACACCAGGAACTGGGCCGGGATGAGGCTGACCGAGAGCAGGGCGACCGCGGCCAGCACCTCGCCCGGACGCCCCCCGATGCCGGCGGCGCGCGCCAGCACGGCCACCGCGGCCAGAACCAGGTTCGTGACGATGCCGGCGAGATAGACGCTGAACCGGGCCCGGCGCGGCGCCGCCCATACGCCGCTGACGTCTGTCTGCGCGGCCAGGAACTGCAGCCGGGTGCCGAGGCTCATGCGGCCGGGCGCACCGGTCGCCCTGGCGACCAGCAGGTGCGCGAACTCGTGCAGCAGGATGAGCGTCCAGAGAATGGCGAGGTTGCCGAGCAGAACCACCGCACCCAGGTCGCTCCAGAGCAGGTCGTGCGGCGCGGGCGTCAGCTCCGGCCGGAACCCGAGGACCGCCAGCCCGGCCAGCACGACGGCCACCGAGACCAGCGCGGACGCCGGGTGCAGCAGCCATCGCACGTGCGCCGGGCGCAGCCAGGCCAGCATCGAACGCGGTACCGGGGCCGAGTCCACCTCGGTGCCGTCGACCTCGGCCACGAAACCGACCTCGACCAGCGACGACACGAAGTCGACGACGTCCATCTCGTCCCCGGTCTCGTCCCGCAACCGGGTGCGGACCTCGGCGACCGTGTGGTCCGGCAGCAGGGTCAGAGCGCGGCGCCCGACCGGCGGGATCGCGATGAAGTCACCGGTCTCGACCCGTCCGACGATCCACGATTCGCCGTCCTCGCGCAGGTGGAGGTGGTGCAGGCGGACCCGGGTGGCGTCGCTGACCGGGGCGCTCACGCCGCACCGCCGCACGCCGGGCAGTCGGGGTGGCGGGGATCGTCGCGGACGAACGTCGCGTCCGGCGCCAGCAGGTTCAGCGCGTCGATCCGGCCGGCCGGCAGCGCGGGCACGCCGGTGATCAGCGCGATCGCGTGGTGCGCGGCGAGGTATCCCGAGATGCCCGCGGTCGGCGCGGCGACGGCGTTGGCCACCGCGGCGTTGCGCGGCTCGGCGTCGTCCAGGTTGACGCCGATCTCGCGGAAGTGCGCGTTGTCGGCCGTGCGGATGCACTCCCAGCACGGACCGGCGCCGGGCACGTAGCGGCCGACCTGAACCATCGGACCGTGGTAGCCGGCGTCGACCCAGGGCGTGCCGGTGGCCAGGCAGGCCCGGTTCGTCCACCGGCGCAGGGCCGTCGGGCGATCGGCCGAGAGAACCAGCACGTCGCAGTCGGCGACCAGTCGTTCGACGTCCGCGGTGCTCGTCACCCGCTCCCGCAGCGTCACGACCTCGACGTCGGAGTTCAGCTGGGCCAGCCGGTCGGCCGCGGCCTCCACCTTGGGCCGGCCCAGATCGGCCTCGCCGTAGAGCACCTGACGGTTGAGGTTCGAGAGTTCGACGACGTCCGGGTCGACGCAGCGGAGCCGGGCCACGCCGCTGGCCGCCAGCGCCAGCGCCGCCGTCCCGCCGGTGCCGCCCAGCCCGATCAGCGTGACCCGGGCCCGGCTCAGCGCGACCTGCGGTTCCCAGGTGCTGACCCGGGGAGTGCCGTCCAGCCAGCGGAAGTACGCCCGGCTGCGGGAGTAGCGGTCCTTGTCGCGCTCGGTCAGCTCCGGCGGGTCGGGCGCGCCGAGGTCTTCCACGTAACCGGAGCCGGCGAAGGCGTCCAGCCCGTCGCGGACCGACTGCTCCGACTCGGTGGGGTGGGCGGCCCGCACCCGGCGGACGATCTGCTCGACGTCGTGGTGACCGTCCATGCTTTCGAGCAGCGTCCATACCGCGCCGGTCGGGTCGGCGACCTCGGCCGCGACGCCGTACGTGTGGCCGCCGAGACGGATACGACCGGCGGAGATGCGATTCGGTGCCAGCTCAGGTTTGATCCGTGGACGTTGCATGGCACCCCCGTGCGCCGCGACGACCTAAGGTTTCCATCCTGGGAGGAACTCGACGAGCCTGTCAATCTACTTCGGACTATTACCGTCGCGGCGGCGGCGGGGATCAGAAGTCGGCGGGCTTGAACTTGCCCTCGTGCAGGTGGTCTTCGATCTGCTCCAGACTCCGGCCGGTCAGTTCCGGCATCTTCCGGTACAAGAACACGAACGCGAGGACGTTGAACGCCGCGTACAACCAGAACGTCGGCCCGGTGCCGATCGCGTTCATCAGGCTCAGCAGCGTCAGCGTGATCAGCACGTTCGTGCCCCAGAGCGACGCGGACTGCGCGGCGGCCCCGGCGGCGCGCGTCGCCAGCGGGTAGATCTCGGAGCCGGTCAGCCAGCCCATGAGCTGGATGCCGCCCGCGGTGAACGCCATGAACGCGATCAGCGTCGCGATGATCCACGGCACCATCGACTTGCCGCTGTTGCCGGTGACGAAGAACAGCCCGAGCACGAACAGCGCCACCGCCGCGAACGGCAGCGTGATCAGCGTGAGCCGGCGACGGCCGACCCTGTCGATGATCGCCAGCCCGACGAGTTGGGCGATCAGGTACGTCAGCCCGAGCGCGACCGACACCCGCAGCGCGGTGGAGTCCGAGAAGCCGTTGTCGGTGAGGATCGTGGGCGTGTAGTAGACGATCATCTCGATGCCGGACAGCTGGGTGAAGATCGCGAGCCCGCAGCCGACGACCAGCGCCGGTCGCACCCATGCCTGCTTCAGCCCGGCCCAGCCGCGGGTACGGGCCTCCCGCTCGGCGCGGACGTTCTCCTGGATCTCGTCCAGCTCGGCGGTCAGGTCGGCGTCCTCGTGCCGTACCCGGCCCAGCGCTTCGCGGGCCCGGTCGTCGTGGCCCTCCCGGGCCAGCCAGCGCGGGCTCTCCGGCAACCGCAGCATCAGAACGAACATCAGCGCCGCCGGAACCGCGGCCAGGCCGATCGCGACCCGCCAGTCGATCACCTCGGTCGCGCCGACGATCGTCGCGATCACGATCCCGACGCCGATCGCGATCTGGAAGAACAGCACCAGACGTCCCCGGTACGCCGACGGCGCGAGTTCGGCCACGTACACCGGCGCGGTCTGGGTGGCGCCGCCGACCGCGAAGCCGAGCACCAGACGGCTCAGCGACAGCGTGATCGGCTCGGGCGAGAGCGACGCCGCGACCGCACCGACGACGAACACGATGCCGATCAGCAGCAGCGTGCCGTGCCGGCCGCGCCGTTCGGCCAAGCGGCTCGAGGTGAGCGCGCCGATGACCGCGCCGACCAGGATCGAGGCCGCGATCGTCTGCTCCCAGACGTGGCCGATCCCGAAGTCGTCGCCGATCTGGAGTAGCGCGCCGGAGATGATTCCGGTGTCGTAGCCGTACAACAGCCCGGAGATCGCCGAGACCAGCGCGACCACGATCACGGACCCGGTCAGCCGATCGTTCTGCTGTGGGGGTGACTGGACCTGACTCATCTGGCCTCCCGGTGCGGCAGCGACGCTGGTGCCGACCGGCTTACCCACGATCGTGCCAACAATCACGTCGGTGGGTCAGCTCCCGGCCGGTTGCACCGGCCGTACCGGTTTCAGTGCCACGGCACCGCCTTCACGCACTCCGGCGGGTCCCCCCTGACGCCGAACACCACGGTCCCGCGCGGATCGACCGCGCAGGCCCGCTGACCCGCGTGCCACTCGGCGAGGAACTGCCCGTTCCGGTCCAGCGCCTGCACGGCCGGGACGACACCGGTCTCACGGCGCAGGCTGACCGACGCGGCGAACGTGCCGTCGACGACCGGAACCGTCTCCGTTCCGTCCCCGGCGGTCACCCGGACCGTGTGTGCCTCCGGACGCGTCCGGCCGACGACGAGATACCAGCTCGGGGCGAGGCCGGGCCCGACCGCGAGCTCCATGGTGATCGGGCCGGGCATCCACTGCGCGTGCGCGCGGTAACCGACCAGATCCAGCCGGGACGCCGGCGGCAGCGAGGAGCCGTGCGCGACCGAATGCCAGCTGCAGAAAACCAGGGTCTCGTCATCGGTGAGCACGGTGACGGTCTTGTCGGTGTTGGTGACGGCATTGATCAGCCGGAGGGCGTCGAGGTCGACGAACTCCTTCGCCATCCGCGGCTGCGCGCTGTTCTGACCGGGCACCTGGTTCTTCAGCTCGGTCACGCACGCGTTGCGCAGCACGGTTTTCTGGACGTCGCTGAAGCCTTCGAGCGTGGCCGACGGGGACGGCGCCGGGGACGACGTGGGGGCCGGGGGGTGCGCCGGCGGCGGGGTGGCGGAACGCATCAGGCTCAGCACGGTGACGGTCGCGCCGAGCAGCACCGCGACGGCGGCGGCGGCCAGCAGGGGCATCAGGTGCCGCCGGATCCCCGCCGCCCGCGGGCCCGGACGGCGGCGCTCGGCCGCGATCCGGCGGCGGACCGCGTCGCGCATCGCGTCGCGGCGCTCGGCCGAGACGTCGCGCTCCGGGGGTGGCGTCGGAATCGTGCTGGTCATCGGTTCCCCCTCCCGACGTTCGCCGGTTCGAATCTTCTGGTCAGACGGGACTTCGCCCGGCTCACCCGGGAGCGGACGCTCACCTCCGCGATACCGAGCACCTCAGCGGCGTCCGCATAGGACACACCGGCCCACACGCAGAGGGCCAGGGCCTCGCGCTCGGCGCGGGGCAACTCCTCGGAGGCGGCCAGAACCTCAGCCATCCGCTGCTCGTCGTCAAGGCGTTCGGCGACGTCGTCGGCGTGGTCGGGGGTCGGGACCGGCGACGGGAGGCGTTCGAGGAGCGCCTCCCGTCGACGCCGGGAGCGGTACTCGTTGCGGATCGTGTTCGTCGCCACGGTCAGCAGCCACGGCAGCGCGGAGTCGTGCACCAGCGTCACGGCGTTGCGCTGCCGCCAGGCCGCGAAGAACGTCGAGGACGTCGCGTCGTCGGCCAGCGCCCAGTTGCCGGTGAGCCGGAAGCAGTGGTTGTTCACCGCTTTGAGGTAGCGATCGAACAGCACGCCGAAGGCGTCGTCGTCACCGGCGGCCGTGGCCGCCCACAACTGCCGATCGGAGGTCGTCACACTAGTCAGTCACCGCCCGGCACCCCCGTGTTGCACGGGTTCAGGATCGCGCCCGGCTCCTGCCGGTCAGCGGTTCCGGCGCAACGCTACCCATCCGGACGTTCTCCCTGCCCGCGAGCGGGGAGAACGTCCGGCCGGAGATCAGGCCATCCCGTGGACGTGCGTCGCGAACGGCCCCGGGGGCACGCCCGGCACCGCGTGGCCGTCCTCGTCGGTCTGCCACACCTGGCTCTGGAACGCGAGGAACACCGCGACCCAGCGCTCTTCGCGGGTCAGGTGCAGCAGCACGCCGCCGTCCTGCCAGATGCCGTCGTCACCGCGGAACCGCCGCACGTTGCCCTGGTTCAGATGGACGTTGTGGACGCCGTTACCGGGCTCGAAATGGAAGACCTTGTCGCGCTTGCTCTCCGGCCCCCAGCGCTCACCGAAGACGTAGATCACCACGCTGCGGTCGCCCATCGCCCCGCGTACGTAGTGGTCGAAGATATCGGCGAGATCGTTGTCGGGACCGCCGATCTCCGACGGGAGAGTCCGCATCGACCCCTTGTCGAACAGATTCCCGCGGAGGTAGTCCAGCGCCGCGCCGCCCTCGTCCGACCGGAGCTCCGTCCACCCACTGCCACCGGCCGGCATTTCGCCGAGCTTCGACGCGTCGAAATTCTCGTCGACCAGATACAGCAGTTCCGACGGCTCTTCCTGCGATCGCACGTTGACCGCGACCCGGTAATTGATGCCGTTGTTGTCGACGACATGTACCTGGTAGTGGGGTGTGTCGTCGTGGCCGCCCTCGCGTTTGACGTCGACCACGACACCGGACAGAACTCCGTACGGCCTCACCGGCATGGCAAACTCCTCCCCCGTGCGCTCCGGAATTGCGAGCGCGCTGAACGATTCGGCGCTCAACCTACGGGGGCGACCCGCGAATTGCGCGAGGCGCGCGAGCGAGTCGAATTCATTCCACGTCGGCGACGACACACGCAATGTTGTCGGGTGCGCCGGAGGCATAGGCGAGACGCACCAATTCCAGAATCGCTTCCTCCGGAGTGGAATTGGCGCGGAGCGTCGCGTGCAGCGCACGACGGTCGACGGCCGCCCACAGACCGTCGGAACAGAGCAGGTAGCGGTCGCCGGGCAGCGCGGTCCGCAGCGCGAGGTCGGCCTCGACCGGAGGCGCGTCCACACCGAGGGCCCGGGTCAGCAGCGGCCGGTCCGGGTGGGCCGCGGCACCGGCGACGTCGAGCCTGCCCTGGTCGATCTGGGACTGCACCCAGGTGTGGTCGGTGGTGAGCCGGACCAGCTCACCACCGCGTACGACGTACGCCCGGGTGTCACCCACGTGCACCAGCCCCAGCCGGGAACCCTGCCGCACCAGCGCGGTCAGTGTGGTCGCGGCCTGCTCACCGCCGGAGCTCGCGGCCCGTACCGCGCGGTCCGCCTCCTCGACCGCCTCGGCCAGCCGGGCCAGCAACCCCCCGCCGGACCGCCCGGCCGACTCGGGTGCGGCCGGGCGCAGCGCGGCGATCGCCGCCTCGGCCGCCGCGGCCCCCCGGCCGCCCCGGACGCCGTCGGCCACGGCGAGCAGCCCGTCGTCGGCGTGCACCGCGTCCTCGTTGGTGGTTCGTACCGCGCCTGCCTCGCACGCGGCGGCGAATCGGATCCTCATGACGTCGGACATCGCAGCTCTCCCTGAGAGGTGCTCGACGAGGAGGGCTGTCACCCTGGCCCGGGCGGCGGTCTCCGCGGTCACCTGCGCCCAGTAGGCGCCGATGGCCTCGGCGGCCGCCGGACCGTCCAGCTCGCAGACGTCCCGGATCGCCGCCAGCGGCATCCCGATCCGCCGTAGCTCGGCGATCAGCCGCGCGGTGTCGCGCTGCGCGGCCGAGTAGAACCGGTAGCCCGATTCCGGATCCACCGCCACCGGCGGCAGCAGCCCCGACGAGTCGTAGAGCCGCAGCGCCTTCGGCGTCAGACCGGTCTCGCGCGCGAACGCGCCGATCGTCAGCAGCTGCACCGGTGACATCCTCCTCGCACCGGTCACCGTGACCGGCGTGCCCTACGCTGCGGCTTCACCGAGGGTCAAGGTCAAGGACCGGAACTCCTCGTCGCGGCGGCTCACTGGTAGGCGTCCTCGAACAGCACGCGGCGGACCGTCCGCAGCGTCGTCCGGAGGGTCTCCGGGTCGGTCGACCCGAGGGCGAGGCGCAGCGCCTGCGGCGCGGGGCTCGCGACGGCGAACGGTTCGGCCGTGGTGACCGAGATGCGCTGCCGCGCGAGCGTGGCGACCAGCCGGTCGGCCCGCGCGTCCTCCGGCAGCGGTAGCCAGGTGAAGTACGACGACGGGTGGCTGACGTAGGGCAGGCCGGCGAGCTCGGCCCTGGCGATCAGCTGCCGGGTCCGCGCGTCCGCACGCTTTTGCGACTCCAGCGAGTCGACCGTGCCGTCCTCGAGCCAGCGGCAGGCGATCGCGGTGGTCAGCGCCGGCGTGTTCCAGGTCGTGACGCGGATCGCCCGCTCCACCGCGGGGACCAGCGCCGCAGGCGCGACGACGAACCCCACCCGCAGGCCGGTCGCGACGCTCTTGGAGAGGCCGGACACGTGGACGGTGACGTCGGGCGCGATCGCGGCCAGCGCGGCGGCGGGTCGTCGACCAGATACGCGTAGGAGGCGTCCTCGACGAGGAGCAGTGCGTGGCGCCGGGCGATCCGGGCCAGCCGCTGCCGGTCGGCGGCGGGCATCACCCAGCCGAGCGGATTGTGCAGCGTCGGCATAGTGTAGATCGCGCGTACCGGCCGTGCCGCGCAGAGACGTTCGAGCGCGTCGAGGTCCGGGCCGTCGCCGTGCGCCGGAACGGGCGCGAGTTCGAGGTGCAGCGTCGACGCCAGTGCCCGGAAGCCGGGGTAGGTCAGCGCGTCGACCGCGACGACGTCGCCTGGGCCGAGCGTCCCCATGAGCGTGGAGGCGAGCCCGTGCTGGGCGCCGCTGACGATCAGGACCTGCTCCGCGAGGGTGGGGAGCCCGCGGCGGCGAAGATGGCCGGCGATCGCCTCGCGGTCGCGGCTGCGGCCGCGGTGGGGCTGGTAGCGGAGCAGGCCCTCGAGGTCGCCGGAGGCGGCGAGGTCGCGGAGCGCGCGGCGGAGCTGGTCGGCCTGGCCGGGCAGCGACGGGTAGTTGAAGTTGAGGTCGGTGGCGTCCGCGGCGACCGTGTCCTGGTCGACGCCGTGGCCGGGCGGCAGCGCGAGGTCGCGCACGAACGTCCCGCGGCCCTGTTCGCGGCTGACCAGGCCCATCGCTTCGAGCTCGGCGTAGACCCGGGTCGCGGTCACGACGGCGATGCCGTGGTCGCCGGCGAGCGCGCGGTGGGTCGGCAGGCGGGCGCCGGGACCCAGCCGTCCGCTGCGGATGTCGGCGGCGAACGCGTCGACCAGGGCCTTGTAACGCGGTGCGGCCATGCCGCGAGTGTATGCAGAACAATTTGTGGACTGTACTGGTTCTGCGCTCCTACCGTGCGAGCCATGCACATCGCGATTCTGACCTTCGAGGGCTACAACGAGCTGGATTCCCTGATCGCCCTGGGCGTGCTGAATCGGGTGCAGGGTCTGCGCGTCACGATCGCGTCGCCGTCGCGGCGGGTGCGCTCGATGAACGGCGTGGTGATCGAGGCGATGGCCCCGCTGACCGAGGCGTGCGACGCCGACGCGGTGATCGTCGGCAGCGGGATCGCGACGCGGGAGATGGTCGAGGATCCGGCGATCATGGGCGCCGGGTACGCCCTGCATTACGTCGCCCCGGTCGGAGAGAAGGACGAGTACGTCGAACGGGCCTGGCGCAACCTGGACCCGTACCTGCCGGCCGTGCACTGACGCGGCACATCCGGATCGCCGACGCGGCGGTGGCCGCTCGGGCGGTCGCGCTGATTCGAGGCCGGCGCTTCTACAGTCTGGGCATGCCTCCGAAGACCCTGTACCACCGCCTGTTCGGCTGGCACGCCCCCGCGCTGCGGCGGGCCGTGCTCGCCGTCCTCGTCGGCACCCTGGTCGGGGCCGTCACCGGCACGTTCGTCCGCTGGGAACTCGCCGTGGTCACCGGCTGGGACGCCGCTGCCCTCACCTACCTGGCCACGATCTGGCCGATCATCCTGCGCGCCGACGGCGACCGCGCCGAGGCACTCGCCCAGCGCGAGGACGAACGGCGCGGCGCCGCCGCCGTGCTGCTGATCGGCGCCAGCGTCGGCAGCCTCTTCGGGGCGGCGTCCGCGCTCGGAGCCGCCGGTGGCCAGCACGGTCAGACCCGGGCTCTGCTCACCGGCGCCGCGATCCTCACCGTCGCCCTGTCCTGGCTGGTCATCAACACGGTCTACACGACCCGCTACGCCGACCTGAACCACCGCGCGCCGAAGATCGAGTTCTCCGACGGCGACGAGAAGCCCGACTACCGCGACTTCGCCTACGTCGCGTTCACGATCGGCATGTGCTACCAGGTGTCCGACACCACGCTGCGCAGCCGGACGATTCGCCGCACCGCGCTCACCCACGCCCTGCTCTCGTACCTGTTCGGCGCGGTCATCGTCGGCGGGTCGGTGAACCTGATCGCCGGCCTGCTGAACTGACCGCGGACCGGATAGGCCCGCGTCCGGCCCCGCCCGCGGCCGGCCCCGCCCGCGGCCATCCGGCCCGGCGCCCGGACGGCCGCGGCCGGGCGAGACGTACACGGTCGCCCGCCGCGAGCTTCTCCCGATCGTCCACCCCTCCGCCGACCTCGACCTCTCCGGCGAGACCGCTCACGCCTGCACCAGGGCCGACGACGCCGTCACCCTCCACCACCACGCCGACGCCGACGTGGTCCACGCCGCCGTCCAGCGCGCGGTGGACCGGGTCGTCGGGGTCAAGACCGTCACGGTCAGGGCCACCGGCGACCGGATCGCGGCGACGGTCCGGGCCGCCCGTCCGATCGCGCCGGCCGCCCCCGCGGCGCCGAGGCCGACCACCTGCGCGAAGACCTCGAACGACTCACCGGCCGCCAGGTTTCCCCGGACCTCCTGACCGACTGCGCCGCGCTCAGACGCGGGCCTGGTGACGGACGGCCAGTGTGGACACGGTGAGCAGCACCACCGGTCCGAGACCGGCCGCCGCCGCCAGGAACAGGAACGCCGACGGATCCGGGCCGACGACCCGGCCGCGGACGAGCGCTGCCCCCACCGCGACGAGCGCGGAGTAAAGCGTGCCGGTCGCCGGCGTGACCCGCCCGTGGGAGAGCAGGTCGGCCTTCTTGATGATCGCGTAGCCGTAGAGCGGCTCGTCCTGCAGTACGGCGAGGATGAAGGCTCCGACGGCGCCTGCGCACCGACGTCCTGATCGGACGCGTCCGGGACGACGAGCCGCCCGACGGCGGTGCGTGGAGCAGGGTGACCGGCACGGTCCGGAGGACCGAGATGCGGGAGATCTCGATCCGGGAGCTCGTGCCGGAGGAGGAGGCCGCCACCCGAACAGCGCGGCTGCCCCGCCGATTCGCCACCGGAGTGGGACGCTTCGGCGCCGGACGTCAGTCTCGCGACCGATGTGTTATCGGGTGTCCGGTTCCGACGATGAACGGCATGCGTCGCCGTTTCGTCATTCTGTCGATCGTCGCGGCGGTCGTGGTCGTCGCGATCGTCGCCACGCTCCTCGTCGTCCGCGCCCTGCGTCCGGACAGGTACACGGCGGAGTTCGCCGCCGACGGCGTCGCACCGGTGACCGTGACCGTGCCCGGTGAGGCGGGAAAGCCGACGATCGAGGCTCGACCGGCCGTGGACCCGGCGCGGCTGCCGAGCGCGGTGCAGGCGCTGTCGAAGCCGGTGCGCATCGAAGCCGGGAGCTTCGACGGCGACGCCCGCGTCACGATGACCTACGGCCCGGCGACGCTCCCGAAGGGAGCGGACCCGACTGCCGACCTGCAGATCCTCACGTTCGTCCCGGACGCGGGCCTGTGGCTCCCGGCCGCCGGGACGGTGGACACCGGCGCGCACACGATCACCGCGTCCACTCCGCACCTGTCCGATTGGGTCCTCGCCGTCACCGACCCGCGGAAGCTCGACGACATGAAGGCGTTCCAGGAGCGGATGAACTGGACGCTCAGCGGCCGGATCGCCTCGCTGATGACGGTCGGCGAGCAGGATCCGCTCAGCTGCGACGCGAAGCACCTGCTCCTCCCGGCCCGGATCTCCAGCACGATCGCCCTCGGTGAGATCCCCCTGTGCCAGGAGGCCCTCGACAACGGCACCTACCGTCTGCACTGGGTCAACACGACCGGCCTGCCGGTCGTGTCCGACCTGCCGCCGGGCTTCCGCTCCGCCGCCAAAGACCTTCATTCGGACGTCTTTCTGCAGACGGTTCTGCAGAAACACCAGCATCTGGACGGGGTGATCGTGCGGCCGGGCAAGTCGCTGGAGGTGACGTTCCCGGGCAGCGCCGTCTCCGCTACCACGCAGTTCGACGGCGAGATCGACTGGAGCATCTACCTCGTCACGATGATGCGTCAGATCATGTCGGCGATGCTCGGCGCGGACGAGCCGGACAACTCGAAGGCCCGGGAGTTCCTCGACGCCTCGTTCCGGCTCACTGAACTCTGGAACTGCGTCGCCGACGCGGCCGGCGAAAAGCAGTCGTCCGGCAGCACGTTCCGGACGCTGTTCACGTTCGTCTGGAAGTGCAAGGGCGCGATCTACG
Organism: Cryptosporangium sp. NPDC051539; assembly: GCF_044454545.1. NCBI lineage: Bacteria > Bacillati > Actinomycetota > Actinomycetes > Cryptosporangiales > Cryptosporangiaceae > Cryptosporangium > Cryptosporangium sp. NPDC051539. Next base: position 120,399 of record NZ_JBITDV010000015.1, on the reverse strand, counting down.
AGGCGCTGGAAGCCGGTTTGACGAAGATCGCGGGAAAGGCGGTGTCGAACGGGCTCGCCAAGCGGCTGGGCCGGTTCCTCGGGCGGCAGCTCGACGTCGTCGCCAAGATCGAGGACTTCATGGACATCGCGCGCTCGGAGATCGCAGGGCTCACCACGATCCCGGCGCAGCTCTTCGGCCACCTCGACACGTCGGTGACGATCCAGCCGAGCCGGGTGATGACGTCGCCGGAGGCCGCCGCGCTGCCGGTCGCCGCCGCGGATCCGGCCGGCTCGTTCACCACCGGGTGTGCACGTCTGCCGTCGGCCCGGTTCCCTCCGGCCGGGATGCCCGATCCGTCGCTCTGCTACCAGAGCGTCCCCCTGGATCTGAACGGGAACGGGAAGCCGGACCGGCTGATTCTCTGGCGTCCGGGATCGCCGGACCTGTTCACGCCGCTCGACGCGGCCAGCCTCGGCGCGGTGGCGTACCTCGACGACGGGTCGTTCCACCGGATGGCCGACCCCGTCGGGGGGTGGGGTCCGGACCTCGGCGGAGGGAGCCTGTTCCACTTCCGTCAGGTCGTGCACCTGGGTGCGGACACGCGGGCGGCGGCCGTGGTGTCTCTCGTACTGGGCAGCAGCACGACGCACAGCGTCGTGCTGGCCCTGGTCGGCAACGACCTGCGAGCGGTGCGGTCCGGTGCGGACGTGTTCGATCTGGCCGACGGCGGTGGGGCCGGGTACACGAGCGGGTTCGGGTTCGGGTGCGTGCGCTCGGGCGGGAAGCCGCTGTTCGTCACCCGGAGTTCGCTGACCGACTTCGGGCCGCCCCAGTCGTACGCGTGGGGCCTGACCTACTACCGGTACACGAACGGGGTCCTGACGCAGGTCGGCGTCGAGCAGGGCAAAGCGGCGAGCGAGACCGCGATCCCGGCCGCGGGTTCGGACTGCTCCTCGGCCCCGGTGAAGCGGCGCGGGCCCGAGGTCGGTGCGGTCCCCCGCTGATCAGCGGGCGTCGAGGCGGGCCACCCGGCGGGGGCCCGCGGTCAGGCGGTAGCTGGCATCGAGGAACTCGGCGATCTCGTTCCAGTCGGTCTCGGCCGTGAGGTCGATACCCAGCCAGCCCGAGGGCCCGAGGTAGGCCGGTACGTAGCAGCGCGGATCCTCGGTCAGCGCGGTGCGCTCCTCCTCGTCGAGCAGTACGAGGATCGAGTGCTCGTGCCGGTGGTACTCGCCGTCGATCTTGATCGAGCCGCCGAAGTAGGCGAAGACCTTCGTCGTGTAGAAGGCCGGGATGCCGTGCGAGATCTTCTCGGCCGCGTCCGGGAGAGCGAGGGCGAGGGCGCGGACCCGGCGCAGCAGGGGGTCCGCATCGTCGAAGTTCCTCGGATGCGTCACGAGCCGACGATACGCGGAGGCAACGCACCCGGGGACGGGCCGCCCGGTGCTCGTGCCCGGGGACGGGCCGCCCGGTGCTCCGTGCCCGGGGCGGGCCGCGCAGCGCTCCGCGCCCGGGGACGTCAGTTCTCGGCGGTGACGTTCAGCGGTCCCGCGGAGCGCGGGACGACGAGCACCGTGAGAACGGCGAACGCGACCGCCACGACCGCCAGCACGCCGAGGGCCGGGCGGAGCCCTCCGGCGCCCGCGGACAGCCCCGCGATCAGCAGCGGCGCGAGGAACTCGCCCAAGAACAGGGTTCCGGTCCAGAGCCCGGTCCCCCGCCCGCGCTGATCGAACCGCAGACGGTTGACCGCCCAGGTCAGCAGCGTCGGCAGCATCAGCCCGGTGCCGGCGCCGGCGATCACCGCCCCGAGCATGATCACGACGACCGAGTCGGTCGCCGCGGCCACCGCGAACCCCACCGCCGAGAGGCCGAACGTCACCGGCAGCAACTGGCGCGCGCTCCGGTGCGCGAGCCGCCCGAACATCCCGGCCCCGGTCGCGGTGGCGATCGACGCCAGCGCCGACAATCCGCCGATCGCGGCGGTCGACGTCACCCCGGCGTCGTCGAGCACGAACGACAGTTCCACGATCAGCGCGTAGAACACCACGCCGCCGACGACCGTCACCAGGCACGGCGTCAGCAACTCCCGCCACGGCATCGACGGCAGCGTCCCGACCGGCTTCGCCGACCCGCCTCCGGCCGACGAGGCCGACGGGTCCGGCCGCGCCCGCCGCGCCGACAGCGCCGACGGGACCGACGAGGCTGACCGCGCCGACAGCGCCGGCCGCGCCGGCTGCCAGATGAACAGCGCCATCGGCACCGCCAGTACCAGCGCGACGAGATACAGCCAGAACGGCGCTCGCCACCCGGCCCCTCCGAGCGCGCCGCCGACACCCAGGAACACGGTTCCGGCCACGGCCGCCACCAGCACCTGCAGGCCGAGATACCGGCTGCGCTGCGGACCGTCCCAATAGTCGGCGATCAGCGTCGTGCAGCACGTCATGATCGCGGCCTCGCAGAGGCCCACCAGCGCGCGGCTGCCGATGATCAGCCCGAGCGAATTCAGGTACAGCGGAGCGGTACCGACGATCGCGTACGCGATCATCGCGGCGATCAGCACCCGCTTGCGATCGATCGCGTCGGCGATCAGCCCCGCGAACGGAGCCATGACGCCGATCAGCAGCGCCGGGATCGTCAGCACGATCGGGACGAGCACGTCGACGCCGGACACGCCCTCGAAATGGTCGGTCATCGCCGGCAGCACCGGCGCGATGAGCACGGCACCCAGGATCGACAGGCAACTACCGGCGAGCAGCAGGATCAGCTGCGGCATCCCGGCCGTGCGACGCCGCGCCCCGGTGGGCGTGGTCAACAGAGCTTCCGGCATCAGGGCGCCCCTCGACGGTGAACGACGAAACCGAGTGGCGCGCGTCACGCCTCGGTGCGCACGACTATCCGCGACGAGCCCGGCCATCGGGAAGACGGAACCTGCGATACCGAATATCAGCCCTGCCTATACCGGTTCGCGCGAGCCGGACAGCGCTCCGGTCACGCGGCGCCGCAGGTCGGGCCGGGAGTGTGGGCCACCCGGGCGGCGAAGGCCGAGGGCGAGCGGGCAAGCAAAAGCCCGGAGCGCGCGAGGCGCTCCGGGCTCTTGGTGATCAGCCCTTGGTTCAGAGCGGACGAATGTTCGCCGCCTGCGGGCCCTTCTGACCCTGGGTCACGTCGAACTCGACGGTCTGGCCGTCGGTGAGCTCCTTGTAGCCCTGCGTCTGGATCGCCGAGTAGTGGGCGAAAACGTCCGGGCCGCCCCCGTCGGGCGCGATGAACCCGAACCCCTTCTCCGAGTTGAACCACTTCACGGTGCCAGTAGCCATACTTTGTTCCTCCGAAAACGCGGTCCCATTGCGGACCACCAACCGATAGCTTTCCAGGCCTGACAAGCCCTGCCAACTTTGCCCCGCCGATTCGGTCCTCAAACCGTGAACTCGGCACCCCTCGAGCGTCGCCCGGAAACCCCGGACAGCGGTCCCGAGGGAGGGCGCAAATCGGCGGCGCCGGCGTCCTGGCGAGCGGCCGAGCGGTCACCACAGCCCCTGACCAGCGTGTTGTTCCCTCGGCGACGCGGGTCTGGACCACTCGCGGCCGGGACGACGTCCGCGCGGGGCGAGAGGCGGCCGTCGCGCTCAGCCCGCGGGAAAGGCCCGAGAAAAAGCGACACGCCGCGCCTGGGCTACAGCGAAGTCGCCGTCCGGTCAGGAGTTCGCGGCCACCGGCAGCGACACGATCCGGGCGAGGAGCGCACGCAGCACGTCCTGTTCGCCGCCGGTCAGCACGCCGAGTTGCTCGGCCACCCGCGCGTTCACGCGGGCGGTCGCGCGCTCCGCGACGGCCCGGCCCGGCCCGGTCGGCGCGACGAGCTTCGTCCGGCGATCGGCCGGCGACGGGCGGCGCTCGACCAGCCCGGCCCGGTGCAGGTCGTCGACGAACGCGACGACCTGGCTCGGGTCGAGGCCGAGCACCTCGGCGAGATCGCGCTGCGACCTCCCCTCGGCCGACTCGCACGACAGGCAGAGCACGGAGTACTGGCGCACCCGCAGCCCTTCCTCGGCCAGCGCCGCGTTCACGCTCCGGACCAGCTGGCCACTGGCCCGGGACAGGAGGAACCCGATGTCGTCGACGAACGGCATTAGATGAGCTCCTCATCAATTGACACTCTCAATAGTTGACCCTAGCGTTCGGAACGACGGAGATCTCCCCCGCGACGCGAAGAGGCGCCACATGGATCTGTCCGGCAAGGTTGCGATCGTCACCGGCAGCGGGCGGGGCCTGGGTCTCGCCTACGCTCAGCGGCTGGCGGCGTCCGGCGCGAAGGTCGTCGTCAACGACGCCGACGCGGAGACGGCCGAGGCCGCGGTCAAATCGATCGGCGGCGCCGCGGTCGCGGAGGTGGCGGCGGTCGGATCCGGCGAGGCGGCCCAGGCGCTGGTCGACCGGGCCGTGGGCGAGTTCGGACGCCTCGACGTCCTCGTCAACAATGCCGGGATCCTGCGCGACACGACGCTGTGGAAAATGACCGACGAGCAGTTCGACGCGGTGATCACCACGCACCTCCGGGGCACGTTCACGTGTACGCGGGCCGCGGCGATCCAGATGCGTGCCGCGGACAACGGGGGCCGGATCATCTGCGTCGGCTCCCCCACCGGGCAGGTCGGCAACTTCGGGCAGACGAACTACGCCGCGGCCAAGGCCGGCATCGTCGGCATGGTGCGCACCTGGTCGATGGAACTGGCCCGCGCGCGGATCACCGTGAACGCGATCGTGCCGGTCGCGGCGACCGCGATGACCGAGACGCTGCCGTTCGTCAAGCCGTACATCGAGGCACTGCGCAACGGCGAGGAGCTGCCGCCGTTCGCCCGCCGGGAGCTCGGGTTCGGCCCGCCGGAGGACGCGGCCGGGCTGGTCGCGTTCCTGGCGTCGGACGCGGCTGCCGATATCACCGGGCAGGCCATCGGCGTCGGTGGTGACCGGCTCGCGCTGTGGAGCCATCCGGCGGAGGTCGCGGTGGAGTTCGCCGACGGAACCGGGTGGTCGGCGGACGCGATCGCGGACGTCTGGGCGGACCGGTTCGCCCCGTCGTCCCAGACCGTCGGCCAGCAGCTCCCGGAGGCCCCGCGATGAACCTCGACGCCCTGACCGCGATCGACGTCCACGTGCACGTGCACGCCGACCAGCACGGGCACATGGCCATCGATCCCGAACTGGCGGGCGCGGCCGCGAAGTACTTCAAGGGCGACCCGTACGACCCGACGGTCCCCGAGATCGCCGACGACTACCGGCGGCTCGCGATGGCCGCGGTGATCTTCACCGTCGACGCCGAGGCCGCCACCGGCCAGCCCGCGCTGTCGAACGAGGAGATCGCCGACCTCGCCGCCCAGCACTCCGACGTCCTCATTCCGTTCGGGTCGATCGACCCGGCGCGCGGGGTCGCGGGGGTGCGGGCCGCCCGCCGGCTGGTCGAAGAGCGGGGCGTCCGCGGGTTCAAGTTCCACCCCAGCTTCCAGGGGTTCGAGCCGAACGACCGGCGGGTGTATCCGCTGTACGCCGAAATCGAGGCGCTCGGCGTCCCGGCGCTGTTCCACACCGGTCAGACCGGTATCGGTGCCGGGCTCCCCGGTGGCCGCGGGATCAAGCTGCGCTACTCCGACCCGATGCTGCTCGACGACGTCGCCGCCGACTTCCCCGGGCTGACGATCATCATGGCCCACCCGTCGGTGCCGTGGCAGGATGCGGCGATCTCGGTCGCGACCCACAAGTCCAACGTCTACATTGATCTGTCGGGCTGGTCGCCGAAGTACTTCCCGCCGCAGCTCGTGCACGCGGCGAACCGCCAGCTCAAGCACCAGGTCCTGTTCGGCTCGGACTATCCGCTGATCCGTCCGGAGCGTTGGATGAACGACTTCGAGAAGCTCGAGATCAAAGACGACGTCCGGCCGCTGATCATGAAGCAGAACGCGATCCGGGCGCTGGGACTGGGCCGTGCGTAACGCCGGGCTGGGCTCCTGGCCCGAGCGGCGCCGGAAGATCTCGCCGGACCGGGACGCGCTCTGGTTCGAGGGCGTCACCACCTCCCACCTGGAGTTCTCCGACCGCGTGCGGCGGGTGGCCGGTGCGCTGGCCGGGCTCGGTGTGCGGCCCGGCGACCGCGTGGGGTGGCTCGGCGTCAACCACCCGGCCGCGCTGGAGACGCTGTTCGCCTGCGGGCAGCTCGGTGCGATCTGGGTGCCGGTCAACGCGCGGCTCACGGCGTCCGAGGCGTCGTACGTCCTCGACCATTCCGGCGCGTCGGTCGTCGTCCACGGGAATCTTCCGGAGGGATTGCCCGCGCAGACGTCGGTGCGCCACTGGCTGGCGGTGGACGACGGGTCCTACGAGGCGGCCCTCGCCGACCCTTCGCCCCGGGACGTGGACGTATCGCTCGACGATCCCTGCCTGATCATGTACACCTCCGGCACGACCGGGAAGCCGAAGGGCGCGGTCCTCACCCACGGGAACATGACCTGGAACGCGGTCAACCAGTTCCTGGGGATGGACTTCGCACAGGACGAGCGCACGCTGGCGCTGGCGCCGCTGTTCCACATCGGCGGCCTCAACGGCACCGTCAACCCGACGCTGCTCCGCGGCGGCTGCGCGGTGATCGTCCGCGGGTTCGACCCCGCGCAGACGCTCGCGGTGATCGAGGAGCAGCGGGTGAACTCGTTCTTCGCGGTGCCGACGATGCTCGACGCGATGGCCAGGCAGCCCGACTTCGGGACGCGGGACCTCTCCGCGCTGCGCACGATCGGCGCCGCCGGTGCCCCGCTCCCGCTGCCGACGCTGCGCACCTGGCTCGAGCGGGGCGTCACCATGCAGCAGTGCTACGGCATGACCGAGGCCGCGCCCGGCTGCACGGTCCTCGACGTCGCCGACGCCGAGCGCAAGGTCGGCTCGGCCGGGAAACCGGTGTTCTTCACCGACCTCCGGGTGGTCGGAGAGGACGGCTCCGACGTCGGCGCCGACGAGGTCGGCGAGGTGATCGTGCGGGGCCCGAACATCATGGCCGGCTACTGGGAGGACCCTTCGCGGACCGCGGAGGTGCTGGTGGACGGCTGGTACCACACCGGCGACGCCGGCTCACTGGACGACGAGGGCTTCCTCTACATCCGCGACCGCTACAAGGACATGATCATCTCCGGCGGCGAGAACGTGTACCCGGCCGAGGTCGAGTCCGCGTTGCTGGAGGTGCCCGGCGTGCTCGAGGCCGCCGTGATCGGAGTGCCCGACGAGAAGTGGGGCGAGGTCGGGCTCGCGTTCGTCGTGGTTTCCGTTCCTCCCGATCCGGACGCGCTGCGCGCAGCGCTGCGCACCCGGCTGGCCGGGTTCAAGATTCCGCGGCGGTTCCGTTTCGTCGACGAGCTTCCCAAGACCGCCACGGGCAAGATCCGCAAGCCCGATCTCCGGAAGGATGTCACCGCATGAGCACCACGACGACGGCCGCCGAACTGCCGAAGCTCGCCGGCACCGAGCTGGGGGTCAGCGACTGGTTCGAGGTCTCCCAGGAGCGGGTGAACCTGTTCGCCGACGCCACCGACGACCACCAGTGGATCCACGTCGACCCGGAGCGGGCGAAGGCGCAGAGCCCGTTCGGTGGCCCGATCGCCCACGGCTACCTGACGCTCTCGCTCCTGATCCCGATGTGGGCGCAGGTCCTGAACGTCACCGACGCGACGATGGGCGTCAACTACGGCCTGAACAAGGTGCGGTTCCCGGCGCCGGTGCCGGTGGGGTCGAAGATCCGGCTCACCGCGACGCTGAAGAGCGTCGACGAGGTGCCGGGCGGGTACCAGCTCACGGTAGGCGCCGTGATCGAGGCCGAGGGCGTCGCCAAGCCGGTCTGCATCGCCGAGCCGATCTTCCGGACGTACGGCCCGCAGGGCTGAGCCGCCAGGGGCCCGCGGGGCTGAGCCGCCAGGGCCCGGGCCGGGGGCGGAGTGCTCGGTGCGGGGGCCGTCAGAGGGCGGCGATCACCGCGGGGAGGTCGGTCATGCGGGTGACGAGCGCGTCGGCCTCGTGCAGCAGCTCGGCCGGGGTGAGAGCGCAGTATCCGATGACGCGCATGCCCGCAGCTCGGGCCGCCTCGACGCCGGCCGGGCTGTCTTCGACGACGACGCACGCCTGCGGTGTCGCGGCCAGGCACGCGGCGGCGTACAGGAACAGGTCCGGAGCGGGTTTGCCCCGGACCACGTCCTCGGCGCTGAACAGGTGCTCCTCGGCGAACAGGGTCTGCAGGCCGGTCAAGCGCAGGCTCAGCCGGATCCTGGCGTGCCCGGCCGAAGACGCCACGCACAGACCCATCCCGCCCTCGCGCAAGAGGACGATCGCTTCCGCCACGCCCGGCACGGCGACCAACCGCTCGCGCAGCACCGCCTCGTAGGCCGCCGCCTTCTCCCGGAGGAACGTGTCCGGCACCGGGTGTCCCAGCCGCCGTTCGATGTTGGCGACGACCGCGTCCTCGCTGCGTCCGAGGTGTTCGGCGAAGATCTCCGCCCGGGTGATGGGCCAGCCCAGGCCCCGGATCAGCTCCAGGTCGACCTCCTGGATGAGGCGTTCGCTGTCCACGAGGACCCCGTCGCAGTCGAAGATCACTACCTCTGGCCGGCGCACTGCTCAAGACTTACCCGACCCTCGCCGGGAATGCACGTTCACGTCCGTCGTCGTGCCCACGCGTCTGCCGGAGTGAGCCGGACCGCGGCGGACGCGGCCCGCCGCTTCGAACTCGCGGTGGCTCGCACCCGGGCGGTGTGTCATCGGCGTCGATGGCCGTCGGTCGTCACGCGGTCCATCATGTTCCGCAGGTTCTCGGGCGCGTTGTACCCGAACGTCTGCTCGAACGACTGGTATCCCTCCTGTGTGGACGCCGCGCTGCGCGGCAGCATCTCGGCAGCGAAGTCCGAGAACGCCGACTCGATGTCGTCGGGCGACGCGGCAACTGCCTTGCCGAGTTGGGCGCCGTCGTAGAGTGCCCAGTTCGCTCCGTCTCCGTCCGGGGGCGTCAAGTGTGCGGCGTCCCCGATGAGCATGACTCCCGGCGCCCGGTCCCACGTGTGCCCGAGCGGCAGTCCCCAGATCGGCCGGGCGACCGGCGTGGTCTCGCCGCTCGTGACCAGCTCCAGGAGTTCGGGCGCCCATCCATCACCCAGTTCGGTAGCGATGCCGGTCAGTGCCTGCTCGCGGTTCGAGAAGTCGGTCGAGTGCACCCAGTCGAGGGGCTTCTTCAAGACGACGTACGTGTGAATCACATCGTTGGCCTCACGATGCCCGAAGATCCCTCGTCCGGGTTCCATCGCCAGCATCGCGCCTCGGCCGACCAACTCGGCGCTTCGCCGGTGGCGCTTGTCGACGTCGTGGAGGAAGGTCTCCACCCAGACCGTGCCCAGGTACTCCGGCGTGGCCCCGGAGAGGAACGTCCGTACGCGCGACCAGGCGCCGTCCGCGCCGACCAGCACGTCGGTCTCGACCGTCGAACCGTCGGTGAACGCGATCCGGTACGCCCCGCCGCCGGTGGCGTCGATCGAGTCGACCTTGCGGCCCCAGTGGATCGTGCCGTCCGGCAGCGAATCGATGAGGATGCGTCGGAGTTCCCCGCGCAGGACTTCAGGGTTGCTCAGCTCCCCGTCGTCGGGGAGCTCGCCCACCACTTCTCCGTCCGGGCTCAGGAACCTCATGGCTTCCGCGCCCATGTTGATGATCGAGCGGAACTCGTCGACGAGCCGGCAGTCTTCGAGGGCGACCTGGCCGTTGAAGTCGTGGATGTCGAGCTGGCCTCCCTGCGTACGGGCCATCGGAGAGGCTTCGGCCTCGTAGATGGTCGAGGGGATGCCGTGGACGTGCAGGACGCGGGCGAGCGTCAACCCGGCCAGCCCGGCCCCGATGATCGTCATCGAGCGGTTCATGTGGTGCTCCGAACCTCGTCGTGAACCCAGCGGCGAACGCCGTCGGCACCGCAGGAATGTGCTGCGGTAAAACTATTATGCAGCAAAACTATTCGGCGGCAAGAGGTAGTATGGGGATCGAACGAAGGAACGGGAGATGAGCGACGACATGCCGGCCGGGGCAAGCGACGCGCGTGAGCGCGTGGTGCAGAGTTTCACCGCGTTCAGCGCAGCGCAGAACGAACTGTCGCGGTGCTTCGCCCGGAGCATGGGCATGCACACGACCGACGCCGCCGCGATCGTGCTGATCATCGAAGCGGAGGATCTTGGCCGGCCGCTGACACCCGCACGCCTCGCCGAACGCGTGGGCCTCTCTCCCGGGGCCACTTCGATCCTGCTCGGACGTCTGGAGGTAGCCGGGCACGTCGAGCGCACCAGGGAAGGTACCGACCGTCGCATCGTGACCCTGCGCTCGACCGCTGCGATCAACGCCGCCGCCGACGCGTTCTTCGAACCTCTGCAGCAGCAGCTCGGCCGCGTGCTCGGGGAGTTCACGACAGCGCAACTGGACACCATCACCCGCGCTGCCGACACGCTGCGCACCGCCATGGAGACCTACCTCGGCGACTCCCCATCGTCTGCGCAGACCGACTCGAACCCGTCCCGGGATAGTCACCGGTAGCGGCGGTGCAGGCGCCGGGTGCCGCTCTACCGCGTACACGCCGTTGCCGTACTAGTTCGCCGGGCGGATTTCGCCCGAGCCGCGGGCGATCAACCGGGTCGGGATCTCGTGGATCGCAGGCTCCCAGTACTCCCCCGCGAGGCGGCGGAAGATCAGCGACGCCGCGAGGCGTCCCATCGCCCACGGATCCTGGGCCACGACCGTGACCCCGGGCTCCAGGAGATCGGCCAGCGGGAAGTCGTCGAAACCGACCAGCGCGACGGAGTGCTGGCGTCCCAGCGTCCGCAGCGCGCGGATCGCACCGATCGTCACCAGGTTCTGGGCCGTGAACAGCGCGGTCGGTGGGGCGTCCAGTGCGAACAGCCGGTGGACGGCCCGCTCGGCGGCCTCCTCGGTGTGGAGGTCCTCCACGACGTGCGCCGGGTCGGGACGGATGCCTTCGTCGGCGAGCGCGTCCCGGTATCCCTGCAGACGGTCGCGGGCGGTGACGACCGAGCGCAGATCACCGAGGTAACCGATCGCGCGATGGCCGTGCGCGACCACCTGACCCACGGCCTCCCGGGCTCCGGCCCGGTTGTCGATCAGCACCGTGTCGACCTGGACGCCGGCCGGTGGCCGGTCGACGAACACCACCGGCGTTCCGGCCAGGATCTCCGCCGTCAGGTAGCCCTGGTTGCTGCTCGCCGGCGCGACGATCAGCCCGTCCACCTGGCGTCCGGCGAAGATGCCGACGAGCGCGCGCTCGCGGGCCGGGTCCTCGTCGACGCTGCCGGCCAGGATCGAGACGCCGTGGTCGCGGGCGACGTCCTCCATGGCCCGGTGCAGCACCGAGGAGAACGGGTTGGCGACGTTCTCGAGCACCACCCCGATCGTCGCCGTGCGGCCGCGCGCCCGCCGCAGGCTGCTCGCGGTGAGGTTCGGCCGGTAGCCCAGTTTCTCGATCGCGGCGGTCACCGCGGCGACCTTCGCGTCGGTCACGCCGGGCTCGCGGTTCACCACCCGGGAGACGGTCTTCGGGCTGACGGCAGCCAACCGCGCCACGTCCCGCAGCGTCGCCCGGCCCATCTCCGGAGCGTGTCCAGAATCGACATCGATGTCAAGCAGCATCCTTTCGCGACTCGATGAGCGTCCACTATTGACTCCCACGATTCAGAGGGTCGACACTCCCCGACATCGTTGTCAGCCGCCGTCGTGCGCGAAGGAGCAGACGATGAACAAGCGGGTTTCAGGCATTGTCACCGCGATCGTCCTGACATTGGCCGCCGCCGGTTGTGGCGGTGACAGCGGCAGCGACGGCGATTCCGTCTCGGTCTCGCTGATCACGAAGAACTCGACCAACCCGTTCTTCGTGACGATGCAGGACGGCGCGAAGAAGGCCGCCAAGGCCGACGGGGTCAAACTCACGATCGCCGCCGGAAAAGAGGACGGCGACGAGCAGACCCAGGTGCAGGCGATCGAGGACGCGATCGCCCGGGGAGACAAGGGCATCCTGATCACGCCGAACGGCCCCGGCGTCAACTCCGCGATCAAGAAGGCGCGGGACGCCGGGCTCTACGTCATCGCGCTCGACACCCCGCCGGATCCCGCCGACACCGTCGACATCACGTTCGCCACCGACAACTTCCGCGCCGGCGAACTGATCGGCAAATGGACCGGTGTCCAGCTCGGCGGCAAGCCGGCCACGATCGCGATGCTCGACCTGTTCAACGACAAGATCGTCTCGGTCGACTACAACCGCGACCAGGGCTTCCTGACCGGCATGGGCATCCCCACCGGCGACGACAAGAAGAACGGCGACGAGGCGAAGTCCGGCAAGTACTCCGGCGGCACGTACCAGATCGCCTGCAACGAGCCGACGCAAGGCGCCGAGGACGGCGGCCGCACCGCGATGGAGCGGTGCCTGGCCAAGAACTCGGGCATCAACGTCGTCTACACGATCAACGAGCCGGCCGCCGTCGGCGCGCACAAGGCCCTGCAGGCCGCGGGCCTGAAGAACGTCCTGGTCGTCTCGATCGACGGCGGCTGCGCCGGCGTACAGCAGGTCAAGGACGGCATCATCAACGCGACCTCCCAGCAGTACCCGATCAAGATGGCCGAGCTCGGGGTGAAGGCGATCAAGGACATCGCGACCGGCGGTAAGAAGCCGGAGGTCACCGGCGGCAAGGACTTCTTCGACACCGGCGTCGCGCTCGTCACCGACAAGGCGGCCACCGGCGTCGAGAGCATCGACACCACCAAGGGCGCGGAACTGTGCTGGGGCAAATGACCACCACCGCCGCGGAGGAGTTCGCGCGACGCCGGCAGTCCCCGCTCCAGCGCGTCCAGCACCTCCTGCACGCCCATCCCGCGATCAGCCCGCTGATCGTCCTGTTCATCGCGTTCGCCGTGTTCTCGGCGCTCAACCCCCGCTTCGCCCAACCGGCGTCGCTCTCGCTGCTGCTGCAGCAGGTGGCGGTGATCGGAGCGCTGGCGGTCGGCCAGACGCTGATCATCCTCACCGCGGGCATCGACCTGTCGGTCGGTGCGGTCACGATCCTGGCCATGATGGTCGCGGCCAAGCTCGCCGAAGGCAGCGGCATCCCCGGTGCGCTGGCGGTGCTGGTCGCGGTTGCTCTCGGCGTCCTCGCCGGGCTGGTCAACGGTGCGCTGGTGACCCGGATCGCGCTCCCCCCGTTCATCGTCACGCTGGGGACGCTGAGCGTGTTCACGGCGATCGGCCTGCTCTACACCAGCGGGCAGAGCGTCCAGGCCGACGAACTCCCCGCGCTGCTGAACTGGACCGGTGAGTCGTTCGGCGCCGGCCGGTGGCGGATCACCTGGGGCGTGATCCTCGTCGTGCTGCTCTACCTCGGGGTCGGCTTCGCGCTGGCGAACACCGCCTGGGGGCGGCACGTCTACGCGGTCGGCGACGACAAAGAGGCCGCCCGCCTGGCCGGCATCCGCGTCGACCGGGTGCTGCTCAGCGTCTACGTCGTCGCCGGAGCGATCTACGGGCTGACGGCCTGGATCCTGATCGGCCGGGCCGGCGCGGCCAGCCCGAATGCCATCACCGACGCCAACCTGGAGAGCATCACCGCGGTGGTCATCGGCGGCACCAGCCTCTTCGGTGGCCGGGGCGCGCTGCTGGGCACGCTGCTCGGCGCGCTCATCGTCGGCGCCTTCCGCAGTGGTCTCTCCCTGGCCGGGGTGGACGACCAGTACCGGGTGCTCGCCGTCGGCCTGCTGGTGATCACGGCCGTCGGGGTGGACCAGTGGATCAGGAGGGTGCGGGCATGACCGATCCGGTGCTCTCCGCCCGGGGGCTGGTGAAGACGTTCGGGCGCGTCGTCGGCCTCGACGGCGTCGATCTCGATCTGTACCCCGGTGAAGTGCTGGCGATCATCGGCGACAACGGTGCCGGCAAGTCGACGCTGATCAAGTGCCTGACCGGAGCTCTCGTCCCGGACGCGGGCGAGATCCGCGTCGACGGGCAGGTGGTGCAGTTCCGCCGCCCGCAAGACGCCCGCGCGGCCGGGATCGAGACCGTGTACCAGACGCTCGCGGTCGCCCCCGCCCTCGACATCGCCAGCAACCTCTACCTGGGCCGGGAGCGCCGCCGGCCCGGTTTCCTCGGGAACGTGCTGCGGATGCTCGACCAGAGCGGCATGCGCGACGATGCCGCCAAGGCGCTCACCGACCTCGGCATCGGCACGCTCCAGAACATGTCGCAGACCGTCGAGACGTTGTCCGGCGGCCAGCGTCAGGCCGTCTCGGTGGCCCGCGCCGCCGCGTTCGGCAGCAAGGTCATCGTGCTGGACGAGCCGACCGCCGCCCTCGGGGTCAAGGAGTCCAACCAGGTGCTGCGGATGATCCGGGAGGTGCGCTCGCGCGGATTGCCGACGATCCTGATCAGCCACAACATGCCGCACGTGTTCGAGGTCGCCGATCGCATCCACATCCAGCGGCTGGGCCGCTGCGCGGGCGTGGTCACCCCGGCGTCGCACACCATGCCCGAGGCCGTGGCGATCATGACCGGCGCCCTGACGCTCTGACGGATAAGCCGGCCCGGGGACGTTGTCCGGACGAGACAACGCCCCGGGCCGCGGCCACGCCTACCGTTCGGGGAAATCCGGCGAACAGGAGGCGGCCGTGGCGGTCACGCGTGGTGCGCTCGGAATGATCGAGACCAAGGGCCTGGTCGGCGCGATCGAGGCCGCGGACGCGATGGTGAAAGCCGCCAACGTCGAGATCGAGGGATACCGGACGCTCCGCAACGGGCAGGTGTCGGTGCTGGTCCGCGGCGACGTCGGCGCCGTGAAGGCGGCCGTGGACGCCGGGAAGGCGGCGGCCGCGCGGGTCGGCGAGCTCTACAGCAGCCACGTCATCCCGCGCCCGCACGGTGAGACCGAGGGCGTCGTCGACCAGGTCGTCACCCACCTGACCGAGAGCTAGTTCCGAGCTAGTTCTCCTCCACCGCCGCCTGGTTGACCTGCAGCAGACGCAGCGCGAAGTCCGCGCGCATGCGGTCCTCGTGACGGCTGAGATCGAGCCCGGTCAGCTGCCGGATCCGCTCCAGCCGGTAGCGCAGCGTCTTGTGGTGCACGAACAGCCGCTCGGCGGCCAGGCGCTGGGAACAATCCGCGTCGAAGAACGCCCGGAGCGTGCGGATCAGCGACCCGTCGTTGTCCCGGTCGTAGGCCAGCAGCGGGCCGGTGACGTCGTCGATGAACGTCTGCAGGTCGGGATCGTCGCCGGAGCCCAGCAGCAGCCGCACGATGCCGAGTTCCTCGTAGAGGAAGACGTGCTCTCCGCCGAGCCGCTTGGCCGCCGCGAGCGCGGTGCGCGCCTCGTTCAGCGCGCTCGGCAGGTTGAGCACGTCGTCGTGCTCGCGGCTGACACCCCAGGTCAGCTGGAGCTGAGGCCATTCCTGGTGGACGGCGGCGGTGTAGGCGTCGACCCGGTCGCGGGACGCCGCCCGGTCGAGGTCCACCGCGATCGCGACGATGAGGTCGCCGCGCAGGCTGGCCAGGGCCAGCCCGCGACCGTCCAGGGTCCGGACCGTACGCAGCACCTGCCGGCGGACCCGGTCGGTACGGGACGTGTCCCAGCCCTGCTCGGTCGCCAGGCTCTCCAGGTTCTCGATCCGCCCGTGCAGCACCCGGAGGGAGCCGGTGAGCGACAGGTTCAGCTGCTGGGCGCGGGTGCGCGCCGCCAGGCGGTGCTCGACCGGCCCCTGGACGAGGTCCCACAGCACCTGCTCGATGGTCTCGGCCCTGGCCCGGCTGGCCGCCCGTTCGCGGAGCAGCGCGAGCGAGCAGGCCATCGCGACCTGCCCGGCGACCGCGTCCATGATGTCGGCCGACTGCCCGCCCTGAGCGAGCAGCACCAGGCCGATCTGGTCACCGTCGGACGAGACGGGCCGGGCCCAGACCCCGCGGTCGGGCGCGTCGGCCGTGGACCGCCGGCCGACCGGCATGCTGCCGGGCAAGGAGGCGACCAGCTGGTTTCCGCTGTGCGCGGCCAGCCGCGTGCCGTCGGGTCCGTAGACGCCGACCTCGCAGTCGAGCTCGGTCGCGACGGCCCGGGTGATCGCGGGCAGCCCACCGCCCTGGACCACGGTGTTGAGCAGGTTCTGCTGCAGCCGGGAGGCGCGGTCCAGCACGGCGACCTGGCGTTGCAGCGCGTCCCGGGCGGTCTCGGTCTGGACCGCGGCCTCCGCCTGCTCGTCGTGGAGCCGGGCGTTGTCGATCGCGATCGTGGCGAAGTCGGCGAGCGTGACCATGCGGCGCAGGTCGCGGTCGGTGAACGTGGAGTGCCGTCGACGCCAGACCTCGAGGACGCCGATGAACTCACCCTGCAGGCGCAGCGGAACGGCCAGGGCCGAGCGGGTCTCCTCCTTCTCGGCCAGCGCGACGAAATCCTGGCTGATGGTCTCGTCCTCGAGGTAGGAGTCGACCCGCGCCGGTTCGCCGGTGAGGAAGACCAGACCCGCGACGCCCTGCCCGCGGTGCATCCGCAGGCGGGCGGTGTCGGCGGCCCGGTTACCGACGCAGGCCCGCATCCGGACGACGTCGCCCTCGCGCAGCATCACGCCGCAGATGTCTGATTCGAGCAGGAGCAGGACCCGCTCCGCGATCGAACGCAGCAGGTGGTCCAGGTCCCGTACGGACAACAGCTGGCGGGACACGTCCCGGATCGCCTCGGCTTCCACGGCGGCCGAATCGGCCTGCGCGCACGCGGCCCGCTCCCGCCGCAGCAGCGAGAGCCAGACGCAGCCCTGCCGCAGCAGCGGCACGACCGCGGCCGGGGGCTGGGTGGTGGTCTCCCAGCGCAGCCGGACGGCACCCGCGGTGATCGACCCTCCCGGCTCAGCGTCGGCCGGTGAGCCCACCGTGACCGGCGCGCCGACCAGCTCGCCGGCGACCGCGGCGAGATCCTCGGCGGCGGCCTCGACGTCGGTGGGCAGGGTCCCGAGCAGTGCGGTCAGCCGTCTACCGGGCGGGGCCTCGACCTCGCGTAACTCGTCCAGTGTCATCGACGCCCCCGAGCAGCTACAACGCGATCAGCGTTTTGAGCGTACGGCGCTCCCCCATCCGGCGGTATGCCTCGGATGCGGCGTCCAGCGGCACGGTCTCGGAGGCGACCACGGTCGGGTCGACGGCGCCCGAGCGTACGAGCGCGCAGATCGGGTCGGCGTCGCGCAGGAAGTCGCCGATCACGAAACGCAACGTCAGCTCACCCGCGAACGCGTCGGCGACCGGCATCGGCCAGGCCGGGCCGGTGTGCACGCCGACGGAGACGACCGTGCCGCGCCGACGGACCGTGGCGAGGGCCAGGTCGAGCCCGGCCGGGCCGCCGATCGCGTCGATCACGACGTCGGCGCCGCGGCCCTCGGTGAGCCGGTCGATCAGCTCGCGAGCGTTCTCCGGGGCAACGGCCAGCGCTCCTTCGCGGACGGCCAGGTCGCGGCGTCCGGCGATCGGTTCGGCCAGCACGACCGACGCCGCGCCGCAGGCCTGGGCCACCAGGCTCGTCAACTGGCCGACCGGACCGCCACCGAGCACGGCCACGCAGTCGCCGGGGACCAGCCCGCCCCGCTGCACGGCGGCGTATCCGGTGGCCAGCGTGTCGCCGAGGAACACCGCCGCGTCCAGGCTCACGCCGTCCGGGATCGCCCGGAGAACCGTGTCGGCGAACGGCACCCGGACGAGTTCGGCCTGGGCGCCGTCCAGCGGTGGCCCGAAAGCGCCGCCGGTACCGAAGAACCGGCGCTGCCCGCACTCCCAGTGATCGCCGCGACGGCACCACCAGCACGTGCCGCAGGCCGTGAAGTCGCCGCCGACGACCAGGTCGCCGATCCGATGACCGGCGACGGCCGGGCCGAGCGCGGTGATCTCCCCGGCGAACTCGTGGCCCAGCACGGCACCCAGCCCCAGGCTCGTCCCGTGCGCGACCGTGTGCAGGTCGGTGCCACAGATCGCGGCCCTCCGTACCCGCACGATCGCGTCCGCCGGGTCCTTCAGCACCGGTTCGGCCACCGGTCCGACCCGGACCGCGCCGTCGCCGGCGAACCGCACCGCCCGCATGGTCAGGACACCCCGGCCAGCGAACCCAGCCGCTCCCGGATCCGCTCCGCCGCGCTGCGCAACGCGGTCAATTCCTCCGGACGCAGATCGAGTTCGACGATGGCCCGGACGCCACCGCGGCCGAACCGGGCGGGAAGGCCGACGTAGACGTCGCGGATGCCGTACGTGCCGTCGGCGAGGACCGCGGCCGGGAGTACCTCGCCGGTGTCGCGGGCCATCGCGAGCACCATCCGGGCCGCCGACAGGCCCGGCGCCAGGAACGCGCTGCCCGAACGGAGCAAACCGACGACTTCCGCGCCGGAGCCGCGGGCCCGGCCGACCACCGCGTCGAGCGCGGTCGCGCCGACCGCTTCGGCCAGCGGGCGGCCGTCGAGCCTGGCGCGGGAGAGCGGGACGACCATCTCGTCGCCGTGGCTGCCCAGGGCCCAGGCCTCGATCCGGTCGGCGCGGCCGCCGGTGGCGAGGGCGGAGAGCGCCTGGAAGCGCGCGGTGTCGAGGACGCCGGCCATGCCGACGACGCGCTCGGCCGGGAAGCCCGAGCTGGTCCAGGCATGCTGGGTCATCTCGTCGAGCGGGTTGGTGACCACGACGATCACGGCCTGGGGGGACGTGGCGGCGACCCGGGCGGCCACGTCGCCGACGATTGCGGCGTTGGTGCCGATCAGGTCGGATCGGCTCATGCCCGGGGTGCGGGGTTTGCCTGCGGTGATCACCACGTAGTCGGCGCGTCCGGCCGCCTCGACGGTTCCGACGCCGCGTATCCGGGTCGCGAAGCCGCTGAGCGGGGCGGTGTGGGAGAGGTCGAGCGCGACGCCGGCCGCGCGGCCCTCGTCGATGTCGACCAGCACGATCTCGTCGAAGAGGTCGGCGTCGGCGAGCCGGAGCGCCGCGATCATCCCGACGTTGCCGGCCCCGACGATGACGACCCTCCCCGCCCCGCTGCCGCCGGGCCCGGTCCCCGGCGGCAGCGGGGCGCCACGGCGGAACAGCGCCCCCGACGGCGGCCGAGGCTGCACGGGCGCGGACGCGGCCTTTCCGGACCCAGCCGCGGCCCTCGCCGCAGGCGCCCCGCCCGCCGCAGGCGTCCCGCCCGCCGCAGGCGTCCCGGGCTCGATCACCACGTCGAGTTCGCGGGCTCGCTCCCTCGCGAGCGGCGTCACCACGTCGCCGGGGGCGACCCGCAGCGTGCCCCCGGCACCCAGCGCTTCGACCGCCCCGGCGCCCCAGACCGTCATCGCCGGTCCTCCCTCCCGCTCAGACCCTCCAGCGCAGCCACCGCGGCATCGCGGGCCGTCTGCACCTCGCTCTCGGTACCGGAGAGGAACATCCGCCCGAACCGCCCCACCGCGCGCAGCTCGATCACCGTGATCGACGCCGCTTTCTCGGCCTCGTTCGCGGCGATCGACACGTACGCGGCCGGCGCGACCTCCAGCACGAACAGGCTCTGCCCGGGCAGCAGCATCGAGCCCTTCCGCCACTTGTTCAGCAGCTGGGCCTGGTACGGGTGGACGTTCGTGATGAACTGCGTCGACGCGATCACCGGCTTGATCCGGTCGCTCTCGGTGAGACCCAGCGTGTCGAGCACCGCCTGCCCGGAGGCGAGCACCTCGGCCTGCTGCTCGGAATGGATCTCCAGGAGCCCGAACTCCCGCTCGATGATCTGCAGCGCCGGGCGTACCCCGGCCGCCTTGAGCGCGATGTCGGCGGCCCGGAACACCTCGTTCCCGGGCGCCATCTCGATGTACAGCTCGGCCATGCCGGCCAGCGGCACGTCGCCCGGGCTGGTCGCGGCGATGTGCGCCGCGCACTGCGGCTGCATCCGGTCGATGAACGCGTAGGTGCGCAGCGTCGGCCCGCTCATGCCGCCGACCTCGCGATTCCGAGGGGCGTGATCAGCAGCGCGTGCGGATAGCTCACCACGGTTCGCTCCAGATAAGAGGCCAGCACGTTCTCCGCGCCGGGGATCATCAACGCGCCGCCGGCCAGGTGCAGCGGCAGGTCCTCGTGGCCCACGGTCAGCGCACGGACGTTCTCCGCGATCCGTTGCAGACCGGGCACGAGCACCGGGTACGACTCCCGGGGGTGCGCGCGCTTGTACGGCTCGGCCTCCTCCAGCGGGATGCCCAGCGCGCCCGCCAGCACGAGGTCCAGATGGTGTCCCCCGCCGGGCCGGTCGTCGAGCGCCACCAGTTCGCCGCCGCGGAAGACGCCGACCCCGGTCGACCCGCCACCGACGTCCACCACGACCCCGTCGCGCACGTCGAGCGTCCGCTGGGCGGCGCTGACCTCGTCCACCAGGACGACGTCCGCGAAGCCGGCCGACTCGCAGACGTAGACGCAGGCCCGCGCGTCCCGCACCGGAATGCACGGCGGATAGGCCGTCGCCGCGGCCGGCAGCACGACGCCCAGGGTCTCCTGCGCGGACTCCCGCAGCCGCCGCACCGTGGCCGTGGCCCGGGCGAAATCGACCACGACGCCGTCGCGGAGCGCCCCGGAGGCCGCGCTGTCCACGAGCACCGGCCGGTCGATGGCGTCCAGCACCACCAGCACGCAACTGGCCGTGCCCAGGTCGACGCCGACCCGTAGCGGGAGCGTCACTTCGGCCGGCCGTGCACCGTCCGCGACCAGCGCCGCCGCGTCGAGAAACTCCCGCGGATCCACCTCCACCACCGCCATCTACAGCTCCACCGGGTCGTAGACGGTCCGCCAGGGACGAACCTCGTGCGCGATCCGCTTGATGTTGATCAGGTGCAGCGGGGTGACGTTGTCGGAGCAGATCGAGCCGCTCCAGGTGCCGGTCCCCAGCTGGAAGGACGGGTCGACGTCCGTGGAGTAGCCCATCCCCCCGAACAGCGCCGGGGTGTTGATGACGATCCGTCCGGCCGGCAGCGTGCCGAACGGCGCGATCTCCTCCGGGTCGGACGCGTGCACCGCCACCGTGTGGCCCTCGCCGTCCAGCGCGAGGATCTCCCGGCAACGGCGGAGGCCCGCCGCGGCGTCGGGTGCCCGGTAGACCGAGAGCACCGGACCGAGAATCTCCCGGGAGAGCGGCGTCCGCACGCCGACCTGGTCGAGCTCGCACGCCAGTACCCGGGTGGCCGGCGGCACCGCGAACCCGGCGAGCTCCGCGAGCCGCGCCGCGCCCTGCCCGACCGAGCCCGGCCGTAGCCCGCCGCGCTCGTCGAAGATCACCGCGGCCAGCGCCGCCTGCTGCCCGGCGTCCATCCAGAACGCGCCCCGGGCGCCGAACTCGGCCAGGAACGCCGGTGCGGCCCGGTCGTGGACCACCACCGACTGCTCGGCAACGCAGGCCGTGCCGTTGTCGAAGGACTTCGAGGTGAGGATCATCTCCGCGGCCTCACCCGGATCGGCCACGCTGGCCCCGACGTAGGCCGGCACGTTGCCCGCGCCGACCGCGATCGTCGGCTTCCCGCTGGAGTAGGCCGCGCGGACCATCCCGGGCCCGCCGGTCGCCAGTACGAGCGCGATCTCCTCGCGGCGCATCAGCTCCTGGGTGAGCGGCAGGGTCGGCTCCTCCAGGCAGGAGATCAGTCCCTCCGGCGCGCCGGCCGCGACCGCGGCCTCGGCCATCACCTCGACGGCCCGCAGCGTGCAGCGGGCGGCCCGCGGGTGGGGCGCGTGCACGATCGCGTTACCGGACTTCACCGCCGCGAGGCTCTTGAACAGCGCCGTCGACGTCGGGTTGGTGACCGGGATGATGCCCGCGATGACCCCCATCGGTGAGCCCACGGCGGTCACCCGGGCGTCGTCGTCGACCCAGAGGACGCCGACCGCTCGCCGTTCGAGCATCCACTTCGCGACGAAGCCGGTGTTGTAGCGGTTCTTGTAGACCTTGTGCTCGTAGACGCCGTAGCCGGTCTCGTCGACGGCCAGGCGGGCCAGTTCCTCGGCCGCCTTGGTGCCGGCCAACGCCATCGCCCGGACGAACCGGTCGAGGGTCTCCTGGTCGGCGCCTTCGAGGGCGGCGAACGCCCGGCGGGCGGCCCGGGCCTTGGCCCGCACCTGGGCGAGGCCGGCCAGGTCGGCGTCGAGTGCCGCCTGCACGTCAGCTCTTCGGGCGGGTCAGGACCGCGAGGATGCCCTCGGTCTCGTCGTGCGGCCGCGGGATGACGTGCACGGAGACGACCTCGCCGGCCTTCCCGGCGGCGACCGCGCCGGCGTCCGTCGCGGCCTTCACCGCGCCGACGTCACCCCGGACCATCACGGTGACCAGGCCACCGCCGATCTCGCGGTGACCGACGATTTGGACGTTCGCCGCCTTGACCATCGCGTCGGCGGCCTCGATCGCACCGACCAGGCCCTTGGTCTCGATCAGGCCCAGCGCGCCGCGGACAGCGGGCGCGCCAGGGGTGCCGGTCGGTGCAGCCATGTCTTCCTCCTGGAGACTCGTACGGTTCAGTCCTTGCGGTAGGTGGTCCGGCCCGACCGGGTCACCGTGTCGACGATGCCGACGACGGCCCGGTCGGTCGGGGCGTCGGCTCCGGCGGCGACGCGGGCCGCGCTGCCGGTCGCGATCAGCACGATCTCGCCGATGCCGGCGCCCACCAGGTCGACCGCCACGTAGGCCGCGCCCCGGGTCTGCTCCGGATCAGCTCCTCCCGCGTCCTGGACGAGCAGCAGTGTGAACCGGGCGAGTCCCGGCTCCTTGACGGTGGAGACCACCTGGCCCAGCACCTTCGCCAGCTGCATGCCGGGACAGTAGGACGGGAAAACCGGGCGCCGCTTTATCCCGGCCGGACAACGCTCCTCGGCCCCCTTGTCCTCGGACGCACTATCGACCGGAGGGGTAATCGGAGACTGTGCGGAGCACGTAGGCCGCTCGAGGAGGTTCCGTGGTGATCCGGTCCGAGGACGCGCAGTTCCATCCGCCGACCAGCGACGACCCGCTCTGGGCCGAGACGAACTACTTCGGCCTCTACGCCGGGCAAGACACCGACCGGCCCACGAACATCGGCCTGTACGGGCTGTTCCGCGAGCCGCTGGGCGTCGTCGGCTCCACGGTGTCGATCAACAGCCGCCGCGTCACGATGCCGTGGGCGGCCGACTACTGGGACGCGTGGGAGCACCTGGTCGTCCCCCGGCCGGCGAACCTGCTCGACTACCGGCTCGCCAACGGCCTGCACGTGGTCTGTTCGGAGCCGAACCGGATCTGGGACGTCGACTTCACCGATCCGGCCGCCGGACTCGAGCTGCACTTCCGCTACACCGCGCTGATGGAGCCCTACGACATCAACGACCCCGGCCAGGACCCGATGGCCGCCGCCCGCGACCTGGACAAGACCTGGGGCCACGCCTACGCCGGCCACTTCGACCAGACCGGGCACTACGAGGGCGAACTGCGGCTGCGCGGGGTCACCACGCCGATCGACTGCGTGTCGACGATGGACCACAGCTGGGGCGTGCGGGCCGAGCGTCAGACCTCGCGGCTCAGCTGGATGCACGCCCACGTATCGGCGGACCTGGCCCTGCACATGCTCTTCGACTTCACCACCGACGGCGGCCTCGACGGGCCCTCGCCGCTGACGCTGACGCACGGTTACGTGCTCGAGGACGGCACCGTGCGACCGCTCGTGGGTGGCGCGGGCGTCACCACCCGCGCCGGGCTGTATCCCGAGCACATCGAGGTGAGCGTCACCGACGTCGACGGCCGGGTCTGGACCGCGGACGGCGACGCGCTGACCACGTTCCCGTGGCAGTCCCAGCCGGGCGTGGTCGGGCACAACAGCCTGCTCCGGTGGACGCTGGACGGCCGGACCGCCTACGGCGAGTGCATGGACTTCGTCGGGCTGGGTGAGCTGGGCGCCCTCTACTCCGCAGACCGGTGAAACCGGTCCGGGCGGTGCTGTTCGATCTGGACGGCACGCTGGTGCAGACGCGGATCGCGTCCTGGGAGATCTTCCGCCGGATCAACACGCGGTTCGACCTGGGCGTCGACGAGCCGGAGCAGTACTTCGACCTGTTCCGCGGCAACATCTTCGCCTCGCTCGACGAGCTCTGCCGGGACGAGGCGCAGGCCGCGGAAGCCAAGGCCGCGTTCCTCGAGTTGCTGCGCAGCGACTACACCCCGTCACTGGTCCCGGGTATCACCGACGTCGTCCGCCGGTTGGCCGGGCATTGCACGCTGGCCGTGATGTCGTCGAATGCGATGCAGGTGCTACGCCGGGTGCTGCTCGCCAACGACCTGGCGTTCTGCTTCGCGCACGTGTTCGGCGGGGACGTCGCTCCGGACAAGAAGGCCGCGATGCGGGTGTTCCTCGCGGACGCCGGCAGCGGGTTCGGGCGGCGCTGCGCCGCCGACTACGACGAAGCCGGGGCGGCCCGGCTGCCGGACCCGTCCAGCACCGTGCTGGTCACCGACACCGCGGGGGACGTCCGGGACGCGCTCGAAGTGGGCATCCGGGTCGTCGGCGTGGCCTGGGGAATGCACTCGGTGGAGCAGCTCACGGCGGCCGGGGCCGAGTTCGTGGCGCTGTGGCCGCAGGAACTCGCCGCCCATCTCCTCGGCGACGCGGCCTCGCTGCCCCCGGAGGGCGCCTGCGCGATCCCTGCCCCCGCCGCCGTGACTCCCGCCGCCGCGACTCCCACCTCCGTGGCTCCCGCCTCCGTGGCTCCCGCCTCCGCGATTCCGGCCGCGGACTGCGGGTGCGGCTGCGACGGTGCCTGCACGCCCCCGTCCGAGGACGATCCGCGCCGCGCCGCCACGCTTCGCCGGGACCGCCGCAAGTCGGCCACCGCGGCGCTGCGGGCACTGCTGGACGCGCCCGCCGCGTCCCCCGGCACGGCGTCCGACGAGCTGCTGGCGGCCGTGCGGCGAGTGGTGCGGCGCTGACCGGGCCGCTCTCAGGCGAGAGCGGCCTTGCCGAGCGCGAGGAGCAACGGGCCTGCCTCCGCCGCATCGATCGTGAACCGCCGCAGGCCGGCCGAGTACAGCCGGTCCACGGCCGGCTGCGTCACCACCCCGGTCAGAGCCACGCCGGTCAGAGCGGCCCCGGCCGGAGCCACGCCGGCCGGAGCCACGCCAGCCGGAGCCACCCCGGTACCGGCGGTCGGCTCGGCCGGAACGGCGTCCAGCGAGATCCGCGGCCACTCCGCGTCCCCGGGAGCGCGCACGTCCGAGCCCGATACCTCCGCCGCCACCGCGAGGACCGTGTTCAGCGGACCCCTCCCGCCCGACCGCGGCGCGGGCGCGATCTCCCCGGCGAACAGCTCGCCGGAAGACCCGTCCAGCGACACCACGGCGCCTTCCGCCACGATCCGGCCGTCGACCCGCACCTCCCGGCGCTCCGGGTCGACCACGAGCGCTCCCGCTCCCACCACGCACGCGGTGCCCAGTGACCGGGCGACGACGGCCGCGTGGCTGGTCGAGCCGCCGGTCGCGGTGACGATGCCCCGGGCGGCGATCATGCCGTGCAGATCCGTCGGGCTGGTGATCGCCCGGACGAGAATCACGGGCTGCCCGGCGTCCGACCTCTGCTGTGCGCGGTCGGGATCCAGCACCATCACACCGGTCACCTGACCGGGGCAGGCGCCGGTGCCGGTCGCGAGCAGGCGACCCTCGGCGCGGGCGGCCTCGACCTCGGCCGGGGCGAACCCCGGACGCTGCACCTGCCGGACCTGCTCGGGGGTGACGGCGCGCAGCGCCTCGGCCGGTGCCATCCCCTCGGCCAGGAAGTCCGCGGCGATCCGGATCGCCGCCTCCGGCGTCCGCTTGGCGCTGCGGACCTGCAGGAAGTAGAGCGTGGAGCGCTCGACGGTGAACTCGATGTCGAGTACGTCGCGCTGGGTCCGTTCGAGTCCGGCGCACCGCTCCCGCAGCTCGGCGAGGACGGCCGGCTCCAGCGCCGCGGCGACCGGATCGGGCGTGCGAAGACCGGCCACGACGTCTTCGCCCTGGCTGCGCGCCAGGTACTCGCCGAACAGCCCGGGCTCGCCGGTGACCGGATTGCGGGTGAACACCACCCCCGAGCCCGAGTCGTCGGAGAGCGAACCGAACACCATCGCCTGCACGACGACGGCCGTGCCCAGGTCGTGCGGGATCGCGTGGTGCTCGCGATAGGTGCGGGCCCGGCGGGTGTTCCAGGAGCGGAACACCGCCTCGATCGCCCCGGACAGCTGCGTCGCCGGATCGTCGGGCACCCCGGGATCAGCGGCCTCGCACGCCGCCCAGACGCGGTCGTAGACCTCGCCGGGGTCGTCGCCCGGCGCGACCGCCTTCACCAGGACGTCGATGCCTTCGCCGGGGTCGAACGCGCCGAGGACGATCTCGGCGTACATCGCGTGGAACCGGGCGAGCAGGTCCGCGACGAACCGCACGTCGCCGGTGGCCGACGCCAGTGCCACCACCGCGGCCCGGTTGAGGCCCAGGTTCAGGACGGTGTCCATCATGCCGGGCATCGAGACCGGAGCCCCCGACCGCACCGAGAGCAGCAGCGGCAGCGGGCCGCCACCGAAGGTCTTCCCGGTCCGCGACTCCAGCGCGGTCAGGCGGCTGCGCACCTCGTCGGCCACCCCGTCGGGAAGAGCGTGTTCGCGCAGGTAGCCGCGGCAGGCGTCGGTACCGATGACGTAGCCGGGCGGTACCCGCAGACCCTGCTGGGTCAGCCGGGCCAGACCGGCGCCCTTGCCGCCCAGGCGGTCGACGTCGTCCGGGTCGGCCTCGTCGAACGCGAGCGTGAAACGTGGGACGGTCATTCGGTGCGGGTCCGGCCGAGCGTGCGGAGCAGGTCCTCGTGGAACTCGAACCAGATGTTGTGGACCGAGTCCACGGTCGGCGAGGCGACCAGTTCCACGGCTCCGGCGTCGATGCCCTCCACGGCCGCGTCGAAGCGGCGCCCGTAGTGGGAGAAGCGGGGGTCGAACGCGGCCAGCGCGTCGAGCAGCGGCCCGAGCCGGTCGACGAGCCGCGCGAGCCGAGTGACGACTTTGGCGTCGTAGGCGGGATCGGAGTGGTCGTTGGCCACCTTGCGGCCGCCGACGTCGATCTGCTGCCAGGACGACATCGTGGTGAGGAACTGCTGGTTGACCGGGTCGAACCGGTCGGCGAGCGCGGCGATCCCGGCGTCCTGACGCAACGCCGCGTACCGGGTAGCGGCGGCGGACGCCAGCGCCGGCCCGGCGGCGTCGGTGGGCAACGCGGAGCCGGCGGCCGTCAACAGCAGGCCGGACGCGGCGAGGCGGTCGAGCACGGCGGCCACGTCGGGCTCGTCGAGGCCGCTGGCCGCGGCGATGGCGGACGCCGTGGCCATCTTCTTCAGCGCGACGCCGTTGAGCACGGCGTAGTCGGTCGTGTCCATCCAGGTGGCCCCTCCGCGGGAGCCGGGCGGCGCGAGTGATCGCGCCACCCGGCTGGTGGTCAGAGCCAGCGGCCCTTGGAACTGCGCAGGCTCGCGTTCTCCGGGAAGGGCAGGTACCCGGCGCCGGAGAAGATCTTGCTGGGGACCGTCTCCTGCGCGAATCCGCGTTTGGTGATGTCGTAGTAGTAGTTGGCGACCCGCTGGTCGATCTCCCAGAGGTCGTAGTCGCGGCAGGCCTTCTCGTACGTGCCGGCCAGCCGCAGGTGCGGCAGGATCATGTCGATGTAGTAGACGTACTGGCCGTTCCAGATCAGGTCGCGGCGGCACATCTTCGACGTCTTCGAGTAGAGCTTGAGGGTCGCGGTCTGCACCCGGCCGAGGTGGTCGGCCAGCTCGGCGATCTTGATCGGGCGTACCTCGCCCATCGGGGTGTTCCACTTCTCCCTGGCGAACACCGCACCGCCGACGATCGCCTCGATGTAGTTCTTCGGGCGGGTGAACGTCGTCGAGATGTCGTTGACCCGGATCTCGTCCAGGGCCATCTTCTCCGGGTCGATGACGATCGCGAGCGTGTAGCAGTGCGGCAGCCCGGCGTCCTCGCAGACGTCGCTCCAGTGGAACACCTCCTCGTTGACGAAGAGGTCACGCAGGATCAGCAGATTGCCGTCCGGAAGCTCGTAGGGTCCGGTGTCGCCCAGCCCCAGCCGGCAGTCGTAGTGGTCCAGGAAGGCCAGGAGTTCGGCCGCGGCGTTGAAGCGGGTGAACGCGGCGTGCTCGGGGCTGCCGTTCTCCAGCGGCTCGACCTGGCTGGTCAGCTGCTGCAGGAAGTCCGGCTCGTGGATCCGGCAGCGGTACCGGTCCTGGGAGTTGAGGATGTAGCCGTCCTGACGCTTGCCCCACAGCACCCGCTGCATGAACTTGAGGATCTCGTTGGACTCCCCGACGTAGTCGCCGGGTTTGATGGCCTCCAGCGCGAGGAGCCCGCAGCGGCCCATGCCGAACCCGACCGCGCCGATGCACCAGTCGTGGACCGCGTTGACCTTGGTGCCGATCTCCCGGCGCGCGGTGGCGCCGATGTCCATGATCCCCTGCCCGCCGCCGACCTCGTCCGTGGTCATCCGGAGAATCTCCGGCCAGCGGTAGAACTCGTGCATGAACGCGAGAATCTCGTATTCCTGGCGCGGGATCATGCCGGATACGCCCTCGGTGGCGCGCATGACCAGCACGTCCCAGATGTTCCAGGCCAGATAGTTGTTCAGGTCGTTGAGCTCGTCGATCGTGAACTCGTCGCGGAGAACGTCTTCCCTGGAGACCTTCTCGAGCACTCTGCTCTTGGCCCTCGCCCGCAGCATCTTGTCGCCTTTGATCCCGTCGGTGACGGGTTCGAGGCCCACGAAGTTGCCGGTGTAGGTGAGGTCCTGGAATCGGAGTCCGTCGTCGTCCTGCTCGTATCGCTTCTTGTAGCTGGCGCGCTTGCCCTCGGTAGTCGTCATTGACTTCTGCTCCTGTCCCGGTGGCTCGGTCGTGGGCTGCGGCTCAGTCGTCGGCGACGACGCGGCCGATCTCGTGGTCGGAGCAGTCGAGGCGGACCTTGCGGCCGTCGAGAGCCTTCGCGATCTCCTCGAAGTGGGCGGGATCGGTGCTGCCCACGACGTAACGCGAGTCGCTGCTGGTCAGGTGGGCGGTCATCACGCACGGGGTCTGGAATTCGCGGGACAGGATGCCGAGGTGCGACTCCGGGGCGCCGGACATCGTGATCACGCCGATCGCGCCCATGCTCAGCGCGGGGGCGAGGAAGGTCGTCGTGCCGCCCTGCACCAGCAGGATGTGTTCGGCGAGCCGGCCCGACTGGATCAGCGTGATCACGTCGGCCGGTGCGACCAGATACTTCACGATCCCGCTCGGTGACTTGCCGGTGTCGAAGACGTTGTAACCCTCCGCTAGCACGTCGGCCATGGGAGTTCCTCCTCGAACTCAGGGGGTGCCACGGCCTCCGATGGTCCACCGCAAAGGCCCAGGATCCGTGGTGTCGCGCAGGTCACAGTGCCTCAGGGCGGCTATCACGCCGATGGACCGGACAGATAAAAGTCGCCGGGCTCGTTGTCTGCCCGGGACAGACCCGGGTCAGTACGCGAGGAACAGGATCTCGTCGCGGGAGTACTCGTGGTCGGGGTGTTCGGCGGCGAGGTGCGCCTGCACCCTGGTCACCAGGTCGTCCTCGTCCACGCCTTCGATGTGCTCACCGCACGGGCAGGTCAGCTGTCGCTTCATCCTGCTGGTATACACCGGTTCCGGGCCGCCTCGCCGAGTACAGAGCCAGCCCCGGGACGCGCAGCACCCGCACCCGGCGGGGTGACGCGAAGCCGGCTGCGCGCAGCCACTCCCGTAGCTGCGCCGGCGTGTGCACCTGCGATCCGGAGCTGAGAAAGACGAACATCCCGAGAAAGTTGGCCGCCGCGGACGCCCGTCGTCGCGGATCGGCGAACGCGTCCATCACCGCCAGGACGCCGGACGGCGTCAGCACGTCGTGGAGCCGTCCGAACAGCGTCCCGATCTCGCCGGGCGTGAGGTGGTGCACGAGGTTGAAACACAGCACCACGTCGTAGGGGCCGCCGAGGTCAGCGGTCCGTGCGTCGCCTTCGACGAAACGGACGCGGTCTCCCAGGCCCGCGGCCGCGACGATCTCGCGCCCCACCGCCACGCTGCCGGGCAGGTCGACCACCGTGGCGGTCAGCCCGGGAGTGCGGCGGCAGAGCTCGACCGAGTACCAGCCGTGGCCGCCGCCGACGTCCAGCACCGAGCGGGCGCCGGGCGGGACGCGGAGCTTGCGGGCGACCTCCGCCGCACTCAGGCGGGCCAGGTCACGCTGCCCGGTGAGGTACCGCTGCCAGTACGGGTCGCCGGCCGGCACGTCGTGCGAGGCCGTCGACCGGCCGGTCCGGGTCGCTTCGCCCAACCCGGCCCACCAGGACCAGTAGTCCGCGGTGCCCGCCACGTACCGCGCGACGGAAAGGTCCGAATCCGGGCTCAGCCACCGCCGGGCGGCGCGGCGGAGCCGGTACTTGTCCGCCGTGAAGCCCAGATACCCGGTCGAGCGGAGGCAGTCGAGCAGCAGCCGGGTCGGCAGCGGGTCCAGCCCGAGCGTCTCCGCGAGCTCCGCGGCACCGGCCGGCCGGCGCGCGAGTTCGGCGAACACGCCGGTCTCGACCGCCGCCACGAGGATTCCGGAGAGCGCCATCCCGGCCCACGCCTCCGCCGCCGCCCGGGGAACCAGCCCCAGCCGAAGTGCCGTTCTTTCCAGCACGTTTGCGCCCTGCAACGAAAGCCGCACCCCTAGAGTATGGGCGTCCACTGTCGACGGGATCGGCTCTCGCGATGAACCGGAGCTTCCAGGCCTGGATCGGCGCCGGCCACCCGGGGCCTTCGCTGGCCATCAGCGCGATGGTGACGGCACTCGCCGTCCGTGCGTCGCCGGACGGGTCCGACGCGCTCTTGATGGGGCCGGCGATGCTGGCGGGACAGCTGTCGATCGGCTGGTCCAACGACGCCGCGGACGCCCGGCGGGACGCCGCCGCCGGCCGTACCGACAAGCCGGTCGCCACCGGCTTGATCAGCGCGCGGACGATCTGGATCACGGCGGTCGTGAGTCTGGTGGTCGCGTTGGGGCTCGCGCTGGCGGTGAGCGTGACGACGGCCCTGCTCACCGCGGTCGTGATCGGTGCCGGTTGGGCCTACAACCTCGGTCTCAAGGCCACGCTCGCGTCCGGGGCCATGTACCTGCTCGGCTTCGCGCCGCTGCCGGCGTACGCCACCAGCGCCCTGCCGGGACACCCCTGGCCGCGCTGGTCGATGACCGTGGTGGCCGGCGCGCTCGGGCTCGGCGCTCATTTCGTCAACGTGCTGCCGGACCTCGACGGCGATCGGGCGGCCGGGGTCGGCGGGCTGCCCCAGCGCGTCGCCGCGGCCTGGGGACCGGGGGCGGTGCGGGCCACCGCGATCGTGCTGCTCGGCGCCGCGTCGCTCCTGCTCCTGACCGTCGGCGGGCTTCCGCCGCCGATCGTGGCGGCCGGGTTGGTGGCCACGGTCGCGCTGGGCGTCGTCGGCGCGACGACGTCCGGCCGCACTCCGTTCCTGGCCGCGATCGCCCTCGCGGGCGTGGACGTGGCGCTGTTGGTCCTGGGTGGTACGGCCCTGACGTAGTCGGGGCCCGGTGAACGGAGGATCCACCGGTGACACGCATCGCGGCCGTTCGATCGGCCTTTCCGCCGAACCGCTATCCGCAGGCGGAGCTCACCGACGCGCAGGCCGGGCTCAGCCATCTCGACGCCGGGCAGCGCGCGTTACAGCAGCGGCTGCACCAGAACTCCGGGGTCCGGACCCGTCACCTCGCGCTCCCGATCGATCAGTACGGAAGCCTGCGCGAGTTCGGGGCCGCCAACGACCGCTACCTTGAGGTGGCCACCGAACTCGGCGCGGCGGCGATCACCAGCGCCCTGCAGGCCTCCGGCCGGACCGCGCCGGACGTCGACCTGCTGATGGTCACGTCGGTGACCGGAGTCGCGGTTCCGTCGCTCGATGCCCTCCTGATCCCGCGGCTCGGCCTGCGCACGGACATCAGGCGCGTTCCGATCTTCGGGCTGGGTTGTGTCGCCGGTGCGGCCGGCCTCGCCCGGCTCCACGACTACCTGCTCGGACGGCCGGATCACACGGCCGTGCTGCTCGCGATCGAGCTCTGTTCGCTGACCTGGCCGAGGGGTGACGCCACGACGGCCGACCTCGTCGCCTGCGGTTTGTTCGGAGACGGCTCGGCCGCCGTGGTCGCCACCGGGGACCGGGATCGTTCCGGCCCCCACGTCGTCGATTCACGCAGCGAGGTGATCCCGGCCAGCAGCGGGGCACTCGGCTGGCGCCTGGCCTCCAACGGGTTCCGGATCGTGCTCACCACCGAACTGGCCGTGGCGATCGAGCGCAATCTGCGCCCGCTGGTGCTGCACTTCCTCGGTGCGCATCACCTGACCAGCCACGACATCGCGCGCTGGGTGTGCCACCCCGGCGGCCCGAAAGTGCTCGACGTCGTCGAGAGCTGCCTGGGTCTCCCCCGGCCGGCGCTGGCGCTCAGCCGCCGCTCGCTCGCCGAGGCGGGCAACCTGTCGTCGGTCTCGGTCCTGCACATCCTGGAGCAGACGCTCGCGGCCGAGGCCCCACCGCCGGACTCGTTCGGTTTGATGATCGGGCTCGGTCCGGGGGTCAGCGTGGAGCTGGTGTTGCTGCGATGGTGACCGGAGACAGCTCGATCGCGCTGCTGCGGATCGCCGGCCACGACTACCCGCTCCGGAGCGGGCGGCTGTATCGGATCGGCCGCGATCCGGCGTCCGACATCGTCCTCGCCGACCCCCGGGTCTCGTGGCGGCACGCCACCGTCCAGGGCGACGCCGGCGGCTGGTTCCTGACCGATCTGGGCAGCTCCAACGGCACGTTCGCCGACGCCCAGCCGGTGTCGCGCATCGAGCTGACCAGGGCCGGGAACGTCCGGCTGGGCGATCCCGCCGACGGCCTCGGAGTGGGGCTGAGCCCGCTGTTCGTGCCGTCGACGACGACCGAATCCGGCCTCAACGTCGATCGGAAGCCCACGGTTCTGGTGCGGCTACCGGCCCCGCGCCTGAAGATCGGACGCGCTCCCGACAACGACCTGGTCCTCGCCGACCTCGAGGTCTCCCGCCACCACGCCGAGCTGCGACGCCGCGACGACACCTACGAGATCGTCGACCTGGGCAGTTCCAACGGCACCTACGTCAACGGCGGCCGGATCTCCGCGCATCCGCTGACCGGTGACGACGTCGTCAGCATCGGCCACTCGACGTTCCGGCTCGCCGACGGAGAGCTCCGGCAGCACGTCGACGAGGGTGAGGTCACGTTCGTCGCCGACGGGCTCACCGTGCGGCTGGCCCAGGGCAAGGTGCTCCTGGACAACGTCGCGTTCTCGATCCCCGAACGGTGCCTGCTCGCCGTCATCGGCCCGAGCGGCGCGGGCAAGTCGACGCTGCTCGGCGCGCTGACCGGGACGCGCCGCCCGTCCAGCGGGACCGTGCTCTACGACAGCCGGGACCTGTACCAGCACTACGCCGCGCTCCGGCACCGGATCGGGCTGGTGCCGCAGGACAACATCCTGCACACCCAGCTGACCGCGCGCCGGGCTCTGCGGTACTCGGCCGACCTGCGGTTCTCCACCGACACCAAGGCCAGCGAGCGCGAGGCCCGGATCGACGAGGTGATGCACGAGCTCGGCCTCACCGAGCACGCCGACACCCGGGCCGACCGGCTCTCCGGCGGCCAGCTCAAACGCGTCAACATGGCCCAGGAGCTACTGACCAAGCCGTCCTTGCTGTTCCTCGACGAACCCACGTCGGGCCTGGATCCCGGCCTGGACAAGTCGGTGATGGAACAGATGCGGGTGCTGGCCCACGACGCCCAGGACGGCCGGACCGTGGTCGTCGTGACCCACAGCGTCGCCAACCTCAACACCTGTGACCGGCTGCTCGTCCTGGTGCCGGGCGGGAAGATGGCCTACTACGGCCCGCCGGAGGAGGGGCTGCGCTACTTCGGCATGCCGGCCTGGGCCGACGTCTTCCAGGCCTTCCACGAGCAGCCCGGCCGCGACTGGGCGGCCGAGTTCGCGGGCTCACCGCTCTACGCCCGGTACGCGCTGCCCAGCACCAGGCCGGCGGCGCAGGCCGGGAACACGCCGGCGGGCCGGCCGCCCCGCCGCGGCTGGTTCCGCCAGGTCGCCACGCTGACCCGCCGCTACACCCGGGTGATCGCCGCCGACCGCGGCTACCTGCTGTTCATGGGTCTGCTGCCGATCGTCCTGGGCCTGCTGATCCACTTCGTGCCGGCCGCCAACGGCCTGACCGGGCCGCCCGGCGTCAACCTGCCGGCCCAGGAACTCCTGCAGATCATGGTCGTCTGCGCATGTCTGGCCGGTACCGCCAGCTCGGTGCGCGAACTGGTCAAGGAACGCTCGATCTACGTGCGGGAACGAGCCGCCGGGTTGTCGCCGGGCGCGTACCTGCTCTCCAAGCTGGCGGTGCTCGGCCTGATCACCGTGGTGCAGTCGTGCGTCATCGTGCTGCTCGGGCTGGCCGGCCGGAAGCTGCCCGCGCACGGCGCCTACCTGCGCGACGCCCCGCTGCTGGAGTTGTTGATCAGCATCACGGCGCTGGCCCTGGCTTCGATGTGCCTGGGTCTGCTCGTGTCGGCGTTCGTCAGCACGTCGGAGAAGGCGATGCCGTTCCTGGTGATGCTGACGATGGGGCAGGTGATCCTGTCCGGCGGGGTGTTGCCGCTGGCCGGGATCGCCGGGCTCTCGCAGCTGGCCTGGCTCGCTCCGTCCCGGTGGGGCTTCGCCGCCGCCGCGTCGACCGTGAACCTCAACGTCCTCATTCCGCCGGTCGGCGACAACACCGACCCGCTCTGGCGGAACGCCGGCGACGTCTGGCTCCGGAACCTCGGTCTCACGATCGCGATCGGTTCCGTTTTTGTCGTCCTGGCGTTCCTGCAGGTGCGCCGCCGACGGTCACTACAGTAAAAACCCACCCGTTTCCGAGGTTAGGTGGACGCCCGAACATGGAAATCAACGGCGCAAGCGCGATCGTCACCGGAGGGGCGTCGGGTATCGGGGCCGCCGCGGCCCGTCAGCTCGCCGCGAAGGGTGCGACCGTCGTGGTCGCCGACCTCCAGGCCGACAAGGGTGAAGCGCTCGCCAAGGAGATCGGCGGCCTCTTCGTCCGGGTCGACGTCACCGACACCGACCAGATCAAGGCGGCCGTGAACGCGGCGACCGAGCTCGCCCCGCTCCGCGCGGTGGTCAACTCGGCCGGCATCGGCTGGGCCCAGCGCACGGTCGGCCGTGACGGCGAGTTCGACTCCGCCCACGACCTCGACGCGTTCCGCAAGGTGATCGCGATCAACCTGGTCGGCACGTTCGACATGACGCGGATCGCCGCGACCGCGATGAGCCGCAACGAGCCCGACGCCGACGGCGCGCGGGGCGCGATCGTCAACCTGGCCTCGGTGGCGGCGTTCGACGGGCAGATCGGCCAGGCGTCGTACTCGGCGTCGAAGGGCGGGGTCGTCGGCATGACGCTGCCGGTCGCTCGCGACCTGGCCGCGGTCGGCGTCCGGCTCAACACGATCGCGCCCGGGCTGATCGACACCCCGATCTACGGCGAGGGCGAGGGCGCCGACGCGTTCAAGGCCAAACTCGGAGAGAGCGTGCTCTTCCCGAAGCGCCTCGGCATCGCCGACGAACTCGCGAGCATGGTCGTCGAGGTGCTCACCAACAGCTACATGAACGCCGAGGTCATCCGCGTCGACGGCGGCATCCGGATGCCTCCGAAGTAGGATCAGCCGACGCCGTCCCAGCTCAGCGACTCGAGGTTGACGACGATCGCCTCCTGCGTCGTCCGGGCGATGACGACCACGGCCTCCACGTCCGGATCCGGGTTCTCCTCCCGGTGCGGGACGAACGGAGGCACGAAGACGTAGTCGCCCGGACCGGTCTGGATGCGGGTCTCGACCGGTTCGTCGCCCTCGAGGTCGAGGAACACGAACGCCGGTGACCCCGACACCACGTAGATCGCGGTCTCCGACGCACCGTGGTGGTGGTTCGCCGAGTTCGTGGACGCCGGAACGTGCGTCTGGCCCATCCAGAGATTCCGCGCGCCGACCGACTTGCCGCTGATCGCCTCGACCCGGCGCATGCCGGTGGTCTGCGTGGTGTCGCCGACCAGCCCGGCCGGTGCGATCCGGTGCAGACGACGGTGGAACGGGTCGAGGTCGTCCGGCAGCACCACACCGCTCGGCGTCGAGCCCGCTGGGACGTGAAGAGCAGACATCAGGCACCCCTTGCCAGTTCGAAAACGGGATCTCCCACCAACCGTGCCACCGCGTCGGCCGCGGCCCGGGTCACGTCGGACGACAGACCGCTGCGCGACCACACGTTGAGCGTCACCGGGCGCGGCCGCGGCAGGTCGGCCCGCGGCACCAGGCCCTCCGGCGTCTGCCCGAGCGTCGCCATCAGCGCGACGCCGAGCCCGGCGCCGACCGCGGCCTGCACCCCGGCGAGCTGAGCCGACTCGGCGCTGATCTCGGCCGCGACGCCGTGCTCGGCGAGCGTCTCCAGAGCGCGGCTGCGGAGCACGCACGGATCGTCGAACGCCGCGATCGGGATCGGCCGCCCGGCCGACGGCTGCCACGACGGCGCGGCGTACCAGGTGAGTTCCAGCTCCCCGACCGGCACCGCCCTGGGGTCGTCGCTGGCGCCCAGCAGCAGCGCCAGGTCGATCGTCCCGGCCGCGAGGCTGTCGCGCAGCCGCGTACCGCGGTCGATCCGGAACCGCGTCCGGAAGGCCGGGAGACTCCGCTCCAGCGCCGCGGTCAGCGACGGCAGCAGCTGCGCTGCCGCGTGCTCGGTCGACCCGATGACGATGGCCCGGTCGGCCTCGACACCGAACGCACGGAGCGCTTCGTCGTGGGCGGCGAGGATCCGCCGGGCGTGCGCCAGCAGGTGCTCGCCGTCCGGGGTGAACCGCGATCCGCGACCGTGGCGCACGACCAGCGGACGGCCGATCGCCGCCTCCAGCCGCCGGACGTGCTGGCTGATCGCGCTCTGGCTCAGCTGCAGCGACTGCGCGGCGCGCAGGAATCCGCCGCGGTCGGCGACGGCGACGATGCTCCGCAGCGGCGCGATGTCCAGGGTCATGGCCCCTCCCCTCGGCTCCGCGATTCATCAGCGGACGTGATGGATCGCGATCGCTAACCGTCGTTGGACTTTCCCTACCTAGTCGATCAGGATAGTGGACATGAAGCCGCCGGAGAGTGTGATGCACCCCGCGGTTTGTCGCTGACGCTGACGTCACGCCCGCTGAGACCACTCCTGCCCGGAAGGCACCCGTATGTCTCGCCGCACCCTGAAACTCGGCGCCATTCTCCTCGGAGTCGGCGGCCCGGGTCAGCACAACACCTGGCTCAACTCCGACGTCGCCGCCGACGCCAGCGTCGATGTCCGCTGGTACATCGCCCGGGCGCAGGAAGCCGAAGCGGCCAAGTTCGACCTCGTCTTCATCGTCGACAGCCAGTTCATCACGCCGGATTCGCCGAACCACTACCTCAGCCGCCTGGAGCCGCTGACCCTGCTGTCGGCGATCGCCGTCCACACCACCCACATCGGCCTGGTCGGTACGGCCACCACCTCCTACAACGAGCCGTTCAACCTCGCGCGCAGGCTCTACTCGCTGGACCACATCAGCGGGGGCCGCGCCGGCTGGAACGTCGTGACCAGCGGCGACGCCGGTACGGCGGGCAACTACAGCCGCGACGAGCACTACGACTACCCGACCCGCTACGGCCGCGCGCTCGAGCACGTCCGGGTCTCGCAGGGTCTGTGGGACTCGTACGAAGAGGACGCGTTTCCCCGTGACAAGGAACGCGGCGTCTTCTTCGACCGCACCAAGCAACACACGCTCGACCACCAGGGCGAGTACTTCCGGGTCGCCGGGCCGCTGAACCTCGAGCGGTCGCCGCAGGGCCAGCCGGTGATCTTCCAGGCCGGTGACTCCGAGGACGGCCGCGACCTCGGCGCCGCCGTCGCCGACGCGATCTTCACGCACGCGGCGACGCTCGAACAAGCCCGGGCGTTCCGCACCGAACTGCGCGAGCGGGCCGCCGCCAAGGGCCGCGACCCGGAGAACGTCCTGATCGTCCCGGGGATCTTCCCGATCATCGCCGACACCGACGAGCAGGCCCGGGCCAAAGAGACCGCGATCCTCGGCGCCAAGAGTTTCGACAAGGCCCTGGCCGAGCTCGGACGCCCGTTCGGCTGGCACGACTTCCGCCAATACGACCTGGATGCCCCGTTCCCGGACGTCGAGCTCGGCAGCAGCTTCCGCACCCAGGCGGAAAACATCTCCCGGCACGCCAGGGAGAACGGCCTCACGCTCCGCCAGGTGGTCGAGCACCAGGTCGACGCCGGCCGCTCGCCGTTCGTCGGCTCGCCCCGGACCGTGGCCGACGAGATCCAGCGGTGGTTCGAGGGCGGCGGCTTCGACGGCGTCAGCGTCAGCGTCAACTCACCGAGCGAGTTCGCCCGCTTCACCGAGCAGGTCGTGCCGATTCTCCGCGCCCGGGGCGTCGTCCGGAGCGAGTACGAAGCGGACACCCTGCGCGGAAACCTCGGCCTCCCCCTCCCCCGGAACCGCCACACGGCGGCGCGCCGGACGCCGGAGCCGGTCCGATGACCCCCACCCCACGACGGAAGAGAACCGCCATGCCCTCGCGACCGATCCGGGTAGCCCTCGCGGCCTTGCTGATCCTCGCCGTCGGCGCCTGCGCCGGTGGCGGGACCGCCGCCGCCGGCGACGGCACGGCCACGCTGAAATGGGCCACGTCGTACTTCCCGACGCACTGGGACCCGGTCGTCTCGGGCAGCGGCGCGCAGTTCCGCGAGCTCGCGCTCGTCTACGCCTCACTGACCAGGACCGACGCGAAGGGCAACGCGGTTCCGGACCTCGCCGAGAGCTGGAAGTACAACAGCACCGGCGACGAGGTGACGTTCCACCTGCGCGCGGGTCTCACGTTCAGCGATGGGGCCCCGGTCAACGCGGCCGCGGTCAAAGCAGCCGTCGAGCGGGCCAAGACGCAGAAGAACTCCGCGCTCTTCGGTGACCTGACGTCGATCAAATCCGTGACGACGAACGGCGATCTCGACGCCGTCGTGCACCTGACCCAGACCGACTACCAGATCCCGCTGCTGTTCGGCGAGCGCGTGCTCCAGGTGGCCAGCCCGAAGGCCGACCCCCAGGCACTCGACCAGAAGCCGGTCGGGGCCGGGCCGTTCATCGTCACCCAGCTGATTCCCGGCACCAAGGCCGTCCTGAAGAAGAACCCGGACTACTGGGACGCCAAGAACATCCACCTGGAGCACGTCGAGCTGATCTCGGCACCGGACGCCGCCACCGTCGTCTCGGGCCTGCAGACCGGCGTCTACAACTTCGCCGACATCACACCGAACAACGCGACCGCGGCCAAGGACGCGGGGCTCGACGTGTTCGTGCAGCCCGGCTTCAACGCCAACAACATCAGCCTGAACATCAACAAGGCGCCGTTCGACAACCCGAAGGTCGTCGACGCGGTCCGGTACGCGATCAACCGCAAGGAATTCGTCGACAAGCTCGGGTTCGGCTACGGCGAATCCACCGACCAGCCGTTCCCGCCCGGCTACGTCGCCTACGACCCGCAGTCGAAGGACAAGTACCCGTACGACCCGGCCAAGGCCAAGCAGCTGTTGTCGGGTATCCCGAAGATCACGCTGACGCTCGTCATCCCGTCCGCCGATCCGCAGGCCGAGATCGTCCAGTCGCAGCTGGCCGCGGTCGGGATCACCGTCGACATCAAGGTCGACAAGAACTGGGCCACGCCGTTCTTCGCCAAGGACCTGACGCTGTCGCTGTACGGGACCACCGGACGCGACTCGGCCGTCCAGACGCTGACCGCGCACTTCGGCCCGAACGGCCCGCTCAACCTGAGCTCGCCGTACCAGCCGTCGGGGTTCGACTCCGCGGTCGCGAAGGTGCGCCAGACCCCGATCGAGTCGCCGGAGTACGCGGCAACACTGCAGGCGGCCACCCGGGCCGGTCTGGAGAGCCGGGCACTGGTGTTCACGTACTCCTCACCCAACCTGCTGGCGAAGAGCAAGTCGGTGTCGGCGCTGCCCGCGAATCCCGGCCACCTCGACTGGACCGGGGTCAGGATCGGATGACGATCGCCCTGGAGCCGACGTTCGGGACCGGCCTCGCCGGGATCACCCTGCGGCGCGCCGCCGGCCGGATTCTGCTCACGGTCGCCCGGTCGCTGGCGATCTTCGTCCCGGTCTTCCTGGTGGCGACGTTCGTGACGTTCGCCCTCCGGGCGCTGAGCGGGCTGACCCCGGCGCACAGTCAGCTCGGTGAGGACGCCACCCCGGAGGCGGTGGCCCGGATCGAGCACGAGTGGGGCCTGGACCAGCCGTTCCTGGTCCAGTACTGGCACTGGCTCGGCGACGTGCTCCGGGGTGACCTCGGCCGCAGCTGGACCAACGGGGTGGACGTCAGCACGCTGATCGCGGAAGGGCTCGCGATCAGCCTGTCGATCGCCACGCTGGCGATGATCCTCGGCGTCGTCTTCGGGTTCGCGTTCGGAGCGCTGGCCGCGCTCCGGCGCGGTACCTGGATCGACCGGTCGATCACCGCGGTGCTGACGCTGTTCTCGATCATGCCGCCGTTCGTGATCGGCATCCTGCTGGTCGAGGTGTTCGCGGTCGGGCTGGGCTGGTTCCCGTCCGGCGGTTACGTCCCGTTCAGCGTCGGCATCTCGCCCTGGTTCTCGCATCTGCTGCTGCCGGCGCTGGCGCTGAGTTTCGACGCGATCGCCGACGTGGCCCGGCAGCTACGGGCCGGGCTGGTCGGGGCCTACTCGGAGAACTACGTCACCGGCGCGGTGGTCCGCGGGCTGAGCCGGCGGCGGATCTTTCTCCGGCACGTCCTGCCCAACGGCGTCGGACCGGCGCTGGCCGTGCTGGGCCTGAAGTTCCCGGTGATCATCGGCGCCTCGGTCGTCACCGAGTGGATCTTCGGCCTGCAGGGCTTCGGGCGCTTCGCCAACGACGCCGCCCAGGCCGGTGACGTGCCCGAGGTGCAGGGCGTGCTGGTCGTCTCGATCGTGCTGGTCGTGAGCTTCAACCTGATCGTCAATCTCGTGCTCGGCCGGATCACGCCGGCCGCCCACCGGGGGGTCTGAGATGCTCCGACGCGTTCTCGCGCTGCGCGCGGGCCGGATCGCCCTCGGCATCCTGTTCCTGGTCGCGCTGCTGGCGGTCCTCGGTCCGCTGCTGGCGTCCGACCGGGCCGCCACCACACCGTTGCTGGGGGTGTCCGGCGAGCATTGGCTCGGCACCGACTACCTCGGGCGCGACGTCTTCAGCCGGCTGCTGGCCGGTTCCCGGGACAGCGTGGTCGGATCGGTCCTGGTCGCGCTGGTGGCGCTGGTCGTGGGCGTGCTTCCGGGCCTGCTCTCGGTGCTGCTCGGGCGGGTCTTCGAATGGACGACGCTGCGCCTGGTGGACACTCTCGTCGCCCTGCCGTTCCTGGTCTTCGCCGTCGCGGTCACGGCACTCCTCGGCAACGGGCTCACCCAGGCCATGGTCGTCACCGGGGTACTGGTCTCGCCGCTGTTCTACCGGGTCACCCGGGCCGCGACGATGGCGGTCGCGCACTCGCAGTACGTGGAGGCGGCGCAGATCTCCGGCGCTTCGATCGGCTGGATCATCCGCCGGCACGTCTGGTCGAAGGTGCTCCCGCCGATCGCGGTGGCGCTGGCCCAGACGATCGGAGTCGGCTTCATCATCGTCTCCAGCCTCACGTTCCTCGGCATCGGCGTTCAGCCGCCCGCGCCCACCTGGGGCGGTCTGCTCGCCTCCGACCTCAACTACCTGCACTACCGGCCCTTCGCGCCGGTCGCTCCCGCCGCGCTGATCATGGCGACGGTCTGGGCCTCCAACCTGCTGGCCGACGCGATCCGCGACGTCTCCGGAGCGACCGGACGGGCCTTGGTGGACGCACGGAAGGCAGGACAGCTCCGATGACCGCACTGGCCGTACGCGACCTCCA
Organism: Cryptosporangium sp. NPDC051539; assembly: GCF_044454545.1. Taxonomy (NCBI): domain Bacteria; kingdom Bacillati; phylum Actinomycetota; class Actinomycetes; order Cryptosporangiales; family Cryptosporangiaceae; genus Cryptosporangium; species Cryptosporangium sp. NPDC051539. The sequence continues at coordinate 78,243 of NZ_JBITDV010000015.1, read as the reverse complement.
CATCCACGACTACGTCAACGACCGCGAGATCGTCCACGGCATCTCGTTCGACCTGACGCCGGGCCGGGTCGTCGGCATCGTCGGCGAGTCCGGCAGCGGGAAGACGCTGACCTGCCGGGCCGCGCTCGGCATCCTGCCCGAGCACTTCGCGATCTCGGCGGGCACGGTCGAGATCGGCGGACGGGACATCGCCGGGCTCTCGGACGCCGAATGGACAGGCCTGCGCGGGTCGACGATCAGCGCGGTGTTCCAGGATCCGGCGTCCTATCTCAACCCGTCGATCCGGGTCGGGGCGCAGATCGCCGAGGTGCTCCGGGTCAAGAAGCGGCTCTCCCGGCGGGACGCCCGCCGCCGCGCGGTGGAGCTCCTCGCGGCGGTTCACCTCCGCAACCCGGCGCTGGTGTACCAGCAGTACGCCCACGAGCTGTCCGGCGGGATGCTGCAGCGGGTCCTGATCGCCTCCGCGATCGCCGCCGACCCGGCCGTGCTCATCGCCGACGAGGCCACCACCGCGCTCGACGTCATCGTGCAGGCCGAGATCCTCGATCTCCTCGCCGACCTGAGGGAACGCACCGGGCTCGCGCTGCTGGTGGTCTCCCACGACCTGGCCGTGATCGCCCAGGTCTGCGACGAGGTGCTGGTCATGCGCCACGGCGACGTCGTCGAGCGGGGCTCGACGTCGGACGTGCTGGAGAACCCGCAGGACGAGTACACCCGGCTGCTCATCGCCGAGCACGAACAGTACGGCCTGGACAAGTACCTCGGGGAGCCGGCCCATGCCCAGTGAAATCCTTCAGGTCACCGGCTTGAACGTGCACTACCGGAGGCACCACGCGCTGCGCGACGTCTCGCTCCGGGTGAACGCGGGCGAGACCGTAGGGGTGATCGGCGAGACCGGTTCCGGCAAGTCGACGCTGGCCCGCGCGGTGCTCGGCCTGGTCGCGGCGTCGTCCGGGCAGGTGGTGGTGGACGGAACCGACGTCCTCTCGTACAAGCCGCGGCAGTGGCGAGCGTTCCGGCGCCGGGGCGTCGTCCAGTACGTGTTCCAGGACCCGCTGCGCAGCCTCGATCCGGATCTGACGATCGAGGAGTCGCTGATCGAGCCGCTGCTGGTGCAGGGCGTGGCCCGGCGGGAGGCGAGCGATCGTGCCCGCCGTCTGCTCGACCGCGTCCGGCTGGAGGAGGAACTGCTCGACCGGCTGCCCGGCGCACTCTCCGGCGGCCAGCGGCAGCGGGTGGCCGTCGCCAGGGCGCTGATCACCGACCCGGCGCTGCTGATCCTCGACGAACCGGTCAGTGCCCTCGACTCGGCCAACCGGGTCCAGGTCCTGGCGATCCTCAAGGAACTCCGGGTCGCGCAGCTCTTCATCTCCCACGACCTGGGCTCGGTCGCCGGCATCGCCGATCGCATCGCGGTGATGTACCAGGGCGAACTGGTCGAGGACGGCCCGGCCCGCCGCGTCATCACCGCCCCCGAGCACACCTACACCCGGCTACTCGTCAGCTCGGTACCGACGCTGCGGTCGGCCGCGGCCGACCGGGCCGGACGCGAAGAACTCCGCGCGCTCCTGCACGCCTGATCGGGAGGCCCTCATGTCCCGCAAGATCCACCTCGCCCTGCACCCCTACGGCGTCGGCGGCCCCGGCCAGCACGGTCTGTGGAAAGACCCCCGGATCGCCAAGAACGCCAGCATCGACATCCAGTACTACATCCGGCAGGCCCAGGCGGCCGAGCACGCCCTGTTCGACGCGCTGATCATCGTCGACAGCCAGTTCATCAACAGCACCTACCCGTCGCACTACCTCAACCGGCTCGAGCCGCTGACACTGCTCTCCGCGGTCGCCGTCCACACGTCCCGGATCGGCCTGGTCGGCACCGCGAGCTCGACCTACAACTCGCCGTTCAACCTGGCCCGCCGGTTCGCCTCGCTCGACCACATCAGCGGCGGCCGGGCCGGCTGGAACGTCGTGACCAGCTTCGACACCGGAACCTCGCGCAACTACGGGCTGGAGGAGCACCTCGACTACGCCACCCGCTACGGCCGGGCGCTCGAGGCGGTCGAGGTGGTCCGCGGCCTCTGGGACTCCTACGAGGACGACGCGTTCCCGGCCGAGGGCGAGGTGTTCCTGGACCCCGCCAAGTTGCACGCGCTGAACCACGTCGGGGAGCACTTCCGGGTCGACGGGCCGCTCAACCTGTCGCGCTCGCCGCAGGGCCAGCCGGTGATCTTCCAGGCCGGCGTCTCCGAGGAGGGACGCAATCTGGCGGCCGCCGTCGCCGAGGGCATCTACGCGCCCGGCAGCTCGATCGAGCAGGCCCACGAGTACTACACCGACGTCAAGCGCCGCACCGCCGCCGCCGGACGCGACCCGGACCACCTCAAGATCTTCATCCACGGCGGCCCGGTCGTCGCCGCGACCGACGCGGCCGCCCGCGAGCGCGAACGGGAGATCTTCGCCGAGGACAACGACTTCGGACGCAACCTGGCGCTGCTCGGACGCGGCTTCGGTGCCCACGACTTCAGCGTGTACGACCCGGACGGCCCGTTCCCGGACGTCGCCCACCTCGCCGAGCGGGGCGGACGCACCGGCGCGACGAAGATCATCGAGCGGGCCCGGCGGGAGAACCTGACGTTGCGGCAGGTCGTCGACACGGTCAACGAGTTCAAGCACTCGCCGTTCGTGGGGTCTCCGCAGACCGTCACCGACACGATCGAGCAGTGGTTCGCCGCCGGCACGTTCGACGGCATCAACCTCGCGTTCCGCACCGAGGAGGAGCTCGACTACTTCGTCGACGGGGTGGTGCCGCTCCTGCAGAAGCGCGACCTGTTCCGCACCTCGTACGAGGCCGAGACCCTGCGCGGGCATCTCGGCCTGCCGATCCCCGGCAACCGGTACGCGTCATGAGCCGGGACATCCACACCGTCCGTTTCCCGTCGGCCGCGCCGCCGGACGACGTCGACGTGCTGATCGTCGGCGCCGGGCCGGTCGGGCTGTCCGCCGCCGTCGAGCTCGCCGGGCGCGGCGTCGGCGTGGCGGTCGTCGACCGGGCGCGCGAAGCGACGCTGATCCGCGCCGGGGCAATGGGTCACACGCCCCGCGTCGTCGAGCACTTCCGCCGCTGGGGCCTGCTGCAGCGGATCCGCGACGAGTGGACGTTCCCGCCCGAGTGGAACCGGGGCATCCGGCTGGTCACCTCGCTGGTCGGCCACGACCTGGCGCCCGGCCGCGCCCCGTCGTTCGCGTCCACCGGCCGCACCGCCGGGAGCTCCTCCGAGGAGGCGCTGCGCCGCCCGCAGTCCGCACTCCAGCGCGTCTTCCTGGACCACCTGGCCGAGCGCGGCGTCACCGTGGCCGGCGGCCGGCCGCTCACCGCATTGCGGCCGACGTCCGACGGCATCGAGGCGGTCGTCGGCCGGAAGACGATCCGGGCGCGCTACCTCCTCGGCACCGACGGCGGCAGCAGCACGGTCCGCCGGCTGGCCGGGATCGAGCGGGACGGCGAGCGCGCCACCGAGAAACGCCTGCGCCTCATCGTGCGCACCGGCGACATCTCCGGCCGCGTCGGCCCGGCCCCGAGCGGCACGAACATCGTCTTCAACCAGAAGGCCTCCGGCTTCCTGGCCGCGGTCAGCACCCGCGAGTGGCGCGTGTACGCCGGCCCGTTCCCGCTCGACCACGACCCGTCGGACGACGAGCTGCTCGACACCGCCCGGGCCGCGTTCGGGTTCGACCTGGACCTCGAGATCGCGTCCGCGACGACGTTCTACGAGGCCACCCGCATCGCCCGGACGTTCCGCTCCGGCCGGGTGCTGCTGGCCGGCGACGCCGCGCACGTGCGCACGCCGGGCGGCAACCTCGGCGAGGGCTTCGGCGACGTCGTGAACCTGGGCTGGAAACTCGCCGCGGTGCTCGCCGGGCACGCCGACGACCGTCTGCTCGACTCGTACGACCAGGAGCGGCGTCCGCACAACCAGCGGGTGGCCGACTTCGCGCTCGCCCGGGCCCGGCGCAACCGGGCCACGCTCGCCGACATCCGCCGCATCGGCGTCCCGGCGGACGCCGACACCGGCGAGGAGGCCAGGGCCCGGCGCGAGGAGATCGCCCGCCGGATCGCCGCCGACCGGCAGGACGCGACCGGCGTCACGTTCGACGAGCGCTACGACGCCTCCGGGGTGCTCTGGTACGAGGACGGCCAGCACGACACCGAGCCCGCCTGGCGCCCCGACGTCTACCAGGACGATCCCCGGCCCGGGCACCGCGCGCCGGACGGCGTCATCGACCCCTACGGCGGCACGCTCTACGACCGGATCGGCAACCGCTTCGCGCTCCTGGTGCTCGCCCCCGACCGCACGGCCGAGGCCGCGTTCGCCGCCGAGGCCGCCGCCCGCGGGCTTCCGTTCACCGTCGTCCACCTCGCCGACCCCGAGGTCCGGGCCCTCTACGGCGCCGACAACGTCCTCGTCCGCCCGGACCAGCACGTCGCCTGGCGCGGCCGCGACCTCCCGACCGGCGGCGCCGCCGCCGTCCTCGACCGGATCCTCGGCGCGACCGCCGCCGACCGAGTACTGACAGGAGCCAGCTCGTGACCGAGCACGAGTACCTCGGTCCGCAGGGCCTGCGGACCCGCGGCACCATCCTGGTCCTCCCCGGCCGCGGCGAGACCCGGCGCAGCTACGCCCGGTTCGGCGCCCGGCTGGCCGCCGACGCCTACCGGGTGCGGGTCCTGGCCCCGCCCGCCTCCCCGGACGGGCTCGCCGCCGTCGTGGCCGGGGCGGTGGCGGACCTCGGCCCGGATCCGGTGCTGCCGATCGTCCTCGTCGGCTCGGACCTGAGCGCGGCCGCCGTCGGCGCGCTGGTGGCGGGCGGGGACACGACCGGGCGAGGGCGGCCGCAGGCGGTCGTGCTCGCCGGCCTGCCGGGCTACGCCCGGTCGACCACCGCCTCGTGGGACGAGGAGCTGGACGCGCGTACCCACTGTCCGGTCCATCGTGGAGTTCTGTCCGGCGACGCGGACGTGGAGCCGGGCGCGCTCGACGAGGCCCCACCGGCGGACCTGCTCGACGCGGCCTACGGCAGCACCGCCGACCTGCCGCACCTGCTGCTGATCGGCGACGCGGACCCGTACGCCGACCGGGCCGCGCTCACCGGCCTGACCAAGGCGCTCCCCCGGGCCCGGCTCGTCGTCGTGCACGACGGTCACCACGACGTGCTCAACGACCTGCAGCACCGCTCGGTGGCCGCGGAGATCGTCACGTTCCTGGAGACAGTGCGCAACGAGCTACGTCCGGTGCTCTCGGTCGAATCGAGCGCGTGGTGACCGTGACCTCCTCGCGGACCGACCCGCGGCGTCTCCGGCACGTGTTCGGCGCGTTCCCGTCCGGCGTGGTGGCGGTGGCGGCACTGACCGGGGACGCTCCGGCGGGCCTGGCCGCGAGCTCGTTCACGTCGGTGTCCCTCGATCCGCCGCTGGTGTCCTTCTGCATCGCGCGCACGTCGACCACCTGGCCGGTGCTGCGCGCCGCCCCGAGCCTGGGCGTGAGCATCCTGTCCGGCGCCCTGGAACACGCCGGTCGTCAGCTGGCCGGCCGCGCGGCGGACCGCTTCGCCGGCCTGTCCTGGCGTGCCACCGACGGCGGTGCGGTGCTGCTGGAGCACGCGAGCGGCTGGTTCGAGACGTGCATCGAGCAGGAGGTGCGTGCGGGTGACCACGACATCGTGGTGCTGCGGGTGGTGGACCTCGACGCCCACCACGACCTGAGCCCGCTGATCTTCCACGCCAGCCGCTTCCGCCACCTGGAGTCACTGGTTTTTGACGACAATCTGTCGTAATCTTTGCGACAGGTTGTCGTCAAATGAAGGAGCCTTCCGTGACCGATCGCGACGAACTCGTCGAGCTGCTGTCCCGCTACGCCGACCTCGCGGACCTGAAGGAGTACACCGAGCTCCCCGGCCTGGTCTTCACCGACCCGGTCACGCTCGACTTCCGGTCGGTCGCCGCCATCCCCCCGATGACCGTGCCGCTCGGCGACTACGTCGAGATCCTCCGAGCCTCGTTCGCGCCGTTCACCGCGACCCACCACGCGATCACCGGCCCCGTCGTCCGCATCGACGGGGACACGGCGACGATCCACGCGCACGTGCGGGCCGAACACTGGGTCGCCGGTGAGCCGGACCGCTGGCTGGTGGTCGGCTTCTACGACAACGAGGCGGTCCGCACGTCCGGCGGCTGGCGGCTGAGCCGGGTTCGGCTGACCGCGGCGCACCAGGAGAACGCGCACCTCTCGGGCGTCGCCCTCGCTGCTCAGGAGGGATGAGGGAAGATCGGCGGATGCCGCGGATCCGGGGAGCCAGCATCGGGCAGCACCACGAGATGGTGTGGGCCGACCTCGCCGAGGCGATGCGGCAGCTCCTGCTGGAGCGCGACTACGACTCGATCACGATGGGGCACATCGCGGCCCGGGCCGGGCTCGCGCGCAACACCCTCTACAACTACGCGGGCGACAAGAGCGCGCTGGTGCTGGCCCTGACCGAACGGGCGAGCCGGCCCATGCTCGAGCAGGTGACCGCGATCGCCGCACGGTCCGCGGACCCGGCCCCGGACCGGATGCGCGAGATCATCGAGGTGGTCCTGCGGTCGTCCACCGACCCGGCACTGCAACTGATGTTCCGGCCGGGCTCCGCGCCGTTGGTGGCCGAGGTCCCCAAGGGGCCCGGCAATCCGTTCACCGCGGTCGTGGACGAAGTGGAGAACGTCGTCCGGGACGGCATCGCGAGCGGGGAGTTCCGGAACGTCGGCGACGTGCAGCTGCTGGTCGAGTTGCTGTCGGGTGCGGTGCGCGCCGGCGCCGAACGCCTCGGACGGGACCCGGCGGCGTTCGCGGCCACGGTCCGAGGCGTGCGCGAGATCGTGCTCGCGTCCCTGGTCTAGGTGGTTGATTCCCATGTCAGTGGTCGTAGGCGATCAGTGATCGGGTGACCGGTTGGCCGGTGTGGTCGTCGTGCCAGATCGCGGCGGTCAGTGCGAGGAGGCGTTGGGCGACGCGGCCGGTCAGCTGGCTCTCGAACTCGTATCCGGCCAGGTCGGAGCGGTGGACGGTTTCTCGGGACGTGCCGCAGCCGACCGGGGTGGCGTTGTTTCCAGCGCAGATACACGATCCTGCGGACCACCGGCCGAGGCGTAGCGGTCGGGCCATCGTTTCGCGGTGCGCCAGGCGACCCGGAGGTACTCCGCGGCCCGCGCGACCGGGCGCTATCGACCTTCGTCGACGGAGGATCGTCCTCCGGCCGCGGCCGGGCGGCAGGGCCGGGTGGTGCGCTGGAGCCATGGCGCGTTCTCGTCTCCGGCCGGTACTCACGATCCTGGTGCTGGCCCCGGTCCTCGGTGAGTGCCTGTCGACCGCGACGGCGCCGCTCGAACTCCTCGTCTGGGGACCGCTCGTGCTGATCCCGCTCTACGGGTGCGGCGCGCTGCTCTGCCGAGAGCTGGCGCGCCGGTTCCGGCTGGGGACGCTCGGGCTGGCGCTGCTGGCCGCCGCGTACGCGGTGTACGAGGAAGCGCTGGTCGACGACTACTGGTTCGACCCCGGGTACGCGGCAAGGGTCGGGGTCGGCGACTACGGCCGGGTGTGGGGCACGAGCCTGGTGCTCGCCACGCACCTCACGGCCTTCCACGTCGTCGTGAGCATCGGGGCGTCGATCGTGCTGGTCGAGCGTCTGTTCCCCGCCTTCCGGCACGAACCCTGGCTGCGGCTGCGGTGGCTGGTGCTGCCCGCGCCGGCGTTCGCGTCGGTACCGCTTGTGACCTGGGAGACGTACGAGCGTGGCCCGCTCGGCCCGGTGGTCGCGTCGGCCGGGTTGTTCGTGGTGCTGATCGCGGCGGCCTTCCTGGTTCCCCGGGGCCGGACGACGGCTCACGCGAAGGGCCGATACCGGCCGCGGCCTGCGGCCCTCGTGGCGTTCGCCTGCACCGCCGTCCACTTCGTACTGGTCTACACGGTGGCGTCGAGTGGGCTCGCGTGGCCGCTCGGGCTCGCGCTCACGCTGGTGCCGATCGTCGCCGGAGTACGGCTCGTGCCCCGCGGCGCGGCACTGCCGGGCCTGACCGGCGTCCTCGCGTTCTTCGTCCTGCTCGCCGGAGGCGCCGGCCTCGGCGGACGGTACGACTTCACGGTCGTCGCGCTGGCGCTCGCGGTCCTGCTCCGGCGTCTGAATCGTCGGGAACGCTTATGGTGTGCGGATGGCTGATGCGGGTGGTACTCGGGTCACGGTCGACGTCGCCGAGGGGATCGCCGACGTGCGGCTGGCCCGGCCGGAGAAGCGCAACGCGCTCGACCCGGCGATGTTCGAAGCGCTGGTGCGCGCGGGCGAACGGCTGCGCACCGAACCCGGGCTCCGCGCGGTCGTGCTGTCGGGCACGGGCCGGGACTTCTGCGCCGGGCTCGACCTCGGCGCGATGCAGGCGCTCGGCAGCGGTGACCGGCTCACCAGCGGGGTGGATCTGCCGCCGGGTGACGGGCCGGCGAAGGCGCTCGGGCAGCGCGCCGCGTACGTCTGGACGCAGGTCCCGGTACCGGTGATCGCCGCGGTCCACGGGAACGCGCTCGGCGGTGGTCTGCAAGTCGCACTCGGGGCAGACATCCGAATCGTGGCGCCGGACGCCGTGCTCTGCGTGATGGAGGTGCGCTGGGGGCTGGTGCCCGACATGACCGGTACCCAGGTGCTGCCCCGGCTGGTCGGCCCGGACAAGGCGCGAGAACTCGTGTTCACCGGCCGGAAGGTGCTCGGCACCGAGGCCGCGGCGATCGGTCTGGCCACCCGCACGGCCGACGACCCGCTCGCGGCCGCGTTCGCGCTGGCCCGCGAGATCGCCGGCCGCAGCCCGGACGCGATCCGGGCGTCCAAACGGCTTCTCGACCTGGCCGACACCGTCGACCTGGAGGCGGGCCTGGCCGCCGAGCAGAAGGAGATCGCCGCGCTGATCGGCACGCCCAACCAGGCCGAAGCGGTCGCCGCCGGCCTCGCGAAGCGGGCGCCGAACTTCACCGACGCCGGCTGAGCGCGTCGGCCCTCACACGCGGGTGAAACGCCAGTTGCCGCCACGACCGCCGGTCCGTCGTGCCGAGAATCCGCGACACCCGCCGCAGGCACGCATCCGGGTTCCCGCCAGCCGGGGATCGACAGGCCGTGGATAGCTCCGCGACGGACGTGCAGCCTGAATGTCGTCCACCGAATTCGATTGAAGCCGAGGATGACCATGGCGCGCACCTTCACCGTTCCTGACCTCTCCGGAAAACTCGCGGTCGTGACCGGAGCCAGCGACGGCGTCGGGTTGCACCTGGCCACCCGCCTCGCCGCCGCCGGGGCCGAGGTGATCATGCCGGTCCGGAACCGTCGGAAGGGTGACGCGGCGATCGCGACGATCACGGCGCGGAACCCCGGCGCGACGGTGTCGCTGCGCGAACTCGACCTGTCGTCGTTGAGCTCGGTCGCCGCGCTCGGAGCCACGCTGCGCGGCGAGAACCGGCCGATCCACCTCCTGATCAACAACGCGGGCGTGATGACGCCGCCGGAGCGGCAGACCACCGCCGACGGCTTCGAACTCCAGTTCGGCAGCAACCACCTGGGGCACTTCGCGCTCGTCGGTCACCTGCTGCCGCTGCTGCGCGACGGGAGGGCCCGGGTGACGTCGCAGCTCAGCGTCGCCGCGAACGGGCGCGCGATCAATTGGGACGACCTGAACTGGGAGAAGTCGTACAAAGGCGGGGACGCGTACAGCCAGTCCAAGATCGCGTTCGGGCTGTTCGGGCTCGAGCTCGACCGCCGCAGCCGGGCCGCCGGTTGGGGAATCACCAGCAACATCGCGCACCCCGGCGTGGCGCCGACGAATCTGCTGGCCGCGCGCCCGGAGGTCGGGCGGGGAAAGGACACGGCCGCGGTGCGTGTCATCCGGGCGCTGTCCCGCGTCGGCCTGCTGGGCACGCCGGAGTCGGCCGCGCTGCCCGCGCTGATGGCCGCGACCTCCCCGGACGCGCGCGGAGGACGGTTCTACGGCCCGGGCGGGCTCGGGCATCTGTCGGGTGCGCCCGCCGAGCAGGACGTCTACTCGCGGCTGCGCAGCGAGGACGAGGCACGCCGGATCTGGCAGATCTCCGAGGAGCTCACCGGCACCTCGTTCCCGGCCGCGCTGCCGACGACCTGAGCACGGTCGTGGCAGCGGCCGGCCGTGACGTCAGACCGCGGCCGCCGGCCGCCGGTCGCCGTCCGCGATCTCCGCCAGCGCGGCCCGGAGTTGCTCCCGGAACTGTTCCACCCGGGCCAGCTTGATGTCCTCGTACCCGCGCACCACCTCGGCGAGTTCCGCGACGGCGACGACCTGGTCGGTGGTGCCGGCCGCGAGCGCCTCCCGGACCGCGGCCCGGTATTCGGCGATCAACGCGCGTTCGACCCGCCGGACCTCGGCGTAGCCGAAGACGTCCCACGGGGTCCCGCGCAGGTGCCGGGCCCGGCGCAGGATCCGGAACGCCGGGGACGCGGTCCGGCGCAGCCGGATCTTGCGTTTCATCCCCAGCGCGCGCAGCACCGGCGGGTGCAGCAGCACCGACACGGCCGCGCCGGCGCCGAACTCGGCCTCGCGCCGGGCCCGCTCGGCCGGGTCGAGGTGCAGCCGGGCGACCTCGTACTCGTCCTTGTAGGCCATGAACCGGTGCAGGCCCCGGGCGTAGGCGACGCCGATCCGCTCACCGGCCTCGGCGCCGGACCGCTCGCCGGCCAGCGCGGCGATCCGCTCGACCTCGTCGCGGTAGCGGGCGGCGTAGGCCGCGTCCTGGTAGCCGGTGAGGTCGGCGACGCGGGTGGCGAGCACCTCGTCGAACGAGACCCCCGCCGCCGGGGCCGCCCGGAACACGGCCTCCACGGCACTCCGGTCGACGACGACGGCCCGCCCCCACCGGAACGCCGCCAGGGTCCGGTCCACCGCGGCGCCGTTGAGCCGGATCGCCTGCTCGATCGCGCCGGCCGACAGCGGTAGGCACCCGTGCTGGTAGACGGCGCCGAGCAGCAGCATGTTCACCGGCATGTGGTCGCCGAACAGCGCCTCGGCCAGTCCCTGCGCGTCGACGTGGATGGTCGCGTCGGACCGGGTGACCGACGCGATGCGCTCCAGCGCGTCGTCCGGGCTGTCCGGGAGCACGACGCGGCCGGTGACCATCGCCGCGGTGGGGACGATCGCGCTGTTGAGCACCGCGATCGTGTGGCCGGCCCTGGCCGTGTCGAGCGTGGACTGCGCGGCCGCGCCCAGGAGGTCGAAGCCGACCAGCACGTCCACCGCTCCGCGGGAGGCGCGGAGCGCACCGGTCAGCGGCGCCGTCGAGATCCGGACGTCGCTGACGACCGGACCGCCCTTCTGCGCGAGCCCGGTCTGCTCCAGGCCGGCGGTGTGCAGCCCGTCCAGGTGGGCGGCCATCTGCAGGATCTGCGACGCGGTGACCACACCGGTGCCACCGATGCCCGGCATGCGCAGCAGCACGTCGGCGCCGGCGAAGCGCGGGCGGGGTTCCGGCAGCGCGACCGGCACCGGGGGAACCGTGCGAGGCGTCGGCTTCCCCGGCTCGACCAGCAGGAATGACGGGCAGTCACCGGTCAGACAGGTGAAGTCGGAGTTGCAGGAGGCCTGGTGGATGCGGGTCTTGCGGCCGAACTCGGTGCTCACCGGCTGCACCGACAGACACGTGGACTTCTCCCCGCAGTCTCCGCAGCCCTCGCAGACCCGCTCGTTGATGACGACCTTCTCGGCCGGCGTCGGGAGCTGCCCGCGTTTGCGCAGCCGACGTTCCTCGGCGGCGCAGCGGTCGTCGTGGAGGAGGACGGTGACGCCGTCGACGGCGGCGAGCTGCTGTTCGACGTCCGCGAACTGGTCTCGGTGGCGGACGGAGGCGATCGGGTCCAGCCGGACGGTGCGGTAGGCGCCGGGGTCGTCGGTGGTGACGACGACCTTCCGGACGCCTTCGTCGGCCAGCCACCGGGTCAGCGTCGGGATGTCGAGGCGGCCTTCGGCCCGCTGACCGCCGGTCATCGCGACCGCGTCGTTGTAGAGCAGTTTGTAGGTCATGCGGACGCCTGCCGCGACGGCCGCGCGGATCGCCAGCGAGCCGGAGTGGTGGAACGTGCCGTCGCCGAGGTTCTGCACGAAGTGGCGGTCGTCGGTGAACGGGGCGAGCCCGATCCACTGGGCGCCCTCACCGCCCATCTGGGTGATGCCGACCGGGGTGCCGCGGCCGTGCTGGTCGAGCGCGACCATCGCGTGACAGCCGATGCCGACGCCGACCAGCGTGTCGTCGGCGGTGCGGGTCGAGGTGTTGTGCGGGCAGCCCGAGCAGAAGTACGGAGCCCGGGCGGAGATCGTCGGCAGCGCAATGCGGGGCCGGGGCGTCGCCGCGGCCTTCTCCGGGAAGTGCTCGGCGCCGATGCGGGCGACCAGCGCGGTCGCGACGTCGTCCGCGCTGAGCGTGCCGCGCGCGGTGAGCAGCGGGCGGCCGGTTTCGTCGTACCGGCCGACCACGATCGGTGCGTCCGGCCGCCGGTAGAGGGCTTCCTTCAGATGCCCCTCGAGGAACGGGACCTTGTCCTCGACGACGAGGACCTCGTCCAGACCGGCGGTGAGCTCGGCGAGCAGTTCGCGGTCGGCGGGGTAGGGCATGGCCAGCTTGATCAGGCGCAGCCCGAGCCGCTCCTGGGCCGCTTCGTCGAGGCCGAGGTCGTCCAGCGCGCGCTGCAGCACGGCGTAGCCGGTGCCGGACGCGAGGACGCCGAGCGTCGCCCGCCGGGCGCTGAACACGATCCGGTTGAGGCCCGCGACGCGGGCGTACTCGCGGGCGAGGTTGAGACGGCGGGTCAGCATGTCGTGCTCGGCGTCGAGCGACGCCGGTCCGACGAGGATCGGCGGAGCCGGCCGGGGCGTGCGTCCCGGCGCGGGCACACCCGCCGTCGTTCCGGTGACGTCGAGCGTGGTCGACGCGTCGGCCACGTCGGCCACGATCTTCAGACCCACCCACAGGCCGGACGCCCTCGACAGCGCGACCGCGTGCAGTCCGTACTCGATGAGCTCGGCCACCGTCCCCGGGGCCAGGAACGGCATCGAGAGGTTCTCGCACATCGGCTCGCACGAGCTCGGCACCGTGGAGGACTTGCTGCCGGGGTCGTCGCCGATCAGCGCCACCGCGCCGCCGAGCGCGGCGGTTCCGGCGACGTTGCTGTGCCGGATCGCGTCGGCCGCGCGGTCCAGGCCGGGGTTCTTGCCGTACCAGAATCCGACGACCCCGTCGTGGCGCGCACCGGGGACCTGACCGAGCAGCTGCGTGCCGCCCACCGCGGTAGCGGCGAGTTCCTCGTTGAGGCCGGGCCGGAACACGACACCCGCGGGATCGAGGAACCGCCGGGCCCGGACCATCTCCATGTCCAGGCCGCCGAGGGGCGAGCCCTGGTATCCGCTCACGAAGATCCGGGTGTTCAGGCCCCGGGCCTCGTCGAGCTTCCGCTGCTCGAGCACGAGCCGGACGAGGGCCTGGATGCCGGAGATCAGGACCCGGCCGTTCTCAGCGGTGTACTTGTCGTCCAGGGAAACCGAGGCGCTCATGGGCTTCTCCTCCTGCGGGGCTTGGCCTCAGCTGACCTGGGACGGCACCAGCGCCGCAAGCACCTTGCGAGAAGCGCGGGGAATCACGCAAAAACCGCACGCAGCGAGCACGGATGGCGTGAAACTCTTGCGTATGACCGTGGATGACATCGACCACGAACTGCTGCGTCTGCTGGCCGCGGACGGCCGGCGGACGTTCTCCGAGATGGCGGGCGAGGTCGGCCTGTCGGTCGCGGCCGTGAAGCGCCGGGTCGACCGCCTGCGGGAGCGCGGGATCATCACCGGGTTCGCCGTGAAGATCGATCACGCGAAGCTGGGGTGGAACGTCGAGGCCTTCACCGAGTTGCGCTACGCCGGTGCCACGCCGGTGAGTCAGATCATCGGGTCGGCGTCCGCCGTGCCGGAGGTCGAGGCCGTCTACACGATCGCGGGCGACCCGGACGCGCTGATCCACCTGCGGGTCCGCGACATCGGCCACCTGCAGCAGGTGATCGATCGGCTGCGCCGTACCGGCTCGGTGGTCGGGACGAAGACGCTCATGGTCATGGGTTCCTGGACCCGCGACGAACCGCGCTAGGTCCCACGCTAGTGCCGCGGAGTACTTACGGGTCGCCTGGCGCACCGCGAAACGATGGCCGCCATCAGAGCCCAGCCACCCATCACCCGATTGACCAACCTCCCTGCACAGCACACGGGTCTTCGCCTGTCCCGGGCTCCACCAGGACGAGCCGGGCGATCATTCGTCCGAAGGGAGGTGTTGGAGCAGCCAGCCGGGAGAATCGATCCGGCCGGGGCCGTCGCCGACCAGGTGCCGGAGTGCGTCCTCCACGGCCGCCAGTGTGCGCTCCCCCACCTGCCGCTCCCACTCCACCCGCAGCTCGTCGAAGATCGCTTCGCCCTCGCGGCGCATCGCGAGGCCGCGCTCGGTGACGTGCAGCCGCATCCGGCGTCCGTCCGCCGGATCGGGCTCGCGGTTCACGAACCCGCGCTCCTCCAGCACGGTGATCATCTTGGCCGCGGACTGCTTGGTCACCGACATCCGCCTTCCGAGTTCGGACGCGTTGTCGGCTCCGCCGAGGATCGCGGTCAGCGCGAAGTCGTGCACCGGGCGCACGTCCTCGTAGCCCCGGGCCGCGAGTTCGACGGTCGCCCGGTCAGCCAGGTGACGAAATCCGCCGAGCAGCAGCAGCGCGAGGTCGGCGCCGGATCGTGACATGCCGGGCAGCCTAACCGAGCTGTTGACATCGACAACTTGGCTGTCTAATATTTTCGACAGTCAGGTTGTCGAATTCGGGAGTAACCATGAACGTCAGCCACCATCTCGCCGACGTCAACGGCGCCGAGCTGCACTACGTCTCGGCCGGCGACACCGGCTCCCCGATCCTGCTCGTGCACGGCTGGCCCGAGACGTGGTGGGCGTTCCGCGAGCTCATCCCGCTGCTCGCCGAGACCCACCGGGTCTACGCCGTCGACCTCCGCGGCTTCGGCGACTCCAGCCACGCCGACGGCGACTACGACCCGGCCACCTCGGCCGAGGACCTGCACCACCTGGTCCAGCACCTGGGCGCCGGCCCGGTCCACCTGTCCGTCCAGGACATCAGCGGTGGCGTCGGCTTCCACCTCGCCGCCACGCACGCCGCCGACGTACTCAGCCTGATCGCGGTCGAGACGACCCTTCCCGGGTACGGCCTCGAGAACCTCGCCGACGTCAACCACGGCGGCTCCTGGCACGTCGGTTTCCTCGGCACCCCGGGCATTCCGGAGCTCCTGTTACCCGGCCACGAGCGCGACCTGCTGGCCGGCTGGGCCTACCCAATGATGAGCGCCACGAAAGACGCCGTCACCGACGCCGACCTCGACGAATTCCTCCGCACATACGCGCGCCCCGACGGCTGGCGCGGCACCGCGGGCCTCTACCAGGCGATCTTCGCCGACCACGGCGCCACCAGGGAACTGGCCGAATCGAGCCCGCTCACCGTACCGGTGCTCACCGTCGGGGGCCCCAGCGCATCGCTCACCGAAAACACGTTCCGCCAGGTGAGCGCGGGCGAGGTCACCTCGGTCCACCTCGACGGAGTAGGCCACCTGGTGGCCCAGGAAGCCCCCGGACCACTGGCCGACGCGATCCTGACGTTCGCCGCCCGCGTCGACAACGGCCACCTGGCTGAGCAACGATGAGCTCGTGCCCCCCGACGTGATCGCGTACACCGGTGGCCGCATCGTCACTCCCTCCGCGGTCCTCGACCCGGGCTGGCTCACCGTCGACGGTTCCCGGATCGTCGCGATCGGCCGCGGCACTCCTCCACCCCATCGGCAGACCGTCGACCTCGACGGCGGATGGCTGCTACCCGGCTTCGTCGACCTGCACATGCACGGCGGGGGCGGGGCTCAGATCACCACCGACGATCCGGACGAGATCCGCCGCGCGGTCGCCTTCCACCGCGCCCACGGAACCACGACGACCCTGGCCAGCCTGGTGACCGACCGGCTCGACCGGATGCTCGCCGCCGTCGGCGTCATCGCCGATCTGATCGACGCCGGTGAGCCCGGCATCGCCGGTATCCACCTGGAGGGTCCGTTCCTCAACCCGGCCAAACGCGGATCCCACCACGGCGAATACCTGCTCGCCCCCGACCTGGCCGCGTTCCACCGGCTGCGCGACGCCGGCCGCGGACACGTCCGGGTCATCACGCTCGCCCCGGAGCTGCCCGGCGGCATGGAGCTGCTGGCCGAGGTAGTGGCGAACGACGTCATCGCCGCCGTCGGCCACACCGAGGCCAACTACGTCCAGGCCCGGGACGCCTTCGCCGGCGGCGCTCGCCTGGCCACGCACTTGTTCAGCGCGATGCGCCAGTTCCATCACCGCGATCCCGGACCGGCCGGCGCGGCCCTTGCCAACCCCGGCGTCACCTGCGAGGTCATCAACGACGGCGTCCACGTCCACGACGACGCCGTGCGGCTCGCGGTCGCGGCGGCCGGGCCCGGGCGCATCGCGTTCATCACCGACGCCACCCCCGCCGCCGGCATGAGCAGCGGCCGGTACCACCTCGGCCCGGTGCCGGTGATCGCCGACCACGGCACCGTTCGTCTCACCGACGGCACGCTGGCCGGCAGCACGCTCACGATGGACGCCGCCCTGCGCCACGCCGTCCGGGTCACCGGCCTGTCCATCGTGGACGCTGCCGTCTCGGCCGCGACCACCCCGGCGGCCGTGCTGCGCCTCACTCACCGCACCGGCAGCCTCTCCCCCGGCCTGGCCGCCGACCTGGTCCGGCTGGACGAGGATCTCCAGGTCCGCGACGTGAGGCTCAGCTCGGGCTGACCCCGTCGATCGTCAGCCGGAGGAGCCGCTCGGCCTCGGCGGCCGCGGACGGATGGCGCTCGGTCGCCAGCGCGATCCCGGTGACCAGGGTCAGCAGGTCGGTGATCGTCACCCCGGGCGCCAGCGCGTTCGCGGCGCGGCGCACCAGCGGCGCACCGGCCGCGGTCAGCCGTCCGGTCGCGCAGTGCTCGTGCGGGTCGACGGCGTCGCGGTTGAGGGCCTCCGCCAGCCCGCGGTTCGTCGCCGCGAACGTCAGGACGGCCCGGAGCCACTCCAGCAGCGCCGCCCGGGCGTCCGGGTGCCCGCCCAACGCCTCGGCCTGTTCCGCCAGCGCGTCGACCTGGTTGCGGAACACCGCCGAGAGCAGGGCCTGCCGGTTCGGGAAGTGCCGCCGCACGGTCCCGGAGCCGACCCCCGCCGTCCGCGCGATCTGCTCCAGCGACGCGTCGGCGCCCTGCTCCGCCACCGCCCGCGCGGCCACCTCCAGGAGCACCGCGTAGTTGCGCTGGGCGTCGGCACGCATGACACCTCCGGTTGCTAAGTGGCGGGCCCCGCCGTATCTTAGCGAACACAGAAGCGGCGGGCCCCGCCGTTTATTGCCCGAAGGAGATAACGATGACCGTCCTCGTCGTCGGCGCCACCGGCCAGCAGGGCGGCGCGTCCGCCCGCGCTCTGCTGGCCGCGGGCGTCCCCGTCCGCGCCTTGGTGCGCGACCCGGCGTCCCCCGCAGCGCAGGCGGTGGCCGGCGCGGGCGCTGACCTCGTCGTCGGCGACCTGCGCGACCGCGAGTCGCTCCGGGCCGCCGTCGAGAGCGTGACCTCGGTCTTCTCGATCCAGATGCCCGAGGTCAAGAACGGCGCGTTCGACTTCGACGGCGAGGTGCGGCTGGCGGCCAACCTGATCGACGCGGCGCGCGCCGCGAACGTGGAGCAGTTCGTGCACACCTCGGTCTCCGGCTCCGGCCGGCTGAAGACCGCGCCCGGTTACGCGGAGGGCCGCTGGGCTCCGATGGAGCCGTACTACGCTGCCAAGCAGGGCATCGAGAACCGCGTGCGCGAGGCCGGTTTTCCGTTCTGGACGCTGGTCAAGCCCGGCTTCTTCATGGAGAACTTCCTGCTCTCGGCCGCGTACCTGCTGCCCCGCGGCGCCGAGGGCGGACTCGTGACCGTGCTCCGGCCCACCACGAGCCTGTCGCTGGTCGCGGTCGACGACATCGGTGCCACGGTCGCCGCCGCCGTGGCGCAGCCGGAACGCTTCCACCGGGTCGAGCTCGAACTGGCGAGCGACTACCTGCCGATGACCGCGATCGCCGAGGTCCTGTCCCGCGCCCTCGGAACTCCGATCACCGCACCAGACCTGACCGGGCCGGAGGCGCTCGCCGCAGGCATGCCGGCTTACGCGTCCCTCCCGATGGAGCTGATGAACGTCGCCGGACAGCCCGCGCGACCGGAATTCGCCACGGAACTCGGCATCGGGCTCACGACGTTCGACGAGTGGGCGCAGAAGAACATGGCCCGGCGCCCCTGATCGCAGGAGGCCGGGCCGGACGTACTCAGCCCCAGAGCTCGGTGATCGTCGAGAACACCTTCTGGTTGTGCGAGAACTCCACCGTGTTGCCGTCGGGGTCCTTCACCGCGCAGATGTAGCCGATGTGCGCCGCCATGTCCCGCGGCTCCCACTCCAGCGCGCCGACCGCGCGGGCCTTCTCGGCGACCGCGTCGACGTCCTCGCGGTTCGGCAGCTCGATGCCGAGGTGCGCGAACGGCGCGAGCGTCGTCGCCTTCTGCCCCGGCTCGATGCCGAAGTTCTTGCCGATCTCCGGCTTGAACTCGGCCAGCACCAGCACGAACGGCGAGTCGACCTGGTTCGCGTTCGACAGCCACACGCCCCGGCCGTTGTCGTCGACGTTGCGCGTGACGATCACCAGCGGGGTCACCGTCGTGTAGAACTCGATCGACGCGTCGAGGTCGGTGACGGGCAGTGCGACGTGCGTCCAGCGGGGTTCGGTCAGTTGAGCCATGATCGTTGTCCTCTCAGATGGTGGGCCACTTGGCCCGGTCGGGGAGCCCGGAGCGGCGACGGATCCCGTCGCCGGCGCGCTGCGCGCGCTCCAGCAGGTCGAACTCGTCGAGCGTGGTGCAGCGGTAGTTCTCGACGACGCGACGCCCGCCGACGATCACGGTGTGGACGCCACGCCCGTCGGCGGACCACACCAGCTGGTTGGCGACGTTGTGCAGCGGACGCCACTCCGGACGGTCGGTGTCGTGCAGCACCAGGTCGGCCTGCTTGCCGACCTCGATCGAGCCGAGCCGGTCGGACTCCTGCAGCCCACGGGCGCCGTTGCGGGTGGCCATCGCGAACGCGGTCTCGGCCGGGAACATCGTGGCGTCCCGGCGCGCGTCCTTGAACAGGCCCGCGACCAGGTACGTCGCCCGCATCAGGTCGTGGTAGTTCGACGCGTTGTTGCCGTCGGTGCCGATCGCCACGTTGACACCGGCGGCGGCCATCTCCGGGAACTTGCCGATCTGCGTCACGCCGTACGAGACCTTCAGCGCGGTCGTCGGGCAGTGCGAGACGCTCGTGCCGGTACTGGCCAGCAGCGCGATCTCCTCGTCGTCCACGTGGACGGCGTGGGTGAGGATCACGTTCTCGCCCAGCACCCCGATCTCGTCGAGGTGCACCATCGGGCGCTGGCCGAACTTCGCCAGGAAGCCCTCGGGGTCCATCGCGGCCGGCGACATGTGGAAGCTCAGCCCGGTGCCGTGCCGCACCGAGAGCTCCTTCGCGGCCTTCCAGAGCTCGTCGCTGCAGCAGGTGTGCCCGATGATGATCGGCCAGGCCTGGATCCGCCCGTCGTAGCTCGACGCGTGCCGGTTCATCGAGTCTTCGAGCGTCGCGATCGCGGTGTCGGTGTCCATCTTCAGGACGTCGTAGTCCTGCACCAGGTCCCAGGCCCACGGCCCGACCCGGGCCCGGATGCCGATCTCGCCCAGGGCCTCCACCACCGGGTCGATGAAGCGGACCGTGCCCGCCTCGAGGAACGTCGTGGTGCCCGACTTGAGCATCTCGAGCGCGGCGAGCTGGGCCGAGATGTGCTCGTCCTCCTCGCTGTAGAACGTGTGGATCGGCGTCAGCCACTCGAACACGTTCTCGATGAACGGCGTGTCGTCCGGGACGAACCCGCGGGTCAGCGGTTCGCCGGTCGCGTGCACGTGGGTGTTGATCAGGCCGGGCGTCACGACGAAACGGCGTCCGTCGATCACGTCGTCGGCGTGCCACGCCGCCCGCACGTCGGCCGTCTTCCCGACGGCGGCGATCAGACCGTCCTTGATCGCTACCGCCGCGTCGGTGATCACGTGCCGCTCGTCGTTCATGCTGACGACGGTCGTGCCGACGATCAGCGTGTCGGCATGTGTCGTGGTCATTGGGTCGGCATTGGTCATTGGGTCGGCATTGGTCATTGGGAACCTCCCGAGAGCGTGATGAGGTGCACGCGCTGGCGTGGCACGGGTTCCACCACCGCGACGGTGCGGGCCCCGCGGGCGGCGCACCAGTCGGCCAGCGCGGTTTCGGTGAGCCCGCGGCCGAGCGTCGAGGCCCGCATGGTCAGCGCCAAGGTGACGTCGTGGACGGCGTCGGCACAGGCCTGGGTAAGGGCACCGTCCGCCGGACGGAAGTAGTCGGCGACGACGAGGACGCCGCCCTCGGCGAGCAGGTCGAGCGCACGACCGAAGAGGGCCTCGGCCCGATCGGCGGGTTCGGCGCGCAGGACGTGCGCCAGGATCACGACGCCTGCCCGCCGGGGCGGAATCGTGACCTCGAGGTAGTCACCGGCGATGAACGCGACCGTGCCCCCGGCCAGCCGGTTCAGCGCACCCGGCAGCACGTGGGCCAGATCGACGCCGATACCGCCCGCGCCGTCGGCGGTCAGCGCCTCGAGCCAGGCACCGGAGCCGCAACCGAGGTCGACGACCAGGCGGGAGCCGTCCCAGAGGCCGCGGGTGCGGAGCTCGGCCGCCACCCCGCGCGCGACCGCGCCCTGGGTCGCGGCGGTCGCCGCGACGAGCTCGGGGTAGAGCGCGTCGAGCGCGTCGCGGATCTCCACGGACGGCCGACCGGCGCGAAGTGTGTCGGCCAGCGCCGCCCAGCCCGCCTTCGGACCGGGCGAGTGCCGGACCAGCCCGGTCATCGTGGCCGGCGATTCCGAGGTGAGGAACCGCTCGGAGACCGGGGTGGCGCTCCACCGCTCGCCGTCGGTCTCCAGCAGACCCTTCGCCGCCAGCAGCTGCGCGAGCAGCGTGACGTCGGCCGGGTCGGCGACGCCGGTCGCTCCGGCGAGCTCGGCACTGGTCGCCGGCAGGTGCTCGAAGAGCCCGAGCTCGACCGCGGTGTGCAGCGCCCAGTAGGCCGCGTAGCCGTTGATCAGATCCCAGACGGGCGCGGGACTGGTCATGGCCGCAGCACCACCTTGCCGGTGGCCTGCCGGAGCTCCAGGCGCTCCTGCGCCGCCCGGGCGTCGGTCAGCGCGAACTCGCTGTCGATCGGCGTCCGGAAGCCGCCGCTCCAGTAGGCGTCGAGCACCGGCGCGAATTCGGCGCGGTCGTACGGGTCGGAACCCAGGAGCTGCAGCCCGAAGTGGTAGGCGTAGACGAGGTTGGTCTCAGCGACGTCGCCGGTGGTGTTGCCGAAGAAGACGAGCCGGCCGCGCGCGGCCAGGCTGAAGAGGCCGGCGGCCCAGGTCGCCGGACCGACGTGGTCGAGCACCAGGTCGACGCCCCGCCCGTCGGTCACCTCGCGGACCGTGCCGACGATGTCCTGCGCGGACGTGTCGATGACGACGTCGGCGCCGATCGCCCGGACGTAGTCCGCCTTCTCCGGCCGGCTCACGGTCGAGATGACCCGCAGGCCGGCCGCACGGGCGAGCTGGATCGCCGCGGTGCTCACCCCGCTGCCCCCGGCGTGGACGAGGACCGTCTCCCCCGCCGCGGCCCGGCCGGTCACGTGCAACGCGTGGTTGGCCGTCATCCAGATGGTCGGCACCACGGCCGCTTCCACGAGGTCGCGGCCGTCCGGCACCGGGTACAGGTTCGCCACCGGCACCACGACGTACTCGGCGTAGCCGCCCGGGATGGTTCCGCCCAGGACCTTGGCGTTCGGGCAGTGACCGTCGCGGCCGGACCGGCACGTGTCGCAATCGTCGCAGGGCACGGCGGGGTTCACGACCACGCGGGTGCCGGTGGGGATGCCGTCGCCTGCCTCGACCGTGCCGGCGATGTCCATGCCCGCGATGTGCGGGAGCCGGAAGCCCGGGATCAGGGCCGGCCCACGCCGCTGCTGGATGTCGAGGAAGTTCACCGCACAGGCTTCGACCCGCACGAGGGCTTCGTCGGGGCCCGGCTCGGGCACGGGCACGTCGTCGACGACCAGCGCGTCGAGACCGCCGTGAACGTGATGGCGAACCGC
Source organism: Cryptosporangium sp. NPDC051539 (assembly GCF_044454545.1). Lineage (NCBI taxonomy): Bacteria > Bacillati > Actinomycetota > Actinomycetes > Cryptosporangiales > Cryptosporangiaceae > Cryptosporangium > Cryptosporangium sp. NPDC051539. Next base: position 55,825 of record NZ_JBITDV010000015.1, on the reverse strand, counting down.
TCGCATCAACTACTCCGCTCGCTCGGCTTGTGAGCCGGGCGGGTGCAAGCCGACCGGCTTGCAACGGGGGTCCACCAACGGAGTCTGTTGCCTACTCGCGTTGGCGCTGAGACTAGGACGCGATTCGCGCGAATGTCAAAGGCTATGCGTGACGCCGTCCTGCCATGCGCGATGCGGACATCGGCCGGCCGGACCCTGGCGTTCGCTGATCAGGAGAGGCGGAAGACCGGGAAGCCGGGCGCGATCGCGTCGAGTTCGGCGTCGGTCGAGTCCTTGGTGATCCCCTCGAAGAACTGACCGACCTCCCAGCCCCATTTGCGCAGGTACTCGCGCAGCACCGGGAGCTTCACCTCGTCCGGCAGCTCGGTCGCGGCGAACGCCTCGACCCGCCGGCCGACGCGCAGTTCGCCGTCACCGGCGACGCGCAGGTTGCGGACCCACTGGGTCGTACCGCGCGGCGAGATCAGGTAGCGCTCGCCGTCGAGCGTCAGCAGGTTCACCGCGGTCTCGCGCCACTCGCCGCTCTTGCGGCCCCGCACCCGCAGGACCCGGGAGCCGGCGAGGCTCAGGCCGGCCCCGGTCAGCGTCCGCACCGCGCGGTTGAACACGTGGTGGGTGAACCAGCCGGGCTCGAGGTAACGGGGGGTCTGTTCCATGGTGGCCATCGCCTTCTCCTTCGTTTCGAGAGCACCGCTCTCTGTTGAGATCAACGATCTCCCCTGGAGTCGACAAAGTCAAGAGCGGTGCTCTCGAAAAGTTGCAGCGCTCTCGGACGACCGGCATAGTGAGCGTCATGAGTGCACCCCGAACCGCCCGAGCCCGCGCCCGCGAGGAGTTGACCCGGGAGATCAAGGCAGCCGCGTCCCGGCAGCTCACCGACGTTGGCGCGGCCGCGCTGTCGCTGCGCGCGGTGGCCCGCGAACTGGGGATGGCGTCGTCGGCGGTCTACCGGTACTTCCCCAGCCGCGACGAACTGCTGACCGCCCTCATCGTCGACGCCTACGACGCGGTCGGCGCTGCCGCCGAGCAGGCCGAAGCCTCCGTCGCGCGCGCGGATCACGCCGGCCGCTGGCTCGTCACCGCGACCGCCGTGCGGCGGTGGGCGGTGGCTCGTCCCGAGGAGTACGCGCTGATCTTCGGCAGCCCGGTGCCCGGCTACCGGGCGCCCGGCACGACCGTCGATCCGGCCACCCGGGTCCCGCTGCTGCTCCTGCGCGTCCTCAACGACGCCGCGGACGCCGGGCAGCTGCGCGACGCGCGCGACGCGGACATCCCGGCGCCGGTGCGCGCCGACTTCGAGGCGCTACGCCCGCAAATCGCGCCAGGCCTCAGCGACGAGCAGTACGCCCGCGCGCTGATGGCCTGGACCCAGCTGATCGGCAGCATCAGCTTCGAGCTGTTCGACCACCTGAAGAACGTGATCCACGACTACGAGGCCTACTTCGTGTTCCAGATGACCGGCGTGGGCGCCCGGCTCGGCCTGAACTGACTACGCGCGGGCGGCCCTCGCGGCCTTCGTCGCCGCGATCTTGTCCCGGCGTTCGGTGAACCGCGTCGCCTGGCGGTCGAGCTCGGCCAGGAATTCCACCAGCTCGTCGCGCGCCTTCTCGCCGTCGGCCGACAGCCCGGTGGCCTCCAGCGCCTTCAGGTTGCGCAGCACCGGGATCACCACCTCGTCGTGGTGGATGCGCAGGTCGTAGATGCCCGCCATCGCGATCTGGACCGACTTGCGACCGAAGTTCTCGATGCTGTGCCCGGGCATCTGGAACGTCTTGACGACATCGCACACCGCCCGCATGGCCAGATCGGGGGCCAGCTCGAACGCGGCCCCGAGCAGGTTCCGGTAGAAGATCATGTGCAGGTTCTCGTCCGCGGCCACCCGGCCCAGCAGCTGGTCGCAGATCGGGTCACCGCTGATGCGGCCGGTGTTGCGGTGCGACACCCTCGTCGCCAGTTCCTGGAACGACACGTAGGCGATACCGTGCAGCGCGGTGTCGTCCAGATAGGCGTTCTCGAAGCCGGTGCCCATGTGCACCATCCGGGCCCGCTCGAGGGCGACCGGGTCGACCGCGCGGGTGGTCAGCAGGTAGTCGCGGATCGCGATGCCGTGCCGGCCCTCCTCCGCGGTCCACCGGTGCACCCACGTGCCCCAGGCACCGTCGCGGCCGAACATCGTCGCGATCTCGTGGTGGTAGCTGGGCAGGTTGTCTTCGGTCAGCAGGTTCACGATCAGCGAGGTGCGCGCCACGTCCGAGAGCGTGGACTGCTCGACCGCCCACGCTTCGCCGCCGAGCACGCCGTCGAAGTCGGTGCCCTGGCTCCACGGGACGTACTCGTGCGGGAACCACTCCTTGGCCGTGGACAGATGCCGGTTCAGGTTGGTCTCCACGACCGGTTCCAGTTCGCGAAGTAAGTCAGTCGTCGACAACTGGTCGGCCATGCGGGCCACTCCCCTGAGCTCGGTTACGCTTCCGTAACCTACGCTATCGTAGATTTCGCGTTTTGCCAGTACGGCCGTTGCGAGCGGCGTTCACGCAGGCGTCGCTCGGCGAGCATCGTGGCCACCGTGACCACGTCGGTTCCCCGCCGGGAGGCCTCCTCGAGTATCGCCGTCGTGGTGGTGCCGATCGCGTCGATCTTCGCGTTGATGCCCTCGTCGGTTCCCTTCACTTCGGCCTCGCAGGCGATGACGCCACCGGCGTTGGCGACGAAGTCGGGGACGAACACGATCCCCCTGGCCACGAGCAGGTCGGCGTCGGCGTCGGCAGCCAGGACGTTGTTCGCGCCCGGGATCACCACCCGGGCCTTGAGCCGGTCGATCGCGGCCTCGGTCAGCACACCACCGGCCGCGCACGGGCAGACGACGTCGGCGTCGGTCGACAGGATCTCGTCCACCGGCACGGCCTCGACGCCGTAGGCATCGATCGCGCGGCGCACGCGGGCCGGATCGAGGTCGGTGACGACCACCTCCGTGCCCCGGGCCCGCAGCAGCTCGACCAGATGCGTCCCGACCTTGCCCAGGCCCTGCACGGCCACCCGCCGGCTGCCCACCCCGCTCCAGGCCACGGCCGCGTCCAGCGCGCGCAGCACCCCCCGGGCGGTGAACCGGGACGGATCGCGACGGCTGGACACCCGCGGCACGTACCGGGCCAGCAGGTCCATGTCGGCCGCCCCGGTGCCCATGTCGGCGCCCGGGATGTAACGCCCGCCCAGCGATCCGATGAAACGCCCGTGCGCGGCCAGTAGTTCGTCGCGCGAGGCCGAATCCGCGGGCGCGTTGATGACGCTCTTGCCGCCGCCCAGGTCGAGGCCGGCCACGGCGGACTTGTAGGTCATCGCCTGCGCGAGGTTCATCGCGTCGCGGACGGCGGCCTCCGGATCGTCGTAGCGCCGCATCCGGACGCCGCCGAGCGCCGGGCCGAGCGTGGTGTCGTGGACGGCGATCACGGATTCGAGGCCGGTACCCGGATCGCGGCACACCACCAGCTGCTCGAAGTCCCGGGCCAGAAAGTCGTGCAACATCGCGAGGTCTCCTCAGTAGGCCAGTGACTTGTCGACGGCATCGAGCACACGGTCGACGTCGGGAAGGAACTCCTCCTCGGCCGACGACGGCGGGTACGGCAGGTGATACGAGCCGACCCGGAGTACCGGTGCCTCGAGCGCGTAGAAGCACGACTCGGTGATCGCGGCGGCGATCTCGGCGCCGATCCCCAGGAACGTCGAGGCCTCGTGCACGACGATCACTCGTCCGGTCGCCTCCGCACAGCGGCGGAGCGTCGGCAGGTCGAGCGGTGCCAGCGTCCGCAGGTCGACCACGCCCACCGAACACGACGCCTGGCCGGCCGCCTCCAGGGCGACCCCGACCGACGGCCCGTGCGCGACCAGCGTCACGTCGCTGCCGGTCCGCAGCACGCGGGCGCGATCGAGCGACGCGGGTTGCGCGCCGAGGTCGACCTCACCCTTGTCCCAGTAGCGACGTTTGGGCTCGTAGAAGATCACCGGGTCGTCGCTGCGGATCGCGGCCCGCAGCAGGCGGTAGCCGTCGAGCGGGTGCGAGCACGACACCACTCGCAGCCCGGCGGTGTGCGCGAAGTACGCCTCGTTGGACTCGCTGTGGTGCTCGACCGCGCCGATCCCGCCGCCGACCGGGATGCGGATGACGACCGGCAGCGTGACCGTGCCCCGCGAGCGGGCCCGCATCTTCGCGAGCTGCGACACGATCTGGTCGAACGCCGGATAGACGAAACCGTCGAACTGGATCTCGACCACCGGCCGGTAGCCCTGGAGCGCGAGGCCGATCGCGGTGCCGACCAGGGCCGATTCGGCCAGCGGCGAGTCGAGGACCCGATCGGCCCCGAACTCCTTCTGCAGGCCGTCGGTGACCCGGAAGACGCCTCCGAGCGCACCGACGTCCTCGCCCATCACCAGGACTTTCCGGTCGTCGGCCAGCTCGCGGCGCAGAGCCGCGTTGAGCGCTTTACCGAGCGTCAGCGACGCGGTCACGTCAGGCTCGCCAGCCGGGCCGCGCGCTCCACGGCGAGCGACGGGTGGGGCTCGGCGTAGGTGTAGCCGAAGACCTCGTCGAGATCGCACTCTCCGAGCCCGTGGCACGCGGCCCGGACCTCGGCCCCGAACGCGTCGATCTCGGCGTCCAGATCGGAGAAGAACGCCTCCTCCGAGTGCAGGACCGCGCGGAGCCGGAGCAGCGGATCCCTGGCCGCCCAGGCCTCGACGTCGGCCGGGTCGCGATAGCGGGCCGGGTCGTCGGCGGTGGAGTGACCACCCATCCGGAACGTGACCGCCTCGACGAAGGCCGGGCCCTGGCCGGACCGCACGACCTCGGCCGCCTCCCGGGTGACGGCGTGCACCGCCAGCACGTCGTTGCCGTCGACGACGAAGCTCCGCAGGCCGAAGCCGGCCGCCCGCTGGTGCAGCGGCGCGCCGAACTGCAGTTCGGTCGGTGTGGAGATCGCCCACTGGTTGTTCTGGCAGACGAACAGCACCGGGAGGCTGCGCGCGGCCGCCCAGTTGAAGGCCTCGTTGACGTCACCCTGGCTGGCGGCGCCGTCCCCGAAGTACGTGACGACGATCTGGTTGCCGCCGTCGAGCTTGGTGCCCATCGCGTAGCCGGTGGCGTGCAGGGTCTGTGTGCCGAGGACCAGCGAGTAGAAGTGGAAACAGTAGGTGGCCGGGTCCCAGCCGGCGTGGGTCGAGCCGCGCCACTGCGACAACAGCTCGGCGGGCGTGATGCCCCTGGTGAGGGCGGCGGCGTGCTCGCGATAGGACGGGAAGACCCAGTCGTTCGCGTCGAGCGCGCGCATCGAACCGACCTGGGCGGCCTCCTGTCCCCAGGACTGCAGCCACAGCCCGAGTTGTCCCTGACGCGCGAGGGCCAGCGCCTCCTGGTCGAGGCGGCGAGCTCTGGCCATGTCGCGGTAGAGCGTGCGGGCAAGGTCGACGTCGACTTGCTCTGTCATGGTGCTCCCTGATGCCGGTAGGCGGGACGTCCAGACCGCCGCGGGATCTTCCGCCTTGTCGGTCTGACGTGCAAAGCTTCGTTATGCTCAGCGAAATCGTCAACTAACTTCGGGCCAACTAGGCAGATCGATGCGATGGCCCCGCGTGTCCCGGCGAGGAGGTCGGCACATTGGCAACGATCGACCGGCTCGACGTCGAGTTGCTGTCCCGCCTGATCGCGAACGCCCGGGCCGGGGTGGCCGAGCTCGCGTCCGACCTCGGGGTCAGCCGCACGACCGTGCAGCACCGGCTGCGCCGGCTGGAGGAGGAAGGCATCCTGGTCGGCTTCCAGCCGATCATCGATCTGTCGGTCATCGGTCTGGGGGTCCAGGCGCTGGTGAGCCTGGAGATCGACCAGCGCGAGATGCCGACGATCATCGACGGTCTCCGCGACCTGCCCGAGGTGCTCGAGGTCCGGATCCAGGCCGGACGCGAGGACCTGCTGGTCCACGTCGCGATCGCGTCGCTGGAGGAGCTCCAGCGGCTCACCGCCGCGATCGTCCTGCTCGACGGCGTGCGCAAGACGACGTCGACGTTCACCGTGTCGACGCCGATCCCGCACCGCGTTCTTCCCCTGCTCACCGACGTCACGCGCGACGCCGGATGGGGCCGTTCGACACCGGCCCCCTAGAACCGGCCCCCCTAGAACCGGCCCGACAGCCTCCGGCGTGCGCTCTCGACGACCGCGGCCGGTGCGGTGTCGAGCGAACCCGCGGAGAATGGCGGCTCCGGCGCGTACTCGATGATGAGCTGCACGGTCTGGACGACGTCGTCGCCGGCCAGCAGACCGCCCACGGTCAACGCCATGTCGATGCCCGCCGACACCCCCGCCCCGGTGACGTAGTGACCGTCGATCACGACCCGCTCCTTCGAGGGCGTGACGCCGAACTGCGGGAGGAGATCGAGCGCGAGCCAGTGACTCGTCGCCCGGCGCCCGGCGAGTAACCCGGCGCCGGCCAGGATCAGCGACCCCGTGCACGCGGACGCCGTCCAGGTGGTCGTCCGGTCCACAGTGCGCAGCCACTCGTGCAGCGGGCCGTCGTCCATCTGCTGGGCCTGGCCCGGGCCACCGCCCACGAGGACCACGTCCGGCGACGGCACGTCCGCGAGCGTCGCGACGACGTTGACGCTCAGGCTCTTCAGATCGTTGCCGACCAGACCCGGGTTCTCGGCGACGAAAACCACCTCGGTATCGGGGAGCCGGCCCCACACCTCGTACGGGCCGAACACGTCCAGCGCGGTGAAGCCGGGATAGAGAACGATCGCCACCTGCATACGGGCTCCTCTGCTCAATAGGGAGTCGATCGTGACAACGCACGACCCTGACCAGCAAGGACGCACGCCCCACGATTTCGGCCACGATCACCGCAGGGGGATATGGCGGCCCGCGAGGCGTGGTTACAGTCCCGGACCACGGCGGGATCGATCACCGTCGACCCCTCCACGCCGGCCAACGGCACCACCCTCGCCACGGCCCGAACCCGGCCCGAACCCCGGCCCGGTCCGGCCCGAACCACGGCCCGAACCGCGGTTGCCCTCCAGGAGGAACCCCCATGACCGCCAGATCCACCCTGACGGCGCTGACCACGTCCGCGATCGTTCTCGTCGGCCTGACCGCCTGCTCCGACGGCACCGCCTCCACCGGCCCGGTGACGTCCGGGAAGCCGGGCGCCATGACGATCCAGTTCGTCAACCCGCTGCCCAACTACCCGACCTGGAAACTGATCGGCGACTGCATGGAGAAGGAGGCGGTCAAGCGCGGCGCCGAGTTCACCGAGAGCGGCCCGAGCGGCCAGGCCCTCGACGCCAGCGCGATGATCCAGCAGGTCCAGCAGGCCATCGCCAACAAAAAGGGCGCGGTCATCACGATGCCGGTCAGCGACGGGTTCGCGCCGGTGCTCAAGCAGGCCCAGTCCAGCGGGATGGTCACCGGGACGCTCTACGGGACGCCGGGCGACGCCGACATCAACGCCGGTCCGGACTGGTCGGAGATCGGGCAGAAGCTGGTCAGTGCCGTCGCCGCGTTGCCCGGGCAGCACGTACTCGGGCTCGTCGCGGCCGCCGACACCGGGCTCGGCAAGTCCTGGCTGGACGGCGTCAAGGCCGCGGCGGCGACGGCCAGCAACGTCAAGATCGCCGGCGAGGTCTACACCGGCGACGACGCCGCGAAGGCTCTCCCCCAGGTGAACGCGCTGCTCACCGCCCACCCCGACGTCACCGAGATCGTGACGCACATGGGCACGACGACGCCCGGCGCGGTCGCCGCGATCAAGTCGCAGGGACGCAAGGGCAAAACGTTCCTGCTGGCCGGTGGCCACGACAACGGCGGCACCGAGGCGCTGCAGGAGGGCACCGCGAACCTGGTGCTGCTGCAGAACGTCTGCTCGCTGGGCACCGAGCTCGTCGACGGGGTCATGGACGTCCACGAGAAGAAGCCCGCGCCCACCGTGCCGGTCCGCATCCAGGTCGTCGGCAAGGACCAGATGCAGGCCCTGCTCGACCAGGGCTGGGTGTAGTGGCCACCCCGGTACTGCAGCTCCGCAACGTCCGGAAGTACTTCGGGTCGGTCTCGGCCCTCGAGGACGTCGGGCTGGCGGCCTACCCCGGTGAGGTGCACGCGGTGGTCGGCGACAACGGCGCCGGCAAGTCCACGATGATCAAGATCATCACCGGCATCCACCGGGCCGACGAGGGCGAGGTGCTGGTCGAGGGAGACGCCGAGGGCAACCGGGACATCGCGGTCGTCTACCAGGACCTCGCCCTGGTCGAGTGCCTCGACATCGCCCACAACATGGCCCTGGGCAACCTGCCGCGGAAGTTCGGGATCGTGCTCGACCGCCGCCGGATGGAGCGCGAGGCCGCCAAGGTGCTCGGCGACCTCAAGGTGCGGGTCGGCAACGTGCGGACGCCGGTGGGACTGCTCTCCGGCGGTCAGCGCCAGGTCGTCGCGATCGCCAGGGCGGTCCGGATGGACCGGCCGATCATGCTCCTGGACGAGCCGACCGCCGCGCTCGGCGTCCAGGAGACCGCGCACGTCGGCGACATCATCGAGGAGCTCCGCGCCTCCGGGAAGGCCGTTCTCCTGGTCAGCCACGACCTGGACTTCGTCTTCTCGCACGCCGACCGGGTCACCGTCCTCCGGCTCGGCCGGACCGTCGGGACCCGCCGGATCGCCGACGTCGGACGGGAAGAGGTCATCGGCATGATCACGGGGGCGATCCGCGCATGACGACCACGGCGCTCACGGCGCCCCGGGAAACGCACCGCGAGAGCCTGCTGACCAAGGTCATGGTCCGGCAGGAAACGAGCCTCCTGCTGGTCATCGTCGTCGTCGGCGGCCTGGCCGCGTCCCGCTCCGACCTGTTCCTGAGCAGCGCCAACCTGACCGAGATCCTCCGCAGCACGGTCATCTACTTCGTGATGGCCTGCGGGGCCGCGCTGCTGATCATCGGCGGCGGCCTGGACTTCTCGGCCGGGGCGGTGTTCACGCTCGGGGCACTGGTGACCTGCAAGCTGATGGTGAGCAGCGTGCCCTGGCCGGTCGCGGTGCTGATCGGGATGGCCGCGTGCTGCGCGGTCGGCGTCGTGAACTTCCTGATCATCACGTACCTGCACGTGCCCCCGATCATCGCCACGCTCGGCACGTTCTTCATGCTCACCGGCTTCGACAACCTGGTCACCGGCGGTTTCGACGTGCTGCCGCTGCCGGCCGGTTTCCAGCGGATCGGCCAGGGCAGCATCGCCGGGATACCGAACATCGTGGTCATCGCGGTCGTCGTCGGGCTGGTGTTCTGGTTCCTGCTCGACCGGACCCGGTTCGGGGTCAACGTCCGCGCGCTCGGCGGCAACCGCCAGGCCGCGGTCGGCAACGGGCTGAAGGTGTTCCGGCTCGACCTGGCGCTGTACGTGATCGCCGCGGCCACCGCCGCCCTGGCCGGAATGATCTATTCGGCCCGGGTCGGCGCCGGACAGGTCACCGCGGGCGGTACCTCGACCACGCTCATCGCGATCACCGCGGTGCTCATCGGCGGTGTCAGCCTGATGGGCGGCCTGGGCAGCATCCAGGGCATCGCGGTCGGCGCCGTCCTGCTCTCCCTCATCGACAACGCCCTGGTGCTCTCGCGGATCCCTCCGCAGTACAACAGCATCGTGATCGGGGCGATCCTCGTTTGCGCGGTCGCGGTCGACCACCTCCGCCGGGCCCGTATCTACCGGAAGAGGTAGCCACCATGACCATCGATCCCGACGTCCGCGCCCTGTTGGACCAGCTCGGCCCGCCCTCCCCCGTACCCGCCGAGGACCTCACCGCCGACGAGCTCCGCCAGGGCGCCCGGCAGGCGATCGCCGCCTTCACCCGCGGCGCCGACCCCATCCCGGTCGACGACGTCGTGGACGTCCTCGTGCAGGGTCGCGCCGGGAACATCCCGGTCCGGATCTACAGCCCGGGCACCCCCACCGCCGTCCTCGTCTTCCTGCACGGCGGCGGCTGGACGACCGGCGGCATCGAGACCAGCGACCTGGTCACCCGGCGCCTGTGCCGCGACACCGGCGCGGTCGTGGTCTCGGTCGACTACCGGATGCTTCCGGAGAACCCGTTCCCGGCCCCGTTCGACGACTCCTACGACGCCGCCGTCTGGGCCGGTGCGTTACACCCCGAGCTGCCGTTCCTGGTCGCCGGCGACAGCGCGGGCGGCACGCTCGCGGCGTGCATCGCGCTGAAGGCCCGCGACGATCGTGGTCCCCGCATCGATGCCCAGGTGCTCATCTATCCCGGTATCGACGACGACGTCGACCGTCCGGACGTGCGCGCGCTGGCCGACACGTCGCGGATCACGCTCGAGGACCTGCGGTTCCTGCTGCGGCAATACGGGTCCCAGGGCTCCGAGTACGCGCTGCCCGGCCGCGCGAAGGACCTGACCGGGTTGCCCCCGGCCGTGATGGTCGTCGCCGGGAACGACCTGCTGCGGCCCTCGAACGAGGATTACGCCCGACGGTTGCTGGAGGCGGGAGTTGCGGTGACAATCCAATTCGATCCCGAGCTCGTGCACGGCTGGATCGACTTCGCACCTCGCGTGCCGTCGGCCGATCGGGCCTTCACCCGTCTCACCACCACAGTCAGCTCCCTCATCCGGCGAGGGGCGGGACTACGCATGGAGGGGTAGGCGTCGTGGCTCCGTCGAAATCAGTGCTCGTCGTCCTGTTCGACGGAGTCCAGCCCCTGGACGTGGCCGGGCCGATGGACGTGTTCGCGCTCGCCGAGCGCTTCACCGGCGGCCCCGGCCTCCCCTACGTCGTGCGTACGGCGTCGCTCGGCGGCGGGGGCGTCCGGGGCGCCGGTGGCCTGCGGCTGGTGCCGGACGTCGATCTGCTCGAGGTCGGGGACCCCGACATCCTGCTCGTCCCCGGCGGTCCCGGCGCGGAGGAAGCGGGCCACCGGCTGGCCGGCTGGTTACGCCACCGGGCGCCCGGCATCAACCGCGTCGTCTCGGTCTGCACCGGGGCGTACGTGCTGGCCGAGGCCGGGCTGCTCGACGGCCGCCGGGCCACGACGCACTGGGAGGCCTGCGACGACCTGGCGGCCAAGTACCCGAAGGTGACGGTCGACCCGAACCCGATCTTCGTCAAGGACGGGCCGATCGCCACCTCGGCCGGGGTGACGGCCGGTATCGATCTGGCGATCGCGCTGGTCGAGGAGGACTACGGACGCGCGGCCGCGCACGAGATCGCGCGGCTGCTCGTGGTGTTCCTGCGTCGTCCGGGCAACCAGGCGCAGGTCAGCCTGCAGCTCTCGGCGCAGGTCGCCAGCTCGGATCCGCTCCGGGAAGTGCAGGACTGGGCGGTCGACAACCTCGCCGAAGACCTGTCGGTGCCGGCGATGGCCCAGCGGGCGGGCCTGTCCACCCGGCACTTCGCCCGGGCGTTCACCGAGCAGGTCGGCGTCACCCCGGGCCGGTACGTCGACCTGATCCGCCTGGAAGCGGCGCAGCGCATGCTGACCGATACCGCCGACGGCGTGACGCGGATCGCGCGCCGCTGCGGATACGGGTCGCCGGAGGTCATGCGCCGCGCGTTCATCCGCGACCTCGAGGTCTCGCCGACGCAGTACCGCCGGGCCGCCACGATGCGGGTCAGCGCGCGAGGATGAGCGTCAGCGCCAGCCGCTGTTCCGGATCCTCCAGGTCGAGGAGGTCCAGCACCTCCCGGATCCGGCGCATCCGCTGGCGCACCGTGTTCGGATGGATCCGCAGTTCCCGTGCCGTCCGGGCGTAGTCGCCCCAGGCCAGCAGCCAGGCCAGCAGCGTCTCGGCCAGGTGGTCCGGCAGGTCGCGCAGGTCGTCCCGGGCACCGGTGCCGACGGCCTGGCTGCCGCGCCGGATCACGATCGACGCCCAGACCTCCTCGTAGGAGGCCGCACTCGAGCCCGCGGCGGCCGCGGCCCGCAACACCTCGGACGCCTCCGCCCTGCGGTCCGGCAACGACGCGGTCGTCGACGCCGGGCGGCTCGCGCCCACCACGCCGAGGTCGCCCCGCTCGCTCAGCGCGCGCAGCCACTCCCAGCCGCCCGCCGTGGCGCCGTCGGTGACCAGCGCGAACACCTGGCCGTCGAGGTCGGCCAGGATCGGGTGGGCCCACGCGTGCCGGCGGAACGTCGTCCGCCAGACCGAGATGTCGTCGGCGGCCGACGTCCCCTCCCACCGGCTCAGCGCGACGACCCGGGTCGTGTCGCCGGGCAGCGCGAGATCGGTGTCGGCCGCGGTGGCGAGCGCCGTGCGGACCTGCTCGACCGAGTACCGGCCGGCGCTGTTCTCGTGCGCCCGCAACCGCAGCAGGCACAGCGCGATCGTCCGGGCCGGCTGCCGTACCCGGCGGCGGACCTCCTCGGTCAGCCCGTCCTCCCGGATCGCCCAGATCGAGCCCAGCGTCTCCGGGCCCAGCCGGAGCGGGAGGACCAGCCGCTGGAGGAAGTCGGGCGCCGCGGCCGGCACGAAGAACGGCTCGTCGCTGGCGAGCAGACGCCGGAACGCTCCCATCGCACGCAGCCGGGTGACGAACTCCGCGGGCACGGCCCGGCCCATGATGCTCTGCGTCCGGGCGTCGTCGTGGGGGCCCTCCCCGGCCGAGTACGCGACCACCCGGTGCCGGGAGTCTTCGATCGTCACCGGGGCGCCGAGGAGGTCAGCGACCTGGTCGGCGAGCTCGAACAGACGCGGATGCAGGTCCAGGGAGTCGCCGGGCGGCTGGCCCTGCAACGCCGAGGTCGCGGCCGCGATGAACGTCGCCCAGTCGGTGCCGCCCTCCAGGGTGCCCACCGTGACACCGGGAACGTCCGCTCCCGGGTCGCTGAACACGACCCCGGCGACGGGTACCGCCTCCGGCAGCGCCCGCACACCCACCGCGGCGACCAGTGCTCCGGGGGCCGGCCGTGCCTCGCCGTCGTAGACGTGCACGTGGGTGACGTCCACCGGCGCCCCGACGCCCACGATCCGCACCAGGTTCTCCCCGAGGTCAGCCAGGACCTCCACCGCACTGGGCATGCGCCGGAGTGTAGTGAACCGACACTCCAGGCGCCCTTGAATGGTCGCCGCCGACATATACCGCGGCCGGACGCGCCCTTAATCTCAGGACATGCGTGTAGCAGTGATCGGAGCCGGCATGGTCGGCCTTTCCACGGCCTGGCACCTCGTGAACCACGACGTCGAGACCGTCGTCTTCGAGCAGGACGACGTCGCCTCCGGCTCCAGCTGGGGCAACGCCGGATGGCTGACACCGACGATCGCGACCCCGCTCCCCGAGCCCTCGGTGCTCAAGTACGGCCTCCGGGCGCTGCTGAGCCCGTCCTCGCCGGTCTACGTCCCGCCGACGCTCGACCCGCGGCTGTTCCGCTTCCTGCTCCAGTTCGCCCGCAACTGCACCCAGGTCCAGTGGGAACGCGCGATGTCGTCGCTGGTCCCCCTGAACGAAGGCGCTCTGGACGCGTTCGCGGAACTGGACGTGCCCGATCTCGGCGTCACGACCCGGCCGGCCACCCCGTTCCTCGCCGCGTACCGGGACGAGGACGCCCGGGAAGTGCTGGTGGAGGAGTTCCGGCACATCGAGAAGGCCGGCCAGCCGGTCGAGTACGAGCTGCTCAGCGGCGACGAGGCGCAGGCCGCCGAGCCCGCGTTCTCGGGCGCGATCGGCGCGGCGATCCGGATCCACGGCCAGCGCTTCCTGAACCCGGCGGCGTTCGTCCGCGGCCTCGGCGAGGTCGTCGAACGGCGCGGGGTCCAGGTCCGGATCCAGCGGCCGGTCCACGCGATCGACGACGACCGCGACGGCGTCCGGATCGCGGGCGAGAAGTTCGACGCGGCGGTGATCGCCTCGGGCGCACGGCTGACCGACCTGGCGCGTGCGGTGGGCGTCAAGCGCCTCGTCCAGGCCGGTCGGGGATACAGCTTCACGGTCGCGACCGAGCACCTGCCGCAGGGGCCGGTGTACTTCCCGGCCGAGCGGGTGGCCTGCACGCCGGTCGACGGCCGGCTCCGGCTCGCCGGGATGATGGAGTTCCGCCCGGTCGACGCTCCCCGGGACGCGCGCCGGATCGCCGCGATCCGCAAGGCCGCGGCCCCACTGCTCCGGGGCGCGAACCTGGACGACCGGCAGGACGAGTGGGTCGGCTCGCGCCCGTGCACCAGCGACGGGCTGCCGCTCATCGGGCGGTCGCGCAACCCGCACGTCTACGTCGCCGGTGGCCACGGCATGTGGGGCATGACGCTCGGCCCGGTCACCGGCAAGCTGATCGCCCAGCAGATCGTCACCGGCCGGACGCCGGACGCCCTCCGCGCCGTCGACCCGCTGCGCTGACGATGAGCTACGACGTCGTCCTGCGCGGCGGCCGCGTCCTCGACCCCGAGACCGGGCTCGACGCCGTCCGCAACGTGGGTATCACCGGTCCCCTGATCGCCGCGGTGTCCGAAGAGGACCTCGACGGCCGGACGGCGGTCGACGCGCGCGGGCTGGTGGTCGCACCGGGCTTCATCGACCTGCACAGCCACGGGCAGGCGATCGCCGAAGGCCGTCTCCAGGCCCTGGACGGCGTCACCACCGCGCTCGAACTCGAGGCGGGCGCGGCACCGGTCGCGGCGGCCTACCGCCGGGCCGCGGCCGAGGGCCGTCCGATCAACTACGGGTTCTCGGCCTCCTGGGCGCGGATCCGGATGGCCGTCGCCGGCGGCCGGCCGCTCACCGACACCGGCCACGGGCCGCTCGACGATCTCGGATCCGACGCCTGGCGCGGCCCGGCCCCGCTCGCGGACGTCCTCGGGCTGCTTCAGCGGGAACTCGACGACGGCGCGCTCGGCATCGGCATCCTGCTCGGCTACGCCGCGGCGACCGATCCGGCCGAGTACACCGAGGTCGCCCGGCTCGCGGCGGCGGCGAACGTCCCGACGTTCACGCACGCGCGGCCCCTCGTCGAGCAGGATCCGCACGTCGTCGTCGACGGCGCCGAAGAACTCACCCGGGCGGCCGGGGAGACCGGCGCGCACATGCACTACTGCCACATCAACTCGACGTCGACACGCCACCTGGACCGGGTCCACTCCCTGGTCGAGGCGGTCCGCGCCGAGGGTGCGCGGGTGACCAGCGAGGTCTATCCGTACGGCTCGGGGATGAGCTCGATCGGGGCCGACTTCTTCCACCCCGACCGGCTGCACCTGCTCGGCGCCACCGGAACGCCCCGGGACGTGATCTACGCCCGCACCGGCGAGACGGTCGCGTCCGCGGAGCGCCTGCTCGCGCTGCGCGCCGCGGACCCGTCCGGGCCGGCGTTCCTCACGATGTTCGACGAGGCCGCGTCGCCGGACCGCCTGGCCCGGATCGCCGCGCTGCCGCACGCGGTCATCGCGTCCGACGCGATCCCGTTCATCGTCGAGGACGGCCACGCCTACGACCCGCTGCAGTGGCCGCCGCCGGCCTTCGTCCGGACCCACCCGCGCAGCGCGGGCACGTTCGCACGCTCGCTGCGGCTCGCGAGCGGCGTCCTGCCGCTCGCCGACGTGATCGCCCGGTGCACGATCGAACCGGCCCTGATCGTCCCGGCCCTCTCGCGCAAGGGGCGGCTCCGGCCGGGTTTCGACGCCGACGTCGTGGTGTTCGATCCCGCGCGGGTCACCGACACCGCGACCTACCAGCACTCGGTCAGTCCCTCGACCGGTTTCGTCCACGTCCTGGTCAACGGCGAACCCGTCGTCACCGACGGCGTCCTGCGGCCGGACGCGCTCCCCGGCCGGCCCGTGCGGGGCTGATCAGGTACCCGCGAACAGGTCGGTCAGCGGCGCCGGTTGCGGCGTGCGTCCGCGTTCGACGAACCACTCCCGGCCGGCGACGACCGCGAACGCCCGGGACGGCAGGCGCAGGAGCGCGCCCACCGTCCGCAGGCCGCCCTCGGTCTGGCTCGCGTGTGCGGCCAGCGCCGCGCGCTTCGGGCCGAGGTAGGCGCGGACGTCGATCACGTGGGTGATCTCGGCCCGTTCGGTGAACACGGTCTGGACGCCGCCCAGCGGCAACGTCGGCAGCAGGCGCCCGGCGAACCGGAGCAGGCGCAAGAGCGGGCGGAGCGTGTCCCGGTCGATCGTGGCCTCGAGCACCCGTACGCCCGCCAGCTCACCGGCGCGCGCGCCGACCCGGTGGACCTGCACGTGGTCGGGGTGCCCGTAGCCGCCGCGGGCGTCGTAGCTGAGCAGCACGTCGGCGCGCTCGTCGAGGAGCAGCGCGGCCAGGCGGGCGGCCGCGGTGTCGACCGGCACGTCGCAGAACCGGCGGGCGCCCGGCGCGTCGCCGTGCAGGCCGGAGTCGGCGTAGCCCAGGGTCTCGACGCGGGCGCAGCCGAGCGCGGCGGCTGCGGCCAGGAGCTCGCGCTGCCTCCGGTCGCCCAACCCTCCGCCGCCGGCGGCCGGCCTCGTGCCGTCAGTAGCCGGTCCGGCGTCGTTGGTGGCAGTTCCCGCGCCTGCGGTAGCCGGTCCCGCGCCGTTGACGGCCGGTCCGGCGCCATTGGTGGCCGGTCCGGCGGTCGGGGCGGCCAGGCCGGCTTCGCCGGAGGTGGCGACGACGAGCACGACCCGGTGCCCACCGGCCGTGGCCCGGGCGAGCGTGCCGCCGGTGAGCAGCGCTTCGTCGTCCGGGTGGGCATGGAACGCGACGATCGTCCGCGGCCGCCTCACCGGCCGGCCCCGGCCAGCGGGGTACGCGGGTCCCGGCCGCGCGGACCCTGCCCACGCGGACCCTGACCGCTCGGACCCTGGGCCTGCGGGCTTCCGGCGCGCCGGGGGGCGGCGGCGCGGTCGTAGAGCTGGTCGGCGGCGGCCAGCACCGAGCCCCAGGCGATCCGGGGCGGGACGGCCCGGTTGTGAGCGGCCGCGGCCCGCAGCCGGGCCGGATCGGCGAGCAGGCCCGCGATGGCCGCCCGGAACTCGTCCTCCGAACCGGCGAGCCAGCCCTCCACGCCGTGCGCGACGAAGTCGCCGACCCCACTGCCGGACCGGGCCAGCACCGGCAGCCCCGCGCTGCGCGCCTCCAGCGCGGCGATCCCGAACGACTCCCGGAGCGCCGGGGCGAGGTACAGGTCGGCCCCGGCGAGCAAGTCACGGATGGCCGGGCGGTCCAGGGCGCCGGTCAGCGTGATGTCGGCCCCGGCCCCGGCCGCGGCGACGTCCCGGCGCAGCGCGGGCACCAGCGGCCCGTCGCCCACCAGCACGGCCCGGAACCGGCGTGCCGCCCGGAGTTCGAGCAGCGTGTGCAGCAGCGCCCGCGGACGCTTGCGCCGGACCATCCGCGACACGCTCACGAGCGTCGGGACGTCGCCGGAACGACGGGCGGACGGTCGCCGCCAGGCGTCCGGATCGATGCCGTTGGGAAGAACGGACACCGGTGCACCATCAAGGGCCTCCTGGACCGCGGCCGCGGCCGCGGTGCTGACGGCGGCCCAGGTCACCGGCCAGGTGCGGGCGCCGTGCCACCGGGCGTAACCACGGACGAGCGGGAGCACGTCGTTCCACATCGAGTGCACCGAGACCACGGTGGGCCGTCCGGTCCGGACCGAGAGGCGCGCCGCGGACCACGAGAGCGGCGAGAACGTCGAGAGGTGGACGTGCACGGCGTCGATGCCGAACCCGTCGAGGACGTGCGCGAGCTCGCGGTGCGACACCCCGCGGTACGGGCCGGCGGCGAGCGCGCCGTCACCGAGCCGTACCACCGGTACGTGCGCGAACTGCCGGGCGAGCCCGTCGGCCTCGGTCAGGCTCGGCGCGGGTGTGGTCGTGACGACGATCGGCTCGTGGCCGATACTTCGCTGGCGGGAGGCCAGGTCGTGGACCTGCAGTTCGACGCCGCCGAGGCGGGGCAGGTAGACGTCGGTGACGTGGGCGATGCGCATGGGGGGAGCTCCGTGGTTCGTCAGGCGGGGCGGACGCGGCGGCCGATCGCCCAGAGCGCGGTGGCGACGCCACCGACGGGGATCTCGGCGAGGAAGATGAAGGCCCGGTAGAGCAGCACGCCGGCCAGCGCGCCGGTCGGATCGACGCCGAGCACCGCGAGCGCGGCGACCGTCCCGGCCTCGACCAGCCCGGCGCCGCCGGGCGTGAGCGCGACCAGGGTCAGCGCGCGCTCGACGACGAGCCCGCCGAACACGACCGGCGGCGCGGTGTGGACGCCGACCGCGTCCAGCGACAACCAGAGCAGCAGGCCCTGGAAGAGCAGGTAACCGCTCATGCCCCCGGTCAGCGCCGCCCACCGGTGCCGGACGAGCTCGTCGGTCCCGGCCAGCACGGCTTCGGCGTGCGCGGTCCAGCCCCGGGGGGCGGCCGGGCCACGCTTGCGGGGGGTCAGGCGTTCGGCGAGCGCCACTACCCGCAGCAACGGGCGGGCGCGGCCGAACAGGGCTGCGACCAGCAGCATCCCGACGACGGCGGCCGCGGCCGAGAGGCCCAGCCAGACGCCGGCCCGCGGGCCGGGCTGCAGCCGGTTGAGCGCGAGCAGCGCGCAGGTCGCGACGAACGGCAGCAGCAGCTTGCTCGCGACGTCGCTGACCTTGGAGACGATCGTGAACCGGGCGAAGTCCCGGCCGGAGTGCCCCCAGCCGCGCACCATTCCGAGGTTCATCGCGGTGCCGGCGACACCGCCCAGCGGCAGCACGTTCGAGACCGCGCTACCGGAGAGGTTCAGCGTCAGCGCGCGCCGGTGGGTCAGGCCGGGCAGCGAGGCGGTGAGCACCAGCGTGTGCACCCAGAGCCCGAGCATCCAGACCGCGCCGAGGAGGAGCAGTCGCCCCCAGCCGAGCCCGGCCAGGCGGTGGACCGCGACCGACCAGTCGGCGCCGAGCGCACTGAGGTGCCGGCAGGCGAGAACGGCGAGGGCGATCGCGGCGAGAAGCAGCAGAGCGCGGCGGAAACGGATGATCACGCCCGCAGGTTGACAGTCGTTTCCTGATGGAAACCTGAAAGAAGATCAGCGGCGGCGGACCCGGATCCGCCGGAACCCGGCGAGGGCCACGACCAGCAGCACGAGACCGGCACCACCCGCCGCCGTGAACGAACTCCCCGGTCTGCAGCCGGGCCGCCGGTGAGTAGTAGCCGCCGCGGATCGTCAGGCCGTAGCCGACCAGCCGGACCGTCTCGCCGGCCACCGGGGCACTGCGGCCGACCTCCAGCGGCGTGAGACCCGGGACGTCGTCGCTGAGCTCGGCCAGGGCCACGTCGGCGTTCTCGGCCTGACGCACGGCGACGACCTCCCGCTCCCAGCCGGTCCGGGCGCTCAGGTCGGCCCGGCCGATCGTCGCGACGGTCCGGGCCGCCACCGGCCGGCTCACCTTGCGTCCGCGGGCGTCGCGGAAACAGTGACCGGCGGTGATCACCCAGCGGGGCGCGATCAGCGCGCCGGAGCAGGAGCTGTCACGGGTGCCCTGGTCGGCGGTGGGCAGACCGGTCATCGTCAGCAGGACCGCGAACGAGTAGTCGGCGTCCTCGCCGTAGGCGATCGCGGCAGCCGGGCGGACGCCCACCGGGGCGACGGTCGCCGCTCCCACCAGCAGGACGTCGACGAGCCATCGGAGCAACATAGGGACTTATGCTGCGAATCCTGCCGTCCGAGGACGGTGAGCGACGTCTTGACGGATCCTTGACGAGCGCTGTGCCAGCCTGACGACGATCTCTCCCCCCGGAAGGACGAACCGCGGTGCGTGTGCTGGTGGCGGACGACGAGCAGGTGCTGGCCGACACGGTCGCGGAGGGGCTGCGCCGGTTGTCGATGGCCGTCGACGTGGTCTACGACGGCGAGAGCGCGCTGGAGCGGCTCGGGGTCAACCGCTACGACGTCGCCGTCCTCGACCGGGACATGCCCGGCCGCACCGGTGACGAGGTGTGCCGCTGGATCGCCGGCTCGGACACCGGCACCCGGGTGCTGCTGCTGACCGCGGCCGCGGGCATCCGCCAGCGGGTCGAGGGACTCGGTCTCGGCGCCGACGACTACCTGACCAAGCCGTTCGCGTTCGCCGAACTCGTCGCCCGGTTGCAGGCGCTCTCCCGCCGCTCGACGACGGCGCTGCCCCCGATCCTGGAACAGGACGGCCTCGTGCTGGACGTCGCCAGGCACACTGCCGCCCGCGACGGGCTGCCGCTCTCGCTCTCCCCGAAGGAGTACGCGGTCCTGCACGTGCTGATGCGCGCCGGCGGCCGGGTGGTGAGCACCGAAGACCTGCTCGAACAGGCCTGGGACGAGCACACCGACCCGTTCACGAACACGGTCCGCACCACGGTCATGACGTTGCGCCGCAAGCTGGGCGACCCCTCGCCGATCCGGACCCTGCCGCGCGTCGGCTACCGGCTCGGGACGTGAAGCCCGCCCGGCGGGTGCTCGCCCTGTGCGCGGCCGTTCTCGTCGTCGCGCAGTCCGCCCCGTGGCTGGCCGGCCGGATTCTCGAGCTCTGGACCGTGCTCGGACCGGACTGGTGCGCCCGGCCGCCGCTGCGGGCGCCGGACTCCGACGCCTCGTTCGTCTGCCAGCAGCTCTACCAGCGGCCCAGCATCTCGTCCGGGTTCGTCACGACGCTCGTGCTGCTGGTGTTCCTGGCCGGGTGCTGGGCGGCCGCGCGGTGGTGCCTGCGGCCGATCCGCGATCTCGTGCCGGTGATCGCGCACGTCGGGCCGCAGAACCTCGGGTACCGTCTCCGGCCCGGGCCGGGCCGCGACGAGCTGGCCGTACTCAGCCGCGCGATCGACGAGATGACCGACCGGATGGCCGTCGGTTACGACGCCCAGCGGCGGTTCGCCGCGGACGCGTCCCACGAGCTGCGTACCCCGCTCGCGGTCCAGCGGACGCTGATCGAGGTCAGCATGGCCGGGGCCCTCACCGAAGACCAGCTCGCGCTGCTGACCCGGCAGCTGCTGACGACGAACGAGCGCAACGAGCGGCTGATCGAGGGCCTGCTGGTGCTCAGCGAGAGCGACCGCGGCCTGCTGTCGCGCACGCCGTTGCGCCTCGACGAGATCACCGCCGAGGCGCTGGAGGCCCACCGGGCCCGCGCCGACGACGCCGGGCTGACGATCACCAGCACGCTGCACCCGCGGGTGGTCATGGGCGAACAGGTCCTGCTGGAGCGGCTGGTCACGAACCTGGTGCAGAACGCGATCAGGTACAACCGGCCCGGCGGCACGGTCGACGTCCGGGTCGGCGACGCTCCCGCGCTGGTCGTGACGAACACCGGCGACGACGTGCCGGTGGACGCCGTCCCCGGGCTGTTCGAGCCGTTTCGCCGTCTCGCCGGGACCCGGATCGACCACAGCGGCGGCGTGGGGCTGGGCCTCTCGATCGCCCGCTCGATCATCCGCGCCCACGACGGGGTGATCGCGGCCACGTCGACCGGGCACGACGGGCTACGAATCGAAGTGTCGTTCCCGAATTAGTTCGTGAGGCAAACATCTTCGCCTAAGCTGGACGCATGAACGAAGACCTGGTGGACGCGCTCGCGCAGTTGTCGTTCGCCGTCCAGGGCGCGATGACCGAGATCGCGACCGAGTACGACCTGTCGCTGGTGCAGGTCCGGATGCTCGGCGTGCTGCGCGACCGGGAGCCGAAGATGCTCGAGCTCGCCCGGCACCTCGGGCTGGACAAGTCCTCGGTCTCCGGCCTGGTCGACCGGGCCGAGCGCCGGAGCCTGCTGACCCGGGTGGCCAGCGAGGACGACCGCCGCTCGTTCCGGGTCGTGATCACCGCGCGGGGCCGCGAACTGATCGACGCGATGGTCGAGCGCTTCGCGGCCCAGGTCGAGGTGATGACCGGTGGGCTGTCGCCGGCCGAGCAGCGGCAGCTCGCCCGATCGGCCCTCCAGATCGCGCTGGCCGACGCCCTGCGCCACGGCGTCGACCCGCGCATCGGCCTTCTGACCCGGAACGCGGTCAGGGAATGAGTACGGTCCGGGTGCCGGGCTCCTCCGGCAGCTCCCAGACCGACTCGACGTCGGCCATCGGCAGCGCCCGGGCCGCGACCGTGAGGCCGCCGTCGTTGATCTCCTGCACCAGCGACGGCAGCTCGGCCAGGTACTGACGCGTCGAGACCGCACCCTGCCCGTTGCCCTGCAGCCGGAAGTTGGCCGACCGCAGCGCCTGCGACGGCAGCTCGATCGTCGGACCGGCCATCGAACCGATCTCGATCCAGTTCAGCTCCCGGCTCCGGTCGCCGCGCGCCGTCAGCAGCGCCACGATCGCGTCGCTCGCCGGGCGTCCCCAGAGGTAGTCGATCACCAGGTCGACGTCGGACGCCGCCTTGGCGAGCGCGGCCGCCGTGGCCTCGCGGTCGTCGGTGAGCGCGACGGTCGCGTCGGCGCCGATAGACGGCAGCGTCTCCAGCCGGGCCCGGTCGCGACCGGCGCCGACCACCCGGCCCGCGCCGAGCCGCTTGGCGACCTGGATCGCCATCTGACCGGCGTTGCCGGTGGCGCCGAGGATCAGCAGGGACTGGCCCGGCCGGATCGGGACCCGCCGGCGCAGCGCGACCCAGGAAGACATCGCCGGGTTCATCGCGGCGGCGATCTTGACGATGTCGGCGTCGTCGGGCAGCGGAACCGTGCGGCGTGCGTCGATGACGGTCTTGGTGCCCATCGAACCGATCACGTCGTCCTCGGCGACGAAGTACACAAGTTGCCCGCCGGGGAGGCGGCCGACGCCGTCGACGCCGGGCACCAGCGGCAGCCGGCCGGCGCTCGTGTAGTGGCGGCCGGACGCGCCGGTCCGGACGCGGGGGTGCAGGCCGACGGCCAGTACGTCGACCACCACCTGGTCCTCGTCGGTCAGGGCCGGCAGCTCGAACGGCTCGAAACGGGGCGGACGGTCGAACGAGCGGACCACCGCGGCCTGGATCTCCATGACGTCCTCCGAAAGATTTGTTTGTGTCACGAACCAACTTAGTTCGTTCCACAAACTTTCTCAAGCCCTTAGGGTGTTTCTCGTGACGTCGGTCCCGGAATCCCCCGCGGTGCCCCGTCGCCGTCCTCGCGACCGGAAGCAGCAGATCCTGGTGGCGGCCCGGGGCCTGTTCGTCGAGCGCGGGTATCCGAACGTCTCGATGGCGCTGCTGGCCGAGCGCCTCGGCATCACCGCGGGCGCGCTCTACCGCCACTTCGACAACAAGGCCGTGCTGCTCGAACACGTCGTCGACGACAGCTTCGAGTGGCTGTCGCACCCGGTCACTGAGACCGACTTCGACCGCGCGGTCGCGGAAGCGATCACGAGGGTCGGCGACCACCCCAACCTCTCCGACCTGTGGATCCACGAGATCCGGTACCTGCCCGCCGCTCGGCGGGCCGAGCTGAACCGCCGGATGACGGCGTGGGTGCACTCCGTCCGGCCCGCCGTCGCGTCCCGCCGTCCCGATCTGGACGCCGGGCAGCAGGAGTTGCTCGTGTGGGCGTTCCAGTCCGCGTTCTCCTGCCTGGGCCGGCGGGCGATCCACGCGCCGGCCGCCAGCCGGGTGCCTGCGGTGACCGCGGCGATCCGGGCCATGGTCGACGCGCCGCTGGAACCGACCGGCCGGCCGCAGCAGCCCCGCCCGGCGACGTTCGCGCCGGTCTCGCGGCGGGAACGCCTGCTCCAGGCCGCGCTCGAACAGTTCGGCCTCCACGGCTACGAAGAGACGTCGATGACGAGCGTCGGTGCGGCCGCCGACGTCACCGGCCAGAACCTCTACAGCTACTTCGACAGCAAGGCCGACCTGCTCCGGGCCGTGTACGACCGGGGCCGCCACGCGCTGTGGTTCGGGCTGGACCACGCGCTCGAAGACGCCCGGACGCCCCACGAGGCGCTCGTCGCCGTCGTCCGCTCGTACGCACGGATCGCCCGGAGCTGGTCGATGGTGTTCGAGGACCCGACCGCCGAGCTCACGGTCACCGAGGACGCCCTCAACAGCCAGCGCGAATACGTCGCCGAGTGGGTCGCGCTGCTCAACCTCGCCCGCCCCGACATCCCGCCCCGCCAGGCCCGGCTGCGGGTGCAGATGAGCATCCTGCTGATCGCCGACCTCTACCGGAACCGGCGGGTCTCACTCGACCGTGCGTTCCCGGCCAACGTCGAGGTGCTGGTCGAGGCGATCCTGTTCGAGTAACCCGGACGAGTCCACCGGGCCGACCTGCTGGGCCGCCTTTCGCAGCTCGCGTTTCAAGACCTTGCCCGCGCCCGACATCGGCAGCGCGTCGACGATCTCGACGCTGCGCGGCAGCTTGTAGCCGGCGATCAGTCCCCGGGCGAAAACCTGGAGGTCCTCCAGCGTCACCGCCTCCCGGGCGACGATCACCGCGTGCACCCGTTCACCCCACCGGTCGTCGGGACGGCCCACGACCGCGACCTGGGCCACGGCCGGGTGCTTGGCCAGCGCGTTCTCGACCTCGACCGAGTAGACGTTCTCGCCACCGGTGATGATCACGTCCTTGATCCGGTCGACGACGTAGACGTAGCCGCGCTCGTCCATCCGGCCGGCGTCGCCGGTGTGCATCCACCCGCCACGGAGGGCCGCGTCGGTCTCCGCGGGCTTGTTCCAGTAGCCGGTCATCATGTGGTCACCCCGCACGACGATTTCCCCGACCTCACCCCGCGGCACCTCGACGTCGTCCGGGCCGACGATCCGCACCTCGTTGTGGGCGGCCGGACGCCCGCACGAACCGGTGAGCGTCGGGTCGTCGTGTTCGGCCGCGGTGAGCAGCGTCGCGACCGGCGCGAGCTCGGTCATGCCGTAGGCCTGGGTGAACGACGCGTTGGGCAGCGTCGCACGGGCTTTGGCCAGCACCGTCTCGGAGATCGGGGAGGCGCCGTACATCACGTGCTCCAGGCTCGAGAGATCCGCGCCGTCGGCCGCCTCGACCAGCATCTGGATCATCGTCGGCACCAGCAGCGCGTCGGTGACCGCGTGCTTCTCGATCGCCTCGAGCGCGCCCGCCGGCGTGAACGACGGCACGATGACATGGGTCGCGCCGGTCAGGTTGCCCATGTTCCAGGCGGCGATGTCGGCGAGGTGGAACATCGGGGCGGCGTGCAGCAAGACCCCGCCCCGCCCGAGGATGTCGGTGGTCACCAGGCTGCCCATCGCCGAGACCAGGCAGGCCCGGTGCGAGAGCATCACGCCCTTCGGGTCGCCGGTCGTGCCACCGGTGTAGAAGACGCCGTAGAGGTCGTCACCACCGCGGCGGGCGTCGTCGACCGGGTCGCTCGCGATCAGTTCCTCGTAAGAGAGCAGACCGTCCGGCGCCGGGCCCTCGCCGCAGAAGACGACCGTACGCACGGGCAGGTCGCCCACGAAGTGCTCGTCGACGAACACCACGTCGGTGTCGCAGTCCCGCAGGGAGTAGTCCACTTCGGGCCGGCTCCACCGCACGTTGACCGGGTTGACGACCGCGCCGGCCCAGGGCACCGCGAACAGCAGTTCGTGGTACCGGTCGCTGTTGAAGGCGTAGATCCCGACCCGGTCACCAGAGGCGACGCCCAGCGCCCGGAGCGCGCCGGCCAGCCGGGACACCCGGTCGAGCGTCTCGCCGAACGTCCGTCGGCGGTCGCGGTAGATGGTCGAGGTGCCGCCCGGGTCCCGCTGGGCCGCGTTGTGGAGTGCGCGCGTCAGCTGCACGGCTCAGCCCTCGTATCCGCCGCCGACGACGATCAGCTGACCGCTGATGTAGTCGGCTTCGGGGTAGGTGAGCAGGGCGACCGACCCGGCGGCTTCCTCCGGGGTGCCCGGGCGGCCGAGCGGGATCGCCGCCCGGAGCGCGTCGAGGACCGCGGGGTTCACCCCGACCTTGATCTCGCGGCCCTCGACGTTGATCGTCGCGTCGCCGTCGGCGGCGGCCTCGGTCAGCCGGGTGCGGATGAAGCCGAACGCGACGCAGTTCACGTTGACGTGGTAGCGGCCCCACTCCTTGGCCATGGTCTTGGTCAGCCCGACCACCCCGGCCTTGGCCGAGGAGTAGTTGGCCTGACCCGCGTTGCCGAACACGCCGGCGACCGAGGAGACGTTGACGACCTTCCGGTGGACGACCCGGCCTTCGGCCTTCTCCCGCTTGGCGGCGGCGCTGATCACCGGCTGGGCCGCGCGGAGAAGGTCGAACGGAGCCTTGAGGTGCAGGTCGACGACCGCGTGCCACTGCTCGTCGGTCATCTTCTGGACGACGTTGTCCCAGGTGTAGCCGGCGTTGTTGACGATGATGTCGATCCCGCCGAAGTGCTCGACCGCGGTGGCGACGAATCCCTGCGCGAACCCGTCGGCGGTGACGCTGCCGGGATGGGCCACCGCCGCCCCACCGATCGCCGCGACGGTCTCCTCGCAGGGCTCCTTGTCCAGGTCGTTGACGACCACCCGCGCGCCCTCGGCCGCGAGCTTCAGCGCGATCTGCCGGCCGATGCCCCGGCCGGCGCCGGTGACGAGTGCGGATTTGCCTTCGAGTTTGCCCATGGATTCACCTCTCATCGAGTGCGACGACTGCCTCACCGGAGAGCGTCACCGTGCCGTCGGCGAGCGCGACCGTGAGATCGAAGGTCACCAGCCCCTCGTGCCGCTCCCGCTCGACCGCGGTGCACGTCGGCTGCCCGTGGATCGGCGTGATCGCCGCGAACCGCA
Organism: Cryptosporangium sp. NPDC051539; assembly: GCF_044454545.1. NCBI lineage: Bacteria > Bacillati > Actinomycetota > Actinomycetes > Cryptosporangiales > Cryptosporangiaceae > Cryptosporangium > Cryptosporangium sp. NPDC051539. The sequence goes on along the minus strand of NZ_JBITDV010000015.1, from coordinate 29,185 downwards.
CGCGATACGACCGCAGCCGCGACTGGGGGAAGTGGTCGGTCAGCAGCCGGCCCAGGTAGGCCATCGACAGCATCCCGTGCGCGAACACGTCGTCCCGCCCGGCGGATCGGGCGACGTCGAGGTCGACGTGGATCGGGTTGTGGTCTCCGGAGGCGCCCGCGAACAGCGCGAGCGTGGTCCGGGAGATCGGCGCGATCTCCAGCTTCACGTCCGCACCACCAATGTGCAGCGCATCGTGGCGACCGTGCGCCCGTGCTGGTTCGTGACCGGGGTCTCGCGCACCAGGAACCGCAGGGCGCCGCCCTTCTTCTCGTAGTCGTCGACGATCGCCGGCGTGGTGGTCAGCTCGTCCCCGGCGTAGGCGAGTTCGGAGTAGACGAACTCCTGCTCGCCGTGGAGCACCGACCGCAGGTCCACGCCGAGCCCGGCCAGGTAGCCGAACGGGTCGGGTTCCTCCAGGTCGACGCCGAAGAAGAACGTCGGCGGCACCGGCAGATCGCGGTGCCCGGCCCGCCGGGCCGCGTCCAGGTCCACGTAGATCGGGTCGGTCTGGCCGGTCGCCTCGGCGAAGAACCGCAACCGGCTGCGGCTGACCAGCAGCGACGCCATCAGGCGTCCACCTTCTGGTACATGGTCACCACGCAGGCGCCGCCGAGCCCGAGGTTGTGCTGCAGCGCCACGTCGACGCCGTCGACCTGGCGGCCCTCGGCCCGGCCGCGCAACTGCCAGACCAGCTCGGCGCACTGGGCCAGGCCGGTCGCTCCGAGCGGGTGGCCCTTCGAGATCAGGCCACCGGACGGGTTCGTCACCACGCGTCCGCCGTAGGTGTTGTCACCGTCGAGCACGAACTTCTCCGCGGTGCCCTCCGGGGTCAGGCCCAGCGCCTCGTAGGTGAGGAACTCGTTCGTCGTGAAGCAGTCGTGCAGCTCGGCGACGCGGACGTCTTCCGGTCCGATGCCCGACTGCTCGTACACCTGCCGTGACGCCGCGACCGCCATGTCGTAACCGACGAGGTTGGCCAGGTCACCCTCGAACGTGGACGGTGGGTCGGTGGTGAGCGCCTGACCCGCGACGACGACGTCGGACCGCAGGCCGTGCGCCTTCGCGTACCCGTCCGAGACCACCACCGCGGCGGCCGCACCGCAGGTCGGCGGGCAGCACTGGAACCGGGTCAGCGGACCGTAGACGTGCGGGGAGCCCAGCACCTCGTCCAGCGTCAGCGGCGCCCGGAACACCGCGTACGGGTTCGCCGCGGCGTGCCGGCGCGACTTCACCGTGATGTGGGCGAACACCTCCGGGTCGATGCCGTGCTTGCGCACGTACTCCGCGCCCGCGGCGCCGAAGTAGGTGGCGGCCATCGGGACGCCGGGGTCGGGGACCCCCGCCACCTCGTCGCGGACCTCGGCGAACGCCCCGAGCACGTCCGGCCGGTCCGCGTACACCGCGCTCAGCGCACCCGGCGTCATCTGCTCGAAGCCCAGTGCCAGCACGACGTCGGCCGTGCCGCTCGCGACCGCCTGGCGGGCCAGCCACAGCGCCGACGATCCGGTCGAGCAGTTGTTGTTGACGTTGAGGATCGGCGCCTGCGACCTCCCCAGGTGGTAGAGCGCGCGCTGGCCCGACGTCGAGTCGCCGTAGACGTACCCGACGTAGGACTGCTGGACCGCCGCGTAGCCGACGCCGGCGTCGGCGAGTGCCCGGCGGGCGGCCTCGGCGCCCATGACGTCGTAACTCTCACTGCGGCCGGGCTTGCTGAAGGGGATCATCCCCACCCCGGCTACCACCACCCGCTCGGTCATGTCCGGCTCCTTCGTCGTCATGCGGTCCGGCCGGCCCGGGTGAGCCGTTCCGGTACCGCTCCTTGAGACGGCGCTTGAACAGCTTCCCGGAGTCCTCGCGCGGCAACTCCGCCTCGAACGCCACCACCCGGGGCACCTTGTACCTGGCCAGGTTGTGCTCGACGTGCTCCCGCACGTCCGCCTCGGAGAGCGTCCGGCCGGGCCGGACCTGCACGTGGGCGGCGACCACCTCGCCGAGATCCTGGTCGGGGACGCCGAACACGGCCGAATCGGCCACCCCGTCGAGCGTGGACAGACACGCCTCGATCTCGGCCGGATAGATGTTCACCCCGCCGGAGATCACCATGTCGTTCAGCCGGTCGGTCAGGTACAGGAAGCCGTCCGCGTCGACCCGGCCGACGTCTCCGACCGTGATGAACCCGTCCCCGGCATCGATGTCCCGCCGCTTGGCGTCGTCGTTGAGGTAGGTGAAGTCGGGCCAGACCGACGGCGAGCGGCCGTAGATGACGCCGATCTGTCCGACCGGCACCTCCCTCCGGTCGGGACCGAGGATCTTGATCCGCGCGTCGAGCACCGGCTTGCCGACCGTGCCCGGGTGGGCCAGCCACTCGGCGCTGTCGCAGTGGACCCAGGTCCCGCCTTCGGAGCCGCCGTAGTACTCGCTGACGATCGGCCCGAACCAGCCGATGATCGCCCGCTTGACCTCGGGCGGGCACGGCGCGGCCGCGTGCACGACCGATTCCAGCGAGGACACGTCGTACCTCGCCCGCACCTCGCCGGGCAGTTGCAGCAGCCGGACGAACATCGTCGGCACCATCTGGACGCTCGTCACCCGGTGCCCCTCGACGGCACGCAGGAACTCCTCCGGATCGAACCGCGGCAGGATCACCAGGTTCAGGCCCATCGCGGCGGCGAACGTGGCGGCGACGTTCGGGGCCGAGTGGTACAGCGGTGCCGGCAGCAGCGTCGTACCGCCCGGGGCGAACCCCATCACGCGTCGCAGGAGCCCGAGCAGCGCCGCCGCGTCGGTCACCGGCTCCCGCAGGATCCCCTTGGCCAGGCCGGTGGTGCCGGACGTGTAGATCACCGACATCGGCGGTGCCGCGCCGCCCGCGGCTTCGGAATGCCCGTCGACGAGCTCGGTGGTGGTCGGAAATCGCCCGGTGAGCGGCACGTCCCCGAGCCGGTAGGCCCGCGCGACCTCGGGCGGCACCGGCGCCTCCACGAGCCGCACGTGCGGCGCTGCGAGCCGCTCGACGGCCGGCAGCAGATCGGTGTGGCCGACCACCACCGTGACGCCGCTGTCGGCCAGCAGGTGCGCGAGGTCGGCCCCGGTCCAGTGCCAGTTGATCGGCACCGGCACCGCACCGATCGCCTGCGCGGCGAGGTTGGCCTCCAGGAAGCCGGTTTCGTTGCGCATGAGGATGCCGTACCGATCACCGGGCCCGACGCCCAGCGAGCGCAGCCCGGCGCCGAGGCGCGCGGCCCGCGACCGCACGCCGGATAACTGGTCCTGGCGATCACCCGAGATGACAACGGCGTCAGCCATCGGTTCACAACCTTCTGATCGGCTAAATACTTACGAACGCCTGGATCAGGTCAGTAGTGCGGAACCGAGAATTGCTCAGTGTTTACTTCGTGTCAAGAGCCGGCCGCAGCGTCCGCGTCACCGGGCTCCCGGCCGGTCGGGATCCGGCGACGCCAGAGGTTCGCCGGGCTGCACCAGGCCGCTCTGGTACGCCACGACCACCAGCTGGGCCCGGTCCCGGGCGCTGAGCTTGGTCATCGCGCGGTTCACGTGGGTCTTCGCGGTCAGCGGCGACACCAGGAGCCGGGCGGCGATCTCGTCGTTCGACAGACCGTGCGCGACCAGCGCGAGCACCTCGCGTTCGCGGTCGGTGAGGTAGCGCAGGCCCGGGTACTCCGGTGCCTCCGGGCGGCGCTGCGCGATGAACCGCGCGACCAGCCCCCGGGTGGCGCGCGGGGACAGCAGCGCCTCACCGTCGGCGACCACGCGGATCGCGGCGACCAGGTCGTCCGGTGCCACGTTCTTCCCGAGGAATCCGCTGGCCCCGGCTTCCAGTGCGTGCACCACGTTGTCGTCCTCTTCGAACGTCGTCAGGACGAGCACGCGGACACCGGCCAGCCGGTCGTCGGCACCGATGCGCCGGGTGGCCTCGATGCCGTCCATCGTCGGCATGCGCAGGTCCATCAGGACGACGTCGGCCATCGCGGTGTGGGCGAGATCGACGGCGGCCCGGCCGTCGGCGGCCTCACCAACGACCTCCAGCCCGGGTTCGGCGTCGATGATCATCCGGAACCCGGCCCGGATGAGCGCCTGGTCGTCGGCGAGCAGTACCCGGATCACGGGGCGGTCGCCGCGGGCAGCACCGCCCGGACCCGGAACCGGCCGTCCGGCGTGGGCCCGGTGACCAGCGTGCCCTGGGCCGCAGCGGCGCGCTCGCGCATACCGATCAGGCCGAATCCCGAGCCCGGTCCGGACCGGACCGACGGGCGCATCCGGTTGGTCAGCTCCACCTGGACCTCCTCCTCGGTGAACGTGAGATCGAGCGACGCCGTCCCGTCCCCGTAGCGGTGCGCATTGGTCAGCGCTTCCTGGACGATCCGGAACGCGGTGATGTCGGTCATCGCCGGCAACTCGCGCGTGTCGCCGTGTTCCCGGCACGACACCCGGAACCCCATCACCCGGAAGTCCTCCAGCAGCGCGGGCAGCCGGTCCAGGCCCGGCGTCGGCTCCGTGCTCGCCAGCTCGTTCGGGTCGCGCAATACGCCGACCACGGACTGGATCTCGGTCAGCACGGTGTCTGCGGCCTGCCGGATGTGCGTGAGCACCGGCCAGACCTGCTCCGGGTCGCGGCGCAGCACGTGGGTGGCTGCCCCGGCCTGGACCGAGATCACCGCGATGTGGTGCGCGACGACGTCGTGCAACTCGCGGGCGATCCGCAGCCGCTCGTCGATCACCCGCCGCCGGGCCTCCTCCTCGCGGGTCAGCTCGGCCTGGCGCGCACGTTCGGTGACCTCGGCGATGTAGGCGCGCCGCGACCGGGTCGCGTCCCCGATCGCCGCTCCGCCGAAGATCCAGACCGGTACCGCGAGCGAGTTCAGCCCCCACCAGTCGGGGAAGTGCAGGACCAGACCGGGGACGCACACGGCGGCCGAAGCGACGATCGCGTACGGCCACGGGCGCTTCCCGTCGAGGTCGAGCACGACCGCGTACAGGAGGACGCCGATCGCGAGTGCGAGCGCCGGGAACAGCAGGCCGAAGGCCACCCCGACCGACACCACGATCGTGACGACCGCCAGCGTCGTCCGCGGAAAGCGGCGGCGCACCAGGATCGCCGCCACGCCGAGTACCGCGAGCGGCACCCGCCAGGGCATGTCGACGGGCTGCTCGGCCTGCAGAGCGAGGAAGCTCATCAGCGCCGCGAGCAGCAGATCTCCCAGTAGTGCCCGGTGCCGCGTCATCCCGGCCGACAGTAGTTCGGGCGGGAGGACCACACCTCCTTCACCCGCGGTAGCGTCCCGCCGGCCGGATACCGCAGGTGTAGTAGTGCCCGGTCCGCAGCGGCAGGACGACGCCGCGTCCCGTGATCGCGATCGTCGGAGCGTGGCTACTCTCCTCTACCGGCTCGGCCGGTTCTCCTATCGCCGGCGCGGCCGGACGACCCTCGTCTGGGCCCTGCTGCTGGTGTTGTCCGGTCTGGGCGCGGCGACGTTGTCGGGCCCCACCGAAGACGGGTTCTCGATCCCGGGCAGCGAGTCGTCGCGGGCCATGGACGTCCTCAGCACGAAGATGGGGACCGGGTCCGGGGACAACGCGTCGGCGAACGTCGTGTTCACGTCGTCCGGCTCGGCCGGGCAGCAGGCGGCGATCGAGGACGCGGTCGCGGAGCTCCGTGCGCTTCCGGACGTCGCGGCGGTGACCGACGCGATCCTCGCGAAGGATCAGCGGACGGCCTACGCGACGGTCACCTACGACGTCCCCCCGGCTGATCTCACGGACGACGCCCGGGACGCCCTGTTCGGCGCCGGCCGGTCCGCCGAGCCGGCCGGCGTCGGGGTCGAGTTCGCCGGGTCGGCCGTGGCCGGGGGCGGCGAGGCGCCGGTCGGCGAGATCCTCGGGGTCGTGGTCGCGGCGGTGGTGCTCGTGCTGACGTTCGGGTCGCTGGTCGCGGCGAGCCTGCCGCTGCTCACCGCGCTCATCGGGATCGGGCTGGGAATGCTCGGAATCCAGATCGCGACCGGATTCTTCGACCTCAGCGCGACCACGTCCACGCTCGCGCTGATGCTCGGGCTGGCCGTCGGGATCGACTACGCGCTGTTCATCCTGTCGCGGTACCGGTACGAACTGGGACAGGGCCGCAGTGGCGAGGAGGCCGCCGGGCGGGCGATCGGCACCGCCGGGTCCGCGGTGGTGTTCGCGGGTCTCACGGTGGTGATCGCGCTGGCCGCACTGTCGGTGGTGGGCATCAGCTTCCTCACCACGATGGGCCTGGCCGCCGCGGCCACGGTCGCGGTGGCCGTCGTGATCAGCCTGACGCTGCTGCCCGCGCTGCTCGGTTTCGCGGGCACGAGGGTGCTCCCCCGCCGGAGCCGCCGGAGCCTCGGCAGCGGCCGGCGCCAGGGCCCCGGCAGCGGCTGGGAGCACCGGGCCGGGCGGGCGGCTCTCGGGGAGCGGTGGGGGCGGGCCGTGGTCCGGCACCGGGTCGCGGTGGTGCTGGCCGCCACCGGGCTGCTCGCGCTCACCGCCGTGCCCGCGCTGGATCTGAGGCTCGCGCTGCCCGACGACGGCACCGCCTCTCCCGCCACCACCCAGCGCAAGGCCTACGACCAGCTCAGCGCGGGCTTCGGCGCGGGCTTCAACGGCCCGCTCGTCGTCCTGGTCGAGGCCGGCGAGGGCCGGGCCGGCGAGGGCCGGGCCGACAGCGCCGCCGAGCAGGCGCACCGCCTCCTCACCGGCCTGCACGACGTCGTCACGGTCACCCCGCCCACCGTCAACCCGGCCGGCGACACCGCGGTGCTCACCGTGATCCCGGCGGGCGGCCCCAGCGACGAGAGCACGAAGGATCTCGTCGAGACGATTCGCGCGCTCCCGGACCCCGAGGGCGCCACGCTCGCCGTCACCGGCCCCACCGCACTCGGCATCGACGTCTCCGACACGCTCACCGACGCGCTCGTCCCGTACCTGGCCGTGGTCGTCGGCTTGGCGTTCGTCCTGCTCACGCTGGTGTTCCGCAGCCTCGCGGTGCCGCTCAAGGCGACGCTGGGCTTCCTGCTCTCGATCGCGGCCACGTTCGGCGCGACCGTCGCCGTGTTCCAGTGGGGCTGGTTCGCCGGCCTGATCGGCCTCGACACCACCGGGCCGATCGTCAGCCTGATGCCGATCTTCCTGATCGGCATCCTGTTCGGCCTGGCCATGGACTACGAGGTCTTCCTGGTCACCCGCGCCCGCGAGGAGTACGTGCACGGCGCCTCGCCGGACGCCGCGGTGATCAGCGGCGTCAGCCACGGTGCCCGGGTGGTCAGCGCGGCCGCGATCATCATGATGAGCGTCTTCGCCGGGTTCGTCCTCACCGACGAGCCGATCATCAAGTCGCTCGGCTTCGCGCTCGCGTTCGGCGTCGCGGTGGATGCGTTCGTGGTCCGGATGACGATCGTGCCGGCCGTGCTCTCGCTGCTCGGCCGGGCGGCCTGGTGGCTACCGCGCTGGCTGGACCGGCGTCTGCCGAACGTCGACGTGGAGGGCACGGGGCTCGTCGCGGAACCGGCCCGGGAGGTCGCCGACGTCCGGACGTGAGTCGCCCCCGGCGGTCAGGCCAGCTGATCGGCGCGGTCGCGGAGGTACCGCTGTTCGACCTCGTTGCGGGTCAGCGTCGCGGCCTCCCGGTAGAGCGCGGCCGCGCCGGTGTGGTCGCCGGTCAGCTCGAGCAGGTGGGCGCGGACGGCCCGCTCGCGGTGCCGGGTCAGCGGATCCTCGTCCAGCGCGAACCGGTGGTTGAGATCGTCGAGGAGCTCCAGGCCCTGTGCGGCCCCGTACGCGTTGGCCACGGCCACCACCCGGCTGAGCCGCACCGGCGCGGTGGGCCGGAGGTGCTCCAGCGCCAGGTACAAGGCCGCGATCTGCGGCCAGTCGGCCCGGTCGGACGCGTGCACGGCCGCGATCGCCGCCTGCAGTTGGTACGGACCGACGTCGTACCGGGCCCAGACCCCGTCGATCAGCGCCGTGCCCTCGCGGATCAGGCCGGCGTCCCAGCGGCTCCGGTCCTGGGCGTCCAGCGGAATCAGCGCGGTGTCGGCGCCGGTCCGGGCCGTCCGCCGGGACTCGGTGAGCAGCATCAGCGCGAGCAGGCCGGCGACTTCTCCGTCGTCCGGGACGGACGCGTGGAGCAGCCGGGTCAGCCGGATCGCCTCCCGGGTCAGGTCGACCCGGGCGAGCGCCGCGCCGCCGGACGCCGTGTACCCCTCGTTGAAGACCAGGTACAGCACCTGCATCACGGCCGCGATCCGCTCCGGCCGGTCGGAATCCGTCGGCAGCGTGAAGCGGGCGTCCACCCGGGCCAGTGCCTGCTTCGCCCGGCTGACCCGCGTCCCCATCGTGGTTTCGGTGGTGCCGTAGGCGTGCGCGATCTCCGCGGTCGTCAGACCGCCGACCGCGCGGAGCGTGAGCGCGACCTGGGAGACCGCGGACAGGACCGGATGGCAGCACAGCAACAGGAGGGTCAGGCTGTCGTCGGCCGCGGAGACCGGACCGGAGGGCTCCTGGTAGAGCACCTCGCGCCGCCGCCGGGCCTGATCGGCGCGGAGCTGGTCGACCATCTTGCGGTACCCGATCCGGATCAGCCAGCTCCGCGGGTCCTGCGGAATGCCGTCGGCCGGCCAGCTCCGGCTCGCGACCAGCAGCGCTTCCTGCACGGCGTCCTCCGCCAAGTCGAAGCGCCCGAACCGGCGGACCAGCGCGCCGAGCACCTGCGGCGCCTCGCGGCGCAGCAGGTGCTCGACGTCGGGGGTCATCCGGCGAAATCCTCGGGCATGATCGGACGGATCTCGAGCGGCTCGCCGAGCGCCTCGACGATCCGCGAGCAGATCTCGACGGCGCGGTCGTAGCTGACGACGTCGATGATCGCGAAGCTCGCCAGCACCTCCTTGAGCTCGGCGAACGGGCCGTCGGTGGCCACGACGCCGTCCGGTGTGCGGCGGATCGTCGTGCTGACCGCCGGGTGACCGAGACCTTCGCTGGTGACGAACTCCCCGGTGGCCCGCAGCTCCGCCTCGAACTGCGCGTACACCGCGTAGGCGGCCAGCGCCTCCTCGGACGGGGTGTCGGTGGCGTCCCACTCCGCGACCGGCGCGTAACCGAGCACCAGGTACTTCATCGTGTTCCTCCGTCGATCAGGCTCAGCGCGAGGACCGTCGTCCAGGTGAACGCGACGACCCCGGCAACGGCGATCTGAATGCTCACCGACACCGACGGCAAGGGCAACAGGAGCGCGAGCGCGACGGCACCGTTCAGCACCGCGAGCCGCGCCGAACGCCGTCGGACGTACCGGACGGCCAGCACGATCGCGGCGATCGCCGGCGCGGTGAACGTGATCAGCGCGGCGGTCGCGTGGACGATCCCGTGCCACGACAGGTGATCCACCGGGCCGTCGGGGGTGCCGGCCGGGAAGTTGTACTGAGGGTCCATCGTGAACAGTCCGGAGACGATCAGCCCGGCACCGAAGATGCCGATCAGGATCGAGAGCGCGGTCTCGGTTTTGCTCAGGGCCCCGGCCAGCGCGAGCACACCGAGCCCGGCGACGACGAACGTGGCGATCTGGATCCAGCCGAGGCCGCCGGTGGAGAGCTGGCTGATCGGGTGCCGGGTCAGGTCGAAGCCGTCGCGGGTGAGCATCTGGGTGACGGCCGAGGCGAAGAACAGCGGGCCGGCCAGCGCGCCGGCGAGCAGGAGCCCGGCCGGTCGGACGCGGGGTGCGGTGATCGTGGTCATGACTTCCTCCGTTCGGAACGGTTTCACCGCTACCTCGGAGTCGTCCCGCCGATCTCGACATCACCCACCGGGCGGACGCGGAAGCGCGCCCAGGATGGCCGTGACGATCGCGACCCGCAGCGATTCACGCAGGTCGAACTGGAGCACGGCCAGCTCGGGCTCGGCCGCGTAGGCGGCGAGCACGGCGGGCGTCGGCGAACAGTACGTCGACAACGCCCCGGCCATGACCGTGGCCTGCAGGCACACCAGCTGGGCGCCCTCGCCGAGCTCCGGCACGGCACGGCGCACGAGGCCGACCATCGTCGCGAGGTGGGCGAGAAGGGCCCGCTTGTGACCCCGCACCACCTCGGCGGAGACGTTCTGCTCCAGAACGCCGCCCTGCGCGCCGACGAGGTCGCACAGCGCCACGCGGCCGGCCAGCGTCCGGCTGAGCACCTCGGCCAGCTGCTCCGACCGCACCTCGGCCGGGAGGACCGGGTCGAGGTCGGCGGCCAGCTCGCCGTCGAGCTCCGCCAGCCACGACCGCATGAAGTCGTCCAGCAGCGCGAGCAGCACCGCCTCGCGCGACTCGAAGTACCGCAGCACGTTCGACTTGGCCAGACCGACCCGACGGCTCAGTTCGTTGAGGCTCACGTCGGCCACCGGCATCTCGCCGAGCATCGCCGCCGCCGTGTCGAGGATCGCCTGGCGCCGGACCTCACGCTGCTCCTCGCTGCGCGCCCGCTGGAACGTCATGAGTTCACCCTAGCTTAAAGACCGACGGTCTCTTGACATCAGACCGCCGGTCTCTTAACGTCGGAATCGTAAGAGACCGGCGGTTCTTTAGGAGACGACGTCATGTGGAACGAGCAGAGCATCCCCGATCAGACCGGACGCACCGCGGTCGTGACCGGTGCGAACACCGGTCTGGGGTTCGAGACCGCCCGGGCGTTGGCCGAGCACGGCGCACGCGTGGTGCTGGCCGTCCGCAACACCGAGAAGGGCAAACAGGCGGCTGCGAAGATGCACGGTGACGTCACCGTGCAGGAGCTGGATCTGACGTCGCTCGCCTCCGTCCGGGACGCCGCGGCCGCCCTCCGCGCCGGGCACGAGCAGATCGACCTCTTGGTCAACAACGCCGGGGTGATGTACACGCCGCAGCAGACGACCCGCGACGGCTTCGAGATGCAGTTCGGCACCAACCACCTCGGCCACTTCGCGCTCACCGGGCTGCTGCTCGACCGGCTCCTCCCGGTACCCGGCTCGCGGGTCGTCACGGTCAGCAGCGTCGGCCACCGCATCCGGGCCTCGATCCACTTCGACGATCTGCAGCTGACCCGCTCGTACGGACGGATCACCGCTTACGGGCAGTCCAAGCTGGCCAACCTGATGTTCACCTACGAGCTGCAGCGGCGGCTCGCCCCGCACGGCACGACCGCCGCGGTAGCCGCGCATCCCGGCATGTCCGACACCGAGCTGATCCGCAACTCCCCGGCGGTCGTGCGCCGGCCGCTCGCCCCGTTCGCCTCGATGGTCACGCAGAAGCCGTCGATGGGCGCGCTGCCCACCCTGCGGGCCGCGGCCGACCCCGCCGTCCTCGGGGGCCAGTACTACGGCCCGCAGGGTGTCGGCGAGGTCCGGGGGTGCCCGCGGCTGGTCACGTCCAGCGCCGAGTCCTACGACGTGGCGGTCCAGCAGCGCCTCTGGGCGGTGTCGGAGGACCTCACCGGCGTGACCTTCCCCGTGTGAGATACCGGCGGTCGAGCGCGGACGGCTCACTCCGGCGGCGGAGCCGGATTCTGTTCAGGGGGACGGCCGGTGAGCACCGACTTCCCGTCCAGGCCGTACGGCCGACGACGACGGCGGGGCACGTACCCCTCCGGGCACGGCCCCGGCTCGTCCGGGCGTCCGCCCGGTGGGGCGGCGGCCACCGGGCCGTCGATCCGCACGCACTCGATCTCCGGATCGACCGCCGAGGGAATGACGTCCGGCCGCTCGTCGTCGCTCGTCATCGCTCAGACGCCTCCCGGTCCCCCGAAGTAGAAGTTCGATCCCCACGTCGATGTACCACTGAAGTCGGTCACGATGTCGTAGGACGCCGGATTCGTCACCGACGGAGCCCCCTGTAACGGCGTCATCGTGCCCGCCGGGTCCGATTGGTAGGCCAGGTTGCGCATGTACGCGGCCCAGCCGAAACCACCGGGCGGGAACGCACCGCTGCCCATCCACGTCTTCGTCGGCTCCGGGTGCGTCGCCGAGTCGTCGACGATCTCGCCGCCCCAGTCGGCCAGGTCGGACTGCGACTGCAGCCCGGCCGCGTTGTACAGCGACGCCGGGTAGTAGCCCATCCACTGGTCGCCGACCTGGATCCACCAGTTGCCGTCGAAGAGCTGGACCTTCAGCCGCAGGTCGTAGGCCGGCCCACCGGGCACGCTGAGCGCGACGTTCATGCCGGGGAACACCGTCGTGGACGCCTGCACGAACCCGCCGACGTCGGTGTTGTACCCGCCGACGTTCGCGCCGCTGCGGGTGTATCCGCAGGTCGTGTAGTAGATGAAGACGTGCGGCTCCCAGTCGCCGTAGAGGTCCTTGAGCACCTGCACCCCGGCCTCGACGGTCTGCAGGCCGGCACCGGAGCCGCGCGCGAGCCAGAGCTGTCCGAGCGAGAACTCGTTGGACCACTGCACGTACGGCTTCCAGGTGTTGATGTATCCCTCGGTGCCGTAACAGGTGACCCACTGGGCCGCGTGCGCGTATTTGTGGACGGCGGCCGCGACCGCGGGCACCGCGACGGCCGGGGCCTCGAGGGCGTCCGGCGGGGGTAGCGCCTTCTGCCGGGGTCCTTTCGCGAGGTAGTCCTGGAGCGTGCCGGCCGGACGCAGGGTCTCGACCGGTTTGCGCAGCAGCGGCACGGTGCCCGGCGGACCGGCCTCGATCCCGTTCAGCGGGGCGGCGGTGTCGGCCTCCGGCACCGACGCCGTCGGCGGTGCGGCCGCGAGCGGCCCGCCGTCCGGGGTCTGCGACTCGGCCGGCACCCAGTCGACGTGCTGCCCGGACTTGGTCGCGGTGCGGGCGACGACGTCGCGCTGGGAGTACTGGTCGTGGAAGTACTCGCGGATCTCCTCCAGGCGGGCCGCGGCCGCCCGATCGGAGCCCGCGTCACGGGTCAGTGCCGCGACCGGCGCTTCCCGTCCGGCCGGCGGCGCCGGCACCCTCGGCGGTGCTTCCGGGTTTCTCTCGACGATTCCGACGTCCATAGCGCTCTCCATCCGACGGGCAATTCGAGGTCGACGCAATCACCGAATACCTCGGCCGAATAGCCCAGGGCAACGTTTTTCAGTGCTAGCACTGAATTTCCCCCGGCAGTTCCCGGAAAAGGTTGACCGGTCTCCGGAACGGACCGGACAGTGTGGATCCGGCAATTGAGTGACAACGGGGGGTGGGTCCGGGGTGTGCGCACGAATCGACGTCGACGGAATTGCGTTGAGTCCCGATCCGGACGAGCCGGACGTCTGGACGTACGTGCCGCGCCCGCTGCTCGACCGGACTCCGGACGGCGCTCCGGCGATCGGGCTGATCGAGGCCGGGACGACCGGATTCCTCCAGGTGACCGCCCGGCTGGGGCTGCCGGACGAGCGTGTCGACGCGCTGCTCACCGGTGTCCGCGCGGTTCATCCCGAGGCCACCGCCGTCCGCGGCGCGCCGATCGACGTCCACGCGGTCGTGGTGGAAATTCGTTCCGACCACGGGTCCCGGTGGGCCGAGCTCGCCTCGAGCACGAGTTCCGGGCTGCCCCCGTGGATCGCGGCGATGTCGGCCGTGCTGACGGCTGACCAGACCCCGGCGGTGAAGGCCGCGCTGAGCGGCACCCACGGGCGGGTCCGGCTGCGCGCGGCGTTCGCGCCCGGACGGAACCCGACCGGCCCGCGGACCCCGGAATCCCCCGCATCCGGCTGCCTGGTCGAACGGACGGCCGACATCGCTGACCTGCTCGAACATCCCTGACCGCCGACGGAGGCCGCCGTGCTGAACCTGCTCGACCACATCGACACCGCCACCGCGTCCGCCTACGGCGACGACCGCGACGAACTCACCTGGTACGCGCTGCCGAACGTGCCGACGATCCGCCGGGACGGCGACAAGGCCGCGTTCAAGTACCTCGCCTACCGCACGCTCAAGCCACTGCCGAACGGGGATTTCGGCGCCGCGCTCATCTTCATGGACGTCCAGCTCGCGCTCACCCCGCCCCAGGAGCAGACGCTGCGGACGCAGATCGCGGCCCGGATCAACGCGCGTCGCGGCCCGAACAACCCCAACCCGGTCGACCCGGCCCAGCTCACGCTGGCCAAACCGCAGGTCTCGGACGCGACCGTGAGCGTCGACATCCTGGCCGGCGACGGCACGCTGGTGCAGAAGGCCAACGTGCCGGCCAGCCCGGCCCGGTACGGCAACTTCGTCGTCGCGATCTCGGCCGAGCTGACCCAGCGGGGCGTGCCGGTCTTCGAGGCCGCGATGAAGAGCCAGGGCCTCGGCGGCGTGCGGGTCAACTACGGGCTGGAGATCGCCGCGCGGCTGCCTCCGATATCGGTGACCGGCACCTGGCACGCGTCGAAGTTCTACAGCTTCGTGCAGGACGTCGATTTCGACGAGAACTTCTGGAGCGAGGACGATTTCTCCGAGAACATCACCGAGATCTTCCGGAATTCCGAATCCCGCACGGTCACGATCGATCCGGGGGGATTGGTCAGCACCGACCCGGAAGTCGCGAAAGCACTCGACTCCCTCACCAGTTCGGTGGAGCGCCAGCTCGACGAAGCGGCCAAGCGCAATCTGCTGGACGCCATTCCACCGGAGAACCGCGATTTCTCGAAGATCCGCGACGAGGATTTCGAGAACATCCACCGTTCGGTCGTCACGAACAAGAGCGCGGACGTCACGATCAACTACACGAAGAACACCGTGGTGCCGTTCCGGCCCGAGCCGCAGGGCAACATGCCCTCGCTGGTCAGTCAGGGCTTCAACTGGGACGACTACGCCCAGCTGGTCGATCTCGACCACCCGTTCTTCCGCCAGCTCAACCTGACGATCCAGGTCAACGCCGACTTCGCCGAGCTGCCGCTGTTCAGCGTCGACGTGTCGATCGACTACCCGCCGCACACGGCCCAGAACGGCATCAAGACGTTCACGTTCACCAAGGCCGACGACATCGGCCACTTCGACGCGTTCACCGACGGCCAGCCGAAGAAGTTCAAGTACCGCTACGTCGTCAACTACAAGGGGCAGAGCCGCGCGTTCACGTCGCGGTGGGACGACCACGAGGGTGACGACCTCAAGATCAACCTGGACGCGCTCGGGCTCTGGCTGGTCGACGTCGAGGTCGGCGACATCAACTTCACGCAGGTGACGGCAGCTGAGCTGACGCTGACGCACCCGGAGATCGCGCCCGGGGTGCCGGCCGTCAACCGGTTCCGCATCGACAAGGACCACACGACGTTCCGGGTCGAGGAGGTGCTGCTCCAGCCGGTGCAGCCGTACTCGGGCGAGGTGAAGTTCTTCATGACCGACGGCCGCGAGTTCGTCCGGAAGTTGCCCGGCCTGACCGGCCAGCGGCTCTACGTGGACGACCCGTTCTCGGTGAACCGGACGGTCCGGCTGCGGACCCGCGGTGACTTCGAGCGGGAGATCGACACGTACTTCGTCGACCTGTCGTACGCCGACGACGGCAACGGCTACCGGCAGTCGTCGTCGATCGCGCTCTCCAAGGACAAGCGGTTCTTCGACTGGTCGTTCCCGGTGATCGACGAGTCCGCCGGGCAGGTCACCTACCGCTCGATCGGCACATTCCGCGACGGTAGCTCGGACGACAGCGGGGAACTGTCGCTCGTCGGGGGCACGCTGCTGCTCGGACGCGAGGCCGCCACGGTCGAGGTGACCGTCGTGCCGGACCTCGTCCCGTGGGACGTCGTGAAGCTCGTCCAGGTCGAACTGCACTACGTGGACGACACGCACGACGTCGACGAGCGCGAGGGCGCCACGTTCCGCGCCGGCGCGGCCGAGAAGCAGATCGTGATCCCGATCCGCGACCGCACGAAGAAGTCCTACACCTGGACCGCGACCTACTTCATGAAGGACTCGTCGAAGCGCCCCGCGTCGTCGCCGGAGCCGATCGCCGACGAGACGCTGATCCTCGAACTCCCCGCGGGCTGAGCGATGTTGCTCGAAGCGCCCCCGTATTACCAGGTCAACGGCGTCACGGTGCTGCGTGACCACGCCGACGCGACGCAGTTCTACTACCAGCCGCTGGCGCCGCGGTTCGTGACCGAGAAGTCCGGCGGCCTCGAGGTGCCCCGGCTGTCGCTGCTGGAGTTCCGGTCGGCGGCCGGGGGCGGCGGGTTCGTCGACTTCGACGTCCACCTGGGTCTCACCGACGACGAGCTCGCCGAGGTCGCCGACGGCGTCGCCGACCTCGCCGGGATCGCGGAGGCCCACCTGTCTCCGGTGCCGGTCGTCGACGGCACGGTCAGCCTGATGCTGTTCGGTGCCGAGTCCGGCGGGGGTGCGGGCGGCGGGGCTGCAGGTGGCGGGGCTGCAGGCGGTGGGGGTGCAGGCGGTGGGGGTGCAGGCGGTGGGGGTGCAGGCGGTGGGGGTGCGGGCGGGTTCGTGAAAGTGTTCCGGCACGCGGCCCATCCGGCGCTCTACGGCGACGAACGCGCCGCGTTCTCGGTCGAGCTGGACGAGCGGGGCATCACGCTGCTGCGTCAGGCGATGGCGCTCGAGATGTCGCCGATCGGCGTCGTCTACGGCCTGGACTACCTGGCGCTGCGGCCGGCCTACCACGTGCGGCTCTCGATCGACTGGGACCGCACGCAGGACATTCTCGACACGACGTTCGGCCACGAGAGCCTGTTCACCGACGTCCAGATCCAGGACGCGGTGGAGAAGCTGGAGGAGCAGCGCGCGATCGTCTTCGAGACCGACACGTTCGTGCCCGAGGACGACACCAACTCGGTGCTGGAGCGCCGCGACGCCGCGGTGGCCCGGGCCCGCGACATGATCACCGACGCGTTCTTCGTCAGCTCGATCGATCCGCTGCGCGAGGAACCGGACGGCTGGGACAAGGCCCGCGACGTCATCAAGTCGTTCTCGCCCCGGCGCGCGGGCCCGGTCGGCGTGTTCTCCTACCGCAAGACCCACTACAGCCGGATCGACCGCAAGCGGCTCGACGTCGACCTCTCCGAGAGCACGACGATCAAGCGGACGATCTACCCGCAGGGCCACCTGTCGGGATTGTTCCGGCTGCTCGGGGCCGGGTTCGATCCCGCGCGGGTGACGACGCTGGTGGACGTGGACGACCCCTGGTTCCGGCGGCGGAAGGTCACGCTGATCTCGCGGGCCGACTTCACCGCCGACCCGGTGCGGTCGATGACCGGCACGCTGAAGTACGGCGACCGCACCGAGACGCTCCGGCTGGACGCGACGAGGCCCCAGGCCACCGTCGAGTTCCCGTCGCTGCTCTCCGGTGGGCAGATGGTGATGCCGGTGCAGCTCACCTACACCGTCGACCTGGTCCCGGCCGACGGCGGCGAGCGGCCGTCGCAGCTGCGGTCGGGGCCGGTCGAGGTGCTGGGTGAGGAGCAGGAGATCCAGCCCCGGGAGCTGTTCGGGCTGGAGAAGATCCCGATCCTCACCGCGCCGAGGTTCCCGTTCGAGCGGTATCCGCGGGTCGACGTCCAGCTGCGCTACACCGACGCGGCGCAGCGCATCGCCCAGGACGACGTCGTCCGGATCACCGCCGACCGGCCGAGCGCGGAGTGGACCCGGTTCACGGTCGGGCCGGCCGCCGGACCGGTGGAGGCCAAGTTCACCTACTTCGGCGTCGACGGACGGACACGGGAGACCGCGTTCGCGCCGCTGACCAAGCCGCAGGCCGACATCGCCGATCCGGCGCCGCAGCGGCTGATCGTCAAGGTCGTCGAGGCGCTCGGCTCCGACGTCGAGCGCGCGTTCGTCGACATCTCCTACGACGACCGGGCGAACCGGCAGCTGGTCGAGGGATCACTCGAGGTGCTGCCGGACCAGCCGGTGGAGCCGTTCGTGATCGACCGGGTCGACCCCGGGTTCAACCTGCTCCGTTACCGGATCACGCTGCTGATGAACGACACCGGCCTGATCGAGCTGCCCGCCTCGACGACGCGCAACAACCGGATCTTCGTCCGCGCCGACCTGCGCGGGCACCGGGCGGTGCTGCTGCGCGCACCGGCAGATTTCGTGGCCGCCGGGCTGGAGCGGATCGAGGTCGAGGCCCGGGCGTCGGACGACGCCGCCGGGCTGAGCTTCGCCGACCAGTTCACGTTCACGACCGCAGGCGACACGTCGTTCTTCGAGTTCGACTACCTCGACCCGGCCCGCGACCCGTTCGAGCTGCGGATCCGCCGGGTGCTGCGCAACGGTCTGTCCGCGCAGCAGGAGTGGACCCGCTTCGACGCGGACGTCGTGACCGTTCCTTCCTCACTCTGACTCGTCTCGGGGGCTCCCATGATGCAACTCGGCACCGGACCCGAGATCGAGGTCGACGGTGTGATCGTGCGCGGCGACCATGCCGACCCGTCGCAGTTCTGGTACCTCGCGAGCCGCGTCCGGCTCGCGAGCCGGACCGACGACAGCCCGGCCTTCAGCCTGATCAAGTACAAGCCCGCGGTGGCTGATGCCGGCGTCCGGGGTGGCGGTTTCCTGATGCTCGAGGCCGTCGTCGATCTTCCGGACGCGACGCGCAGCAAGATCATGGGGAAGCTCGCGCCGCTGGTGCCCGGGGGGACTCCCAGGCTGGCGCCGGTGCCGGTGGACACCGGGACCGTGCGGTGCATCGCGCTCAACCTCGAGGGGAGCGGCGGGACCGCGGCGGCGGCCGCACCGGCCGGATCGTTCGTGGGGGTCACGAAGATCCTCGGGGCCCGGCAGGCGTCCGGTGCCGGCGACGAGCGAGCGGCGTTCTCGCTGGTACTCGACGAAGAGGGCGCGACGATCATGCAGCGCGCCTTCGAGGCCGGTGCCACGCCGGTCGGGGTGGTCTACGAGTTGCAGTACACGGTTCTGACGCCGGACATCAATGTGGAGATCGAGGCTGACCTGTCGCGGGTCTACACCGCGTTCTCGGCGAACCTCGAGGCGCAGATCTATTGGCTGAAGGTCGGTATCGACGCGACGCTGGAATGGTTGCGGCAGCAGGGTGCGATCACGGTGAAGGTGATCGACTTCCACGGGACGGCCGATCGCGAGGCGAAAGAGAAGTGGGCGCTGGATTTTTTCACTGACCACCTGCTGAGCAAGTGGTTCGAGCCGTCGCTGGATCTGGGAAAGATCCAGGGGGGCGCCGGAGCCCCGAGCGGCCTCGACGGCATCCTCGCCAAAGCAAAGCAACTCCCCGCGGGCGCAACCCCACCAGGAGGCGCAACCCCACCAGGAGGCGGGGCACCTCCCGGAGGCGCAACCCCTCCCGGAGCCGGGGCACCTCCCGGAGCCGGGGCGCCCCCCGCAGGCGGAGCACCTCCCGGAGGCGGAGCGCCCCCCGGAGCCGGAGCGCCTCCCGGAGCCGGAGCGCCTCACCCGGCGGTGCCTGCCGCCGCGGGCCGGCTGCCCGCGAGCGCCCTGCCCCCAACCCCCGCGGGCGCGGACGCCCAGCCCCCAGCCCCCGCGAGCGCGGAAGCCCCAGGCGGCACCCCAAACCCCCCGGCCGAGGGCGCCGGCGCCCCCCAAACGCCTTCCCTCGTCTCCTTCAAACTCAAATTCGTCCACCAGGACGAACGCAAACACCTCCGCCTCACCTACGACCGAAAAACCGCCGTCACCCGCACCTACGCCCCCCAGGGCTTCCTGGGCCTACTCCTCGCCGACCTCCCCGACCGCCAGAAACACTTCCTCGAAGTAGACCTCCGCGACCCGTTCTTCGAACGCCTCCGGGTAGACCTCGCCACCCCCGCCGACTTCGCCCGAATAGGCCTTTCCTCCATCGACGTCGCCGTCCGCTACGGCAATCCCCCGGAGCTACCACCCCAGGAATTCCGCCTCACTCCCACCGACCCGGGCCCGAAGGCGTTCACCACGTTCCTCAACGCCCGCCACGACCTCGACTTCGCCGTCGGCACCCAGTACCACTTCGACCCCAACGGCGACTGGATCGGCGAGAAGCTCACGTACGACATCCCCCCGAAGAACTCGATCGACCGCACCCTCAGCGTCGACCCGTCCGACGACCTCGGATTCCTCCAGCTCCAGGTCTTCCCCAACCGCATCGACCCGGGAGCGGTCGACGCCGTCGACGTCCACCTCACCTACGACGACAACCACACGTTCCGCCGCGACGACACGATCCGGGTCCTGCCTGCCGGCACCGCGCAGACCTGGAAGCTCCGCCTGACCGACCCCACCCACCGCACCTGGACCGCCCGCTTCACCTACCACCTCGCCGACGGCTCGACCCGCGATTCCGACCCGGTCACCGGTACCGCCCCCTACCTCCCGGTCGACGACCCGTTCGTGGCCGCGCTCGACCTCCGGCTCGTCCCGCTCTTCGCCCCGGGCACCGTTCGCCGCGCGTTCGTCGACGTCCTCTACGAGGACCGGCCCCACCACTACCGCCGCGAGGAGCGCCTCGAGATCCGCGGCGACGCCACCGAGCCGGTCCGGCTCCGCATCGCGCTCCTCGACCCCGACGCCCGCACGTTCCGCTACCGCGTCACGGTCATCGGCACCGACGGCCGGTTCGACCAGCGCCCACCGATCGACGGCACCGAGACCCTGATCGGAGTCGGCTGATGAAAGCCCAGGTCCAAGCCCTCTGGTCGGACTGCACCGGCTCTCCGCGCCTGCCCGCACACCTCGAGGCGGTCCTCCGCGACCTCGAACGCTCCGCCTGGCCCGAGGTCGTGACCCGTTGGAGCCGCCTGACCCCGTCCGGGTTCCCGGTCGAGGTCACGGTCGGCCCGCCCGGCACCGCGGCCCGCTGGGTCAGCGAGGTCGCCCGCCCCGAGGTGCCCGACCCCGAGCGCGTCGACCGCGCCGCCGGGCACCTGCAGGATGCCCACCAGCCCCTCAACCCGGTTCTTCTGGACGCGCTGCGCGCGGCGCAGCGCGGCCGTGATCTCCAGTACGGCGCCTGGCTGGGCGGCCGGGAGCACCCCGACGGCACGGCGACGCTCAAGCTCTACGCCGAGCTGCCCGCCGGAGTCGCGTACGGCCTGCCCGAGCCGCTGAAGGCCGCTCACGCGCTGCTGCCCGCGGGCTCCGAACCCCGGATGCTCGGCCTGGAGCCCGCCACCGGCCGGACCGAGCTCTACGTCCGGCTCCCCGCCCTCGACCCGCCCGAGGTCACGGCCATGCTGCACGCCCTCGGCCGCCCGGATGCCGCCCACACCCTGGAAGCGAACCTCGTCGACGGCCTGCACCGGCTCGCCGGACGCAAGCTCGGCCTGAGCCTGGCCGCCGGCCCGCCCCTCCCCATCGGCCCGCCTCTCCCCACCGGCTCGGACCGCGCTCCACTCGACCTCGCGCTCTTCGTCACCGCCCGGACGCTGTTCCCGTTCGACCCCGCGATGCTCGACGTCCTCG
This sequence comes from Cryptosporangium sp. NPDC051539, assembly GCF_044454545.1. NCBI lineage: Bacteria > Bacillati > Actinomycetota > Actinomycetes > Cryptosporangiales > Cryptosporangiaceae > Cryptosporangium > Cryptosporangium sp. NPDC051539. Next base: position 7,795 of record NZ_JBITDV010000015.1, on the reverse strand, counting down.
CACCCCAGGTCAGCACACTCCGCAGGCGCTGGCGTCCGGGCCCGGTCACGCTCGCTCCGATCACGTCGAGCCACCGGCTCCCGGCCGCAGTAGGGATGGCTCCGGCATGAACGCGCCACTCTGGACCCCGGCCCGCCCCGACCCCAGCGGCCCCGCCGGGCCCATCCCGATCCGCCGGCGCCCGCTTCCGCGCCCGCGCGTCCTCCCCCGCGACCAGCTGACCGTTCCGGTCTGCCCGGTCCCCGAGCCGTCCGACACCGTCCTGTTCGAACGCTCCGACGACCCGGCCCGCAAGCTCTACCTGCCCCGCTACCGCGTCGTGGACGACCCACCGCTGCGGCTGCGCCTGGCCCAGGGCGCGAACGACTGGTCGCTCAGCGTCGAGCTGGAAAAGTACCGCGCGCCGGAGGTGGAGCAGTCGGGAGCGGACGCCGAGGAGCTTCCGCACGACGTCGGCCTCACCTTGCGGTTCGCGATCGTCTCGGGCGGCGTGATCCTCGGAGTGAGGGAACTGCCGCTGGACGAGCGGACCGCGACGCCCGGAGGGGTACGCGCCGTGCTGCGCGGCACCGACAGCGCCACCCGCGACCAGATCCATCTCGCGATGATCGACCAGGTGTACGCGGCCGAGCTGGTCGTCCGGCGGTCCACGTCGGTGGGGGTGCTGGTGCCCGGGTCCGGCGGGCGGGTCGTGTCGTCGGGCCAGGGGGTGCTGCGCGGGACCTGGATGTTCGACTTCGACTCCGGCCAGGAGACGACGTTCGGCGCGGCGGACGTGTGGTGGGAGCAGCACACCGACGTCCTGCGTGAGCTGGTCGTCCAGAGCGGAGCCGCGACCGCGGCGCTCGGCGCACGCGACTTCGACGCGCTGACCGTCGACGACCTGGCCGGGGTGGCGTACTCGACGACGCCGCTGGCCGGCAACGTCGGCGGCCCGAACGAACTCGGTCCCGGAACCGTGTTCGCGGTGCGCACGAGCAGCGGCAACTTCGCGAAGGTGCGGGTCGTCGAGTACGGCTACAACCTCACGCTGCAGTGGGTCACCTACTCCACCGATCGGGGCCCGGCCGGCGCGCCGGTCGTCACCGCCGGTCAGGGCGTGTTGCACGGGACGTGGCTGTTCGACGTGGACACCGGGGCGGAGACCAGCGGCGACGGCGCCGACCTCTGGTGGGAGCAGCAGACCGATACCGCGCGGCTGATGGTGCCGACCGGCGGCGCGGCGATCGCTCCGCTCGGCCCGGCCGCCTTCGACGCGCTGCTCCCGTCGCAGGTGGCGGCCGCGCCGTTCTCCACCAACCCGATCCCGGGGCACGTGAACGGGCCGAACCAGCTCGTCGCCGGGTCGGTGTTCGCGGTGCGCACGGCGGCCGGGAACGTCGCCAAGATGCAGGTGGTCGAGTACGGCTACAACCTGCGGCTGCGCTGGGTGACGTTCGGCCCGGGCGGCGACCCACCGGCGCCGGCGCCCGACCGCTACCGGGTCACCGCGTACTCGGACGAGACCGCGGTGGCGCCGAAGCCGTTCGTGTTCCCGTCCGGCTCGCCGATCTTCTCCGGCCTCGGCGACGCGTCCGGGCCGGACGGGCTGACCAGGACCGACGTGTCGTTCCGCGGCCGTCCGTACAGCTACTACCAGGACGCCGCCCGGCCGTGGATCTTCTACCACCTCCCGGACGAGTTCCGGCTCGCGCGCCGGGACGACCCACCGCACGTGCCCGCGCTGTCGGTGCAGCTCGGCGCGGATCTCGCGGACGTCGAGGCCACCCAGGTCACGTTCGGGTTCACCGCGGTGCCGTTCGTCGACCCGGGGCGGCTCGACGCGGCCGTCCCGGCGCTGCGTCCCCTGCTGCCGGGGTCGCTGCCGTCCGGGGTGACCGGTCCGGTGCACCAGGCCTTGCAGGTTCCCGACGGCGCGGTGACGTACACCCTGTCGATTCCGTCCCGGACCGGCTCGACCGGCGCCCAGCCGCGGCCCACCGCGTTCGTCGATCTGCGGACCGGCATCGTCGACACGCTGACGATGGCGATGGCCGACTTCCGGCCGGTCTACCAGGCGCTCTTCGCCGACACCGAGCTGTTCCGGGGCGACGTCGCGGTGCGGGTCGGGTCGCTGAACACCGAACACGTCCGGCTGATCGCACGGATCAGCCGGACGAGCGGCCCGCCGGTACTCGACGTGGCCGGCACCCCGGCGGGACCCGGCCGGGTCCACGTCCGGCTGACCAACCGGATCGAGAGCCCGGTGACGGTCAACACGCTCGCCGCGCGTCTCACCGGCCTCCCGGCGCAGGTCGGGGCGGTGGCGCCGCCGCTGCCGGCGCTCTTGCCGCCCGGTTCGGGCCTGGACTGCGACGTCGTGGCCCCGGTTCCGGAGGGCACGGCGCCCGAGGCCGTGATCGACCTCGGCGGGGTCGTGGTGAATCCGGAGCCGCACGCGGTGTGGGACGCGGTCGTCGTCTCGGCCGCACCCGCGGTCTACCGGTTCCCGATCACGCTGGAGGTTTTCGCGTCCGCGTTCGCCGGGGCCGACCGAGCGGTCGAGCTCATCGTCGATTTCCGCGCCGGCACGAACGTGTCGGTGCAGGTCACCTCGGACCAGCTCCGGGAAGGCGCGATCAAGGTGTCGGTGCCGGTCGACCTCGCGATGCCGCTGGTGGACTGGCTGGTGAACGCGTCCTCGCTGAACGAGTACCAGTACCGGGTGACCGCGGTGCGGCTGACCGGGACCGCGACCGGCCCGTGGGTGCGGCGGCAGAGCTCGATCCTGCCGATCCAGGTGGTTCCGCTGGTCGACGCATGAACCTGACCGGGCTGCCGGACTTCGGCCTCGCCGCGCCCGCGCCCGGGCTGCACCACCCGTTCGGGGGTGGCGCGGTGCTCGTGCTCCCGGACCGGCTGGAGGTGGCGTCGCGTCCGGACGGTTCGCCGGATCTGCGCCTGACCCTGGTCCGGGGGTCGGCGCCCGGGCTGCCGCCGGATCCGTACGGGGTACTCGAGTTCAGCGTCCTCGCGGAGTGCCCGGTCGAGGACGCGCTCACGGCGCTCCGCCGGTCGATCCCCGGTGTCACGGTCCGGCCGACGCCACTGAGCAGCGGTTTTCTCTGGATGCAAAGGTTTTCGACGTTGGAGTCGCCGCGTGCGGTGGTGACGGACGGGCTCGACCGGGCGGCGCTGAGCGTGCGGGTGCCGGGGGCGACCGCGGCGCTGCTGGCCGGGCTGCTCGGGGGCGGAGCGGTAGGGGTGGGCACGCGGGCGGTGATGGAGTACCCCGGGGTGGCTGCGCGGTTGCCGGTCGCGGTGACCTTCGCCCCGGAGCAACTGCTCCCGGCACTGGGCGAGGTGGTCGCGCGCGAGGACCTGGTGGCGCGGGTGGCATCCGGGCAACTGCCCATCGAGGTGGACGCAGACGCCGACTCGCCGGCGGAGGCGCTGGCGGCGGCGGTGGCGGACCGGATTCGCGTCCGGTACGGCGAGCCGGCGGTGACCGCGGACGGGCGGCCGGCGCTGCGGCTGCCGGCCGAGCCACCGGTGGGGCACGTGCGGTGGGATCTGCGTCAGCCACTGCTCACGTACCGGGTGGTGCCGCTGGCGTCGGACGCGCTGCTGCCCGCGCGTTCGTGGGCGGATCGGCACGGGGTGGACGCGCTGGTGGAATCGCGGGTGGTCCGGCCGCTCGACTCCGGTGCGGTGGACGTGACGATCAGCGCGAACCTGCCGCCGTCGCCGGTCGGTGCGCTCGAACTCGGCGTCGAACTGATCGCACCGCCGAAGCCGCCGCGCCGGCCGCAGCCATCCCGGGCGCTGCGCACGTTCCCGCTGCCGCCGGACGCGCCGCCGGTACGTCTGCGCTTCGCCCCGGGCGAGCCGGTCGAGTACGTCAGCGTCACCTACGTCGTTCTTCCCGGACTGGCCGAGCCGCTGACCGGCCCCGAGATCTCCCACGCCGACGACACGGTCCGGCTGGGCCCGGCCGACTTCCCGGTCGAGTTCGTCCCCGTCCGGGCCGACCGCCCGGTCCTCTCCGAGAGCACCGTCCGGGTGACGTTCCGACCGTCCACGCCGGAATCCGGCGTCGCCGAGGCCGTGCTCGACGGTGACCGGCCGTCGGTGGCGTTCGTGCAGACCCTCGGCGCGGGGACGCTGACGCTCGACTTCTCTCCCTTGGACGGGAGCGCCGCCGTCCGGGTCGGGCCGCTGCCCGCCGCCGCGCTCACGGTGACGCCCGCGCTGCTGCCCGGGCACGGACCGCAGTCGGTCACGGTCCGGACCGAGTCGCTCGGCCGCGTGGCCGTCGACCTGCTCGCGCAGGACGCCCCTCCCGCGGAGACGACCACGCTGCTGCTGACGCCGGTCCGCCCGAGCGTCGGGTGGGGCTACTCCCCGAGGTCGGTGTTCCGCCCCGGCTACCGCTGGCGCGTCCACGGCGCCGACGCCTGGTCGGACGTCAGGACCGGCGATCTGGTCGTCGTCTAGAGATCGAGCGTGGACGGCGGGTCAGGTGGCCGGGGTGGGGTCTCCGTTGACGACGTCGACCAGGCCCTGGGGGCGGCGGGGCCGACGATGAGGTTGATGGTCTCGTGCGCGGCGAGGGCCTCGGCCTCGCCGCGACGGTCCGCGCGGTCACGGCCCACCTCTCGACCGGGCGGGGTGCGATCTACCACCACGTGGCCACCAAGGACGATCTGCTCGCCGCAGCCGCGGACGGTGTGGTCGAGACCGCGCTGGCCACCGTCGGCGGTGAGGGGATCTGGACCCGCGCCGGGGCGCTGCCGCACGATCTCGGGATCGCCGGGGCGGCGCGGTCCGACAGGGGGGCGGCGCTGGTCAGCTACGTGCTCGGCGCGGCGGCCCAGCATGCCTCAGGGGCGCGGCGGGTCCGGGACGAGGCCGCCCGGGCGGCTGGGGTGGACATCTTTCTGGCGGGCATCACCGGCCGCTAGCGTCGGCCCGGCCGCCGGGCGGGCGGCCGCGTCTCCTCACGTCTCGGTGGTAGCGAGTGGACACACGTCGAGGACGGTGCTCCAGTCGATGCGTTCCAGGCCGTGGCCGGCGCCCTCGAGTCTCAGCAGCCGGGCGTTCGGGATCCCGTCCGCGAGCGCCTCGCCGTGCGGCAACGGGAACACCGGGTCGGCGCTGCCGTGGACCACGAGCGTCGGTGCCGTGATCTGCGCGAGCGTCGACCGCGGCGGCTCGTCGTGAATCAGCAGGTCATGGTGGTGGAGTGCACTGAAGTCGCGGGCCCGGGCGAGGTCGCGGCGGACCATTGTCTCCGTCGCGGCCTCGTCGAACGGGCGGTCGCCGGCGCAGGCGCGCCACGATCCGACCTGGTGCCGGGTAACGGATTCGCGGTCGGACCAGTCGACGTCGGTGTTCGCGAAGAAGTGCAGGAACTTCTCGGTGGGACCGGGCAGGTCGCGCGGGCCGTCCACCGCCGGCGACGTGCTGATGAGCACCAGCGAGCGGACCGTCCCGGGATGCTCGACGGCCAGTTGCTGGGCGATTCCGCCGCCGGCCGACACTCCGACCAGATCGGCCGGACCGAGCTGATCCAGGATCGCGAGCGCGTCGGCGGTGAGGACGCCGCTGCGGTAGCCCGGCTCGCAGGTCGTGGAGCGGCCGGTATCGCGGTGGTCGTAGCGGACCACGTACCGGCCCCGGGCGGCCAGCGCCCGGCAGAACTCCTCGTCCCACCAGAGCATCGACATGCTGAGGCCCGCGATCAGCAGCAGCGGCGGGTCGCCGGGGTCGCCGAACGCCTCGGTGCACAGCTCCACGTCGTCCGCCTGGATCCTCACGCCACCACCCTAGAGGCCCGAGGACGGCGTCCCGACCGCCCTCGGACGGACCCGTGAGGCCGGACGCGGCCTCAGGCGGAGGCGGCCTCGTGGATCAGGTCGACGACCTGAGCGGCCTCGGGAATCGAGACGGTGTGGGAGCCGCCCTCGATCTCGACGGTCCGGCGGGAGCCGGCGCGCTCGGCCATGAACCGGTGCGCGGCGACCGGGATGTTCAGGTCCTCGCTGCCGAACAGGAACCAGGACGGGATCGACTTCCACGCCGGCTCGCCGGACGCCTCCCCCAACGCCAGATCGGTGATCGGACGCTGCCCGGCCCCCAGCACCGCGGAAACCTCCGCGCTCGAGTCGGCGGCGAACTGCGCGTGGTAGAGCTCCGGGCGGATGTAGAGGTCGGACGTGCCGTCCGGAAGCTTCACCGGGGTGAGCGTCTCGCCCAGGGAGCCGCCCGGGTACTTGCCGGCCAGGTCGCCCGCCGACTCGCCTGCGTCGGGCGCGAACGCCCCGATGTAGACCAGCGCGTTGACGTTCGGGTTCCCGGTCGCGGCATTGCTGATCAGCATGCCGCCGTAGGAGTGCCCGACCAGCACGATCCGGCCCTCGATCTCGGCCAGCGTGCGGCGCAGGTACTCCGAATCCGACAGCACGCCGCGCAGCGGGTTGGCCAGCGCGAGCACTGGATAGCCGTCGGCGAGCAGCGGCGCGATGACGCCGTTCCAGCTCGACGCGTCAGCGAAGGCTCCGTGGACCAGGACGACGGTGGGTTTGTCCGAGGGAGCGCTGAAGAGAGTCATGGACGCAGTGTTTCCGACGGTGCCCGGCGTGCGCTACCGCCACCGCGGGGCGGGCCATTCGGGGACGATGCCGGGGATCGCGTCGCGCGCCGAACCCGGGAAGACCGGGGGCCGCTTCTCCAGGAACGACGCGACACCCTCGGCGGCCTCCGGACTGCCGCCGAGCGTCGCGATCACCTTCGAGTCGAGCCGGTGCGCGTCCCACGGCGACGGCGACCCGAGCATCGACCACAGCATGTGACGCGCGGCCGCCACCGCCACCGCCGACGTGTTCGCGGCGATCTCGGCCGCGATCTCCCGCGCGGTGTCGATCAGTGCGGCGTCCGGCACCACCCGCGACACCAGCCGGCCACTCAACGCCTCCGACGCCGGGAACACCCGTCCGGTCGCGACCCACTCCATCGCCTGGGAGATGCCGACGACACGCGGCAGGAACCAGCTCGACGCGGCCTCCGGCACCAGCCCTCGGCGCGCGAACACGAACCCGAACCGCGCCGACTCCGCTGCGATCCGGACGTCCATCGGCAGCGTCATCGTCGCCCCGACCCCGACCGACGGTCCGTTGATCGCGGCGATCACCGGCTTCCGCGACGCGGCGATCCGCAGCGAGGCGACCCCGCCGAGGTCCCGGGGCGAACCGTCGATCGTCTCCGTGGTCCGAGGCCCGCGGGCAGGATCGAACGTCCCCGATCCCCCGCCGAGATCGGCGCCCGCGCAGAACGCCCGTCCGCGTCCGGTCACGATCACCACCCGGACGTCATCGTCCGCGTCGGTCCGGTCGAACGCCTCGACGAGTTCTCCGGCCATCCCGGGCGTGAACGCGTTCAGGCGCTCCGGCCGGTCGAGGGTGATCGTGGCGATCCGGTCTGCCACTTCGAGCGCGATCGTCCGGTCCGTCATGGCGGCAGCCTATTCGAGCGATCGCTTGGTGGGTCGCGGCCGGCTCACATTCGACAGGCATAAGCGCAGGTTATGAGGTCAACAGGAGAACCGGCCTACCGCCCGACCCCACGAGGACGGAAGCTGGGGAGCTGACGGCGCCTCTCGACGGGGCCGGCGAGAGGCAGGAAGCGCTGTGGACAAGCAGGTCCAGCAACTGGAACGTGTCGTGATCCGGTTTGCCGGTGACTCCGGTGATGGGATGCAGTTGACCGGGGACCGGTTCACGTCCGAGACCGCGTCGTTCGGTAACGACCTGTCCAC
>NZ_JBITDV010000014.1:32886-301984 GCF_044454545.1 Cryptosporangium sp. NPDC051539 | reverse complement strand
CGCCCCGCGCCCCGCGCCCCGCGCCCCGCGCCCCGCGCCCCGCGCCCCGCGCCCCGCGCCCCGCGCCCCGCGCCCCGCGCCCCGCGCCCCGCGCCGACGATCTCAGCCGAGCTGACCCCGTCCAACGCTTCACGACACGCCGGCCGCCTCGAGCCCTTCAACAGGCAGGCACCGCCGAAGCGTCGGACGAGCTCAATCGCCCCCCTGGGAGTCAACCGATCCGAACGCGTTGAGAGACCCGGGTCGGCCTCCGTCGATCGTGTCGCCTAACGACTTCGCCGGGCCCCGCACGTCGATCTGATCAGCGGAAGGATCCCCAGCCTCATGCCGCCGCCGAGACAACTGGGCGAACGTATCGGCGGCCGCGACACCGAGCAGCACCAGCAGGCCCGCGGCCAGCGCGTCCGACCAGTAGTGATTGCCGGTGACCACCACCACGAGCACGGTGACCACAGCGTGGGCCGGACCGATCCACCGCCACCGGCTCTTCGCGACGCAGAAGACAGCCGCCCCGGTGGTGATCGCCCAGACGCAGTGCAGGGACGGCATCGCGCCGAGCTGCGGCGCGAAGCCGGCGCCGTCGTCGGCGTAGACCCGCGGGCCGTACAAGCTCAACGTGTCGACGATGCTCGACAGCGCCAGGCGAGGCGGTGCCACCGGGATCACCTGCACGAGCTCACCGACGATCGTGCCGACCGCCAGCACGGTTCGCCAGCGCGCGAAATCCGGCCGGTGCCAGAGGTAGAGCCACACCAGGAAGATGGTCATCACCGGCATGTGACCGGCGATGTAGTACCAGTTCGCCGCCTTGATGAGCAGGTGGCTCTGCATCGCGAGGTGCTGAGTCCATTCCTCGCTCGGGAGGTGGACCGTGCGTTCGAAATTCACGATGGCCAGGCCGTGGGCCACCGCTTGGGAGTTGCCCCCCAGGTTCAGCCGCCCGACGAGCTGCCAGACGGCGTAGAGGACCAGCGAGATCGCGCTCTCCTGGGCCAGGTCGCGAACCCACAGCCAGCGCCGCGACGGGACGTACACGCGCATGATCGTCGCCAGCACAGCGAGTCCGATGCTGAGCCAGACCGCGGCTCGCCACGACAACCACATACGTCATATCTACCCGGCAACGTCCGACCGGCGGCAAGCGGCCCGAAACGCCGGAGATTCTGCACCCGATCACGTCGGGCACGGTCTGACTGCCGATCCCCCCGGTCGTCGCTGTTGCAGACGCGAGACACCACGAGTTCGTCTCCGCGACGCTGACTCAGGCCGTCGAACGTCTCGCGACCGACCTGCGGTTCCTCGACGTCCGCGGTGCGTGCGAACGAGAACCGCGCCACCTGCTCCACGGTGAGCTGTCGCCTCGAGCTGATCAACCCACGGCCTTTCGTGCTCCCATTGCGGCATCGCCGGCGATCACGAGAGAAGTCCTGGGTCGGTGGCGAACTCAGCGGCGAGTCGGCCGCCAGCGCGGTACCGCTGAACAGTGCCACCAACGACCACCAGTACTGGCGCATCGCCGCCGACACCGGTGTGGTCGCGTGGAACTCGAGCTCGCCCGGCGCGACGCGGGCGATCTCGCCTGCTACCCGGTCCAACCGCGCGGCGGACAACTGCGGGATCTCGGCGTCGATGTCCTCGGCGCTGGCGCTCACCGAGACGCCGGCCGGACACCCACCATGCGCAGCCCCTACCGGAGGAGCGAACCACCGGCTGCCCTCGTCCGGACGTGCCCAGCGAGCGACGGGGGCGTTCGAGTTCGTCCACAACCGACAGTCGGGTTCGTGACTGTCGGCTGTCGGGCGTTCACTTCGATCAACTATCTTTCTCGCTTCATGGGGGAATTGCAGGTTCGCCTTCTCGGCCCGGTCGACATCGTCAAAGGTGACGAAGCTCGGCCGGTGGCCGGGCTCCGACGCAAAGCCATTTTGGCCGCTCTCGGACTGAGCCGCGGAATCGTGGTGAGCGTCGATCGCCTCATCGATATCGCCTGGCACGAATCCGCGCCTGCCACCGCGGTGAATACCCTGCAGCAGAACATCTCGTATTTACGAACGGTCTTCGGAGACCGGAGCGCGATCGTCTCACGCTCTCCGGGATACGTATTGAATACGGCCGAACCCAGTGACGCCGAAACCGCCGACCGGCTCATCGAACGCGCGAAATCGGCACCGGACGCCGAAGAACGCGCGCGGCTCCTCACCACGGCCCTCGCGCTCTGGCGCGGACCTGCACTTGCCGACGTGGCCGCGCTTCCCGAATTGCAATCGCACGCCCACCGATTGCAGAACCTCCGCGCGCAGGCCGAAAGCGAGCTCATCGACGTGCGCCTCTCGCTGGGCGATCATGCCCGGCTGTTGCCCGAGTTGGGTAAGCGCGCCGCCGAGCATCCGTTCGACGAACGCGTCCAGATCCAGCTCGTCCTGGCGCTGTATCGCGCCGGCCGGCAGTCCGAGGCGCTGGACGTCGTCCGTCGAATCGGGGTCGCGCTCCGTGGTGAATTGGGCGTCGATCCGGGACCAGAACTCCGTGAGGTGGAAGCGGCCATCCTCCGTCATGAAGTCCCACCGGTCGCCGCGCAACCGAAACGCGTTTCGTCTCTCGCCGCGGCCGCGGTGGTCCCGGTTCCCCACCAGCTTCCGGGAGAGGTGAGCGGCTTCATCGGCCGGGACACACAGCTGAGGTGGTTGTCCCAGCGCTCGTCCTCCGGAGACAGCTCTACCGGCGTGGTGATCGCGGCGATTGCCGGCGCCCCCGGGGTGGGCAAGACGGCGTTGGCGCTCCGGTGGGCGCATCAGGTGCGCGACCGATTCCCGGATGGGCAGCTCTACGTCAACCTAGGCGGCTACGCGAGAGGCGCGGAGATCTCGCCGCTCACTGCGCTGTCGGGCTTCCTGGACGCGTTGGGGATTCCGTCCGAGAGGGTGCCGGTCGACCTCGACCAGGCAGCCGCGGTCTACCGATCGTTGCTGACCGGGCGCCGGGTCCTGGTTCTGCTCGACAACGCCGCCAGCGCGGCTCAGGTACGGCCGCTGTTACCCGGTAGCGCTGGGTGCCTGGCGCTGGTCACCAGCCGCAAACGACTCTCGGGCCTCACGGCTCGGGACGGGGCGCACCGGCTGACCCTCGACGTGCTCTCCCCGGACGAGGGCGTCGCCCTGCTCCGAGCCGGCCTGGCACCCGAGCGCGTCGATGCGGAGCCCGACGCGCTCGGCGAACTGACCACGGCGTGCGCGCACCTGCCGCTGGCGCTGCGCATCACGTTGGCCCTGCTCAACGATCACCCTGATCGTTCGATCGCCGACCAGGTCGAGGCGCTCAACGGCGATGACTGGATCAACGTGTTGTCGATCGAGGACGACCCCGACACCGCGGTGGGGCCTGCCTTCGAACTGTCCTACCGCGCCCTGCCGACGCCGGCCCAGAGGATGTTCCGGCTCCTGGGGATCGTGCCCACCGCTAGCTTCACCGCGCCTGCGGTCACCGCCCTTACGGGCCTGCCACGGCCGGACGTCGACCGCATGCTCGACCGGTTGGCCGCCGCGCACCTCATCGGACCCAGCACGCTCGGCCGGTACACGACGCACGACCTGTTACGCCGGTATGCCGCGATCCGCGCGAGCGAGTCCGACTCCGAGCCGGTTCGCGCCGCGGCGATCGGCCAGCAAATGGATTGGTATCTGGCCACCGCGGACAGCGCGGCTCAGTTGCTCTATCCGCAGATGCTGCGGTTGCCGCTGGAGGCGCGGCGTACGGCCGGGGGCGAGATCTTCGCCGATCCCGATGCGGCCCTGGCCTGGCTCGGCGGCGAGCGCAGGAACCTGGCCGCGGTGATCACTCACGCTGCCGAGCACGGCCCGAGGCCCCTCGCCTGGCTGCTCGCGGACACGCTGCGGGGCTACTACTTCCAGTCGCGCCACATGATCGAATGGCTGGACGTCACCCGGGCCGGACTCGTCGCCGCAGAGCAGGACGGCGATCTCCGAGCGCAGGCCGCGATGAAGCTGAGCCTCGGCACCGCCGAGGCCAGCGCCGGCCGCGGTCTCGCGGCGATCGAGCACTACGCCTCCGCCGCTGACCTGGCGAAGCGGTCCGGTTGGGTCGACGGGGAGGCCGCTATCGCCGGCAACCTCGGCAACGTCCACGCCGAGGTGGGTCGACTTCCGCCGGCGATCGCGGCCCACACGAGAGCGTGGCGCCTCTATCAACAATCGGGACGGCTCGCCGGCCAGGCGAACACACTGTGCAACCTCGGCTACCTCGCCCGGCAGCTCGGTGATCTGCGCATCGCGGCCGACCATCACGCCGAGGCACTGCGCCTGTTCCGGCAACTCGGCTCCGTCGCCGGCGAGGCTCAAGCCAGGGAGAACCTCGGCGAGACCGAGCACGACCTCGGGCGGCTCGAGTCCGCCCGAGATCACTTGGAGGCGGCGCTGGCTCTTCACGGGCAGCTCGGCAACCGCTACGGCGAGGCCGGCACGCTGCTCTACCTCGCCGGCGTCCGTCGCGACGCAGGGCAGCTCGCCGCCGGCCACCAACTAGTCGAAGCGGCGGCGCAGGTGGCCGCCGACCTCGACGACGAACGTATCGAGGCGGAGGCCAGCAACGTCCTCGGCACGATCCAGCTGCGACTACGTCACCCGCGAGAGGCCCTCGCCGCGCACCGGCGCGCGCTCGACCTCGCCCGCGACGCCAGCGCTCACTACTCCAAGATCGTCGCGACGCTCGGCCTCGCGGAGGTCGCCGTGAGTCAGCACGACTGGACCGGAGCCGCCGATCTGGCGGATCGGGCACGGCACTTGGCCCAGCACGCCGGCTACCGCGTGCTCGAAGCCAATGCCCGGACGACGCTGGCCGCCGCACACCTGGCGTCCGGCCGGGGCGACCAGGCCACGGAAGCGGCCTATCGGGCCCTCACTCTTCACGCCCAGACCGGCCACCGGCTCGGTGAAGCACGGACACTCACGATCCTGAGCCAGATCGCCGACACCGACGCCGAACTCGGTGCCCTCTGGTCGGACCGCGCCCGCGCGACCTACCTCGCTTGCGGCGTCCCCGACGGCACCGTCGAAGAGATGCTGAACGGGGCTCCGAGCGGGCGACGGCACCCCCGTCGTCCCAGCGCCACGGCGTGAGTCATCCATTAACGGCCCACACGCCGCGTTTGGGTGTCCCGGCTACGCTGCGTCACGTCCGAGGCCGTCCGAGGAGACCCGCACGATGCCCGACCCGTACTACGAGATCTCCCGGCTGCCAGTGGCCCTGCCGCTCGCGGCGGCCGCCGTCGCGGCACTGCTGTGGCGACTGCGTCGCGTCGCGGCTCTGACCTGGCCGCGGGTCCTGGTCGTCGTCGCGTTCTGCGCCTACGGCGCCGCCGTGCTCGCCGCAACCCTCCTGCCGATCCAGCTCGGCAAGCCCGGCTACCCGGTGCCGTGGCGATGGCTCGTCAACCTCAGCCCACTGATCGACGCCGAGTGGTACGACGTGGTGCAGAACGTGGTGCTGTTCGTTCCCCTGGGTGTACTGCTGCCACTCGTCGCCCGTGTCGACTCGGTCCGCCGGATCCTGCTCGCCGGGTTTCTCGCCAGCCTCACGATCGAACTGCTGCAGTTCGTCTCCGACCTCACGATCCGCGCCGGCCACGCGGTCGACATCAACGACCTGCTGGCCAACGTCCTCGGGGCGCCCGTCGGATACGGCCTCTTCCGCGGCGCGCTGCGCCTACCTGCCCTCGCGCGCCTGGCCGACGCCGCAACCTGGCCGGCGCGAACGTCCGGCGAGGCCGGCCCGCAGCACGTCAGCGAGACGGCGCCCGGCGCCTGACCGTCACCGGCGCCAGGCGGGCCAGCGTCCGGTCGGTGCGGTCTCGCGCTCCAACCGCTGCTGCAGTGATTGACAACGGAGGTCCGGCTCTCCATCCTGTCTTACTGTCGTAAGACAATAGGGATGCGATGTGATCGAGTTCGTTCTGGACGGCCGTTCCCGGGTGGCCACGTACATGCAACTCGTGCTTCAGGTGAAGCAGGCGCTGCGAGTGGGGCTGGCCGAGCCCGGTGATCAGCTGCCGAAGGTGCGGCAAGTGGCGCAGTCGCTGGCGATCAACCCGAACACGGTCCTGAAGGCCTACCGGGAACTGGAGCTGGAGGGCCTCGCCGAGGGGCGCCCCGGCGTCGGAACCTTCCTGGTCCGTGGCCTGGCCGGGCCGTCGCTGGAGCACCAGGGCGGGCTGCGTGACGACTTCGTCGACTGGCTGCGCAAAGCCCAGGCCGTCGGCTTGAGCCCGGAGGACATCGCCGCCCTGGTCGAGACGACGATGCGCGCCACCCTCGACCGGCCCCCGACCAAGGAGAAGCGATGACCCAGGTACCTGGCGCGGTCCCCATCGCGCAACGGGTCGCTGGCGGCAAGAGCGGACGTTGGTCGCCGTCGCTTCAGCCGTCGGTTAAGCGAATGGCGACGTGACGAAGTCTGGCAGCGGCTCGCGGGAGGTCCGCCAGTCGAGAGGGATACCGTCGCGACCGGTGTACGTCGCGACGACGCCTCCGACGATCGCCGCGGTCGTGTCGACGTCGCCGCCGGCTCCGATGCAGGCCAGGATCGCCGAACGGTAGTCGTCGAGGTAGGTCGCGGCGACCCAGAGCGTGAACGGCACGGTGTCCTGGGCGAGGACCTGCGAGCCGTTGCCCAAGAGGTAGGCCGCTTCGGCGACCGTTGCGCCAAGTAGCCGCTGTGCTGCCTCCACCCCGGCTTTCACCCGGCTATCGACGAGGTGGTCCAGAACTGCGTCCAGGATCGCGGACGGCGCGGGCCGGACTCCGTTGTGTCGGGCCTGGCCGGCGCTCGCGGCGGCGACCGCCACCCCGACGGCTCCGAGGACCGCTTCGGGGTGCACATGGGTCACTTCGGCCGAGCGCACCGCGTCCAGGGCGGCGGTCGTGGGGCTTTCGGCATGGAACGCGCCGATGGGCGCGACGCGCATCGCGGCGCCGTTGCCCATCGATCCCTGTCCGCCGAAGGCTGCTCGTGACGCCTCCCGCCATCCGGTGCCGTTGCGGATCTGCCGGAGTATCTGCACGGCGCCACCGCCGTATCCGCGGTAGGGCTCGAAGTGCTCGGCGAAGGCGGCCGCGAGATCGTCCTGGTCGATAGCGCCGTTCACGCCGAGAACGGTGACCACCGAGCAGGCCATCTCGGTGTCGTCGGTCCACGGCCAGGGAGAGTCCGGAGCACGTCCCGCTACAAGGTCTGGGAACGACGTGCCCGGAACGAAGAACTGGGCGCCCATCGCGTCGCCGACAGAGAGTCCGTGAAGGCTGTCGAAGCAGAGTTCCATGGAGGGATCCCCGGCGGCGCGCAAGCGCGACGACGTCTTCGACGGTGAAGGTCCCGTCGCGTGATGAGGCCGCCGCGTCGACCGAGGCAGTGTTGGTGCTGCCCGCGCCGGTGGTGCTGCCCGCCGAACCCAATGCAACCCGACGGACCGGGGGCCGGACGTGCGTACCCTGGTCGATCGCCGCCGCTCGCCGGGCGAGGACCACATCAGGATGGCTCTCGCGTGTCCGACCGCGCGACGCCGCGGGCAAGACGCACCGACGTGTCGCCGCGGACCTCGTCGCCGACCGCTCCCATCGACGCCTCCTCCGGAGACCACGTCCGGCACCGGCTCTCCCGCGGCGGCAACCGGCAGATCAACCGAGTGCTGCACACCATGGCCGTGGTCCAGTTACGCAACGCGACCCTCGGGCGGGCCTACTACGACCGCCTCAAGAGCGAAGGCAAAACCTCGATGGAGGCGATGCGCGCGCTCAAACGTCGACGTCGACGTCGACGATCAGCCGCGCCCGACGCGGTGGTGCTGGCCGACGGCTTCTCCTGCCGCACACAGGTCGACGACCTGCGCGACCGGCCGTCCGTCAACCTGGCCCAGCTCCTCGCGCCGGGGCCCTGACCGCCGGGGTCAGGAGCAAAGCGCGTCCTCGATCAGGGTCAGCGACTGGTCCCGCGTCGGGGCCGGTGCGCCGGGCTCGGGGACCAGCGAATCGGTGTTGAGCGACACGATGATGCTGCGGCTGCCCTGCGAGTTCACACCGTTGCGGGTCTTGTAGCCATGGATGTCGCCGCCGTGTGACCAGATCAGGCCGCACGAACTCGGGGTCGACATCAGACCCAGCCCGTACCGGGCACCCGGGAACGGGGCCTGGAACCCCGGCGCCGGGACGGTCTTCTTCATCTCGGCCAGCTGGGCCGGGCGCAGCAGCGTGCCGGCGAGCAAGGCCCGCAGGAACGTGTTGCCGTCCGCGGTGGTGCTGATGATCGCACCGGCCGCGTCGCCCCAGGTCGGGCTGAGCTCGGTGGCGTCGATCGCCGGGCCGTACTTCGGGTCGGTCGCGGTCGCGTCCGGGCCGGGGAACCGCTCGTAGCCGATCGCGTGCGGCTCCGGGACGGTGTGGTCGGTCGCCGGGATCGTGGTGTCCTTGAGCCCGAGCGGCCGAATGATCCGCCGGGTGACCTCGGCGCGCCAGTCGTGGCCGGTGACCTTCCGGATGATCAGGCCGGCCAGCACGTAGTTCGTGTTGGAGTAGCTCCAGTTCGTGCCCGGGGCGAAGTTCGGCTTCAGCGCCATCGCGAACGCGACCAGCTGCCGGGCCGCGTAGTCCTTGTCCCGGCCGGCCGTGAAGCCCTCCTCGCTGCCGAGGAACGCGAACTGCGGGGCGGCCAGGTAGTCGGGCAGGCCGCTGGTGTGCTGGAGGAGCTGACGGACGGTGATCTTCGTGCCGTCGTTGCCGTTGCCGGTGACGACGCCCGGGAGCCACTTGTCGACTGAGTCGTCCAGCGAGAGCCTTCCTTCGCCGACCAGTTGCAGCACGGTTGTCGCGACGAACGTCTTGGTGAAGCTGCCGACGCGGAACTTCGCGTCCCACGGCACCGGCTTCCCGGTCGTCGTGTCGGCGACGCCGGCGCGGACCCGCACGTGCCCCGTCGACGTGGAGAGATCCGCGAGAACACCCGGGGCGCCCTGGCGGAGGATCGCGTTCGCGTCTTTCTGCAGCTGCCCGGGAACCTGCGTCGCGGACGCGTCCGGGGTCTGCGTGACCGCACCGATCACCCCGGCCACCCCGAGAACTGCCACCGTCGCCGCTGCTGCCATCGGAAGTCGTTTCATGCCGGGAAAGCTACGGGCGGCGGTGACGCTGAGTCATCGCCCTGAGAGGGCAACTGACCTACCCCCCTGGTGGTAGGTGGATCCGCTCCAGCCGGGTGACGCGGCGCGGGCCGGGCCTCACTAGCGTGATGCTCCGTGCGGGTCAGACCGAAAGCGTTCGCGATCGACGTGCTGCTGGCCGGCGTCCTGAGTCTGGTGACGGTGGGCGCGGCGTTCGTGCGCCCCGGTCCCGTCGCGGTGCTCGCGGTGGTGTTGTCGCTGCTCACGTCGGCGCCGATCGCGTTACGCCAGGCCGCGCCGGTCGGCGTGCTGAGCGTCGTGCTCGGAGCCGAGCTGGCGCTGGCGGTGCTGGCCGGAAGCACCTTTCCGGACGGTGGCTTCGCGGTCGTGATCGCCGGGATCTCGGTGGCCACGCTGTGTTCGCGGCGGACCGCGCTGGTCATGCTGGGGGTGACGTGTCTCGTGCTGATCGGGTGCCTGCTGATCACCGGCGTGAACGCGTCGGCGGCGCTGTTCTGGTCGGAGGGGATCAAGGCGTTCCTCGGCGTCGTCGTGGCCTGGACGATCGGCATCGGCACACGGCGGTGGGCCGAACGCACCGAGCGCCTGGCCTTACAGGCCGAGCGGGCCGCACTCCGGGCCGAGCGGGCCGCGTCGAACGAACGGGTCCGGATCGCCCGGGAACTCCACGACGTCGTCTCGCACCACATGTCGGTGATCTCGTTGCAGGCCGGGGTGTCCCGGTTCCTGCTCGACACCGACCGGGACGCGACCCGGACCGCGCTGGTCGCGGTCGAGGACTCCAGCCGCGAGGCGCTGTCGGAGATGCGCCGGCTCCTCGAAGTGCTCCGCCCGAACGAAGACGCCGACTACCGGCCTCAGCCGGGGCTGGCCGAACTGGACGGTCTGGTCGAACGGACCCGCGCGGCCGGCGTGCCGGTCGCCGTGACGGTCACCGGCCGGGCCCGGCCGCTGGCCTCCGGCCCGGACCTGTGCGCCTACCGGGTAGTCCAGGAGTCGCTGACGAACGTGATCAAACACGCCGGCCCGGCCGACGTCCGCATAGAAGTGGACTACGGCGAGAACACCCTCACGCTGCGGGTCCTCGACGACGGCGCGGGGCCGACGACGGCGGGGAAGACCGAAACGGCGGCGCACGGCATCCGCGGGATGCGGGAGCGCGCCGAGCTCTACGGCGGGGTGCTGACCGCCGGACCGCGGGAGGAGAGAGGGTTCGGCGTGGTCGCCCGGTTGCCGATATGACGATCCGGATCCTGGTCGCCGACGACCAGGCGTTGATCCGCGGCGGACTCGTCGCGCTGTTCACCGCGGTGCCCGGGATCGAGGTGGTGGGCGAGGCCGGCGACGGGGCCGAAGCGGTCGAGCTGGCCACCCGGACCCGGCCGGATCTGATCTTCATGGACATCCGGATGCCGGTCCTCGACGGGATCGCCGCCGCACGCACGATCTTCGCGACCGATCTCGAGCCGCGTCCGAAAATCGTCGTGCTGACGACGTTCGACCTGGACGAGTACGTCTACGCGGCGCTCGGCGAAGGCGCCTCCGGCTTCCTGCTGAAGGACACCGCGCCGGAACGGATCCTCGCGGCGGTGCACACCACGATGGCCGGGGACATGCTGATCACGCCGTCGATCACCCAGCGGCTGATCGAGCACTCCTCGCGGCACCATCGGGTCTCGGTCGTCGGTCAACCCCAGCTGACGTCGCTGACCGGCCGGGAGCTGGAGGTGTTGCGGCTGGTCGGGATGGGTCTGAGCAACGAGGAGATCGCCAGGCGCCTGGTGCTCAGCGCGGAGACCGTGAAGACCCACGTGAAGCACGTGATGGCCAAGCTCGGCCTGAACAGCCGCGCGCAGGCGGTGGTGATCGCGTACGAGACCGGGCTGGTGGTGCCGGGCACCGCCGAGCAATCGTAATGTTAGAGGCGGCGCAGCCTCACCATCCCCGACTTCGACAGCGACGATCCCCCGGTCGTCTACCTGGAGAACATCAGCGGCGCGTTGTTCCTGGATAAGGCCTACCATGTGCAGGGACACAGCCTGGCGTTTGACCATCTCAGGGCGACCGCCTTGTCCCCGGCGGACACGGTTACGCTTCTGCGCGGCAAGGCCGACGCCATGAAGGCACAAGCAGTAAGGGAGGGCGCAGAATGACTGCGCCAGAGTTTGCTAACGCAGTGTGGCGCAAGAGCACACGGAGCAACGGAACGGGACAGTGTGTCGAGGTCGCCGTCCTCGGTGAGGCGATCGCGGTACGCGATTCGAAAAATCCCGAAGGGCACGTGCTTCTGCTGCGGCCTGCCAACTGGTCAAGGTTCTTGGTGAATGTTAAGTCAGGGATGTTCGACCCTCAGTGAGTTGCTGACCGACGCTGAGGCGAAGCACGACGCAGGTTGACGCCATCAAGAATTGAGCCGCGCGTAGCCCGTCCGAGTGTCTTTGCACAGCTGAAACACCACGAGCCCGGCCGCGACGGGCGGAGAGCAGCGCGTTGATCACCGTGGACAACAACGAACGCATCAGGTCCGGGGAGGCGTCGGAGAGGGCTTGGCCCAGCAGGCGGCCAGGGTCGATCATGTGTGGTGCGGTCATCGCGTCGATGCCCTTTCGAGAGTGCTGTGAGAGGTTCGCTCGAAAGATCACGCGATGGCCGCGTTCCTCGTTCAGCCCAACCGGGCCGCCCGACGATCACGCCAACCGCGTCACACCACTATCAGGGACGCAACTCGGATGCTGTGAACGCTCGACGGGAGGAGTCACCCGTGTCCGAGCTCAAAAGCCGCGACGCCCGTCTTCGCCGGTTCTGGGACAAACAGTCGAAGTCCTATGACCGGCAGATGGGGTTCATGGACCGCCGCTTCTTCCGCGACACCCGGGCATGGATCTGTCGGCAGGCGGCCGGTGAGACCCTCGAGGTGGCGATCGGCACCGGGTTGAACTTGCCGCACTATCCCGCCGGCGTCCGGCTGACCGGCGTGGAGTGGAGCCCGGAGATGCTCGACCGGGCCCGCCGTCGCGCGACCGACCTCGGCCGGGATGCGGATCTGCAAACCGGGGACGCCCAATCGCTGCCGTTCCCCGATGCGTCTTTCGACACTGTGGTCTGCACGTTCTCGCTTTGCGCGATTCCCGACGACCGCCGGGCGGTCGGCGAAATGGTGCGGGTGGTCCGCCCAGGCGGACTCTTGCTACTCGCCGACCATGTCGAAGCCACATCCCGGATCGGACGCCTGCTGCAGCGATCACTTGAGCTCTACACCGTTCGGTTCCAAGGCGAGTACTGGCGTCGCCGACCGATCCGCCACGTCCAGGCACTCGGCCCACCGATCGAGCATCACGACGGCTTCAGTTACGGAGCCGTCGAGCGATTCGCCGCTCGAGTCCCGGGCTGACTGACCCGCGGCCGGCCTGCCGCCTCAGCAAACGCTAGCCACGTAAGTGGCGTAGGCCGTTAGTCACCCGCGCAGCAGCCGTCCGCACAACCGTCCGTATCCGTAGATGAGGCCGGGGTCAGTGCGGCGGCCGGGGAGCAGCAGGCGTCCCCACGCCAAGCCTCTCGGCCCTCCTTGACCGCCACGACCGCGATCACCAGAGCGGCGACCGGATCCGCCCACCACCAGCCGAACAGCGAGTTCACCGCCAGTCCGACGAGGAGGACACCGGAGAGGTAGGTGCACAGCAGCGTCTGTTTGGAGTCCGCGACGGCTGACGCGGACCCCAACTCGCGGCCGGCCCGGCGCTGTGCTGCTGAGAGCACCGGCATGATCGCCAGCGACAGCGCGGCCAGCACGAGGCCGATCGTCGAATGCTCGGCACGGTCGTCACCGAGAAGTGCTCGCACTGACTCGACCCCGACATAGGCTGCAAGGGCGAAGAACGACACCGCGATGATCCGCAGCGCCACCTTCTCCCGCGCTTCCGGGTCCTTCCCGGAGAACTGCCAGGCCACCGCCGCGGCCGAGGACACTTCAATGATCGAGTCCAGTCCGAAACCGATCAGCGCCGTCGAAGAGGCGATGCTCCCGGCGGTGATCGCGACGATCGCCTCGATCACGTTGTAGGTGATCGTGGCGGCGACCAGAAGCCGCACCCGCCGCGAAAGCACCGCGCGACGAGCCGGAGACGGACCGAGGCCGAGCAGCGGCAGGCTCATCAGCAGCAACCTTTCTCGTCGGAGTCGGGACAGGCCGCCGGGTCCACGGCCAGCACCAGACCCAGCAGGTCGGTCAAGGCGTGGGCCAGCCGCGGATCGGCGAGCTCGTACCGGGTGCGGCGACCCTCCGGGACGGACACCACGAGCCCACAGCCCCGCAGGCACGCCAAGTGGTTCGACAGGTTCTGCCGCGACGCACCCAGCAACTCGGCCAGATCCGCCGGATACCCCGGCCCGTCCCGCAGTGCCAACAGCACCCGTGCTCGCACCGGGTCGGACAGCGCGTGCCCGAACCGCGCCAGCACCTGCCCGTACGTCGCCGTCTCCATAAGGCCGGACAGTACATCAGATGATGAATACATCGCTAGATGTACTCCGAGGGCTTCGGCGCTCTCGGGATCTCCGCCGGTAGAGTCCGCGGCTTGTGGACGGGTGGATGCTCGCGGCAGCGTTTCTCGCCGGACTGGTGATCGCTGTGGTGACCGCGCCGGTGGGGGTGTCCGGTGCGGTGTTCCTGCTGCCGGTGCAGCTCAGCGTGCTGCACGTCCCCAACCCGGCGGTGACACCGACGAACCTGCTGTTCAACGTGATCGCCGGCCCGGGAGCGCTGCTGCGGTACGCCCGGGCCGGTCAACTGTGGAGTCCGCTCACCGGGCAGTTGCTGGCGGGCACGGTGCCGGGCGTGGTGATCGGCGCGGTGGTGCGGGTGTTCCTGCTGCCGGGCGCGGCAGTGTTCCGGCTGGTCGCCGCTGGTGTGCTGCTGCCGCTGGGCTGCTGGCTCTGCGTCCGCGCTCTCCACCCGGGGCGGGTCAGGGCAGCACCCGCGGGCCAGGTGACGGTGCTGGCGTTCGTCGTGGGTGTGGTCGGCGGGATCTACGGCATCGGTGGTGGCTCGATTCTCGGGCCGATCCTGGTCGGCCGGGGTCAGCCGGTGGCGGTGGTAGCGCCGGCCGCGCTGGCCTCGACGTTCGCCGCGTCGCTGGCCGGGGCCGCCACCTACGCGCTGCTCGCGCTCGTCGCGCCGGGCAGTATCGCGCCGCACTGGACCTTGGGGCTGCTGGCCGGGCTCGGGGGTCTGGCCGGCGGCTATCTGGGCGCGCGGCTCCAGCCCCGGCTGCCCGAGACCGGTCTGCGGTTCCTGCTCGGCGTCATCGCCGCAGCGGTCGGCGGGATGTATGCGGTCCAATCGCTGGTCTAGCGCACGAGCCGGGGCACGGCACGGACGTAGATCACCATGCCGATCACCTCGACCAGAGTCTGCGTGACCACGACGACCCCCGCGACGGCAAGGTCACCGGGCAGCGCGAGAGCCAGCGGAAGCACGACCAGCGAATTGCGGGTCGCACCGGTGAACACGATCGCGCGGCTATCGGCCACCTCCAGCCGGAACAGCCTCGCGACGAGCAACCCGGCCACCGCCATCACAACCAGGAACAGAACGTAGAACGGCACGACGCCGACGACGCGGGCGAAATCACCGTCGAGACGCGGGACCTGGGACGCAACAACGGTCAGCAGCGTGACCGCCATCAGCGGCACCATCGTGGCCCCCATCGCCGTGGAGAACCGCTCCCCCGCGGTCCGGCGCGCGGCCCAGGCCTGGGTAAGCCACGCCAACGCCAACGGCACGACGATCAGGATCACGAACGCCTCGACGAACGGCCGCACCTCCACCACCTCGGCCAACTCCGCACCGAGGAACAGGTACAGCAGGGCCGGCAGCGCGAGCATCTGGGCCAGCAGGAGCAGCGGTGTCGCCGCGAGCAACCGGCGGGCGTTTCCGCCGGCCAGGCCGGAGAAGACGATGACGTAGTCCACGCACGGCGCCAGCAGAACGAGCAGCACACCCAGCCGGACCGCCCGATCATCGGGCAGGAACGCGAACCCGCCGGCCACCACCAACGGCACGACCACGAAGTTGACGACCAGCGCCGCGGCCAGGAACACCCCGCCCGCAGCGACCGACCCAGCTCCGCCGCCGGGACCTGCAGGAACGTGACAAACAGCAGGGCGGCGAGGACGGGGTTGATCGCGTGTTCCAGGCCGGGTCCGGCCGCCGGTGCCGCCCGTCCGACCACCGCGCCGGCGACCAGGGCCCCGACGTAGGCGGCGACCTGGTGCTTCTCCAGGGACGCGGCGAGGCGTGCCGGGCCCTGCTGCGTAGTAGCGCTCATCGAACAGTTCCGGCCGCAGGCG
Organism: Cryptosporangium sp. NPDC051539; assembly: GCF_044454545.1. Taxonomy (NCBI): domain Bacteria; kingdom Bacillati; phylum Actinomycetota; class Actinomycetes; order Cryptosporangiales; family Cryptosporangiaceae; genus Cryptosporangium; species Cryptosporangium sp. NPDC051539. The sequence continues at coordinate 286,455 of NZ_JBITDV010000014.1, read as the reverse complement.
GGCGCAGGAACGCGCACTGCGGATCACAGCGTCCGGACCGGTCCGGGGGCTGTCTAGGTGCTCGATCGAGCGGCGCAGCGTCGACGCGAAGTCCAGCAGTTGCGCGGCGCGCTGCTCGGCGTCGGCGATCCGGGCCGTGATCCGCGGCCGCAGATCCTGCTTGACCTGCGTACACGAGCTCGTGTCGCGGACTTGCAGGAGTTCGGCGATCTTCTCCAGCGGCAGGCCGAGGTTCTTGGCCGCGCCGATGAACGCCAGCCGTTCGACCGCGTCCTGCCCGTACACCCGGTATCCGGCCGGGGTCCGCTCGGTCGGGAGGAGACCGGCGGTTTCGTAGAACCGCAGTGTGGTGGCCGGGACCCCGGTCCGCTCGGCCAGGCCGGAGATACGCATCGTGCTCACCGGCCGACGGTAAACCCTCGACCTGACTCGAAGGTCAAGCCGCCCGCGCAGGTCAGCAGGCGCAATCGTCGCCGCAACCGGACTGCCCGGCACGCTGCGCGCGGCGGCGCCGCAGCCACAGCAGCCCACCGGCGGCGAGCATCAGCACCGCTCCCACCCCGAGAAACACGTTCTGCAGGCCGGCCGCCGCTGCGCTCGTGAGGAGCCCGACCCCGACCAGCACCGGCAAGCAACACGCCGCGCACGCGATCAGCAGGCCCAGGCCGCCGGAGATGGCCCCGGCCGATGCGGCCAGCCACCCCAGGATCCGGCCTCTGGGGCGCGCGGCAGTTTTCTCGATCGGCAGCAGTTCCAGTGGCGTGGTCATCCGTGTCCTTCCGAGACGGCGAGGGGCAGCACGGTGGAACCGGCCGGCACGTCGGCCAGCGCGGTGAACGGCAACGGGCAGCAGTCGCTGCCCGCGCACGCGGTCAAGTCGTCGCAGCCGGCGTCCAGTGCCTCGACGAGCGTGGCGCGGATGGTCTGCAGGTCCCGGATCCGGGCGTCGACCTCCACGAGCTTCGCCCGGGCCCGGGCCTGCAGCCCGGTGTCGGTGCGGTGCCGGTGACGGCCGGCTTCGCGCAGGTCGGCGACCTCGTCGAGGGTGAACCCGAGGCGTTGCGCGACCTTGATCACCCGCAGCACCGTCACCGCTTCGGCCGGATACACCCGATGCCCGCCGCTGGTCCGATCCGGCTCGGCCAGCAGACCCCGCCGCTCGTAGTAGCGCAGCGTCTGCGTGTTCACCCCCGCGGCCGTCGCGACCTGGCTCGTCCGCAACCCCTCACTCACGACGCCACCAGACCGGACGCCCGCTCGATCAGGCCGTCGAGCACCGCGACCTGCTCACCCGGCACCTCGACGCCGAGCCATAGCGTGTCCGCGTCGGCCGGTGTGAAAGTGAAGGTGAAGAACGAGCAGCACGCCGTTTCCCGCGCGGTGATGTCCGCTGCCTGCGCGCGTGCGGCCTCTAGCAGCAGGATCCGGGCCCGGGTCGGGCCGAGCCGCTCCACCCGGCGGGCCGCCGTGGTGAACAGATTGTCGAACTCGGCGATCCGCAGCGGGCGATCCGCGGTCGGCAGCGTGCACGAAGAGGGCGCCCACTCGGCGCTCGAGGTCGTCATGAAACGACCGTAAGCCTGTACCTAGGTACCGAATGCAAGCGTCGTGGCCCGATCGCCGGGCTAGATCTTCGCGCTGGGGTCGGGATCGGCGAGAAGCACCCAGGTGAACGGCTGCAGCCCGCCGCCGGGCGTGCGGTGCTCCTGCCGGGCGCTGTCCACCAGCTCCAGCCGCGGGAACTCGGCGGCGAGTTCCTGCGGGGTGTAGCGGGCGGTGGGCAATCCCGAGCACTGGGTCGGCCCGTCCGCGGCGAAGGTGCCGATCACCATGCGGCCACCCGGAGCCAGAGCCTCCGACGCGGTGCGCCGGTAGCGGTCCCGCGCGGCCGCGTCGGTGAGGAAGTGGAACACCGCGCGGTCGTGCCAGAGTGCGTAGCGGCGTTGCGGATGCCAGGACAGCACGTCGGCGACCAGCCATTGCACCCGCTCGGCCGCCGGTCCCAGCCGCGCCCGGCTGGTCGCCAGCGCTTCGGCGGCCACGTCGAGCACCGTCACGTCGGCGTAGCCGGCCGCCAGCAGCCGGTCGGCCAAGACGCTCGCGCCGCCGCCGACGTCGATGACCGGATCGCCCGGGCCAGTGCCCGCCTCGGCGATCAAGCCCAGCGACTGAGCGGGGTCGGACTCGAACCAGCTGACCTCGGTCACGGCCCGGCTGCCGTACACGCCGTCCCAATGCGCGCGCCGCTCGTCCTCCACGCCGCCAGCCTTCCATCTCGACAGGGCATGCCTCCAGCCCATTCACCCGAGCTTCACCTCACGCCCGCCGGGCACCCCCCTTTCCGCCGCGCGACTTCCCGAGATCATCACCCAGCACGTCACCGCCGCGATCGACGGCGTCATCAGCACCGCGAGGGCTTGAGACGCGCACTATGTGCGTCTAGGCTTACCGTTCGTGGCAGCTTACGGAGATGCCGGTCTGGGCCTGCTCGGAGACCCGAGCCGGCGGGCGATCTTCGAGCTGCTCGCCCGCGAACCGTGCTCGGTGCAGGAGCTGGCTGACCGGCTGCCGATCAGCCGACCGGCGGTGTCTCAGCATCTGCGTGTCCTGCGCGACGGCGGGCTGGTGATCAGCCAGGCCGAGGGAACCCGCCGGATCTACCGGCTCAACCCCGATGGCGTCGAGGCCCTGCGCACGTGGTTGGACGGGGTTGGGGCGCCGCGCTCACGAATTTCCAGAAAGCGGCCGACGCCGCCCGCGACCACGGAGCCTCGTCATGACTACTGCTGCCTCCATCCCGCCGATCACCGGGACCGTCACCGTCGGCCTGCCGATCGAACTTGCCTTCGCGCTGTTCACCGGATCGGTTGACGCGTGGTGGCCGCACCAGTTCCACATCGGGCCGGCCGACGTCGCCGAGATCCTCCTCGAACCGGCCGTGGGCGGGCGCTGGTACGAACGCGGCGTCGACGGCAGCGAATGCGACTGGGGCCGCGTCCTGGCCTGGGAGCCCCCGGACCGAGTGGTGTTCACCTGGCAGATCAACGGTTCCTGGCAGTTCGACCCCGACCCCGCGCACGCCAGCGAGATCGAGGCCCGCTTCACCGCGACCGGCCCCGACGAGACGACCGTCGACCTCGAACATCGCTACTTCGAACGCATCGACGGCGGGCAGACGATCCGCGACACCATCCAGGGCGGCGGCAGCTGGAAACTCCTGCTCGACAGCTACGCCACCCTCGCGGCCAGTCAGTCATGACCGACACGATGCGGCTCGCCGAAGACGAGCGCGCCGAACTCCTCGACCTGCTCACCGGGCTCACCGCCGAGCAGTGGGAGGCCCCGACGCTGTGCACGGGATGGTGCGTCCGCGACGTCGTGACTCATGTCGTCAGCTACGACGAGCTCAACCCGCTGGGCGCCGTCGGCGCCTTCCTCCGGGGCGGCTTCCGGTTCGGCCGCGTCAACCAGCTACGCATCGACGCCTACGCCGACCGCAGCCCCGACGAACTGATCACTCTGTTCAAAGCATGCCTGCATCCCCGCGGAATCACCGCGGGCCGCGGCGGCCGGATCGCGCTGTGCGACGGCATGATCCACCAGCAAGACATCCGCCGACCCCTCGGCCTGCCCCGCACGATCCCGGCGGAACGGATGATCGCCACCCTCGACTTCGCCCGCACCGTCCCGCTGATCCACGCCCCGAAACGCATCCGCGACCTCACCCTCGCCGCCACCGACCTCGACTGGACCACCGGCACCGGCCCCCGCGTCGAAGGACCCGCCGAAGCCCTCCTCATGGCCATCGCCGGCCGCAGTGGCATCACCGACGAACTCACCGGCCCCGGCCTGCCCACCCTCGCCCAACGAATCGGCGGATGACGACACCCCACGCCTGACCCCCGCCACGCCACCTCCACCCTCAGGCGGATACCCGCACCATTCCGCGAGCGCAGTCTCGAAGACAAACCGCAGCTCACGGGGGTAAACGATGGCCAGACACGGCACCATAACCAGATACTGCACCTGCAACAGCGACCACCCACGCCGGCGCCGCAACCGCACCTGCCCACGCCTGTCCGAACGCGGGCACGGCCGATGGGCGTTCGACTGCCGCATGCCCGACCTCACCGGCCGCTCCCGCCAAGTCCGCCGCGGCGGTTTCCTCACCAAAACCGCTGCCCTCCGCGCCCGTGACGAACTCCTCTCCCAGACACCCGAACTCCGCGCCGGCGCCGCCTGGACCCTCGAGCAATGGCTCAATCACTGGATCAGCACCCGCACCTCCATCCGGGCCCACCACCGCGCGCAGCTACCACAGCCACATCGAGCTCTACCTCGTCCCCACCCTCGGCCACTACAAGCTCGGACAAGTCACCGCCCGGCAACTCACCGCCGCCTTCGCCGAACTCGCCCAGCGCACCAACCGCTACGGCCAACCCCTCGCCGGCTCCACCCTCCACCGCGTCCGCGCCACCCTCCGCGCCGCATTCAACTCCGCGATCCGCGAAGGCATGATCACCGACAACCCGGCCCGCCGCATCGAGCTCCCACCGGCCCGCCGTCCCCACGCGGTCGTCTGGACCGACACCCGCGTTCAGCACTGGCACCGAACCCACGAGCGAGACTCGGTCTCGGTCTGGACCGTCGACCAGCTCGCCGTCTTTCTCCAACGGGCTCAGCGCGACCGGCTCCACGCTCTCTTCCACCTGTCGCTCTCCGCGGCCTCCGGCGGGGCGAAGCCGTGGGCCTGCGGTGGTGTGACGTCGACCTCGACGCGCGGCAGATCATGATCACCCAGTCGACCACCGAGTCCGGCTCGGAGATCGTCACAGGACCGCCGAAGAGCGCCGCCAGCCGCCGCACGATCGCGATCGACAAACACACCGTCGCAATCCTGCGCGCTCATGCCGAACGACAGCGCTTCGAGCGCCGCGCCGCCGGATACGACTGGGTCGACACCGGTCACGTCTTCACTCGCATCGACGGCACCCAGCTGCGGCCCAGCACCGTCACCTACCGCTTCCGGAAACTCTGGAAGGACGTCGGACTGCCGCCGGTCCGCCTCCATGACCTCCGCCACGGCGCCGCGAGTCTGGCGCACTGCGCCGGCGCGGACCTGAAGACGATTCAAGATCAGCTCGGGCACGCCAGCATCGTCCTCACCGCCGACACCTACACCAGCGTTCTCCCACCCGCCCAACACGACGCAGCAGCGGCCACCGCCCTCCTCGTCCTCGACGCCGCCCGGCGACTGAGAGGAGATGTGACCGCAGCGAACCGCCGCCGGCGCGCACGCGTGAACGCACGCAAACGACGGCTCGGTGAGAGCGCAAAGCCACAGGTCACAGCCTCACAACGGCTCACGCGACCGCAAGCAACCTGCCGGAAGAAGCGAGCAACCGGCGAGCAAGCAGTGTCCGCATAGGAACACGTAAGAGCGCATTGCCCCAGGTCAGCGGGTGGGCCGCCTGGGGATCGAACCCAGAACCCGCGGAATTCCAGTGGCAATTTTTCGTTGCTTTTCGTTAATTGCCGATTGTGCCCCTAACCTGCACAGACGCTATTCTTTGGTTCCTATTCATCACCCCTGTAATTCGTCATTTTCGGGGGGTTAATGGGGTATAGTAAAGGCATGGGACGGCCAACACTTCCGCTCGGCACCTACGGTTCGATCAGTACCGAGCGTTACGGCAAAGGATATCGGGCGCGTACGTACTTCCGGGATTTCGACGGAGTGACGCGTCGAGTCGAGCGGCACGGAAAGACCAGGGGTGCTGCTGAGAACAATTTGCGTGAGGCTTTACGAGATCGCGGGACCAGTGGCGGTTCGGTGGGGATCACGCGTGAGACTCGGTTGAACGTGCTCGCCGAAGAATGGTGGAAGCAGGTCGAGGCGGGAAAGCTCAGCATCAGCACGAAGGAGAAGTACCGGTACCGGCTGGATGGGATCATCCTTCCGGCGCTGGGGAATCTGAAGCTGCGTGAGCTCACGGTGTCGGTGCTGCATCGTCATCTGACGACGGTCGGCGAGAAGCACGGGAAGTCGTCGGCGAAGATGGTTCGCACGGTGCTTTCTGGGGTGCTGACTCGGGCGGTTCAGGAAGACGCGCTCGACCGGAATCCGGTGCGTGAGGTCGCGTCGCTGGACATGGGGCCGAAGAAGCTCGCTCGGGCGCTGACGGTGGAACAGTGCGTGGCACTGCGGGCGGCGCTGCGGGCCGACAAGAAGGCGACCGACCGGGACCTTCCGGAGTTCGTGGACTTGATGCTCGCTACGGGGCTGCGGATCGGTGAGGCGGCGGCGGTCGTCTGGGATGCCGTGGATCTGGAGGCGCGCACGGTGGAGGTACGGGGCACCGTGATCCGAATCAAGGGCAAGGGGCTGATGATCAAGGAGGAGCCGAAGACTGACGCCGGTTACCGGACGCTGGTGATGCCCGCGTGGGCGGTCGAGATACTGAAGGGTCGTCTACCGGATTCGGGTGAGCCTCGGGGCGGTGACGTGGTGTTTCCGGCGGTCATGGGCGGTCTTCGTGATCCCTCGAACACTGCGGCGGATCTGCGGGACGCTTTCGACGACACCGGGTTTGACTGGGTGACCTCTCACGTGTTCCGCAAGACGGTGGCGACACTGATGGACCGTGCGGGACTGGGTGCGCGGGCTGCGGCTGATCAGCTCGGCCACAGCAAGGTGTCAATGACGCAGGACAACTACTACGGGCGGAACGTGGCGGACACGGGTGCGGCGACGGTGCTGGAAGCGCTGGTTCCGGCGGCGGCCGGTGGTGCTGCGTCGGCGGCGTGAGGGCTTGGTTGTGCTCATCGGGTGGGGGTGCGGGCGTCGGCTGGCGAATGGTCGTGAACCTTCGGCGGTCGGCGTCCGTGCCTCTTCTGTCGCCGCGCTGATCGCCGTACGGGGTTGATGTTCCCCCGTTTCTGATTTCCCTCATTCTTCCGCACTGGTCGCGTGCTCACACACATTTCTTTGCCGTTGCTGTGTGGTGGTCGCGGCCTATCCGTGATCGCTGGTTCGATCCGACTTGGCGGGATAGGTGGCAATCATGGCTCGTGTGGAGTGGCTGACGGTGGAGGATCTCGCGGCGGAATTGCGGGTGCCGAAAGCGACGATCTACAAATGGCGGTCGATCAAGTACGGTCCGCGTGCTGCGCGTGTCGGGAAGTATCTGCGGTACCGGCGTGAGGACGTGGACGCGTTCTTGACCTCGTGCATGGATGACGCTGCATAGGCATTCGGCCGGCTGCTGGCTGGCGGTTTGGATGTTGGGCGCGCTGCGCGTACGGGCAGTTGGTGGTGTGCTCCCGTCGGCCGTCGTCCCGCCGTGAGGGTGCGGGCCAGCACCGGGGCTGCCCCCTGACCGCGCGTCGTGTGACGGTTGCTCCAGTCGATGGGCGGCCCCGGTGCTGGGCTGCTCGGCTTGCCCGGGTCGACGGACGTCGGGAGCACACCACCCCTACAGGACCCCCTCTGACGGAGCGCCCGGCGGCGCGCCATGGGCTCAGTCCTGCTGCTCTCGGAGCGCCCGAGGAAAGCTGTTGTTCCTGCTCTCGCGTGATTCGAGTATCCACGCAATCCCTGTGATCGCTCGCGCTGTTGCGCTGGCCGCCCCTGCTGTGGGCCTTGCCGAGAACCGACATCACACCGGTTGTCCACGGCGATTCGTCAGGAGGACGAAGACATGGGCAGGCATGCGAATCCGGGCGACCCGGCAGATGAACCGGTCGCCCCGACCCACCCGGAAGAAGACGGCTCGACGGAACCGGGCCGCGGGGGCATCCGGCGCGGGTCGGCATGGTCGGATGCGGAGAACATCCAACTCGTCGACGGCGTGAAGGCGGGCCGCAGTATCGCGGAGCTGGCGACGGCGCACGAGCGGTCCTCGTCGGCGATCCGGGCGCAGCTCGCCGCGATGTGTCCGGCGGAACTGGGGCTGGCGCGGGCGGTCGCTGCCGAATGGACGATCCGAAGGCTGGTGCGCGGGGATGGTCACTACGACTGGCGGCGTTCGCTGCGCGCCAAGCGCCGGGTGTACTGGTCGGTGGAGGATGACGTGCTTCTGCGGGCAGCGTGGACCGATCGGGAACCGCTGCCGGTGGTCGCGGCGCACTTCGGCTACGTCGAGCACGACGTGCACAAACGGTTGACCGAACTCGGGCTCTCGACGTCGTATCAGGCCACGATGGTGCAGATGGGCGCCACCCCGACCGGGGTCGTGTCCGCCCGCGCCCGGCGTGAGTCAGCCTTGCCGCCCCTGTCGGTGGTGGTCCTCCAGGTAAATGGGGTCGCGTCGGCGTCCGGGCCGGTGCCGGTCGCAGTGTCGCTGCACTCCTCGATCGAGGCGGCGCACGTGGCGGTGCGGGAGCTGTCGCGGCTGCACCAGGCGAACTCGGCGCGGCTTCGGATGGGTCCGGCGTCCTGGTGGCTGTGGCCTCGGATGGTCGACTCCCATCGGCCGGTGGGCCGCGATGAATCCGGGCAGATCGCGGCGGCGTAACGCCGAAGCAGGAGCACGACGGGTCGCGCTCTCGACGGTGAATCCCGTACAGCAGAACTGCTGTAAATGATGCTTGAAAGCCTGTCGCTGTTGCCGTTGATTCGTGTGATAACGGCTGTGGCCAGCGTTTTGCACGGGGATTCAGAACAGCAGAATTGCCGTCGACAAAGAGTCATTCGTCTGTGCTGATCGCGGCGGAGGCAGAGTGGCTCCCGCTGCCGCCCGGGTCCGGGGCGGCGTGACCGCCGGGCCGTGCCGCGCGCTAGCGGCGGCAGGCCCGAAGCGGGCGCGCCGCAGACCCGGCCCGAGGGTGCGGCGGCGGGAAGGCCACGGCGGCCGGAGTCCGCCCTTGAGAACTGTAAGGAATCTCTAATCAAGCCGCCGGTTCTGGCGCTGGTCGCCGGGCTGGGTGGTTGCTGCGCGCGGAGGACAGAGGCGTGTCGGAGGAAGAGGGTTGGGCGGCGGTGCTGGCGCGAGCCGGTGTGCCGTGGGATGCGTGGTCGGGGCTTGTGGTGTGGGGCCGGTCGGGTGGCCTCGCCGAGTTGTCCGAGCAAGTGGCGGCGGTGGGTGGGTGCACGCGGCCGGTGCGGCTGGCCGGGACGGTGCGGTCGTTCTCGGCGTCCACGGGTGAGCTGGTCGGCGAGTACGAGACGGGTAAGGGTCCGGCGGGTGGATTGCTGGTGGCGTGCGGGTCGCGGCACGCCGGTGTGTGTCCTTCGTGCGCGCGGAGGTGGCGCGGCGATACCTGGTGGCTGGTGCTGGCGGGGATGGTCGGCGGGAAGGGCCGGGCGGCGGCGGTGCGGTCGCATCCCCGGGTGTTCCTGACGCTGACCGCTCCGTCGTTCGGCGTCGTCCATACCCGACGCACGGGTGTGGATGGTCGGGTCCGGCCGTGTCGTGCGCGGCGGGATTGGCCGGTGTGTGTGCACGGGGAACCGGCGTGGTGTGGTCTGCGGCACGGTGAGCACGATCCTGAGCTGGGCGCGCCGTTGTGTGCGGGTTGTTACGACTGGGCGGGGCTGGTGTTGTGGAACGCACACGCGGGTGCGTTGTGGAACCGGTGGAGTGTGCAGACGGGCCGGGAAATCGGCCGGCTGTCGGGTCGGACGGCGGCGGCGGTGCGCGCGGCGGTCAAGGTCGAATCCACACGGGTCGCGGAGATGCAGGCCCGGGGCGCGGTGCATCTGCACGCGATCGTGCGGGCGGACTCCGGGAGGGATCCGGATACCGGGCCTCCGGCCTGGCTGAGCCCGGAACTGCTGGCAGAGGCGGCGATCGGTGCAGCGCGGCGGGTCAGGCTGGAGGCGGACGTGCCCGGCCTCGGGGAGTGGGTGCTGCGTTTCGGTGAGCAGATCGAGGCGCATCCGATCCCGCCCGGGGCCGATGATGGGCAGGAGCGGCGGCTTGCCTCATACCTGGCCAAGTACGTCACGAAGGAGACCGCGGCCGGGTTGGAGCGCCCGATCGGTGGGGCCGGTGAGATACCGCTGCTGGGAGTAGCGCCCCATGTGCGGGCGCTGGTCGGTACGGCGTGGCGGCTGGGCAGCCTGCCGGGGCTGGCGGAGTTGAAGTTGCGGCGGTGGGCGCATCAGTACGGCTATCGGGGGCCGGTCGCCACTCGCTCGCGCCGGTACTCCGCGTCGTTGGCTGCGTTGCACGCCGATCGGGTGGCCTACCGGCGGCAGCAGGCCGCGCGGACGGGTGACGACCGGCTGGCGCCGGTGGGAATGCCGGGACAGACAGTGACTGTGCCCGCGCTGCGGCTGTCACGCATCGGATTGGACGCGGCCGGTGGCTGGCTGGCCGAACAGGCGAGGACGGCCCGGGACGACGCGCGACGGGTGGGACGTGAGGAAATCGAGAGGGATCTGGGGCCGGATGCGGCGTAACAGGTTCACGACCGGTCACCCATTTCTGTAATTGGGTATACCGTCCGTGAAGACTCTGCACTTCATGCAAATATGCCCGACTCGGGTGCTTTGAATAAGCGCGTGGGAAATGAATCACGCGTGTCCGGTATGACTCGCAGTCATATGCTCCTAGCTGGACGAACACGCAAAGAAATCAGTGATTCACGTGAACCTTCCGAGTTGCGGTACGCGTGTACTTGCTGACGATTCACCGCTTCACCGGGAAGCGGGGGGCCTGAATCGCCGGGGCGGCACGGCAGGTCGCGGTGTCGTTTCACGAATCAGGTTGGAGAAATTTGTCATGGCTCGGAATGAGATCAGCGTCAATCTCACGGGTGCAATTGTGTTGTCGGCGGGGGTGGCTCAGCCGCGGACGGATCGCAAAAGCGGGGAGCAGTTGATCGATCGGGAGACCGGTGCGCCGTTGTACCGAGTGCAGATGCTGGTGATTCAGGCGGCGGGTGCGCAGCTGGCGGACGTGACGGTGCCGAACGCGGCGGGACTGCCGGTGGCGGCGCCGCTGCGGGTGGAGGGCATGCGGATCAATCAGTACGAGTTCGACGGCCGTTCAGGGATTTCGTGGCGGGCGGACTCGGTGGAGGCGATCGGCGGGGCGTGCGTGGACGAGAACGGCAATCCCACGGTGCCGGTCCGGGGTTCCCAGAAGCAGGCGAGCTAAAAGGTCGGCTGTCGGTTCTCGTCGGTCCTGACGGGCTGATCCGGCGGTGCTTCTGCTGCTGGGCTACCTGATCGGGCAGAACGGCCTACTGCGGACGCTGTGGCGACTCTTTGCGTTCGGGGTGTGGCTGGTGCTGGCGGTGGCGTGGCTGGGTGTGCTGTTTACCCGGCCCGCCGCTGCGCTCGCCTTATCGGTGGCATGGACTCTCTTCTATATTCTTTGGATTCTGCGCGCCCGGGTGTGGGCGCTGGTCTGGCGCTTATGGGGTTATCAGATTTCGTTGTGGATCCCGCGTCGTGCCTGGATGTGGCATTTCCAGTTCAATTCCTGGCCGCGTCTGGTGTTCCGGCTGGGTCTGGTGTTCCGGGACGGGCACGGTCTCTCGCGTGGCACGGTGCGTTATCCGAAAGGCCGGTGGACTCTCGCCGGGGACAACAACGGCTGGACCGTGGTCGTGAACGTCCTCGATGGGCAGTCTCCGGCGGACTTCATCGCCCACGCGGAGACCTTCGCCGAAGCATGGGGTGTACATCACGTCGCTGGGGATTCCCCCAAGCGGGGCACGGTGCGGCTGCGCGCCTACATTACTGACCCGCTGCGCACGCCGCTCCCGGCGCCGCCGATCCCGGCCGAGACCGACTTCTACTCGGCGCTGCTCGGGATGCGGGAGGACGGCCAGCAGTGGCGGGAACGCCTTCTCGGGCGTCACCTGTTCATCGGGGCGGCGACCGGTGGCGGTAAGGGGTCGGTGCAGTGGGCGGTGATTCGCTCGCTGTGCCCGGCAATCCGGGCCGGGGCGTGTGAGGTGTGGACCGTCGACCCGAAGGCCGTGGAGTTCGCCAAGGGCAAGTGGCTGTGGCGGCGCTACGCCGCTGATCCCGAGGACATCGTGGAACTGGTCGAGAGAGCTGCTGAGTTGGTGGCTACCCGCCGGGCGGCGATGGCCGGTGACACGCGCACGCACGTGCCGGTGCCGGGTGATCCGTACGTGCTGCTGAACATCGATGAGCTAGCGGCCTGCACGGTGTACATGTCTAAGGATCTGGTCGACCGGTTTAACCGGGCGTTGGGGTTGATCCTCACTCAGGGGCGTTCGCTGTCGGTGTCGGTGATGGCAGCGGTGCAGGACCCGCGCAAAGAGATTGTGCCGATGCGGCAGCTGTTCACCACGCGCATCGTGCTGCGGGTCGATGAGGTCGGGCAGGCCGATCTGGTGCTGGGGGGCGGCGCTACCGCAAGGGGTGCGCACGCGCATCTGATCCCGGCCGATGAACAGACCGGCGCCGGTATCGGCTACGTGAACGGCGATGACCGGGCCACCCCGATCCGGGTGCGGGCCGGTTACACGTCGGACTCCGACATCGACCGCATGTGCCTGACCTACGCCCCGGCCATCACCGAGCCCTAAGCCGGGGCACGTTCGCTGGGCCGGCGGCGCCTCTTCGCAACTGGCGTGCGCGAATCCCACACGTCCGACGGCGCGGCCGGCGCAGCGAACCCCAATGCGGCGGTGACCTCACCGCACTCCCCAGACAGGAGAAAGGACCATTGTCATGCTCGGTTTCCGCAACGGCGACGATCCACTGTTCACCGCTGATGGGCCGTCGCTGCCCACACTGCGCCCTCGTTTCCACGACGACGACACAGAGTTGTTGGCCGACGCACAGCAGGACGGGGGCGCCGGTGACAGCGGGTCGGGTGATCGCCGGACGGCTCGCCGGTCGTTACGGCTGCGGCTCGGCGTCGTCGGGCTCGTCGCGGTGGTGATTCTGGCCGCGCTCGGTGTCACGGCCGATCTGCTGCGGCCTGATCCTCCGCCCGATCGCCCGGACCTGCGGGTGATGACGTGGTGGTGGGACACCTTCGACGTGCTTCCCGGTAACCCGGTCGGGTCCGGCCCGTGGGAGGACTCGGTGTGCGGCGGCGACGTCGGTCACGTTCTGGAGGTGATCGACTCGGAGGTGCAGCGGCAGACGGCCGGATGGCCCCCGAACAAGTTCGTGGTGTCGATCGACTTCGCGGATGTGGCGTATACGTCGACCGGCGGGGACGCGGCGACGGTGACGCTGACCTCGACTACGGATTTCTATCCGCGCGGGGAGAACGGTTTCAACTCGTGGGCGGCGCCGGATCAAGACTGGACGTTCACGATGCGGCGATACGGCGATCGGTGGTGCGTGCACCGGATCTCGGTAATGTACCGGCCCGGGTTCGACCCGGCGCAACAAACTCCCACCTACGGTGCAGGCGACCTGATCGGTGGCGACGCGTCAGGCGGGGCCGGTGACGACGACAGGGCCGGAGGCGGTGGCCAGGGACAAGCGCACAGGTGACTCGACCCTGCGGAGGGCCAGAAGGAGGTGGCGGTAGTCGACCGGCGGCCGGTTCCCTGAACGACGGGGACCGGCCGTCCAATGTTTCAGCGGATGAACCGCCCCGTTTTCCTGAACTGTGGGTAGCCGTTCAGGTACTTTCTGTCAGAAGGTCAGGCGGCGGGCGATGGCCGGTTTGTGCCGGGTCTTGCCCGTCGGGAAGGCTGGTCGGGTGACTGCGAAAAAAGTGGATGCCGCGTCGGGCACGCGGGACTTTCTGGCGTCCGACGTGCGTGCACGTGAGGAAGCCTTCGCCATCATCCGGCAGACCTTCGACCGGTACGGCTTCGAGCCACTGCAAACCCCGGCGTTCGAGCGGCTGGAGCTATTGACCGGGAAGTACGGCGAAGAGGGCGACAAGCTGGTCTTCAAGATTCTGCGCCGGGGCGAGCATGAGGCCAGCGGCGAGGCGGACTTGGCGTTGCGTTACGACCTGACGGTGCCACTGGCACGGGTCGTTGCGACGTACGGCAGTCAGCTCCCGTCGCCGTACAAGCGGTATGCGATTGCTCCGGTGTGGCGGGCTGACCGCCCCGGAAAGGGCCGATTCCGCGAGTTCTATCAATGCGATCTCGATGTGGTGGGATCGACGTCGCCGCTTGCGGATGCTGAGGTCGTGTCCGCGCTGGCCGATGCGCTGAGCGCGCTCGGCGTTCCGGAGTTCCGATTCCTGGTCAACTCGCGCAAGGTGCTCTATGCCCTGCTGGACGTGTTCGAGGTGCCGAGGGCGCTCGGGGGTCGCACGCTGATCGTCCTGGACAAGCTGGACAAGCTGCCCCCTGCGGCTGTCGCCGTGGAACTGGGGGGTCTCGGACTCGACGCGGGTACGGCTGGGCGGCTGGTCGACACGCTCTCCGGGCCGGATGCGGACACGTCGGTACGGAAAGCGCTTGCGGGCTCGGACGCAGGACGCGCGGGACTGGCGGAGGTCGATCAACTCATCGGGATGAGTGTCGGTCAGGTTGGGGAGCATCGGATCGGGTTCAGTGGTTCTCTGGTGCGCGGACTGGACTACTACACGGGGCCGATCTACGAAGTGACTGCGCCGGGTGTGCCGGGGTCCATCGCGTCGGGGGGCCGGTATGACGGGCTGGTCGCCAAGCTGGGCGGACCGGACCTGCCCGCGTGCGGCGGCTCGCTCGGTGTGGAGCGTATTCTTCCGCTCCTGCCGACAGCTGAGACCGCCGGTACGGGGCTGGACGTCGCGGTCACGGTGCTCGATGCGGACAGCGGCGCTGATCTCGCGGGGATAGCTGGCCGACTGCGGGCAGCCGCGATCCGCACGGGCGTCTACCTCGGGGGCAGCGGCAAACTTGCCCGTCAACTGAAGTGGGCCAACGACCAGCACGCGCGTTATGCGCTGCTTTACGGCGCGGCCGAACGTGAGCGCGGTGGCGTCACGGTCCGGGACATGCAGACCGGTGAACAGCAGGACGTACCGATCGAGGAAGTGACGGCGTACCTCGCTGGGAGGCTCGCCGAGTAGCCAACCCGAAAGGTGGCGGCACATGGGTGTCCAGGGACGCAAGATTTTCGCGGTCACGGCGGAGCGAGGCTTTCCCGAACCGTGGCTATCGTTCGGCAACTGCCTGTGCAACGAGTCGGCGTTATCCACGCGCCTGAAGGCCGCCATCGAGACCGCCCGCAAGGAGCAAGACGGAGTAAGCCTGGCCACGGTCGGGGAAGTCTTCGACGCGAAGCAAGCCAACCTCGCCACGGCGGCTGGCATTCTCCAGCAGGTTCGCTCGGAGTACGACGGCACCGGGGAGTGGAAGCGGCTGGACGCGCTGGCGGCCCGGTTGGACATCGCCGATGTCTCCGAGGAATGGGGCGCGGTCCTCAACGTTCATCCGCTGCCGCTGGTGATGACCTCCCTCCAATTCAACTGGGCATACATGAAGGAGCACGGTGTCGCGGCGTTCTATGCCATGTGCTCGGAGTACGTGGCGGCGCTTCAGAAAAACACCGCCCGGTGGCGTACCGCGTGGACGACGGAGGTTGAAACCGGCGCGGTCGACATCTTGACCACGGTGCAATGCGACCTTGTGTCGATCGAGGCGCCGTTGCACTGCGACGCGTGTAAGAAGACCATCACCGCCCTTCTATATCTGGACGTCTGACGGTGACATGAGCGGCTGCCAGCGCGACCACCAACAAAACGCGCTGGCAGCCCTTCTGCAATGTGGTCAGCCGTGCTGCATGGGGTTGTACTCACGGTGCGGCGTGAACCAGTGGGACGGTCCCTCGTCGTCCGTCGCGCTCCAGTCGGGGAGGTCTAGGGCGCGTAGAGTCGAACCCGGAACGCGCCTGGGCAGACGCGGGAGTCCTGCACCGCGGCTCCTGGTCATGGTCTGAGGCTGGCGGTAGCGAACCGGTGCCCTACCGCTGATTATTGGCCGGTCGTCGCGGAGCGGGGTGGACGTGGAAATCATGCCGGTGCCTCCGTGCCGTGGTGGTCCTCTTGTTCGGTGTCCTCGTCTTGGTCGGTGTCCTCGTGCCGCTTGTAGCCGTTGCTCGCTGTGACCGGTGGGAGCTGGCCGAAGAAATAGACGTCGCATGCGGGCGGAGATAACGGCGGTTGGTCGCCGGGACCGTCGGTGATGCGCTCCATCGCCCATGTGTCGGTATCGCATGGCCAGGGTGTGAGGTCACGGGCGCAGACCTCGATGCGTCGGCGCGTGCCGTCTGGTCCGGTGTCCCATCCCGTGATCGGCCGGTGGGTAGCGAGCACGTCACGCGCAAGTCCGTACTCGACGCGGGCGACCTGTTCGGGTGACAACTCCGCGTCGGGAGGCACGGGGGTGCCGTTGTTCATGACGGCGCTCCTTCGGACTCGACGTAGTGAATGACGCCCCCGGCGGCGTGAACCCATGCGGTCAGTGATGCACGCTGCGACGGGTCCACTGCGAGGTCGGCTCGGTGCGGTACGACGACGGCGTGGGCCGGTCCCATTCGGATCGCCGCTAGACACCGGTCGAATCCGCTGGCAAGCATGCCGTCGGTGGGCGCGGAATCGTGGTAGACGGCAGCGACAACGCCGAGGTGATGACTGGCGGCGTATGCACGAACGTCTCGTTCGAGGGCCGCGATGTTGGCGAGAGCGTCTCCGACGACGTAGCCGACCACCTGAGGCTCGCCGGGGGTGAGGCGCTGTGGCTGCTGGCGGTCGGGGTGCGATGTGTGGGTCATGCCGTTGCGCTTTCCATCGGGTACAGCACGCCACCGGCCGCGCGGACCCACGCCTCCAAGATCCTTCGGTCGTACTGATCGGTGGCGATGGTGTCGTCGTCAGGGACAATGACACCGTGCGCTCGGCCTGAGGCCAGGTCGCGGAGAGCAGCGTCGAATCCGGCGTAGAGGTTGCCGTTCTTCGGCCCGGTGTCGCGGTAGACCGCTTCGACCATCCCGAGCTGCCGCCTATCGGCGAAATCATGGACCGCGTCGAGCCACGCCGGAAGTTCTGCCGGCTCTACGAGACCCACGTAGGCGACAACCCGACGATGCGTGAGGTCTCGCGTATAGACCTTGAACGTCTTCGGCGACGAAAAATCCGCGTTGGGCATACCTCTGCCTTCGTTCGGGAGGTCGGGGCAGTGGGCCGCTCAACGGCCCGTCGTGATGCTCTCTCACGATTGCAGGATTCTCACAGTCGCGCAACTCTCAGAATCGTGAGAACAATGATCGCGTGAGATTCGGCGGCTCTGAGCGATGCGGCACACTGTCGCGTGTGAGCTTCACCCCAACTGCGCAGAGTCGACGGCTTGCGGCTGAGCTCCGGAACCTCCGAGAGGCGGCCGGGCTAACCATTGAGCAAGCGGCGTCGCAAGTGGAGACGACCCTGAGCCGTGCCACGTTGTCGCGGATCGAGACGTCCAAGACGGGCGTCCAGCCGCGTACGGTTGCCGCGCTGCTGCGGATCTACGAGGTCGGCGAAGCAGAGGCGGAGGCGCTAGTCGAGCTGGCCCGAAGCGCCCGCCAACATGCCTGGTGGTACGACTACGCCGGAACGATGCCGAAGTGGTTCGCCGGATACGTCGCATTCGAAAACTCGGCTACGCAACTGCGGGTGTACGACATCCAGCTCGTTAATGGGCTGCTCCAGACGGATCGGTACGCCAGGGCACTGATCGCTGCCGACCACCCCGAAGACCCGCCCGGGAGGATCGATGAGCGGGTCGAGCTACGGATGGCGCGTCAACAAATCCTCCATCGCGACAAGGCGCCAAGGCTCTGGATCGTCATGGACGAAGCGGCGCTCTGCCGTCCGATCGGCGGTCCGGCCGTGATGGCGGCCCAGTTGCAACACATCGCCGACCTTGCCCAGCTACCAACAGTGACAGTCCAGGTACTTCAGTTCAGCCAAGGTGCCCACATGGCGATGGGGGCCAGCTTCACCATCCTCGACTTCGACAGCGACGATCCCCCGGTCGTCTACCTGGAGAACATCAGCGGCGCGTTGTTCCTGGATAAGGCCTACCATGTGCAGGGACACAGCCTGGCGTTTGACCATCTCAGGGCGACCGCCTTGTCCCCGGCGGACACGGTTACGCTTCTGCGCGGCAAGGCCGACGCCATGAAGGCACAAGCAGTAAGGGAGGGCGCAGAATGACTGCGCCAGAGTTTGCTAACGCAGTGTGGCGCAAGAGCACACGGAGCAACGGAACGGGACAGTGTGTCGAGGTCGCCGTCCTCGGTGAGGCGATCGCGGTACGCGATTCGAAAAATCCCGAAGGGCACATGCTTCTGCTGCGGCCTGCCAACTGGTCAAAGTTCTTGGTGAATGTTAAGTCAGGGATGTTCGACCCTCAGTGAGTTGCTGACCGACGCTGAGGCGAAGCACGACGCAGGTTGACGCCATCAAGAATTGAGCCGGGCGTAGCCCGTCCGAGTGGTCTTTGCACAGCTGAAGCACCACGAGCCCGGCCGCGACGTGGGTGGCGCGTGGGTGGGGGGCGGCGCGGCCGACCCCCGCTCACGCAGAGTGACCAACCAAAAGATCGCATCCAAGGGATAGCATCATCCACATTGGAGCCTCTGCCCCCTGGAAAGATCGTTCTCGGGGGGTAAGTAGGGGGCGCAAACCGGGGGGCAACGTCCCCATCTCGGCTACACCTCCTCTGACCTGCGGCGGAACGTCTTGCGGGTGGGCCGCCTGGGGATCGAACCCAGAACCCGCGGATTAAAAGTCCGCTGCTCTGCCAATTGAGCTAACGGCCCGGCACCTCAAGTGTCTCAGACCGGATGGCGAACCACGACAGACATCCCCCCGGCCCGGGATCGCACGCTACGGTACCCGGTTCGTCCGGCGTGCGGATTGTGGACGCTTGACCTTCTTAAACGGTCCAAACGTGCCAACTTTCTGACAGTTGCCGCGCAGTGACCGCTCCCTGCCGCACAGTGCTGAGCTGGGTGGACGTTGTTTTCTACCGAAAACGGCGACCTCCACGGCGGCCTACGAGCCTTGCGAGCGGCTCATACGGTCCGATGCACTGCACGCTTTAGTGACAGGCAGGAACGATGACGCGAGCATTACTCGGCCTCGGCGCCGCGGTGGTACTGGTCGTGGCTCTGGTGACCTCGGTGGCCCTGCACCGGCCGGCAGACGGTACCTGGCTCAGCGCTGCCGACCTCCGCGCCGACGGTGAGGGCGGAACCGTCCTCGCGCACACCGTCCCGAGCAAGAAGCCCAAGGCGAAACCGCAGCCGAAGCCGCTGCTGCCGCCCGCGTCCAAGCCCTACTTCCGCACCGGTACGAACGCGGTGGCCCTCACGTTCGACGACGGCCCCGACCCGCGCTGGACGCCCCAGGTCCTCGCCCTGTTACGCAAGTACCACGTCAAGGCGACGTTCTGCATGATCGGCGTCAACGTCCGGGCCCACCCCGACCTGGTGCGGAAGATCGCCAAGGACGGGCACGCGCTGTGCAACCACTCGACGACGCACGACCTGCACCTGAAGAAGAAGTCGCGCGCCGCGATCTTGTCGGATCTCCGACACACCAACGCGCTGATCACGAAAGCCAGCGGCGGCATCGCGCCGACGTACTTCCGGGCGCCGGGCGGTAACTGGTCGGGCGTCATCGTCTCGGCGGCGCGGTCGCTCGGGATGGCGTCGATCGGCTGGAACGTGGATCCGAAGGACTGGACCAAGCCCCCGTCCAGCACGATCGTGGCGCGAGTGCGGGCCGGCATGGCCCCCGGTGTGATCGTCCTCATGCACGACGGAGGCGGCGATCGGTCCCGCAGCGTCGCCGCGTTGAAGGTCCTGCTGCCTCCACTGAAGTCCCGGTACCGCTTGACCAGGCTCTGACCTGGGAATATCCAAAGGTCGGCCCCTGCTTTTGGTAACTGGTGGCGCCATCGCCTATGCTGGGAACCGCTCCCGACGCGGACGGGGTGGGTGCGCCGCCCGGCGGACATGTGTGACAACATGAACGCCGTTCGGGTTCACGCCCTCATCGTCTAGTGGCCCAGGACGCCGCCCTTTCAAGGCGGTAGCACGGGTTCGAATCCCGTTGGGGGCACGGCAAGACCCGGTCTTACCGAGACCAGGTCCCGTGGAGCAGCTCGGAGTGCTCGCCGCCCTGTCAAGGCGGAGGTCGCGGGTTCAAATCCCGTCGGGACCGCTCACGTTGCCGCGCTAAGGCGCGGCAACGGAGCGGCGTCGCCGCAAACGGCCAGGTAGCTCAGTTGGTACGAGCGTCCGCCTGAAAAGCGGAAGGTCGGCGGTTCGACCCCGCCCCTGGCCACCACGAAACCGCCACCGATCAATCAGCGCCCTCGCCGAGGGTGCTTTTTTGTCGGAACCTTGTCGAGGCCGCGCCATCGGCTACGACTAGGCCCCATGAGCGCACACAAGCAACTGGTCGAGACCTACCTCGACGGCTTCCGCACCAACGACCACGCGACGATCCTGTCCTGCCTGGCCGACGACATCCGGTGGACGGTCTTCGGGCACTTCCGCCTCACCGGCAAGGACGCGTACGACGCCGAGATCGACGGCCCCGACTTCGTCGGCCCGCCGCGTCTGGAGGTCGTGCGCCTGGTCGAGGAGGGCGACACGGTCATGGCCGAGCTCCGCGGCTGGGCTCCCCAGAAGGACGGCGACCCGGTCCGGATGTCGATGGCCGAAGTCTTCGTGATCCGTGACGGCAAGATCGCCGAGCGCCGGGCCTGGGTGATCCCGCTCGCCGAAAATGAGTACCGCTGACTGCGATACTGGTCACCACGTCGATACCCGGAAGGAGGTGCGGTGATGACCACGTCCGTTTCCCCGCGCGTCCGCATGGTGGCGCGCTGTCTGTAAAGGACACCGCATGAACGTCCGTGTCAGGAACATCACGATCGACTGTGCCGATCCGTATGCGCTGGCCCAGTTCTGGTCCGCGCTCACCGGCTACGGCGAGGACCCGGAAGACCCGAACGCGCCGGAAGACCCCGAGGCGTTGCTCGTCGGCCCGGATCGTCAGACTCCGGCCCTGCTGTTCGTCCCGGTCCCGGAGCCGAAGACGGTCAAGAACCGGATCCACCTCGACCTGCAGCCCACCGGCGGCACCCGGGACGAGATGGTGGCCAGGGCCCAGCAGCTCGGCGCCACGATCGTCGGAGACCACCGCAAGCCCGACGGCACCGGCTGGGTCACCCTCACCGATCCCGAGGCCAACGAGTTCTGCATCGAACGCAGCGCCGCCGAACGCACGGCCCACTGAGCCCACCCGGCCCCAGCAACACGTTCCGCTGAGGCCTCCCGGCCCCAGCGACACGTTCGGCTGAGGCCTCCCCGCTCCGGCGGCCCGGGAGGGCCGCTGGAGCGCTCATTCCGGGTGCGCGTCCAGGTGCGCCTCCAGCGCGTCGAGGCTGCGCCCCCACAGACTCCGGTACGGCGCCAGCCAGCTGTCGATCTCGGCCAGCGGCTCCGGCCGCAGTTCGTACCAGCGACGCTGCGCGTCCTGCCGCACCCGCACGAGCCCGGCGTCCCGCAGGACCTTCAGATGCTTGGACGTCCCGGGCTGGCTCAGCCCGAGTTCCTCGACCAATTCGTTCACCGGACGGGGACGTTCGAGCAGCAGATCGAGGATGCGCCGGCGGGTCGGCTCGGCCAGCACCGCGAACGAAGTGGTCACCCCGCAAATATAACCGAGGCGGTATATGCGCCACCCGAAAATCGTCGGTGGTCGCCGCTACGGTGCCTTCGACGAAGTCAGGGAGGCCACGGATGTTCGACAGCGACGAGCCCACCGACGACTGGTTCGGGCCCGGGCTCGGCGACGACGAATCCACCACCGACCGGTTCGACGCCGGTTCCGACGAGAACAAGGAGGGCGTGGCGTCCGCGATCCACGGTGCGGTCGCGCTGCTCCAGTCCCTGCACACCGACCGGGCCGCGGTTCCCGCGGCCGTTGCCTCCTGGGCCGCCGTCTACGGCACGGCGACCGTAGAGCCCGATCCCGACGATCTGCAGCGCGAGTTCCTGCTGCGGCGCCCCCGCACGGTGGCCGACGCGTTCATGGCCGGCGCCGTCGCGATGGGCGACGCGATCAGCACGCCCACGTCCGACCTGGTCAGCCAGCAGCTGGCCGCCCACGTCAAGATCGAGACCGAGCTGCTGCGGCTACTGGCCCAGGCCACCGACCAGCCGATCCGCGAGGTCCTGGGCACGCTGGAGGAGTGGGCAGCCGTCGAAACCAGCTAGCCGGGCGCCACCACATCGACGAGTAGTCCGGCGAAGTCCTCCGGGCGGGAGAGGAACGGATGGTGCCCGGCAGCGAACTCCACCAACTGCGTCGCGTGCTTCGCCCGCTCGCGCTGGGCCTCGGCCGGGATCGCCAGGTCGTCCGTGCAGACCACGTAGGTCGACGGCACGTCCCGCCAGGCCGCGGCCCGCACCGGCTGGCCGAACACCGTCATCGCCTGCCGGGTCAGGCGGCCTACGGCCGCGTCCTGCGTCGGGCCGTCACAGTCCTGTACGAACAATTGGCGGACGCTATCCGGCTGGACGCCGATCGTGCCGTCCGCGCTCGGGTCCAGCCAGGGGGCCGGATCGGTGCCGACGATGGCGCCCTGAGACTCCCCCACGTCCGGCATCACCGAGCTCACGTACAGGAGGCGCCGCACGGCCGGGTGCCCGGCACCGGCCTCGGTGATCACGACGCCGCTGTACGAGTGCCCCAGCAACACCGCCGGCTCGTCGTCCTCGTCCAGCACCGCCCGCACCGCGTCCACGTCGTCGTACAGGTCACCCAGCCCCGCCCCGCCGGCGATGCCGCCCGGCACCGCCCCGCCGGCGACGTCGTCGCGGCAGCTCGGCAGGGCGACCGTGCGGCTGCGCAGGCCGGCCTCGGCGAGCGGCCCGACCATCCGGTGCCACCACCACTCGCCGTCCCGGACGCAGGCTCCGTGCACGTAGATCAGCCGCATCGATTCTCCCGACCGGTCCGGCCCGGACGAGCTCCGAGCACACCGCCCACGCAATCACGCCCCCGGCGCAGCCCCGCCCCGATTCCGCCCCGATTCCGCCCCGAGCAGAACGATTGCGCTCTCCGCGCACCCGCTCCCCAGCCCGGCTCGCGCCCGGTCCCGCCCGCCGCATCCGCACCCCGTTCCCGCAGACCCTCCCGCTCCCCGCACCCCACAGACTCACACCCCCACAAACCCGCAGGAGGCCCGGCATGGAGCGACAGACAGGCCAGACGAGAGACGTCGGGTTCGAGATCGGCGTGTCCCGCACCGTGCCACACCCCCTCGAAGAGGTCTGGGCCTTCCTCACCGGGGCCCCGGGCCTCGCGCTCTGGCTCGGCCCCGGCGCAACACCGGCCTGGGCCAAGGGCACGCCGTACGAAACCGCCACCGGCACCACCGGCGAGGTCCGCAGCTTCCGCCCCGGCGACCGGCTGCGCGTCACCTGGCAGCCCGACTCCTGGCCCCACGACAGCACCGTGCAGATCGTCGTCCGCCCGGCGGCGAACGGCACCAGCATCCGCTTCCACCAGGAGCGTCTGGCCGACGCGACCGAGCGCGAAATCCAGCGCGAGCACTGGCGCTCCGTCCTCGACGAGATCGAAACGGCTCTCCTACTTGCCCGATAGGGTTAAACGCATGAGCCTGACCTTTCACTGGTTCCTGCCGACGATGGGCGACAGCCGCAATCTCGTCGCGGGCGGCCACGGCGTCGACCTCGGCCAGGCGGCCGGCGACCGTCCGGCCTCGCTCGGCTATCTGACCCAGATCACCCGCGCCGCCGAGCAGCTCGGCTTCGTCGGCGCGCTCACCCCGACCGGCGTCTGGTGCGACGATGCCTGGCTCACCACCGCGATGCTGGCCCAGGCGTCCGAGCGGCTGAAGTTCCTGGTCGCGTTCCGGCCCGGCATGCTCTCCCCCACGCTCGCGGCCCAGATGGCGTCGACGTTCCAGCGGCATTCGAACAACCGGCTGCTGCTCAACGTCGTCACCGGTGGGGAGAGCAAGGAGCAACGGGCGTTCGGGGACTTCCTCGACAAGGACGGCCGCTACCGGCGGACGGACGAATTCCTCGAGGTCGTCACGCGGCTCTGGCGCGGTGAGAGCGTCACGCTCGACGGCCGGCACCTCCGGGTGGAGGACGCGATGCTGAGCCGCGTCCCCGACCCGATCCCCGACGTCTACTTCGGGGGGTCGTCCCCGGCCGCGGGTGACGTGGCCGCGAAGCACGCGGACGTCTACCTGACCTGGGGCGAGAAGCCCGAACAAGTGAAAGCCAAGATTGACTGGATCAAGGGCCTCAGTCAGAAGCGCAACCGGACGCTGCGGTACGGCATCCGGCTGCACGTGATCAGCCGCGACACGTCCGAAGCGGCCTGGGCCGAGGCCGAGCGCCTGCTCGGGGCTCTCGACCCGGCCACGATCGCCCGGGTGCAGGACGGGCTGGCGCACAGCGAGTCCGAGGGGCAGCGCCGGATGGCCGAGCTGCACGATCACGGCCGCGCCAAGACGGGCCTGCGCGACCTGGAGATCTCTCCGAATCTCTGGGCCGGGGTCGGACTGGTGCGCGGCGGCGCCGGTACCGCGCTGGTGGGCAGCCACGCCGAGGTCGCCGACCGGATCGTCGAGCTGAGCGAACTCGGGCTCTCGGAGTTCGTGCTGTCCGGATACCCGCACCTGGAGGAGGCGTACTGGTTCGGGGAGGGCGTACTCCCTCTGCTGCGGGCGCGCGGGCTCTGGCAGCACCCGTCGGCCGCGACGCTCGAGGCCCCGTCGGTCGACGTGCCGTTCGCGGGCAGCGCAGGCCGATCTCTGGCACCGACGGCTCCGCAATGAGCGGTAAAGTGCGCCGACGAACCGCCGGAACCGGAGAGTAGGAAATGCCCACACCGCCACTCGAGGTCTTGGTCGTCGAGGACGATGCCGGTGACGTGCTGATGATCGAGGAGGCCCTGGAAGCCAACGACGTCCCGAGCCGCCTGCACGTCGTGTCCGACGGCGTCGAGGCGCTGGCGTTCCTGCGCAACGAGGAGCCGCACGCAGAAGCACCGCGCCCGCAGCTGATCCTGCTCGACCTGAACATGCCCCGGATGGACGGGCGTGAGGTGCTCGCGGCGGTCAAGGGTGACGATGCTCTGCGCTCGATCCCGGTCGTCGTGCTCACGACGTCGGCGCTCGACGAAGACGTCCTGCGCAGCTACCAGCTCCACGCGAACGCGTTCGTGACGAAACCGGTCGACCTCGACCAGTTCACCTCGATCGTGCAGCAGATCGAGTCCTTCTACGGCCGCACGGTCCGCCTGCCCCGCTAGCCCGCCAGCCCCGCTGCCCCGCTGCCCCGCCAGCCCGCCTGCCCCGCCAGCCCGGTAACCCGGAACCCGCCCCTGACGCCCCCAAGATGCTAACTCCCCCGGAGACGAGCGGTCGCGCGCCGTTGCCGGTCCTCGGCGGTCAGCAGCGCCCGTTCGGCCACCTCGAAGCCACGGTCGGCCTCGGCCAGCCGCCGGGTCGCCTCGGCGAGCACCGCGGCGGCCTCGTCGCGCGCGTGCCGCGCCACGTCGCGTCCGCGCCTCGCGGCATCCCGCTCGCAGCGTGCCGCCACCGCCTCCTGGTCCGCCAGCGCGCTCTCCGCCAAAGCGCTCTCCGCCATAGCGCTCTTCGCCAACGAGCCCCCGGCCAACGAGTCCGCGGCCGCCTCCGGCTCGCCCGCTCCGGACGCCACCCGGCGCGCCCCCTCCGTGAGGGAGCTCTCCGGAAGTGGCCCGAACCCGGCGTACGACTCGGCCCGGACCAGCCGGCCCGACAGCACCCGCTGAGCCACCGCCGCGTCGGCCACCGCTGCGTTCAACGTCGACTCCAGATCGACGATCACCGACGACTCGAGCGGCCCTTGCGCACCCCACCGCGGATGCGACTGCGCCACCAGCCGCCCGGCCGCCTCGACCAGCGTCGCTATCCGCTGCCTCCGCTCGGCCGAGAGCGTCCGGATCGCGCCGAGATCAGCCCGCCGCTGTGCGTCGGCCAGCCGCGCGCCGAGGGCCGTCAGCGCCACCAGGTCGTCCCGGTGTGAACCCACCAGGAGGTTCACGCACCATGCGGCCATCGTCGGCCGGCGTAAGAGCTTGAGCCGCCCGGCCAGCGCGGCCTGGTTCTCACCCCGCAGCTCCGCGATCCGGACGTCGCGGGCGGTCGTGAACTGGCCCGGCGGCAACGCGTACAGCGCGGCCGCCTCCCGTTCGTAGTCCATCCGATCCGCCTTCCGATCAACACGATGTATTGATCGGAACACAGTGCGTCAGCGATCGACAGGCCCTGGGAGCAATGACCCCAGGAGCTCGGCCCCGAGCGCCGGGACGTCTAACTCGCGTGTGTGTGGTGCGTCCAGGTCTTTCCGTCGTACCACCGCAAACCCGGCTGACCGTACGGATCCGGGTACCACCCGGCCTCGTACTGGGGGCTGGCCGCCATCGCCGGGGCCGAGCCCTCCTCCGCGTCCGGGTTCGTCTCCTCGATCAGCCCGTCGACCTCGGTCGGGGACAGGTCCAGCAGCTTGCCCACCGCCACCAGGTCGGCGCGCTCCTCGTCGGTCACCTGCCGGTCGGCCCACGCCGTCGCGGCGAGCGTCCGGACGTACTGCCGGTGCGCGTCGCTCTGCTCGGCCTCGAAGATCGCCAGCGCGCCGGCCAGATCCTTGAGGTGGATCGCCTCGGTGAACGAGAGCACCCGGTCGGACACCGCGTTGTCGAGCGCGCCGAGGTAGGCGCTGACCGGCCCGGACTCCTCCGGCGACCGCGGTGCGTCCTCGACGACCTCGGCGACGAACTCGCTGTCGACGGCCGGCGCCTCGGCCACCGGGGTCGGCGCGGCCCCGGACGACATCCCGGCGAAAGCCGCCGCCATCTTCGCCATCTCGGGGCTGACGATCGCGGTCTGCTCCGGGTCGGCGGCCTCCCAGTCTTCTTCCTCGGAGCGGGGCGACATCTGGAAGTCGACCATCGGAACCCGCGGCCACGACATCCGACGGGCCCGCTCGATGTACTGCACCCACGGCGACGGCAACGTCGGACGCTGGGCCAGGAACGTCCCGAACAGGGCGCCGGCGGCGCGGGCGTGCGTCATCGCCGACCGCGGGCCGTCCAGCGGGATGCCGGCCGCGGCGCAGCACTGTTCCAGCGTGCGCCCGGGCAGCGAGGGCAGGTAGCGGGGCGCGTTGGTCATCGTGCAGATCGCCGGGACGTGCGGCATCTCGAACCCGGCGCGGCGGAATTCCTCGTCCAGGAAGGCCGAGGTGAACAGCAGGTTGTGCCCCACGAGCACCTTGCCGCGCAGCCACTCGACCAGCCAGCCGGCCAACTCCTCGAACTGCGGCGCGTCGAGCACGTCTTCGTTACGGATGCCGTGGCCGTCCGCGGGGCCGACGTCCATGCCGGGGTTCACCAGCGTGGCCGCTTCGCCCATCGAGTTGCCCCGCTCGTCGAGCACCACGACCGCGAGTTCGACGATCCGGTGTTCCTTCGGGCTCAGCCCGGTGGTTTCGGCGTCGATGACGACCCACGTCGGGGCCCCGGCTTCAGTCGACACGCTCATCGCGTCGAGGATAGGCCACCCACCGGCCCCGGCCACCAGCGCTCAGCCCGAAATGCGCCCGATCGAGATCTCAGCGTCGCGCCCGGCTACGCCCCGTAACGAGAACCGCCTCCACGGGCCCTCCTGGTAACCGACTGCGCCCGCGTCAGATCAGGCGCATCTGGCGGGCGGCCGGGCGCCGCGGGGACCCGACCGCGCCGGTACGGTCCAGGAGCCCTTCGTCCACCGGGGTCAGGAACGGCGTGAGCTCGGCCGGTGACGTCCGCCCCCGGCGCGACACCCCTCTCGGCGCCGACACGAACAGCCGCCGCTGCGCCCTCGTGACCCCGACGAAGAACAGCCGGCGTTCCTCGGCCTCCTGCGCCGGATCGGCCGGACCGCCGAACCGCATCGGCAGCACGCCGTCCACCGCTCCGACCAGGAACACGACCGGATACTCCAGTCCCTTGGCCGCGTGCAGCGTCAGCATCGACACCGCGTCCGCGCGCGGATCCAGCGCGTCCACCTCGGCTCCGGTCGCCACCTGGGCCAGGAACTCGTCCAGGTCGTCGCCGCACGAGGCCGCCAACGGCCGCAGCAACTCCGTCGCCGCCCACACGTCGGTCGCCCGCAGCCCCGAATCCGCGGCGAACAGATCCGGCGCCGCCGCCCGCGCCGCCAGCACCGCCCCGGCCGCTCGCAGACGAGCCGCCACGGATCCGGGCAACCGCGTCATCTCCTGCAGCGCCACGCCGACCCCCGGCCGGGACGCCAGCCGGTCGATCCCCCGCTTCTGGAACGGCAACCCTGCCGACGTGAACGCGGTCTGCAACGCCCGCGACTGCGCGTCGGTCCGGTACAACACCGCGACATCCGCGAACCCGTAGTGCTCCTCGACCTCCGAGTTGCCGTCCACCCGGCCCGAATCCAGCGAATGGAACGACGCCCCGCCGACCAGCCCGTCGATCGTCGCCGCGACCCACCCGGCCTCTTCGACGTCGGAGGCGACCGAGTGCACCACGATCCGCGCCGCCCCCAGATCACGCCGCTCGGCCGAGAGCCCCCGCCCCGGCACCAGCGTCTCCGGCCGTACGACCTGCACCGCCGCCGCCACGATCGGCGGCGCCGACCGGTAGTTCCGCGTCAGCGTGACCGTCGCCGCCCCGACGAAATCCGCCGAGAACCGCAGGAAGAACCCCACGTCCGCGCCCCGGAACGAGTAGATCGACTGGTCCGGATCCCCGATCGCGAACAGGTTCCCGCCCGGCGGCACCAACGCGCTCAACAGCGCGTACTGCGACGCGTCCACGTCCTGGTATTCGTCCACCAGCACGTGCGTCCAGCGCGCCCGGTACGCCTCCCTGAGCCCGGCGTCGGCGAGCACCGAGACCGCCGACGGCACGAGTTCGTCCAGCTCCAGCAACCCGCGCTCGCGCAGCCGCTTGTGGTACCCCTCCCGCAGTTCGTCGGGCACCGGCTTACCGCTCGGCACGTCGAGCTCGGCCAGCACCGCCGCCTGGTCCGCGTCGTCCGCGACCGACGGCGGCGCGTCGAACCCCAGCGCGACGAACTGCTCGCGGCAGATCGCCAGTGCCAGCGCGTGGAACGTCGCCACGAACGGCGAACCCGCCCCGGACGGCAGCAGCTCCGTCAGCCGCGAGGAGAGCTCCCCCGCGGCCCGCCGCGTGAACGTGATCGCCAGGCACGCCTCCGCCGGCACCCCGCGTTCCGCCACCAGGTACGCGACCCGATGCGTCAGCGTCCGCGTCTTCCCGGTGCCCGGCCCGGCCACGACCAGCAGCGGCCCGTCGGCCGCGCCCGCCGCCGCCCGCTGCTCCGGATCGAGTCCCTCCAGCACCCCTCGGTCGGGGATCTGCAGTGGAAGAGCGATGTCTACGCCGGCCCGGTCGCCCGCCGCCGGCTCGTCCGCGGAGTCGTCCGGTGGCCCGCCGTACGAGGCCCCGCCGTGCGTGGCCGGCCCCGCAGCATCCTGCTCGCCCCGTGCCGTGGCGGGCCCGGCGCCCCGGCCGGCAGCGTTCCCGACCACGTCGGTGTTCCCGTCCGGGGCGGTGGCCAGCCCGCGAGGAGCCGGAATCCCGACCGTCTCGATCAGCGCCGCCGGATCGGCCGTGCGCCCGGCGGCCGAGCCGGAGCGGCGCCGCCCCGGTGCGACGGCGGCCTTCCCGCTGTCCGCGCCCACCCGGGCGGACACCCCACCCACGGTGGTTCGCCGATCGGCGTAAATCTCCTGTTCCGGCAGATCGAAGAGCGCGGACGTGCCGGCCGAACGCCGGAGCTCGGACGGCTCGAAGAGCCGGATCACGCCGTACTCGCCGTCGTAGCCCGGCTGACGGATCACGTCACCGCGACGGAGGCGGCCGATCGCCTCGCCGAGCAGCTCGCCGCCGACCGCGGCGATCTGGTCGGCCGGGACCTCGGTCAGGATGTCGAGCTCCGGGCCGAGCGCGGCGACCAGGCTGTCGACCTCGCGGGCCACGGTCTTGCTGCGCGGGCCGACCGAGTGGATCTCGCCGACGACCTCCGGCAGCGGAACGAGGTTGCGGAAGTTCGCCGCCCCGGGCGGACGCTCCCCGTCCGGACGATCGGCCAGTGCCTCGACCCGGGAGAGCACCCCGACCGTGACCGGCTTGCCGCAGACCTCGCACTTCCCGCCGGCCGCGATCGTCTCGGCCGGTTGCCAGCTCACCTCGCAGGCCCGGTGACCGTCGGCGTGGTACTTGCCCTCCTCGGGGAAGAACTCGATCGAGCCGGCGTACCCCTCACCCGTGCGCAGCGCGTCGCGCACCGAGAAGTAGTCGAGTTCGCAGTCGTAACTGTGCGCCTCGCGGGCCAGTGCCGGTGGCGAATGCGCGTCGGAGTTGCTGACCAGCGTGTACCGGTCGAGCGACGACACCCGCCAGTTCATCGACGGGTCCGAACTCAGGCCCGTTTCCACCGCGAAGACGTGGTCGGCCAGGTCGGCGTAACAGTCGGCGATCGCGTCGAAGCCCGACTTGGAACCGAGCGCCGCGAACCAGGGTGTCCAGATGTGCGCCGGGACGAGGTAACCGTCCGGACTGGCCTCCAGCGTGATCTCCAGTAGGTCGCGCGAGTCCAGTCCGAGGATCGGGCGGCCGTCGGAGGCGATGTTGCCGATCCGGGCCAGCCGGGTGTTGAAACGGCCTACCGCCTCGAGATCGGGCAAGTAGACGAGGTGGTGGACCTTACGGGTCTGGTCGTCTCGCTTGTAGATGGTCGAGATCTCGACGCTGAGCATGAACCGGACCGTGCTGGCCGCGACGATGCCCGGGAGCGTGCGATCGACCGATCTCGCGAGGTCGTCGTTGAGGCGGTAGAGCCCGGGTTCGGCCTCGACCAGCGTCTCGTGCAGGTGGGCGTTCCAGGCCGGATGGGTGAAGTCACCGGTGCCGACGAGGGTCAGGCCCTTGCGCTTGGCGTACCAGGTGAGATGTTCGAGGTCGCAGTCCCGGCTACAGGCCCGGCTGTACTTCGAGTGGATGTGCAGATCCGCGTGGAATCGGGGGCGCGGCATCACCCGATCTTCCCACGCGCCCCACCAACCCCGGAGCCCGCCACGCCCCGGTCAGAAGATCACTCGCAGTAGGAGCGCGCCGAGAATGATCAGTGCGATCAAGCCTCCGATGCGGATCAGTTCCCGGCGGAGGGCGGCCTTGCGGGCGGCCTCGGCGGCGCGTTCCATCGCGCGGGCACGGCCGGCGCGACGAGCCTCGTTCAGGCCTGCCACCTCGGTCGCCAGCTTCTTGTCGAGTTCGCCGAGCCCCTCGATCAGCGGATCCGGTGCGTCGTACGAGATCGTCGGCGCCGCGGACGCGTCCGGCACCAGGATGTGCGCCGCGACCAGGCGCGCCTCCGAGTTCGCGAGCGTCCGCTTCGCATAGGTCTGCCACTCGTCGCACCGGTTCAGCGCCAGCTCGCGCGCGCTCGTCGCCCGGGCGATCGACGCCTCTTCGTCCGATTTCGCGATGCGGCGCCGTTCGTCGACCAGGTTCGGCAGCCCGGCCAGGCCGTTGACCGCCTCCAGGTAGTCGATCCACTCCGGATCCGGCGACGGGTGCTGGCTCATCGTCCCCCTCCGTTCGGGCTACGCATCATGAGGGCAGGGCAAAAGGCACCACCGGCACCGGGCGGCCGCCGTGCGAGAGGTCGCAGAACAGACCCCGGTGCGGCTGCGGTGCGTACCGCAGATACGGCCCCAGCACGCCTTGGACGTCGGCCTCCGGCGCCCGCAGGAACACGTAACCGCCGACCAGCGACGTGAATTCGTAGCCGACGTGCTCGGTGAACACCCGCAGGCTGTTCCACCACCCGATCAGATGGACGTCGACCAGCGGGCCTTCGCGCACCAGCGTGCGGAGCGCGTCGGTCGGCGCGACCCCGGTGTCGTCGTAGTGGTCGAGTCGCGCGGCCCGGTGCAGCCCGATCCCGAGCACGTAGATCGGACGCCGCTCGGCGCTCAGATCGGCGTGCTTCCCGCTGGCCTTGATGCGCTCCTCGACGATCTCGGCGAGTTCGGAGAGCCCGCGCCCGACCCCGCTGCCGGTCTGCCGGTGGACCTTGTGGTCGTACGCGCCGGCGGCCTCGTCGAGGAGCTCGGTCTCCGGCGAACCCGTGTCGCCGCCGACGGCGTCCAGCAGCACGAACTCGGCCCCGCCGCGGACGTGCTGCGCGGCCAGCGACCAGACGACGGCCCCGAGCGTGCCGAACGCGTCGTCCCGGCCGTCGCCGACGATCGCCAGCGTCCGGCCGGGGTCGGCGGTGAGTCCGAACGCGACCGGAGCCGGATCGACGTCGACCGGCAGGCCGAGCAGGGCGAACTTCGTGTCGTCGCCCGGCGGCGCGTCGGTGAGGACACGCTGGAGCGCACCGGTGAGCAGGTTCGGGTCGGACGGGCGGGCCGCGTAGAACACCCGCGGTGCCATCGGACGCCCGGCCCGCTCCCAGAGGTCGTGGCGCAGGTCGTCCAGCAGCTCCTCGTCGGCGTAGGCGACCACGCCCCGGCGGTTGTGCGTGGGGTCGCCGTACTCGCGGTTGAGCACGATCTCGCCGCGGAACCGCAGCTGGGCGGCCTCGGTGTTCTGCCGTCCGAGCACCGCCTCGGACTCGCTGGCCTCGGTCTTGAGCGACACCCGCCAGGGGAACTGGCCGAAGATCGACCGTTCCTTGGTCACCAGCGTCTCGATGCCGCTCAACGTCTGCGAGGCCAGAACGAGGTGGACGCCGACCGCACGGCCCCGGCGGGCCAGCGTCTCGAGGATGACGATCGACGCCCTGGCGATGTCGTCGTCCTCGGCGACCAGCACCTGGAATTCGTCGATCACCAGCAGCAGCCGCGGAACGGTCTCGTTCGGGCGCAGCGTGCGGTACCCGGCGAGGTCGTTCGCACCGGCCAGCCGGAACTGCTCGGCCCGGCGGCGGAACTCCCCGTCGAGGTAACGCAGCACGGCCAGCCCGAACGCGCGGTCGCCCTCCAGGCCCAGCACCCGGGCGTGCGGCAGGTGCCACGGACGCCCCGGACGCGGGCCGAGCCGGTCGAACTCCAGGCCGTCCTTGAAGTCGAGCAGGTACATCGCGACCTCGTCCGGCGAGTACGAGGCCGCGATCGAGTGCAGCAGCACCAGCAGCAGGTTCGACTTGCCCTGCCCCGACGCCCCGCCGATCAGCACGTTCGGCAGCGACGGGTCGGAGCCACGCAACTCCAGCTCGACGACGTCCAGGCCGGCCCGGCCGATCTTGGCCGTCATGCCCTTGACCGCGCTTTCCGACCAGACGCCGGCCGGGCCCGGCAGCAGCGCCGCGAAATCGACGACCGGGGCCGCGCCGCGCCGGGCGCCCTCGGCCACCTTCGCCGACACGCTCTCGATCAGCTGCCTGCTCGGCGGCAGATCGGGCCGGACCGTGACCGCGGGCAACGCGCTCACGGTGATCGCGGAGTTCCGGCCACGGGCCAGATTGAGGTGCTTGAGCAGATCGTTCGGGTTGACGTTGTCGTCGGTCTGGGCCCGCGGATCGTGGTGGACGAGCAGCGAGACGCCCCGGCGCGGGCCGCCCTCGGCCAGCCGGATCAGCTCGGTCTGCGCGTCGGCGTCGATGCCGTACGGGTAGTCGCAGACGACGAGCAGCCGGTACGGCTCGGGCTGCACACCGGTCGCCTTGGTCAGCTCGGCCAGGTCGGGGACGTCGTGCGCACCGGCCAGCTCGGCGACGCGCATCACCGCGGCACGCAACTGGATCAGCCGCTTGATCAGCTCGGCCGGCGTGGCCAGCGGATCGGCGAGCAAGTCGTTGCCGGCCTTGCGCAGTGCCGCGAACGGGCTCGTGACGCCCCGGATCCGCGGATCGTAGGTGACGATCTCCAGCCGCCCGGGCGGTGCGGTGGCCAGCGCCCGCAGCAGCAGCGAGCGGATCGTGCCGATCGGCCACTCCCGGTCGTCGCCCTCGGCGATCAGCCCGAGCGAGGCCGCGTCGAGCAGCGGGATGAGCGCCGGAAGCGAGTCGGGATTGGCGTTGCCGGTGCGCGGGCCGGCGCCGGGCACCGAGAGCGAACCGAGCCGGATGTACCGGGCCGGGCCGCCGCCGAGCCAGTCGTCCGAGCGCCAGCCCGGGTCGGTCCAGTCGGCGGACGCCGCGAACGGCGCGATCCGGCGGGCGCGGTCACCGAGGATGTCGCGGGCGCGCTCGTAGGCGTCGTCGGCCTCCGCGCCGGCCCGCTCGACCGCGCGGTGGGTGCGCCGGGCGGCGTCCCGCTCGGCGATGTCGTAGGCACCGGTGGCGGCGCTGCGCCCGGCGTCGGCGGCGGCGAGGATCGCGTCGGCGGTGCCGCGCAGGCGCAGGAACGTGGTGCGGATCTGACGTTCCTCGTCGGGCAGCGGGTCGCCGTCGTGGTCACCCGCGCCGAGCGGCGAGTCGTCGCGGAGCCGTTCCTGACGGTGGTCGTCGTCGGTCGGGCGGCGCGCGCGGGACCAGCGTCCACCGGCCCGGCGAGTGCCCGGACCGCCCGGGTTGCCACCGGGCTGATTCGTGCGTGGAGGCATCATCCGACGCGTCGTCTCCTCACCTGCCACACCGCTCGCGATTTACGGACTCCGGGTTACCCACATAATCACGGGGGTCCTACAGGGTGCCTGCGAACTTCTTGCCCTCCGAGGCCGCGTGCTTGAGCGCCTGCGCCGCCTCGTCCAGCTTTTTCTCGGCGGCCTGCAGGGCGGCCACCATGTTCTGATCGGTTTTCCGCGCCGAGCCGCCGATCGTCCCCTGTACCGCGGAGATGGCTTGGTTGAAGCTCTGTTTCTGCGCGAGGAGGGCTGTGGCCATCTTCTCGGACTTGTCGGACAGCATGGAGAGCTGCTGTCGCAACTGGACGAGTCTCGACTGCGTTGACACCGGCCTCGTTCCTCACTTGCAGTGTCTTTGTGCAAACCACCAGTAAACAGGGTAGCCGCTGCAGCGGCGGCCCAACCCTGTGCCCGGCCTATCCAATCGCATCATCCGACCTCGAGGCTCCGGAGGGCCGCGCGCATGCGGTGGATGTCCGCTGCGTCCAGATTGGCCTGACGGTCGATGTCGAACTCGGCGATCTGCCGCCCATCGTCCGGTTCGGTGAGCGACACGTGAATGATGCCGTCTGCGTCGTACGAAATCACAATGTCGAACTCGACCGCACCGGTCTTCTGCGGAATCGCCAGCCGGGCCGAGCCGACCACGGTCGCGAACCGGAGATCCTGGTCGTCCCCTTCGGTGACCACCAGTAACACCTCGCGCTGGTTCTCGGCGAGGGTCCGGAACCGGCGGCGGCCCTGGCACGGGATCGGGGTGTTGCGCGGGATCACGATCGAGTTGACCTGCTCACCGCTGTTACGGGCTCTCGCGACCACACCGACACCCTGCGACGTGACGTCGTTCACACTCACGGTCCGGCGTGGACGGCTGTCGGGCTTGCGGCGCGCGTTCGCCAGCACGTCCGCCAGGACCGCGGCGCCGAGTGCGACCGCCTCGTCCGGATGGACCGAACGGTCGGCGCGGACGCCGGTCACCTTCTCGACCATGGCGGTCACCATCGGCATGCGGGTCGACCCACCCACCATGAGGACGCTCCCCAGCCGGCCGAAACCGACCGCGGCCTCCTCCATGACCTCCTGGACGATCTCCTCTGTGCGGCGCAGGAGCGGCCGGGTGAGCGCCTCGAACGTCGGGCGAGTGACCGTGACGACGTGCTCGCCGCCGTCGACGTCCATCGCGATCTTCGCCTCCGGCAGCGTCGAGAGCTGCCGTTTGGCCTGCTCACAGTGCTCGCGCAGGATCGCCTCGGTCTCGCCGTCGTCCAGGCCGGGCGCGAGCAGCCAGAG
The DNA here is from genome assembly GCF_044454545.1 of Cryptosporangium sp. NPDC051539. Lineage (NCBI taxonomy): Bacteria > Bacillati > Actinomycetota > Actinomycetes > Cryptosporangiales > Cryptosporangiaceae > Cryptosporangium > Cryptosporangium sp. NPDC051539. The sequence goes on along the minus strand of NZ_JBITDV010000014.1, from coordinate 250,573 downwards.
GCCGGTGGCCTTCTGCAGCAGCTCGGCGACGTGGATCATCAGCGCGTTGTCGAAGTCGAACCCGCCCAGGTTGCGGTCACCGGCGGTGGCCAGGACGTCGAACCGGCCGTAGCCCATCCGCATGACCGTGCAGTCGAACGTGCCGCCGCCGAGGTCGTAGACGAGCAGCGTCTCCTCGCGGTCGGCGTTGTAGCCGAACGCCAGCGCCGCGGCGGTCGGCTCGTTCAGGACCCGCAGGACGTCGAGCCCGGCGATCTCACCGGCGTCGGCGGTGGCCTTGCGGCGGGCGTCGTCGAAGTACGCGGGCACCGTGATCACGGCCTCGGACGCCGGGGCGCCGAGCGCGGTCGCCGCGTCCTCGGCCACGCGCTTGAGGATCATCGCGCTGATCTGCTCGGCGCTGTACTCCTCGCCGGTCGTGGTCGGGAACCGCCAGGTGGGATCACCCATGTGCCGCTTCACGAACTCGACGCAGTCGGCCGGAGCCGCGGTCACCGACCGGCGGGCGGCCAGTCCGACGACCGGCTTGTTGTCGCGGAAGCAGACGACCGACGGGGTCGTGGAGTGTCCCTCGCGGTTGCGCAGGATGTACGGCTCGCCGTTCTCGGCCACGGCGGCCGCCGCGGAGAACGTCGTGCCCAGGTCGATGCCGATCGCGTTCACGACGTTGCCCCTCCACCGCGACCCGGCCACCGCAGGACGCGGCGGCCTTTGCTGCGCTCCTCCCCGGCCGGTGCGGGGCCCTCGTCGCCCGCCTCCGGGCGGAAAGAGCCCTTGCCGTCGGCCGGGGCCTTGCCATCGCTCCGGTCACCGGGGCCACGGCCGACCCGCCGTGGCACCGTCCGGGCGATCAGCGCGGCGTTGCGTCTGTAGACCGGTTCGTAGCAGGTGTACAGGAGTGCACCGAGGAACGTCAGTACGACGATCAGGAGCCCGACAGCGAACGACTGCTGGACGATGTCTCCGCTCTGACTCGCCCGCCAGATGTTCGGGGCGCAGCAGCAGCCCGACACCGCCAGCAGGCCGATCCCGACCGGCCACCGCCAGTTGCGGCGGAACGCGTTCGGGGAGAACTTCCGGCGCCGGGCCCGGCGGGAGTACTCGCGCTGCTGCTCGAGGTCCTCCCTCACCGCCGGGTCGGCGGGGCGGATCGAGATGCCCCGGCTGGCCAGCGCGTACACGTAGCTGGCCTGGGCCTCGCTGGAAATGACCAGGCGGCCGTCCTCGAGCTCGTGCTGCGCGGCCACCGCTCGTTCGGCCAGCGCGGTGCCGAGCGCGGTGCGGACGTCGCCGTCGTCGGGACGGGTGCGGTAGGCGTCCTCGCCCTCGCGGACGGCCTCGTCGACGCGGCCGGCCCGGAGCAGCGCGGTGACGATGCGGACCCGGTAGTCGATGCGCTCGGGGTCGAGTTCGGCGGCGGTGCGGTAGGCGGCCACCGCGCGCTCCGGGCGTCCTCCGCGGTCGAGGATCCAGCCCCGTTCGGCGTGCAGGTGTGCGGAATCGGGTTCGAGGGCGAGCGCCCGCTCGATCGCCGACTGGGCGGTCTCGGTGTCGTCCGACCGGGCGGCCGCGTCGGCCAGCACCGACCAGGCGTAGGCGTTCTGCGGGTCTTCGTCCACCGCGCGGCGGGCGGTGAAGATCGCCAGGTCGGACTGACCGCTCTTGAGCTGCTCGACCGCCCGGACCAGCCACTCGCGGGCGGCCGGGGCGACCGGCGGGGGTCCCGGCTGATCTCCGGCCGGCGGCGTCTCCGGCGGCTCGGTGGCCGCGGACGCGTGCGGAGCGCCGGTATTGGCGTCGGGGTCGTCGGGCGGTGGCACCCGGCGGGGACTCTCACCCCCGAGCAGCGTTCGTTCGGCCAGGTCGAGCGCGGCCATCCAGCGCTCGGCTTCCTGGCGGGCGTTGATGTCGGGTGCGGTCGTGCGGCGACGCCATTTGCGACGTTCGGCGGTGATGCGCTGGCGGATCGTGGCCGGATCGGCGCTCCGATCCAGACCCAGGAGCGCGAGATAGTCGCCGTCCGGAGCCAAGGGTCCGGGCCCGGCCGGCCCGTCAGGCCCGAGGCTGCCCACTGCGCGACCTCCGCTGTCCTTCCGCCGCCGCTCGGGCGCGGGCGTTCCGTGCTGGGACTATAGCCTCGCGCACAGGTGACAAACGAAAGCGCGGCCTACGACGAAACGTCGTAGGCCGCGCTCGAACCGATGAGTGTCGAGACCGGAATGCTGTAGGGGCAGCTGGTCTCGCGCACCGGAAGCGTGTAGCTGAGCTTTTCGCTCAGTCGCCGGTCCGCTGCTGCGGGATGCCGGCGAGAAGGGCCCGGACCTCTGACTCCCGGTACCGGCGGTGGCCGCCGAGCGTCCGGATCGCGCTGAGCTTGCCGGCCTTCGCCCACCGGGTGACGGTCTTCGGGTCGACGCGGAACATCGTCGCGACCTCGGCCGGCGTGAGCAGGGGCTCCGATTCGGGGGTACGGGTAGCCATGGAAATCTCCTTCAGAGGGGTATGCGACGGGGAGGGCGCCGCATTGCCCTCCATGCTCCCGGGTGTCCGCCTTGCCCGACATGGGCCGAAAGGATGATCCTACGTACCGATCCGGCCTAATAAGGGAACCGTGCGCATACCAGCCGTTTACTGACGGTAGTCCGAAAGGTTGGTAGGGCGACTGTATCCGCAGGTAGGCCCCCTTTCGACGACGGTTTCACCGCATCTCAACCGTTCGGCCAATACGGATACCGCCATGTTGTCGGTCGTGGCGGTCTGTCCCGACTAGCCCAACCATCCGCCTTCTTTAGGCGACCGTCCCTTTGCCGGGTGTAGCTGACGAATCGGCGGAGGTCTGATCGTCTTTCCGTACCACTGCGAGAGGGGCCGAGTGATCGGCGTTTTCTACCGGCCGGTCTGATCGGCGTCACCACCGGGCCGACCACTTCGTCCGCCAACGGCTGATCCCGGCGAACGGCATGTGATGCGCGTCACGTAAAATCGCCCTGCAGAACGCTGCACGAGAACGCCGCCGCACCTCCAGGTGCGGCTATCGTCCTCAACCGTCCCCCGAGAGACGATCGGCCCAACCCGCGAGGTGCCGAACGTTGGGTGGGGACGGTACGGTGTCACTACGAGACATGCCATCATCCGGGGCCTCTCGCATGACGCCCCGATACACCTGTGCGAGGGGGTCGAGCCAATGGGGCGCGGCCGTGCTAAGGCAAAGCAGACGAAGGTCGCGCGTGAGCTGAAATATAGCTCTCCTAACACCGACCTCGACGCTCTCCAGCGGGAGCTTTCAAGCTCCCCTAGTTCCGCCTCCACGGACGACGACGACGACGAGTACGAAGACGAGTACTCGGGTCAATACGACGAAGACGACTGGGCGCCGAGGCGTTAGCCGTACAGCGTCCGGTCACGTCGTCCTGTCTGGTACCAGTTGCCGCGCCGGCACCTTCCGGCGCGGTGTTTCGTGCCGGGCTAGTGGGAGCGGTGAGTGTCGAGGTCTGCGGGAGCAAGCTCACGCAGCAGGGGCTGGCGGGGTGGGACGAATCACCCCGCAGTCAATGGATGCGGGATCTCCGGGAGCCTGCCCACCCAGTTCTGGGATGCTGATCAGTGGCCCAGACGGTGCGCGGAATCCCTGGAGGACACGGTGTTGACCAGCCAGCACGCGGCTTACGCGACGGTATTTCCGATCAGCGATCAGCTGCCGCTCGGCCGGGCCATGATGGCGGCGTTGCGATCCGGCGAACCGCTGGGCAGCGACGGCGTCAAGACCGGTCACGATCCGGACGAGCGTCCGGCCGAGGGTGCCGCCCGGCCGTTCGGGCTGCGGTTCGCGACGTTGCCGGAGCACGGCGTCGAGTTGCCGCTGGACGCGATCGCCTACGACGACGACGCCCAGATCGCGCTCGCGCGCGACGGTGCGGGCTGGACGCCGCTCATCGACCACTCGATGGGTCTCACGCTGCGAACCACGGGCCAGATCCCGCGCGAGGACGAAATACACGACAAGTCGTCCTGACTCGTGCCCCGCACCGTGCTCGTTCTCACCGAACAGCTCGATCCGACCGCTGACCTGGTCGTGACCGCCCTGCACGAGCGCGGCGCCGAGGTTTTCCGGGTCGACACCGCGGCGTTCCCGCTGAGTCTCACCGTCACCGCGTCGCTCGGCGACTCCTGGCACACGGAACTACGCTCGCCGTCCCGCTCGGTGCGTCTGGAAGACGTCTGCGGTGCCTACTACCGGCGTCCGTCGTCGTTCGTGTTCCCGCCGATGAGTGCGGCCGACCGGCAGTGGTCCGAGCTCGAGGCCCGTGTCGGCCTCGGCGGATTGCTCGCGACGGTGCCGAACTGGCTCAACCACCCCAGCCGGATCGGCTACGCCGAATACAAACCGGTGCAGCTGGCCACGGCCGCATCGGCCGGCCTCGCGGTTCCCCGCACGCTGATCACCAACGATCCGGACGCGGCCGGGCGCTTCGCCCACGAGATCGGCCCGATCGTCTACAAACCGTTCTCGTCGCCGGCCGAACAGGACGGGCGTACGGCGTTCGTCTACACCTCGCCGGTGTCGGCCGCCGAGCTGTCCGACGAGGCGATCCGGCTCACCACGCACCTGTTCCAGGAACACCTGGAGAAGGCGTACGAGGTGCGGCTGACGGTCGTCGACGACCAGTTCTTCGCGGCGTCACTGACGGCCCGCTCGGCGGCGGGGCGGATCGACTGGCGGAGCGACTACGACGCGATCGAGTACGCGGTCGCCACAGTGCCTCCCGCGGTACGGGAGGCACTGTGCCGGATGCTCCAGACGCTCGGCCTGCGGTTCGCCGCTGTCGACTTCGCGGTGACGCCGTCCGGCGACTGGTACTTCCTCGACCTCAACCCCAACGGCCAGTGGGCCTGGATAGAACACGAGACCGGTCTCCCGATCTGTGCCGCCATCGCTTCCGCGCTGATGGGACCGGCCCTGACCGGCTAGGCCGGATGCTCGTCCACCAGGCGCACGGTGCCCGTGCCGGAGACGATCTCGCCGGTGACCCAGGCGTTGACGCCCTTGGCCGAGAACGACGCGACCGCGCGGTCGACGTCTGACGGCGGCACCACCACGACCATGCCGACGCCCATGTTGAACGTCCGCTCCATCTCGGCCCGGGTGACCCGGCCGACGGTACCGATCAGGTCGAAGATCGGCTGCGGACGCCAGGTGGCCCGGTCGATCACGACGTCGACGTCCTCGCCGATGACCCGCACGACGTTGCCGGGCAGCCCGCCACCGGTGATGTGTGCCAGCGCGTGCACCTCGCACTCGCCGATCACTTCGAGGCAGGCCTTGGCGTAGATCGTGGTCGGCGTCAGCAGCTCCTCGCCGAGCGTCCGCTGCTTGCCGAGCTCCGGGATCTCCTGGTCCAGGCGCATCTTGCCGCCGGCGAGCAGCGCGTGCCGCACCAGCGAGTACCCGTTCGAGTGCAGCCCGGACGAGGCCAGCGCGATGATCTGGTCACCGGCCTTGATCCGCTCGACCCCCAGGATCGAGTCGGCGTCCACCACGCCGATGCCGGTCGCCGCGATGTCGTACTCGCCCGGTTCGAGCAGCCCCGGGTGCTCGGCCGTCTCGCCGCCGAGCAGCGCGCACCCGGCCCACCGGCACCCGTCGGCGATACCGCCGACGATGTCCGCGACCTTCTCCGGGACGACCTTGCCGATCGCGACGTAGTCCTGCAGGAACAGCGGCTCGGCCCCGCACACCACCAGGTCGTCGACGACCATCGCGACCAGGTCGACGCCGACCGTGTCGTGGATGTCCATCTGCTGGGCGATGGCCAGCTTCGTGCCCACTCCGTCGGTCGACGACGCGAGCACCGGCTTCTTGTACTTGTCGGTGTCGAACGCGAACAACCCGGCGAACCCGCCGATGTTGCCGACCACCTCGGGCCGGAACGTCTTCTTGACCTTCGAGCGCATCAGCTCGACGGCCCGGTCGCCGGCCTCGATGTCGACCCCGGCCGCCCGGTAGGAGGAGCCCTCCTCCTTGGCATCGCGTGACGTACGCGTCACTCGAGCACCACTCTGGGTTGGTGCTCCGGACGTCACCACGTCCTTCACTCTGCCTCCATGTTTTTCGGCCCCGTAAGGAAAGTTAGGGCCGGCTGAGAGCGCCGGCGCCGCCTGGCGAACCCACCAACGGCAATGGCTTACCGACTCCACGCTCGATTCCCTCGAGCACGTGCTTACCGATCATGTCGTCGGCGGGCAACGGGATCGGGTACTTCCCGTCGAAGCACGCCATGCACAGCCGCTTGCGCGGTTGCTCGGTGGCGGCCACCAACTCGTCGAGCGACACGTAGCTCAGCGAGTCGGCGCCGATCGCGGCCCGGATGCCCTCGGTGTCGAGGCCGTTGGCGATCAGCTCGGCCTTGCTCGCGAAGTCGATGCCGTAGAAACACGGCCACTTCACCGGCGGCGACGAGATGCGCACGTGCACCTCGACCGCGCCGGCCTCACGCAGCATCCGCACCAGCGCTCGCTGCGTGTTGCCGCGGACGATCGAGTCGTCGACGACCACGAGCCGCTTGCCGCGGATGACGTCACGCAGCGGGTTGAGCTTCAGCCGGATACCGAGCTGGCGGATCGTCTGCGACGGCTGGATGAACGTCCGGCCGACGTAGGAGTTCTTGACCAGACCGAGGCCGTACGGAATGCCGCTGGCCTGGGCGTAGCCGACCGCGGCCGGGGTGCCGGACTCCGGCACCGGGATCACCAGATCTGCGTCCACCGGGTTCTGCGCGGCCAGCCGCCGGCCGATCTCGACGCGCGTCGCGTGCACGCCGCGACCGGAGATCGTGGTGTCGGGCCGGGCCAGGTAGACGTACTCGAAGATGCAGCCCTTGGGCTCGGGCATCGCGAACCGCTCGGAGCGCAGGCCGCCCTCGTCGATCGCGATCAGCTCGCCGGGCTCGACCTCGCGGACCAGGCTCGCGCCGACGATGTCGAGCGCGGCGGTCTCGCTGGCCACCACCCAGCCGCTCTCCAGCCGCCCCAGCACCAGCGGCCGGACGCCCTGCGCGTCGCGCGCGGCGTACAGCGTGTGCTCGTCCATGAAGACGAAGCTGAACGCGCCGCGCAGCGTCGGGAGCACCTCGAGCGCCGCCTGCTCGAGCGACCGATCGGGATCGGACGCGAGCAGCGAGGTCACCAGCGAAGTGTCGTTCGTGCTCACCGGGCCCTGGGCGCCGATGCCGGTCGAGGCGACCGCCCGCGCGAGCTCACCGGTGTTGACCAGGTTGCCGTTGTGGGCCAGCGCCACCGAGGTACCGGCACTGGTCGACCGCAGCGTCGGCTGCGCGTTCTCCCAGGTCGAGCCACCGGTCGTCGAGTAACGGGCGTGCCCGATCGCGAGGTGGCCCTGCAGGCTGGCCAGCGTCGACTCGTCGAAGACCTGGGAGACCAGGCCCAGCTCTTTGTAGACCACGACACCGGTACCGGCGCTCACCGCGATTCCGGCGGCTTCCTGCCCCCGGTGCTGGAGCGCGTACAGGCCGTAATACGTGAGCTTGGCGACGTCTTCGCCGGGGGCCCACACGCCGAAAACCCCGCAAGCGTCTTGGGGGCCGGTGTCTGAGGGGTCGAGTTCGTGCGTCAGTTTGCCGTCACCACGGAGCACGGGCCCAGTCTAGGCCCTGTTTTCCGGAACGCCTGCCGCCAGCGGGTGCGCGCAGGTGGGGACGGTGTGGTTCACTCTTCGTCGTGACCACGACCTTCGCCTGCGCCCTGTCACCGGTGATCACCGGTCAGTGCGGCGAGTGTTGTCGCTGACGATTCGTCCGGCTCGCGCGCAGTCCGCTGCGGACGCCGTGAGCATTCCCGCGCTCTACCTCGAGACGGATTCGTCATGCTGGATTACCCCGAGCCTTACCTGCTCGCACCCTCCGCGCTGACCCCGACCGCGCTACGTGAGCGCGCCGAGTCGATGGTCGTCGACGCCGCTCTGCTGGCCGACCTGCCGATCGGCGGCGCGGTCGAACTGCGCGGCAACTTCCTCTACGACGCCTGGCTGGTGAAACTCGGCCCGGACGCCGCCAGCGACCTGCACGCCCACGAGGCCGGATACGGCGCGGTCGCGGTCGTGTCGGGCGCGCTGCGGGAGACCAGGGCGTCCCGCGACGGCCTGGACGAGCGGGTGGTGCGTGCGGGCGGCACGGTCAGCACCCGCCCCGGCGACACGCACCGCCTCACGGTCGAGGGCCCGGGCGCGGTGGCCGTGTACCTGGCGTCCCCGCCGCGCGGCGACGCGCCCCGCATCGTCACCAGCGCGACCGCCGTCCCGGTCGTCCCGATGGCCGTGGTCTAGGCGAGCGGGAGCCATCGGGTCAGGTCGGCACGCGAGCCGCTCGCCGAGACCTTGCCCGCCGCCACCGCGTCGGCCCACGGCAGCCGGCCGGTGGCCAGGGCGATCCAGGTCTCGGGGTCGGTCTCGACGACGTTCGGCGGCGTACCGCGGGTGTGCCGCGGTCCGTCTCCGCACTGCACCGCCCCGTACGGCGGCACCCGCACCTCCACGGTTCTACCGGGCGCCGTGCGCGCCAGTACGCCCAGCAGATGCCGCACCGCGTTCCGGAGCACCAGCGGCGCCACCGCCTGCCCCGCGTCCAGCGACGCGACCGCACTGGCCACCGCGTCCGGATCGTCGACCACCTTCGCCACCAACGAACCGTATCCGGCCCACCGGACGGCCGATCGCAGCCGGTCCGAGCGGTCGGAGGTAAGGCCTGCGACTCGGGCAAACCGGTGAGACGTTAGGTATCGGATACCTCGGCAAGGCATAGTGATCGGTCGGAGCGCTGTCCGGCGCGAACCGATACGCGGGAGACAGTGGTGTACGCAAAGCGACTGGGCTCGACGCTGTTAGCGGCCCTCGCAGCGGCGAGCCTCGTTTTCCTTCCGGCCGCTCCCGCCAGCGCCGGTGACCCGGCCGACCTGCGGCTCGAGGTGCGTCAGGGCAACCTGGCGACCCAGGCCGGCGGCCAGCCCGCCACGCTCGTGTTCGCGATCACCAACGACGGCCCGTCCAAGGCCGACGCGTTCAACGCCAACGTCGTCATCCCGTTCGGCGACCGGGGCGTCGTGCTGGCCAGCAGCAGCCCGAGCTGCAACCAGGTCGGCGGTCCGACCGTGCTCTCCTGCCCGGTGAACGAACTCGACGTCGGCAAGACCACCGTGTTCACGCTCGTCATCGCGCCGCCGCAGGCCGGGTCGCTGCCCGCCACCGATGCCCCGCTGAACGCCACCGGCCAGATCAGCATCGACGCGGGCGGCGACGACCCGAACGGCGCCAACGACACCAGCCAGTTCACGCTGACGCTCACCGGCGCGCCGCCCCCCGTCACCCAGATCAACGGCACGGTCGCCGACGGCCAGTCGGGCCAGCCGGTCGTCGGGGCCAGCGTCACGACCCGGGACGTGAACGGCGCCACCTGCCTCTCCACCACCGACGCGACCGGCACGTTCAACTGCACGCCCGCCCAACCGCTCGCCGGTGGCCAGGTCACGATCGAAGCGACGATGGCCGGCTACCAGGTCAGCCGCACGACGGTGACGCCGCAGAACGGCACGGTCACCGGGGTGTCGCTGGCGCTGGAACCGGCCGCGAGCGCCAGCCCGAGCCCGTCGCCGGCCGCGCCGAGCAGTCCGGCGGCGTCGACCCCGGCTCCGCAGGCCGCGGTGAAGTCCGACGGTGGCGGATTCCCGTGGGACACCGTGCTGTTGATCGTCGGCATCGTGGTGGCGCTCGGTGGGCTGGGGGCGCTGGCGTTCTGGCTCTACAAGCGCAGCGAGAAGGACAACGGCGACCCCGGGGGCCCGGGCGGGCCCGGCGGGCCCCAGGATCTGCCCGACCTGGTCGCGGCCGAGTCGATCATGCCGACGATGCCCATGCGGGTGCCCGGCGCACTGGCCGAGACCACGGTGGCGACGCAGCCGCCGTACCCGGCCCCGGTCGGTGCCGACGCGACCGCGGTGTGGGGTGCACCGCCTCCTTCCCCGGAGGGCGCGGGCAACTGGCAGCACGTGAACCGGTCGACCGAGCCGATCCAGGTCTCCGGGGGCGCGGCCGGGTGGTCCGCCGGCAATGCCACCGACAGCACCGCGGAGTGGCCCGTGGTGTCCCCGGACGCCCCGGCGTCCGGGATGCCCGCGCCCGTCTCGGCCGACGCGACGGCGGCGTGGCCCACGGCCGATCCCTCCGTCGAACAGCAATGGGGGACGCCCGGCCGCACGGCGTACGGCTCTCCGCCCGCGGAGGCTCCGCTGGCGGGCTGGGACGTTCCCCCCGCGGCGGCCCAGCCCCCGGCCGGCTACCAGCCCTCGGCCGCGTACCCGGCGTCGGCACCCCCGGCCGCGTACCAGGCCTCGGGGCCTCCGGCCGCGTACCAGGAGGCCTCGGCACCCCCGGCGGAGTACCAGTCCTCGGCACCTCCGGCGGGGTACCAGTCCTCGGCACCTCCGGCGGGGTACCAGTCCTCGGCACCTCCGGCTGGGTACCAGCAGGCCTCGGCACCCCCGGCGGAGTACCTGGCCTCGGCACCCCCAGCGGGGTACCAGTCCTCGGTGCCTCCAGCGGGGTACCAGTCCTCGGCACCTCCGGCGGGGTACCAGACGCCGGTGCCTCCCGCGGGGTACCAGACGCCGGTGCCTCCGGCGGGGTACCCGGCGGCCGCGAACTATCCGGCGTCGGCCCCGCCGATGGGCTATGCCGGGTCGGCGTCCTCGGCGTCGGGCTACCCGCCGCAGCCCATGTCCGGACCGCCCGCACCGGGCTACCCCGCCCGGCCGATGTCGGGGCCACCGGCAGGCAGCTACACCGCGTCGCCCACACCGCCGATGTCGGGGCAACCCATGTCGGGGCCACCTTCGCCGGGCTACCCGGCCTACCCCGCGTCCGGGCCGCCGGCCCCGGGTTACCCGGGCCGGCCGATGTCAGGACCGCCCGCACCGGGCTACGCGCCTCCCGCACCGCCGATGTCAGCACCGCCCGCACCGGGCTATGGGCCTCCCGCGCCGCCGACGCCGGGACCGCCGATGTCCGGACCGGCGATGTCGGGAGCACCGATGTCGGGGCCGCCCGCACCGGGCTATGGGCCTCCCGCGCCGCCGATGTCCGGGGTTCCGCAGCCGACCGCGCAGTGGCCTGCCTCCGACTACTCCGGACCGCCGCCGAACGGCTACCCGGCCTCCGCGCCACCGGCGTACCAACCCCAGCCGCCCGCGCCGGGCTACCCCGGCCAGCAGGCGAACTACCCGTCCTCGGCGCCGCCCACCGGTTACCAGCCGCCCGCCGGGTACCAGCCGCCCGCCGGGTACCAGTCACCGGCCTGGCAGCCCCCGCCCCCTCCGGGTAACCCCCCTCCGGGTAACCCCCCTCCAGGTAACCCGTCTCCGGATTACCCGTCTCCGGGGTACCCCTCGTACCCGGCCCAGGGCTACCAGCATCCGCCACCGCCCCCGCCCGGCCAGCCGTACGGCTCGTATCCGCAGCAGCCCGAGCCGCCCGAACCGGAAGTCCCCGACTGGGACCAACCGCGCCGGCAGCGGTAGGCAGCCAGGCGCCAGAAACCACACCGGCCCGCACCCCGAACAGCGAGGGGTACGGGCCGGCCCGATGAACGCCCAGCTCAGTGGCGTCCACCAAAAAGAGCAGGAAGGGTGCCGGTCCACGCGGACCGCAACTCCTCCAACGGAATCGTGAACTGACCCTGGACCTCCAGCGCCCCGCCGACCTTGTCCACGACGCCGATCCGTGCCCACGGAAGCGCCCGCATGGTGCACATGTCGGTGAACCGGAGTTCCTCGGTGCGCGGCACCGAGACCAGCACCCGGCCGGCCGACTCCGAGAACAGCCAGACGAACGGGTCCGCGCCTTCCGGCAGCACGACCCGCGCGCCGACGCCGTACCGCAGCGTCGCCTCGGTCAGCGCCTGCGCCAACCCCCCATCGGACAAATCGTGCGCGGCCGACAGCATCCCGTCGCGCGAACCCGCGATCAGGATTTCGCCGAGCAGCTTCTCGCGGGCCAGGTCGACCCGCGGAGGCACCCCGCCGAGGTGGCCGTGCAGCGCCCAGGCCCACTCCGACCCGGACAGCTCCTCCTCGGTCGACCCGAGCAGGATCAGCGACTCGCCGTCGTCGGAGAATCCCATCGGCGTCCGGCGGGCGACGTCGTCGAAGACCCCCAGCACGCCGATGACCGGCGTCGGGTGGATCGCGGTCGTCCCGGTCTGGTTGTAAAAGCTGACGTTACCGCCGGTGACCGGCGTCCCCAGCGTCTGACAACCGTCGGCCAGGCCGGTGACGGCCTGCTGGAACTGCCACATGACGCCCGGGTCCTCCGGACTGCCGAAGTTGAGGCAGTTCGTGACCGCCAGCGGAGCCGCACCGGTCGTCACGACGTTCCGGTAGGCCTCGGCCAGCGCGAGCTGGGCCCCGGCGTACGGGTCGAGTTTCGCGTACCGGCCGTTACCGTCGGTAGCCAACGCGATCCCGCGGTTGCTGTCTTCGTCGAGCCGGATCACGCCGGCGTCTTCCGGCTGCGCCAGCACGGTGTTGCCCTGCACGTACCGGTCGTACTGCTCGGTCACCCAGCTCTTGTCGGCCAGGTTCGGGCTCGCGACCAGCGTCAGCAGCGTCTCGCGCAGCTCGTCGCCGGTCTTCGGGCGCGGCAGCGTCTCGGCGCGGTCGGCCTGGACCAGTTCGAAGTCACTGGGCCGCTCGATCGGCCGGTTGTAGACCGGACCTTCGTCGGAGAGGCTGCGGGGAGGAACGTCGACCACGACCTCGTCGTGCCAGGTGATCACCAGGCGGTCACCGTCGACGACCTCGCCGATCGCGGTAGCGAGCACGCCCCACTTCGCGGCCAGCGCGAGCACCTCGTCGAGCTTCGACGGCTCGACGATCGCGAGCATCCGCTCCTGCGACTCGCTCGCCAGGATCTCGTGCGGCTCCATCGACGGCTCGCGCAGCGGGACCCGCTCGAGCCAGACCCGCATGCCGACCTTGCCGGCCGCCGCGGTCTCGGTGGTGGCGCAGGTCAGTCCGGCGCCGCCGAGGTCTTGAATGCCGACGACGAGCTCGCGGTCGAACATCTCCAGACACGACTCGATCAGCAGCTTCTCGACGAACGGGTCGCCGACCTGGACGGACGGACGCCTCGACTCCGAGCCGGCCTCGAACGTGGCGCTGGCGAGCACCGAGACGCCGCCGATGCCGTCACGGCCGGTCTTGGCGCCGAGCAGCACGACGACGTTGCCGACGCCCTTGGCCGCCGACAGCTGGATCCGGTCGTGCGGCATGACGCCGACGCAGAGCGCGTTGACCAGCGGGTTGCCCTGGTAGGAGGGGTCGAACACGACCTCGCCGCCGATGTTGGGCAGGCCGAGGCAGTTGCCGTAGCCACCGACCCCGGCGACGATGCCGGGCAGCACCCGGGCGGTGTCGGGGTGGTCGTGGGCGCCGAACCGCAGCGGGTCCATGACCGCGATCGGGCGGGCGCCCATCGTCAGGATGTCGCGGACGATGCCGCCGACACCGGTCGCCGCGCCCTGGTAGGGCTCGACGAAGCTCGGGTGGTTGTGGCTCTCGACCTTGAACGTGACCGCGAGCCCGTCACCGACGTCGACCACACCGGCGTTCTCACCCATGCCGACGAGCAGCGCGTCGGTCTTCGGGGCCTTCTCGCCGAACTGGCGCAGGTGCACCTTGCTCGACTTGTAGGAGCAGTGCTCGCTCCACATGATCGAGTACATCGCGAGCTCGGTCTGGGTGGGACGACGGCCGAGGATCTCGCGGATCCGGGCGTACTCGTCGTCCTTCAGGCCGAGCTCCAGGAACGGCTGCTGCTCGTCGGGGGTTTCCTCGGCGGCTTTCGTCGTGTCGGTCATGCGGGCACCAGCGCCCGGATCACCGAGGTGAAAAAACCCAGGCCGTCGGTCGACGGCCCGGTGAGAGCCTCGGTGGCGTGCTCGGGGTGCGGCATGAGCCCGACGACGTTGCCGGCTTCGTTGCTGATGCCGGCGATGTCACGGGCGGACCCGTTCGGGTTGCCGACGTACCGGGCGATGACCCGGCCTTCCGCCTCGAGCTCGTCGAGCGTCTTCTCGTCGGCGACGTAGGCGCCCTCGCCGCTCTTCAGCGGGATGAGGATCTCCTGGTCTTTCTCGTAGTCCTGCGTCCAGCGAGTCGCGGTGGACGCGATCGTCAGCTTCTGGTCGCGGTTACGGAAGTGCAGGTGGTGGTTGCGACGGAGAGCGCCCGGCAGCAGGTGCGACTCGCACAGCACCTGGAAGCCGTTGCAGATCCCCAGCACGGGAAGGCCTTGTTTGGCCCCATCGACCACTGAGGCCATCGCGGGCGCGAACCGGGCGATCGCCCCGCAGCGCAGGTAGTCACCGTACGAGAAGCCGCCGGGCAGGATCACCGCGTCGACGCCGTGCAGGTCGGCGTCCGCGTGCCAGAGGGACACCGGATCACCGCCGGCCAGCCGGACCGCGCGCAGCGCGTCCCGGTCGTCGAGCGATCCGGGGAACGTGACGACTCCTATTCGCGGGTTCATTCCACGACCTCGACGCGGACTTCGTAGTCCTCGATCACCGGGTTGGCCAGAAGCGTCGCCGCGGCGCGGCGCACCTCGTCGAGAGCCTCTTCGGTGGCCTCACCGGCGAGTTCGACCTCGAAGCGTTTGCCCTGACGGACACTCGCGATCGAGGAGAATCCCAGAGTGGGCAGGGCGTTGGCGATCGCCTGACCCTGCGGGTCGAGGATCTCGGGCTTGAGCATGACTTCGACGACGACGCGTGTCGGCGCGGGCACGGAAACTCCTGGAAGGCACGGGATGCGACGATTCAGCCTACCGAGGCTTCCGCCGTACCCGGTCACGACCGCCAGGGATACGCCCCGCACCCGGCGAGTCACCCGGCGAATCGCCCCGCGCCAGCCCGTTCCGGACCGCCGGAAGCCCGTTCCGGACCGCCGGATCAGCGCTGCCGCGGGTCGTCCGGCGGGCGGCGAGACGACGTCAGCGCTGGAGACAAGGCGTCGACCAGCGCGGCGGCGGTTGCCTCGGCGTCCGCACGTTCGTGGTCCGCGAATTGGGCCAGGAACGCGTGCTGGAAGCAGGCGCCCAGCAGTAGCGCGGCCAAACTGGCCGCATCGGCCTCCGGGTCGACCCGGCCGAGCTGCTGCTCAGCGGTCAAGTAGGCGGTCAGAGCCTCGTTGGCCTTGTGGGGACCGGCGCCGCTGCGGCGGAGCCCGGCGCGGTGGGCCTGGAGGACCTTGGGCTCGGCAAAGATCGACCCGGAGATCGGAAAGCTGTCGGTATAGAAGTTGATCGCCGCTTTTGCGGTTTCCCGGAGGTTGGCGGCCACGGTCGCGTCACCGGGTCGCAACGCATCGATCGCCGACGAGAACGGCGGCAGTCGCTCGGCCAGGACGCGCACGAACATCTCGGTCTTGTCGGCGAAGTGCTTGTAGAGCGTGGCCTCGGAGAAGCCGGCCGCCCTGGCGATCTCTTTCGTGGTCGCGTGGGCCAGGCCGCGCTCGCGCATGACCGAGGCGGCGGCGTCGAGGATGCGGTCGCGGGTACTCAGCGGGACTCCCTTGACGGGACGGCGGTGGTGTCGTCAGTCTAGGGTGGTGAGTACTTACTAACCACGGAGGGTGTCGTGAAACTTGTCGTGATGGGAGCCACCGGCGGAATCGGCCGGGAGGTGGTCCGGCAGGCTCTGAAAGATGGCGACCAGGTGACGGCGCTGGTGCGCAACCCGCTCGACCTGGAACATCCAGCGCTGGAGGTCGTGCGGGTGGACGTGCTCGATCCGGCGGCGCTGGCGCCGGCCATCGCGGGCCACGACGCCGTGATCAGCGCTCTGGGCCACCGAGGAGGCGGTCCAGCCACGGTCTGCGCGGACGGGGCTCGGGCGTTGGTGGCCGGAGCCGGCGACGTAGGCCTGCGCCGGGTGCTCCTGGTGAGTGCGAGCGGCGCGTACGTCGAACCATCCGACGACGTGGTGACGCGGCGACTGGTGAAGCCGATGCTCGGCCGATTCCTTCGCCGCTCGTTCGACGACACCCGCGAAATGGAGGCGCTCGTTCGGGCGAGCGATCTGGACTGGACACTCGTACGCCCACCGCGCCTGACGAACGGCCCCCACACCGGCCGGTACCGCACCGGCGTCGATGGCGTTCGCCGGGGCTATCGGGTGGCCCGGGCCGACGTGGCTGACGCGCTCCTGGCGCTGATCCCGCAACGCGGCTCGATCCGGCGCGCCCTGACCGTCGCCGGTTGAGGCTCGGCCCGCCCTCACCGTCGCCGGTTGAGGCTCGGCCCGCCCGGCGACGCCTACCCCGCGTACCACTGCGAGGTAGACGCCGCGGTCGACGCGACTATCGCGTGGGCCTGATCAACGCCAGCCGGTCACGGCGGAGATCATCTGCCCGAAGGGACCACTGGCCACCGGGAACCCCTGCGGCGCGGTGGTGATCGCCCCGGGAGCAGGCGATCCGTTCACCGTGTTGCCGGTCCCGTCGGCACCCTGGACGCCACCGATACCCACGTTGACGAGGCTGTAACTGCCCGCCTCGTTGTAAATACCGGGGCCGCCTTTTCCGCCGGATCCCGCCTCGACGTCGTTGCCGCTGGCGGAATTGTCATCGCCGCCGTCGCCGCCCGATCCCCCGTATCCGAAGTTGACCGGGGAAACCGAACCGGCCGGGTTGTACCGAGCCGGACCGAGGAAATCTCCGCCACTGCCCGAGCGAGTCCCGTCACCGTGAGTCGAGTTGAAATTCCCGCCTTGGCCACCGGAGCTACGCCGCAGATCCGCATTGTCGCCGACGTCTTGAAGAGCCGTGTCGGCAGCCCCGACCGCCGGTGAATCGGTCGGCAGATTCGCGTCCACCGGTGACGCTTGCGCCACGCCTGCGCCGGCCAAAACTAACCCACTGGTCAAGGCGGCGATCCCCGCACTCCGCTGCATCCATTCGTTCACGATTGAGTACACCTTCCACGACTGAAACGAATTACTCGGAATTACCGAAATATCTCCGGTCGATCATCGAATGCGCTTTCGGCTTCGATGATTGAACAGCCTGCCATTCGCGCAGATCGATCTTCAACCCCGAGGACACGAGTCAGTCGGCCAGCAAATCAGGGGGCGGCACAAATCACTGAGCCCGGAGCTCCTGCCTGGCCCCCGCGCCCGTCGACGACATTTCCTTGTCCACCGCTCCCAGGGTGCACCCGGACACTGATACCCCCGCATTCGACCACGAGCCCGTCAGCAGTGGCGGCGCCCGATACGACCGGTGACGTCACCGGCACCGGACTGGGCGGAGCGGCCGATCCATTTACTCCGGCCCCCTCGGGCGCGGCCTCACCGGCTGATCGCCCGATAGCGTCGATCATGCACAGCGACAAGGCGAAACTAATAACTGCAACCGTCACCCGAACGAACATCACTAAACCCCCGATTCCCAGCGTGGCTGCCGGGATAAAGGCCAGTGCCCGTCCCGTTCGCGACGGGACGGGCACTGGTGAAGGACTCGGCTGAAATGTCAGCCGTCAAGGCGTCAGCGCAGGATGACGTTGCCACCGACGCCGGCGTCGGCGCCGTAGTAGCCGTTGTTGTCGTTGCCGCCGGTGCCGCCGTAGACGTCGTAGTTGGCGGGAATGGCTCCCCGGCCGACGTCGACGGTGCCGCCCTGGCCAGCCACACCGGTGGGGCCGTAGGCGCTGTTGTTGTTACCGCCGTAACCGCCCTGGACGACGCCACGAACCGGCGGCGCGGGCGGCGGGGGCGGCGGCGGGGTCAGGTGCACGCCGGACAGGTTGGCCTGCGGCGTGGCGGCCGACTGCGCCGCCTGGGCACCGGCAGCGCTCGCGGCGACCATTCCCGCAGAAAGCAAGCTCACGGCAACGCCGTAGCGAATCCACGACTTCATTCTGAAGATTTCCCTTCACGACGGCATCCCTGACCAGAAGGCAAGAATGCCGAGTATGAGATGGATGGAACCGCGAACTGCCTAACACAGTTCTCGGCGCCTTCGCCCGACAGGATTGCGGACGGCCACCGAACCCAACTGCGCTAGCCGGTCGGCACCCACGATGATTGATGGCACCGATTCGCGGCCGGATCTTGCTGACGAGGAAACCTGCGCTTGTCTAAGCAGGCAGTTAAGCCGGCAGCGCGACTCACAATGCTTCTTCGCCGGAGGGCGTGATTCGCGGTGCGATTGAATCGTGCCCTAAGGCTTGAACCCCCCGCCACGAACCTTGGCATATGCCCCGAGGCGGTGCAACCCCGACATCGCTCATTTTTCGTGACACTTCATCGTGACTTGCGGCTAACAACGGTAGGGGTCAACGCGCCCGGCGCGGACGAGTCGGCATTACCCGGCAGGTGCCGTCCCGACCGATCGTTATTGAGTGCCCCACCCCGGCGGCGGCGCCGGGCCCACGAGCCTTTTTGCCGTTTCCGCCACTCGGAGCCGTAACGATCAACCGGCCTCCCACTCGTCTCACCTGGCAGCCGCGGAAGGAACTACTGGCGCCTCCGGCATGGGCCGCCGGCGGGTGCGGCGGAATAGGTGCCCGGGGTGGCGGCGCGGCAGCAGGCGGCGGCGGTGGTGGAGGCGGGGGAGGTGGCGGGGACGCAAAAGCGTCCGTCATCGGCGAAACACACGCTCCGGCGACTCCGACGGTTACCGCGAATAGGCGAAACCGTTTCAGTCCTCTGTTCATCATCTCAGCTACTTCCTCGGAGATTCGATGGCACAACCCCGACAAGCGGTCGCATCGTGCTACGAGATGCCGTCGTGTCGCGGTACGGTGCTATTCCGAGTGCGACCCCGGGCTCGACGGCTCCTCGATGCTACGACTCCCCGATCAATAACGAGGCCCCTCGCTCCGGCGCGCCGACGGACTTGCCTCTCATGCCCCTGAGATGCGGTAAAGCAGGAGAGACATGCCGCACACCAGCGCTTACGAGAATAGAAATAGAAATTGCCGAGGGTTCGAATCAGAACCGGAACGAAGTGGCCGCTCCGAGGGAACGGCGTCACCGAGCCACCGATGTTCCGGACGACACCGAGCATTGCGCGCGACCGGCCACGGTCCGCACCCGAGGGGTTGCGTAGCTACCCCACCGACCTGAGCACGTCGACTGACGATAACTCATCGTCAATCCCGACAAAAGCCCTGCACAGGTCTTTTCTGCGCCCGGCCCATCAAACGTCCCCCGCGGAGACCCGGGTCGGCCGTCCCGTTCCGCCCGCCGCGGGGCAGTTGGCCGGTCTAGTACGCTTGGTACATCGGGATCTTGCGGTTGCTCCGGGACACGCCGGTAACCAGGAACATCACCCCGGAGCCCACCAGCAACGGCGGCCCCACGAGCCCAGCCAGGTACTGCACGACCGGCGGCCGCGTCCGCGCCGTCTCGCCCACCAAGCGGGCCGGAATCGCGTCGTACTCGAACTCGCCGCCCGACTGGCGGTAGTCGATCAGATGCCCCTGGTGCACCTGGGTTCCGGTCAGCCACATCGCGTCGCTACAGGTCACCTGACCGGTCGTCGTCTGCAGCGCCGACAGGCACTCGTCACCGGGCTGGATCGTCACCTTCGAGCCGAGCAGGTAGGTCCACGCCATCCACGCCCACACGCAACAGAGCGCGGCGATCGCCACTAAACCGATCGCTACGACCCTGGCCGGCCGGATCGAAGAGCTCACGCCACCTACTCGCACCATGACACCAATTGAGGGGTCAACTATAGGGTCGAGCCAGCGGGTTTACGGGATGTTTACGCCTTTGGTCCCGACCCGAGTCCCGGCGCACTCAACAAGTGGACTGTGCATACGCACAGTAAGGTAATAACCCACCGATAGCGGCCGACTACTGCACGCGGCTCTTGCCCAGGAATCCATCGGTGCCGACCACGAAATACCACTCCGGTGGAGTGCCGGCCAGATCACCGTCCGGCTTGAACGCGATCGGCCCGGTGACGCCCTTGCCCTGGTACGAATCCAGGAACTTGTTCACGTCGGCGCGCGACTTCTTTCCCGCCGCGAACGCGGCGAGGAGCGCGTTCGTGGCGTCGTAGGCCTCCCCGGTGAAGACCGCGGGGCTCGTCGTCGTCTTCGACCGGACCTTGGACTGGAAATCCGCCGGCAGACCGGCCCCGGGCACGCACGCGCAGACGACGATCGTGTCCTTGCCGCCTTCACCCGCGTCCGTCACGTACACGGTGTCGAGCAGACCGGGCCCGCCCACGAACTCGATCTTGCTGCCACCCTTGTCGTTGACCGCCAGCCGGAGCGCGGCGGCCTCCTGGGAGAACCCCGCGAACGCGATCGCGGTCGCGCCCGAGTTGACGATCGTCGACGCGAGCAACGTGAAGTCGGTCTGGCCCGGCTTGATCGTCGACGAGTCCACGACCGAGGTGCCCAGCGCCTCCTTCGCGGCTGCGGCGGCCGCCTTCGGGTACGTCGTTCCGTCGTCGACGACGAAGACCTTGGCGTCCGGCTCGCCGCTCTTGATGTACTTCGCCATCGCCCGGCCGGTGTCGCCGTCGGTGCCGACCGTCCGATGGAAGCTCTTCATCTTTTTCTCGCTGAGCGAGACCGTGGAGACGGTGGGGTTCACCATCGGCACGCCGGCCGCGTCGAAAATCGGCGCGGCCGCGTCGGCTTCCTTCGAGAACAGCGGGCCGATCACCCCGAGGATCGACTTGTCCTCGATGATCTGCTTCGCCAGAAGCTTGGCCTTGTCAACCTCGCCGCCGCTGTCGAACTCGCGGATCGCGACCGTGCAGTCCGGGTGGGCGGTGTGGTACTCCTCCGCGGCCAGGTTCGCGACCGCGACCACCGCCTCGCCGATGCTGTCGGCGTCACCGCCGGTGTCACCGACGACCGCGAGCGTTCCGCTCGAACACTTCGCCGCGACCGGCGCCTTGGCCTTCGCCGTGTTCGTGTCGCCCTTGTCGTCCTTCAGCGCGTACCAGGCGGCCGTGCCGCCCCCGCCGATCAAAACCAGAGCAACTACCACGATGAGGACGACGCCCAGCAGCGATTTTTTGGGCCTGGGAGCGTCGGGGGGCGGCGCGGCGGCGTACTCCTGGGGCCCATATTGGACGTAGGCGGCCTGGTCGGCGTAGGGCTGCCCGGACGCGTCGTAACCGGCGTACTGCTGCTGCTCGTACTGAGGCTGCTCGTATTCGGGCTGGCCGTACTGAGGCTGAGCGTATTGAGGCTGGCCGTACTGCTGCGGTTGCTGGTACTGGGGTTGCTCGTACTGCGGCTGCTCGTACTGGGGCTGGCCGTACTGGGGCTGGCCGTACTGGGGCTGGCCGTACTGGGGCTGGCCGTACGGGGGCTGGCCGTACTGCTGCGGCTGCTGCTGTTGAGGCTGGTCGTACTGGGGCGGCTGCTGCCGGTACTGCTGCGGGTCTTGCCCGTACTGCTGCAGGTCTTGCCCGTATTGGGGCGGCTGCTGCGCGAACTGGCCGTACTGCGGGGGCTGCTGGCCGTAGGACGGATCCTGTGGCCCGTAGCTACCGTGCGAATACTCTCCGTACGACGGTAAACCCGGCTGCGGCGGCGTCGAGGATTGGCCCGGCGCCGGTGGTCCGCTCGGCGACTGCTCGGGCGGGAGAGTCCACGACGGCTCGTTCGGATTCTCGCCCTCGGGCGGTTGGCCACCGCCGGCCGGATACTGGGTCATCACCGTTCCCCGTGGTCACACTGGCATTACTCGGAAGCTCTAGTACCCCCCGAGAAGCGCCAGAATACGGACCACCCGCCACCGGCGCATCGCCGACTACCCGGCGTACCGCCGCGTGGCACCGAGAATCAGGTCGGTCGCCATCGATCCGCGCACCGCCAGAAGCGAGAACGCGTCGAAGATCCGCTCGTACACGAGAATCTCCGCGGGCTCACGCAGCGTGAGCTCGGCACCGAGCGTCTCCACCAGCGCGTAGTCCCGATCGAAGAGCCAGAACCCGTTCAGCGGCCCCACCGGCCAGCGCGCCCCGAACGGAACCACGGCCAGATCGACGTTGGGCATCCGGGCGACCGTCAGTAACCGATCGAGCTGGGCGTGCATGACCGGCGCCTCGGCCATCCGGCAGTAGAGCGCGGTCTCGGCCAGGACGAACTGGTACCGCCGCCCGGGCTGGTGCAGCAGCTCCTGGCGACTCAGCCGGGCCCGGACGCCGTCCTCGACGTCGTCCGCGATCTGGTACGTGCTCACCAGCCCTTGGAACACCGCTCGGGCGTAGTCGGCGGTCTGCAGTAAGCCCGGCAGCACGCCCGGCTCGAACACCCGGATCAACGTCGCTTCGGCCTCGGCCTCGAGACGCTGCACCTGGCGCGCCCGCGTGCCGGTGGACAGCCGCTGCCGCCACTGGGTGTACTCCATCCGGGCCTGCCGCAAGGCGACGTGCAGCCGCTCGGCGTCGTCCGATCCCGCACCGGTGGCATCCACCCATGCGTCCACATCAGACCTGGTCGCGGTCTGCTGACCGCGCTCCAGCTTGGACACCTTCGAATGCGGCCAGCCGGTGCGATCGGCAACCGCTCGCCCGGTGAGACCGGCATCTTCGCGCACTTGGCGCAGTTGCAATCCGAAGACGCGCAGAGCGTCATGGGGCTTGGCCACGGAACCGGTGATCCCTCCTCGCCGAAGGGTAACGGTCGGGGTCCGCCCGTCCGGACACCGACCACCGCGATTACCGACCCCTCCGTCCTCAGTGGTCTCCCACCGCCGCAGGGGATCTCAGCTACCTCACGGATCGGGCGGAAAAGACCCCAAACAGCCGTCGGCGGGGAAATATCCCAGCAGCTCCAACGGGATCTCGACCGCCGTCTCGTGTGCCGGTAGCCCCCGCGCGGCCAGTGCTGCCACTGCTTCCCCGTCGGTGACGCGCCAGCCCTGGACGACCAGCGTCCCGCGATCGGTCTCGTAGACGGACGGGCACGAGCCGCTCGAGCTGTTCGTGCCGCGAAAAGTGAGTTTCATGATTCCCCCCAGGTCCACACTGAACTACCCAGCACCGCCCGGTATTGCGCTGGAGAGTCAGATGGTTGCTAAACGCGGAGAAAATCCCAACCCCGCATCGGCCATCTGCAGTCTATTTCTCGCAATTTCTTGAAGTTGAACACGGTAAACCGGCATCCTCGAAGGAGGGAGCCGAGCGCCGACGACGCCGCACGGCCCCCACACCCCGCCCCGAGTACCCCACTCTCCGTTCCGGGATGAGGGGATCGGAGGACACGTGTCGAGGCTCTCGGCAGTTCGCCGCACCACCGCGCTCCACGCCCGCCAGGGCACTCAGTCGCGCCCGCACGGGGCCAGCACCACGCGTCCGAGACCGGGCCGTCCCCGGCCGGCCGGGCCGCGCCCGCCGAGTCCGGCCACGGCCGGGTGAGCCTGCCGGGGCCGGTCGGCGGTACCACCGACGCGGAACTCTGGCTCGCCGGCTATGAGTTACGAACCGCGCATCTCCCGGTCGGTGATTCGCCCGAGTGCCCGATCTGCCACACGAATGGGGAGTGCGTCCTCTACCGGACCGGCGTCGAGATGATGCGCCGGGCGACCGACGTCCCCCCGCCGCCCCTCGGCCGCGACTGGGCGTCCGGCGAACCGCGCTCCGGAACAGGTTGACCCGCTCGGGAGCGGGCCGGTGGGCGGCACCCGAGCCGCAACCGGGCTGCGACCGGGGACGCTCTTCCGGGCCGGGATGGTCTCCCTATCGCCTCGGGGGAGGCGCAACCGGCAGGGGGAACACCATGACGCTCACTGTGAAGGCCGAGGCACTGTTCGTCAGCGTGCTGCAGCCGTCGGACGCCAGCAGTTCGGCTCAGCTCGAAGCCGCGATCGAGAGCAGCCTCGAGCAGTTCGGCGGCCCGTCCGGCTGTGCCCAGCGCCTGGCCGCGGAGTTCGGCGACCACCCGGAGATCGCGGTCCCCCGCATGCGGTGGGCGCTCGAGGCGCTGGAAGCCACCGACGCACCGTTCTAGTCGCGCTCACGCTCGTTCACATAGGCGTCCCGATCGAATGGTCCCAGTCGTAGCGCCCGGCCGGTTCGGTGCTCCCCACGGACGCCACCCGGACCCCGATGTCGTCCCGCCACTGCATCGCCCACCGCCGAATCGCGCCGATCCGCCCGTCGTCGAGCCCATAGGCCCGGAAGAGTCGGTCGCCCAGGTACTCCACCGCTCCGAGGCGGTCCGCGCACTTTGAGCCCGACTGCGTCCTCCAGGCTGACGACCGGCCCGAACGCCGACCGGGCCGGCGGCTGCAGCGCCTCTTTCAAGAGGTCGACCTCGCACTCTCCGTCCGGCGTACGGACCTCCATGCGGGCCATCCGAGGGGTCACCTGGAGCACCTCCACGCCGAACCCTCTCGCGCGGTAGGCGGCCGCGAGTCGCTCGACCACCACGGCCATCGGTATGGGCTCGCAATAGGCGAAGTCGACGTCCTTCGACGGCCGGTCGACGAGGTCGTGGGCCTGCATCGCGTAGCCGCCGGCGAGTACCAGGCCTAACTCGTCCCCCGCGTCGAATCCGACGTCGAGCATCCGCCGATGCAGGGGATCCATCGGCATGGTCAGACCGCCGGCGTGAGCGAAAGCCGTTCTTCCCACAGTTGCCGCAACTGTTTAAGGATCAACCGCCGCAGCAGCGCCCAGTCGTGCCGGAGCAGCGTGGCATCCATGTACTCCGCGACATCGCCGCGCTGACCCACGTCGATCAGGATCCGGTAGAGGTGCACCCGATCCTCGGCGTCGAACTCCTCTAGACGTCCCTACAAGATGTCCCCCGGCGCATACGCCGCCGCCGCCGGATGCCGCGCCGCGATCTCCGAAACCCTCCGCGCCACCTCCGCCACCTGCGCCGACGCCGCCCCGGTGAACGACGTCGGGTCGGCGACGAGCCCCCGCACGGTGGCCGTGTCCAGCCGCAGCCGCTCGTCCGACGCCAACCGCTCCAGCAGGTCGTTGCGCTCGATGCCCTTCTCGCGCATCTCCAGCGCCACCGCCACCGCGTGCTCCTTGATCGCCTCGTACGCGACCTCCCGGCCCACCCCCCGCTGCACAGCCGCGACCAGCACCTTCGTCGTCACGAGGAAGGGCAGGTACCGGTCGAGCTCGCGCTGCACCACCGCCGGGTACGCCCCGAACTCGGTCAGCACGGTGAGGAACGTCTGGAACAGCCCGTCCGCGGCGAAGAACGCGTCGGGCAGCGCGACCCGGCGGACGACGCTGCAGAACACGTCACCCTCGTTCCACTGGTTGCCGGCCAGTTCACCAGTCATCGTCGCGTACCCGCGGATGATCACCGCGAGCCCGTTCACCCGCTCGCACGAGCGCGTGTTCATCTTGTGCGGCATCGCCGACGAGCCGACCTGACCGGCTTTGAAGCCCTCGGTCACCAACTCCTGACCGGCCATCAGCCGGATCGTCGTCGCCAGGCTCGAAGGCCCCGCGGCGGCCACGACCAGCGACGAGACCGCGTCGAAGTCCAGCGACCGCGGATACACCTGACCGACGCTGGTGAACACCTGACCGAACCCGAGGTGCCTGGCCACCGCCTGCTCCAACGCGGCCAGCTTCAACGGGTCACCGCCGAGCAGGTCGAGCTGGTCGGCCGCGGTGCCGACCGGGCCCTTGATGCCACGCAACGGGTACCGCTCCAGCAGCGAGGAAATGCGGTCGTACGCCAGCATCTGCTCCTCGGCCGCCGACGCGAACCGCTTGCCGAGCAGCGTCGCCTGCGCGGGCACGTTGTGCGAGCGGCCGGTGAGCACCAGGGCGTCGAATTCGACCGCCCGCGCCGCCAGGCGCACCAGCGACGACACCACCCGGTCGCGGATCAGCTCCAGCGAACCCCGGACCTGCAGTTGCTCGACGTTCTCGGTCAGGTCGCGCGAGGTCATGCCCTTGTGGATGTGCTCGTGCCCGGCGAGCGCCGAAAACTCCTCGATCCGTGCCTTCACGTCGTGCCGGGTGACCCGCTCGCGCGCCGCGATCGACTCCAGGTCGACGTTGTCCACGACCGCTTCGTAAGCCTCGACCACGCCGTCCGGAACGGACACCCCCAGGTCCCGCTGTGCTCGGAGCACCGCGATCCACAGCTGGCGCTCGAGCACGATCTTGTGCTCTGGCGACCACAGCTTGGTCAGCTCGGGAGAGGCGTAGCGGGCGGCGAGAACGTTCGGGATCACGTCCCCATCTTCGCTCACACGGCGAGCAGCGTCTTACCGACCGCGGTCCGCGCCTCGATGGCCGCGTGCGCGTCGGCCGCCCGGGCCAGCGGGAACGTCTGGCCGATGAACGGCTCCAGGCCCGCGGCCAACGCGTCCCGCGCGAGTTCGGCGGGCGTCCCGGTCAGGTCCCGCAGCGTCAGGATTCGCGCGTTCACCGTCGCCGGGTCCGTCATCGACCCGCTGGCGGCTCCGTGGATCACGAACCGGCCCGCCGTGCTCACGAGCCCGGCCGCCGCCGTGCCCACCGCGCCGCCGACGCCGTCGAACACCACGTCGACGGCCGCGCCCCCGGTCAGCTCGCGGACCCGATCCGGCCACTCGGGCTGCCCGTAGTCAACGGCCTGCGTCCTCTTTCTGACGATATTCAGCTTGCCACCACTCGACGCCCCGATGACCCGGGCGCCGGCGCGGAGCGAGAGCTGAACGAGCAGCGTGCCGACCCCACCGGCCGCCGACTCGACCAGCACGATCTCCCCGGCGACCGGAGCGGCCAGCCGGAACAGCCCCAGCGCGGTCCGCCCGTCGGTGGCCAGCGCCACGCTGTCCGCCGTCGTCATCCCGGCCGGGATCTCGACGAGGTCGCCCACGCCGGCCAGGGCCTTCGACGCGTACCCGCCGTGGCCGCCGGTCGTCGCGAACACGCGCCGCCCGAGCAGCGCCCGGTCGACGCCCGGACCGACCGCGCTGACGACCCCGCCGACCCCATTACCCGGGATGAACGGCGGATCGGGCAGCGGAAACGCCCGCGGCGGTCGCCCGGCCCGAATCTGGGTCTCGACGAACGAAATGCTCACTCGTTCGACGTCCACCAGAACTTGGCCGGAAGCGGGAACCGGATCTTCGACCTCGACCGGCACCAGAACAGAGGGATCGCCGAAGGCGGTGAGCTGTATCGCGCGCATGGGGAGCAGCCTGCAACCTCAACCGAACTGGAGGTCAAGCGGTCGCCGGCGAATCGGCGCGACCTGATCGGCCTATCCGGCGGAGTAGGCGGCGAGCGCGGTGTCCCAATCGATGGCGAGCGCGTTGGGGTCGGTCGGTGAGAATCGCGCCGGCAACCGCGAGCCGGGGAACAGCAGCGGCACGGCCGCCGGCGGCACCGGGTTGCCCAGGCGGGCCTGGTAGGGCGCCATACCCGGCCGGAACACGGTCAGGATGAACGCGTACAGGTCGACGCCGGTCGGGCTGCGCATGCCCATCGAGTCGCTCTGGATGATGACGATCTCGCCCGGCAGGCCAGTCTGCAGCAACTCCGCGGCGGTCGGCCGGCCCGGCGTGGCCACTGCCCGGACGACCGGGGGCTGCGTGTGCCAATCGATCGCGACTTTGGCCCGGTCGACGGGGTCGACGCGTACCGCGACCAGCGTCCGGCCCGGCTGCAGCTGAGGAAGGACGTGCTCGGCGATCCGCTGCCGCACGGTGGCCCGGTAGGGCGGGGTGTCGTCCAGGCTCACCTCGAGAGTGACGACGCAGACCCGCTCGGGCGGCCCGCCCATCTGGACGGTGGTGCCGGTCAGCTGGACGTCGACGATGACGCCCCGCGCGAGTTGCCCGGCGCGCATCAGCTGCTCGTCGACGCCGGCGACCAGGCCGCTGGCCGCCGCCTTCATTTCGTCGGCAGCCTTGCGCATGTTCGAAAAGATTCCCATGCCTTGGAAGGTAAAGCCCTACGACTCCACAGCCCCGGCCAATGACAAAAAGTCGACCGCCCGGACGCTAGGGTCGCCCTCGCACCGGTCGGGCTAGCGCGAGGCAGGAACATGGCCACGGAGTTCGTGTTCGACAGGCAGATCCTCGTACTGGACGGCCGAGTCCTGGAGATCTTCCATCGCGACACCGAGGAGAGCCTCCGCTATCACGTGGCCTTCCTGCGGATCGAGGCCACGCCGCACCGAGACGGCTTCAAGGTACGGCTGGGCCGCGCCTACGGCGAGAACGACATCATGGGCGGACGGCGCTGGACGATGACCGCGGACGAGTTCGCCGCCTTCCGCGTCTTCATCGCGGATGCCATCGCCGCGCGCGACGGTCACCGATAGACAGCTCTCAAGTTCACGGTCCTTACGACCCGTAAGCGAAGAATGTCGCCGGAACGTCCTCCGTGTGGTGGATGCCGGGACGCCGCTCTCGAATGCGATAACCGGAGGACCGGGTGGCTGGGAGGGGCGCGATGACACACGACACGCAGGCCGTGGCGGATTCGGGCGCGGGGGCCGGCGACAAGGGGCTCAAAGGCGGGGCACTGGGGTTGGCCGCCAGCGTCGTGATCGGGATGTCGTCGACCGCGCCCGCCTATAGTCTGGCCGCGACCCTCGGCTTCATCGTCGTCGCGGTGGGCGTGAAGGCACCCGCGGTCATCCTGCTGGCGTTCATCCCGATGTACCTCATCGCGCTGGCGTACCAGGAGCTCAACAAGGCCGAGCCCGACTGCGGTACGACGTTCACCTGGGCGTCGCGGGCGTTCGGCCCCTGGGTCGGCTGGCTCGGCGGCTGGGGCATCATCGCCGCCGACATCATCGTGATGGCGAACCTGGCGCAGATCGCCGGCTCGTACAGCTACAAGCTGGTCGGAGCCGACGGGTTAGCCGACTCCACGTTCTGGAGCACGGTCGCCGGCGTGCTCTGGATCGTGATCATGACCTACATCTGCTACCGCGGCGTCGAGGTCTCGGCCCGGCTGCAGTACGCGCTGCTGGGCATCGAACTCGTGCTGCTGATCGCGTTCGCGGTGATCGCGCTGGCCAAGGTGTGGTCGGGCAACGGCGCCGACACCTCCATCCACCCCGCGCTGAGCTGGTTCTGGCCGGGTGGCCTGGGCGCCAGCGACCTGGTGGCAGCAACCCTGCTGGCCGTCTTCATCTACTGGGGCTGGGACACCGCCGTCGCCTGCAACGAGGAGACCGCCGACCCGGCCAAGACCCCCGGCCGTGCTGCGATCCTCTCCACCGTCCTGCTCCTGGTCACCTACGGGCTGGTCGCGGTCGCCGCGGTGGCGTTCGCCGGGGTCGGGACGAAGGGCATCGGCCTGGGCAACCCCGACAACGGGGACGACATCTTCAACGCGCTCGGGCCGGCGGTGTTCGGGCACTCGTTCATCGGTCAGGCCTTCGAGGTTCTCCTGCTGATCTCGGTGCTGACCTCGGCGTCGGCCTCCACCCAGACGACGATCATCCCGACCGCGCGCACGGCGCTGTCGATGGGCGCCTACCGGGCCATCCCCCGCAGCTTCGCCCGGATCCACCCCAAGTACCTCACCCCGACCGTGGCCACGATCTGGATGGGCGTCCTGTCGATCGTCTTCTACGTGGGCCTCACGCTGGTCAGCCAGAACGTGCTGGGTGACTCGATCGCGTCGGTCGGCCTGATGATCGCGTTCTACTACGGCATCACCGGCTTCGCCTGCGTGTGGTTCTACCGCAATCAGCTCACCAAGAGCGCACGCTCGTTCTGGATGCAAGGGGTCCTGCCCGGCCTGGGTGGGCTGATGCTGCTCGCCGCGTTCCTGAAGTCGGCCTACGACTATTCGAAGCCGGACGCGGGGAGCACGACGCTGGGCGGCGTCGGCGGGGTGTTCATCATCGGCATCGGCACGCTCGTGCTGGGCGCCTTGTTGATGATCGGTTACGCGCTGGTGGCGCCCGCGTTCTTCCGGGGCCGGACGCTGGTGAAGGGGACGGCAGATCTGGTGCTGGCGGGCACCGAACGGGATCCGTTGTTCGGTCTGCCCGACTCCGGCGACCAGTCGATCGTGATCGCGCCGGACCTGTCCAACGAGCCGCCGACCGTGCCGCCCGAGGACGTCATCCGACGGCAGCGGGATTAGTCGGAGTCCGGGGTTATCGGGGCTGTTCACCCGCCGGCCCCGGTCGGGCGGCGGCCAGCGAGCGGCTGAGCCACTCGCTCATCAGTGTCCGCTCGGCGTCGGTGAGGGCGGGCAGGTCGTCGATCAGCGTTCCGAACGTGATCGCGACCGTCCGCAGCGAGTCGTCGGGTACGGCCGTTCCCGCGCCGAGGATCGCGCTCGCGACCGCGTCGAACATCGCGTCGGCGAACCCGGGGTCCCGCCGGTCGGCGGCGCCGTCGAGCACCGCCAGCACGGCGCCGACACCGGCCGCGTGCACCATCGCGAGCGCGCGGTCCTCGTCGACCCGGAGCAGCCCGGCGGTGGCGAGCGCCCGGATGCGCGCGCGGAGCTTCTCGATACCGGCGGCGATCGCCGGTGACTGCGCGGTGCGCTCCGACGAGTACATCAACGTGAACAGGCTCGGGTTGGCCAGGCCGAACTCGATGTGCGACCGCCAGCCGGCCCGCAAGTCGGCCACCGGGTCGTCGTCGACGTGGGTGCGCAGTTTCGCGGCCACGTACGCGCTCAGCACGTGTTCGGCGACCGCGTCGACCAGGCCGTCCTTGTCGCCGAACAGGCGGTAGATCGTGGGCGCCTGTACGCCGGCCGCCTCGGCCACGGCGCGGGTGGTCACGGCGCGGATCCCGTGCTCGCGCAGGAGTTGGGCCGCGGCCTCGACGATCTGCTCTCTTCCGGTCACTTATCAACGATAACAATCGGCCGTTGGCAGTGAAAACAAACCAGTGCTAACGTCGTTTGCGTATCGCTGGAAACAACAAGGGAGACCGCCATGTTCGTCATCACCGGAGCCACCGGCCAGCTCGGATCGCGAATCGTCGAGCGGCTGCTGCGGCGGGTGCCGGCCGAGCGCGTTGCGATCAGCGTGCGGGAACCCGCGAAGGCCGGCGCGCTCGCCGAGCGCGGCGTACGGATCCGCGCCGCCGACTTCACCGACCCGGCCTCCCTGGAGCACGCGTTCGAGGGCGCAGAGCAGGTGCTCGTCGTCTCGGCCGCGATCCGCGGCGCCGACGAGGCAGTGGCCGCGAACACGGCCGCGCTCGACGCAGCCAGTGCGGCCGGCGCGAAACGGATCCTCTACACCAGCCACCAGGCCGCGTCCCGCAACTCGCTGTTCGGGGCGGCGCAGACCCACGCGCGGACCGAGGAGCACCTGGCCGGGCTCGGCGTGCCGTTCACCGCGCTGCGCAACGGCTACTACGCCACCGCGATCGGCCTGACTCTCGGCGGCGTCCGGGAGACCGGTCGGCTGACGCTGCCCGAGGACGGCCCGTTCTCCTGGACCTCGCACGACGACCTGGCCGACGTCGCCGTGGCCGCGCTCACCACCGACGGCCTGTTCGACGGCGCCACACCGCCGCTGACCGGGCCCGAGGCGCTGGACTTCGAGGCCGTGGCCGCGGTCGTCAGCGACGTGCTCGGCCGCCCCGTGACGCGGGTCGTGGTCAGCGACGAGGAGTGGGCGGCCACCAGCGGCATGCCACCGGCCGCCGCCGAATTCTTCCTCGGCATGTTCCGCGCCGCGCGCCGGGGTGAGTTCGCGGTCACCGACCCGACGCTGGAGAAGGTGATCGGCCGGCCCGCGACCGGGGTGCGCGCCGTCGTGGAGCGGTTGCTTCAGACCTGACCGATCGAGAACAGGACTGGCCCGCGCTTCGCGGGACCGGCAACCGCTACTCCTGGGTAGCTACCGGAGCAGCCGGCTCGCGCCGATGATCTCGACGCCCAACAGGTGGCCGGCAGCGTCGAAGTCGAGCACGACGTCACCATGGCCAGGCCGATCGATGACCACTTGCTCGACGGCTTCCCCGTCCTGGACGTCGTCGGCGATCTCGACGTACGCCGCATCGGCTTCCTCGTCCACCGTGATCCGCACGCTGGTAGTGGACCACGCTCGAACCTCATCCCCAGCGAGACCCGGGCGCGCAAGCCATCGACCAGACGCCCAAGAACGACGCATGGCCTGAGCGGCCCCCTGACCCGCACAACCGCAGGTCAGGAGGCCCAGTAATGTCAGAAGTTGATCATGTGGCCGGCCAGGCCGTGGATCGCTTCCTTTACCGCCTCCGACAGCGTCGGGTGCGCGTGCACGTTCCGGCCCACCTCGTGCACCGTCAGGTCCCACTGCTGGGCCAGCGTCAGCTCCGGCAGCAGCTCGGTCACATCCGGCCCGATCATGTGCGCGCCCAACAGCTCGCCGTACTTCGCGTCCGACAGGATCTTCACGAAACCACCCGGGTCGCCCAGCCCGTGCGCCTTCGCGTTCGCGGTGAACGGGAACTTCGCGACCTGGACGTCGTACCCCTTCTCACGCGCCTGGGCCTCGGTGTAGCCGAACGAGGCGATCTGCGGCTGGCAGTACGTCGCCCGCGGGATCATCACGTAATCGACCGACTGGGTCTCGGCCCCGGCGATCGTCTCGGCGGCGATGATGCCCATCGCCTCGGCGGCGTGCGCGAGCATGAGCTTGGCGGTGCCGTCGCCGATCGCGAAGATGTGCGGGACGCTCGTCCGGCAGAACTCGTCGATGTCGATCGCACCGCGGTCGGTGAGAGCGACCCCGGTCTTGTCGAGGCCGAAGCCCTCGGTCCGCGGCGCGAACCCGATCGCCTGCAGCACCTTGTCGGTCTCCAGCACCTGCTGGGACCCGTCTTTGGAGACCGTCACCTTCACCGACGGTCCCGAGTCGTCGATCGACTCGACCCGGGTCGACGTGAGCACCTTGATGCCGAGCTTCTTGTAGCGCTTCGCGAGCTCCGTCGACACCTCGACGTCTTCCAGCGGCACCAGCCGGTCGAGGAACTCGACGATCGTCACGTCGACGCCGTAGTTGCGCATCACGTACGCGAACTCGACGCCGATCGCGCCGGCACCGGCGATGACGATGCGCTCGGGCAGGTTGTCGGTGAGGATCTGCTCCTCGTACGTGACGACCCGGTCGGAGAGCGAGGTGCCCGGCAGCAGGCGGGTGGTGGCCCCGGACGCGACGATCGCGTTGTCGAACGTGATCGTCTCGGTGCCGCCGTCGTTGAGCGCGACCTCGACCGTGTTGGCGTCGGTGAACGTGCCCCAGCCGTGGAACTGCTGGATCTTGTTCTTCTTCATCAAGAAGTGGACGCCCTTGACGCGGCCGTCGGCGACCTTGCGGCTGCGGTCGTACGCGGCCTTGTAGTCGAACGAAACCGTGCCGTCGACGGTGATGCCGAACTGCTTCGCCTCGTTCTGGAAGAGGTAGGCGAGTTCGGCGTTCCGCAGCAGCGCCTTGGACGGGATGCAGCCCACGTTGAGGCACACCCCACCCCAGTACTGCTTCTCGATGATCGCCGTCTTCTTGCCGAGCTGCGCGGCTCGGATCGCGGCGACATACCCACCCGGGCCCGCGCCCAGTACCACGACGTCGAAGTGTGTGCTCACGGTGTCCACCCTATGCCGGAACGCCGCGCGAGCATTAAGCGCCCGGTAGCGGCACGTTCTGCAACCGGACCTGCCCTCGAGCCACTGCTTTGTCGTCGGAGTCCCTGGTCAGGACCACCAGCCACAGCTGCTGCGTCCGGCCCTGCTGGATCGGCGTTGCGACCAGGCTCACCCTCCCGTCGGTCATCGACCGCAGAAAGTCCGTGGCGTTGTGTACGCCGACGGCGAACTGGTTGCGGTCCTGCACCGCGAGCGACGCTCCGAAGCTCGCCGCCGTCTCCACCGCGGACGCGTACACGCCGCCGTGCACCACACCGAACGGGGTGTGGTGCTCCGGCCCGAGGTCGAGGTACCCGCGCACCTCGGTGCCGCCCGCCGCGGTCAGGATCAGGCCGGCGGCCCGCATGTACGCCGACTGCGACTTCCCGAGCTCTTCGAGCTCCGACTGGCTCATCTCCATTGGTGGTGCTCCTCAACTATCTATTGGGACGTCCATTGAGCAACCGAACCGCAACCGCGCTCTACTCGCCGGCTAACAGACGGCACCGATCAAGTCAGCATGACCGAGACTTCGTACGCCGAGCGGGCCGCGGACAGCACGCTCCGGCTCGTACCGCGCCCCGGCTCGATCGCCGCCCAGGCCCGCTCCGGAGCGGTCGGTGCCGCGCGCCCCGACAGCCGCGGCCGCGCGAATACTCGGTTCCCCACGATCGACGCGGTCATCGACGCCCGCGCGATCTTCCCGATGTTCCAGCCGCTGGTCCGGGCCGAGGACCGGGCGCTGATCGGCTACGAAGCACTGAGCCGCGGTCCGCAAGGCACCCCCTGGGAGTCGCCGATCGCACTGTTCGAGGCGGCCGCCGAGGTCGGACGGGTCGCCGAGCTCGACTGGGCCTGCCGGGCCCGGATCGGCCGCGCGGCGATCGCCGCCGGCCTCGACCGGACCACCGCGCTGTTCGTCAACGCCGAACCACCGGCTGCCGCGACCGCCTGCCCCGACGACCTGCTGCCCGCGATCCGCGAGGCCGAGCGCCGGCTGCACCTGGTCGTCGAGATGACTGAGCGGTCGATCGCTGACGACCCGGCGGGCCTGCTCACCGCGGCGTCCGCGCTGCGGGCCGCGGGCTGCGGCATCGCGCTGGACGACGTCGGCGCGATTCCGGCGTCGCTGGCGCTGATGCCGTTGCTCGACCCGGACGTCATCAAGCTCGACATGCACCTGATCCGTCGTCCGGACGACCTCGAGACCGCCCGGGTGGTGAACAGCGTCATCGCGCAGGCCGAGCGGTCCGGCGCGGCGATCCTGGCCGAGGGCATCGAGACCGCCGCGCACCTCGCGACCGCCCGCACGATGGGCGCGTCGATCGTCCAGGGCTGGCTGACCGGGCGTCCGGCGGCGCTGCCGACCGAGGGCGCCCCGTCGCTGCCGCCGGAGCGGCTCTACCGCCGGGTGGTCGAAGATCCCACCGGGACGCCGTTCGACCTGCTCTCCGCGTGCCGCCCGCCGCACCGAGCGACGAAGAGCGCGCTGCTCACGATCAGCAAGTACCTCGAGACGAAGGGATTGGACTCCGAGGAGCCGCCGGTCGTCCTGGCGTGCTTCCAGCACGACCGCAACCTCTCGCCGACCACCCGGGCCCGGTTCGCCACGCTGGCCGAGTCGGCCGGGCTGGTGGCCGCGATCGGCGAGGGGGTCAGCGCCGAGCCCGCGCCGGGCGTCCGCGGTGCCGGCCTGGAAACGCACGACCCGCTCACGCGCGAGTGGAACGTCGTCATCGTCGGACCGCACTTCGCCGGTGCGCTGGTGGCCCGCGACCTCGGCGACACCGGCCCGGAGGGCGAGCGCCGCTTCGACTACGTGCTCACCTACGAGCGCTCGCTGGTGCTCCGCGCGGCGCGCTCCCTGGTCCGATGGCTCGCCCCGTGAAGCCGAGGGCTCGCTCCGTGAAGCCGAGGGCTCGCGCCTAGAGCCAGTGGTTCTTCCGGAACACCCGGTACAACGCCCCCGACACCGCGACCATCATCAGCACCGCCAGCGGATACCCGAGTAGCCAGTGCAGTTCGGGCATGTGCGTGAAGTTCATGCCCCAGATCCCGGCCAGGAGCGTCGGCCCGGCGATCAGCGCCGCGTACGCGGAGATCTTGCGCATGTCCTCGTTCTGCCACGCCCCGGTCCGGGCCAGCTGGGCGTTGAGGATCGAGGTGATCAGGTCGTCGAAGCCCCTGACCTGCGTGTTCACCTGCAGTACGTGGTCGGCGACGTCCCGGAAGTGCGGCGTGTTGCCGCCCGGCAGCACGGTGTCGCCGCGCATGATCGCGCGGGCCACCGGCTCCAGCGGCTCGACCGCCTCGCGGAACTCCAGCACCTCGCGCTTGAGCTCGTAGATCCGCTGGGTGACGTCCTGGCGTTCCGGCGCGAACACCGCCAGCTCCAGCTGGGTGACGTCGGTGCGCACCTCACCGACGATCGCCACGTACGAGTCCACGATCGCGTCGGCCAGCTCGTAGACGACCGCGCCCGCGCCGTGCTCAAACGCCTTCGGGGAGCCGTCCAGCCGGCGGCGGGCCTCCCGCACCGGGTCGTGCTGGTTGCCGTGGCTGACCGTCACCACCGCGTTCCGGAGGAGGAACAGCTCGATCTCACCGGTCTCGATCGCCGAGGTCTCGTCGGTGTATTTCAGCGTCTTCAGTACGACGAACGTCTGATCGTCGTACCGCTCGACCTTGGCCCGCTGGTGGGCCTGCAGTGCGTCCTCGACGGCCAGCGGCGGCAGGTTCAGCCTGGTCGCGACCGTGCCGAGCTCGTCGGCCTCCGGCGTCCAGAGGGAAAGCCAGCCGAAGTCGGAGCCGGTGAGTCCCTCCATCGCCGCCAGCATCGCTTCGAGGTCACCCTCAACCGGTTTGACCACGCCGTCGACGTAGATCACGCAATGCATCGATCACCCCTTACAGGCCTCACGCCAGTGTTATCCAGAATTCGTGCTTAGCCGCTCAGCGCAGCGGGTAAAGAAGAGAATTACGCCGTTTCTGGGCTAATGTCCGCGAGATGGCGCAGCGCGACATCCCCCCGGCCAAGCCGCCCACGGATCCCTTCCCCGAGAACCTTCCGCAGCAGTTCCTCCGTTCCCTCGTCGAGAACCTCGACAGCGCTGTCGTTTTGTGTGATCCGAAAGGACGCATCCTCCTCTTCAACCGTGCGATGGCGATCGCCTGCGCCAGCGGCACCACCGCGAGCTGGGAGCGGACCGCCGACGACGCCGACCTCGGCGAGTTGCGCGTCGGCCTCGACGTGAGTCGCATCTCCGGATGCCTGCGCAATCCCGACGGCTCCCGGCTGGTCCAAGGGGAGCTCCCGCTGTCCAGGGCACTGCGCGGCGAGCGGATCCGCGACCACGAGATCCACCTCGGCCCGGACGGCCGCCGCCCCCGTACCTACCGCGTCCACGGCGAGGCGGTGCGGAACGAGGCCGGACGCACGCTGGGTGCGCTGCTCACCCTGCACGACATTACCGAGCGCCGTCTCGCCACCCGATTCGGCGACTGCGAACTGGCCGTGTCCGAGGCGCTCACGATCTCGGCTTCCGTCGCCGAGGCCGGTACGGCCGTTCTGGCCGCGGTCGGGAAACGGCTGTCCTGGCCGTACGGCGAGCTCTGGCTCGCCGACGAGGCCGAGGACGTGCTCTATCCCGCGGCCCGGTGGGTGGCACCCGGCCATCAGCCGTCCGACCCGATGCCCGACCGGCTGGCCCGCGGCGAGGGACTTCCCGGCGAGGTCTGGGCGACGACCGCTCCCCGCTGGTACGCCGACGTGGCCGCCGCCGGAGCGCATCCCAGCCTGGCCGCGACCGCCGGCCGCTTCGGGCTGCGGTCGGCCGTCGCCGTCCCGATCCGGACGCCCGAGCAGTTCATCGGCGTCCTGACGTTCTTCGGCGCGACGGTCGAAGAGCCGGAGAGCTCGCTGCTCTCGCTGCTCTCGGGCGTCGCCGCGCACGTCGGGCAGTTCCTGTCCAGACGCAGGGCCGACGGCCTCTCCCTCGAACTGACCCGGACCAAGGACGACTTCCTGGCCCTCGTCGGGCACGAGCTCCGCACGCCGCTCACGTCGATCGTGTCCCACACCGAACTGCTGCTCACCGACACCGAGCACATCGTGGGCGACAACCGGATGCTCCTCGAGTCGGTCGACCGCAACGCCCACGCGCTGCGCGGCATCGTCACCGGCCTGCTCGACCTCGCCGGATTGGAGTCCGGCGACATCTCGCTGGACCTCGTCCAGGTTGATCTCTGCGAGATCGTCGCCGCGTCCGTCTCGGCGCTCCGCCCGGTCGCCGAACGCAACGACGTCAAACTTCACGTGGACGCTCCGCGGGTGCTGGCGGTGTGCGGGGACCCGGTGCGGCTGCGCCAGCTGGCCGACGAGTTGCTGTCGAACGCGGTGAAATACTCCCCCGACGGCGGCGACGTCGGAATACGGCTCGAGCACGACGGCGATCACGCGGTGCTGACCGTGACCGACGCCGGTCTGGGGATCCCGGAAGCCGAGCGCCCACGCTTGTTCGAGCGGTTCTTCCGGTCTTCGGCCGGTACCGAGCGGGGCATCAACGGGACCGGTCTGGGCCTGCCACTGGCCCGGGCGATCGTCGAGAGACACGGCGGCACGATCCGGGTCCGGCACGCCAATCCCGGCACGACGATGGCGGTTTCGGTGCCGGTCGACGGCCCGGAAACGAGCCCGAAGAATTAGCCGTATCAGGCCTTCGGCCCCCTATACCGTCCGACGTCGTGGAACCGTACGATTGGCGCCGGACTCCCGTCCAGAAGCGCGCGGGGCGATCCGTACCCGTCGGCACGGTAGGAGACCCCCATGATGATGACGCAGATATCTCCGCCGGTTCCGTTCGATGTCTTGATCGTCGACGACGACGCCGGTGACGTCCTGATCATCGAAGAAGCGCTGATCACCCACGGTTTCGGCAGCACGCTGCACATCGTCTCCGACGGCGTGCACGCGATGGAGTTCCTGCGCCGGGAGGGTGAGCACAAGGACGCGCCGCGTCCGCACCTGGTGCTGCTCGACCTGAACATGCCCCGGATGAGCGGCCGCGAGGTGCTCGAGGAGCTCAAGCGCGACGACGACCTGGCGAGCATTCCGGTCGTCGTGCTGACGACCTCGTCCGCCGACGAAGACATCCTGCGCTCCTACGACCTGCACGCGAACGCGTACGTGACCAAACCGGTCGACTTCTCCGAGTTCGAGGGCGTCGTCGTGCAGATCGAGCAGTTTTACGGTCAGACGGCGCAACTCCCAGGCCGCCGCCGCGATTAGTGGGCGGCCTGCTGAGGACGACGAGGACAGGCGAGCGGGCCTCCTTGAGGCGGGATCCCTGGGGCCACGGCGTCGGCCCGCTCGACTGTCCCCGACGCCCTCAGCAGGCTCCAGGTTTCAGACCTACCCGCGACCTCTCTTGGCGGGAACGCTTGGGAGCGGAGATCGGGTGGACCGAGCGCGGCTTGGGCGTCGGCGGACTCGGCCCGCCATCGCAGCCGGTCGGTGAGGGTTCGCATGAGCAGCGATGCGAGGGGTGGGCAGTCGTCGTCGGTGGGCGTGGCGCGCTGCCAGGTGTAGGCGTCGGTGTTCTCGATCTGTTTGCCGACGCGCCGAGGACGCACAGGACGTGGCGTTTGCGGTCGGCGCGGTGGTCGGTGAGGGTTTGCCGGACCATTTGCAGGAGATGAGGATGCGCCGTCCGACGAAGCCGAGGGTTTCGCGGCGGTGGGCTTTGCCGGAACACCGTCCGGGGCTGAGCCCGGGGTCGATCGAGGTCACCGTCGAGGCAAGTGCCGAGGACGCGGAGGCGGCGAGCCAGGCAATTGCTCGGACTCCCTGCCCCGACGAAACCACGACGGTCCGCGTCCAGTCCCGTGGACGATCTATCGGCATGAAGTCGACGGGCAGCAGCGAGCGGACGCTCTCGACGAGTTCGACACTCAGCGTCCGTCGTTCTGAGAACCATCGGCGGCGACTACCCGCAGTATCCGACGCAGGGTCCGTGGATCGAGCCGAGCAGCGGCCGGACGGACGCCATCGCAGGCCGTCACCAGGCCGTCGGAGGTTCACCCGCGGCCACCGACGACCACCATCAACGTCGGGGCAGGTCAGAGCGCCGGAACACCGATACGGCCCAGGTCGCCCAGCGCCCGGACCAATTGATCAACTTCTGACGTTACTGGGCCTCCTGAACTGCGGTTTCGTGGGCCTTTGAGGCATCTGGTCGATGGCTTTGCGTGCCCTGGTCTCGCTGGTCGGCATCAGGTGCGTGTACGTACGGAGTGTGAACCCGGCGTCGGAGTGGCCGAGGTTGTTCCGGTTGTGCGCGTTCCGGTCGCCGGTGTAGACGAGCAGCTTGGCCGTGACCGGCTTGCCGGTCGGGACCTCCCACGGCAGCGCCGGCCGGCCCGAAGATCTCTCCCCGCCGTAGGCCGGCGGCCGAGCCGAGGTCGACCATGACCCGGCTGTTCGGTTCGATACCACCCCGCACCGCCGCCACGCGTTCGCGGGTCCAGGGGACGACCTTGCGCTGATCGACGCGGGGAGCCTCGACCGTCGGAGCCTTGCTGGGGTACTCGGCGATTCGCTCGTCGTCGACGGCCGCGGAGAACATCGCCGAGAGGTGGCCGAAGATCACCCGCCGGTAGGACTGGGCCAGGCTGTCCTGTTGGAGCTTCCGAACCCACGTCCGGACCTGCTCGGGGCCGATTGCCGAATGATCGAAGTCGCCGAACGTGGGATGGATGTGCACCCGGATCGGGACTCCGTCAGCTCGCGAGACGACTCGGTCTCGGTCGTGACGAGGAACGCGTCAGCGGCCTTCTTCTCCCGGTCGGGGAACGGCTTGCTCCGGTCCCTGCCGTCCGGCGCGATGTACCGGACGCGGTAGCGCAGCGCGCGAGGGTGGTTCGGTTATCGCGGAAACCTTCCTCTTGGCGGTCGTCGGCGTGTCCTCCCGGTCAGGCGGCGTGGATCGTCGGAGCGGTTGAGCGCTCGGGGCTGGGGTCCGGGTCGGATTCGGTGGGTTGGCTAAACGGACTTTATGGGCGATCATGGGCGTAACCGCCAGTAGTTTCAGGGTGGCGGAACGTGAGGACGGACGACAATGATCGATCTCCCGCACCCCCCGCCCGGCGCGACGTCCGGGCCGTACGGTCTGCCGCGACCGGACCTGGACGAGGCCCACATGGCGCTGGCCGAGGTCTACGCCGAGATCACCGACCGGATCTGGCACCAGCTGCTCAACGACACCAAGCTGTCCGGGCGCGAGACCGACCCGGACTCCCTGGACCGGGTGATCGAGGCGATGAAATCCGGCGACCCGATCACCGCCCTGTGCGGCCGCTCGCTGGAGATCCGGGTCGCGGCGTTCGACGCGATCGCCACCGACCGCGAGCTGCTCGGGAGCACCGCATGAGCACACTGCTGCACCACCGGCTGGCCGGCCGCGAGCGTCTCACCGCGATCGCGAGCTACGACCTCGACGATCCGCACCTCAGGCAGCAGCTCGACGCGATCGCGATGCGCACCGCGTCGCACCTGCACGTGCCGACCGCGATGACCACACTGATGCTCGACAACGCGGCGATGATCGTGGGCTCGTCCGGCGTCGAGGGCTGGATGCGCGCCGGCGGCGGCCCGGCCGAGTGGGCGTTCTGCGCCCAGACCGTACTGACCGGTGAGCCGTACGTCGTCTCGGACGCCACCACCGACCCGATGCAGTGCACGAACCCGGAGGTGGAGCTCGACGGCGTCCGCGCCTACGCGGGTGCGCCGCTGATCACGCCGGCCGGACACGTCCTCGGCGCCCACTGCGTCATCGAGCACGTCCCGCACGTGTTCAGCGCGGACGAGATCACCGAACTGCAGGCAGCTGCCCAGGACGTCGTCACGGCGCTCGAGCAGCACCCGAGCCGGCACTCCGCGCAGTACCAGCCGTCGTTCTTCACGAACTGACGCCCGAAACACCCGGCGCCGGCCCCGGAGGGTCGGCGCCGGCGTTGTGCCCGGACGACTCAGGACCCGGACCGATCAGGCCACCGGAATCAGGTCGGAGAGACCGACCAGGTCGAGGACGCGCTGGGCGTAGCGGCCGATGTTGCGCAGGTGGAACTGGCCGCCCTCGGCGTTGGCCGCCTTCCAGCCGTACACCAGGACGCCGATGCCGACCGAGTCGAGGAACGGGCACTGCGCCAGGTCGACGATCACGGACCGGCCGGCGTCGAACTCCTTGGCCATCATCGTGCGCAGCGTCGGGGCGGAGTCGGAGTCGAGGTCACCGACGACACCGATGACGGTGTCACCGTCGACGGCGCTGACGACGAAGCGCGCTGGTGGCCGCTCCATGGCTACCCTCCTCACCGCGTGGCATTGGAAGGGCTACCCCGCGCGACGGAGGGTTACGCGGGCTCCGGCCCATGCAACCCCCCGGCGCGCCCGGGAAAGGTCAGGCGAGCGAGGCGTCCAAGGTGATCTCGACGCCCGAAAGCGCCTTGCTCACCGGGCAGTTGGCCTTGGCGTCGGCGGCCGCGGCGGCGAAGTCGTCGGCGGAGATGCCGGGAACGTCGCCCCGCAGCGTCAGCTTGATGCCGGTGATGCCGGTGCCGGGCACGAACGTCACGTCGGCCGAGGTGTTCAGCGCCGTCGCCGGGGTGCCGGCCTTGGCCAGCCCGTTGGAGAGCGCCATCGAGAAGCAGGCCGCGTGAGCCGCGCCGAGGAGCTCCTCCGGCGTGGTGGTCGACGCCGCACCCTCGGAGCGGGCCTTCCAGTTGAGGTCGAACGACCCGAGGCCGGAGGAATCGAGGTTGACCGACCCCTTGCCCTCGAAGAGGCTTCCCTCCCAGTGCGCGGTCGCGGTGCTGGTAAGCGCCATGTCCGTCTCCCAATCGCGTAGGACGTGTCATCGGTGAACGTACCCGGGCGGTTACCGCACCGCCCGCGCGGTAGCCCTGCGAAGCACGTCGACAAATCGAGAAACACGAACCCGCACCAATAGGGCGTTTCCGCCTGTTGTGTCCTGTTCTCCTCCGCGCTCTCCGTGCGCGGATCGAGAGGAGTTCAGGTTGACGAAAATTCGCATGCTCGTGACCGCGACGATCGCTGCCGCCTGCGCGATCGCCACGGTCGAGGTCACGGCGTCACCGGCCTTGGCCGGTGCCCAGGTCACCGGCGTCTACGACCGGCACTACCAGCGGACCGCTCCCCGCTTCTACTACGACATCAACATCCGCGCGGCGCAGAACAGCCGGCTCACGCTCTACTACTCCTCCCGGCTGGACAACGTCCGGCGATTCGTTTCGGTACGGGCAGGCAGCGGACAAGGTTCGCTCGACGAGTGCGCGAAGGGCCGCGGGGTGCTGCCGGTCGGGCGGTACTCGGTCCGGTTCCTCTCGAACTACCGAGCCGGTAACCCGGTCGTCCGCGGTGACGTCTGGGCGCTCTCCGCCCAGCGCTGCAAGAACCGCCGGACCGTGCGGAACGACCTGTTCATCCACTCGAGCGGCATCCCCGGGACGAAGTTCCGCCACTACAAGACGCTCGGGTGCATCAAGGTCGACCAGGCCGACCGGGCCCGCCTGGCCGCCGCCTGGCGGTCGGCCTGGAGCAACGCCCGCGGCCAGCTGATCGTCCGCAGGCGCTGAACGTCCGCAGGCGCTAGTTCGCCCACGGCGGGGTGAGGGTGGAGCCGTCCGGGAGTTCGGCGACCAGGCCGACGGACGTGGTGACCCAGGCCCGCAGCGGCCCGTCGCCGGTGACGTCGACCTGGAAGCTGGCTCCGGCCGGCACCAGCACGACGTCTCCGGCGGTGGCGGTCTTCGCCTCGCCGTCGATCGTCACCAGGGCGGCGCCACCCAGCACCACCAGCACCTCTTCGCGGCTCGGCCGGTGCGGCACCCCCGCCGTGCCGGCCGGGACGTCCAGGCGCCAAGTACACAGCTCGGCGCTTCCGGAAGCCGGCCGGACGTAGGACGTGAAGCGGCTGCCGTGGATCTCGTGCACCGCAGCCGACTCTTCGGACAGGACTGGCATCGCGCGCTCCTTCGATATTGGTCAAGCTGGTTGACTAAATAGTCAACTAGCTTGACCAAACCGTCAAGCACTTATTCTCGGAGCCATGGCCGACGAACTCGCGCTCTCCACGCTGTTGCTGAGCGCCGCCGGCACGCTCGTCGACCAGATCCACGCCGGTGTGGTCCGCCGCGGATTCGACGACATCCGGCCCACCCACGGATACGTGTTCGCCCGGATCGCACCCGGCGGCGCGACGATCAGCGCGATAGCCGAGCACCTCGGCGTCACCAAGCAGGCCGCGAGCCAACTGGTCGACGAGCTGGTCAAACGGGGATACGTGGACCGGCGGCCGCACCACGGGGACGGCCGGGCGAAGCTCGTCGTCCTCACCGATCGGGGCTGGGCCTGCACCCGTGCCGCCGACGACGCGGCCACCGAGGCGATCGGCGGCTGGGTCGGCGTGCTCGGTCAGGAACGGGTCAGTGCGCTGGTCAGCGATCTCCGCGCGGTGACCCGGCCGGGGCACCTCCGGCCGGCTAGCTGGTGAGGCGTTAACACCACCGCCTAGGTGGGCATGCACTCCGGATGGAATCTCTGAGCCGATCGGATCAGGCGGTCTTAGCAGGGGCGATCGTCGTCGTCTGCTTCGTCGTCGCGCTGAGCCTCCGCGGAACCCGGCCGGGCGCACCGGCGCGGATCGGCGCGATCGTCGCCGGAATCGCCGTGATTCTGACCCTGATGGTCGGTATGCGGGCCAATGATTTGACGAACCCGCGATCCGACGACCGGGACACGCCCCAAGCCCTGCACCCGCGCACCGCGCAGGCGTACGGCGGCGCGACGCTCGTCGGCGACCCGCAGTCCGGCCTCACCGTGCATCCGCCCGCCGAAGGAACGACCGGCGGTGCCTACCTGGCCGACGCGAAGTTCTGCGACGGACGGCTCCAGGCCGGCGTCCATCTGGAAACGGACGGCCGGCAACTCAGCGCGGCGGCCGATCTCCCGGCCCAGCCGTCGGCGACGCCGACCGACCTCACGGCCGACCCGTCGGCGACGACGGGCGCCCCCTCGCCGGCAGCAGCCGAACTCTCGGCTGACCCGTCGGCCGCGGCGGCCGATCCTTCCGACGCCCCCGCTGCCCCTTCCGCGACGGCAACCGA
Organism: Cryptosporangium sp. NPDC051539; assembly: GCF_044454545.1. Taxonomy (NCBI): domain Bacteria; kingdom Bacillati; phylum Actinomycetota; class Actinomycetes; order Cryptosporangiales; family Cryptosporangiaceae; genus Cryptosporangium; species Cryptosporangium sp. NPDC051539. The sequence goes on along the minus strand of NZ_JBITDV010000014.1, from coordinate 205,783 downwards.
CCTTCCGGCCGAGCCCTCCGCGACGGCAGGACTGGTGCTGAGCGTGCGGGCGACCGCGGATCCGGGTTCCCCGGCGGCGCTCACGGTCGAGTACCGGCCGTCCGAACAGGAAGTCCGCCTGCTCGACCAGGACGGCGCGGAGATCGCGAGCCTCGAAAGCGCGGCGACGGACCCGGTCGTCCGGATCGAGATCCGCGGCACCAAAGCGTCCGTCTGGTTCGACGGGCAGCGACTCTCCGACCACCCGGTACCGGTCGCCGAGGGATGCGGCGCGGTGCGATTCGGCGCCTGGGGTTCGGACGCCGTCCTGCGCAACGTGGTGATCCAGCCGGTCTGACCAGTGCTACCCAACTGGCCGACCAGCTCCCCCGCTCGTATCACCCCGCCGCGGACTCGCAGCCCGGCCTGGAAGCCGGGCACGTTTCCGCGGTCGGGGACCACAGACGGGGGTTTTCCGTTTCAGACCAGGTCGAATTCTCCGGCCTTGGCTCCGTTGATGAAGGACCGCCATTCCGCGGCCGGCAGCACCAGAGCCGCACCACCACGATCCTTCGTGTCACGGACAGCGACCACGGTGTTCATCAGCGCAACCTCGACACAGTTGCCGTTGCCCGTGCTCGCCTTGCTCTTGTGCCACGGAGCGTAAGTGAGATCGATGTTCGTCATACCTGCCTCAGCTTTCCTGCCACGACTACGACATGTCACCAGCGGCTTCGCGGATCCGGAGTACGGATTGTTCCGGGTCGAGTGCTATGCCGCACAGCTTCCCGTGGACGGTCTGGTAACCCTCCACTTGATCCGGCTCCTCCAGAGCGATACCCACAGTGAGGTTATCTAGGTAGACGACAGAATTGTCGTCCGGATCCGGGAAACTAAGGATGACATAGGGTGTGGTCATCGCGGGGTGCCCACCGACATCGAACGGCAACACCTGGATGGTTACATTCGGTAGTGCTGCTAGCTCGGCTATGTACTCAAGTTGTTCACGCATCACCGTTACGCCACCGAACGCCCGCAACAGAACTGCTTCATTGAGAACGGCGGAGAATTCTGCCGCCGAGTCTCCTTTCAGCAGGTCCTGACGACGTAGGCGAGCCGCCACCTTCCGATCGACGTCGTCGTCTCCGGCGGTGAGGCGGAACGCCGCGCGGGCGTAGGCCTCGGTCTGCAGCAGTCCGGGCACGGCTTCGGCTTCGTAGGTGCTGATGCGCACCGCCTCGGCTTCCAGACCGACGTAGAACTCGAACCACGACGGCAACACGTCGCCGTAGTTCTGCCACCAGCCTCGTTGCTGGGCGCCGCGGGCGATCTCGATGAGGGGCTCGGAGTCCTCGCCCGTGACCCCGTACAGGGCCAGGGCGGCGCGGACGTCCCGGGGCTTGATTCCGATTTGGGCGGTCTCGATCCGGGACAGGTTGCTGCGGGACATGTCGAGCTGGCGAGCAGCCTGCTCGAGCGTCATCCCCGCGTTTTCGCGGAGGTTACGCAGCTCTCGGGCGATGCGACGGCGACGAACCGTGGGGCTTCCTGACACCGCGCGAGTTTCGCACCACCCGCTGCCTCACACCAGCCTCGATCTCGCACCACGCCGAAGTGGGAGTTGCATTGCAAGGGTCACAGATGCACTATCGAGACAGAGGTCGTCAGCATGTGACCCGCGGCGTCTACCGGGACCGCCGAGGTGTCATCGCGATGCCGTCCGTTGCGATGACGCGCGCCCTGCAGCCCGAGACCCGGAGAGAACCGAAATGGCAACGACCGTTGTCGGCTACCTGCGACCGCATCGCGACTCATCCGTTGATGCGGCAGCCGATCACGAGGCCCTTCGACGTTACGCCGAGGACCGCGCCCTGGACTTGCGACACGTCTACGCGGACGGACGCGGTCCGAATGCGACTCGAGGGCGGCGCGGGGTGCGGAGCGGCTTCGCGGCCGCGCTGGCCGACGTCCGGGAACGCCGCGCGGACGGGGTGCTGCTGCTCGACGTCGCGCACCTGTCCTGGCACCCCGACATCCGCGACTCGCTGACCTATCTGGTCGAAGACGCCGGTGGCCGGCTCTTCGTCGCCGACGAGCCCGCACAGGTCCGGACATGAACGCGGTGACGCTGCCGGCCGAGCCCACGATCCCGATCGCGTGGCCGCCGGCACTCGGTTCGCCGGAGGATCGCCCGGCCACCATCCGCCTCGTCCCGGCCCCGGTCGAGTCCACACTGCCTCCACTGGCCGAGTCGGTACTGCCATTCGGCGACGTCTCCCGGGTGGTGGTCGGCTACCTCCGGGCCGCGCCGACCGCGCCGAATCCGATCGCCGAACTCGTCAACGGCACGGACGCCGACGGGGCCGACGAAGACGCGACCGCCCCGCTGGTCGCCGCGATCGCCCGGTACGCCCGCGAGCGTGGCCTGACCCTGCTGCGGGTCCACCGCGACGACGTGGCCGACGACGACGCCCGGCGCCCCGGGTTCTCGGCCTGTCTGCGGCACCTGTACCTGTGTGAGGCATCGGCGATCATCGTGCCCACCTGGAGCCATCTGGCGCCCAACGATGTATTGCGGCGCGCGCTCTGCCACAACGCGACGTCCGCGGGCGGAACGATTCACGTCGTCGACGGCATCGAATAGTCAGTCCCCTCGAGGCGGATTGGAGAAATCTCCGATCCGCCTTTTTCATGCCCAAATGTCGGAATGAACGACTATCGCCCTGCGCGCTATTGACGGAAAGCCGGATAGGTAACGGGCATCCAGGCCAAACCGCCCGAACGGCCTACTACTTCCTTCCGAACGGATCTCGCGGATTCACTCTGGCGGGCAAACCTCCCTATTCACACAAATAGTGAATGCCGTCAGGCCCTATCCGGGACAGAACTAACGCCGATGCCTCTGCTTTGCTCCATCCCGCCTGAACATCTGAGGAGGCTTTGAATGGGAAGCAAGGCACGACGGACGACATTCTCGGTGGCTGGACTGGCTCTGGTCGGCGGCGCCTCGCTCGCTCTCGCCGCGCCGGCATCCGCGTCGACGCCCGCCGGGGACAACCCCGGTCGCGGCTACGGCTACGGCTACGAGAACGGCGGCTACGAGAACGGCTACGGCGTGGACCACGAGCAGTCCACGGCGGTCCAGGGGACGTACAAGAAAGTCGAAACGACCACGCTGAACTGGGCTGCGGCGGACAGGAAGAAGGAGCAGGCGGCCGGGGGGAACAAGGGCTACTTCGAAAAGGGCCGGCAGACCGGCCACGACCCGAGGGGCCACCAGCACGACCCCAAGGGTGACCGGTGGGACCACGACAAGGACCGCGACCGGGACCACGGCCGGGACCACGACAAGGGCCACGGCAAGGGGTGGGGCAACGACCACGACAAGAGCCGTGACTGGGACCGGGACAAGGACCGGGACCACGACGGCGGCCACAAGTGGAAGAAGGACCGCGTCAAGGGCTTCCACAAGAGCTACAAGGACTGCAAGAAGGCCGGCATCAACGGCGTGCGCAAGGGTTGGTGGGACTCGTACGACTGCGACTTCACCAAGCGCGGCTACAAGGGCTGGCACAAGAGCTGGGACAAGTACGGCGACAACGACTGGCGCTGCCGCGGTACCTGGGTGCTGAACGTCCGCGGCTGACGATCAGCGTCTTTCCCTGAGTCGAACGCCTCGGGTGCTGCAACTGCGCACCCGGGGCGTTCTCGCGTTCAACCGGTGGCGGAAAACAGCGTCAGCGAACCGGAGTCGGCCGACAGTCCCGCGTATTCGTTCACCAGTGACGGCGCCGCACCCGCGGACGGAGTACGGATCGCCCCGGTCTTCCCGTCCATTGTGACCGGTTTGCCGTCCAGGACGCCGTACACCGCCCCGTGCCAGGCCGTCGTGATCCGCGGCGCGCCCCGGTCGCCGACCGGCAGCTCCCAGAGCTCCTGCAGGCTCTGCACGTTGTACCCGACCGCGACGTTCCGGGTACCGGACGCCCCGCAGACGACCAGCGTCCGCCCGTCGAACCAGCAGTTCTGCAACTGCTTGATCTCGGAGCGGGGCCCCGGGTACCGGGCCGTGCCGGTGACCGGGTCGAGGAAGTCGAAGTACGGATCGGTGCTGGTGAACTCGCGGCCCTGCACGCCCATCAGCCCCGGGCCGAGCGGGAACGAACGGCCCTGCTGCAGCGCGGTGTCCGAGCTCCAGAGCTGGACGCCGTCGGTGAGACGCAGGCCGACCGTCCGCGTCTTGGTCTGGGTGGTGTCTTCCCCGATCTGACCGGCCACGACGGTGCCGTCGACCACCGTCGGGTCGAAGTACTGGACGGTCCACCGGGTACGCCGGGTCTGCGCGTCGACCACGTACGTGGTGGTCGACGTGTCGAGCACGATGGAATCCGCAGTGACGCCGACCAGCCGGACCTGCTGCACCGGATCACCGGGTAACGCGTCGATCGTCGCGGTCCAGAGCTCGGCACCGGTCTCCGGATCGACGGCGACCAGTGCGATCGCCCGGTGGTCGGTCACCCGGGACGTCCCCGGCACGGTGACCGAGGCGGCGGCGTACACCTGGCTCTCGTACAGCACCGGCGGGGCGATCTGGGTGGAGTTCGCGAACGTTACCCCGGGCATCGTGATGACCCAGCCCTCGTCGCCGGTGACCGCGTCGATGGACGCGAGCTCGGTCTCGTCGGCGTAGACGACCGTGCGTCCGACCAGGACGGCCCCGATCGGAGGCCGGCTGAGGCCGTCGTTCGAGCGCGCGGCGGCGGTGAGCGTCTGACCGTCGCTGACGAACTTGCCCGGCGGGTCGAACGCGCGGGCCTCGGGCTCACTCGGTGTCGGTGCCGCACTGGTCGGATCGATGCCTTGAGCGCCGTCCGAGTTGTCGCCGCATCCCCCCGTGAGTGCGAGCACGACTAACACCGCTCCGAGCAGAGCTCCCTGGCGAACCACAGGTCGCACGGTAACCAAGGTTGCGCAGTGAGATCAGCCAATTACTGATTTGTGTCTCAACCAGCCACGGAATCCGCATTGCGCGTCTGGTCGTAGACGTCCTGGGCCTGAGCGATCGCGGTGCGGTGCCGCTCCGCCCACGACGTCAGCTGGACGAGCGTCCCGTACAGCTCACGGGCCATCTCGGTGGCCGTGTACTCGACCTTCGGCGGCACGGTCGGGTACACGGTGCGGGTCAGCAGCCCGTCGCGCTCCAGGTTCCGCAGGGTCAGCGTCAACATGCGACGGCTGATCCCACGCACGGCGCGCTCGAGCTCGGTGAACCGGACCGGGCCGTTGGCCGCCTCGACCAGGATCCCGATGCTCCACTTGCTGCCCACACGGCCGAGAACCTCGGAAACCGTACAGGCCCGCGCGCGCTCGTCCTGCACGGTCACATCGCTGTTGCAGAGGGACATGAAAGTGCCTCCTTACGGATCAGTCATGGGGAACACACCATGGGCTCTGTAACAAACCATGCCCCAAGGAGCCTCCCGTGCGAACCCCCTCGGCACTCGCGATCCTGTGCGGCGGGCAGTTGCTCGTCGTCCTTGATCAAACGATCGTCAACGTCGCACTGCCGGTGATCCAGGACGATCTGGACTTCAGCCCGGCCGGGCTGGCCTGGGTCGTCAACGGCTACCTGATCGGCTTCGGAGGGTTCCTGCTGCTGGCCGGACGGCTCGGCGACCTGATCGGACGGGTCCGGGTGCTGCTGGCCGGCACCGTGCTGTTCTCGCTGGCGTCGGTGGCCTGCGGGCTGGCCACCGGACCGGGATCGCTGATCGCCGCACGGTTCGTCCAGGGCATCGGCGGAGCACTGCTCTCCGCGGTCGCGCTCGGCATGATCGTGGCGCTGTACCCGGAGGCCAGGGAGCGGGCCACCGCGATCGGCTTCTTCAGCTTCGTGGCCGCGGTGGGCGGCGCGCTCGGCCCGATCATCGGCGGTGCACTGACCCAGGGTCTGAGCTGGCACTGGATCTTCTTCGTCAACGTCCCGATCGGGGCGTTCATCACCGTCGCGGCGGCGCGGGTGCTGCCCGCGGAGCGGGGACCGGGCCTGCGGTCCGGCGCCGACGTGCCGGGCGCGGTTCTGATCACCGGCGGGCTCATGCTCACGATCTACACGATCGTCAGCCCCTCCTGGACGACCGGTGTCCTCGCGGCGGTGCTGCTCGCCGGGTTCGTCGTCCGGCAGGCTACCGCGGCCACCCCGTTGCTGCCCCTGCGGCTGTTCCGCTCGCGGACGCTCTCCGGTGCCAACGGCGTCCAGCTGCTGCTGGTCGGCGCGATGTTCGGGTTCCTGTTCCTGTCGACGCTGCTGCTCCAGCGGGTGTTCGGGTTCGGAGTGAGCGAGACCGGGTTCGCGCTGCTCCCGGCACCGGTCGCGATCGCGGTCGTCACGCTCCTGTTCTCGCCCCGGCTCAACACCCGGTTCGGCGAGCCTCCGGTGCTGGCCGCCGGCCTGGTGCTGATCTTCGCCGGGTTCCTCGTCCTCACCCAGGTGCCGGTCGAGGGGCCGTACGCGACCCGGTTGCTGCCGGGCATCCTGCTGGTCGCGGTCGGGTTCGGCACCGCGATCCCGGCCCTGACCGGGCTGGCGATGGCCGGTGCCCGCCCGGAGGACGCCGGTCTGGCGTCCGGGGTGTTCAACACCGGCCAGCAGGTGGGTGGGGCGCTCGGGCTCGCGGTGCTGGCCACGCTGGCCGCCTCGCGCACCGGCTCCTCGTCCGCGCCCGGCGCCCTGCTGGCCGGCTACCACCTGGCGTTCGGCGTCGCGGCCGCGCTGGTGGCGACCGCGTTCGTGCTCACGATCGTCGTCCTACACCGGACGTGGTACCCCGTCGCGGAGAACCGCCCGGCGGCCGACGTGAGTGACGCGACCGTCAAGTGACCAGGCCGCCGCAGCCGCGGTGTCGCCCCTCGGGGTCGAGACCGCGGCCCGGCGCCCGTCGGGGGTACTCACCACCACGAACGCCTGCGCCGGAGCTCCGGCCCGGTCGTGCTCCACGGTGGCGGTCTCGACCACGTGCCCGTCGTCGTCCAGCTGCGTGACGTCGGCAACGACCGGAAGAGCACGCTCACGGCGGAGTACCGGACCGGTGACGTAGCGGTCCGCGGGCGTGGACCCGAGCACGACCGCGTGCTGAGAGGTGAGGAACCCACCGTTGGCGTGCACGAGCCCGAGGCGGTCTCCACCGCGGAGGCGTTCGGCCGCGCGGGCCAGCGCGTGCAGCGAGTAGCTGTTGAGCGGGCCTCCGAACGACGAGTGGCCACCGGTGACCGACAGGACCGCCTCCCGGGGCAGGCCCAGCGCGAGACCGGCGAGCTTCGCCACGATCGGGAAGCAGGTGTAGACGTCGAGGAAGTCGACGGCCGGGACCTCGGCCCGGTCGAGTACGCCGGTGAGGGCGTCGGCCAGTGCGGTCGACCGGCCGAGCTTCGGGCGGGCCACCACGTCGGCGAGGTCGTCGACCCCGGCGGCTGCCCGGACGTGCACGATCTTCTCCTCCGGCACCCGGGCCGCGCGGGCGGCGGCGAGCGACGTGACGATCACCGCGGCGGCCTGGTCGACGAACGGCAGCGCGTTCATCGACAGCGGGTAGGGCTCGCAGACCAGGCGGTTCTTCGCGGTCACCTCGCCGACGGCGGCCGGGCTCAGCGCGGTGGTGTTCCACGCGATCGGGTTGGTCGCGGCGACCGCGCTGAGGTCGGCGTAGAGGCGCGCCGACCAGTCCGCGTTCTCCGCCGGGGTGAGGCCGAGGTCGGCCTGCAGACGGTTCTCGTACAGCGGATAGACCCGCGTCGGCAGCAGCAGGCCCGCGGCCTGCATGGCCGGACTGCCCAGGTCGGCCGCGTCGATCGGTGTCGGCCCTCCGGGCCGGGCGGTCCAGCCCAGGTCCCGGACCGGGTCGGCCACCGATTTGGAGAGCGCCGAGGCGGACGCGGCGGCCTCGCCGCCGACGAGCAGGGCGACACTGCTCTGGCCGGACGCGATCCGGGACGCCGCTTCGTCGAGCAGGCGGATCGGCCACTGCCCGCCGATCGGGCTGTCGACGCGATGCTTCGGTTTCGCCTCGACGCCCTCGGCGACGTCGGCCGAGAGCTCGTCGTAGGCCCAGCTCGCGACCCGCACCGCGTAGACCGCGTCGGCCGCCCGCAGCAACGCGGGGGCACCGGCGTCGGCCGCGGCCAGGTCGAGCGCCTCGAGGATCAGCGCCAGCGGTTCACGGGCTTCGCCGACCGACCGGCCGCGATTGGCTCGTACCTCGCCCACACCAACGAGAACGGGAAGCTGATAGTCCATGGCATTTATTCCGATTTCGGGGGGCTGGGTGGGGGTGTAGCGGCTGGGATTTCACATCCTGGCGACGGCGGTGAACAGTTCGGTGAGGTGCTCGACGAGTTCGTCGGCTCCGCTGCGGCGCACGACCAGCGAGCCGAGATCGGACGCGTGCGACTTGCTCTCATTGGCGGTGGCTCCGGCGATCAGCACCTCGACGACGCCGCCGACGAGCACGCCGGCCGAGAGAAGATCTCGGCGGGCATCGCCGCCGCTCCCGACGCGCAGGGGGCGCATCAGGCGGGCCGCGAGCTCGACGAACGAGGCCAGCAAGACCCGGCGCTGCTCGCGGAACTCCGGAGTGGCCAGTGATTCCATCAGCAGGACGCGGACCGTGCGCGGGTCGTTGATGAAGTAGTCGGCGAGCGCGGCCAGCACGTGCCTGGCGTCGCCGGGTGCGGCCACGAGCGACTCCCGCACGACCCGCTCGACCTCGGCCGCGATGCGGTCGGTGGCCGAGAGGAACAGGACCTCGCGGCGAGGGAACTCGTCGTAGAAGAAGCGCGGCGAGAGCTTCGCGGCCCGGCAGACGTCGGCGACCGTGGAGCCGGCCCAGCCGACGGTGCCGAACACCTCGACGGCGGCATCGAGGAACTGCTCGCGGCGGCGGGCGACCCGCTCCTCGGAGCTCATCCCTCCATAAACCCGTGTCATCGTGAAGAACACTTTACAACATGAATACCGGCGTTCACGATGGCGGTCATGAAGACCGCGATCTGCGACCTGCTCGGTATCGACCTGCCGTTACTCGCGTTCAGCCACTGCCGCGACGTGGTCGCCGAGGTGAGCCTGGCCGGCGGGTTCGGGGTGCTCGGCGGCTCGATGTTCACGCCGGAGCAGCTCGACGTGGAGCTGAACTGGCTCGACGCGCACGTGGGCGGCCGTCCGTACGGTGTCGACATCATCGTTCCCGAGCGTGCCGAGGCGATGCGGCCCGGCGTCCGCGTCGACATGGACGCGCTGCTGGCCGCGGTGCCGGCCGGGCATCGGGCCTACGTCGACGAGATCCTCGGTAATTTCGGCATCTCGAGCGCCGGCGTCGACTCCGCCGCGCTGGGCATCACCGAGAACATCCCCTCGCCGGACGACTTGCTCGACGTGGCGTTCAGCCACCCGATCAAGCTGATCGCGAACGCGCTCGGGGTGCCGCCCGCGGTGATGCTCGAGCGCGGACGCTCGGCCGGGGTGCCGGTGGCGGCACTGGTGGGAGCGCGGGAGCACGCGCTCCGGCAGGTCGAGGCCGGTGTCGACATCATCGTCGCCCAGGGCACCGAGGCCGGCGGGCACTGCGGCGAGGTGACGACGATGGTGCTGATCCCCGAGGTGGTCGACGCGGTGGCGCCGGTGCCGGTGCTGGCCGCGGGCGGCATCGTCACCGGCCGCCAGATGGCGGCGTCGATCGCGCTGGGTGCGGCCGGGGTGTGGACCGGGTCGGTGTGGCTGACGACGCCCGAGGCCGAGACCGCCCCCTACACGCGGGAAAAGCTACTGAAGGCGACGTCGCGCGACACCGTCCGCTCGAAGGGCCGCACCGGGAAGCCGTCCCGGCAGCTGCGGTCACCGTGGACCGAGGCCTGGGCCGCCACCGGCGCGCCCGAACCGCTGCCGATGCCCCTGCAGACGCTGATCAGCGAACCGGCCCTCCGTCACGTCGACGCGCTGGCGGCAGCGGGTGACGCGGGCGCGCAGGAACTCGCCACGTACTGGGTCGGGCAGGGCGTGGGCCTGATGAACGAGGTGAAGTCGACGCGCGACGTCGTGTACGAGATGGCGTCCGACTACGCCGACGCGGTCGCGCGGGTGACGTCCACGCTCGGCTAACCGGCGGCGGTGCGAATGGCCGGGGCGCCCCGGAACGGGCGGCCGGAGGCGTCGAGCCAGCCCGGGCCGAACGTGGCTCGCCCGGCCGCCGCCAGGTCGGCGCCGAACTCCTCGGCGTCGGTGTGGCGCTTCTCCGGGTACGCGTTGAGCGAGCGGAGGAGCACCGCCGCGATCCGGGGCGGGATGCCGCTCATGCTCGCTCGGGGCGTCCCGTCGGCGCCCGGCATCGCCGGGGTGCTGCCGACGAACAGGCGGTACAGGGTGGCCGCGAGCCCGTAGAGATCGGTGCGGGCGGTGATGTCGTCGGCGTTGAGCTGCTCGGGTGCCGCGTAGCCGGGGGTGAGCGCGAGGACGCTGGCCGGCTCGCCGTCGGCCCCGGCGGCCAGCAGCTTCGCGATGCCGAAGTCGGTGACCTTCACCGTGCCGTCGTCGGCGAACAGCAGGTTGCCGGGCTTGATGTCCCGATGGACGACGTTGCGCTGGTGGGCGGCGTCCAGCGCGGACGCCACCCCGAGCCCGAGCGCGCAGATCGCCTCCGGCCGGTCGGCCCCGCGGCTGACCGCGCTGCCGCCCGGCAGGTACTCCATCACGATGCAGTTCTCGACGTACTCGTAGACGCGGGCGATGTGCGGGTGGTCGAGGCTCTCCATCACCTGGGCCTCGCGCAGGAACCGTTCGTGCGAGTCGGGCAGCGCCGTCTCCGTGAGCAGCTTGACCGCGCGGCGCCAGCCGGCCTGCCGGTGCTCGGCCAGGAACACCACGCCGCAGCCGCCCTGGCCCAACCCCTCGCGCACGACGTAGGCGGGAAGGGCCTCCTCGATCCGCGCGACCGCTTCGTCGACGTCGGGGCGCTCCGCGGGGGGTACGGATTCCGGGACGACCAGCGTCGCCAGACGGGTGGTGAGCTCGGCCTCACGGCGCTGCATCCGGGCGCCCCGCCGGGTCAGCACGACGTAGCGCCCGACCGACGTCCACGCCGCGAACAGAACGAACGGCACCGCGATCAGCGACAGCACGACGAACGCCTGACCCCGCCCGGTCTGCCCGGACGCGAACGAGAACGCGGCCACGGACGCGAACACCGAGAGCCCGATCAGCATCAGCACGAGGCTCAGCACGTCGTACCGGTCGAGCACCTCGCGCCGCCGTGCGGCCACCTCGTCCAGCGCGGTGCGGAGCCCCACGACCTCTTCCGAGAGCAGCGACGGATCCCCCTGCTGCGCCATGGGGGCAAAGGTACTGCACCCTCGCAGGAGCGGCCCGTCGCTCGCTCCGGGCGGTGCCCCCGACGGGTAGGGTCTGGGGTGCTCCGGCCACTCCCGCCCCAGGAGGCGCTCGTCCGATGTCCCGCGCCGCCGATGGATTCGTCCACCTGCACGTTCACACCGAGTACTCGATGCTTGACGGAGCGGCGCGGCTCAAGCAGATGTTCGCCGAGGCACAGCGTCTCGAGATGCCCGCGATCGCGATGACCGACCACGGCAACACCTACGGCGCGTACGACTTCTACACCAAGGCCATGGACGCCGGGGTCACGCCGATCATCGGTACCGAGGCCTACGTCGCACCGGCCAGCCGGTACGACAAGAAGCGCATCCAGTGGGGGCGCCCCGACCAGAAGAGCGACGACGTCTCCGGTTCGGGCTCGTACACCCACATGACGATGTGGGCGCGCAACAACGACGGGCTGCACAACCTGCTGCAGCTGTCCTCCCGCGCGTACACCGAGGGCTACTTCGTGAAGTGGCCACGGATGGACGCCGAGACGCTGGCCGAGCACTCCAACGGCATCATGGCCACGACCGGCTGCCCGTCCGGTGAGGTGCAGACCCGGCTGCGGCTGGGCCACTTCGACGAGGCGCTGGCGGCGGCCGCGAAGTACCAGGACATCTTCGGCAAGGAGCACTTCTACCTCGAGCTGATGGACCACGGGCTGCGCATCGAGCGCCAGGTCCGCGACGGGCTGCTCGACATCGGGAAGAAGCTCGGCATCCCGCCGGTCGTCACGAACGACTCGCACTACACGCACGAGGCCGAGGCGACGTCGCACTCGGCGCTGCTCTGCATCCAGACCGGCTCGACGCTGGCCGCGCCGACGTTCCAGTTCGACGGCACCGGCTACTACCTGAAGTCGGCGGCCGAGATGTACGGCATCGATTCCTCCGACGCGTGGCAGGAGGGGTGCCGGAACACGCTGGCGATCGCCGAAAAAGTAGACACGACCGGCATGTTCCAGAAGAAGAACCTGATGCCGAAGTTCCCGGTCCCGGCGGGCGAGACCGAGGAGAGCTGGTTCCGGCACGAGGTCTGGGAAGGCATGAAGCGCCGGTTCCCGGAGGGCTACGACGAGCAGCACAAGAACCAGGCCGAGTACGAGATCGGCGTCATCCTGCAGATGGGGTTCCCGTCGTACTTCCTGGTCACGGCCGACTTCATCAACTGGTCGAAGGCCAACGGCATCCGCGTCGGCCCCGGCCGCGGGTCGGCGGCCGGCTCGATGGTGGCGTTCGCGATGGGCATCACCGACCTCGACCCTCTGCCGCACGGCCTGATCTTCGAGCGTTTCCTCAACCCCGACCGCGTCTCGATGCCCGACATCGACATCGACTTCGACGAGCGTCGGCGCGGTGACGTCATCCGGTACGTGACCGAGAAATGGGGCGCCGACAAGGTCGCCCAGATCGTCACGTACGGCACGATCAAGGCCAAGGCGGCGATCAAGGACTCGGCTCGCGTCCTGGGCTACCCGTACGCCGTCGGCGACCGCATCACCAAGGCGATGCCGCCCGCGGTGATGGGTAAGGACATCCCGCTCAGCGGCATCTTCGACTCGAGCCACAAGCGGTACAACGAGGCCGGCGAGATCCGGGGGCTGTACGAGACCGACCCGGACGTCAAGAAGGTCATCGACACCGCCCGCGGCCTGGAGGGGCTGATCCGGCAGGCCGGTGTGCACGCGGCCGGCGTCATCATGTCGGCCGAGCCGCTCACCGACCACATCCCGGTCTGGATGCGCGCCTCCGACGGCGCGATCATCACGCAGTTCGACTACCCGACCTGCGAAACGCTCGGCCTGCTGAAGATGGACTTCCTGGGCCTGCGGAACCTCACGGTCCTGGACGACTGCCTGAAGGCGATCGTGGCCGACGGCGGCCCCGACATCGACCTGCTCAAGCTGCCGCTGGACGACAAGGCGACGTACGAGCTCCTCGCGCGCGGCGACACGCTCGGCGTCTTCCAGCTCGACGGCGGACCGATGCGCTCGCTGCTGCGGCTGATGCGCCCGGACAACTTCGAAGACATCTCCGCGGTGCTCGCGCTGTACCGGCCCGGCCCGATGGGCGCGAACTCGCACATCAACTACGCGCTGCGCAAGACCGGCCAGCAGGAGAAGACCCCGATCCACCCGGATCTCGAGGAACCGCTGGCCGACATCCTGGGCACCACGCACGGCCTGATCGTGTACCAGGAGCAGGTCATGGCGATCGCGCAGAAGGTGGCCGGCTACACGCTGGGCAACGCCGACCTGCTGCGTCGCGCGATGGGCAAGAAGAAGAAGGAGATCCTCGACAAGGAGTTCAAGCCGTTCTCCGAGGGGATGGCCAGGGAGGGCTTCAAGCCCGAGGTCATCAAGGCGCTCTGGGACGTCCTGGTCCCGTTCTCCGACTACGCGTTCAACAAGGCCCACACGGCCGGGTACGGGCTGGTCTCGTACTGGACCGGTTACCTCAAGGCCAACTACCCCGCGGCGTACATGTCGGCGCTGCTCACGTCGGTCCGCGACGACAAAGACAAGATGGCGGTCTACCTCAACGAGTGCCGCAAGATGGGCATCAAGGTCTTCCCGCCCGACGTCAACGAGTCCGACGCGAACTTCACCCCGCGTGGCACCGACATCCGCTTCGGCCTGGCCGGTGTGCGCAACGTCGGTGCGAACGCGGTCGACGCGATCATCGCGGCCCGCGCCGAGAAGGGCGCGTACAAGGACTTCTACGACTTCCTCAAGAAGACCCCGGCGATCGTCTGCAACAAGAAGGTCGTCGACGCGCTGATCAAGGCCGGTGCGTTCGACTCGCTGCTGCACACCCGCAAGGGCCTGCTCGCGGTGCACGAAGCCGCGGTCGAATCGTTCGCCGAGATCAAGAAGAGCGAGGCGGTCGGCCAGTTCGACCTCTTCGGGGCAGCCTTCGGCGACGACTCCGAGGATCTCGGAACGGCGTTCACCCCGCCGGTCGGCACCGACGAGTGGCCGAAGAACGAGAAGCTCGCCACCGAGCGCGAGATGCTCGGCCTCTACGTGTCCGACCACCCGCTCTCCGGCGTCGAACACCTGCTGGCCGCGAAGGTCGACTGCCCGATCTCCGCGCTCACCGGTGACGACTATCCCGACGGACGGCAGGTGGCGGTCGGCGGACTTCTCTCCGGGCTGCAGAAACGCGTCACCAAGCAGGGCAAGCTCTGGGCCAGCGCCCGCCTCGAAGACCTCGAGGGTGGCGTCGAGGTGCGATTCTTCCCCGCCACCTACGAGCTGGTCGGCCAGCACCTGGTGGAAGACGCGGTCGTGCTGATCAGAGGCCGCCTCGACAAGCGCGAAGACCAGCCGCAACTGCTCGCGCAAGACCTCGCGCTGCTCGACCTCGGTGAGGCCGACTCGGAGAAGCCGGTCATCATCGTGGTCACGGCCAACCGGGTGAACGACCAGTTGGTCGCTTCGCTGCGGGAGACGCTGTCGATCCACCCCGGCACGACCGAGGTGCACCTGAAGCTGCAGCACAAGGCGCGGGCCACCCGCTGGAAGCTGGGCGACAACGTCCGGGTGACCCCGACACCGGCGCTGATGGCGGACTTGAAGGCACTGCTGGGACCGTCGGCGATCGAGTGACCACCTGCCCCCGCTGCGGCGGGCCGGGGTTGCTCGCGGTCGAGGACGCGGTGCTGTGCGCGGCCTGCGACCTCTCCCATCCGACCGGTGGGCCGGTCGTGCTGTGGTTCGCGGTCAACGGGCGGATCGACACCGCCGCCCAGGTGGAGGAGCTCGCGGCCCTGGTGCGTCCGTGGGTGGATTCGGTGCTGGTGGACAGCGCCGAACTGGAGGCGGCCGTGGACGCCTGGGTCGCGTCGGCGTCGGCTCCGGTCACCGCCGGTGCGGGGCTGATCTGTGACTTCTGCGAGACCGCGGTCCCGCGCTGGGCCTACCGCGCCGGCCCGGCGGCCGCGGTCCCCGCGGGCGACTGGTACGCCTGCGACGACTGCCGGCCTTTTGTGGACGCCCGGCAGTGGGCGAGCCTGGCCGGCGTCGTCGGCGACGACCGGACCTCGTGCTGGGAGGCGTTCGCGGAGGCCGATCCCCGGGCCGCGCGCCCGTGGCCGCCCCGAGCGACCAGCTACCGCTGGCCCTGAACGCCGCGGCGACATTTCTTCGTACACAGGTTCTATCCACAGGTGTGGAAAGCTTGTGGACGTGCCCTCGCTGCCGCAGACCGAGCTGCCGATCGTCCAGTCGCCGATGGCGGGCGGTGCGACCACTCCCGCCCTGGTGGCTGCCGTCGCCGGGGCCGGCGGGCTGGGGTTCGTGGCGGCCGGTTACCTGAGCGCGTCGCAGCTGCGGGATCAGATCGCCGCGGTGCGCGACCGCACGTCCGAGCCGTTCGGGGTGAACCTGTTCGTGCCGTGGCGGCAGGTGCCGGTGTCGGTCGAGGGGTATCGGCGGCAGATCGAACCCGAGGCCGAGAAGCTCGGCGTCGCGCTCGGCACCCCGCGCTGGGACGACGACGACTGGGCCGGGAAGCTCGAGCTGCTGCTCTCCGACCCGCTACCGGTCGTCGGCCTGACGTTCGGCTGCCCGGCGGGCGCGGTCGCCGCACTCCGGAACGCCGGCTCGGCGGTCGCGGTGACCGTCACCACCGTCGACGAGGCCCGTGCCGCCGCGGCCGCCGGAGCGGACGCGCTGCTGCTGCAGGGCGCCGAGGCCGGCGCCCACCGCGGCTCCTGGACCCCGGATGCGTCGCCGGTGGCGCTGAACGCGCTGCTCGAGGACGTGAAGGCGGTCACCGACCTGCCGCTGGTGGCCGCCGGCGGCCTCGCCGACCGGGCCGCCGTCCGCGGGGTCCTGAGCGCCGGTGCGACCTACGCCCAGGTCGGCACCGCACTCCTGCGCTCGCCCGAGTCGGGTGCGTCGGCGGCGCACAAGTCCGCGCTGGTCACGCTGGGGGAAACGACGATCACCCGCACGTTCACCGGCCGCCGAGCCCGTGGCCTGGTCAACGAGTTCATCCGGGCGTACGAGACCGACGCCGTCGAGGCCTACCCGCAGGTCCATCACCTGACCCGGCCCCTGCGCGCCGCCGCCGCCGAGGCCGGTGACACCGGCCGCATGGCGCTCTGGGCCGGCACCGGCCACGCCACGGCTCAGGACGCCCCGGCGACCGAGATCATCCACGCGCTGACCCCCTGACTTTTTGGGTGCTCGCACCCTGGCAGGCAGCTTCAGGACATCGTTCCCTGAAGGTGTGCAACTGGTAGGCCGCTCGCGAATCCTCGTCACCACCCTGATGGGGTTCGCCGTCGTCGCGTTGGTGGCGATCGAGGTGCAGCGCCCGCCCGCGGTCGGGCCGGTCGCCGTCGCGGTGTTGTTCGCGCTGGTGGCGGGCGCGCTGGCGGCCCTGGCTGCGGCCGTGCTGACCACCGCGCTGCGGGTGCGGCTGTTCCAGCTCCGCGCCGCCGAGCTGCCCCGCCCGGTGACCGGCGAGGCGGTTCTCCCGATACTGCGCAAGGCGGTCGGCGACCCCGGGCTCGAGATCGCGTACTGGTCCCCCGGCGTCGGGGTCTACGTGGACGCGGAGGGTCGTGAGGTGCCCGCGGGCGGCCTGGAGGTCGCCGACCCGACCGGTCAGCCACTGGCCACGGTCACCGTCGCGCCCGCCTCCCGCAGGAGCGCGATCGACGCACTCGCCCGCATCGGCCCGGCGCTCGCGTCCGCGCGTCTGCACGCGGTGTCGAACGCGCACGGCACCCAGGCCAGGGCGCTGCAGGCCGGCTGGGCCGAGCGGCGCGAGCTCGAACAGCTCCTGCACGACAGCGCCCAAACCCGCCTGTCCGCGCTCACCGTCCGGCTCGGTGTCGCCCGCAGCCACGAGACCGACGAGAAGGCGGTCCGCGTCCTCGCCGACGCCCAGGAACAACTCGGCCTCGCCCTCCGTGAGCTGCGCGAACTGGCCCACGGCATCCACTCGATGACGCTCACCGAGTCCGGCCTCGGCCCGGCGCTGGAGGCGGCTGCGAGCCGGTACGGCGTCCCGGTGGTGGTCACGGTTCCGCCGGGCCGGTTCGATCCGGACGCCGAGGCGCTGGCGTACTACGTCGCGTGCTGGCTCTTCGCGAGCTACCAGGACGGCAGTGTGGACATCAGCGGCACCCTCGCTGGCGACCGCCTCGGGCTGCGGATCAGCGGCAGCGGCGCCGACGCCGACGCCGTGCTGAACAGCTCGATCGCGCTCCGGGTCCGTGCGGCGGGCGGGGTGCTGACGACGTCCGGCACCACGGTCGACGTCAGCATCCCCCGCCGGCTCTAGATCTCCTGGCGATCGGCGGCGTCCAGCACCGCCTTGGCCCACAGATACTGCTCGCACGGCCAGGGCGGCGGGTTGATCAGGTGCAGCGCGCTCGCGCAACAGCCGCGCGAGGTCTCGGTCGGGGCGTGCATCGGCAGGACGCGGTGCGCGGTGGCCACGTCTTCGGTGGTCGCGGTGCGCGTCCAGCCCGGTGGTCGAAACGGCCGGGCGACCGGCCGGCCAGGTCTCACGGGGTCGGCAACACGATGGTGTGCCATCGGAAGGCTCCTTCCGCCGAGGGGCTCTCGGGATCGAGGGGTCCTCTCCCGGCGGCCAGGGACGCGAAGCCTGGCGACCGGGTGAGCCGGGCCGCGCGATCCCCACGCACCGCCGGGAGAGGGGCTGTGCGGAACTACCCTCCGGAATGGACGCGGGAAGGCAGTCACCAGTGCCTTCCGCCGCGGCTCCCGGACAACGCGACGGAGCGGATGCCTCTAGCCTGATACCCGGCGAACGCGGCAGGTAGGGCACGCCGCTGCACCCACGCTGCACTCACGCTGAAAACACGGGATCCGGGCACCGTCGTCACGTTGTCGCGCCCGGAGGCCGGATGACCGCAGTCACGCACTGGACCGGACGTGAGGCGCGGGCGCTGCGTGAGGCGTTGCGGCTCAGTATCCGTGACTTCGCCGACCGGCTCGGCGTCGCGGCGCGCACGATCTCGAACTGGGAGTCGGCCGGTTCCGAGATCCGCCCCCGGCCCGACATGCAGGCAGTACTCGACACCGCGCTGGCGCAGGCGTCCGGCCCGGCGCGCGACCGCTTCACCCACCTGATGTCCGGCGCCGACGACGACGTGCTCGCCCCCGAACCCCGGCCCGCCCGCGTACTGCCCGCGCTCACCGCCGACGACCTGAGCAAGATCATCGCCGCACTCGACGACGCCCGCCGTTACTTCGACGGGGACGTCGTCGCCCAGTTCCGCCAGCGGCTCGGGATGCTGGCCCACGACGACGGGTCGCTCGGTCCGCGCGCCGCCCTGCCCGCGGCGCTGGGCCTGGTCGGCGCGATCGACCGGAGCGCGCGCTCGGTACGCAGTGACGTCCGCGACGAGTTGCTCGGGGTGGGTGCGCGGGCCGCCGAGTTCACCGGCTGGCTGTACCGCGACGCCGGTGGCCGGAGCCAGGCCGCCTACTGGCGCGACCGGGCCACCGAATGGGCGCAGGAGGCCGGTGACCTCGCCATGCAGGGGTACGTCCTGCTGCGCAAGAGCCAGGCCGCCTGGGACGACCGGGACGCGCCCCGGATGTTGACGCTGTCGCGGGCGGTTCAGGACGGGCCGTGGCACGTCCCGCAGCGCGTCCGGGCCGAGGCGGCGCAGCAGGAGGCGCGGGCGCAGGCGATGCTCGGCGCCCGCCTCCCGGTGATCCAGGCCAAGCTGTACGAGGCCGAGGAGCTCCTGTCGGCCGAGTCCCCGCACGACCTCGGGGCCGGCTACGGCTATCCGCTATTCACGTTCCAGTCCGCGCTCTGCTACTGCGAGGCCGGCGATGCGGAGCGCGCGCTGGAGGCGCACGCCCGCTGGCAGTCGTCTCACGGGTTTTCCCGGCGCGACCGGGCGTACTCGCTCACACTGCTCGGGATATCGCTCGCCCGCGCCGGGCGTCCCGAGGAGGCGGCCCGGTTCGGGCTCGCGGCCTACGACGTCGCGACCGACCTGAACTCGGTGCGGATCCGCCAGGAACTCCAGCGCCTCGCCGGAGTGCTGCGCGGTGGCACCGACCGTCCGCTGGCCGTCCAACGCCTCTTCGACGCCGTCCGGCGCTGAGCGTCCGCTCGCCCCGGCCTGGCAGGATGGCCGGATGGACGGGGAGAGCGGCGCGGGCCTGCTGCACCGCCTGACGTCGTTGTCGGTCGAGCGCGGCTGGGACGTGCCCTCCGACGACCCGCGCATCCGCCACGACATCGTCCCGAACGACGACGCGATCAGCCCGCCGTTCACGAAGACCTACCGCGGCCTCCCGGTCACCCCGCTGCCCCGCGATCTGCCGTCGCCCGGCGTCCGCGCCACCGAGGTACTGGCCGGTCACCCGGCCGCGCCCGTACCGCTCGACGCCGCGGGTCTCGGGCGCATCCTATACCTCGGTGCCGGTATCACCCGCGTCACCGAGCGCCGCGGTCGTCCGCATCCGTTCCGGGCGTCCGGTTCGGCCGGTGCGCGATTCCCGCTCGAGGTCTACGCCAGCACCCGGGCGGTCGCCGGCGTCCCCGACGGCGTCCACTGGTACGACCCCCGCGCCCACGCGCTCGTGCGGGTCGGCCCGCCCACGTCCGGCGGTGCGACGACGCTCGTCGTCACCGGCGTCCCGTGGCGCACCGGCTGGCGCTACGCCGAGCGCGGCTGGCGTCACCTCTACTGGGACGCGGGCACGCTGCTCGCGCAGCTCTCCGCGGCCGCGGAGAGCGCGGGCCTGCCCGCTCGCCTCCGCACCCATTTTCCGGACGCCACCCTGCGCGCGCTCGTCGGGGCCCACGGCGTCCACGAGTACCCGCTCGCGCTCCTGACGTTCTCCGACGGAGTCCCCGCGATCGAGCCGACCGGCCCGGCCGAGTGCGGCGAACTACCGCCGGTGGAGTTCCCGCTGTGCACGCTCGCGCAGCGCGCCGGCGAGCGGCAGGATCTCGGTGATCCCTGGCCCTCCGACCCGCCGCTCGACGACGCCCCGCCGTCGGAGCCGCTCGACGCCGTGATCCTCCAACGGGGTTCGCAGCGCCGGATGGACCCCACGCGGAGCCTGTCCCGGGCCACGCTCGACTGGTCGCTGCGAGCCGCGCTGCGCGGCGTCGCTGTCCCGCACTGGGTCGTCGTGCACGGCGTCGACGACGTGACACCCGGCCTGTACCGCTGGCCCGACCTCGAGACGCCCGTCCACACCGAGACGTCACGTGACGAGCTGGTCCGGGTCTGCGTCGGCCAGGAACTCGGCGGCGAAGCGTCGTTCGTGGTCATCGCCGCCGTTCCGACCGCTGACCTCGACGACCACACGTACCGCGAGGCCCAGCTCGCGGCCGGCCTGGTCGAGGGACGGCTGCACGTGGCCGCGTACGCGCTGGGCGCCGGCGCCACCGGCATGACGTTCTACGACTCGGAGGTACCGGCGCTCCTCCGCGAGCCCGACGACCTGGTCACGCTGCTGTTCACCTGCGTCGGCGTCCCGGCCTACCGGAATCGCCGGGGAGGCGCCCCCGGTGCGCCTGCCGACTTCCGGATGGTCACCCCGAAGTTCCGCTGATCAGGCCCCGGCCTCGTCGGCCAGGCGCTGCAGATACGACCCGAACTGCTCGCGATCGGACGCCGGCCACTCGGCGGTGAGCTGCTCGAACGTCGCGCGCTGCCAGTCCCGGGCCGACTCCAGCAGCCGTTCGCCGTCCGGCGTGAGCCGCAACTCGCGGCGCCGGGCGTCCGCGGTGCCGGGCGCCCGCTCGACGTAACCGGCCTCGGTCGCCGCCGCGACCATCCGGCTGGCGCCCGACTGGTCGAGCCCCAGTTGCCGGGCCACGTCGTTGACGCCCGCGCCCGCGCCCGCCACGTGCACCGCGTCGAGCGTCAGCATCAGCTGCGGGTGCGCGCCGCCGGCGGCGTCGCGCGCCCAGCGCCGGGACCAGAACCGCACCAGCCGGAAGAGCGCCGGACCGCCGTCGTTCATGCCCGCACTCTAGCCAATCAATGCGTATCGCATCTATATTGAATGCGATCCGCATATTTTCTGTTCAGGAGGCCCCCATGACCGTCGTGCTGAACCACACGATCGTCCGCGCGCGCGACCGGCACGCGTCGGCACGCTTCTTCTCCGCGTTACTAGGCCTGGAACCCGAGCCCGATGCCGGACCGTTCGCGGCGGTGCGCGTCAACGACGACCTCACGCTCGACTTCGACGACCGCGGGCCGGTCGCGGCCGGTCACTACGGCTTCCTCGTCGACGACCCGACGTTCGACGCCCTGCTGGGCCGCCTCGACGGCATCCCGTACGGGTCGGGCCCGGAGCACGGCTGGGACCGGCGGATCAACACGATCAACAACGGACGCGGGGTCTACGTCGGCGATCCGGACGGCCATAGCTACGAGTTCTTCACCGTGCCACCCTCACTGGTGTGACCCCGGACGACATCGCTGGTCTGCGGCGCGCACGAGACCGGATGGACCGCGAGTACGCGCAGCCGCTCGACGTCCCGGCGCTGGCCCGCACCGCGCTGATGTCACCGGCGCACTTCGCCCGCCGGTTCCGGGCCGCCTACGGCGAGACGCCCTACGGCTACCTGATGACCCGCCGGATCGAGCGGGCCAAGGCACTGCTCCGCCGGGGCGACCTCGGCGTCACCGAGGTGTGCATAGCGGTCGGGTGTACGTCGCTGGGCTCGTTCAGCTCCCGGTTCACCGCGGTGGTCGGCGAAACCCCCAGCGCCTACCGGCGGCGCTCCCACGAGGAGCTGTCGCGGCTCCCCGGCTGTGTCGCCCGGCACTACGACCGGCCGGCCGCACCCAACCGAGCAGTTTCGGAGAAGCGTGCCGCCCCGGCCCCCGCCTAGCGTGGCCGTCATGGAACTTTCGCTCTCGCACTGCTTCGTTATCGTCAACGACCAGGACGAAGCCCTCACGTTCTACCGGGATGCCGTCGGCCTCGTGGTCAAAGAGGACCTGACGTTCGGCCCGAACCGCTGGCTGTCGCTCTACGCACCCGGCCGGCCGGAGACCGAGATCGTGCTCGAGACGCCCGCGATGCGCCTCGGCCCGGACGCCGAGACGTTCAGCGCGATCCTCGGCAAGGGCAATCTGACCGCGCTGATCTTCACGACCGACGACTGCATCGCCACGTTCGAGCGCCTGACCGCAGCCGGCGCCGAGGTGATCCAAGAGCCGGTCGAGCAGTCGTACGGCGTCCGCGACTGCGCGTTCCGCGACCCGTCCGGCAACGCCGTCCGGTTCTCGGAAGACCTCAAAACGCCGTAGTGGCCGACCACCGCGCGAGCAGGCTGGAGTCGCCGGTGATCTGCGGGACCGACGGGCGTCCCCACAGGAACAGGTACAGGTTCGAGACGGTCGCGGTCGCGGTGACGGTCGCCTCGGTCGGCTCCTGACCAGCCGCGGTGGGACGCCAGTCGAAGCTGGCCGAGCCGATCTCGATCCGCCACCGGGCGTCGACGTCGGTGGCGACCAGTTCGATCGACTGGCCGTCTCCGCGCACCGCACCGAAACCGGCCAGG
Organism: Cryptosporangium sp. NPDC051539; assembly: GCF_044454545.1. Lineage (NCBI taxonomy): Bacteria > Bacillati > Actinomycetota > Actinomycetes > Cryptosporangiales > Cryptosporangiaceae > Cryptosporangium > Cryptosporangium sp. NPDC051539. The sequence continues at coordinate 182,842 of NZ_JBITDV010000014.1, read as the reverse complement.
CGAGGCGCGAAGGGCAGAATCGTGAGGATTTCCTCGACCCCGTCCTTCGCGACGACCGGATCGATCGACGCGGAGACGCCGAGCGCCAGCGCAGCGTCCACCCGGTGGACGGCGGCTTCGTGGAGCATTCTGCGGGCCCAGAACGCCGTCGGACGGGTCGTGCCGCCCAGCGTCCAGACCTGCTGGTGGGCGGGCGCGGCGACGAGCGCACCGATCAACCCGTCGACCCCGGCGGCGACCCAGTCGGACAGCCCGGTGGCCTCGGCCGGTATGCCCTCTTCGAACTCGGCGAACGGCAGCTTCTCGGTGGAACCCGAGGTGATCATCGCGGTGACCCACCGCTCGGTGGAACCGACGTGACCGGCCAGTTTCGCCAGGTCCCACGCGGGGCAGCTCGGGACCGGCGTGGTCAGATCGGCGTCCGACAGCAGGGCGGCTAACCGATCGATCTCGCGGAACAGCGCTTTGCAGTATTCCCCGTGGTCCATGCAGTGACGGTAGCTCGCCGCGGCCCCCGCCGCCGCTTCCGGTGCGCGCGTCGCGTCCCGACAATCGTTCTCTGGACCGATCTTGTCAGCGCTTCCGCGAACTGGCACCCCAGCCCAGGCCGATCGCGATCCCTAACGCGATGCCGACGCCGAGGTTGTGGAACAACACCCCGAAAGCGACACCGAACGCGAGGCCTAAACTGATGCCCACGCCCATCCGGTTCTGGTCGGCCTTCTTCTCACCCATGCCACTACCGTAAGTGGTGCGCTCAAAGCCCGACGATCGGCAGCACGACCTGATCGACGATCTCGACGATCGTCTGCTCGGGCACCGGGCGACGGGTCATCATCAGTTCGGTCCGGAGCAGGTCGAACGGGAGCGCCTCGACCCGGGGCGTGAGGCGCTCGGGTCCGATCTCGCCGCGCTCGACCGCCCGCCGGAACACGATCTCGCTGCCCTTGGCCCGGCCGCTCAGCACCTGCTCGCGCAGATCGGCGGGCGTCTCGCCGCTGTCGTCGAAGTACTCCGCCAGCGCGACGGTGAACACCGCGATCAGTTCGATCCGGGCGACCGATGCCGAAATGAGGTAGGCGATCAGGTCACTCCGTAGGCGGCCGGTGTCGGGAATTTCCACCGTGTTCGTATCGAAATAGCGGTTGATCGCGGCGATGACCAGGTCTTTCCGGTTCGGCCAGCGACGGTAGAGGACCTGCCGGCCGGTCCGGGCGCGCTCGGCGACGGACTCCATCGTGAAGCCCTGGTAGCCGCGCTCCTTCAGCTCCTCCCAGGCCGCCTCCAACAACGCGTCCTCCAGCGCTTCCCCGCGCCGTCGGGTCTGCCGCCCCTCCTGCATTAGATACACCTCTGCCTCTTATTGACATCGCCGACCTTTAAGGTACACGATTGTCTCCTACATAAGGAGCAGTGATGTCTCTTAAGCCTCTTTCCTTGAGGACGCTCGCGATCGTCATGATCCCGGGGATCCTCGCGGTCCTGTTCGACACGACGATCGTCGCGATCGCCCTCCGGACGCTGGCCCGCGAACTCTCGTCGCCGCTCTCGACGATCCAGTGGGTCACCACCGGCTACCTGCTGGCCCTCGGCATGGTCATCCCGATCACCGGATGGCTGCTCCGCCGCGTGGGCGGCAAGCGCGCCTGGATGCTCGCGATGACGCTCTTCCTGCTCGGCTCGATCGGCTCGGCGTTCGCCTGGAGCGCCGCGAGCCTGATCGGTTTCCGCGTACTGCAGGGCGCCGGCGGCGGCCTGATGCTCCCGGTGATGCAGACGCTCGCCGTCCAGGCCGTCGGCGAGCGCGGGCTCGGGAAGGCCACGGCCACGATCGCGCTGCCCGCAGTGCTCGGTCCGGTGCTGGGGCCGGTGCTCGGAGGCCTGATCGTCGACTCGATCTCCTGGCGGTGGATCTTCTGGGTCAACGTGCCGCTCTGCCTGTTCTCGCTGGTCATGGCCTGGCGGATGCTTCCGGACGACCGCCGCGACGAGGAGTCGGCGCATCTCGACCTGGTCGGGCTCGCGTTGGTCTCGCCCGGAATCGCCGCGCTCCTGTACGGGCTGTCCGAGGTCGGCACCCACGAGGGGTTCGGGCACCCGTCGGTGGTGGTACCGATCGTCGTCGGCGTGGTGCTGGTGGCCGCGTTCGCGGTCCGGGCGCTGCGTAGCCGGACCGAGCCGCTGGTCGACCTGCGGCTGTTCCGCCACTCGACGTTCACCGCGTCGACCGTGCTGCTGTTCTTCTCCGGGTTCGTCCTCTACGGCGCGATGCTGGTCATGCCGCTCTACTTCCAGCAGGTCCGCGGCCACGACGCGCTGGCCGCCGGATTGCTGCTCGCCCCGCAAGGCCTTGGATCGCTGCTGTCCCGCAGCGTCGCAGGCGTCCTGTCGGACAAATACGGCCCCCGGTGGTTCGTCTTCGGCGGCCTGGTCATCGTCGCGCTCAGCACGGTCCCGTTCGCGCTCGCCGACGCCGGTACCAGCGAGTGGTTGCTGGCCGGTGCGCTGGTGGTCCGCGGCTTCGGGCTCGGTGGTGTGGTGATCCCGCTGATCGCCGGCGCCTACCAGGGCCTCGATCGCGCGGACGCGCCGCACGCCAGCATCCTCACCCGCACCGCGCAGCAGATCGGGGGTGCCTTCGGCGGCGCGGTCCTCGCCGTTGTGCTGGCCCGTACGTCGGCGGCCTCCGGCCCGGTCTCCGCGTTCGAAACGACGTTCTGGTGGACGATCGCCTTCACTGCCGTCGCGGTGCTCATCGCGGTGTTCTTGCCGACGCGGCCACGCGAGGCCGAGGCACCAGTGGCCGGTAGCGAGCCGGTGGCCGTCGCGGTCGGTGGCGACCTCCCCGAGAAGCCCGAAGGCCACTGACCGGGTTTCTACACCGGCTTCAGTGCGCTGATCGGACGGCCGGAGTGGGAGCGGGCCCGCTCGTACCACGAGCGGGCCTCCTCGACGTCGCCCAGGTCGCCGGCCAGGTCGCCGAGGTCGACCATCGCGCTCGCCGCCTGCACCGGGTCGTCGCTCGCGGCCGCGCCGGTGAACCAGCGGCGGGCCTCGTCCACATTGCCCTGTTCCCGTTCGAGGACGCCGAGCCCGTGCATCGCCCGGGACGCCTCGCCGGGGTCGTCGCCGTCGATCGCGGCGCGGAACCACGTCCGGGCCACCGGCGCCCGGCCCTCGGCCGCCTCCAGGACCCCCAGATCGACGCGGGCCGGGATCGATCCGGCCGCGATCGCCTTCTCGTACCAGCGCCGGGCGATGGCCACGCTGCGGGCGCGGTGAGCCCGGTAGGCGATTCCGTACATCACCCGGGACGGCACGTCGGCCACGCCGTCGAGCAGGTCGCGGGCCCGCGGGTAGTCACCGCGGTCGAACGCGGCCAGGCCCACCTCGCGACGCAGGTCGGCCGGGAACGCCCGGGCCGCGTACCGCCAGAACCGGCTGCTCACCGGCGTCCGCTCCTGGTCGGCCACGGCGGAGAGCAGGCCGCTGCCGTAGTAGAACCCGCGCCCGGGCACGGCGGTGACCAGACCCCGGTCGACCGCCCACTCCAGCGCCCGGGAGAGCGTCGGCACGCCGACCGGACCGAGCTCGCGCCGGTAGTCGACGTAGAGCGCGGCCAGCGTCTCGGCGGTGAGCGGCACGGGCGGGTCGAGCCGTTGCCAGTCGGCGAACACCCGCAGCAGCGCCTGCCGGTCGAGCCCGGCCTCCCCGTCGAGGGCCCGCCGCAGTGGCTCCAGCGGCACGACGAGCTGCCCCACCCTGGCCGGTCTCGGCTCGGCCGGTAGGTCCACATCGGCTGCTCGCAGAGCGTCCACATCGGTGGCCGTGAGCGAACCGACCTGCACTGCCGCACCCGCGAGCGGGTCGGGAAGCCTCGCTCCGGCGAGCAGCGCGGAGTGCGCGGTGACCAGCACCTGCACGCCTGCCGGGACCTCGATGCGGCCGAGCTGGCGTAACGCAGTGGTGCCGGCCGCGTCGATCCAGAGGATCGCGCCGTCGTCCGCGTGCCGCTTGGCTGCCGCGACCAGCGCGGTCAGGGGCACCCGCGGGTCGGGATGGAACGCGAGCAGGGTGTGGTCGGGCAGCTGGGTGCGGGCCGCCTCGGCGACCGCGCGCGTGGTCCCGGCCAGCCTCTTCCCGTGGACGACGACCAGCGGGGTGCCGCCGGCGAGCAGAGACACCAGCGCTCGGTCGACGTCCCTGGACACGTACTGGCCGTGCGGAGCGTGGACGCCGAGGTCGGCCAGCCGCACGTCCGCCAGGCGCGGCGGCCGGCCGCGGTCGTCGGCGAGCTTCAGCGCCGGCTTGGCGTTGGCACGCCCGGGAAGGGACCATCCCGCCACTCCGCTCTCCTCTCACGCCGAAAAAATCACCGTAACCCGGGATCAGCCCGCCGCCAGGAAGATGCAGAACGGGTGACCGGCCGGGTCGGCGTAGACGTAGATCGCTTCGTCCGGATCATCCGAACGGGTGTCGTCGAGCAGGGTCGCGCCGAGGCTCATCGTTCGATTGTGGACTTCCTCCAGCGTGGCCCGGTCCGGCACGGTCAGGTCCAGGTGCAATTGCTGCGGCACCGGCCCCTCGGGCCAGGTGGCCTCCGGCAGGCGGTCGACGCGCTGGAACGCCAGCCCGGGCCCGGCCGGGTTGCGCAGCACGAGCCAATCCGCGTTCGGGTCGGGCTCTCCGGCCGGAGGTGCCTCGTGGCCGGGGCGGTACTCGAAGCCGAGCAGCCGGCGGTAGAACTCGGCCAGCGCCCGGGGGTCTTCGCAGTCCAGGACCGTGTGCCGGAGCCGTGGCAGTGTCATGGTGGTTTGTATATCTCGCGCGCGGATCCGTGAACCGTTCTTCCGGCCCGGCGCGATGGAGGGGTGTGAACGATTTCCCGCGCGACGACGACCTGCTGGCCCGGGTCGCCACCGGTGATCGGGCGGCGTTCGAGGCCTTCTACCGGCGCCACGCGGGATGGCTCGGGCTGCGCCTGCGTCACCGCTGCGCGGATCTGACGCTGGTCGACGACGTCGTCCAGGAGACGTTCCTGGGGATCTGGCGCGGCGGAGCCGGGCGCTACCGCGAGCAGGGTGACGTCACCGGCTGGCTCTGGCGGATCGGTTCCCGTCGTCTGGTCGACGCGCTGCGCAAGCAGAGCGCCAAGGAACGCCTGCGGCAGGTGCTGACGCGGTTCCGGGTCACGACGCCGGAGCCGTCGGCGGAGGACCTCGTGCTGCGGGGCGTCGAGCACGGTGACCTCGCCGGTGCGATCGGCCGCCTCTCGCCGGAGCTGCGGGCCGTGTTGCAGGCGACGGTCCTCGACGGGCTGACGACCGGCGAGGCGGCCGTGCTGCTCGGTATCCCGGCCGGAACCGTGAAGACGCGGGCAATGCGTGCCCGCAAGCAGCTGCGTCAGGAGCTGGCATGAGTTGGCACATCGACGAGCCGGTGCTCGACGGATACCGGAACGGGACGCTGCCCGCCCCGGCCCTGTGGTCGGTGGAGTCGCACCTGATGGCGTGCGCCCGGTGTCGTTCACGGCTGGAACTGCCCGGCGCCGACGCCGGATGGGAACGGCTGGACGCCGAACTGGACGCCCCGCGCCCGGGGGTGTTCGAGCGGGCGCTGGTCGCGTGCGGGGTGCCGTCGGCGACCGGACGGCTGCTGGCGGCGACGCCCGCGCTACGCGGTTCCTGGCTGACCGCGATCGCGGTGACGCTGGCGCTGGCCGCGCTGATGGCGCGCTTCGTCGAGCCGTTCGTGTTCCTCACGGTGACGCCGATGCTGCCGCTGCTGGGCGTCGCGGTGTCGTTCGGGCCGGGGATCGATCCGGCCTACGAAATGACGGTGACGGCGCCGTTCTCGACGTTCCGGCTGCTGCTGCTGCGGTGCCTCGCCGTGCTGTCGGTGAACACGGTGCTGGCCGGGGCGGCCAGCGTGTTCATGGCCGGCTACGGCATCCGGATCGCCGGGTGGTTCCTGCCGTCGCTGGCCCTGATCCTGCTGACGCTGGTGTGCGTGCCGCGGCTGGGATCGGTGCCGGCCGCGACCGTCGTGGGCCTGGGCTGGCTGGGCCTCGTCGTGCTGGTCGGTCCGCTCGGGAACTCACCGCTTTACACGCTGACCGGTCAGCTGGCGGTGGCCGCGGCCGCCGTGGTGGCCGGATTCGCCCTGCCGCGCCAGGTCGCCGCGTTCGATCGCACTCGTCCGCCTGTCTGGAGGGCTCGATGACGACATCGACCGACGTCGCCGTCTCGGCTACCGGTCTCTCGCTGCGCTACGGCCGGACGATCGCGCTGAACGACGTGTCGTTCACGCTCGGCACCGGCGTGACCGGCCTGCTCGGGCCGAACGGCGCGGGCAAGACCACGCTGCTGCGGGTGGTCGCGACCGCGGTGACCCCGGACTCCGGCAGCCTGCGCGTGTTCGGGTTCGATCCGCTCACCGGCACGGGGCGGCTCGCGACCCGGCGCCGGATCGGGTACCTGCCCCAGGATCCGGGTTTCCACCGCTCGTTCACCGCGTTCGAGTTCGTCGACTACGTGGCGATCCTGAAGGAACTGACCGAGCGCCGGGCCCGGCACACCGCGGTGCGGGACGCGCTCGAGGCCGTGGGCCTCAGCGACCGGCGCGGTTCCCGGATCCGGACGCTGTCCGGCGGGGCGCGCCAGCGGGTCGCGCTGGCGGCCGCGCTGGTCGGCGACCCGCCGGTGCTCATCCTGGACGAGCCGACGGTCGGGCTCGACCCCGAGCAGCGGATGCGTTTCCGCGAGCTGATCGCGGAGCTGGGCGAGCAGCGGTCCGTACTGCTCTCGACGCACCAGACCGAGGACGTGATGTCGCTCTGCCGCGAGGTGATCGTGCTGGACCACGGCGGGGTGCGCTTCACCGGCACCCCGGGTGAGCTGACCGCGCTGGCGGACGGTCGGGTGTGGACGAGCGCGGCGCGCGAGCCGGAGGCGCTGGCCTCCTGGCGGACCGGGACCGGGCTGTTCCGGCACGTCGGGAGCGCGCCGGCCGGTGCCGACCTGCTGCCGCCGTCGCTGGAGGACGGATACCTCACGCTGGTGGACCTCGCATGACCACGCTCGCGGTGCCGTCGGTGCGCGTGGCGTCGCCCGACCGGGCCGGGGCTCTGCGGGCGCTGGCCCGGGTCGAGGCGGTCCGGATGCTGCGGTCCCCGGCGACGATCGCCTCGGCGGCGCTGTTCCTGGCGCCGTGGATCTACGGGTGGATCTCCGGATCCGGCAACCGGTATCCGTCGCTGGCCGACGACACGCTGACCGTGCAGTTCCTGACGCTGCTGATCCTCGGCAGCGGGACGATGATCGCGGCCAACCTGGCGACGCTGCGGTCGCACCGGCACCGGGCCGACGAGTTCTTCGACGTGCTGGTGCTCCCGCCGTCGTGGCGGACCGGCGCGCTGCTGCTGGCGCTGGCGGCTCCGGCGGGGCTGGCGCTGGTGCTGGCCGGAGCGCGGCTGGGCATCGAGGCCGCGCTGCCGGACGCGGCCGGGCGGCTGAACTGGCTCGAGGTGCTGACCGTGCCTGCCCTCGTCGCGCTGATGGGGTCGTCCGGGGTACTGCTGGGGCGGGTCGTGCGTTCGGGCATCGTCGCGCCGCTGGTGGCGCTGTTCCTGGTCGCGGCCGCGTTCGTGGTGCCGGTCGGCGGCTCGAGCGGTGCGCGGTACCGGTTGCTGTTCCCGACCGTCTCGCCGGAGTTCGCGATGCCGGTGCCGACCGAGATCCTGGCCCGGCCGACCGGACGGCACCTGCTCTATCTCGTCGGGCTGATTCTGGTGATCTGTGTGCTCGCGCTGCTGCGGTCGGGGGCCAGGCGGGTGTGGCTCGCCGGCGGGGTGGCGCTGACGCTGGTGGTGTTCGGTGGGGTCACGCAGTTCCGGGTCCCGTCGTCGGTGGCGTCGCTACGGGAGACCGCCACCACGGCACCGGCCTCGATGCAGACGTGCCGGGTCGTCCGGGACGTGAAGTACTGCGCGTTCGACGACTTCACGCCGTGGGTGCCCGGATGGGCCGGGGTGGTGCGGGACGTGCGGTCGGCCGTGCCGGACGTGCCCGCGTCCGGGCTGGTCGTGCGTCAGCGTGTGCTGGCGGTGGGGTATCCGGGAGCGGTCCGGACCGCCGACCAGGAAAGCGCACGCCTCTCGGCCGACCAGCGCGCGAACGCGGCCGCGGGAACGCCGGACGCGATCCCGGTCGGGACGACCTGGGGGTCGCCGAGCGACTCCGCGATCTTCGCCGGCGCGGTGGCGTACCGGCTGATCACCGGACACGCGTGGACGAGCGGGCAGTCGGTGTGTGGTTCCCGGGGCGCGCTGCTGGTGTGGCTGGTCGGCCGGGCCGCCCCGGACGGGTTGCGGGAGCTGGACGCGTCGAGCTGGAACGCGCTGGTCTTCGGCGACCTCGGCGGATACGCCACGCTGGCCGTTCCGGACGTGGACGCGTCGTCGGGGCTGGCCCTGGTGTCGAAGCCGGGCGGTGCCGCGGCGGTACGGGAGCACTGGGCGGAGCTGACCGCCCCGGGCACCAGCACGGCGCGGTTCGCCGAGCTGACCGGAGTGGCGGCCGCGCCGCAGCCGCCCGAGAACGAGCGGGCCACGTGCGACCGCTGACCGGCCGGCGGGCCGACGGCCGCGAGCGTTCCGGGGCCCCGGTGCGGGTGCTGAGGGTGTCGGCGTGGCCGGTGATCCGCGCCGCCCGACTCGGGCCGCTCCTGATCGGGGCGCTGGCCGGCTGGGCGCTGCTGGCGATTCCGGCCGCGCTGACGACGACGACCGACCCGGATTCGCTCACGTTGCAGTTACGGCTGGCGACCGTGTGCACGGCGGTCGGTGCGCTGTTCCTGCTCGACGACCCGGCGAAGCCGACGACACTGGTGGTGCCCGCCCCGGCATGGGTCCCGGTGGCGATCCGGGTCGGGTTCGCGCTGGTCGCCTCGGGCCTGTGGTGGGCGGTCGCGGTCGGGATCGTGCTGGCCGGGGCCGCGGACGGCGTCCGACAGGCGCTCCGACTGCCCGGTACCGGGCTGGAGGCCGCGGCGATGGTGGTCGTCGCGCTGGCGCTGGCCGTGGCCGGGTCGCGGCTGGCCGAGCGCGGCGTCGCGTCTCCGGCGACCGCTCCGACGCTGCTGGCGCTGCTCGGCTCGCTGGCCGTGCTGCCCCGCGAGGCCGCGCTCTTCGTCGGCGTCGAGGATCCGGGCTGGTCGGTGGCGCACGAACGCTGGGCCGGCGTCCTCGCCGTGGGGTGCGTGGCGCTGGTGGTGGCGGCCCGCCGCGGTTGACGTTGGCCGGCGCACCCGACGTTCTAGGCTCGCCGGGTGCGCACACCCCTCAGCCTCGATCGGTATTTGACGTTCATCGACGCGATCGTGGCGATCGCGGTGACCCTGCTGATCCTGCCACTGGTCGAGATGACGTCGGATCTCACCGACGCCGAGTCGTTCCACGACGCGGTGCTGAGTCAGGAGGCGGTCGTCAAGTACGGCAGCTTCGTGCTCAGCTTCGTGGTGATCTTCCGGTTCTGGCGGGTGCACCACCGGCTGCTGGAGCCGATCGAGTCCTACGACAACGTGCTGGTGACGCTCACGATGTTCTGGGCGATGACGATCGTCTTCCTGCCCTACCCGACCGCGCTGATCGAGATCTACGACGGGAACACCCAGGCCAGGGGCCTCTACCTGGTCACGCTCGTGATCAGCTCCGGGCTACTGACGTCGCTGAGCCTGTATCTCTCGCGGAAGCCGGCGCTGTTCAAGGACGAGGCCTACGTGGACGGCTACTGGGACCTGATCGTGCCGTCGGCCGCGACCACCGGCTTGCTCGCCGTCATCACGCTGGTGGCCGTGTTGGTGCCGAAGATCAACTGGGGCGCGCTGCTCCTGCTGCTGCTGACCGGCGTCGTGTCCCGGCTCGTGAACCGCTGGAGGCACCGGAATGTCGTCGTTTCCTGAACCGACCGAGCCGGCCGGCTCCCGGGACGAGGTCTTCCTGCGCTACCTCGACCACTTCCGGGAGACCACGCTGACGAAGGTGGCCGCGCTGCCCGACGCCGCGCGCCGGGCGAGCGTCCTGCCGTCCGGCTGGACGCCGCTGGAGTTGCTCCAGCACCTGCGCTACGTCGAGCTGCGCTGGATCGAGTGGGGATTTCTGGGACGTCCGGTGGCCGATCCCTGGGGCGATCGGCGCGAGGGCCGCTGGTACGTCGCACGGTCCTTCGAGGAGGTGGCGGAGGCACTGCGGGCCCAGGGCGCGTACACCCGGGAGGTCGTCGAGTCGTCGGACCTGGCGGCGATCGGTGCGCCCGGCCCGCGCTGGGACGGCGCGCCGCCCGCGTCGCTGGAGCGGATCCTGTTCCACCTGCTGCAGGAGTACGCACGGCACACCGGTCATCTGGACGTCGTCACCGAACTCGCCGGCGGCCCGGTCGGGGAGTGAGAGGGTGTCGGCATGCCGGACGTCGGAAACCTTCTGCGGGACTTCGCGGCGCGGATCGACGCGTACGAACCGGATGCGCCGGTCAGCGCCGAGATCGAGGTCGACGGCGTGGCGCTGACACTGCGGGCGCCGGTGGTACGGGCGCTGGCCGAGGCGCTGGCCGCCTATCACGACCCGCGCGACCGCGGCCGCTGCGACCACTGCGGCGGGCCGCGGATGGACGAGAACTTCCAGTGCCGTGACTGCGGGCGGCTCAGTGGCCTGTTCGGCCGGATGGTCACCGAACGCGCGGCGTCCTACTCGCCGCTGACCGAGATCAGAGACACATGAACGTTCTGCTGATTCCGGGGTTGTGGCTGGACGGGTCGTCGTGGGAAGCGATCGCGCCGGAGCTGGAGCGGGCCGGTCACCGGGTCCGGGCCCTGACGCTGCCGGGCATGGAATCGCACGCTGCCGACCGATCGGCGATCACGCTGCGCGATCACGTCGACGCGGTGATCGCCGAGATCGACGCGTGCGAGGGCCCGGTCGTGCTGGTCGGTCACTCGATCGGCGGCGCGGTGGCGCACGCCGCCGCCGACGCCCGGCCCGACCGCATCGCCCGGGTCATCTACGTGGCCGGCGAGCCGCTCGGCGAGGGGCAGTTCAACAGCGACCAGTTCGCCGCCGAGAACGGCGAGGTTCCGCTCCCGGAGTGGTCGTTCTTCGACGACGAAATGGTGGCCGACCTCGACGACGAACTGCGGGCGGTGTTCCGGGAGCGGGCGATCCCGGCGCCGGCGCAGGTCGCGAGCGGGGTGCAGCGGCTCTCCGACGAGCGCCGCTACGACGTCCCGGTGACGGTGATCGCGTGCGAGTACTCGTCGGCGATGTTGAGGCAGTGGCTCGCGGACGGCCAGCCGGGCGTCGCCGAGCTGAGCCTGATCAAGGACGTCGAGTACGTGGACCTGCCGTCCGGGCACTGGCCCCAGTTCACCCGCCCGACCGAACTGGCCGAACTCCTGGCGGCCCGCATCAGCAGGTAGCCCGCCTCACTCGGCGGTAGTGCCTCACGCGGTGGTGTGGGGGACGAACTGCGCCAGGGCAGCGGCGCGGGCAGCGGCCAGGTCTTCCGCCGACGCCGTGCCGGACGCGTCGACGACCTCCGTCCAGGCATCGATCGACTCCCGGGAGAACTCGATCGCCTCGGGCGAGTTCGCGGCCTCGACCGGGCCGCCGAACGTCACCTTCAGTCGCTGTGGCGGCTCGCAGTCGAGGATCTCGCCGCCCGCGTTGCCTTCGAGCTGGAACGTCCCGCCGACCGTCAGGTCACCGCTGACCGGCAGGAACCAGCGCCTGATCCGCTCCGGGTCGGTGAGGGCGTTCCAGACGTCCTCGATCTCGGCGTCGTACTCGCGCCGGAGCAGCACGGCCACGGTCTCTTCGGGCACCTCGGCATCGGCCGGTCGCAGCGTCACGGCACGGTGGATGGCCTTGATCTCGCTGGGGATGTCCATGACCGCATCATGCCAGCCTTCACTTATATAAGCTAGAGCTTATGCATCCCAGAGTGGGAGCTGGCGTGGGCCGTTGCCGGTCACCGTGCTGTAGTGGCCGGTGGAGAGGCATCGCGCACACGTCACCGGATCGTCCGTGGGCACCAGCGCGTCGAGCTCGAACCCCGCGACGCCGACCCGGCAGGCGGGTGCCGGTACCCGGATCTCGCCCAGCCACCGCTCGGGATGCACCGCGTGGACCACCGACGAGCCGCGCACCCGCCCGTTACGCCCGGCGAACCGCTCGACAATGGCAGCCGCGACGCCGGCGAACGCCTCCACCACCGTAGTCATGCCGCCGGTTTACCACCCCGGTCCGACAATTAGGCCCCGACTTCGGCCGGGCGGGCGTCCGCGATCGCCGGATCGGGCTCCTGCGTGACGTCCGCGGACGAGTCGGTGGCCCGGACGACGGCGACGCCGACCAGCACGACCAGCCCACCGGCCAGCTGCGGAAGACCTGGGATCTGGCCGACCGACAGGGCGGCGAAGAGCACCGCGAACAGAACCTCGGTCAGCCCGACGAACGACGCGACGGTCGCGCCGAGCAGGCGGGCCGCACCGACGCCGGTGGTGTAGGAGAGGGCGGCGGCGACGACCGAGAGGCCGAGCACCGGCACCAGCCAGCTGACCTGCTGGCCGAACAGCTCGACCGAAGTGGTCGCGGCGCGCATCGGCAAGACGCCGACCAGCGCGAAGACCCCGAACGTGAGCGCGCCGACGACCATGCCGCTCCACGCCACGACCAGCGGCGGGAGGGCGTCGTCGGTGCGGGACGAGATCACGAAGTACGTCGCCAGCCCGGTGCCGGCGAGCAGGCCCCAGACGACGCCGACGAGGTCGAGGCCGCCGGAGGGGTTGAGGACGAGGACCAGCCCGGCGATCGCGGTGACGATGCCGGCCAGCGTGAGCCGGCGGGGGCGGCGGCGGGTCCGGGCCCAGACCCAGAGCACGACCAGCACGATGCCCATGTACTCGAGCAGCAGCGCGACGCCCACGTCGAGACGCTCGACCGCGTTGAAGAAGAACAGCTGACAACCGGCGACCGCGACGAGGCCGTAGAGGGCGACCGTGCCGAGCGACGAGCGGAGCAGGCGCCAGCGGCCGCGCATCTGCACCAGCGCGGGTGCGGTGAGCACCAGCGCGGCCAGCGAGATACGGATCGTGACCACGGCACCGGAGCTCCAGCCCTCCGACAGCAGCGAGTCGGCGAAGCTGCCCGCGGTGCCGAAGGAGGCCGCGGACAAGAGTGCGAGGCCCAGACCCAGCGCACCCCGGCGACGACTCGCGTAAGGGTCATTCACCGCTAGACTCATGACTTCGAACCTAGGTGCCGAAGCCGTAAGGAGTCAAGGTGCTTTTTGCTCATGACACCGAGGCGTCTCTCGCGGCCGCCGCCGAGCTGGTCAACACCGCGCACGACACCCCGGATTCACTGGCCGACCCGGCGGACGTCGTCGCGTTCACCGAGCGCTGGGGCTACACCGGGCGCGTCGCCGGCGACGCCGAGGAGCTGGCCGCGATCCGGGCGATCCGGCCGCGGCTCGAGCGCCTCTGGCACGCCGACCGCGACGAGATCGTGGCGACGACCAACGCGATGCTCCGCGAGACCGGCGCGCTACCGCAGCTGGTGCGCCACCACACCTGGGACTACCACCTGCACGCCGTCCCCCCGGAAGCCGATCTGGCGGTGCGGATCCTGGTCGAGACCGCGATGGCGCTGGTCGACGTCGTCCGGCTCGACGAGCTGGGCCGGATGCGGGTCTGCGGGGCCGACGACTGCGAGTCGGTGCTGATCGACCTGTCGAAGAACCGGAGCCGCCGGTTCTGCGACGGCGGTTGCGGCAACCGCACGAACGTCGCCGCCTACCGCGCCCGGAGGGCCGGCAGCTAGTCCCCGCCGATCCCGTCGAGGAGGTAGTTCAGGCCGGTGGTGAACGTGGTGTCGGGATCCTCGTCCGGGCCGCTGCCGATCACGTGGGCGAGGGTGGGGTACTGCGCCAGCGCTCTGGTCAGGTACGGGGCCACCGACCGCCGCCACTCGTGCTCGTCCTGGCCGCTCGTCCTGGCCGCTCGCGCCTCGGCCACTTCCTGCCGCACCGCGCCGATCGCGTAGGCGGTCACCGCACCGACCGACCGCCACGCGAACGCCGGGTTCTCGGCTCCCCCGGCCGCGGCGAGCGTCGCCTCCATGGTGGCCAGCGCATTCGGCCCGATCTGCGGACGCCCGCCGATCAGATCCGCGAACCACTCGTGCCGCCGGACGGCGTCCCGGAGCTGGTATGCCCGCTCGCGCAGAGCGGCCCGGACGCCGGGCGTGCCGGGGTGCGTCATCTCGCCGTACACCTCGTCGACCATCAGGTCGAGTAGCTCCTCCTTGGTCGCGAGATAGCCGTAGAGGCGCATCGGGCCGGCCCCGAGCGCCGCACCGACCTTTCGCAACGACACCGCGTCGAGTCCCTCGGCGTCGGCCAGGTCCATCGCCGCCCGCACGATCGACGCCCGGCTCAGCGGCGTCGGCGCCGGGCGGCTCGGAGGCTCCGGACGCTCCCACACGAGGTCTGCCACGGAATCGAGAATAGCCGCTTCCCAATACGGCGTCAGACTCGATACGGTGTATCGAGCCAATACAGCGTAAGGAGACTTCATGAAGATCGCGATCATCGGCGCCGGCCCCGGCGGCCTGACGCTCGCCCGCACGCTCCACGTCCTCGGTCTCGAATCGACGGTCTACGAGCGCGAGCCCTCCCGCGACGCCCGCGGCCAGGGCGGCATGCTGGACCTGCACGCCGACACCGGCCAACTCGCACTCCGGGCCGCCGGGCTGCACGCCGGGTTCCTGGCCCTCGCCCGCCGCGAAGGCCAGGACCTCCGTCTGCTCGACGAGACCGGCACGCTCTTGCTGCAGCAAGACACTCCGGACGACGCCCCGATGGACCGCCCCGAGATCGACCGGGCCGACCTCCGCGATCTTCTGCTCGACTCGCTGCCCGCGGGCACCGTCCGGTGGGGCAAGGCACTGGCGGACGCGACACACTTCGACGACGGCAGCACCCTCGAGTACGACGTGCTCGTCGGGGCCGACGGAGCCCGCTCCCGGGTCCGGCCGCTGCTCACCGACGCGCAGCCGGCCCCGATCGGGGTCGAGACGGTCGAGCTCGGCATCCCGGACGTCGACCGCACGCACCCGTACCTCTCCACCGTGCTCGGGCGCGGCAACTACTGGGCACTCGGCCCCGGCCAGGGGCTCAGCGCCCAGCGCAACGGCAGCGGCCGGGTCCGCGTCTACCTCACGTTCGAGAACCGCGACCGGCCGGCGCTCACGAAGGAGGCGCTCGCCGAGGCTTTCGCCGACTGGGGTCCGGACGTCCCGGCGCTGATCCGCGCCTGCGACGACGTGATCGTGCCCCGCACGATCACGACGCTCCCGGTCGGCCTCCGCTGGACGCCCCACCCGGCCGTCACGCTGATCGGCGACGCCGCCCACCTGATGCCGCCCTCCGGCGAGGGCGCCAACCAGGCCATGCTCGACGGCGCCGAACTCGCCCAGGCCCTGGCGTCCGACCCGGGCTACCCGGCCGCCGCGATCCGCGCCTACGAGGCCATGATGTTCCCCCGTACCGCCGACGCCGCCCGCCGGTCGGCCCAGATCCGGAAGATGGTCAGCGCGGGCGCCCACGAGATGCTCACGTTCTTCACCCGCTAACGTCGTACGCCATGGACGCGTTTCGTACGGCAGCGGAGGCTCGGGACACGGACGCCATCGAGGCGCTCCTCGCCGAGGACGTGGTCTTCACCAGCCCGGTCGCGTTCAAGCCCTACCCGGGCAAGGCGCTGACGCTGGCGATCCTGCGCGGCGTTCTGCGGGTCTTCGAAGACTTCCGCTACGTCCGCGGGTACGAGGGCACCGATCCGCACGACTCCGCGCTGATGTTCACGGCCACGGTCGACGGCAAGGCGCTGCAGGGCTGCGACTTCCTGCACACCAACGCCGACGGGCTGATCGACGAGCTCACCGTGATGGTGCGCCCGCTCTCGGCCGCGCAGGCCCTGGCCGAGGCGATGAACGCCCAATTCACGCAGATCCAGCGCGACGCCGCTAGCTGAACGCCTCCACCATCCGGGCCCAGGCCGCGTCGAGATCCGCGTCGGCCGGGAACCACCCGGCCAGTTCCAGGTCGACCAGCCCGTGCGCGGCTCCCCACACCGCCCGGGCCAGCCCGTGATCACCCCCGACCGCCTGGACCAGCGGAGCCGTGGCCGCCGCCTCCGGCAGGGCCGCCGTCTCCGTGGTGGACGCCGCCTCCGTGGTGGACGCCGCCTCCGTGGTGGACGCCGCCTCCGTGGTGGACGCCGCCTCCGTGGTGGACGCCGCCTCCGTGGTGGACGCCGTCTCGAACTGCTCGTGCCGGAGCGGCCGCCGGGTGGCCAGCGCGTACAGACGCGGGTGTTCCAGCGCCCACTGCCGGTACGCGGACGTCAGTCCGGCCAGCCCTCCGGACGAGCCCTCCAAGGCCGACTCGAGCGACCGCAGCGCCCGGTCCTGCAGTGCCGCCTCGATCTCGGTCTTGTTCGCGACGTGCTTGTAGAGCGACGGTGCCCGCATCGAGAGCGCGGCACCCAGCCGCCGCATGGTGAGGCCCTCGAACCCCTCGGTCTCGAGGATCTGCTCCGCCGCGTCGACGACGTCGTTCCGCCTGCTCATGATTCCTCCCGAGACGGCACACTGACCGGCGTCTCCACTCCCCGTCCGAAGGAGGTACCGGATGTTCGCGGTGGAACTCGGTGACGGCGCGCAACTGCGCCCACTCGAGCCCTGGAACGCGGACGAATTTCTGCGGCACATGGACCGCGGGCGTGAGTTCATCGGGCAGTTCATCCGCCTGGCCGACGTCGTCACCGACGCCGCGTCCAGCCGGGCGTTCCTCCTCGACTACGCCGGGAAAGCCACGACCGACTCGGGTCGGATCTACGGAATCTGGCTCGCCGGGACCCTCGTGGGCGGTGTCCTGTTCCGGACGATGAACGTCGACGAGGGCACCGCCGAAGCCGGGTGCTGGCTCGAACCGGCGGCGGTCGGTCGCGGGCTGATCACCCGCGCCGCGCGATTGATCATCGACTGGGCGATCGACGAGCGCGGCCTCCACCGGATCGAGTGGCGGGTTTCGGCGCGGAACGCATCGAGCATCGCGGTCGCCCGCCGGCTGGGGATGCAGCGCGACGGCGTGCTCCGCGGGGCCGGCGTGCATCGCGGGCAGCGCGTCGACCACGAAGTCTGGTCGGTCCTCGCTCCGGAATGGCGCGCCGCCCGCTCGTCCCGCCCGGCGGGGTGACCGTCAGTCGTTGAACACGGCCCCGAGGAAGCTCGAACCGGCCGGGGCCGGTGGCACGCTCGCGCCGGACGTCCCCGTCTGCGCCGGAACGCTGCCGGCCGTCGGCGTCCACGCCGGCCCGTTCGATCCGGACGCCGTCCCGGCGGGCGGAGCCGCCACCGCCCCCGCGGGCTGGGTAGCCACCGCCCCCGCGGGCTGGGCCGACGTGGTTCCGACGGGCGGGGCCGACGCGGTTGCGGCGGGCGGGGGCGGCGGGGTGCTGGTCGGGCACGCCACTCGGGAACCGCCATCGCGGAGGGCGTCGCCGGGCACCCAGCCGTTCACACCCCGGTGGTGGTCACGCAGATAGGTCCAACGACCGGTCGCCGTCGTCGCGGAGCAGAAATAGATCATCAGGTCGGCAGGACTACCGAGCGTGATGGCCTGGCACTCCGGCGCGGGCGCCACCCGGATCTCCCACGACGCCCGGACGCGCAGCCGGCTCCCCGGCTGCGGCGCGGACGTGGCGGCCTGCGCCGGTGCACACCCGGCCGCCTGCGCCTGCTGCCCGAACCCCACTGCGGTGAGCGGTACGAACGCAGCCACTCCGACCGCGCTCGCCAGCTTCCGTCCCACGTTCATTCCGTGCTCCTCCGGGTCGAGTCCGACCCCCAGACAATCCGGACGCCGGGGCAGCGCGCATCGGGGGATCACCGGTCGCTGAGCCGGGCGATCACACTGAACACCGTCAACGATCCGCCTGCCTCAACACAGAGAGTGACCGACGGTACCTAAGCGGTCTTTTCAGGCATAAGGGAAATCCCTTAGTTTGCTTTCAACCCCGATTCCGCCGCGACCCGAGAAGGTGCGCAATTCCCACCGTGTCCCCGGAACGCTCCCGACTCAGCTCGGACGTCCAGCTCGTCGGCCGCACCCAGGAGCGTTCGTTCCTCGACCGCCTCCTGGACGGGCTGGCCACCACGGGCGGCGCGCTGCTCGTCCGGGGCGACCCGGGCGTCGGCAAGACGACGCTGCTCGACTACACGGAGCAGATCAGCGCCGCGAGGTACCGGGTGCTCCGGGTACGCGGAGTCGAAACCGAGATGTCGCTGCCGTTCGCCGCGCTGGGCGAACTGCTGCTGCCGCTCCGCTCCCACTTCGGCGCGGTGCCGCGGGCCCAGCGGGAGAGCCTCGAGGCGGCGCTGGCCCTCAGTGAGCGGACGCCCCGGGCGGGCGTCAACCCGTACGCGGTCTGCGTCGCGACTCTGAACGTGCTGGCCGCGGCCGCGCACGCCGAGCCGCTGGTGGTGCTCGTCGACGATCTGCAGTGGGTGGATCCGGACTCGGGCCAGGTGTTCGGATTCCTGGCCCGCCGGGTGGCGTCCGACCGGATCGCGTTCGTGGCCGCGAGCCGCACCGCGCCGGACAACCCGGCCGGATTCACCACGGTCGAGATGCGGGGCATGGACGAGCGTGAGTGCGGCGAGGTACTGCAGAGCCGCGGGCTGACCGTCGCGGCGGGCGTCCTACCAGCTCTGATGTCATTCTCGATGGGGAACCCGCTCATCCTGCTCGAGTTCACCTCGCGGCTCAGCCCCGCGCAGCGGCGTGGCGACCGGCCGTTGCCGGCCTCGCCGGCCGCGGGCCACCGGGCCGAGGAGGGGTGGGCCGCACGGCTGCGCGCGCTACCGGAGCCGACGCACCGGGCGCTCGCGCTGGTCGCGGCGGCCCGGGAGCCGACGATCGACGCGCTGGAGCAGGCGCTGACCGCCACCGGCCTGTCCCTGCACGACCTCACCCCGGCCGAGGAGGTCCGGCTGGTGACGGTCGAGGACGACCGGTACGAGTTCGTGCACCCGATCCTGCGGAGCGTCGCGTTGCGGGCGGTCACCGCGGCGGTCCGGCGGGGCGCGTACCGGGTGCTGGCCGAGGGTGCCACCGGCGCGGTCCGCGCCTGGTACCGGGCCAGCGCGGTGACCCAGCCGGACGAGGACGTGGCGTCCGGCCTGGTCAGCGCCGCGGTCGAGGCCGAGCAATGCGGCTCCCACCTGGCCGCGGCCCACGCCTGGCACCGGGCCGCCGAGCTGACGCCGGAGTCGGACCTCTCGGCCACCCGCCTGCTCAACGCCGCCCGGAACGCGCTGCTCGGCGGCGCCTGCGACGAGGCCGCCGGCTGGTGCGGCCGGGCGCAGGCGACCGCGCTCGCCCCGGAGCTGGGCGCCGACATCGCGCTGCTGCACGGCCGGGCGCTCACCTGGGCCGGCCGGGTCCGGGCGGCGAACCGCCTGATGAGCGAAGCGGCCGAGACGATCGCGCCGCGCGACCCGGTCCGCGCGAGCCGGCTGGCCGCCGAGGCCACGCTGCCGGCGCTGATGCGGGCGGACACCGCGGTATCGGAGCGCTGCGCCCAGCGAGCCGTGGAGCTGAACTACGGCGACCCGCAGGCCCAGCTGGCGCTCGCCCAGGCCCTCTGCCTGACCGACCGGACGGCCGAGGCGGACGCGCAGCTGGATCGGACCATGGCGGCGTACGCCGGGCTCGATCCGGCCGCCGTCCTGATGGACCTGGGCAAGCTCGCGCAGACCTGCATGGGCCTGGAGCGCTTCGACGACGCCCAGCGCCTCCTGCACCAGGTACTGGACGGCGCTCGCCGGACCGGAGACCCGATCGCCTACGCCTATGCCTTCGGCCTGCGGGTCGAGGTCGGCTGGTGGCTCGGCCAGTGGTCGGCCGCTTATGCGGACGGTCTGGAGTCACTGGCCAAGGCCCGGGCGTTGCGGCACCGGGGCACGGCCGCGAACGCGCTGATCGCGCTCGCCCGGCTGGACGGCGTCCGCGGTGACCACGACATGTGTGTTCGCCGCGCCACCGAGGCCGCAGAAGGACTGGACTTCGCCGACTTCCGAGGACTGTGGATCTGCCGGGAAGCCGCGCTCGGGCTGAACAGCCTGGGGATCGGAGCGTGCGCGGACGCCGTCTCGCACCTCGCGTACGCCCACGACGTGTTCGTCAGCACTGGTCTGCGGAACCCGAACCTCATGTCGTTCGCCGGTGACCTGATCGAGGCGCACGTCCGGGCCGGGAACCCGATCGCGGCCCGGGAGGCGCTCAGCTGGCTCGAGGACACCGCCCGGCGGACCGGGTTGTTCTGGCAGCTCGCGGTGAGCGCCCGCGGCCGGGCACTGCTGGCCGACGACCCGGACGAGGCGGACGCGGCGTTCCGCGCCGCGCTCGCCGCCCACGAGCGTCACCTGGGGGCGTTCGAGCAAGCCCGGACCCTGCTCTGCCAGGGCGAACGGCTCCGGCGCACGCGACGCAAGGCGCAGTCGCGGAAGCCGCTGCTGGCGGCGCACCGCACGTTCTCGGTGCTGGGTGCCACGCCCTGGGTCCAGCGCTGCCTGGCCGAGCTGGCGGCGAGCGGCGCCGCTCCGCCCGGTGACCAGCCCACCGGCGGGCTCGACCGGCTCAGCCCGCAGGAGCTGCAGGTGGCGCGCATGGTCGCCGACGGGCTCACGAACGCCGAGGTCGGTGCGGCGCTGTTCATCTCGGCGAAGACCGTGGAGGCCCACCTGACGCACGCGTACCGCAAACTCTGCGTCCGGTCGCGGGCCGGGCTGACCCGCATCGTCACCGAGAGCGGCCTGACCGACTAGCCGCCACGCCTAGCCTCGGCGCGCCACCCTCGCGGCCGCCGCGTCGCGGGCCAGCTCCACCAGGCGCTTCACCTCCGGCATCCGCTCCGTGCCCGGGTTCAGGACGCACACCCAGCCCTGGGGCCCGTACTGCGGATGCGGCAGCACGACGTCGAGCGCCGCGTAGTCGTACCCGCCCCGCCGGGCCGGCAGGTCACGGGGCGCGAACCCGAACAGCCGGGTGAACTCGTCCCGCCCGACGTGCACGTTCACCCGGTACACCCCCGGGCGCCCGAGCGCGGACTCCTCGTCGAACCCGGCCATGTCGTGCAGCACGATCGTCGCGAACGGGTGGTATTCGTCGCCGGTGATCGAGAAGAACGAGTTGCCCCAGTTGTTCTGCGGCGCCCCCATCTCCTCGGTCGCCACGACCGTGCCCACCTCCGGCAACCCGCCGATCCACGACGCGATCTCGTCGGCCGGTGGCCCGGCCGGCAGCGCCACCGCGGGCAGCGCCACCACCGCCGTCCCGTGGGCCACGTGCAGGATCGCGTCGGTGGACGCCAGGTCTTCCGCCGCCAGCGGGAAGTACCGGTAGGACCCGTCCGGCCGCGCCACCGCGTCGAGCGACGGCCGCACGGTGAGCCCGTCGTCGAGGACGGCCTCGTACGTCCCCGGCCCCGGAGCCCCCACCTCGGCCCCGGCGCTCTCCCCCAGCGACCCGGTGATCAGCACGTACCGGTCTCCGAGCAGCGCCGACAGGATCGAGCCCGCCCCGGCCCACTCGGCACTGGCTCCGCCCACGTCCATCCGCCCCGGGTACCGCTGGACGTGCCGGTTGTGCGCGAACACCAGCGTCGGCCCGCGGTCGACCTCGAGCAGCCGGATGTCGAGCAGGTTCCGCGCCATCCACGCGTCCCGGACGCTCAGCAGCCGCGCGATGCGGTCGGCCCCCGGCCGGGCGACCTCGGCGTGGTAGCGCAGCATCCCGATCGCCGCGTTCGCGAAGACCTCCATCCGCCGCCAGGCCGCCCGCGACGACTCGGCGATCAGGCGCGGCGCCCCCGAGTACAGCAGCGAGAGCAGGTCGTCGGCCCGGCCGCGCAGCCGGACCGCCCGCGGCGACTCGCCGATCGAGCGCCCGGCCTCCCGCACCTCGTCCCACGGCTCGTCGTCACCGAGCAGCTCGTCGATCTCGGGCCAGGCGTCGGGGGCGACGTACTCGCACACCGCGGTCAGGAATCGGCGCGGGCTGGGCGCCTCGGTGTTCTCGGTCGGCGCGTCGAAACCGTGGAACGCGAGCGGCTCGGGCTGGTTCCGCATCCACTCGACCAGCTCGCGGTTGGCCTCGAAGCGTCCGAAGTTGTGGCTGAAGCCGGTTTCCATCACGAGATCGAGAGTGCCGGCCCCGCCGCGGACGTAATCGTCGACCGCCAGCGCGGTGACCCGGTCGGACTCGATCGCGATCGAGCGGAAGCCGTGGTTCGCGACCAGGACCGCGAACAACTCGTTGCGCCGCCGCAGGAATTCCTGTTCACCGTGCGTCGGCTCACCCATCGCGAGCATCGCGGGAGACTTCGAGAGCAGAGACTGGAGTTCGGTTTCCATAGCCTTCAACCGTATCTTTGAACCAGCGATTGAGGATTTATGGAAACGGTGCTGTGGATATCGTCCGGAAAGTTAAAACGGGGGTACGCGCCTACCGGCCGGTGGACCTCGCTCGGGAACACGGGTTGTCGGCCCAGGCGGTCCGGAACTACGAGCGGCAGGGCCTGATCCCGGCCGCGGGCCGGACCGCGACCGGCCATCGGACCTACACCGAGGTGCACCGGTTCGCGCTGCGCGCGTTCCTCGCTCAACTCCCCGCCCACGGCTACGCGATCGGCAACGAAATCATGCGCGCGGTCAACAACGACGACGTGGACGTCGCTCTGCGCGCCGTCGACCGCAGCCACGCCCAGCTGCTGCGCGACCGGGAGACGCTGGACGCGGTCGAGGCGGCGATCGGCGTGCTCACCGGTCCGCCCGGAGCCGGGCCGGCGGCGCGCGCACTGCCGGTGAGCGCGGTCGCCAGGCACCTCGGCGTGACCCCGGCGACGCTGCGCAAGTGGGAACGGGCCGGGATCCTGAGCCCGCAGCGCGAGCGCGGTACCGGCTACCGGCTCTACGACGCCGACGACGTCCGGGACGCCGAGCTGGCGCACCTGCTGCGCCGGGGTGGTTACCTGCTGAGCCATATCGCACCGGTGATCACGCAGGTCCGGCTGGCCGGCGGGGTCGAGCCGCTGGCCGAGTCGCTGGCCGGGTGGCGTGAGCGCCTGGCCACCCGCGGACGGGCGATGCTGACCGCCGCCGCCCGCCTCGACGACTACCTGCTCCTGGGCGCCCGACCCCACTAGCCACCGGACCGGAGCTGCGAAGATCTGGGGATGGCAACGTTCGGATTGATTCCCGGGGCCGGCGGGCAGGCCTGGTACTGGCATCGGGTGGTGCCGCTGATCGAGGCCGCCGGGCACCGCGCGATCACTGTCGAGTTGCCCGCCGCGGACGACGACGCCGGCCTCGACACCTACGCCCGGGTGATCGAGAAAGCGGTCGGGGGCGCCGACGACCTCGTGCTGATCGCGCAGTCGATGGGTGGGATCACCGCGCCGATCGTCGCCGATCGGATCCCGGTCCGCCGGCTGATCCTGGTCAACGCGATGATCCCCGCGCCCGGCGAGACGCCGGGCTCCTGGTGGACCGCCACCGGCCAGGACCGCGCTCAGCGCGAGAACGACCTCCGCGAGGGCCGCGACCCGGATGCGCCGTTCGACCCGCTCGTCTACTTCCTGCACGACACGCCGGACGACGTCACCGCCGAGGCGATGAAGGGGGCACCCGAACAGTCCGGCACCCCGTTCGGCGACCCCTGGCCGCTCGCCGGGTGGCCCGGCGTCCCCACCACCGTCCTGGTCGGACGCGACGACCGGCTGTTCCCGGCCGACTTCCAGGTCCGGCTGGCCCAGGAGCGCCTGGGGCTGGCCGCCGAGGTCCTCCCCGGCGGCCACCTGATCGCCCTCAGCCGGCCCGACGAACTGACGGCCCGGCTGCTACGCGACTGAACTCCGCCGCACGCGCACCAACCCCACCGCGCCCGGCACCGCCACCCAGACCAGCGCCGACGTCAACAGCTGAGCCCACTCCACCCCGCTGACCCCGGCCCTCACCAACGGCTCCCGCGCCTGTCCGACGTCGAGCCAGGGCGGGCCGCCGACGCCGACCCGCCCCATCGGTCCACATCGTCCGCTCGACGCCGCGGAGCGGAACTTTGGTAGGGGGTCCGGCCCCCGTTCCCCGCCTACCCTGAACGGCATGTTCCGCTGGCGCGACTTCAGCTGCGTCGGGCTAGCTCTGGTCTGCGGCGGGCTGCTGCTGAGGTACGGGGCGGCACTGTCCGGCGGCCCGACCCCCTGGCCCGCCGACGCCGTCCTCGGCGCCGCCTGTTGCCTCGCTGCGTCAGCGCGCCGCTCAGCTCGAGGAGGAGCAGGGCCGCCGGCTGGAGCAGGCCCGCCTCACCGAGCGGACCCGGATCGCCCGCGAGATGCACGACGTGCTCGCCCACCGGTTGTCGCTGCTCAGCCTGCACGCCGGCGCGCTGGAGATCCGCACCGACGCCCGCCCGGAGGAGATCGCGGCCGCCGCCGGCGTCATCCGCGTCACCACCCACGCGGCGCTGGAGGACCTGCGGTCGGTGATCGGTGTCCTCCGAGCCGACGGCCCGGCCGGCCCCTCCGGCGCCGAGCGCCCGCAGCCCGGCCTCACCGACCTGCCGGAGCTCATCGAAACGGCTCGCGCTGGCCGGTGGGCGCCTCGAACACGGCCCCGGCGCCGACGGCCGGTACCGCCTCGAGGCCTGGCTACCGTGGCCGCGATAAGAGTGCTGCTCGTCGACGACGACCCGCTGGTGCGCACCGGGTTGCGGATGCTGCTGGCCGCCGCGCCCGACCTCGAAATCGTCGGGGAGGCCGCCGACGGCGGCGAGGCCCTGACCCAGGTCGACGTCCACTCGCTGGACGTCGTGCTGATGGACATCCGGATGCCCGCGGTCGACGGGCTGGTCGCCACCGAGCGGTTGCGGCACCGCGCGAACCGGCCGCACGTCGTCATGCTGACCACGTTCTCCGCCGACGAGAACGTGCTGCGCGCGCTCCGGGCCAGTGCCAGCGGGTTCCTGCTCAAGGACAGCGCGCCGCAGGAGATCATCCAGGCCGTCCGGACCGTCGTCGGGGGCGAGGCGATGCTCTCGCCGTCGGTGACCAGGCAGCTCATCGAGCACCTCGCCGACACCGGGGTCCCGGCGCAGCGCGACCGGGCGCGCACCCGGCTCGACCGGCTGACCGCCCGCGAGCGCGACGTCGCCCTCGCGGTCGGTCAGGGTCGCTCCAACGCCGAGATCGCCGCCGACCTGCGGATGAGCCTCCCCACCGTGAAGGCCCACGTCTCCCGCCTGCTGGCCAAACTCGACGCGGCCAACCGCGTGCAGGTCGCGCTGCTGGTGCACGATGCCCGCTGGCCGAGACGCCCGCTAGTCGAGTAGCGGGCGCCCGAACCGAAGCGACTCAGACCGCGGGCCGGGACAGGGCGTCGGATTCGAGCGCGGTCCGCAACCGGGCCCGGGCCCGGTGCAGGCGGGTCCGGACCGTCCCGGGGGTCAGGTCGAGGATCGCGCCGATCTCGGCCGAGCCGAACTGCTCCCACGCGGTCATCGTCACGATCGCCCGGTCTATGTCCGAGAGCCGTCCCAGTGCCATCTCCAACGCGTCCGCGTCCACGGCCACCTCGGTCGGGATCGACGGGGCCTGGCCTCGGAGCCGGCCCAGCGCCGCGGTCAACTCGTCCACCAGCCGCACCCGCCGACGTCGGCTCCGGGCGTGATTGGCCAGCGTGCGGTAGGCGACGCCGTACAGCCACGGCCGCTCGGCGTCCCCGTCCGGGATGTCGTCGATCCGGCGCCAGGCCGTCGTGAACACGTCCGACAGCGCGTCGGCGGCGTCGGCCGGTTGCGCGCACCGGCGAAGCAGGAAAGCCAGCACCGGCGCCCGGTGCTCCCGGTAGAGCCGCTCGAATCGCGTGGAGTCGCTCATCGGCCCTTCCGATCCTGGTCGGTCAGGTAGCCGGGCGAGTTGATCGACGGCTCCGGTGTCACCGGCGGCCCGGTGGGAGAAATCTCCCCGGTGCAGTTCAGCTGGTACAGGTACCGCACCGACGGCTCGTCACCAAGCCGCGCGGCCTTGGCGATCGACAGCTCCTGGTCGGTGCCGTTGTCGCTGGTCCGCTTGAGGATTTCCCAGTCC
Source organism: Cryptosporangium sp. NPDC051539 (assembly GCF_044454545.1). Taxonomy (NCBI): domain Bacteria; kingdom Bacillati; phylum Actinomycetota; class Actinomycetes; order Cryptosporangiales; family Cryptosporangiaceae; genus Cryptosporangium; species Cryptosporangium sp. NPDC051539. The sequence continues at coordinate 156,583 of NZ_JBITDV010000014.1, read as the reverse complement.
GGGATGTCGTCCAGCACCTTCTGGGCCGCTGCCTGCTGGGCCGGATCGTGCCGGTCGTAACCCGTCAGCCAGTACCCCTGCCACTGGCACGAGGCCTCCCGGGCGAGGTCCGCCCGCAGTCCGGTGTCCTGGATCGTCTGCGGACCGAGCGGTTCGGCGGCCTCCCGCCGGATTCGCCGCAGCACGGACGAGTAGTCGCCCCCCGGAGGCAGCGGATAGTCCCGCCCGTACCGCTCGAGCAGCCTCGGAAAGTCCGGAGAACCGACCCGCAGGTACTCGCTGGTGTCGTTCTCGGTCGCGCCGGGCTGCCCGAAGACGCCGGTGTGCAGCCCGATCCAGTTCGCGGCCGCGGGCGCCCCGACCGCGAGGGCCGCGGCCAGTGCCGCCGACGCGGCGATCATCACGCCGCGGCGGCGCGGCCGCCGCGGTAACTCGGACTCGCCGGCCCGGATCCGCTCGCCCAGCGCGTCGAGCGCGGCGTTGATCTCCGGTGTGTCGAGCGCGGCGACACTCGGCCGCGCGTGCTCGGCGAGCAGCCGGTCGAGGTCGTCGGGTGGGCGTTGCGGCATCGGTACTCCTCCGGAGGCGGTCGACACCACTTTCTGTCCGGATCGGATCCGAGCGTTACACGTTCGCCGCTGGATTCGGGTATGGAACCGGCCCTCCGCCTCTACGCTGCCGCTCATGCCGGGCGATCAGTCGAACGTTCGCGCCTCGTACGACCTGGTCGCGAGCGCCTACGCGGACGACCTGTACGACGAACTGGAGGCCAAACCGGCGGACCGTGCGCTGCTCGGCGCCTTCCTCGAACTGGCCGGGGACGGCCCGGTCGCCGACGTCGGCTGCGGACCCGGACAGGTCACCCGGTTCCTCGCCGGCACGCACCCCGACGTCGTCGGGCTCGATCTCTCCCCCGCGATGATCGCCGAGGCCCGCCGCCGCGCGCCGGGCGTCCGATTCGTGGTCGGAACGATGACCGACCTGCCTGCGGCCACCGACACGCTCGCCGGGGTGGTCGCGTTCTACTCGCTGATCCACCTGACCGCCGCGGAGCGACGGCGGACCTACCGGGAGTTCTCCCGGGTGCTGCGGCCCGGCGGGTCGCTGCTGCTGGCGTTCCACGTCGACGACGCCTCGGTCGACACCGGCGGCGTGAGACACCTCAGCACGTGGTTCGGGGCGAAGGTCGACCTCGACTTCCACTTCCTCGACCCGGACGAGGTCGCGGCCGATCTGGCGGCGGCCGGGGTCACGGTCGTGTCCAGCACGATCCGGGTCCCGGGCGAGGGCGAGTACCCCAGCCGCCGCTGCTACTTGCTGGCCCGCAACCGCCCGGACCCGGCCGCCCCCGCGGTCACCAGCGTCCGCCCGGTGGCCCGCCGCCGGTCCCGGACCTCGCGCATCCTGACGACGCTGCTCCCGCTGCTGCTGGTGTTCGCCTGCTGCTGCGGGGGGTGCGAGAAACTCACTCGCCTGCCCAGTTCCCAGCTGTTCGTCGCCGACCGGCCGGACGTCCACAGCACGAAGTTCACGGCGGCGCGCCACGACGCCGAGCAGCGAATCCGGCAGACGTTGGCGGTGCCCGCGCCACCGGGCGCGAAGCCGGTGGCGGAGACCCACCAGGCGACCTGCTATCCCGGCTCGCACGGGCTCAAGCACAACGACGAGTTCGACAACCTCTGCCTGGTCCGGATCACTGCGTTCTACAGCCTCCGGGGCTCGACGCTGGCCGCAGCGACCGAGGCGATGGACCGGCATCTGCGCGGTGCGGGCTGGCAGGTCCGTCGCCCGGTGGGGCACGGGCTGATCGACCCGGTCGTCCGGGCCGTGCGGCCCGAGGACAGCGGAACCCCTCGCTCGGCGATTCCGGCCACCTACCACCGGAACTCCGACGAAGTCTCGATCACGTTCGGCCCCGACGACGGCGATTTCCTGGAGCAGGCGACCCACGAACAGACGACCGTCGGGTGGATGCTCTTCGATCCGTACTGGACGGACGACACCCGGATCGACCAGGTCTCGATCTGGCAGAAGCTCCGGGGCGCCGGCGGCGACGCCGGTATCACGATCACCGCGCAGCGCGAGTTCTACCGGAACGGGTAGATGTGCGGCATCCCGACCCCGTTCCCCACGGTGCGCGACTGGGGGCAAGGGTACGCGAGCGAGGGGTCGCGGGCGCTGGTCGACAAGGGGTTCGCCGAGCTCGGGGTCGAGCCGCGCTGACTAGGACGGAGTGGGAGTCGGATCGCGGCGTGCGCTGAGCGCGGCCCCGATCACCAGGGACAGCGTCACGACGGTGATCGTGACGTCGCCGATCAGGGCCTGGGCCGGTGTGGCCGGGGCGTAGTTCGGTACCAGGTAGGCGGTGATCCCGGCCAGCAGCAACGGCCCCGACCAGGCGGCCAGCACGTGCCTCTGCCCCCACCCGTCCCGCCGGGACCACCGCACGACGACCACCGCGGCGACGACGATCGCCGCCACGTAAACGGCCGGCCCACCCCAGCCGGGCACCAGATCCGTGCCCGCTGCTGCCGCGAGCGTGACGACCCCGGCCCAGATCGCCCTCGGCGCCCGCCCGGCCGACGTCACCGTTGCCCGCCGGCGAACGAGCAGCGCTGCGGCGATCAGCACGAGCACGGTGGCGGAGGCGATCGCGAGCTGATGCCGTGCCGCGGTGAAGCCCTTGGAGGAATCCGCGTGGATCAGCACGCTCCCGAGCACGAACAGCACGCCCACGGCCCCCAGCCCCCACCGCCCGAGCCACGGTTCCCGCCGCCGCGAAGGCCGCACGAACGACTCGATCACCGCGATCGGCGCGCAGATCGTCAACGCCACGTGGTTCCCGACGAAGTTGAGCGCGTCGCCGAGGCTGACGCCGACTCCCGGCACGAGCGTGTCGCGCGGGTCCCGCATGATCCCCGCGAACTCGGTGTCGTCCAGGTAGTCCAGATTGAACAGCGACTGATCGACGAGCCCAGCCATGTAGACCCCGAACGCCGTCGCCAGCAGCACGATCGCCGGCCAGCCACCGCCGGTCCGGCGGGCCGCCTCCCGGATCAACACCGCCGCCCCGCCGTACAGCGGCCCGAGGAACAGGATCACGAACGGGTAGTCCGGTAGCGCGAACCCGCCCCACGAGCACTCGGCGGCGTAGGGTGCCAGGACCCAGAGCGCGAACACGGGCATGGGGGCTCCTCGGCCGTCGGGACGCTGTCACGATCAGCGTTCCGCCCGACGGCGTCCCCGGGCTGCGGCCGGGGGTCGCCCCCGCGTCGACCAAGGTCGATCGTCAGGGGACCGTGATCACGACCTTCCCGCGCGCGTGCCCGGTCGCGACCCGTGCGTGCGCGGCCGGCCCCTCGTGCAGGGGGTAGACGTCGGCCAGGTGGACGACGAGCCGCCCGTCGGCGACGAGCCCGGCGCCGTACCGCAAGGCACCGCGGACGTCGCCGCCCGGGTCGAACCGCACCAGACGGACGCCGTGCTCACCCGCGGTCGGGTCGATCAGCGTGACGACCGTGTCCGGGTCGCCGGTGAGGCGCACGAGCTCCCCCACCGACCCGTGCCCGGCGACGTCGATGGCGGCGTCGACCCGCACGGGGCGGGCGGGGATCCGGGCGTCGATCCGGGCCGGGAGGCCCGGGCCGTACCCGACCGGGGTGGCACCGAGGCTCGCCAGAAAGGCGTGGTTCGCGGGGCTGGCCGTGCCGATGACCCTGGCTCCTCGCGCGACCGCGATCTGCACCGCGATCGCCCCGACGCCCCCGGCGGCCCCGTCGATCACCACCGTCCGCCCGGCGGCGGCCCCGGCGGCGGCGGCGGGGTTCACCGCGTCGAGGGCCCGGACCGCGGTCTCGATGCTGCCGGCCGCCCCACCGGCCTGTTCCCAGCTCATGCCGGCCGGCTTCGGCGCCCACGCGTCCAGCAGGGCGTGCTCGGCGGTGGTCCCGCCGCGCAACCGCAGCCCGAACACCGCGTCCCCGATCCGGACGTCGTCCACGCCTTCCCCGACCTCGTCGACGATCCCGGCGGCGTCCAGGCCCACGACGTACGGCAGGGTCAGCGGGACCCGATCCCGCCAGGCGCCGGAGCGCATCGCCGCGTCCCCCGGCGAGACCCCGGCGGCGCGCACCGCGATCCGGATCTCGCCCGGCCCGACGTGCGGCTCCGGAACATCGCCGACGACGAGGACGTTCGGATCCCCGTACTCACCGAACTGCAATGCCTTCATGTCCAGCGACGTTAGGGACCGGGACCATGGGCAGCCCCGAAGCGGGACACCTTCGCGCCGAACTGCCTCGGAACGACGGCGCGCCGCGCACCGGCCCACGCCGCGCCGACGCCGCCGAGAACCGTGCGCGCTTGCTCGCCGCGGCTCGGCGGCTGGCCCGGCCGGGTGCGCCGGCCTCGGCGCGCGACCTCGCCCGGGAAGCCGGGTTGTCGGCCGCGACGTTCTACCGGCACTTCCCGACCCGCGACGACCTCGTCACCACCGCCTACGCCGAGCAGGCGCGGGCGTGCGAGGACGCGGTCCACCGGGCGGTCACCGACCCCGACCCGGCCCGCGGACTGCGCCGCTACGTGCACCACACGATCACGGTCCAGGCCGAGCATCCCGCGTTCGTGGCCGCGTTCCGGGCCGCCGCCCCGGCCCCCGACCCGCTCTTCCGCCGGGACCTGGCCTCGCTGGTCGGCCGAGCCCGCCGTGCCGGTGTCGTCCGCCCCGACCTGGTCCCCTCCGACGTCCTGCTGGCCCTGGCCGCCGGGAGCAGCGTCCGTGCCGCGACCCGCGCCGAACGCCTCGCTCGCTCGGCCCGCCTCGCCGACATCGTCCTCACCGGCCTGGGTCTCGCGCCCGCCTAGACCGGAGGGGTGGCCGTCGTCGAGACCCGGAGCGCGATCGGGATCAGGAGCCCGACGACGCACACCGCGGCCACGGCCGCCGGCGCCGGGTATCCCCCCAGGCCCACCAGCACCCCGGACGCCGCCCCGCCCACCGCGGCGGCCAGCCCCATCGCGATCTCCCCCACGGCCTCCGCACGCGGCCGGGCCGCCGCGGTGGCACTGCGCACCAGCGCCGCGCTACCGGTCACCACCGCAGCGCTCCACCCGAGCCCGAGCAGCCCGATGGCAACCGTCAGCAAGACCGGCGAATCGGCGCTCAGCGCCGCCAGCGACGTGGCCGCCAGCAACGTGACGCTCGCCGCCACCGCACCCCCACCGACCCCGAACCGGTCGACGAGCCATCCGCTCAGCGGTGCCGGCGCGAACATCGCCCCGATGTGCACTCCGACCACCGCGCCCACCACTCCCAGCCCGGCCCCCAGGTGGTGCAACTGGACCGGCGCCATGGTCATCGTCCCCACCATCACCAGGTTGGCGACCCCCAGCAACACGATCGACGGTGCCAGCTCCCGGCCACCTCGGACGGCCGCCGGAGGCCGGGTGGGGGTCGCACCCGCCACCAGGCTCCAGACCGCGGCCGCTGCACCGAACGCCACCGCCGCGACCACGAACGCCAGCGCGTACTCGGGGAACCCCTCCACGGACGCTGCTGGCGCGAGCAGGTTCGGACCGGCCACGGCGCCGACCGCCACCGCCGCCAGCACCGACGCCAGCGCCCGGCCTTCGGTGCCCGCCCGTACGGTGCCCGCCCGAGCGGCGTCCGCCCGAGCGGCGTCCGCCCGAGCGGCGTCCGCCCGAGCGGCGTCCGGCCGAGCGGCGTCCGGCCGAGCGGCGTCCGGCCGAGAGGCGTCCGGCCCGGCGTCCGGAGTGGGGTCCGGAGTGGGGTCCGGCCCGGCGTCCACCGCGGCGTAGCGGGCCAGCGCGACGGAGGCCGCGCCCGCCCCGGTCGCGCAACTCCCTGCCAGTGCCATCGGGACGCTCGCCGACGCGGCCGCAGCCACCAGCACCGCGCATCCCCCGGCACCGACCAGCCCGCCGCACCCGAGCGCCACCCCGCGCCCCCACCGCGCCGACGCCCGCGCGATCAGCGGCGCCGCCACCGCCGTCCCCAGCACCTGCATCGTCTGCGGTAGCCCCACGACTCCGTTCGACGACGACATGCCACTCACCATCAGCGTCACCGCCACCCCGGCCAACGTCTGCGCCAATCCCCCGAGCGCCCCGGCGATCCACAGTCCGACCAGCTTCCGCGTCATGCCCGAAACGCTAGAAATCCCGAGTGCGAACCCCCATGGGCGACGACCATCGATACGCCCGGCCCACTTACCGATCACAAGGCGATTGCCGATGAATGCTTTCCACCCGGACGACACCGACTGGCGCATCCTCGACGAGCTCCAGCAGGACGGCCGGCTGTCGTTCAACGAACTCGGCCGCCGGATCCACCTCTCCTCGCCCGCGGTCGCCGAACGGGTCCGCCGCCTCGAGCAGCACGGCGTCATCACCGGCTACCGCGCGGTGGTCGACGCGCGCCGCGCCGGCCACGAGATCACGGCTTTCGTCCAGCTCCGCTGCAAGCTCGGCAGCTGCCTGCTGCGCACCAGCCGCGCCGAGGACTACCCGGAGGTCGTCGAGGTGCACAAACTCAGCGGCGCGCACTGCACGATTCTCAAACTCCGCGCGACCACGCTGGCTCATCTCGAAGGCGTCATCGAACAGCTCGGCCTGCACGGCGAGCTGCACACGCACGTCGTGCTCTCCACCCCGTACCAGGACGGAACCGTCGCCCGCCCCGGCTCCGTCGAACGCCCGGTCACCCCGTCCGCCGGATGGACTGTCGATTAGCCGGGACGCCGTTCGTCTCTTGGCCATGGAAACCAAGCTCAGCGGATTGATCGTCGGCGAATCGCCGCGGTGGCACGACGGGCACCTCTGGTTCGCCCACTGGGGCGCGAACGAGATCGTCCGGCTCCGCCCGGACGGCTCGCCCGAGGTGATGGCCCGCCCCTCGAAGCCCGCCGGCGTCTGCATCGACTGGCTGCCGGACGGCCGCCTCGTCGTGACCGGCAACGACGAACTACTTGTTCTGGACGCCGACGGCGCCCTGAAGACGCACACCGACCTGACCGGGTACGGCGAAGGTGGCTGGAACGAAATCGTCGTCGACGGACGGGGCACCATCTACCTGAATTACGTCGGCTTCCAGTTCGGCCGGGAGGAGTTCAGGCCCGGCGGCATCGTGATGATCCGGCCCGACGGGACCGTGCAGCACCTCGCCGACGACATCGCGTTCCCCAACGGCATGGTCGTGACGCCCGACAACTCGTCGCTCGTCATCGCCGAATCCTGGGCGAACCGCCTCACCGCGTTCGACATCGCCGACGACGGCACGCTCTCCGGACGCCGCACCTGGGCCGACGTCGGCGGCGACGGCATCTGCCTGGACGCCGAGGGCGCGATCTGGTGCGCGGGCACCCGCGAGGGCGGTGCCACGGTCAACCGGGTGGCCGACGGCGGCGAGATCCTGGAGCAGTTCGAGCTCGACGCGGCGTGCTTCGCCTGCATGCTCGGCGGCGAGCAGGGCACGACCCTGTACCTGATGGTCGCGGAATGGCGCGGCGTCGAGAACATGGGCGAGCTGTTCACGTCCCGCACCGGACGGATCCTGACCCGAGAGGTCACGGTGCCCCGCGCCGGCCGTCCGTAGCGCGTCGTCCCGGGTGCCGCCGGACGCCGGTCGACCGAACTCACCCCAGCCCGCCTCACCCTGGCCCGCCTCCCTGGCCCGGCTGGCCCTGGCTGGCCCTCGCTGGCCCTGGCTAGCCCTGGCTAGCCCTGGCTAGCCTTGCCCTGGCTGGCCTTGCCCTGGCTGGCCTTGCCCTGGCTGGCCCTGCCCTGGCTGGCCCTGCCCTGGCTGGCCCTGCCCTGGCTGGCCCTGCCCTGGCTGGCCGTGATTACGTGAGGCAACCTCGGGGCGAATCGGGCTTGCGCCGAACAAGTCAATGCGAATCAACCCAACGCAACCAGAATCGCGATCGGTTCCGGATCGACCGGCCGCATGCGGACCAGCTTCATCGCACCCGGTGCACCGTTGCTCGCGCAGCCCGCGAACGACTTCGGGAACAGGTCGACCCACGGCCCGTTGCCCGACCAGGCGTTGCCCGCCCCGTCCTCGGCGTAGAAGAAGCGGTCGTGGGGTGAGGACGACTTCAACGTGAAGACCAGGTCTCCCGGCTGCACCGTCCACCAGCCCTGGATGAACGGATCGGTGCCGCAACCGCCCGAGTTGAGCTGGCCGACGATCAGGTTGATCGGGTTGGCGGTCTTGTTCGTGAACCCCAGCAGATGGTCAGGCACCGGTGAACCCCCAGATCGGGTCGCTCGTCGTACCCGGGACCGTGGCCGGCCCGGGCTGACCCGTAGTCGTCCAGACCGGATCACCAGGCCCCTGCGGCGCCCCCGCACTCTGCCCCGGTCCCGGCGCCCCCGAGTTCTGCGCCCCCGAACCCGACCCCGTCGTCGACGGCGCGCCCGCCCCCGACTCCTGGGCGCTACCAGGAGTCCGACGAAACGCCCAAGTGTCAGGGTCTAACCTCCCGCCACCGGACGATGGGCGTCGCTGACGTCACGCCAGTCGTCGTTCGGATCCCGCAGGTGGGTCTCGGCTTCTCCGACCGCGTCTTCGGCGGTGTCGAAGAGCGCGACCCAACGCTTACCCTCGGCCCCGCCCTGGACGACCTCGACTTCGAAACGGGAACCGTTCGAGCGGACGTAGACGTCCCGGCGCCCCATCCGTCCCCACTTCTGGTTCCACCAGTGCCGCACGACCGCCATACCGCCGAGCATACGAACGCACGTTCGATAAAACTATCGACCCTGAGGTGTACCCGAGCGGAGCAGCGCGTCGAGCGCGTCCAGCGTCCAGGACCACGACTCGTCGGCGCCGGGCGAGCTGTGCGAAAACGACCCGGCCGCCTCCAGGCTCACGTACCCGTTGAAAACGCTGCCCAGGAGGCGCACCGCGTGCGTCTGCTCGGGCTCGGCCAAGTCGTAGCCGCGCAGGATCGCCCGCGTCATCCGCGAATGCCTGCCGCCCGCGCTCGCGGCGGCCGTCGCCGGGTCGAGGTTCCGCTGCGCCGCGGTCCACCGGCCCGGGTGCTCGCGCGCGTACCGGCGGTACCCGTCCCCGACCGCGGCCAGCGCGTCCCGGCCCGCCCGCCCGGCCAGGGCCACCTCGAGCCGGTCGGCGAGCTCCTCCAGCGCGAGCAGCGTGATCCGGGTCTTCAGGTCCGCAGAGTTCTTGACGTGCGAATACAGGTTCGCGACCGGCACGTCGAACCGCCGGGCGATTCCGGACACGGTGACCCGGTCGAAGCCGACCTCGTCGGCCAGGTCGGCACCGGCGGCCACAAGCCGCTGCGCAGTCAACGTCACGTGCGTCAGTCCACCAGATCCAGCGCCGCCGCGACGATCGAGTCGACGTCGAGCCCGTGGTACCGGTACACGCTCTCCAGATCGCCGGACTGCCCGAACCCGGTCACGCCCAGGTGCGCCGCCGGCACCCGGTTGACGCCGGACAGGAACGCCAGCGTGTGCGGATGCCCGTCCAGCACCGTGACCATCGGCGCGGCCCGGTCGGCACCGAACGCGGCGTCCAGGATCCAGGACGGCGCTCCGCTGCGTCCGCGCCGGGCCTGCACCGCCCGGAACAGCAGGTCCGGGCTGGTCACGCACACCACGTCGGCCCCGAAGCCGAGGGCGTCGAGCCGGTCTGCCGCCGCCAGGACCTCCGGCAGGATCGCCCCCATCCCGCACAGCGTCACGACGGGGCCCGAGGCGGCCCGGCGCAGCAGGTATGCGCCCGCCACCACGTTCCGCCGCCGCCGCTCCCTGGCCGCCGGGTCGTCGGGCACCGCGGCCAGAGCCTGGTCCACCGGCCGGGTGGACAACCGCAGGTACGCCGAGGTCCCGTCCGGTCGCCCCAGCCGCGCCATCGAGGCGAGCAGCGTCCACTCGGCGTCGATCGCGAACGCGGGCTCGTAGCTGACGCACCCGGGCTGCTCGAGGCCGATCGACGGCGTGGTGATCGACTGGTGCGCCCCGCCCTCGGGCGCCAGCGTCACCCCGGACGGCGTTCCGACCAGGATCGACTGCCCGCCCGCGTAGATGCCGAACGACCAGGGTTCGAGCGCCCGCTCGACGAACGGGTCGTACATCACCCCGATCGGGATCAGCGGCTGACCCCACCGGCTCCAGGTCGCGCCCAACTCGCCGAGTGCTCCGACCAGGTTCGTCTCCGCGATCCCGAGCTCGATGTGCCGTCCGCTGGGCCGCTCCCGCCAGTGCAGGATCGTCTCGGCGTCGTCGGCGAACCAGTCGCTGCGCTCGGCGTGCGACCAGACGCCCACCTTGTTCACCCAGCCGCCGAGGTTCGTGCTGGAGCTGACGTCCGGGCTCACGGTCACGATCCGCGACCCCACGTCCGGCGCCGCCCGGTTCACGTCCAGGAGCGTCCGCCCCAGCGCGGCCTGCGTCGTGCGCACGCCGACCGGCGTCCGCCCCAGGTCGGCCGGGATCGGCGGCGGGTCAGCCGCGGTCAGTGGGGCCCTCCGCAGTCGCTCCGCGACCTCGGCGCAGAGCGCCGCCTCGGCCGTGCCGTTCCCGAACCTCGACCAGGGCTTCCCCTCTTCGATACCGGTCTGGACGCCGAGAGCAGCGAATTGTTCGGGTGTCAGCAACGCCGAGTGGTTCTGGGGATGGCCCTCGGTGGCCAGCCCGTAGCCCTTGATCGTGTACGCGAACAGCACGGTCGGGCGGGTGTCGTCGATCGCGTCGAACGCGTCGGCCAGCGCGCGGTGGTCGTGGCCGCCGAGGTTGCGGATCGCCCGGAGCACGGTCTCGTCGTCCAGCGCGTCGAGCAGTCCGCCGAGTTCGGCGTCCTCGCCGGGCAGGCGTTTCCGCAGTTCGTCGGCCGAGCACCGGAGCAGCCGCTGGTACTCCGGATTGGGCATCCCGTCGATGCGGGTGCGCAGCGCGTCGCCACCGGGGCGGGTGAACAGGTCTTCGAGCAGTGCGCCGTACTTGACCGTGAGCACCTGCCAGCCGGCCGCGGCGAACATGCGCTGCAGCCGGTCGGCACCGACGATCGGGACGACCCGGTCGAGCGACTGCCGGTTGAGGTCGACGATCCAGACCAGCTCACCGAATTCGGCGACCATCGGGTCTCCGATCGCCTCCCAGATCGCGCCTTCGTCGAGCTCCGCGTCGCCGACCAGCGAGTACTGCCGCCCGGTGGGTCCGAGATCGGTGTCCGCGCGCCCGTCGAGATAGCGGCGGGCCAGCGCGCCCCAGATCGGGGCGGTGGCGCCGATGCCGACCGATCCGGTCGAGTAGTCGACCGGATCGGGGTCCTTGGAACGGCTCGGGTAGGACTGCAGGCCGCCGAACTCCCGCAGCGAGGTCAGGTACGACTCGTCGAGCCGGCCGAGCAGGTAGTTGATCGCGTGCAGCACCGGGGACGCGTGCGGCTTGACCGAGACCCGGTCTCCGGCCCGAAGACGGTCGAACCACAGCGCGGTCATGATCGAGACCATCGACGCGCTGGACGCCTGGTGACCGCCCACCTTGAGGCCGGACGGGTTCGGGCGCTCGCGGTTGGCCCAGTCGACGATCGCGGTCGAGAGCCAGAGCACGCGCTGCTCGATCGAGCGCAACACCTTGTCAGACATCTACCCAGTAGGGGGTACCAGCCGCACACTGCACAAGATCGACGGTTCCGGTTGATCATTATGCTCAAGCAGCGGCAGCCGCCCCGGCGCCGGAGTGAGCAGATTGCGAGGACCGGATGGACGCCACCGACGCCCGCCTGCTGAGCGCGCTGTCCGACGACCCGCGGGCGACGATGCTCGCACTGGCCGATCGGCTCGGGCTCTCCCGCAACACCGTGCAGTCCCGGCTGGCCCGGCTCGACGCCAGGCTGGCCGGGTTCGAGCGGCGGATCGACCCGGCCGCGCTCGGCTACCCCCTGGCCGCGCAGCTCACCGCGACCGTGACGCAGCAGCGCCTGGACGAGGTGGCTACCGCGCTGGCGGCGATTCCCGAGGTCTTGGAGGTGCTCGGGATCAGCGGCGCCGAGGACCTGTTCATCCGGGTCGCGGCCCGGGACGCCGACGACCTGTACCGGATCGCCGGGCAGATCCTGGCGACCTCCGGGGTGGAGCGGACCGAGACCGCGCTGGTGATGCGCAACCTCGTGGACTACCGGGTCCGGCCCCTTCTCGACCGCGCGGTGGGCTCGGTGCGGTAGGACGAGGGCATGTCGTTACCTCCACCGCCCCACTACCCTCCAGGGCTGCTTCCGTACGCGTCGACGCAGCAGCCGAGTTTCGAGCCCGCTCCGGTCGCACCCGGTCCGGTCGGCTCCGGTGCGGCCGCGGGGGCCGTACCGCAGCCGAGCGGCACGCGTCCCCGGTCGGTGAAGACCGCACGGGTCGCCGGGCTGATCGCGGTGATCGGCGCCCTGCTCAACGGCGGAGCGTTCGTCACCTGGGTGATCAGCGACGCCACCAACGACCGGTACGACTACGGCACCAGCACCTACGTCGCGATGACGCTGACGTCTCTGTTCCTCTTGCTGTTCACGACCGCGGCGCCGTGGGGATCGATGATCGGCGCGTCCGGGTACTCCGGCGGGCGGGCGGTGCTGTGGGTGTTCGGACCGCTCTCACTGCTCGCGACGGCAGTCGGTGCGATCGGGAACTCGATCGCGCTCGGGCAGGACGAATTCCCGACGTCGGTCAAGTTCCTGGGCGTCGTCGGGCTCGTCGGGGCGGCGGCGTGCACGATCGGGCTCGGCGTCGCGATGGTGGCCTGGATCGTGCCGGGCTCGCGCCGCTACCTCGCCGAACACCGCCGGCCGGGACGGGAGGGCCGGGGCCGGATGACGCTGGTCGTCCAGGCGGCCATGGGCGCGCTCGGCGTCCTGCTGCTGGGTGCCACGTTCGTGTTGCTGGTCGTGGCGAGCAAGAACTACGAGACGCCGGAGTGGCGTACGTACGACGACAGCACCCCGGGGTACTTCATCGCGGGCATGCTGTTCGTCGCGACGGCGCTGGTGGCCGAGGTGGCGCTGGTGGCGGGCGCGCTGATCACGAGGTTCACCCGGCTCTGGTGGGTGCGCACCGGGACGTTCGTCGTCGGGACGGGCTCGCTGTTCGCCCTCGTCCTCGGTGCGTTCTTCGTCGCCCGGTCCTGGTCGGACGCCTCGCGTGACCTCACGCCCGACGGCAGCGGCACCGCCGAGGCCGCGGCGATGGCCGCGCTCTTCCTGGTCATCGCCGCGGCGCTGCTGCACGTCGCCGCCGTGCTGGTGCTGGCCATGCCGTCGGTGTCGGCCTGGGTGGCCAGCCGGCCGACGTCATCCGGCGGGGTCAGGGCCGGGGTCGGTGCGTAACCGGCTCGGCCGCGGGCCGGCTGGTTCAGTCGAGCGCGCGGAAGAACGCCCGGACGTCTCCGACCAGCAGATCCGGGGCCTCGATCGCGGCGAAGTGGCCGCCCCGGCCGAACTCCGACCAGTGCACGATCGTGTTGAGCTCGTCGGCGTACCGCCGGATCGCCGGGTCCCCGGCGAAGTTCGCGACGCCGGTGGGCACCGCGGACTTCGTCGGCCAGTTGCCGGAATGCATCGACTCGTAGTACATCTGCGCCGACGACGAACCGGTGTTCGTCAGCCAGTACAGCGTGGCGTGGTCGAGCACGTGCGACGCCGGGATCGACCCGGCCGGGACCGCCCAGTCGTGGAACTTCTCGCCGATCCAGGCGAGTTGCCCGGCCGGTGAGTCGGCCAGTCCGAAGCCCAGCGTGTGCGGACGGGTGGCCTGGATCTGGAAGTAGCCGTAGCCGTCGGTGGTGAAGCGCTGCACGCTCTCGAGCCTGACCTTCTCGGCGTCGGTGAACTCGCCCGACGGCTCCCCCAGCGGGATGAACCCGAACGAGGCCGCGTTCACGTGGACGCCGATGACGTGCTCGGGGTCGACCCGGCCGAGGTCGGGGCCGACGATCGCACCGAAGTCGCCGCCCTGCACGCCGTAGCGCTCGTAACCGAGCCCGGCCATCAGCGTCGCGTAGGCGGTCGCGGTCCGGTACGAGTTCCAGCCCGGGCCCGCCGGGCCGGACAGGCCGAAGTTCGGGTGGGACGGGATGACCAGCGAGAAGTCCTCCGAGAGCGGCTCGATCACGTCGAGGAACTCCAGGATCGAGCCGGGCCAGCCGTGCAGCAGGATCAGCGGGGTCGCGTCCGGGCGCGCCGACTTCACGTGCAGGAAGTGGATCCGCTGACCGTCGATCTCGGTGGTGAACTGCGGGTACCGGTTGACGCGGGCCTCGGTGAGACGCCAGTCGTAGGACGTCGTCCACTGCGCGATCAGATCGGTCAGCCACGACACCGGCACCCCCCGCTCCCAGCCCACGCCCGGAACCTGGTGGGGAAGGCGGGTGTTCGCCAGTCGCTCGTGCAGGTCACCGATAGGCAGCCGGAGTTGGAACTCTGTGATGTCCATGCGTCCACGCTCGCAGCCAATGAGGTCAGCTTCGGTCCTCGTTAGGACGCAGAATGAGCGGCATGCTGGAAACGTCCGCGCGCCTGCTCCGACTGCTCTCGTTGCTGCAGCAGCGCCACGAGTGGAGTGGCCCGCAACTCGCCGAGCGGCTCGAGGTCACGGTGCGGACGGTCCGCCGGGACGTCGACCGGCTGCGTGAGCTGGGCTATCCCGTGCACGCGACGATCGGCAACCTGGGCGGCTACCGGCTCGGCGCCGGGGCTCACATGCCCCCGCTGCTACTCGACGACGAGGAGGCGGTCGCGGTCGCGGTGGGCCTGCGCACGGCGGCGAACGGCACGGTGAGCGGCATCGAGGAGACGTCGGCCCGTGCGCTGGTGAAGCTCGAACAGATCCTCCCGCCGCGGCTGCGGCACCGTGTCTCGGCCCTGGGCGCGGCGACGATCGCCGAGAACCGGCCCGGCGCGGTCGTCGACGCCGAGCTCCTGACGACGCTGGCCGGTGCCTGCCGGGACTCGCAGCGGCTGCGCATCGACTACCGCAACCACGAGGGGGTCGAGTCGATTCGCCTGGTCGAGCCGCACCGGCTCGTGCACGCGGGACGCCGCTGGTACCTGGTCGCCTTCGACGTCGACCGCGACGACTGGCGAACGTTCCGCGTCGACCGGCTACGCCCCTGGACGCCGCCCGGGCCGAAGTTCACCCCGCGCACGCCGCCACCGCTCGATCCGGGCGCGTTCGCGTCCTGGGACGTGGGGGTCGCTCGCTACCGCTACCAGGGGCGGTTCACGATGCACGCCCCGGCGAACCAGGTCGCGGCGAAGGTCGCGGCCGACTCCGGGCTGGTCGAGGCGATCGACGAGCACTCGTGCACGCTCCGGGCCGGTTCGAACTCGCTGGACGGGCTGGCCATGCACGTCACGCTGATCGGGTTCGAGTTCACCGTGCACGAGCCGGTGGAGCTGGTGGAGCACTTCCGGTTCCTGCAGGCCCGGATGGCCCGGGCGATTAGTCTGTAGCCATGCACCGGAAGCTGCTGCTCGTCACCCCGCCGCCCCGCTCCTGAGCGGGGTCGTCCCCTGGCGGTCCGTGCCCCGCTCTTCGCGACCGAATTCCTTCCTCGTCGCTGGAGCTTCCGTTGTCTCGTTCTTTTGCCATGCTCGTCGTCGCCGGGATCTGCTGGGGTACCGGCGGAGTCACCGGCCGGGCCCTCTCCGCCGTCGGTGGCGTCTCTGCCCCCGCCGTGGCCGCCTACCGTCTGCTGATCGGCGGCCTGCTCCTCGTTGTCGTGTTGACCGTGCTGCGCCGGGTCCCTCGTGGCCGGCGCGCCTGGCGTCGGGTCGGGACGGTGGCCGTGCTCGCGGCGCTGTTCCAGGCCAGCTACTTCTCCGCGGTCGCGGTCAGTTCGGTGACGGTCGCGACGCTGATCGCGATCGGGTCGGCGCCTCTGCTGGTGCTGGTCGTCGACGTGGTCGCCACCCGCCGGCGGCCGGACCGCGCCACGATCCGCCCGGTCCTGCTCGGCATCGGCGGACTCTCGCTGTTGGTAGGCGCACCGACCGGCGGGACGCTCGCCGGCATCGCGCTGAGCCTGGTCGCCGGGGGCGGGTTCGCCGTGCTGACGCTGCTGGGCCGGCGCCCGGTCGACGGCCTCGACGAGGCCACGACCACCGGCTACGGCTTCCTGCTCGGCGGGGCCGCGCTGGCCACCGTGCTGTTCGTGACGCCCGGCAACGGCGCCGACCTCAGCGTCCACCTGGGTCTGACGTCGGTGGCGTTGCTGGCGCTGCTCGGAACCGTCCCGACGGCGTTCGCCTACACGCTGTACTTCCGCGGGCTGCGGAGCAGCACCGCGGTGACGGCCACCGTCGTCGCGCTGCTGGAGCCGCTGACCGCGACCGTGCTGGCCGTGGCCCTGCTCGGCGAGCAGCTCGGCGTGCGCGCCGCCGCCGGCGCGGTGGTGCTGCTGCTCTCGGTGGTGGACACCGGACGACGTCCGGCCGTGCTCACTACAGTCGCCACGTGAATCTCGAACCGGCCGACCTGGCGGCGCTCGTGCGACGGAGCCGTCTCGCGGCGGCCGTCGGAGCGGCGATCGGTACGTCCTGCTACCTGGTGGGAGCACTCGGGTCGATGCCCGACGCCGCGGTCGGGGCGCTGCTCGTCGTCCCGATCCTGCTGGCGATCGCGCACCAGCTGGTGTTCCGGCAACTAGGCTGGCGTTCCGCGCGGGCACCGCAGGCGTTCCTTCTCGACCGGAACGGCTTCGCGGCCGCCCGGCCGCAGACGCCGTACGGGGCCGGGCTGATCATCGGCTGCGCGTTGGTCGCGGGCCGGCTCGCGACGATCGAGGGGAAGTTGACCGCCTTGGGCGGCCTCGCGTTCTTCACCGCGGTCACGATCTGGTGCGGAACCCGGCTGTTCCTCGGCCCGTACCTGGTGATCGGCCCAGCCGGGCTCACGGTCGGGACGAACACGATCCGGTGGGACGCGGTCTGGCCGGAGGGCCCGCCCGCACCCGGGAAGTTCGCCCGGAGCCTGCGGGTTCCGGTCGTGCCGGGGACGTCCGGCGCGGATCGGCCGGGCGTCTCCGCCTCGTCATGGGACCGGCTGCGCGAGCGGGGACTCAACGAGGAGGTCGACGAGCTGCTGGCGAACGATCCGTCCCTGGTGAAGGAGGGGCCGCCGTCGGTGCCGATCGACCTGCGCTGGGTCACCGTCGACCGCACGTTCCTGGCCGGCGCGATCCGGTACTACCGGGCGAACCCGGAGGCGCGGCCGGCCATCGGCACCGAGGCCGGCCACGCCCAGCTGGCTACACGCTGACCGGGTAGATCGTCACGCCCCGGACCACCCGGTTGACCTCCCCGGAGGGGAACGGGTTGTCCGGGGTGTGACCGAGCGCGAGCGAGAAACGCAGTGCGAGCATCTGCGCGGCCAGGACGAACGGCAGCGACAGCACCGCGTCCGGCACCCCGTCGAGCCCGTCCACGTACCAGACGCCCTCGTCGCCGAGCCGCTCGCTCCGCCGTCCGGCCACGACCCGCACGTGATCGACGCCCAGCGAAGCGCGCAGCTCGAGCGCGATGTCCTCGTCGTAGCGCCGGGTGTAGGGGTCGTCGGAGACGAAGACGACGGCGAGCGTCTTCGAGTCGAGTACCGCCTTCGGGCCGTGGCGGAAGCCGAGCGCACTGTCGGCGTAGGCCACGATGTCGCCCGCGGTCAGCTCGAGCACCTTGAGCGCGCCTTCCTTCGCCAGGCTCTGCAGGGCTCCGCTGCCCAGGTAGACGATCCGCTGGTAGCCGCGGGTGGCGAGCTCGCGGGTATCGGCGTCGCGGGCCTCGAGCACACCCTCACCGGCCAGGGCCAGCGTCTCCATGGGCGCGCCCCCGACCAGCGCGGACCACGCGGCCAGCACCATGCAGGTGTAGCTCGACGTCATCGCGAAGCTGCGGTCGTTGGACCCGGCCGGCATCAGCAGCACGTGCGAGCTCGCCCGCGGCCCGTGCTCGCGGGCCAGCAGCCCGTCCGCGTTGCACGTGACGACCAGGTGGTGGACGTCGGTCAGGTACTGATCGGCCAGCTCGGTGGCCGCGGCACTCTCCGGGCTGTCACCGGATCGTGCGAACGAGACGAGCAGCGTCGGCACGTCCTCGGCCAGGTACCCGGCCGGGTTCGAGACCAGGTCGGTGGTGGCGATCGCATCCACCCGGCGGTGCAGGTGACGGGCGAGCTCGGGGGCGAGCAGCCCGCCGGCGAACGCCGACGTCCCGGCACCGGTGAGGACGATCCGCAGGTCGGGGCGGGCGAGCAGGGGCGCCAGGAACGCATCGGCCGAGGAGGTCTCCACCTCCCGCCACAGCCGGGGCTGCTGCCAGATCTCGCGCTGCGTCGCGTCCGCGCCGGCCGAAGCCTGCTCGGCGCCGATCGTCCCGCTCATGCGACACCCACCGGGGCGGCGAACGAGTCGAGGAACGGCGCGTGGGCGACGACGGCGTCGTCGAGGACGGCGGCGGCCGTCGCCGGGTCGGGCACCAGCGGATCCAGCGCCAGCGCCTGGAGCGCGAGCGCGCGGTCACCGGTCAGCGCCGCCGACACCGTGAGCTCCTGCTGCTCCGCTCTCGCGGTGAGCACCGCGGCGATGGCCGGGGGCAGCGGTCCGACCGCCAGCCCGGTAACTCCGGCCGCGTCTACGACGGCCGGCACCTCCACGACAGCGGTCGATGGCACGTTCGGGATCTTCCCTTCGTTGGGCAGGTTCACCGCGAGCTCGTAGCTCGGTTTGCCGGTGGCGATCGACGCCAGGATCGACGCCAGGCGTTCGGCCTCCTGGTCACGTGAGGTGTCCAGCGGCACACGCCCGTCGGCCTGGGCGTGCAACTGCTCCCAGAGCGACGCCTTCTGGCCGATGTAGCGGATCGTGTCGTCCCGGCCGGGCTGCAGGCCCCAGGGCAGACGGTCGCCGTCGGCGCCGCGCAGGTACCAGGAGAAGAACTCCGAGACGTGCCGGTCGCCGGGCGCCGGATAGAGCCCGAGCGTGCGCAGCAGATCCGCGGAGACCTGCTGGTGGACGCCTTCCCCGGCCTTCGGTTCCCCGGCCCTGGCCGCGACCAGTTCGCGCAGCCGCGGGTAAACGTCGACCGGGCCGTGGCGGAGGTCCAGCAGCCAGCACAGGTGGTTCAGCCCGGCAAACGTCGCGCGCAGCTCGCCGGCCGGGATCTCCAGGTCGCGGGCCAGCGCGCCGAGCGTGTGCATGGTGCCGTGGCACAGCCCGATCACCGGTTGCCCGGTCGCGCGCGCGATGCCGCGGACGTTCGCGGTCAGCGGGTTGCTGTAGTTGACGATCGTGGCGCCGGGGGCGAGCTCGGCGACGTCTTCGGCGATCCGGACCAGCTCGGGGACGTGCCGGATCGCCCGCAGCACACCGCCGGGGCCCACGCTGTCACCGACGGTCTGGGCGATCCCGTGCTTCGCCGGGATCGCGAGGTCCGCGTTCCACCCCTCGGCGCCCCCGACCGCGATCGTCGTCGTCACGAACCGGGCGCCCGGCAGCGCTTCGCGCCGGTCGGTGTGCGCTTCGAACCGCAGGTCGGAGCCGTGTTCCGCGGCGATCCGCCGACCCAGGCGGGCCATCGTGCCGGCCGCGTCCGCGTCGAGGTCGACGAGGTGCACCGTCGCGCCCTCGAACGCTTTCGTCGACGCCAGGTCGGTCATCAGCCCGGGCGTGAAGACGGTGCTCCCCGCTCCGATGAGGACGATGTTCACTTCGCGCTGCCCGCGAGCAGGCCGTTGACGATGTACCGGTTGAAGACGAGCGCCACGACCGCGGGCACCGCGATCGCGATCATGCCCGCCGCGCTCAGCAGCGTCACCGGAACGACGTGCCGTCCCTGCAGGGACGCGATCACCACGGTGAGCGGCTGCGTGGACGTGTCGGTGGTCAGTACGAGCGGGAACAGGAATTGCGCCCACGCGAACAGGAACGTGATCAGCGCGGTCGAGATGATGCCGGGCCGGGCGAGCGGCAGCATGATGTGCCAGAACACCTGGAGCCGGTTGGCCCCGTCGATCAGCCCGGCTTCCTCGATGCTGGCCGGCATGCCGGAGAAGTAGTTGTGCAGCACCCAGGTGGCCAGCGGCAGGAACCCGGAGACGTACACGAGCACGACCCCGGTGTACGTGTTGACCAGGTACAGGTCCGACATGATCCGGTACAGCGGGATCAGCGTCGTGTAGGCCGGGAACGCCATCGTGATCAGCACTCCGTAGAACAGCAGCGTGTGCCCGCGGAACTTCATCCGGGCGAACGCGTACGCGGCCAGTGCTGCCAGCACGACCGTGACGATCGTCGCCGCACCGCACTCGATCACGATGTTCAGCAGCGACGACCGGATGCCGGTCGCCACGTCTCCGCTGCCCGAGAGAAGCGCCTTGTAGTGCTCCAGCGTCGGGTGCAGGGGCACGTACTGGGCGTTGGCCGCGCGGGCGTCGCCCTCGGTCTGCAGGCTGATCTTGAACGCCCAGTAGATCGGCAGCACCGACCACACGACGACGAGCAGGACGCCGATCGGGCGGACCCAGCGCCTCATAGCTCCACCCTCCGGTAGACCGTACGAACCACGCCCAGCGAGATGACCAGCGTCGTGAGCGTGATCAGCAGTGAGAGCGCGTAGCCCTGGCCGAAGTCGAGGTTCTGGAAGCTGATGTAGTACGTCTGCATGGTGACCGACGCGCCGGTCGTCGCCGCCCCGTTGAGCACGAACGGCTGGTCGAAGACGTTGAGCGTCGCGATGACGCCCTGCACCATCGAGACCGCGATGCCCGGCCGGGCCATCGGCAGCGTCAGGTGCCAGAAGCTCCGCCACGGCGAAGCGCCGTCGATGACCGCGGCCTCGTACAACTCGTCCGGGATCAGCTGCAGGGACGCCAGGATGAGCAACGCCGACAGCGGTGTGATCTGCCAGACCTGCACCAGCTCGATGAGGACGATCGTCAGCAGGTGGTTCTGGCCGAGCAGTACCGCACCCTCGTCGGCGCCGAACGTGTGCATGACGCTGGCGATCAGCCCGGCGTTGGGGTCGAAGATGTTCAGCCACAGAATGCCTTCGACGACGCCCGGCAGTGCCCAGGGCAGGATCAGCACCGCGATGACGACGCTGCGGCCCCGGAACGGACGCTGGAGCAGCACGGCCATCCCGATGCCGAGGACGGTCGAGAGCGCCACGCCGATGACGACGTAGAGCCCGGTGTTGCCCATGCTCGACACGACCGCGTCGTTCTTGAACATCCGGGTGAAGTTGCCGAAGCCGTCGAAGCGGGTCGGCGGATCGAGCGCGTCGACCCGGAAGAACGACTGGATGATCGTGAACGCCGCCGGCACCAGCGCCAGCAGGATGATGAAGAGCGTGACCGGCGCGACCAGCGCGTAAGGCAGAAGGTCGAACCTTCTCGACTTCCGCTTCGGGGCCGGCTCCCGGCCCCCCGAGGCGGTCTCAGCCGCCTCGGGGGGCAGGGTCGAGCGCATCGTCACGAGCCGTTGGAGAGGTCGTTAGCGGTGTCGCTCATCGCCTTCACCGCCTGCTCGACGGTCTCGGAGCCGGCCGCCGCCGCGTGCAGGTGCGTGTAGACCGCGTTCGAGAACTTCGAATACCAGGCCGGAGCGCCCTCGGGGAAGACCGGCTTCGAGGTCTTCAGCAGTGCGGCCAGCTGGTCGCCGCCGATGAGCTTCCCGCCGGTGGCGAGCTTCTCCACCGCCGAGAGGTGCGACGGCAGCGCGTAGGACGCCCACGCCTTGTCGGGACCGTTGAGGCCGGCGAACTCCGCCTGCCGGTCGGAGTCGGTGAACCACTCGATGAACTTCGCCGCGGCCTTCGGGTACTTGGCCGTCTTCATGATGCCGACGCCGTCGGGGTTGCTCAGGTTCGCGGCCGGCGCGCTGGTGCCCGGCGTCGCGATGTACTGCACCTTGTTCACCACCGACGAGGAGTCCGGCACGTTGTAGAGCGTGCCGACCAGTCCCGAGTAGTCGGAGAACGTGCTGGCCACGGTGCCCCGCGCCATCAGCGTCTGCTCGCCCTGCGAGTCGGAGACGTTGATGTTGCCCGGGGGGACCAGGCCGTTCTTCAGCGCGTCGACCATCCACTTCGCGGCCTTGTAGCCGGGCGTGCTCGGGTCGGTGAACTGCGGCTTGCCCTTGCCGTCGAGGATCGTGCCGCCGAACGCGTTGGTGGCCTCGTACCAGTAGGTCGAGAGGCCCTCCGCGGCCGCGAACGGGATGTTCAGCGGGTACTTCACCGTGCCCGACGACTTGATCTTCTGCAGGGCGGCGGTGTACTCGTCCATCGTCTTCGGCGCCGGGTCGGCACCGGCCTTCTTGAACAGGTCGGTGTTGACCGTCGTCACCATGAACGACGCGTCGTAGGGAATACCCACGACGTGGTTCTGGTAGGTGAACGACGCCAGCTGCGGCATGTCGGCCTTCAGCGGGTCGGTCTTGACGTAGTCGTCGATCGGGTAGAACCAGCCGAGCTTGCCCAGCTCACCGACGCGCGACCAGTCGACGTCGGTCGCGTCGGCGAAGTACGTCTTGGCCGTGGCCGCGGCCGAGATCTTGGTCTGCAGGCTGTCCCAGTCGATGTTCACCCAGTTGACCTTGATGCCGGTCTCTTTGGTGAACGAGTCGAGCGCGGCCTTCGGCGGCGGGTCGGCGGCCAGCGCGACGTTGATCGTCACGTCGGTGTCCTTGTCCGACGGGGCGTTGCCGCCACCGCCGCAGGCCGCCGTCGCCAGGAGTGACAGGCCCAGCACCGCGGCAAGCGTGGGCGCCCGCCACCGGCCGGCGCGACGGGGGATCGACCTACGCATGGTGCCTCCTGCGATATTTGGCTGCTTCACAGCGTCCGGCTGCCTGGCAGCCCAGCCGAGATGCGCGTTGAGGGTTGCGCATCTGCACGTCATCGGATGCGCGATATTGCGCGATGAGGCCAGAACGTACTGCTGTCGAGCGTAAAGAGTCAACGATCATGTCGGTCCGCACGAAAGTGCGCAATCTCAGTTGCACGAATGCGCAAAGCCGGTCATTCCCTTTACAGTGGCGTAGTGCGGAAGGCTCCCCGACTTAACGCGATCCTCGAGCGGATCAACGACTCCCGCAGCGTCGACGTCGTCGACCTGGCCGGGATGCTCGGTGTGTCCGAGGCGACGATCCGCCGTGACCTGCAGTCGCTGAGCCGCAGCGGGCTACTCGTCCGCACGCACGGCGGGGCGATCGCCAACGACCTGGACGCGGAGATCCCGACGCAGATCAAGGCGGCGCGGCGGCAGACCGAGAAGTCACGGATCGGGCAGGCCGCGGCCGCGCTGGTGCCCGATGGCGCGGTGGTCGGAATGAGCGGCGGCACGACGACGCTCGAGCTCGCCCGGGCGCTGACCGGCAGGCAGCGGATCGCGATCGTCACGAACGCGCTGAACATCGGCTCGGACCTGATCGGCCGCGCGGGCCTGCACCTGGTCGTGATCGGCGGCGTCGCCCGGCCGTCCGGAGAGATGGTCGGGCCGGCCGCGGAGGCCATGCTCGGCAACTACCACCTCGACATGGCGTTCATCGGCGTCGACGGGCTGACCGCCGAGCACGGGTGCACGACCTACGACGAGATGGAAGCGCAGACCGACCGGGCGTTCCTCCAGCAGGCGTCGCGTGCGGTGGTGCTGGCCGACCACTCCAAGCTCGGGCTGGTGCGGTTCGCGCAGATCACCGGGCTGGCGAACATCGATCAGGTCGTCACCGACCGGGCCGCTCCGGCCGATCAGCTCGACAGTCTCCGCGCGGTCGGGGTGGACGTCCTCACAGTCTGACAGTCTCGGCTCATGCATCGCCACCCGACCGCTCACCCGAGCTCTCGCACCGACCACACCCGCACGGTGCCGTCCTCCCCCGCACTGGCGAGATAGTCGCTGCTGGCCCCGAACGCCAGCCCGTACACGGCGCCCTCGTGCCCAGTCAGCGGCGGCACCAACGCCGCGCCGGTGATCGGATCCCACACCTGCACGGAGCCGCTCTCGTCCCCGGTGGCCAGCGTCTGCCCGTCGCGGCTGAACGCCACCGCCAGCACGCCGTGGCCGACGTGCAGCACGTGACGCAGCGTCCAGCCGCCGGGCGCGGGCTGCCAGATCTGAGCCGATTCGTCCGCTCCGCCGCTGGCCAGCAACGGCTCGGTCGGGCTGAACGCCACCGAGTTCACCTCGGCGCCGTGGCCCTTGATCACACCCACGGTGGTCTCCGCCTCCACCACCACGACCGTGGATCCGAGCG
Organism: Cryptosporangium sp. NPDC051539; assembly: GCF_044454545.1. Taxonomy (NCBI): domain Bacteria; kingdom Bacillati; phylum Actinomycetota; class Actinomycetes; order Cryptosporangiales; family Cryptosporangiaceae; genus Cryptosporangium; species Cryptosporangium sp. NPDC051539. The sequence goes on along the minus strand of NZ_JBITDV010000014.1, from coordinate 132,310 downwards.
CCTGGGCCAGCTGATGTCCGTCCGCGCTGAGCGACAGCGAACGTACCGTCGTACGGCGGGTCGCCGTCCAGATCAGCGGAAAGCCCGGCTTCGACGCGTCCCACAACCGGACCAGCCCGTGCTCGGTTCCCGCGGCGATGAAGGTGCCGACCGGCGAGGCCGCCAGCGCCAGGACGGAGTCCAGGCCCTCCGAGTTCAGCTGCCCGACCGGCCGCTGGTCGCGCACGTCCCAGAGACGGAGCTTGCCGTCCAGGCTCCCGCTGACGATCGTGCGGTCGTCCGCCAGGACGGCGACCGCGGTGACCGCGCTTTCCGGCACCCGGAACGGCACGGACAGTGGCTGTTGGTTCCGCAGGTTCCAGACCCGCACGGTCCCGTCGTCCCCGCCGCTGACCAGCGCGCCGCCCACCCGGCTGAACGCCACCGACCGCACCGGAGCCAGATGCCCGGTCAGCGCGAACAGCTGCCGCGGATCCGATCTGGTCGCCGGCCGCGATACCGGTACCGGCGGCGACCGCCTCAGGCGACCACTGTCGGCCAGGTCCCGAGGTGTCGGACGCCGTGCCGCCGCCCGTTCTCCGGACCGCGGCTCGTCACCCGTCGCCGCCGGCTTCAGGCGACGCACGAACCGGGGGCCGGGCAGGCGCCCGCCGCTCACGTCCTCCCGGTGCAGCCGCCGGACCCGCATCGGCACCGCGCACTCTTCCAGCAGCAGGGGGAACACCACCTTGCGCAGGTCGAGCGCATACTCCAATTCGTCCATCACCCAGTCGGACCCCACCGCCGCCGGGCTCAGTACCACGATCAGCCCGGCACACGCCTCGATCCGGCTCTGGATCACGGTCGAGAACCGCTCACCGACGATCAGCTGGAAATCCCACCACACCGGCACGGCCGCGTCCTCGAGGTGCGCCGCGAGCTTCTCGACATAGGACCGGTCGCTCCGGCTGTAACTGATGAAGAACAACCGTGCCCCCACCCGCCGATCGTCGGGGACTCAGTCTGCCCCCAACCGCGGGTCCGAGGTAGGGCTCACGCCCCGGTCAGGATGACGCTCTTCATCGACTCCAGCAACGCCACCACATCGGCCGGTGCCTTCGCCGGGGAGCCCGCGTCGTACGGCGGCTGGGGGTCGTACTCGATCCCCAACTGCACCGCCTGCGCGATCATGTCGTCCGACACGCGCCCGACCAGCGCCAGCGCACCTCGGCTCCGGGCGCCCGGCTGAGCACCTCGTACGGCCCCACCGCGTCCAGCGCGGTGAACTCCGGGTATCGCACGGCGCGCGAGCGCCTCGACGCTCAGGTCCTCGGCCGGGTGGTCGGCGATCCACTGCTGCACCTCGCGCAGCCGGGGCCGGTCGGCGAGTTGCGCCGACAGTTGTGTGCTGAACTGCGCCTGGTTGCCGGGACGGCGCAGGAACATCACCAGGTGCCGCGCGATCGTCAGCGCGGTCTCCCGGCCCAGGTCCTCCTCCACCAGCGCCAGCGCGAGATCGATCCGGGCGGTGACGCCGGCCGACGTCGACAGCGTGCCGTCGCGCACGAAGATCGGGTCGGGATCGACGCTGACGTCGGGAAACCGCCGCGCGAGCGCACCGCAGACCGACCAGTGGCTGGTCACCCGCCGTCCGGACAGCAGCCCGGCCTCGGCCAGCAGCAACGCACCGGTGCACACCGAGACCAGCCGGGTGGCGGCCGCTGCGTGCTCGCGCAGCCACTCCACGACCTGCGGGTCGGGCTCGCGCGTGCCCTGCCCGCCGGGCACCACCAGCGTGTGCGGCACCGCCGGTTCGCACCGGCGAAGACCTCCAGCGGACCACTCACGTCGATGCTCTGGAGGTCGTCGAACAGCACGAACAGCACGGTGCGCATGTCTTCAGCCTGGCGCCCGGCCCCCACGGCAGCAACGTCCTCCTTCCCACCCTTCCGGACATGCCATGGTGGGTGGATGAGCGTGCTGATCATCGGCGCCGGCCTCGGCGGCCTGTGCCTGGCCCAGGGCCTCCAGCGCCACGGCATCGACGCCACCGTCTTCGAGCGCGACGCCTCTCTGACGGCCCGGCCCCAGGGCTACCGCCTGCACGTCGACAGCCGCGCCGACGACGCCCTCCGGCAATGCCTGCCGCCCGACCTCCACGACCGGTTCCGCGCCACGACCAGTCGGCCGAGCACCCGCATCACGGTGCTCTCCGAGCAGCTGCGCACGCTCAAGGTGATCGAGGCCCCGCCGGGTTTCAGCACGTCGGTCGACCGGCTCACGCTCCGCGAGATCCTTCGGACCGGACTGCGGGACCTGCGCTTCGGCTCCCACTACACCCACTACGAACGTCTGGCGGACGACAGACCGCGCGCCCATTTCGCCGACGGCACCACCGCCGACGGCGACTACCTCGTCGGCGCCGACGGCATCGGCTCGACGGTCCGGGGCCAGTACCTCCCGCACGCGGAGATCGTCGACACCGGCACCCGCTGCGTCTACGGCCGCACGCCGCTGGCCGTCGTCGAAAACGACCTGCCGGCCCCGCTCTGGGACGGCTTCTGCCCGGTCACCGACCGCCGGAAGCTCGGCCTGGCCCTGGGCATCGTCCAGACGATCAGCGAGAACTACGTGATGTGGAGCCTCTCCACCCAGGAAGACATCCCTCGGGGCAAGAGCCCGGCCGAACTGCACGCCCTCGTCAGCGAACGCCTCCGCACCTGGCACCCGACGCTGCGCCGCCTGATCCAGGAGGCCACCGTCGAGGCGACGTTCGCGATCGGAATCCGCACGTCGGTGCCGGTCGAGCCCTGGACACCGAGCCGGGTCACACTCCTCGGCGACGCCATCCACGCGATGCCGCCGTCGCAGGGCTCCGGCGCCAACCTGGCGCTGTTCGACGCCGCGCGGCTCTGCACCCAGCTCACCGCCGAGGATCCCTCGATCGGCGACTACGAGGACGTTCTGCGCCGCGTCGGCTTCGCCGCCGTCCGGGCGTCCCGTGACGCCGCCCGCGGCCGCGGGTTCTACCGGTTCCTCCGCTGGGCGACCAGCGGCAGGTAGACCTCGTCGACGATCTCGATCAGGACGTCGTCCGGCGCGCTGGTGACGCCCTTGGTGACGAACTCGTTCCGTAGCAGGACGATCGCCACGGTCGCCACCCGCGGGTGCAGCGCCTCCGGGGCGGCCTCGCCCCGCGCCACCGCGCGCCCGACGATCACCAGCCAGGTCGCGGCCGGCTCCCCCGTCCGGTCGGGGGACAGCTGCGCCAGGAGATTCGGCGCCCCGCCCGCCGCCGCCATCAGTTCCCGCAGAATCGCGCCGAGCGGCGACGCCAGGTACCGGTTCGCGCGCCGCAGCATCTCCAGTGCGTCGTCACGGAGGCTGCCGGTGTCGGGCGGCTGGATCGCCGCGGTCATCTGCCGGTACGCGGCGACGCCCAGCGCCAGCCGGTCGGGCCAGCGCCGGTAGATCGCGTTCTTGTTCGTGCCGGCCCGCTGCGCGACCCGGTCCATGGTCAGCGCCGCGAAGCCGGACTCGGTCAGCTCCTCCACCGCCGCACGCAAGATCGCCTCTTCCAGCGCCGCACCCCGCCGCCGGGTCTGCCTTTCCATGCTCACCTTCGATCCGTTAAGGTACTGCCAGTACCCTAGTTAGGAGAACTCGTGCGCGCCAAGGGAATCACATACGACACCGGCTGGGTTCGCTACGGAGCCAACTCACTCCCGACGTTCGACCCCGGCCGGGTCGCGAGCGACCTTCAACTCATCCGCGACGAGCTGCACTGCAATGCCGTCCGCATCACCGGAGGGGACGCCGGGCGTATCGACACGGCCGCGAGCATCGCGGTCGACCTCGGCCTCGAGGTCTGGTACTCGCCGTACCCACTGGACCTCCCGCAGGACGAGATCCTGACGCTCTTCGCCGACTGCGCCGAACGGGCCGAGAAGCTCCGCCGTCGGGGCGGCGAGATCGTGTTCGTCGCCGGGGCCGAGCTCACGCTGATGTGCCCTGGCTTCCTGCCCGGCGAGACGTTCCACGACCGGATCGCCCCGCTCGTCGGCCGCGACCCGCAGATGCCTCAGCTCATCGAGACCGCCTCGGCCCGCCTCAAGTCGTTCTTCGAGTCGGCCGTACCGCTCATCCGCGAACGTTTCGGCGGCCAGGTCACGTACGCGTCCATTCAGCTCGATCGAGTCGACTGGGCGCCGTTCGACCTCATCTCGATCGACCTCTACCGCACGGCCGAGATCGCCGACCAGCTTCCGGCCGGCGTCCGCACCTACGCGTCGATGGGCAAGCCACTGGCGATCACCGAGTTCGGTTGCGCCACGTTCGAGGGCGCGCGCGACCGCGGCGCGCAGGGGCTCGAGATCGTCGAGTACGACGACGAGACCGGCGTGCCGCTACGGCTCGACGGCGACTACACCCGCGACGAGGCCGGTCAGGCCGAGACGATCGCCGAACTGCTGGAGATCTTCGAGGCCGAGGGCGTCGACTCCGCGTTCGTGTTCCTGTTCGCGCTCCACGACCACCCGCACCGTCCCGGCGGTCATCCGCGCTACGACCTCGACCTGGCCAGCTACGGTATCGTCCGGGTGCTCGAGAACCAGCCCGTGCCGTGGACGCCGAAAGCGGCGTTCGGCACGATCGCGGACCTCTACGCCAGAGCGTGACGCTCGGCGAACGCCGACAGCTGGTCGAGCTGCTCGTCGAGCTCGCCCGACGGGTTCACGACCAGCCGGGTCACTCCGGCGTAGGCCTCGAGCCGGTCGGGCGTCAGCTCGACGCTGCCCCAGCGCGTGTACTCGAGCGTGTCCGGATCGCGACCGGCCTCTTCGGCCGACGAACGGACGAGCTCCCACCGGGCCGCGATCTCGTCGGGAGGCCCGCCGCCGGGAAAGTACCCGTCGCCCCGTGCGCCCGCGCGGCGGGCCGCCGGGCGGCTCGAGCCGGCCACGTGGATGGGCAGGATCGCCCCCTCGTACGGCTTCGGGTAGACGCAGACATCGTCGAACGCGAAAAACCGCCCGCGGAACGTGACGCCGTCCGCGTCGCCGCCCCAGAGCAGCCGCAGCGCGTCGATCGCCTCGTCGGCGCGACGGCCGCGGCTCGCGAAGTCGACTCCCATCGCGTCCGCCTCGCCGGGCAGTGACCCCAGCCCGACCGTGAGCAGGCGCATCCGTCCCCGCGACAGCGCGTCGATCGTGGCCAGTCGCTTGGCCAGCACGATCGGGTGCTGGTAGGGCAGCAGGAGCACGGCCGTGCCGAGCACGATCCGCTCGGTGGCCGCCGCGACGAACGACAGCACGTCGAGCGGGTCGGCGACCGCCAGCGTCGTCGGCAACTCGTTCCCGTAGACGGATGCTCCCGGGTAGAGGACCAAGTGCTCCGGAACGTACAGCGACTCGAACCCGCACGCCTCGGCGTGCTGCGCGAACCGGATCAATCGTCCGGGATCCATGCCCTGAGCTGCAGTGTTGTAAGCGACGCCGAATTCCACGGCTCGACGCTAAACCCTGCCGTCGGCGTCAACGCCAGGCCAGCGCGTCCCCGACGGCAGCCCCACTCGTGCGCGGCGGCCGGCCACCACGACGCGATCCGGCCCGAGGCTCCGCCCGCCTACAGTGGAGAAATGCGGCGAATAGGCGCCCCGCTCGTGTTACCCGCAGCCGGACTGACCTTCCTGATCGCCGTCGGTTCGGCCATCCGCGGCTTGCTCCTCCTGTTCGACAGCATCGGCCTGGACCAAAGCTCCCCGCTGGGCACGCTCCAAGCCTGGATCCTCGGCCTCGGCCTCGCGGCGGCCGTCGTGGTGACCACCGTGCTCACCGTCGCCGTGGTCAAGCTGGGGGGCAGCTTCTGGATCATCGTCACCGCATTCATCGGGCTGGCCCTGTGCACGGTCCCGCTGTACTGCCGGGACACCACGATCGACGTCACCCGAACCGGCTTCCACCGGGCGCACTACCGGTTCGACAGCCGCGATTTCCGGATCTACAACGGCACCGGCGGGCCGATCACGGTCTGCGTCGGCACGAACGGCCGGTGCGCTGCCGACGCCGACGCGCTGAGAGCTCCGGGCCGCCGCATCGGCCCGGGTGAGGTGGCCCGGATCGACTGGCCGACCGGCCGCACCGGCGACCTGACGCTGACGATCGTGCGGCCACCCGCCTCGATGAGCCGCCCCGGCACCCGCCTGACGATCGACGAGCCCCCGAAGTCCGACAACGATCCGCCCGACTACCAGCCGCCACCGTTCCAGCCCCCGCCACCGATACCGGGCTACCCGATCCCCCTCCGCTGAGTCGCGCCATCCAGGAACTCGAGGCGGTTACCCACCGCGTCGGTCGTGTGGAACCGGCGGCGGCCCGGGATCTCGCGGGGATCGGCCCAGGTCACCGGCTGTCCGGCGGCGGTCAGAACGGCCGCGACGGCATCGACGTCGACGACGAACGCCGGGTGCGCTTTGCGCGCCGGCCGGAAGTCGGGCTCGACGCCGACGTGCAGCTCGCCGCCTCCCGGCACGGCGAACCAGCAGCCCCCGCGCGCCGCCAGCAACGGCGGCTTCGGCAGCTCGTCCCAACCGAGCACGCCGGCATAGAACTCCCGGACCCGACCTTCGCTCCCGGCCGGACACGACACCTGCACGTGATCGATCACAGTACGATCGTACGGCTTCCGGCCCGACTGTCGCGAAGCGAACGTTCCGGCCGTCACCGCGCCGAACGATTCCCACCCCGATCGGCGGCAATCTGATGGCACACGGGGAACACACCCCGACCACGATCTTCGGAGGCTGGACGACATGAGCGGCTGCTACGACTACGACTACTCGTACGACTGCAACGACAACTACGACTACGACTGCCGCCCGCGTCGGCGCCACCACCGCAAGCACTACAACGACTGCTGGGACTACAGCTACTGCAACTGATCTCCCGAGAAGCGAAGGCCCGGAGCGCGAGAGCGCCCCGGGCCTCTTCGTGTGCGGCCTCAGGCACGGACGGCGAACAGCTCGTCGATCCGGCCGAGGAACTCCCGCAGGTTCTGCTCGGTGGTCAGCTCCCGCGCCTCCGCGACGGTCAGCCACCTCAGCGCGGCGTCCGCTTTTTCCGGGCGGACGTCATCCGGGGTACCGGTGGCCAGCACGAACCGGACGTCGGCGTGCTCGTGCCCCGGCTCGTCGCCCCGGGCCGCGACCGGTACCACGACGACGTGCCGCAGCGACGCGTCCGGCCAGGGCGCCAGGTCGGTCAGGCCGGTCTCCTCGCGGCCCTCGCGCAGCACGATCTCGAGCGGATCCGTCTCACCGGGGTCGGCGTGACCACCCACTTGGAGCCAGGCCTGCTGCCTGGCGTGCCAGCGCAACAACACCCGACGGGTCGGCGGATGCACGACCAGAGCCGACGCGGTCACGTGCAGGGCCGACGCCCTCGTCCAGGGGTCGTCACTCCGGGCGACCGCGATCGCGCGCGACACGTCCGCGGTCTGCGGGCGATAGCCCTCCAGCAGCGCTACTAGTGAAGACACCCGCCCGATCCTGCCCTACCGGGCCACGCGCTGCGCGAAGTGCCACCGGTGCCCCTCGACGTCGAGCGCCTCGTACCTCCGGTCTCCCCAGAACATCTCTTCCAGCGGGGCCACGATCCGCGCCCCCTCCTCCCGGGCCCGCCGGTAATGCGCGTCCACGTCCGGCACGTACACGTTGAGCATCGCGGTCGGTGCCCCCAGCTCCGCCGGGCTGTGCAGCCCGTGCCGCTGTTCACCGGAGCGCCCGATCATCACGACCCCGTCACCGATCTCGAGCCACGCCAGCATTCCGTCCGGGTGCTCCATACGTGACTCCCTGCGCTCGACCAGTCCGAACACCCGGGTCAGGAAATCCAGGGCGGCCCTCTCGTCCGCATAGGCCAGACGGGGGTGGATCGACGGCATCGGCCGGTGCACGACCTCGCCGCCGGCGAGCGCCGACAGGAGGCGCGCCTTTCCGCGGGCCAGGACCTCCGGATCCGGAGGATCGTCCGGCAGCACCCGGTCGGGCCGGGACCGGCGCAGCGGTTCCAGGTCATCGGTCACGACTCGACCCCCTCGGTCAGGCGCGCGCGGGCCCGGTTCAGGCGGGAGCGCACCGTCCCGACCGGCACGTCGAGCGCGAACGCGATCTCCTCGTAGCTCAGCTCCTCCCAGGCGAACAGCAGCAACGCCTGCCGCTCGCCCTCGGGCAGCGCTTCCAGCGCGTCGAGCACCCGGGGCCAGAGCGCGTCCGCGTCGGCCACCGCCACGGCCCGATCGGCCGGATCCTCGACCGGCACGGCCGAGAGCCGGGCCATCGCGCGCAGGCGCCGCGCCTCGCTGCGGTGGTGCTTGGCCACCAGGTTCGCGGCGATCCCGTACAGCCACGGCCGGACCTCGCCCCGGCTCGGATCGAACGTCTCACGCCGCTCGAACGCGATGCGGAACACCTCTCCCAACAGGTCTTCGGCCTCGGCCGGCCGGACCCTCCGAGCCAAGAAGCGCAGCAGCGACGACCCGTGCTGGTCGAAGAGCTCCGCGACGTCCATACCTGGTTCTCTCCCGATCGCGGGGTCCCGGTTCGCGAACCCGTCGGACGCTACGGGAAAGAACAATTCATGCGCGTCTTTCGAATCATGCCGAACTTGCCGGTGGCCGACATCGAGGCGGCGAAAAGCTTCTACACGGACTTCCTCGGGCTGACGAACGAGGACTTCAACCTGGGCTGGGTCGCCCGGTACACGTCGCCGGACGGCGAGGCGATCGTCCAGCTGGTCACCCGGGACGCGACCGCGCCGGTGGACTCGGCGGTCTCCGTCCACACGTCCGACGTCGAAGAGGCCTACGCGGACGCGCAGCGGCGCGGCTACGAGATCGTGAAGCCGCTGACGACGGAGCCGTGGGGCGTGCGGCGGTTCTTCGTGCGGGCGCCGGACGGGACCGTCCTGAACATCGCCCACCACGACAGCTGACGCAGAGGGTCAGCTCACGTACCAGGGTCGGCCGGCGGCTTCGCGGGCCAGGGCCAGGCACCGGGTCTGGCGAGCGTCGAGCTCGGGCATCGACGCCGCGTCGAACCACGCGACCTCCACCGACTCGTCGTCGTTCACACGGGCCTCGCCGCTGACGAACCGGCAGCGGAACGCGACGTCGAGCCAGTAGACCTGATCGCCGTTCGGCAGCACCTTGAGCGGCATTCCCTCGACCGACACCAGCCGCTCGACCACCGCGACCACGGCCGTCTCCTCGAACGTCTCCCGCACCGCGCACGCCGCGGGCTGCTCGCCGGGCTCGAGGCACCCGCTCACGAGCGCCCAGGTCCCGTCGTCCGACCGGCGGGTGAGCAGCACGCGGTCGTGCGGGTCGAGCACGACGGCCGTGACCCCGGTCAGCGGCAGCGGATCCTGCCCGATCTTCGAGCGCAGTTCGACGATGAAGTCCGGAATTGGCACGACCCGACCTTACGGCGACGCCCGGGCTCGCATCGGCCGGAATCCGTTGGAAAAGGCGACCCACCCCTGCTTGCATGGGCGCATGGTGTCCACCGAGCATCTCCTGGCGTTCGCAGCGATGTCGTTCGTGCTGATCATCGTCCCGGGGCCCAGCGTCCTGTTCGTGATCGGGCGGGCGCTCGCGCAGGGGCACCGGGCCGCGCTCACCACCGTCGCCGGCAACTCGCTCGGGTGTTACGTGCTGATCGCCGCGGTCGCGTTCGGCATCGGGTCGATCGTCGAGCGCTCGGTGCTCGTGTTCACGATCCTGAAGCTCGCCGGGGCCGCGTACCTGATCTACCTGGGCGTCAAGGCCTGGCGTCGACGCCGCTCGCTGCAGGCCGCGTTCGCCGGGGCCGATGCGCCGCGCGGTGCCCTGCGCACGTTCGGCGAGGGGTTCACGGTCGGTGTGTCCAACCCGAAGACGATCGTGTTCTTCGCGGCCGTGCTGCCCCAGTTCGTCGACCGGGGACAGGGGCACGTCGCCACACAGATGCTGATCCTCGGCCTCGTCTTCACGCTCATGGCGCTGACCTGCGACGGCATCTGGGGCCTGGCCGCGTCCACGGCCCGGGACTGGTTCGCGCGCTCACCCCAGCGCCTCTCCATGATCGGAGGCATCGGCGGTCTGACGATGATCGGCCTAGGAGTAACCGTCGCCGCCACCGGCCGCAAGGACTGACGGCTCCTGCGTGTCCGCGGCCACCTCGAGGGCGGCCCGGACGAAGGCGGCCACGGCCGGCGAGTGGGAGTCGGCCGGCCAGGCGACGGCCAGCGTCGACGGGGCCAGGTCGGTGACCTCCCGGTAGGCGAGACCGGGCCGTGCGTGCCGACGGGCCAGCGACACCGGCAGGAACCAGACGAGGCTCCCGACCTCCACCAGGCTGAAGATCTGAGCCAGGTCGCGCTGCGGCCGCGCCGGCGGGAGCCGCAGCAACCCGCCACCGCCGGCGTCGGTCCCGTCCGGCAGCAGGCGCCCGGCCAGGTCGGCCAGCGCCAGCGACGTCCGGGCCGCCAGCGGATCGTTCGCCGCCAGCACGACCACCCGTGCCTCGGTCAGCAGCGGCTCCAGGTCGAGGCCCGGCTCCTCGGGCGGAAGCCAGAGCAACGCGACGTCGGCCCGGCCCTCGCGCAGGGCGGGCGCCTGCTCTCCGCGTCCGCCCATGAGCAGTTCGACCGGCCGGGCCGACGGGTCACGTTCGAACAACGCGAGCATCCGCGGCAGCAGGCCGCCGTCGTAGTCGGCTTTGAACGCCAGGCGCAGCCGAGGTTCCGACCGGCCCGCGTTCCGCGCCCTCCTGCCGGCCGCCTCGACCGCTTCCAGCGCGGTCCGGGCGTCGCCGAGCAGCGTCTCACCCGCGGACGTCAGCGCGACCTGACGGGTCGTCCGCTCCAGTAGCTGCACGCCGAGCTGCCGCTCGATCTCCCGGATCGCGCGCGACAGCGGCGGCTGCGCCATCCCGAGCCGCTCCGCGGCCCGCCCGAAGTGCAGTTCCTCGGCGACGGCGACGAAGTACCGCAGCTGCCGGACTTCCAGGTCACCCATACCGCCAGGGTATCAATTGCCCCGCCAATCGGTCCTTCAGCACACGATCGAGGACTCCGTCAGCTCAGTGCGTCGAAGACGACCTCGGCCCGGTCACGGCGGCTCGCCAGGTCCGCCGCCGCGTCCGCGAGCTCGTCCGGATCCAGCGTCGGGAGGCCATCGCCGACCGCGGCCACTGCGGCGCGGTGGACGTCTCCGCGCTCGACGAGACCGCCGATGACGATCGCGCCGGCCTGGACGCCGGTGCCGGCCAGGGCCGCGTTGAGCGTGAGCGCGTACGTCCGCACCGCGGCCGACGCGGGTGCCAGCGCCCCGATCATCGGCAGCGGGACGACCGCGCTGAGCCCGGCCACGTACAGCAGGGTCCCGGATCCGCGCTCGATCATGCCGGGCAGCACCAGCCCGGTCAGGTCGACCGCGGGCCGGACCGTCGTGCGGACGGCCTCGTCGAGATCCTCGGCTCCGATCTGGAGGATCGGCGCCGGTCGCGCAGCCGGATCGGCGGCGCCCGGCCCGTAGTACAGCACGCCGATCGGCCCGAGCCGTTCGGTCACCGACTCCACCGCGGCCCGAGCCCGGGCCGGATCGGCAATGTCCGCCGCGACGGCCACGGCCTCGATGCCCTCGGCCCGCAACGAGCTCAGGTAGCCGCCGTGGCGTTCCTGGTTCCGCGAGATCAACGCGACCGGACGTCCCTCGCGCCCGAACCGGTGCGCGATCGAAAGGCCCAGTCCGGGACCGGCTCCGACAATCAGAATGGGTTCCACGAGCACCACTGTCGCCGCCGCCCGAGACGCCCGGAAGAAGGCACTTCGATGTCCGGTAGGAACACCGTTGTTAGTTCCCTGCCTGCGCGGGTTCCCCTCGCCGACTACGAGGCCTGCCCGGTGACGGAGGTCTTCCGCCGCTTCGGCGACAAGTGGACGCTCGTCACGCTGATGCTGCTCTCCCAGCGGACGCACCGGTTCAACGAGCTGCAGCACCGGATCGAGGGCATCAGCCAGCGCATGCTCACCCGGACGCTGCGGGGGCTGGAGTCCGACGGCCTGGTGCTGCGCACGGTGCACCCGACCGTGCCGCCGTCGGTGGAGTACTCGCTGACGCTGTCCGGGCGAGATCTGCTCGGACCCATCTCGGCGATCGCGACCTGGGCCACCACGGGGGCGACCGCCGAAACCCCGGGATGAGTCGCGCTCGGCCCGCCAGCCCGTCGCGAATGGACCGGCGAATCCCGCGGTCCGCCGGAGTCATGCCCCCTCAGTACCCCTGGACGGCCGGCGTCAGTACCTCGATGCACCACTGGCGGAACGTCGTCGGGGTGCTGTTCTCGCGCGTGCGCACGACCGCGGAGTCCAGCCCGTCGTTCTTGGCCAGCGCCATGTCGAGGTAGGCCTGCGCCATCGGCTCGGAGTTCCCGTTCTTCGACATCGTCGCCTTGAACGCCTCACCCGGGACCTGCTGGTAGCGCACCGGGCGTCCGAGCACGTCGGAGATGATCTCGGCCATCTGGTCGAACGTGATGTCCTCGGGGCCGAGCACCGGCACCTCCTCGGATCCCGTCCAGGACTCGTCGAGGAGCAACCGCGCCGCGACCGCGGCGATGTCCCGGGTCGCCACCATCGGCACCGGCATGTCCGGCCGTGACGGCCCGAAGAACGCGCCCTGCGTCGCGATCGCGCCGGCCTGCCGGATCGTGTTGTCCATGAACGACGGCATGGTCAGGGCCCGGTACGGCACGCCGGTGGCCGTGATCAGGTCGTCCATGGCGAGCGTCGCGGTGACGTGACCGGCCCGCCCGGCGACGGCCGTTCCGCGGCCCAGCGCCGAGATGCCCACCACCCGGCCGACGCTCTTCATCGCCGCGATCCCGGCCTGCGCGAAGCCGGAGTACGCGTCGGATACGCTCGCTGCCTGCCTGTCCGCCGGCACCAGCCAGAACACCGCGGAAGCCCGGTCGAACGCCTCGTCCACGACGTCCGCGTCACGATGGGAACCACGGACGACCTCGACCCGGTCGAGAACGCCCGGCGCGAGCCGGGCCGGGTCACGCGCGATGACGCGCACCGGCGCACCGGCGTCGAGCAGGTCTTGCACCAACTGGCCGCCGATGTTTCCGGTCGGAGAAGTAATGACGATCATGCGCCCAGTCAACGTGCGTCCGGCGCGAACCGGAAAGACCGACTTCGACGCCATTGAGACCGTGCCGGTATCAATCCCGCAGGCGGTCGTCGTCGTCCTCACCGCGCTGTCGCTCACCCGGGCCACGCGCTGTTACCGCCGGGTGGCGGCGTAGGACTACGGTTCCCGGCATGGCCAAGAAGACTGTGTTGCTCCTGACCGCACTGGGTATCGCCGCAACCGCCGTCGCGGTGTTCGTCGCGCGCCGGCGGGAGGAGCAGGAGCTCCTCGACAGCGGAGTGCTGCCGCTGGAGTACGGCGCCGAGCCCATTCTGGACTCGGTTTCCGAAGAACGCTGAGAAGCTGCCGATCGGTTAGTGCCAATCGCTGATCTGCGCGTCGTCGGGGGCCGGGCGGCCGCGCCCCACCCAGCGCACGGTCCCGGACGGATCGAGCTCCTTGACCGTCAGGTCGAACCCGCCGACGTCGCCGAACTGGAGGATCAGCCGGCCGTCCTCCGTCGTGGTGTCGCGCGTCCACCAGCCGGCCAGCCCGTCCGTCGTGGCGATCGCGCGGTAGACGTCGTCGAGCAGGGCGACCACGCCGACCCGGTGCAGGATGTCAGCCATCAGAACTCCTTCGTGGAAATCGCCTGACTGCTCCTCGATAGCAACCTTTGGTTGCGCATGAACGTACCCGACACCCGCGATACGCAACCTTTAGTTGCAGAACGCGCGATCGACGTTCGGGGAGCTCGGGCCTAGTCTGCTCGGCATGGTGTTCTGGCAGCTGACGATCAACGCGCAGGATCCTGCCCGGCTGGCCCGGTTCTGGGCCGAGGCGCTGGGGTTCTCGCCGGCGCCCCCCGCGACGCCCGACACCCCGTGGAACCGGCACTACCGGTCACGCCTGGGCGACCGCACCGCGTTCGAAGACCGCATCTTCGACCCCGAGGGACTCCGGCCACCGATCTGGTTCCAGCCGACGTCCGAGGCCGCGCCCGGCCCCAACCGGCTCCACCTCGACCTCTACCCGACCGAGCGGGACGCCTCGCTGCCCCAGCCCCGCCTGGTCGAGATCGTCGACACCCGGGTCGCCGAACTGGTGGCGCTGGGCGCCTCGGTGGACCACCGGGTCAGCTCGGACGACCCCGAAGACCCGTACTACTGGGTCGTGATGCACGACCCCGAAGGCAACGAGTTCTGCGTCAGCTGACGCCGCCGGTCGTCGCTCCGGTCTCGCGTCCGTCGCCTCGGACCGGATTCAACCGGAGAGTGGTCTCCGCCGCCGCGTCCCCCACCATCCGATCCACCGATCCCGGCCCGTAGTGCCCGTACTTGGCCGCGTACGCGTTGTCGACCTCCGCCCGCAGCAACTCCCCGACCTCGTCGACGAGCACGTCCGACACCAGCCCCGGCACCCGGACCCGTGCACGCCCGGCGGCGACCGCGCCCCCGTACCAGCCGGTCGCCCGCCGGTACCAGGTCCGCACGAACACCTGCCCGCCCGTGCTCACGGCCCAGATCGGAACCCACCGCTCCCGAACCGCGATCTCCAGCTCCTGGGCCCGGCCGATCAGCCCCAGCGCCTCCGCGGACCACGTCTGCATGATCAACCGCCTCTTGGTCTACGCCTTGCGTGCCGCGATCTGAATCAGGTTCCCGCAGGTGTCGTCGAAGACGGCGGTCACGACCGGCCCCATGTCCACCGGCTCCTGCGTGAACACCACGCCGAGCCCCCGCAGCCGCTCGAACTCGGCCTGCACGTCGTCGACCCCGAACGACGTGAACGGGATCCCGTCCGCGACCAGCGCCTCCTTGAACGGCCGGGCCGCCGGGTGCTCGCTCGGTTCGAGCAGCAGTTCGACCCCGTCGGACTGCTCCGGCGACACCAGCGTGAGCCAGCGGTGCTCGCCCATCGGAATGTCGTCCTTCACCCGGAACCCGAGTACGTCGGTGTAGAAGTGCTCCGCCTTCGCCTGGTCGTCCACCAACACGCTGGTGATCACGATCTTCACGGTTGCCTACTCTCCTCGGAGTCGAGAGGCCACCGTTCGACGATGGCCCGTAGCGGCGACGTGTCGAGGCGGTGGTACTTGTACCGCCCCTCTCGCCTGGTAGTGACCAGGCCGGCCCCCTCGAGCACGTCGAGATGCTGCGAGATCGCCTGCCGGGTCGAGTTCAACCCGTGTTTCATGGTCAGCCGACCGCAGATCTCGAAGAGCGTCTGATCGTCCCGTTCACGCAGCTCATCGAGGATGGCGCGGCGCGTCGGATCGGCCAACGCCTTGAACACGTCCGCCACGCGGCCCACGATAGGCAAGCACCCACTTGCCTGTCAACGGGAGGCCCTGCTGGCGACCCTGCTAGCCCTCCGAGACGATTCCCAGTTCCCGCAGGCTCGTTGCCGAATCGACGATCGTCGATTCGAGCTCGCGCGGACGCCAGCCGAGCGCCCGGGCGCGGTCGTTGTGGATGATCGGGCGTGGCAGGTCGTCGCCGGGCGCCTCGGACGCGGGCACCCGCGTGGCCCCGAGCCGCCGCGCCAGCACCTGGCCCACCTCCAGGAAACTCGTCGTCGGCCCGTCCGCCACGGCCAGGATGCGCTTCCCGGCCGCCTCCGGCGCGGCCATCGCCAGGATCTCCAGCGACGCCACGTCCCGCACGTCGACGACGCCCATCCGCGCCCTCGGCGCCACCGGCATCGTGCCCTCGAGCATCGCCTTGATCAGGTACATCGACGACCCCAGCCGGGTGGTCAGCGTCGGCCCGAGAATGAACGTCGGGTTCACCACCACCAGCTCCGTGTCGCCCAGCTCGAAGTCCCACGCCGCCCGTTCCGCGACCACCTTCGACCGCGGATACACCGCCAGCCCGGGCTGGTCGGGGTCGGTCCAGTCGTCTTCGGTGAACTCCGCGCCGGGCTTCGGCGTGTATCCGACCGCCGCGAACGACGACGTCAGCACGACCCTCCTGGCACCCGCGTCGCGCGCGGCCCGCAGCACCCGCACCGTGCCCTCCCGCGCCGGGACGATCAGCTCGTCCGGGTCGTCCGGCTGCTCGACCGGGATCGGCGAGGCGACGTGATAAACCTCGTCGCACCCGGCCACGGCGCTCGCCCAGGCGTCGTCCGACTCCAGTTCGGCCACCACGACCGGCAGGTCGTGGTCGGCGACGCCACCGCGGCGGATTGCCGCGCGCAGGTCCGCCGACCGGTCCGACGACCTGACCGTGGCGCGGACCGGCTGCCCCTTCCGCAGCAGGGCAGCGATCAGTTGCGTACCGACATAGCCGGATCCACCGGTAACCAGTGCTGTGTTCATACCGAAAGAATTCGCCGCTCCCCGCCGCACAGCGAGTGGCCCGCTTGTCGTAGGACTGCCAGGACCAGGGAATTCACCCCCGGTCGGCGATCATCACCGGGCTGTGACGCAGCGACAACTCCCGCCGCACGACCAGGCCCAGCTCCGCCGCGACCTCGACCAGATCGATGTCGGCCACGGCCCCGAAACCGTGACGCGAGAGCAGCGACGCCATCTCCGTCGGCGTCCACGTCGATCGCCACGGTTCGTCCCGCCAGACACTCGCCCGCCCGGTCGACCGGGCCACCGCCCGCGCCACCAACCGGCCCAGCGCCATCCCGCGCCCGGGCGTCTGGAAGTTCACCACGAGCCGGCTGCCGGCCGCCGAGCATCCCGCGATCACGCCCACGGTCGCCTCGACCTGTGCCGGGGTGAGGTACGGCACCACGCCCTCCCACACCCAGACCGTCGCGAGTTCGGGCCGGTGCCCGGCGGCCGCCAGCGCCGCGTCCAACCG
The DNA here is from genome assembly GCF_044454545.1 of Cryptosporangium sp. NPDC051539. Taxonomy (NCBI): domain Bacteria; kingdom Bacillati; phylum Actinomycetota; class Actinomycetes; order Cryptosporangiales; family Cryptosporangiaceae; genus Cryptosporangium; species Cryptosporangium sp. NPDC051539. The sequence goes on along the minus strand of NZ_JBITDV010000014.1, from coordinate 115,343 downwards.
GTCGGCCCGGAAGTCGACCGGGACGAACACCGGCGGCTCGCCCTCCAGCGGCGCGCAGCGACGCCGCTTGTCTTCCTGCGACGCCGGCTGATCCACCTCGTACACCGCGCGCCCGGACAGCAACCGCCAGGCCCGCCCGTCCAGCCCCGCGCCCAGGATCACCACCTGAGGCGCCTCGCAGGCCCGAACCGCGTCGTCGATCGCCACCGTCCGCGCCGCCATCAGCTCCGACGTCCCGAGCACGGTTTCGTAGTCGATGCGCTGCGCCCACGGCCGCGGCACGGCACCGTCGCGCACCCACTGCACCGGCTCCCGCTCGTCCGGGCGGAGCAGCACCCACGCCGTCGGATCGGCGAACCGGCCCACCGCGAGGCGACCGTCCGCGGCGGCCCGGCCCTGACAGACCTGCACCGCGGTCCGGCTCGCCTTCAGCGGCTCCGCCACGAGCACCTACCCCTGTGAATTGAACTTCGAGCCCGCACGTCCGTCGAGTCCCTACGGACGAGGTACACGACACAGGGGACTCGAATGCCTGAATTCGACTATGTCATCGTCGGCGCCGGCACCGCAGGCTGTGTGCTCGCCGCGCGTCTGTCGGAGAATCCGGCCAACGAGGTCCTGCTCGTCGAAGCGGGCAGACCGAGCGGCCCGGAGGCGATCAAGACCTGGTACCTCTGGCCGACGCTCGCGGGCTCCGACATCGACTGGTGCCATTGGACCGAACCCCAGCCCGGCCTGGCCGACACGCGCCTGCTCCTGTCGCAGGGCAAAGTGCTCGGCGGATCCAGCGCGACGAACGGCACGATGCACGTCCGGGGCAGGCCCACCGACTACGACGCCTGGGCCGGTTTCGCCCAGGGCTGGGACCACGCGAGCCTGCTCCCGTACTTCCGCCGCAGCGAAACCGCGTCCACCGGCAACCCGGAGCTCCGGGGCACGGACGGTCCGATGCGGGTCGCGGCCCTTCCCCTCCGCACCGAGCTGGGCGAGGCCCTCCACCGCGCCGCGATCGACGCCGGTTACCCGGAGACCGACGACCTCAACGGTGCCCACCCCGACGGCGTCGGCCGGAACGAGCACAACGTCGTCGCGGGCGTCCGCCAGAGCGCCGCCGACGCCTACCTCGGCCCCGCACGCGACCGGAAGAACCTCACGGTGCTGACCGACGCGACCGCCCGCTGGCTCCAGTTCGCCTACCGGCGGTGCACCGGCGTCCTGCTGCAGACCGCCGACGGTCTGCAGAGCTTCAGCGCCCGGATCGAGGTCGTCGTCGCCGCCGGTGCGATCGGGTCGCCGCACCTGCTGATGGCGTCCGGCATCGGCCCCGCCGATCACCTCACCGAGCACGGTGTCCCGGTCCTGGTCGACGCTCCGCAGGTCGGCAGCAACCTCTACGACCACGTGCTCTCCGGAGTCGTGTACCAGTCGCCGGACGAGTCGAGCCCGCAGCCGCCGCAGACGTTCGTCGTCCGGCCGCCCGGCGACGCCGGCGGACCGCACCACGGTGACGTCCTGATGGTCTGCGTCTCGGTGCCGAACCACTCACCGGCGCTCGCCGGACCGATCAACGGGTACACGATCGCGTTCGGCCTGATGCGGCCGCTGAGCCGCGGCACCGTCCGCCTCGCGAACGCCGACCCCACCCAGCGCCCGCTGGTGAATCCGCGCTACCTGAGCGTCCGGGAAGACATCGACCGGATGATCCAGGGGCTCCGGATGGCACGCGAGGTCGGCGACCAGCCGGCGCTCGACGCCTGGCGCAAGGAGGAGGCCCTCCCGGGCCCCGACGTGCAGAACTACGACGACTGCCTCCGCTACCTGCAGCGATCGGCGACGCCGTTCTTCCATCCGGCCGGTACCTGCCGCCTCGGCGACGACCCGAACTCCGTCGTGGACGGTGAGCTCCGGCTCCGGGGCGTCGAGGGCGTGCGGGTGGTCGACGCCTCGGTCATGCCTGCGCCGATCTGTGCGAACACGAACGCCACGGTGCTGGCGATCGCCGAGCGGGCCGCCGACCTCATCGACGACTCCCGTGTCCGGCCCGGACCGACCCCAACCCGGCATTAAAACGTTTCAATCGACGGCCGCGAGGCCGTTCCGCAGCGCCCGTAACGCATAGTGAGCGCGAGATTTCACCGTCCCGACCGGCACGCGCATCCGCGCCGCCAGTTCCTCGGCCGTCAGCCCTCGCATGTGGAGATCGACGAGAACGCTGCGGTGCGCATCCGACAACCGGCCGAACGCGTGCTGCACGGCGTCGTTGACCACGGCGGCGTCGGAGGTGTCCTCGGCTCGCCCGAGGTGTTCCAGATCGAGGACCGGTGTCTCGGTCGGACGGATCTGCCGAGCCCGGACCGAGTCGATGAAGAGTCTTCTCGCCACGGCAAACAACCATCTGCGCTGATTGTTCTCGTGTTCCGGCAGGCGGTCCACGTGCTGCCACGCGCGGAGCATCGTCTCCTGCAGCATGTCCTCCGCGGTCTGCCGGTCACCCCGGTTGAGCTTGAGCAGATACCGCAGGAGGTCACTCGAGTGTGTCGCGTGCAAGGCGTCGATCCGCGTATCGGGGAGGGACATGCGGCCGACGCTAGAAAGGCCCACTGCGTTGCAACTGACACGGAACTGACAGAGGAACTGGCGCCTTCGGCCCTATGCTCTGGGGCAGATGGTTACGCTGAGCAACGTGCCGGCCGAGAGCAGACCCGAGGTTTACTTCACCGTCCTCGGACCCGTCCGGCTGTTCCGTAACGGTGGAGAACTGGCCGTGGGCCCTGGCCAGGAACAAGCCGTGCTGGCGATGCTGCTGGCCCGGGCCGGCAACCCGATCTCGGTCGCCACGATGATCGATGCGATCTGGAGCGACGCTCCTCCGGCCAGCGCGATGAACGTCATCCAACGGTCCGTCGGCCGGATCCGGCGACTGCTGGAGCCCGGCCTTCCGCACCGCGCGAGCGGGCAGTGGCTGCTGCGGTCCGGCAACTCCTACCGGCTGGTGCTCGACGAGAACGAGTGCGACCTGCTGCGCTTCCGCGCGCTGGTCCGCCGCGCGAAGGAGACCACCCACCCGCTGAAGGCAACCGTCCTGCGCACCGAGGCGCTCGCGCTCTGGGACGGCACCTGCGCCGCGGGCGTCGAGTCCTCGGTCGAGGCCGCCACGGTGTTCCGCGCGATCGACGCCGAGCGTTCGCAGGTGGCGATCCAGGCCGCCGAGGTCGCCGCCGCGTTCACCGGCGCGGTGCCCTCCTACGACCTGCTCCGCGTCCTGCGGGCCGCCGTCGCCGCCGATCCGTTGAACGAACTGCTGCACGCGGCGCTCATCCGCTGCCTCACCGCGGCCGGCCATCGCGCCGAGGCGCTGGGCCTGATCCAGTTCCTCCGGCAGCGTCTGGCCGACGAGCTCGGCATCGGCCCCGGTCCGGCACTGCGACAGGCCCATTTGGACGTCTTACGCTCCGACGATCTTCCGATGCAGGTACCGGCTACCGTGCGTCCCGCGATGGTGCCGGCCGAGCTGACGACGTTCAGCGGCCGCACCGCCGAGATCGAGCACATCGACGCCTCGGTCGCCGACCGGCCGGACGCGGCGATCGTGGTCATCCACGGCATGGGTGGCGTCGGCAAGACCACGCTCGCGGTGCGCTGGGCCCGGGGCAACGCGCACCGGTTCCCCGACGGCGAGCTCTTCGTCGACCTGCGGGGTTTCGGGCCGGAGGGGCGTCCGATCCCGCCCGCCGAGGCGATGGTGCCGCTGCTGAACGCGCTCGGGGTACGCGCCGCCGAGGTGTCGCCGAACGCCGACGAGCGGTTCGCGCTCTACCGTTCGATCCTCGACCGCAAGCGCGTGCTGCTGATCGTCGACAACGCCCGTGACGAGGAGCACATCCGCCCGCTGCTGCCGCCCGGCCGCGGTTCGCTGACGCTGGTGACCAGCCGCAGCCGCCTGACCGGGCTGGTCGGCGCCCAGGGCGCGGTCCCGGTCGCGCTCGGCGCGCTACCGGTCCCCGACGCCCGGGCGATCCTGCGGCGGCGTCTGCGGGTCTCGCTCAGCGAGGACGACAAGGCAGCGGTGGACGAGATCGTCGCGCAGTGCGGCGGGCTGCCGCTGGCGCTCAGCATCGTCGCGGCGCGCCCGCTGAAGGACCCATCGCTCACCCCGCGCACGGTGGCCGACGAGATGCGGGCGAGCGCGTCCCGGCTGCGCGTTCTCGACGGTCGCGACGCCGGGGTGCGCGCGACGCTGCGCTGGTCGTACGAGGCGCTGTCGCCGCCGGCCCGGCGCGCCGTGCGGCTCGCCGCCGTGCACCGCGGCTTCGAGGGCTCGTTGCACCTCACCGCCAGCGTGTGCGGCATCCCGCTGGAGGAGGCGCAGCGCCTCACCGACGAGCTGATCGGGGTGCGGTTCCTCGACGAGCCCAGCCCGGGCCGCTATCAGGCGCACGACCTGATCGGCCTGTTCTCGTTCGAGATGTGCATGGAGGACGAGACCGACGCGAGCCGCCGGGCCGCCCGCGGACGGCTGCTCAGCTGCTACCTGGCGAGCCTGGCCGCCGCGTCGGCGACGGTCGGCGGCGAGATCGGCCCGCTCGACCCGCCCGAGCCCGGGGTGACCCCGCTGACGTTCGACGACGCGGCCACCGTCCGCGATTGGTTCGCGGTCGAGCGTCCGCAAATCGTGCTGACGCTCGACGACCTCGGGAAGCACCCACCGGGTTCGTGGGAGGCCGACCAGTTCGACACGCTGGCCGGCGCGCTGTCGCGGCTGGAAGCCGTGCTGGCCGCGCTGCCGGTCAGGTGATCGGCACTTCGTGGTTCGCGCGGAGCACCCCGAAGGGGTCGACGCGCTTGCGGATCTGCAGCAGGGACTGCCAGGCGCCGGGGTCGAATCCGGTGGACGGATCGACGGAGTGCTGGGTGAAGCTCAGGTAGTTCCGTCCGTTGGTCCAGGGCTCCATCGCGTCGATCGTGCGGTCCTGGTCGAAGATCGTGCGCTCGGCCTGCGGTCCGACCCGCACCCCGCCGGCGAGCAGCAGGAACTGACCGTCGATCCGGTTCAGCACGCCGCCGCCGGGTGCCGGCCGGCCGAGCGCGCCGCCGAGTTGACGCAGCTCGGCGGTGACCACCAGGGAGCTGCCCGCGGTGACCTCCAAGAGCTGTCCGACCGCGGCCGGCGGCAGCTCGCGCAGCAACGCGGAGCGCACCCCGCCGGACGACGGGCCCTCCGGGTCGTGGTGCAGCCGCGAGAGCGCGCGGGCCGGCACCCGGCGGAACGTGTCGAGCTTCGGTTCCAGCGCCCGCAGCGGGGCCAGGAGGCGCTCGGCCTCCCGGTCGTCGCCGATCACCGCGCCGTCGATGATCACCAGGTTGCGGCCGCGCAGTTGCTCGGGGAACTGCGGTACCAGCGGATACTGCACCTGCCGATAGGCGGTGGTGACGGCGTCGGGCGCCTCCGCCGTCCACTCCACCCAGCGCGGCAGGACGCGTCCGGCCTCGCGCAGATCCCAGACGAGCATCCCGGCGTAGGCCGTGCGGAGCCGTTCGAGCTGGAACTCCACCGCGGTGACCAGCCCGAAGTTGCCTGCGCCTCCCCCTCGTAAGGCCCAGAACAGCTGCGGGTCGTGGATCTCGTCGGTGCGGACGAAACTGCCGTCGGCGGTGATCAGCTCGACCGCGGTGACCGCGTTGGAGGCCAGGCCGAGCGCGCGCCCGTACCAGCTCACGCCGCCGCCGAGCGTGTAGCCGACGATCCCGGTGTCGGGGGCCGAGCCGTGCAGCGCGGCGAGCCCGTGCTCGCCGAGCATGTCGACCAGCGGTCCCCAGATCGCACCGGCGCCGACGCGCGCGATTCCGGCCTCGGTGTCGGCCTGATAGCTGTTCAGGAGGTCGGTGCGGACGAGCACGGTGTCGCTCAGGTCGCCGAACGGGTACGCGTTGTGGCCGGTGCCGAGCGGTGCGACCCGCAGTCCCTCGGAGGTGGCCAGCCGGATCATCACCGCCGCTTCGGCACGCGAACGCGGAAAGGCCACGGCGGCCGGGCGGAGCTCGGCGGCCAGCGCCCAGGTCCGGCAGGCCTCCGCGTACTCGAGGTCGGCCGGGCGGTAGATGTGCCGGTCCAGCGTGCCCTGCATCAGCGGCTCTCGTTCTTGGTCAAGGGGGTCACACGTGCGACGACGGCCGGCTCGCCCCAAAGTTCAACGCGCAACTAAACTGGGTGTGGAGCGACTGGCGGCACGGGGATGGGAAACCATCGGGGAGCCTCGTCGCGGGAGTCGACCGCCTGGGCCCCGCGCTGAGGGAGTCGTATGTCTGCCCGTCTGCTTCCCGGCGGTCCGGTGGCCGAGGCCGTGCTCGCCGACGTGTCCGACCGGGTCGCCCGCCTGCGCGAACGCGGCGTGATCCCGTCCCTGGCCACAATTCTCGTCGGCAGCGACGACGCGAGCGCCGGGTACATCCGCATCAAGCAGCGGCAGGCCGCCGAACTCGGCTTCGCCTCACCCCACGACCATCTTCCGGACGACGCCACCCAGGCCGATCTCGAGTCGGCGATCGCTCGGTACAACGACGATCCGGACGTCCACGGGCTGCTGATCCAGTACCCGGTCCCGAAACACCTCGACTACGACGCCGCCCTGCTGACCGTGAACCCGGACATGGACGTCGACGGCATGCACCCGCTGAACGTGGGACGGCTCTCGGTGGGGCTGCCGGGTCCGCTGCCGTGCACCCCGGCCGGCATCGAGGCACTGCTGGCGCACTACGAGATCCCGGTGTCGGGGCGAGAGGTCGTGATCCTCGGCCGCGGTGCCACGCTCGGGCGCCCGCTGGCGATCCTGCTCTCGCAGAAGCGCCCGACCGCGAACGCGGCCGTGACCGTCGTCCACACCGGAGTGCCGGATTGGCAGCGGTACACCTCTCGGGCCGACATCGTGGTGGCGGCGGCCGGGGTGCCCGGCATCCTGCGGCCGGAACACGTCAAGCCCGGGGCGGTCGTGATCGGCGCCGGGGTCCGCTACGAGGGCCGCCGGCTGCTGCCCGACGTGGACGAGGCCTGCGCCGAAGTGGCCGGAGCCATCACCCCGCGAGTCGGCGGGGTAGGCCCGACCACCGTGGCCATGCTCTTCCGCAACGCGGTCCAGGCGGCCGAAACGCTCAGCTGACGAGCCGCCCCGCGGAGACGAGCGTGCCGGCCTGCTTGAGTTGCTGGTGGATCGGTACGACCTCCATCGTCTGGACGCCGGTCAGGGAGCCGATCCGGTCGGTCGTGAACTCGAACAGTTCGTCGAGGTCGCGGCAGTGGGCGACCGCGTGGAGGTTGTACGGCCCGCTCACCGCGGCGGCGAACATGATCTCGGGCTCCCGCGCCAGCGTCCGCCCGACGGTCTTCACCGCCGACGGGTGCACGCGCAGCCACAACACCGCCAGGGCGCGGTACCCGAGCGCCCCGGCCGCGATCTCGACGTCGACGTGGACGACCCGACGGGCGACCAGGGCCTCCAGCCGGCGGGACACCCGGCCGGGGGTGAGGTCCGCGGCGGCGGCGAGATCCACCAGGCTCGCCCGGCCGTCGACGGCCAGCAACCCGAGCAGCTTCCCGTCCGCGGCCGTGAGCAGGGCCGGGTCTTTCGCGACCACCGGAGCCTCGACGAACGGGCCGCTGTCGTCGCTGCCGAGCGCCGCTTCCTCGGCCGGGGTCAGCACCCCTGTCAGCGCCGCCCAGTAGTGCCCCCGACCCCCGACGAACTGCCGCAACATCGCGAACGCCTGGACGTCGATGACGGCGGCGATACGCGGCAACCGGCGGCCGAGCAGATCGTCGCGCTGCTCCGGCGTCCGCGACCGTACGGCGCCGGTGATCTCGGAACCCGCCGCACTCAGCGCCACCCAGCTGACGTCCTCGCGCTTCGCGAGCGCGTCCGCGATCGCGGCGACGCTGCCCGGGCGGCAGCGCAGTCGCACCAGCCACTTGCTCTGGCCGAGCGCCCCCGGATCGACGATCCCGGCGACGCGGACGACACCGTGGGCGCGCAGCCGGCGGTAGCGGCGGCCGACGGCCGCCTCGGTGAGGCCGAGCGCGGAGCCGATCGCGGCGAACGAGGCTCGCGGGTCGATCTGCAGCGCACGAATGATTCGCACATCCTCGGCCTCCAGCTGTACGGATTCAGCCATCGTGTCCTCTCCGAGAAACGTATTCAGACAGTGTGGCGTCCTCCCGGCCCGGCCGTGGAAACACTGGAACCATGTCACCCACAGTTCTGATCGTCGGAGCGTCCCGCGGGCTCGGCCACGCGATGGCGGCCGAGTTCGCCGGCCGCGGATGGAACGTCATCGGCACCGTCCGCGACGCCACGACACGCACACCCCTGCACGACCTCGACGTCACGGTCGAGGAGCTCGACATCAACGAACCGGCGCAGATCGCCGCCCTGCACGAGCGGCTTCCCCGGCTCGACCTGCTCTTCGTCAACGCGGGGACGACCAGCAGCGAGGACGTGCCGATCGGCCAGGTCTCGACCGAGGACTTCGTCACGGTGATGGTCACCAACGCGCTCAGCCCGATGCGGGTCATCGAGGCGCTGGAAGACCGCGTGACCCCGACCGGCCTCATCGGCGCGATGTCGTCCGGGCAGGGCAGCATCACGAACAACACGACCGGCCTGCGCGAGGTCTACCGCGGCAGCAAGGCCGCGCTGAACATGTTCATGCGCAGCTTCGCGGCCCGGCAGTCCGCGACCGAGCGTGCGTTCGTGCTGATGGCGCCGGGCTGGATCCAGACCGCCCTCGGCGGGCCGGGGGCGCCGTTCACGATCGAGGAGAACGTCCCGAAGATCGTGGACGTCCTGGAGTCCAAGCGCGGACGCCCCGGCCTGGAGTACCTCGACTACCAGGGCAAAACCGTGCCCTGGTGATACCCGGCGGGGTTGGCGAGAACCCGGCGGTGATTGGCGTTCCAGCCACTGGGCTCGGCCGAGCTCCCACCCCACGATGGGAAGCGAGCCAACCGAGGGAGCCTTGATGCACGTCCAGATCGTCCTCTACGACGGCTTCGACCCGCTGGACGTCATCGCGCCCTTCGAAGTCCTGGCCGCCGGGGGCGACCTGGTCGACGGCGACCTCTCGGTCGAACTCGTCGCCGAGACCCCGGGCCCGGTCACCAGCGGCACCCGCGGCCTGACCCTCACCGCCACCGGCGTGCTGGACCCGTCCGAACCCGGCTACGTCCTCGTGCCCGGCGTCAGCGGCCCGATCGACGCGGACCCCGACGACGGCATCAACACGATTCCCGTCCTGCTCGCCCGTTTCGGCGAGACCGAGGCGGTCGGGCGCCTGCGGGAAGCACTCGCCAACCCCGGCGTGACGGTGGCCACCCAGTGCGGCGGCTCGCTCGCGCTGGCGATGGCCGGGTTGATCGAGGGCCGCAACGCGGTCACGCACGTCCTCGGCCTGGACCTGCTCGAAGCCACCGGCGTCCACGTCGTCGCCGCCCGGGTCGTCGACGACGGCGATCTGATCAGCTCAGGCGGCGTCACCTCCGGCCTCGACCTCGGGCTGCACATCCTCGAACGCGAATACGGTCCGCGGGTGGCGCACGCCGTCGAGAAGCTCTTCGAGTACGAACGCCGAGGCACCGTCTGGCGCGACACCGGCCGCACGCCGGCAAAGGTCTGAGCCGCCATGCCTCTGGACGGGGCTCCCCTGGACGGGGCTTCCCTCGACGAGTCCTCCCTCCCCGGTGTCTGGGACCTCACGATCAAGACGCCGATCGGCTCGATCGCCGCCGTCTACACGTTCGTCGAATCCGGAGTCACGATCACTGGATCCGCCGCGGGCGCCACCGAAATCGTCGAGCTGCACGACATCACCTCCGACGGGCCCATCGCCACGTGGCGTCAGTCGATCACCAAGCCCATCCGGCTGAACCTGCACTTCGACGTGCGGGTCACCGGGAACACGCTCACCGGCCACTCCCGAGCCGGCCGCCTCCCCCGCAGCCCGGTCACCGGCGTCAAACGGTGATTTGTCTCCTCAGTGTGTGGATGTGACCGGAAAGATCCGATCCCCCCTTCGGCCGACCACTCCTGCTCGCCTCCGGCAGGTTGTTCACCAGGCCCAGGAGGTTCGTGCCGGTGGGCACCAACGGACGCCGTGCGTCGTACTCCGACACCCCGTCGAGCTTTCCTACCAGGGCATCCCGGCCCTCCTGCAGGTACTTCTGCAAATCTGCCTTCGGCTCATCTGACGTCACGCCGGTGAGCGTGCCAGCATCGGTTCATGCCGGATCCGATCTTCGACCACCCCCGGCTCGTCGCCGTCTACGACGCCCTCGAAGGCGACCGCCACGATCTCGACGCCTACGAGGCCCTGGTCGCCGAGCTCCAGGCCACGAAGATCCTCGACATCGGCTGCGGCACGGGCGTCTTCGCCACCCGGCTGGCCGCCGCGGGCAGGAACGTCACCGCCATGGACCCGGCTCCCGGCTCGATCAACTACGCCCGGAACCGGCCCGGCGGACAGCTCGTCAACTGGGTCCGCGGCGAGATCCGCGACGTCCCCGGCAGCGGCTTCGACCTCGCCACGATGACCGGCAACGTGGCGCAGGCGATCACCGACCCGAACAAGTGGGACAAGACCCTCACCGGCGTCCGCCGGCTGCTCCGCTCCGGCGGCCACCTCGTGTTCGAGACCCGCGACCCGGACCTGCGCGCCTGGGACCTGTGGACCCCCGAGCTCACCGACCGCACCGTCGAGGTCGACGGTATCGGCCCGGTCCGGACCTGGACCGAGGTCGTCGACTACGCCCGCCCACTGCTCACGTTCCGCACGTCGTGGGTCTTCCCCGACGGCGCGGTCCTGACGTCCCACTCCACGCTCCGGTTCCGTCCGCGCCACGAGCTCGAAACCACCCTGCGGACGCACGGCTACCGGCTACTCGACGTCCGGGACGCCCCGGACCGCCCCGATCTGGAGTGGGTCTTCATCGCTCAGAAGCCGTGATCCCGGCCCCGACGGCGGCCAGGAGTTGCAGCTTGTCGTGGCTCTCGCTGCCCGGAATCGCGGTGTAGACGAGCAGCGAGTGCGACTGGTCCGGGTCGACCAGTCGCTGGCAGGTCAGTTCCAGTCCGCCGAGCTCGGGATGGACGAACCGCTTGGTCTCTTGGGGCCGGATGCCCACCTCGTGCTCGCCCCAGAGCGTCCGGAACTCGCCGCTCTCGGCCAGCAGGAGCTCGACGAAGTGCGCCGCCCGTGACCCCGGGCCGCGCATCGTGGCGATCCCCCGCAGTCCCGACGTGAACATCCGGGAGAGAAACGCGTGGTCCTCGGGCGCGTACAACGCCCGGGTCGCGGGGTCGGTGAACCAGCGGTACCCGATGCTGCGCGACGGGCCGGTGTACCGGGTCGTGTCACCGGTCAGCGCGACGCCGAACGCGGTCTGGCGCAACGTCTCGCCCAGTTCGGTGACGATCTCCGCGGGAGTGTCACCGAGCCGGTCGAACACCCGCAGCAGCCCCGGGCTGATGTGGTCACCCGCCGGCCCCCGGGTGGGCGGGTTCTGCCCGGCGAGCCGGAACAGGTGGTCGCGCTCGTCCAGCGATAGGTGGAGTCCCTGCGCGATCGACGCGATCATCTGCTCGGACGGCTGCGGCCCGCGCTCCCGCTCGAGCCGCGCGTAGTAATCGGTGGACATGTGACAGAGTGCCGCGGCTTCCTCCCGCCGCAACCCGTTCGTCCGCCGTCGCTGCCCACGCGGGAGCCCGACGTCCTCGGGCTGCAACGACTCCCGCCGACGCCGGAGGAACTCGGCCAATCCGGTCCGATCGATCACGATTAGTTTCTACCGTCCGGTCTCCGCCGTATCCACGACCTACCGATCCGTGGATAACCGCTCGCACGCGAAAAGGCCCGGCCGAAGCCGGGCCTTTTGCATGTGCCGGTCGAGGCGCGCAGGGCCTACTGGGCGCGGGGCCTACCGGGCGCGGCGCCTACCGGGCGCGGCGCTCAGAGCGCGCGGCGGTGACCACGACGGCCGTAGAAGCCGGCGGTCAGGGCGACACCGACCGCGGCGAGCACGATCTGGAAGACCAGCTCGATCCAGTCGAAGCCCTTGGTGTCCGCGACGCCCACGCCGCGAGCGATCGCGGTACCCAGCAGCGCAGCCACGATGCCGATCACGATCGTGAGCCAGATCGGAATGTTCTGCTTGCCCGGAACGACCAGGCGCCCGAGCGCTCCGATGATCAGACCCACAACGAGAGCAGTGATGATGCCGGTGACGGTCACGGCGACTACCTTCCTTTGTCTCCCCCGCCGCAATGATTCGCAGCGACCTGGACACTGGATCCCCCGGAAGACCAAGGAATTAAACGAGATGTGATCTACCAGCAATCACGTTTACCTCGTCAGCCGAACGAGCCGGCCACGTAATCCCCGGCTGGCTGCCGGATCATCACGTTGAGCCGGTTGAACGCGTTGATCAACGCGATGTTCGTGACCAGCGCGACCAGTTGCTCCTCGTCGAAGTGCTTCGTGGCGTCGGCCCACACGTCGTCGGAGACCCCACCGGACGCGTCCGCGATGCGGGTGCCCTCCTCGGCGAGTTCGAGCGCGGCGCGCTCGGCCTCGGTGAAGACCGTGGCCTCGCGCCAGGCGGCCACCAGTAGCAGACGCTGCGCGGTCTCGCCCGCGGCCAGCGCTTCCTTGGCGTGCATGTCGGTGCAGAAGCCGCAACCGTTGATCTGGCTCGCGCGCAGCCGCACGAGCTCCATCGTCGACTCCGGCACGGTCGTCTCGGTCAGCACGCGGCCGGCCGCCGACAGGTGCTTGATGATCTGGCCGGCGACCGGATTGCCGAAGATGTTCAGCCGAGCGTCCATGACTGGCTCCTCAAAGATCTTTTTCGCGGACGCTCACCAGACACCGCCCACCGCGCAAACGTGACACCGCGGCACCACCTGGCTGCAGATGATCTGCGCGCTGCTGATCTTCCGGACGCCACGACTGCCCGCACCGCTGACTGGCCTCTCGCCGTGGGTCGACATGCGACTGCGCCCGATCGACGACCTCCGCGCGGAGCTGGACCAGCAGCGGCACCGGCGCTTCCTCAAGACCCACACGCCGCTCGACGGCCTGCCCGCGGCTCCTGGCGTCACCTACCTGGTCATCGGACGCGACCCGCGGGACGTCGCCGTCTCCATGGACCACCACCGCGCCCACCTCGACGACCACCGCATCCGCGCCCTGCTCGGCGAGTCGACCGAAACCCCCGCTGCGCCTCCGACAGTTGATCAACGTCGACGCATCCTGCGCTGGATCAACGATGAACGACCTCCGACCGTCAACCTCGATTCGCTGCGGAGCGTCGTCGCGCACCTCGACCAGGCCTGGTCACGCCGCCACGACCCGGCCGTGGTCCTGCTCCACCGACCGGCAGGCGTTCTTCCGATCCGGTCAACCGGATCAGTGGCGCACGATCCTCACCGACGAGGACGCCCGGAACTACTCCACGCTGCTCGGCCGCATCGCGTCACCCGGGCTAGTTCAGTGGCTCGAACGCGAGGTACGCGGCTAGCCGTTCGGTGAACTGCCCGCCGGTGGTCAGGCCCACGTACCCGTCCGGCCGGATCAGGAACAGCGCCTCTTCCCCGGCGTCCACGTCGTAGATACGCCGGACGGCCGACTCCCCACGTCCGACCGGGACGAACGGAACCCCAACGGCGGTGCAGGCGACTGCGGCCTCATCGCCGAACGCGACGGCGACGAACTCCGACCGGCGCGCGAACAACCGCCCCGTCGGGAGCGAGGCGTCCGGCGCCCGGTCTCCGGCCCGGACCGACCGCGACGGGGCCCGGAAGTCCTGGCTGAGCCGACACCCGCGGTACCCGGTCCGGAGCTGGAAGACGTCTGACATCTCTCCTGCCATCAGCTTCTCCGCGAGCGGCCGACGCTCCTCTTCGTACGTGTCCAGCAGGCTCTCGGCGGCCCCACCGCCTCCACGCAGGCAGCATGCTCAGCTTCGACCCACCCGAGCACACCCGCCTACGGCGATTCCTCACGCCGGAGTTCACGGTCCGCCGGATCCGCGCGCTCGAGCCCCGGATCCGCCGCTTCCCGGGCCTGCGCGAGGTGCGCGCCGAGTTCCGGGCGTCTCACGCGATCTTCAATCTGGCGAGTTGCGAGGTGTCGTGGTGACCACCGGCCAGCGCGTGCGCGTGCGTGCCGACCGCGGCGTCTGCATCGGCGCCGGGCTCTGCGTCGTCGCCGACGGAGGTGTCTTCGACCAGGACGGGGACGGGCTGATCGTGGTGCTCGAGGCCGGCCCCACCGACACACCCACGGTCAGGCAGGCGATCAGGACCTGCCCGTCGGGGGCGCTGCGCATTGACGAGAACCAGAGCCGCGACGAACGGCGGGTAGGACCAGCCCATCACCAGCACCCCTCACTCGCAGAAGACCTTGACCGTGGCGTGGGCCTCGTCGACGTCGACCACGAGGTCGTCGAGGTGTTCGACCAGGTCCTCGATGTGCTGCGGCTTGAGCGCGGTGAGGTCGATCGGCACCCCCGACTTGCTCAGCTCTTCGTTGGCCCGGAGGAGCGCCTGCGGCGGGATCAGGCTCGTGATCCGCACGCCCGCGCGCAGCAGCTGAATCGGGACCCGGACGTTGATCCGGCCGGACCCGCCGTCGGAGTGGTCGTCCACCATCACCCGCAGGTACTTCGGCCGGGGTTTGGCGGCCCCCGCCGGGGCTTCGGGCTCGGCCCGTTCGAGCGCGGCGATCAGCCTTTCGGCCTCGTCCGCGGTGATCTTCCCTTCCGCCAGCATCTCCAGGATCTGACGGCGCTGTTCGTTCATGCTTGCTCTCCTTACTTATCGGACGCTGACGAGCACGGCCGTGCGGCCTTGCTCGATTTCGAAGCGGACGCCGGGCAGCGCCCAGAAGAGCTGCCCGGCACTGCGGAGCGCGCCCAGCGGGTTGATGCCGAACACCCGGCACGTGATCAGCCCGCCGACCACCGCGATCACCAGCAGCGGTGACAGCACCAGCAACAGCGGCAGAATCGGGACGTAGAGGCGGTGCCAGCGACGGCCGGCCCGGCGGTGGCGCACCGTGATCAGGTTCGGGATCATCGCCGCCGCTCCAGTTCGGCCAGCGCCTCCTCGGCGTTGATCTCTCCCCGGCGCAGCCGGTCGACGACGTCGGCGCCGCTGGGGGCCGGGTTGACGTCGACGAAGTCGAGGTGCTCGGAAATGCGGTTGAGCCGGGACTTGATCGTCGGGTAGCTCACCCCGAAGATCCGTTCCATCTCCTTGATCGAGCCGTGCGCGCGGACGAACGCGGCGACGAAGACCTGGTCGTCGGCGCTGAGTTGAGCCAGTTGCGGCGGATCGAACTGCCCTTCGACGGCGATGCCGCTCTCGGCGAGCCGGACCCGCTCGACGACGAATGACCGCCCACCGGTCAGCTCGGTCAGCTCCTGCCAGTCCACACCCAGCTCCTTCGCCGTCGGCGCTCCGCTACAATCAATTTGTACATTAAGATTCTCAAGATCTCAACGCTCGCCGCTCAATTTTCTTGATTCGGCCTCATCGAAGTAGCGGGCTTCCGCCCGAACTGATCAACGCGCGCCGCCACGACGCCGAGCGCTCGACCGGACTCACTCCCGCCACCCACCGGCCCGAACCGGAAGAGTCCGGGTCCCGCGCCGGACGCGCCCGCCCCGGCCGCACCCCTGCCATTCACTCCCCGCGCCCACGCCGACCCGCCCAGGCGATTACGCCCGCGTCAAGCCCCCGGCTAGCGTCGACCGCATGCTCGCCGGAACCCACGTCCGCCTCCGCGAAGCGACCACGCACGACGCCCCGGCCCTCGCCGAGATCCGCGCCAAACCCGAGGTGTTCCACCGCTGGGGCCCGTTCGACGCCGAAGACCTCGCCGACGACGACGTCGAGATCCTGGTCGTCGAGCACGAGGGCCGCACGGTCGGCGCGATTCAGTGGAGCGAAGAGTCCGACCAGGACTACCGCCACGCCGGAATCGACATCTACCTCGACCCGTCGATCCACGGCCGCGGCCTCGGCTCCGACGCCGTCCGCACGCTCGCCCGCCACCTGATCGACCGCGGCCACCACCGCCTGGTCATCGACCCCGCCGCCGACAACGAGCCTGCGATCCGGTGCTACGCCAAGGTCGGCTTCCGACCGGTCGGCGTCATGCGTCGGTACGAGCGCGGCCCCGACGGCACCTGGCACGACGGGCTCCTGATGGACCTCCTCGCCGAGGAGCTCACCTGACCCCCAGTGCGTCGACCGCCAGCCGTCGCGCTCCTTTCTTGTACATTCGGCCGTGCCTTTCGATTACACGACGATCCCCACCAAGCGCTCCGCGTCCGGGATCTTGTTCACCGACGACGACGGCCGGATCCTGCTGGTCGAACCGACCTACAAGCCCGAATGGGAAATCCCGGGCGGCGCGGTGGAGCTCGACGAGTCCCCGCGTGCGGCGGCCCGCCGGGAGGTGAAGGAGGAGCTGGGCCTCGTCGTCGAGCCCGGCCGCCTGCTCGTGGTCGACTGGTCACCGGCCCACGGCGACCGGACCGAGGGCTTCATGTTCCTCTTCGCCGGTGGCCCCCTCAGTACCCCGGACATCCGCCTGCCGGCCGACGAGCTCCACAGCTGGGCCTGGTGCACTGCCGATCAGGCGGACGTTCGTACCTCACCGCCGCTGGGCCGCCGCATCCGTGCCGCGCTGGCCGCCCGGCAGAGCGGCGACACGCGGTACCTGGAGGACGGCACGGTCGTCGGCGAGGCCTGACCGGCCCGCTCCACGCGAGTGTTCGCAACCGAACGTTCCGGCCGTCGCAGCGCCGAACGAACACGGCCCCGATCAGCGGCAATCTGATGACACACGGGGAACACACCCCGACCACGATCTTCGGAGGCTGGACGACATGAGCGGCTGCTACGACTACGACTACTCGTACGACTGCAACGACAACTACGACTACGACTGCCGGCCGCGTCGTCGCCACCACAAGAAGCGCCACTACAACGACTGCTGGGACTACAGCTACTGCAGCTGAGCACGTAGATAACGACGAGGCCCGGAGCGCTGGTTCGCGCTCCGGGCCTCGTCGCGTTCGGCACCCTCGCTCGCCGAACAACCCGAGGACGCCGCCCGACCACGCGCCCCTGGGGCCGGACACAGCCTGACCCGGCGCGGCCAGGGTGTGTTCCCCGTGTGCCATCAGCTTGTCGCCGATCGGGGCGGCGTTCGTTCGGCCCGGCGACGGCCGGAACGTTCGGAACGTTCGGTTGCCAACACTGCCTCAGCTCAGGGTGGCGGTGGCGGTGCGCAGCTCGGCCAAAGCGGCCAGGGCGTAGTGAGACAGGGGTTTACCGTCGTCGTGGGCGGCTTCGGACCACTGGCTGAAGCCCTGCTTGAACGCCAGAACCCCGATCTCGGCCGCGAGATGCGCCGTCGGGCTCGGCAGCCCGCGCTCGACGAGCGCGGCCGTCGCGGCGGCCGCGAGACCGACGGTCTTGAGCGCGTCCCGCTCCTGCAGTTCGGTGCTGGCCGCTACGGCGGCCTTGATCCGGGGGCCGAGCTCGCGGCTGGTCTGGCCCATCTCGCTCGAGGCGCGTTCGAGCCCGGCGGCCACGGCATCGAGCGGGCCGGCGTCGGCCGGCGCTTCGCGGATTCCGTCGGCGAGCAGCGTGCTCAGGGTCTCCTGGCCGGCGACCAGCACTTCTCGCTTGTCGGCGAAGTGCCGGAAGAAGGTGCTGCGGGTGATGCCCGCGCGCTCGGCGATCTGCGCCACGGTCGTCGCGTCGTAGCCCTGCTCGGTGAACAAGTCGACGGCGGCGACGACCAGTCGCTCGCGTGCTCCCGGTTCCCATCGCGCCATGGGTCCATTCTAGGTGATGCGACACCTGTCTCATCATGGGTGTAGCGTGATGCGACAGGAGTCCCATCACTAGGAGAACCCGATGCGCGTTTTTGTCACCGGCGGTACCGGCACGATCGGCTCGGCCGTGGTCGCTGAATTGCTCGGCAACGGCCACACCGTGCTTGCGCTCGCCCGGTCGGACGGTTCCGAACGGACCCTGAAGGACGCCGGAGCCGAGGTGCTGCGCGGTGGTCTGGCCGACCTCGGCGTGCTCCGCGACGGCGCCGCGCAGACCGAGGGCGTCATCAGCTTGGCCTTCGGCCGCGACTACAGCACTCCGGACGCTCTCGCGGCCGGCATCGCGGAGGAGCGTGCCGCCATGACCATCCTGGGCGAGGCGCTGGTGGGCAGCGGACGGCCGATCGTCGTCGTTTCCGGGACGCCGTGGGTGCCCGGCCGTGCGTCCACCGAAGCCGACCCGACGTCGACCGACGGGCCGGTGGGCGAGCGGGGCCGGTCGGTGAACGCGATGCTGGAGCTGGGGTCGCGTGGCGTACGCGCGACGGCGGTGCGGATGCCGCGGACCGTGCACAACCGGGGTGAGGGCGGGTTCGCCGGACTACTGACCCGCGCCGCCCGTGCGTCGGGGGTGGCCGGCTATCCCGGCGACGGGACGCAGCGCTGGCCGGCTGTGCACGCACTCGACGCCGCGGTGCTGTTCCGGCTGGTGCTGGAGTCGGCGCCGGCCGGGACGGTGTGGCACGCGGTCGCCGACGAGGGCGACGCCGTGCGAGATATCGCGGAGGTCGTCGGGCGTCGACTCGGCCTACCCGTGCGGGCGGTGCCGGAAGAGACGTTCGGACCGTTCGGACCGATCTTCGCCCTGGACCAGCCGGCGTCGAGCGTCACAACGCGCGAGGCGCTCGGGTGGCAGCCCAGTCACCCGGCGCTCCTCGCCGATCTCGAGAACATTCAGCCTTGACGGTGCGCCCCGCCCTCGGGAGCAACTCGAGGAAGGCCGCGAGCCCCTTCGGTATGCGACCAATGTTCGCATTGGGTAGCGAATGAACTTCGGGGTCGTTCGCTCGTCGTCGCTGGTATGACTTCGTTGAACAAGCAACCACAGCGGGCCCTGATCACTCCCCGTTACGTGCCGTACGCGGCCGTCCCGGTCGCGCATCCACCGCACCGAGGACCGCGGCGAAAACTGCTACGGCGGTTCCTGCCCACCCGTCGGACGGCGCTCTGATGCGGTCGACGCTGAAGCAGTACGTCTACCGTCCGGGAGACGCCGAGTACGAACAGGTCTCCGGCCTCGGACCGGCAGCGGTCGCGTTTCCGCGGTCGCCGGCCGAGGCCGCCGCGGTCGTCCGGACGGCCACCGTCGAGGGCCTGCGGGTGGCGCCGATCGGGTCGGGGCAGAACACCGGCCCGTTCGGAGACCTCAGCGACACCGTCCTCGTCCGGACCGGCTACCTGAACACCTACGACTTCAACCGGCGGATCGCCCGGGTCGGTGCGGGGGCGACCTGGGGTCCGCTGGTCGACGTGCTCGGGAAGCGCGGGCTGGCCGTGCTGCACGGCTCGTCGCCGGACACCGGAGTGGTCGGGTACACGCTGGGCGGCGGCGTCGGCTGGTACGGGCGCGCGCTCGGGCTGGCCGCGAACACGGTGGCCGCGGTGGAGCTCGTCACCGCGGACGGCGGCCTGGTCCGGGCCGACGAGAGCCACGAGGCGGAGCTGTTCTGGGCGCTGCGCGGCGGCGGTGGAGGCAACTACGGCCTGGTCACGGCGCTGGAGCTGCGTCTGGAGTGGATCCGGAACGTGTACGCCGGAATGCTGGTGTGGGATCTGCGGGACGCGGAGCGGGTGCTGCCGCAGTGGGCGGAGTGGGCGGCGAATGCCCCGGATGCGGTCACCACCGTGTACCGGCAGGTGCAGTTCCCGGTGAGTCCGGACATTCCGGAGGCGCTGCGCGGGCGGCGGCTGGTGATCATCGGCGGGGCGGTGCTGGCAAGCGACGGTGAGGCCGAGCAGATGCTCGGGCCGTTGCGACGGTTGCGGCCCCGGCTGGACACGTTCCGCCGCGGACCGGCGCGCGAACTCGTCGAGATGCACGCCGACACACCGGCCCCGGGCGGTGTTCAGTCGGTGCTGCTGCGTGAGGCGCCTTCGGTCGACCGGTTGCTGGCGGACTCCTCGTTCGAGTTGCGGCAACTCGGGGGTGCGCTGAGCCATTCCGCCCCGGACGCCGGGGCGCTGGACCAGCTGGACGGCCAGTTCCTGCTGCTGGCCGACGAGCGGACGGTGGAGGCGATGGCTCCGTGGGCGAGCGGCCAGAACTACCTGCCGTTCACGCACCGGCGCGTCGACCCGGCGACCGGCTTCGCGCCCGAGGTCTGGCCGTTGCTGCGCCAGATCCGCCGCCGGGTCGACCCCTCCGGGGTCTTCCGCGCCAACCACGAGATCCCGCTCTAAGTCAGCGGCCTCCGCCGGACCAGGACCCGGCGACGCGCGATCCGCCATCCCTCCGGCCTGCGCTCGACGACGTCTTCGTAGACGACGCTGCCCGCGGTGCCGTCCGCCCGGACGCCGATGCCCTGGGAGCGGACGAGAGCCCGGTCGTCGCCGTCGGCGGTGACGACGGTGTTCGTGACGTGGTGCCCGACCGGGTGTTCGACGCCGGGGTCGGGCGTGCGGAACAGGTCGAGCCCGGTCACCGTGCCCAGCCCGAGGTCGGTGAGGTCGTGGACCACGTCGGCCGCGAACACCTCCTCGATCCGTTGCATCTCGCCGGCGTCCACGAGGTGGCCGTGCATGGCGATCAGTTCGATGATGTCCAGCCGGTCTTCGACGAGCATCGTGTGTTCTCCGAGCTATCTGGGGACTTCCCCGTTTAGGGGCTCGGCGGTAGATTACCGGGGAGTTCCCCACTTCGAAAGAGGGTTGATGGCGCGAGCACAACGGGCCGACGCGGTCCGCAACGCCGACGCGATCCTCGCCGCCGCCGAGCACCTGTTCTCCGAGCGCGGCCCGGACGTTCCGTTCGACGAGATCGCGCGTCGGGCCGGCGTCGGCAACGCCACCCTCTACCGGCACTTCCCCACCCGGAGCGACCTGCTGGTCGCGGTCTACGGCGACCAGGTCGCCGAGCTCTGCCGCCGCGCCGACCGTCGGCCTGACGGCCTCCCGCCCGAAGTGGCGCTGTTCGATTGGCTGGACGAGTTCGTGCTGCACGTCGTCAGCAAGCGCGACCTCGCACTCGCCATCACCGAGACCGCCGACGGCCGGCGCAGCGCGTTGTTCGAGCAGTGGCACGCGACGATCAGCGCCACGGCGGCCGGGCTGCTCACCGCCGCGCAGGCCGGCGGTGCGGTGCGGCCCGAGATCACCGCCCGCGACCTGCTCGCGCTGCTCAGCGCGGTCGCCGTGGCCGGTACGGACGCGGAGCACGCGCGCCGGCTGCTGGGGATCGTCCGGCACGGGCTGGAACCGTAGGCGCGGACCGGGCTGTCGGGGTGGTCGTTCATGCCCGCTGGCGCTCCTCACGTTCCTGGACCAGCTCGGCCACCGCGCTCGGCAGCGTCGTCTCGAAGTCGATCAGCTTCACCCAGGTCGGCGTCACGACGATCCGGACCATCCCGTCGTACAGCGACCGCACCTCTTTCTCCCACTCCACCCGCTGCTCGGCCGTCATCTCGTAGGACCCGTTCATCTGCAGGTACTCCTCCGGGATACCGTCGACGACGTCCAGCTCGGCCCGGCCGCGGATGAGCAGGATCTTCGGCGGATGGACCTCTGTGTCGATCGTCAGCGCGACCATCGGGTTCGCCGCCAGCGCCGCGAGCTTCGGCGCGTTCTTCGATGTGCACATCACGACCTCCGTCCCGTTCCACGTGAACGCGATCGGGACGTTGCGCGGCGTGCCGTCCTTCGCGACGTACGCCAGCCGGGTCAGGTCGCGGGCCAGCAGCTCCCGGCTGTACGGGCGGTTCAGGATCCCGGCGATCTCGTTCTGCTCCATCGGGGGCGCTCCTTCGTCGTAGTCGCTCCCGGGACGGAACCACTTCGACGTTCTCGACATCCGGTGCGAAGTACATTCGCCGCGTGCCAGACTTCAGATCGTTCCAGCTCAAGCTGGTCGTCCTCGAGCAGCTCGTCGACGACGAGCTCACCGCCCGCCTGCGCGCGCTCGCCGGGGACGCCTACAGCTACGGCCACTACGAGCCGGTGCCGGAGAGCGAGCGGCTCCTGCGCGGTCTGGACCTGCCGGACGAGCGGCTCGCGGGCGTCACGTCGCTGGTGTTCGACGGTGGGCTGGCGATCTACGACCTGCTCACCCCGGGCTGGGACGGCGAGTCCGACGAGCTCGACACGACCGATCTGACCGACCTGGGGTTGCTGCGGAACCTCGAGGAGTTCGTCGTCGTCTCGATGATCCCGGACGAGGTGGACGTCACTCCGCTGCTCGCGCGGCCGAACCTGCGCCGGGTCCACTGGCGGCGGATCGCGCGCGACGAGGCGGTGGCCACCCAACTGCGCGCCCGCGGTGTGGAGGTCGGTCCCGGCTGACCGAGGTCCCACGACGCGAACGAGCCCGGAACGCGTTCGCGCTCCGGGCTCGGACAGTGCTCGGGTGTCAGCTGCAGTAGCTGTAGTCCCAGCAGTCGTTGTAGTGGCGCTTCTTGTGGTGGCGACGACGAGGCCGGCAGTCGTAGTCGTACGAGTCGTTGCAGTCGTACGAGTAGTCGTAGCAGTCGCTCATGTCGTCCAGCCTCCGCAGTATCGGCCAGGGTGTGTTCCCCGTGTGCCATCAGCTTGCCGCCGATCCGCGATCCGCTCGTTCGGCCCCACGACGGCCACAACGTTCGCTTCCCGACACTGTCGGATCGCGCCGATAGCGTTCGTAGTCACGATGAGACAGCCCGCCTCCCGGAGGAGCCAGCCATGAACCAGTACCTGCTCGCGGTCCAGCTCGACGAAAGCACGCTGCCGGAGACGGCCGAGGAGTTCGACGCCCAGATGGCGCGCACCGGCCAGGTCAACGACGAGCTTCGTGCGGCCGGGGCGTGGGTCTTCGTCGGCGGCCTCGCCCCCGCGCAGGCGAGCAAGGTCGTGCGGCCCGACGAGGGCACGACTCTGGTGACCGACGGCCCGTTCGCCGAGACCAAGGAGCACCTCGGCGGCTTCTGGGTGATCCGGTGCGACGACTTCGACCAGGCCGTGTCCTGGGCGCAGAAGTGTGCGCTGGCCTGCGGAAGCCCGATCGAGGTACGCCCGTTCAACGACCCGGCGGAATACCGGGAGAACCTGTAGTCGGCTCCGGCCCGTTCACCGGCCTTCGTCACCGCGGTCGTGGAGGACCTCGCGGGCCTGCTCCGCGGCGCGCAGCAGGTTCTCGGTGACGAAGTCGAGGAACCGGGCGATGTTCTCCAGCCGGACGGCCGCGGGCGTACCGGCGCCGAGTACGCCCACGCCGGCCCGCGCCACCTCGACCAGCAGTTGCCGACACTCGAGCGGAGCCTTCGCTTCTCACCAGGCGACCACGCCCTCGTCGTCGAAGAAGCCTCCCCGCGGGCCGTCGTCCGGCAGGGTGGCGAGCCGGATCGCGATCGCGGCACCCTGATCCGCCGTCCGGGACGAGGCGAAGCCGGTGAAGTCCGTCGCGACATAGCCCGGGCAGCACGCGTTCACGATCACGTTCGTCTCCGCGAACCGGCGGGCGTACTGCACCGTCACGCTGTTCAGCATCGACTTCGACGGCGCGTACGCCGCCATGACCGGCCCGGTCCGCAGCGCGAGCGACCCCATGTTGCTCGACACGTTGACGATCCGCGGCGACTCCGCCTGCCGCAGCAGCGGGAGCATCGCGTTCGTCACCCGCACGACGCCGAACACGTTCGTGTCCAGCACCGTGCGAACCACGTCGAGGTCGAGCGTCGTCGGGTCCTGCGCGCCGCCGTCCGTCCGACCGCCGATCCCCGCGTTGTTCACGAGCACGTCCAGTGTTCCGGCCGTCCGCTCGAGGTCCGCCGCCGCCGCGGCGACCGAATCGTCGGAGGTGACGTCGAGCGCGACGCCGAACGCCTCGACACCCGACGCCCGCAGACGCTCGACCGCCTCCTCGCGCCGTGCGGAGTTCCTCGCCCCCACCGCGACCGTGTAACCGAGCGCCCCGAGGCCCTGCGCTATCGCCAGGCCGATTCCCTTGTTCGCGCCGGTGACCAGCGCAGTCTTCGTCACGCCGTCCATCGTCGGCGCCCTACCGGCCGGGCGTCCAAAACCATCTCAGTACGCTGTGATACTCACCGGGTATTACGCTCGGTCTCGTGGACGACCTCGAAACCCGCGAACTCCGCTATTTCGTCGCGGTCGCCGAAGAACTGCACTTCGGGCGCGCCGCCGGTCGGCTCGGGATCGCCCAGCCACCCCTCTCCCGGGCGATCAGCCGCCTGGAGCGACGGCTCGACGTCCAGTTGCTCGACCGCAACCGCCGCGGAGTGGCACTCACCGACCCCGGCCGGGTGCTCCTCCGCGAGGCCCGTACGGCTCTCGACGCGGTCGCGGCCGCGGCCCGCCGGACCCGCCGCGCCGCCGATCCGGCGCGTCCGCTGGTGCTCGTCACGAAGGCCGGGGCCTCCCACGAACTACTCCAACGCCTTCTGGACGCCAGTGAGGCACCGGTCGAGGTGCTGCTCTGTGAAGTCGGCGAGCAGGCCGGGCTGCTCCGCAACGGACGCGCCGACGTCGCGCTCATGCACCGCCCGGTCGACGACCTCGCCGGGTTCGACACCGAAGACCTCGTGACCGAAGGCCAGGTCGCGATCGTTCCCGCGGCCCATCCGCTCGCCGCACGCGAGAAACTCACGCTGGCGGACGTCAGCGACGTCCCTGACCTGCCGATCGCCCGCTGGCCCCGGCTCGACGGGTCGTACCCGGACGGGCCCGGACCCGAGGTGCACACCCAGTCGCAACTCGCCCAGCTCGTGGCGCTGGGCCGGACGCTTCTCGTCATACCCGCGTCCAGCCGGGCCTGGCAGTGGCCCGAGCACGTCGCGGTGCCGGTGATCGACGCGCCCGACATCACCACGGTGATCGCCTGGCCGTCGAACAGTCACTCACCCGCGATCGCGTCGCTCGTCCGCTCGGCCGGCCGGGCTCTGCCCGCCGGGACGGCGTCCGAATGACAAAAGACCGCCGGGGTGCCTCGGAGGCACCATCCGGCGGTCGAGCGGTCGATCAGACCTTCTTCTGGTAGGCGCGGAGCGCCAGTGGCATGAAGACCGCCACCAGGCCGACGCACCAGGCCAGCGTCCACCAGATGTGGTTGCCGACCGGCTGGCCCAGGAAGAGGGCGCGCATCGAATCGACCAGGTGGGTGATCGGGTTGAGCTTCACGAAGCCCTGCATCCAGCCGGGCAGCGCCGAGAGCGGGACGAACATGGTGGACGCGAAGCTCAGCGGCAGGACGGCCAGGAACATGATCCCCTGCACCGCGCCGGAGGTCCGGGCCTTCATGCCGACGAACACCGACACCCAGCTGAGCGACAGCGCGAAGACCACCGCGAGGGCGGCAGCCGCCACGGCGGCGAGCGGGTTGGCGTGGATCCGGAAGCCCATCGCGTAGCCGACGGCCAGCGTCGAGATCGTGACGATCACGTACCGCACGACGTCGCCCAGTACCGCGCCGATCAAGGGCGCCGGGCGCGGGATCGGAAGCGACCGGAACCGGTCGAACAGACCCTTCTCCATGTCGACGTTGAGGTTCACGCCGATCGCGATCGCGCCGGTGGCGATGCTCTGGGCGAGGATGCCCGGCAGGAGGAGCTGCAGGTAGTCGTGGGTCGTGCCGGAGATCGACTTACCGAAGATGTAGACGAAGATGACGAGGAAGATCGCCGGCTGGATCGTGACGTCGATCAACGCTTCTGGCGTGTGCCACGTCTTGATCAAGCTGCGTTTCATCAGCGCTACCGAGTGCCTGACGAGGCGGAACGGCTTGCGGGTGCGGGCCGCCGGGACGGCCTCACGGGCGGTGTTGGGGCTGGTCAGAGTCGTGGTCATGCCGCGACCTCCTTGGTGGTGTCGTCGGCGGAGGCCGTCCGGCCGGTGAGCGTGAAGAAGACCTCGTCGAGGCTCGGGAGGTGCAGCGAGAGCTCGGTGACCGGGATACCGGCGGCGGCGAGGCGGGCGACGGTGGTGGTCATGGCGTCGTCCCCCTTGACCGGGACGGCTAGCACACCCTTGCGGATCTGGTCGGCCGCGGCGCCCGCGGAGACCTCGTTCAGGATCTGCGCGGCGAGCTCGAGGTCGGCGGAGTTGCTGGGGCGCACCTCGAGGGTCGAGCCGCCGACCACCCGCTTGAGCGCCTCGGGCGTGTCGTGGGCGATGACCACGCCGTGGTCGATCACCGTGATCTCGTCGGCGAGGGCCTCGGCCTCTTCGAGGTACTGCGTGGTGAGCAGCACGGTCGAACCGTCGCGGACGAGCGTGCGGACGACGTTCCACATGTCTTCGCGCTTGCTCGGGTCGAGGCCCGTGGTGGGCTCGTCGAGGAAGATGACGTCCGGGCGTCCGACCAGGCTCGCGGCCAGGTCGAGGCGGCGGCGCATACCGCCGGAGTAGGTCTTCGCGGAGCGGTTGGCCGCGTCCGTGAGGTCGAACCACTCCAGCAGCTCGGCGGCCCGCTGGCGGGCGCCTTTCTTGCCGAGGTCGAGCAGGACGCCGAAGAGCTCCAGGTTCTGCCGGCCGGTGAGGTCCTCGTCGACGGACGCGTACTGGCCGGTGAGGCCGATCGCCTCTCTGACCTGCTGCGCGTTGCGGACGACGTCGTAGCCCGCGATGCGGGCCGAGCCGCCATCCGGGCGGAGGAGGGTGGACAGGATGCGCACGGCGGTGGTCTTGCCGGCGCCGTTGGGACCGAGGACGCCGAGGATGGTGCCCCGTTCGACGGCGATGTCGACGCCCTGCAGCGCTTTGGTCGCGCCGAAGTTCTTGATCAGGCCGTCGGCCTCGATCACCAGGTCTGTGGTCATGAGGAGAACTCTGGAGGTCGCCGCTGCCAGGACGCTGATACGGCGCTGACAGCGCCGCTGTCAGCGCTGTCAGGCTCTGTTGCCGTTCCGTGGCCAGAGCGGAATCGTCAAGCCGGCGGGCACGTCGTCGGCCGAACCGGTGTACCGGGCCATCGAGGTGTGGGTGGCCCAGGCGAAGTAGTCGTACAACGACTGCCGGACCGGGCCGGTGAACCCCGCGTCGGTCAGTGCCAGGTCGAAGCACTCGATCGCGCGGCGATCCATCTCCTCGTGCGGACCGTTCCCGCTGTGCATCCGGACGACCGACGTCTCGTCGCCGTACGTCGACGAGTACCGGGGTGGCCCACCCAGAGCCTCGGCCCAGTACGCGGCGAGGCGTTCGGTGTGATCGGGGTGGAAGCCGTGGCTGAACGCGTGGCTCACCACCTCATCGGCAAGGACCCGCTCGTGCCAGGCCGCGGCCAGGCGGACCAACCCGTCGTCGCCGCCCGCTTCGTCGTACACACTCGGCATGGGTCGAGCATGCCTCACGAGACCAGAACACCGCCGGACGCTCTACGAGTCGGGTACGAGGTCGCGCGGAAAGGCCCGGAGCGCGGGGTGTGCGCTCCGGGCCTTTCGACGGCTGGGCCGTTCAGTCGCCGAGTGACGAGAACTCGCCCCACGAGTCATGACGCTTCTTGCCGAAGCGGCGGCGACGAGGCCGGTAGCAGTCGTTGTAATCCCACTCGTCGCACCGGTGGTACTCCTTGTGGTAGCTACCGCTCATGTCGTCCAGCCTCCTCGCTCGTTTTGCGGAACTCTCCGTGGAGCCCCGTTCTGGTACAAGCATGGAGCCAACCGACGGCGCGCTCGATCAGCCCGCCAACGGCCGCAACGTTAGCTGGCCAACACTTCCCCTCGGGAAGGCAGCCCCGCTCCGGTCAGGCGGCGGCCGGCGGGACCATCGGGCTCGAGTACGTGGCCCGCTCCTCGCTCGGCATCAGGATCCACAGGATCGGGTAGAGGAACAGGATCTGACTACCCGGGATCAGGAACAACGTCAGCAGGAAGAGGGCTCGAGCGGGCCACGGGTCGAGGCCGATACGGGCGCCGAGGCCGGAGCAGACACCACCCAGGAAGCGCCCCTCCCGCGGACGGACCAGACCCTTGGAGGCGAGGTAGCGGTGGACGTCGTTCATGGTGTGGGCTCCCCTTCTAGTGCGTCTTTCCTGATGCCATCACTGTGCGGCTCGGAGGGGGTGCGGCACATCGGGTGAGTCCCTGCCCCGCCCCCGGAGATCCGACTCCGGGACCACCCCGACGCCCCGGACCGCCGGGCCGGAAAGCCGCACACGACAAAGCCCCGGAGTGCTGACCAGCACTCCGGGGCTAGGGATCAGCTGACGGTTCAGCTGCAGTAGTTGTAGTCCCAGCAGTCGTTGTGGTGACGGCGCTTGTGGTGGTGGCGCCGCGGGCGGCAGTAGTCGTAGTCGTCCCCGCAGTAGTCGTACTCGTAGTCGTAGCAACCGCTCATGATGGTCAGCCTCCTGATGTGGTGTCCGAGGGCCTGTCCCCCGGTGCACCACCAGGCTCGCGCCGAATCCCCGGCGGCTCGATCGGCGCCGCTACGGGCGGACGGTTCGATTGCTGACACTCCGTGTGTACAGAAAACCCCACAGCAAAGAACCCCGGAGCGCTTCCGCGCTCCGGGGCCCTCTCAGCGACGTGGATCAGGGGATACGGACGATGATCGGGCCGCCGTGGTCCCAGCAGTCGTCGTAGCGCCGGCGACGGCGCGGCCGGCAGTAGTAGTCGCCGTCCCGGTGACGCTCGACCAGTCCGTACTCGTGGTTGTAGCCGCTCATCGGGACCACCTTCCTGGTTGTCGGGGAGCCTCTCTCCCGTCCACCACCACTCTCACTTGGATGACACGACAACTTGCTCAGCGTGACGACTCTCCGCGCGTACGGACGCCGACACTCCACTTTCGCCGATCGACGGCAGCCACTGCAGCCGGCGGGGTAGCCACCAGTTCGCCCGGCCGAGCAGCGTCATCGCCGCCGGGACGAACACCAGCCGGACCACGGTCGCGTCCAGCAGAACCGCGACGGCCAGGCCCAGGCCGATCATCCGCGAGAACGGCGAGGGCGCGGCCACGAAGGCCAGGAACACCGACACCATGATCAGGGCCGCCGACGTGATCACCCGGCCGGTCGACGCCAGCCCGCTCGCCACCGAACCGACCGGGTCCCGATCGGCGTCGTAGGCCTCACGGATCCGCGACAGCAGGAAAACCTCGTAGTCCATCGAGAGTCCGAACAGGACCGCGAAGAACAGCGTCGGCAACGGCGAGGCGATCAGCACCTTGTCTTCGATGCCGAACCAGCCCCACTGGAACACCGCGACCACCACGCCGTAGGCCGCCCCGATCGACAAGAGGTTCATCAGCACCGCCTTGAGCGGCACCACGACCGAACGGAACACCAGCAGGAGCAGCAGGAACGACGCGATCAGAATCGCGCCGACGAAGATCGGCAGGGTCCGGTCGAGCTGCCGGGTCAGGTCGTCAGTCATCGCGGTGAGACCGGAGACCGCGACGTTGTCCGGCACTTCGTCCCGGATCCGTTCGAGGGTGTCCGAGGTCGCGGTCGCCGACGGTTCGGTCCTGGTGAGCACCCGCAGCACGACCGTGTCTTTCGACGGTGAGGTGACCGGCTCCCCGACCGACGCGATGCCGGGATCGGCCGCGAGCTGCCGCGACAGCGCCGGGATGTCGGTTCCGCTCCTCCGCAGGTCGACGACGATAAGCAGAGGGCCGTTGACCCCGGGGCCGAAGCCCTCGGCGAGGAGGTCGTAGGCCCGGCGGTGACTCGTGGTGGTGGAATCGCTGCCGGCGTCGGGGAAGCCGGTCCGCATGCTCAGGGCCGGGGCGGCCAGCGTCAGCAGCGCGAGGGTCGCGGCGACCAGATACCGCACCGGGCGCCGCGACACGTGCCGAGCCCACCGCCCCCACCCCGACCCGGAAGACCCGGCCGCACCGGAAGACCCGGCCGCACCGGACGCACCGGCGCGCCGGGAAAAGCTCCGACCGAACCGGCCGCGGTCGATCCGGTCACCGAGCAGCGCCAGCATCGCGGGCAGCAGCGTCAGCGCCGCCAGCACCGCGCCCAGCACGACCAGCGCCGTACTCACCCCGACCGAGATCAGGAATCCGAGACCGGTCAGCGTCAGCGCCAGCATCGCGACGACGATCGTTCCGCCCGCGATCAGGATCGACGTCCCGGCCGACGCCATGGCGTCCCCCAGTGGGTCCTTCGACCCGGACGAACGGTTCTCGCGATACCGCGACACGATGAACAGCGCGTAGTCGATGCCGACGCCCAGCCCGACCATCGCCGCGACGGTCGGCGCCGCCGTCGACACGTCCATCCCGTTGGCCAGCAACACGATCCCGCCGAGTCCGGCACCGACCACGAGCAGCGCCAGCACGATCGGTACCAACGCCGCGACCAACGACCCGAACGCCACGACCAGGATGATCAGCGCGGCGACGATCCCGACCCCTTCGGCGCCCGACGACGGCGTCTCGGAGTTGATGAACGCCGCGTCCCCGCCCAGCTCGGCGCTCATCCCGGCCGACCGCGCGGGCTGCAGTGCGTCCAGAATCGCAGTGAAGGGGGCAGTCCCCAGTTCGCCGGCCGGTGCGTCGAACGTGATCTCGGCG
The DNA here is from genome assembly GCF_044454545.1 of Cryptosporangium sp. NPDC051539. Taxonomy (NCBI): domain Bacteria; kingdom Bacillati; phylum Actinomycetota; class Actinomycetes; order Cryptosporangiales; family Cryptosporangiaceae; genus Cryptosporangium; species Cryptosporangium sp. NPDC051539. The sequence continues at coordinate 84,724 of NZ_JBITDV010000014.1, read as the reverse complement.
TAGCCGATCCGCCCGTCGGGCGAGAGGGTACCGGCCGTGAACGGATCGGCGACCGCGGTGACGTGCGGGACGTCGGCGATCCGCGCGACCGCGGCGGAAACGGCCGCTCGATCCGACGCCAGACCCTCCGGCGCGGAGAAGACCGCTACGGCGGCGCCGTCCGCCGCGGCCGGGAACCGCTCTTCGAGCAGCTTCATCGCGCGCTCGCTCTGGCTTCCCGGCGCGACGAAGTCGTCGGCGAACGAGCCGCCGACGGTGCCGGCCAGTCCGAGAAGTACGACGGCCGCGACCGCCCAGGCACAGATCGTGATCCACGGTTTGCGGGCGCTGGCCAGTCCCAGTCGCCGAGTCAGCGTGTTCATGGCCAACAGAGTCGGGATTCCGGCTCCGGAGATCGCCCGGCGTGGGACGGGATCGTTCGTCCCCCCAGCGGGGGAGACCCGGACCGAACACCCTCGCCCTCAGACGGATGACGACGGCGTCACCGCAGCTCTACCGTGCTGGGAATGAACCTCACCGGCCCGTTCGCACGCTGGCCGCGGACGTCCGACGCGCTTCTCGCGCTCCTGCTGGCGTTCGGCGCCGCGACGCTTCGGGACACGCAGTCCGACTCGGCCGAGTGGCGGTCGCTCGGCGACGTCATGCTCGCCGTCGTTCCGGTCATCGCGGTCGCGGCGGCCGCGCTGTACTTCCGCCGGCGTGCGCCGCTGCTGGTGCTCGGGATCTCACTGGTCGGATGGGCACTGCTACTGATTCCCGACGAATACAGCCTCTTCCTGATCCCGCTGGTCGCGTTGTACAGCGTCGCGAAGTACGAACCGAGCCTCCGCCGGTCGCAGCTCGGCCTCTACGCGGTGTACGCCGTGCTCGTTCTCGACGGTCTCGTCCGCGGCACCCCCTGGTTCGAGGTCGGATTCGGCGTCGTCGTCCTCGCGATGATCTTCTACATCGGACGCCAGCTGCAGCTCCGCGAGGAGCGCGCCGAGCAGCGCCGTCGCCAGCGCGCCGACGAAGCCCGCCGGATCGTCGCCGAGGAGCGCACACACATCGCCCGCGAACTGCACGACGTCGTCGCGCACCAGGTCAGCATGATGACCGTGCAGGCCGGTGCGGCCCAGGCCGTCGCCGACAGCGACCCGGAGAGCGCTCGCCAGGCGATGGCCGCGGTCGAACAGGCCGGCCGCCAGACCCTCGACGAGCTGCGGCACCTCCTCGGCGTACTGCGGCCGGAGACCGGGCGCAACGGCTTCGGCCCGGTTCCCGGCCTGACCGATCTGCCTCGGCTGATCGAGCAGGTCGCCGCGGCCGGCCTCGACGTCCGACTCGACGACGGGCTGCGCACGGAGCTACCGACCCGGGTGCAGCTCTCCGCCTACCGCATCGTCCAGGAGGCCCTGACCAACGTGCTCAAACACCGCGGCCCCGGCACCCGCGCCGACGTGCGCCTGACCGAGAGCGGCGGCGACGTGACGATCGAGATCGTCGACAACGCCCCTCCGGGGCCGCTCCGTCCGCAGCACAGCGGCGGTCACGGCATCATCGGCATGCGCGAACGCGCGACCCTGCTCGGTGGCACGCTCGAGGCCGGCGTCCGTCCCGAGGGTGGCTTCCGCGTCGTCGCCCGCTTCCCGATCGAGGGGGTACCGGCATGATCAGCGTCGTCGTCGCCGACGACCAGGCCCTCGTCCGCGGCGGGTTCACGATGATCTTGCGGACGCACGACGACATCGCCGTCGTGGCCGAGGCCGGCACCGGTCTGGAGGCCATCACGGCTGCTCAACAGCATCATCCGGACGTCATCCTGATGGACATCCGGATGCCGGAGCTCGACGGGCTCGAGGCCACCGCCCGCATCCTGCGCGACGCCGACTGGCCGGTGAAGATCCTCATCCTGACGACGTTCGATCCGGACGAGTACGTCTACCAGGCGCTGCGGGCCGGAGCCAGCGGCTTCGTGCTCAAAGACATCCCACCCGCGGAACTGGCCACCGCGGTGCGGACGATCGCCGGCGGAGGCGCACTGATCGCCCCGTCGATCACCCGGCGCCTGATCAGCAAATTCGCCACCCAGCGGGGTGTCAACAGCGCGGTGGCCGATCGGGTCCACCGCCTGACCGAACGCGAGCGCGACATCGTGGTCGCGGTCGCGCGCGGCGCCACGAACACCGAGATCGCCGAGGAGCTGTTCGCCGGCCCGGCGACCGTGAAGTCACACGTGTCGAGCATCCTCACGAAGCTGGGCCTGCGCGATCGGGCGCAGATCGTCGTGTTCGCCTACGAGAGCGCCCTCGTGGCGCCCGGAGCCCACGACATCGGCCACTGACGCGCGTGTCATCCGGTCGGATCCGGGAAGGAGACACGCCTATGACACTGGTGAGCTCCGGTCACCTGGTCGCCGCGCACGGCCAGGGCCTCAAACAGGTCGGGGAGTTGCTCCTCGCGTTCGGATTCACCGCGCTGATCGGCCTGGAGCGCCAGCTCCGCGGCAAGGCCGCCGGCCTGCGGACGCAAGCGATCGTGGGCACGACTTCGGCGCTGATCCTGCTGGTCAGCAAGTATGGCTTCGGCGACGTGCTGGTCACCGGCAAGGTCACGCTCGACCCGTCCCGGGTCGCGGCCCAGATCGTGTCGGGCATCGGCTTCCTCGGCGCCGGGCTGATCCTCACCCGCGGCGGCTCGGTCCGCGGGCTGACCACCGCCGCCGCGGTGTGGGAGTCCGCCGCGATCGGCATGGCTGCCGGCGCCGGATTGCCGCTGCTGGCGGGCGTGGTCACCGGTCTGCACTTCGTCACGGTGTTGGGCTTCAGCTGGCTCGCGAGCCGGTTGCCCGGCAGCCGAACGGATGCCGCCCGCGTGCGGGTCTCCTATCGCGACGGTCAGGGCACGTTACGTGGCCTGCTGGCCACCGGCACGACCGGCACGTGGACGGTCACCGGCGTGCGGTTCACCGAGGCGGAGGAGAACATCGCCGCGGAGCTCGACGTCGTCGGTGGCGGCAGCGTCGACGAACTGCTGGCCCGCCTCAGCGAGGTCCCCGGCGTCGCTCACGTCGAGATCGTCAGCGACGAAGAGTTCGACTGAAGAGCTTCCGCACCTGCCGCAGTGCCTCGTCGACGTCGGCCGCGTCGTAACCCTGACGCACCGAGGCGAACTCGCTGGACGAAATGCTGACCGGCACCGGTCCGCCGTCCATCGCCGCCTGGATCTCGTCGAACAACCGCTCGACCTGCCACGGGTTGTACCCGGGGCCATAGGTCCGCGGCCGGAAGCTCGCCCGCAGCTCGCGCACCGCGATCCGGTCGTCCTCGGTGAACGACCCCTCCGCGGGAGGCGGCGCCGGCGGCACGTCGACTTCGTCCGGAACGAACTCCCGCAGGTTGCGGTCGGTCACCAGCAGAAGATCTTCCCGACGACGTAGCGCAGCCGCGATGTGCAAGGACTCGCGCCGGGTCGCCGGCGACTCGTGCAGGCGGCGGATCTCGGTCACGATCGCCGTCTGCTGCGCCAGCCCGAGCTCCGGCGCATCGAGCAACTCGCGCATGTTGGTCACCGCCGACGGTGCCGGCGGTTCGGTCGGCAGCGGGTACGGCAACGGTGGCGACGCCGGTAACTCGCGTAGCGTCCGGGCCAGCGCGAACGCCGCCGCGGCCGTGCCCGAGCTGAAGTCGATCAGCTGCCGCTCGGCGATCGTCGACGGCAGTGAGTGCGGTTGTTGCACCTCGAGCAACAACGGCAGCAACGGCTTGCCGAGCGCCAGCGCGTAGTCCCACTCGCGCCGGCACGCGGTCGAGCTGATCGAGGCCCGCGACACCGCGGCCACCAGGACGTCCGCCCGGCGGATCCGCCGCAGGATCTCCGGCCACCACTCGACCCCGCCGGCCAGCTGGCGATCGAACCAGACGTCGTGCCCGAAGTCGCCTATTCCGTCGGTCAGGATGCGGATCCGCGCTTCGTCGGAACGCGCATAAGAGAAGAAGATCCGCACGGCCGCTCAGCGTACCGACCCGCCGAATCGCGACTAATACCGGGCGATTCGCCGGAAAAGGTGTTGCCTATCCGCGTCACCCGTCCGACGTCCCCGGAGGCACGCGTGCGCCCCAAGACCCTCGCCGCCCTCACCACTGCCGCCGCGCTCGTCGCGGGAGGCGCCGCCACCTACGCCGCTCGCGCCGACAACGACGCGCCGCGCGCCCGCAGCGTCATCTTCATCAACGGTGACGGCATGGGTCCGGCGCAGCGCGAGGCCGCACGCCTCAAATACCACGGCTTCGACGGCCGGCTCGCGATGGACAGCCTCCCGGTCTCCGGTCAGTTGACCACCAGCCCCGACGACCCGATCAGCGCGATCACCGACTCCGCCGCCGGGGCGACCGCCTGGACGATCGGCAAGCGCACCTACAACGGCGCGATCGGCGTCGACGTCCACAAAAAGGCGTGGCGGACGCTCGGCCGGCAGGCGAAAGACGACGGAAAGGCCACCGGGCTGGTGACGACGGCCCAGGTGACCGACGCGAGCCCGGCCGCGTGGTTCTCCAACGAGGAGTCGCGGACCGCGGAGGACGACATCGCACGTCAGTACCTCGAGGTCAGCAAACCGGACGTGATCCTCGGCGGCGGCGAGGACTGGTGGCTCCCGGCGAGCAACCCGGGCGCGTTCCCGGACCACGGCGGCGAGGAGAGCAAGGGGACGAAGGGCAACCTGATCGCCCAGGCCCGGCGGGACGGCTACCGGTACGTGTCGTCGGCGTCCGAGCTGCGGGCCGCGCCGGCCGACGGCAAGCTGCTCGGGCTGTTCGCGAACGAGGAGATGTTCCAGCAGCGCGAAGAGGGCAAGGGTGACGTCTACGACCCGGTGGTGCCGCTCGCGGACATGACGTCGAAAGCGCTCGACACGCTCTCGAAGAGCCGGAACGGCTTTTTCCTGTTCGTCGAGGAAGAAGCGATCGACGAGTTCTCGCACCACAACAACGCGACCCGGATGCTGCAGGCGATGGGCGAGCTCGAAAAGGCCGTCGTGGTGGCGAAGGCGTATGCCGCCGAGCACCCGGACACGCTGCTGGTCATCGCCGGTGACCACGAGTGCGGCGGGCTCACCGTCGAGGACAACGCGAAGACCGACGAGTCGGGCAGCGGAGTCTCGCGTGAGGACGGGCCGTTCCCGGTCGCGCGCAGCCCGCGCCGGTTCAGCCTCGACTGGACGACGACCGGCCACACCGGCGTGGACGTCCCGGTGACCGCGACCGGCCCCTACGCGACGCAGTTCACCGGCAAGCACCCCAACACCCACGTCCACGAGGTCCTCGCCGAGATCCTGTGACCTCCCCCGTCCGCCTCGGTTAGCCCACGTCTCGGTCGGGTCGTTTGTCCATGCAACGAATTCAAGCTCCGTTCATGCGGACGCAAGTTCCTGTGGTTTCACGAGGTGTTGCCTGTGCTGTGGTCATCACACAGGAGGATCCGTGGAGAACAAAGGACTGCGCTGGCTCGCCGGCTCGGTTGCGGTAGTCGCCGCCGTTGGTGCTGCCACCATGACCGTGGGCGCGGCCGACGCGAACGGCGGCCGCCCGAAGGCCAAGAGCGTCATTTTCATCAACGGCGACGGCATGTCCGCCGCCCACCGCGAGGCCGCACGCCTCGCGATGACCGGCCTCGACGGCCGTCTGGCGATGGACAGCCTGCCCTACTCCGGCCAGCTGAGCACCAGCCCGCACGACCCGAAGACCGCGATCACCGACTCCGCCGCTGCCGCCACCGCGTGGGCCACCGGCCACAAGACCTACAACGGCGCGATCAGCGTCGACGTCAACAAGAAGCCGCTCGCGACGCTGGGCGAGCAAGCCAAGAAGGCCGGCAAGGCCACCGGTATCGTCACGACCGCCCAGGTCACCGACGCCAGCCCGGCCGCCTGGTTCTCGCAGACCGTCGACCGAGGTCAACAGGACGACATCGCGCGTCAGTACCTCGAGGTCAGCAAGCCCGACGTCATCCTCGGCGGCGGTGAGGACTGGTGGCTGCCCGCGGGCACCCCGGGCGCGTTCCCGGACAAGCCGGCCGAGGACCCGACCGAGGCGAGCAAGGGCACCAAGGGCGACCTGATCGCGCAGGCCAAGAAGTCCGGCTACACCTACGTCACCTCGGCCTCGCAGCTGAAGGCGGCCAAGGGCGGCAAGCTCCTGGGCCTCTTCTCCAACGAGGAGATGTTCCAGCAGCGCGAGGAGGGCAAGGGCGACATCTACCGCCCGGTCGTCCCGCTCGCCGACATGACGTCCAAGGCGCTGAGCACGCTGAAGACCGACAAGGACGGCTTCTTCCTGTTCGTCGAGGAAGAGGGCATCGACGAGTTCTCGCACGAGAACAACGGCGAGAAGGTTCTGAAGTCGATGGCCGAGCTCGAGAAGGCCGTCAAGGTCGCGAAGGCGTACGTCGCTTCACACCCCGACACGCTGCTGGTCATCACCGGTGATCACGACTGCGGTGGCGCGACGGTCGAGGCCGCGGAGGACACCGCGGACGAGTCCGGCGACGGCATCTCGAAGGAAGACGGTCCGTTCGCGATCGCGAACAGCCCGCTCAAGTTCACCATCGACTGGACCACCAGCGGCCACACCGGCGTGAACGTGCCGGTCACCGCCTCGGGCCCGTACGCGTCGTCGTTCACCGGCGAGCACGCGAACACCTACGTGCACGAGGTTCTGTCGAAGATCCTCACGAAGTAGCTCGTCGTCTCGAGGGCCCGGCCGGCGTATTCACCGGCCGGGCCCTTTTTGTGCCGCTCGCCCAGCGGAAGTGGTTGAGGAAGCGGTAGCCGCCGGTCGCGGTACGGAACGGGCGGGCCGCGTCGAGGATCGTCGGCACCGGGCCTTCTTCACCCAGCAGGATTCCGGCAATCAGGGCTTCGTCGTCGGGCACTTCCCACGGGACGTCGACCAGTCCGGCGTTGATGTCTCGAACCCCGGCGTCGGCCAGCAGGTCTTCGAGGCCGCCGGGGAGCCGGAGATCGCCGTCCTCCAGCGGCTCTCCGGCCAGCGCGGTGTTGATCACGTCGAGCTCGTTCCGCGCTCGCTCGGACCAGTTCGCGACGATCACGGACCCGCCCGGCACGGCCACGCGCACCATTTCCGCGGCGGCGGCGTCCGGGTCGTCGGCGAACTGGAGCGCGTTGATCGCCGTCACCACGTCGAACGTGGACGCCGGCCACGGCAGCGCCTCGGCCCGGGCCACCCGGACGTCCGCATCCGGCGCGGCGCGGCGCGCCAGCTCGACCATGGCCGGCGAGGAATCGGCACCCGCCGCGGACGCCCCGCGCCCGATCGCCGCGGCGAGAAACCGGCCACTCCCGCACCCGACGTCGAGCACCCGGCTACCGGCAGCGAGCCCGGCGAGCTTCCAGAGCGGCGCGGCCAGGGAGCCCCACCAGCGATCCCACTCCACCGCCACCGGCGACCAGTCGTCGGTCACGTAACGGTGACGGCGATGCAAGTGACCGGCGGCCGGTTGATGCGGAACACCTTCGTGGCCAGGTTCGCGACCGCCGACATCCAGTACTTCTTCGCGATGTAGCCGCGCACCCGCGGGATCTCCGAGTCGTCGAGCAGCTGGGCGGTGCCCGACGCCGTCGCCGCGCCCGGCGCCTCTTTGCCGCGGAAACTGCACACCGTGAGCTGCACGGCCGGGTTGTTCCGGATCCGCTTGACCTTCCAGGCGCCCGCGTCCGAGATCATGTACACCACACCGTCGACATAGGCGTGCCACACCGGGGTCACCACCGGCGTGCCGTCTTTTCGATACGTCGTCAGGTTGACGTACCGCCCCTGACCGATCTGCTCCGCGACGCTCATCCGTGCAGGTTAGACCGCCACGGCCCCCGGAACGTCAGCTAGGTTGAACCACACCGGAATGCCCCGTTCGCGAGCGATCGCCACGTCCTGATCGGCGCCGGTCGACTCCCCCGGCAGTCGCAGCACACCTTCGCAGCGCTCCAGCAGCCGTTGCGCGCTCGGGTACATGATCTGCCCGGCGATCGGATCCGCCGGGCCCGTGCCACCCGCCCCGCGGAGCACCGGTAACGCGACCCACTCCCCGATCATCGGCACGTGCCCGGCCTGGAACAGTGGCCACGCGGCCTCCTCCAGCCGGCGGAGGTTCGCCTCCATCAGCGCGGGATCGTCGCCGGTGCCGGATCGGTAGGGACCTGCAATCAGGATCATCATGCGAGGTACGCTACGTGCAAGATTGTGAACAAACAAGAAGGAGCATGAATGCTTGCCGCTCAGCGTCATGAGCTCCTGCTCGGCCGGCTCCGCACCGACGGCCGGATCGTGGCCAAAGACATTGCCGCTGAGCTGGAAATCTCTGAAGACAGCATCCGCCGGGACCTACGCGAACTTGCCGCCGCCGGGCTGTGCCAGCGCGTCTACGGAGGGGCACTCCCGGTCTCGCCCGCCGTCGGCGACCTGACAACGCGCACAAACGTGCAACCAGATTCCAAGCAGCGCGTCGCCGTCCGGGCCGCTCGGCTCATTCCGCCGGGCGGCACCGCGATCCTCGACGGGGGCACGACCGCGCTCGCCGTCGCGAAGTCCCTGCCCGCTGACCTCCGGGCCACGATCGTCACCCACAGCCCGATCGTCGCGTCCGCGCTGATCGACCACGCGGGCGTCGAGATCCACGTCATCGGCGGCCGGATCTTCAAGCACTCCGCCGTCGCGTGCGGCGCGGCCGCGGTCGAGGCCGCGTCCGGTCTCCATGCCGACGTGTTCCTGATGGGCGTCACGGGCGTGCACGCGACCGAAGGACTCACCACCGGTGACGCCGACGAGGCCGCGATGAAACGCGCGCTCTCCCGCCGGGCCGCCGACACCTACGTGCTGGCCAGCGCCGAGAAGATCGGAGCCGCGTCGCCGTTCACGGTGCTCGGGCTGAACGACGTGGCCGGCATCGTCACCGACGTCGACACCGCGAGCCTGCGCGAGATCGCCGACACCGGTGTTCCGATCGTGCCCGCCTAGAGTTGCGTTTCGAGGTACTCGCGCTCGGCCGCGTTGTCGGTCTGCGTCGCGGCCTCGCGGTAGGAGTCGCGCGCCTCGCGCAGACGGCCCAGCCGACGCAGCAGGTCGGCCTTGGCCGCCGGCAGGTAGTGGTAGCCGGTGAGTTCGCCGGTCGTTTCGAGCGCGGTCAGTTCGGCCAGACCGGCCGCCGGTCCGTCCACCATCGACACCGCGACCGCCCGGTTCAACGCCACGACCGGCGTCGGCCACACGCGGTACAGCGCGTCGTAGAGCGTCCGGATCTGGGTCCAGTCGGTGGAGTCGTAGCTCGGCGCCTGCGCGTGGAGGGCCGCGATCGCGGCCTGCAGGCTGAACCGTCCGGCCGGACCCGCGCGCAGGGCGCTCACCACGAGACGGTCGGCCTCAGCGATCAGGTCGCGGTCCCAGATCGAACGGTCCTGTTCGGCGAGGCGCACGAGCCGGCCCTCCGGCCCGACTCGGCTCCCTTCTCGAGCGCGGTGGACGAGGAGCAGCGCGAGCAAACCGCCGACCTCGGGCTCGGCGGGGAGCAGCGCGTGCAGCATCCGGGCGAGGTCCACCGCCCGTTCGGTGAGGTCGACGCGGAGCAGCGCGTCGCCCGACGGCGCGGTGTGCCCGGCCGTGGCGAGCAGGTGCACCACGGTCAGCACCGCGTCGAGCCGTTCCGGCAACTCGGCGGTGCTCGGTACGCGATACGGGATCCGGGCGGCAGTGATCTTCTTCTTCGCCCTGGTGATCCGCGCGGCCATCGTGGCCTCGGAGACCAGGAACGCCGAAGCCACGTCCGGGGTGCTGACCCCGCAAACCATCCGCAGCGTGAGCGCGACCCTGGCCTCGATCGAGAGTGCCGGGTGGCAGCAGGTGAAAACGAGCCGGAGCCGGTCGGTTTCCGGCTCCGGATCCTCGCCGATCAAGAGAGGCAGCTTCGACTCGAGCGTCTGACGGCGGGCGAGTGTCGAGAGCGCCTTGTTGCGGGCGGCCGTGGTGAGCCAGGCGCCGGGCCGCTCCGGGATGCCGTCGCGCTCCCAGGCGGTCAGCGCCGCGACGTACGCGTCTTGAACGCTTTCCTCGGCGACGTCCAGGTCGCGGGAGACGCGCACCGTCGCGGCGAGCACGCGGGCCCACTCGCGGCGGTGCGCGTCGGCGATCGCCTGAACGACGCTCAAAGCACTTGGAAGTCGACGAGCGGCCTGACCTCGACGCCACCCTCGACGATCGGGGTCAGGCGCGCGAGTTCGAGGGCGTGATCGAGATCGCGCGCCTCCATGATGAAGACACCGGCCAGCGCCTCCTTGGTCTCGACGAACGGCCCGTCGGTGAGTAGCCCGCTGCGGATCACGGTGGCGGTCGTCGGGTCCTGGAAGCCGAGCCCGGCGACGATGCGGCCGCCTGCTTCGGCGACGCGAGCCGGCAGATCCAGGTGGGCCCGCATCACGTCGGGCGGCAGGTTCTCGGGCGCCACGGCCTCGTAGATCAACACGGCGTACTGCGGTGTCGTCTGCTGGTTCATGCTGCCCAACCCTTCCAGCGCGCGGTTTCGGCCGCCGGGTCGGCGTCCGGATGGAAAAGGTGCAGTGAGACGCCGACCGAACCACCCCAGTGGTCGCGGCCGAAGACCGCGACCAGCGAATTCTCCGTCCGCAGCCCGAGGAAACGGGACGCGCGGTAGAAGACGTCGGCGGCGGGGGTGTCGAGGCGGTCGCGGATCTCGGCGAACGAGCCCGGCAGCTCGGCCTCGGTCCGGCGGGCGTCGCGGCCGGCGAACGAGCGGAGGTACTCGGCGAGCAACTCGCGGTAGAACGCGGTGTGCTCGGCGCACTGCTCGTACTCGACCGGGTCGTCAGCGTAGGAGCCGACGTGGAGGTAGCTCGCCTTGGTGCCGCCCGGGACCGCTTCGAGGTGGTATTCGAGCTGGTTGTACCAGCCGTCGTCATCGTCGGCGCGGGTCCGGAAGAGGTGGCCGGGCTGCCAGGCGGTGACCCGGCCACCGCGCGCGGTGAGGCCCTTTTCGGTGCCGCCTTCGCGGGGCTCGTACGTGATCGGCCACAACCAGCCCGCCGACCGCCGGGTGATCGCGTCGAACACCGTGTCCGGGTCGGCTGGGAAGACCCGCTCCCAGCGCACGTCCTTCGTCATCGAGGTCTCCGTTCGTTGTTCGCTCTTGTACTGGCGACCAACGGAGTCCGCGGAAATCGACAACGTGCCCTCACCAGTTTCTGCGCCGGCGATCTGGATGCGGCCGCGAGGGCAGGTGGTCAGGACAGGTGAGGGCCGACGATCGCGGCGACCTTGATCCGGACGACGGACGGCTCCGGCGGCGGACCGGTGCGGTCGGCGAACAGCAGGTGACCGGCGCCGATCAGCATGAACGCAATCGTGTCGACGTCGGCGTCGGGCTTGATGCGGCCACCGTTCCGCTCGGCGTCGAGGTACCCGGCGATGATGTCGGCGGCATCGGTGAGCACCGGCACCCCGGCCGGCCAGGTGTCGCGCAACCGGGCCCGCAGTCCGTCGCGGAACGTCACGAGTGCGACGGTCGCCACCGCGACCGAACCGAACAGCCCGATCAGCGCCTCGGCGAGGTTGTCGACGACCCGGCCACTGCCGGTCGCCTCGCGCAACGCGGCCGCCTTCGGGTCCATCCGGTGGATCCGATCGAGCACGAACTCGGCCAGGAACGTGTCGAAGTCGGCGAAGTGGCGGTGCAGCACACCCTTGGCGACGCCGGCCTCGTCGGTGATCGCGCGGCTGGTCAGCGCACTCGGTCCGGCCTGCAGGAGCACCCGCCCGGCGGCGTCGAACAACTGCTCGCGCACGTCGCGGAGCGCTACGCCGGTTGGCACTGGCCGATCGTAGCCGGTTCGACCCGAGTGGGCACTTGCCCACTAGAGTGGGCGCATGCCCACTCCGCCGTCCCACGAAGCTCGCTGGATCGCCGAATCGTTCGGCGCCGACGCCGACCGCTACGACCGCGCGCGCCCCCGATACCCCGACGCTCTGATCGCCCGCATCGTGAACACCGCACCGGGGCCCGACGTCCTCGACGTCGGAACCGGCACCGGCATCGCCGCCCGCCAACTCCGGGAGGCCGGCTGCACGGTCCTCGGCGTCGAGATCGACGCGCGGATGGCGGCGGTCGCGGACCGCCACGGCATTCCGACCGAGGTGGGCGCGTTCGAGACCTGGGAACCGGCCGGGCGCACGTTCGACGCGGTCGTCGCGGGCCAGACCTGGCACTGGATCAACCCGTCGGCGGGCGCCGCGAAGGCCGCCACCGTACTTCGTCCCGGTGGACTCCTCGCGCTGTTCTGGAACGTCTGGGACCCGGCCCCCGAGGTCGCCGACGCGTTCGGCGCGGTCTACCGCGAGGTCCTGCCCGACTTGCCGTTCAAGCCCTGGGCCCGGCCGGCGGCGTCCGAAGCGTTCTTCGCTCCGGCCGAGAACGGCCTGCGCGAGGCGGCGGCCTTCACCGGCGTCGACCACTGGCACTTCGGCTGGGAGCGGACCTACACCCGAGACGAGTGGCTCTACCTGGTGCCCACGTCCGGCGGCCACAGCACCCTGCCCCCGGCCCAGTTGGACGCTCTACTGGCCGGCATCGGTGCGGCGGTCGACGCGATGGGCGGAAGTTTTGTTCTCCGCTACCGCACCGAAGCCCTCACGACGACCCGGACGGGGTGATAGGAGGACAGTCATGTCATATCCCCCGCCGCTCTATCCCGGTGACACCGGAGAGCTGACCGCCACGTACCGGAGCTCCGACACCCGGCCCGAACTGACCTACCCGAACGGCAACACCGTCCACTACCTGGCGACGCACGAGACGACCGGCGGGCTGTTCGGCCTGTACCGCTGGGAGTTCGGGCCGGCGCGCAGCGGGCCGGATCCGCACTTCCACCGCTCGATCGCCGAGTCGTTCTACATCCTGTCGGGCACCGTGAAGATCTACGACGGCACGCGCTGGAACGACACGACGCCGGGCGACTGGGTGCACGTCCCGGCGGGCGGCGTCCACGGTTTCCGCAACGAGTCCGGCGAACCGGCGTCGATGCTGCTGCATTTCGCGCCGGGCGCTCCGCGCGAGGACTACTTCGAGGGTCTCCTCCGCCTCGGCGGGATGTCGGACGAGGAGAAGGCCGAGTTCTACGCCGAGCACGACAATCACTGGCTCTGATCGTCGAGCGCGGCGTAGGCCGTCGTCCAGAAGTCCTGGTAGACGTTCGACCGCAGCGGGAACTGGGCGCGCTGGGTGAGCAGGATGCCGACCAGGTCTTCCACCGGGTCGATCCACATCGACGTGCCGAGGCCCCCGTCCCACCCGAACTGCCCCGGTACCGCGGCACCGCCGGTTCGCCGGATCGTGACCCCGACGCCGAAGCCCCAGCCCCGGCTCGGCCAGTAGCCGGGGAACCAGGGCGAGGACGCCTTGATCTCGGGTGTGAGCTGGTCGGTGGCCATCGCCTGGACCGAGGTACGGGACAGCAGCCGCTCGGAGCCGTGACGGCCGTGGTTGCGCAGCAGCCGCGCGAACGCGAAGCAGTCGTCGACCGTGGACACCAGGCCACCGGCGCCGGAGCTGAACGTCGGCGCGTTCCGCCAGGCCGATTCGGCGCCGCCGGCGTCTCGCAGCGTCAGGCCGTCGGCGGTGGCCAGGTAGCTGGCCGGCAGGCGGTGCAGTTGTTCGGCCGGCACCGAGAAACCGGTGTCGGCCATGCCCAGCGGGGTGAAGACGCGCTCGCGCAGGAAGCCCTCGAGCGACCGGCCCGACGCCCGGGAGATCAGAACGCCGAGCACGTCGGACCCGGTGTTGTAGGTCCAGGATTCGCCGGGCTGGTGCGCCAGCGGCAGCGTGCCGAGCCGGCGCAGCCACTCGTCGTGGTCGAACGAGGTCTCCGGCTGCGGCATGCCGGTCAAGGCGCCCAGCTCGGTCGCGGCCTGGACGAGCTTGGCCCCGGCGCCGACCAGCATGCCGAAGCCCCAGGTGAAGTTCAGCAGGTCGCGCACGGTGATCGGCCGCTCGGCCGGCACCGTGTCGTCCACATCGGCGTCGAAGTGGCGCAGCACCCGACGGTCGGCGAGCTCGGGCAGCCACTGGTCGACCGGCTCGTCGAGCCGGAGCACGCATTCCTCGACCAGCATCAACGTCGCGACCGCGATGATCGGCTTGGTCATCGAGGCGATCCGGAAGATCGCGTCGCGCCGGATCGGCGCGCTGCCCTCGAGGTCGACGTTTCCGATGACGTCGACCACGACGTCGTCGCCGTGCGCCAGCAGCGTCACGATGCCCGGCGCGTACCCACTGGCCGAGTGCCCCGCGAGCACGTCGTGCATCCGCGCCAGCCGACTCGTCGAAAGTCCCATGCGAGGTGTCTACTCCGCGGGTACGACAAACACGGCGCCGATCCGGGCGAGTTCTTCGACTGGATCGGCGTCCTCCTGCAGTGGCCGGCCCAGGTGGTCGCGGTCGCGTGCGCCGCGACGGCGATCCGGGAGGCCTGGTTCAGCCGAGACCGAGTCCTCGGCGACCCGTCTCGTTGAGGTCGTCGACCGAGTACCGGTTGGGCCAGGTCCGCTCGTAGTGCTCCTCGGGGAAGTCGCTCGGGCTCGACCCGGTGACGAACGCCTCGCGGACGGAAGCCGCGTACCGCTCGTTGCGCGGGCACCACGGCGCCGCCGGGATGTACATGACGTTCCCCCACCCGACCTGGTCCTCGACCGGCGCGACGCTGTGGATCATGTCGCAGTGCCACCACACGGAATCGCCGGCGGCGACGTCCGGAATCCCGGTCAGCGCCTCGATCAGCAGCGGATGCCACCGCGAACCCGCCGGGAACACCTGGTTGACCGCGACCCCGCACATCTCGTCCTCGGGCACGTCGTCGAGCAACGGCCGCAGCATCAGGTAGGCCATCGCCGCCGGGATCGGCACGGTGTGGAGAACACCCTGGTCGTGGGCCATGTCCGAGAGCGCGGTCCAGCCCTGGAACGTCCGGAACACCGAGCACATCGTCGAGCCCGGATACTGCGGGCCCGCCGTCCGGTACGCGGCGTCCCACGGGTCGTACTGCTCGACGGTCCCGTCGAACAGGTGCCGGAACGCCTGCTGATACGCCTCGGTCATCCACAGGTCGAGCGTCCCCGGATCGAGGTGGGTGCCGAGCCCTCCGGAGGTGGCCCCCGGCGGGCGCCGGCGGATCCGGTCCGGATAGAGAGAGTCCCGGTCCGGGTCGAACCACTGCACGCCTTCCGACGCGTGCGTCCACCGCCCGTTCAAGAATTTCTGGACGTTACTCATGCGGACGCTCTGCCGCGCCTGCATCTGCGCCGGTGACCAGTAGATCGGGTAGATCTCGGGCTTGGAGCCGACGCTGCCGAAGAAGTCGTCGCCGGGGCCACGGTAGTTCTCGAAGAACTGATTGCTCTCGACGTACTCGACGATGCCTTCGTCCCAGGCGAGGGCCTGCTCGCGCGGGAAGTGGCCGCGCACGACCAGGCAGCCGCGCCGCTTGAGCTTGGCCACGGCTTCGGGGCTGACCGTGCCGGCCTCGATGTCGGCGTAGTCGATGACCGGCCAGACCTGTTCGCCGCGCGCTTTTTCCGCGCGGATGGCGTCCACCTCGGTCTGAATGCGCTGCTCGACGGCGGCGAAGACGTCCTCGACCGTGCGGCCGGAGGCCGCGATCCGCGCCCGGAGCGCGCGCTTGATCTCGCGGGTGGCCGCGGGGAGATCGTCGGGCGCGTTCTCCCAGTGGGGCAGAGCGGCGGTTCGGTCCGGGGGCTCGACAGCGAGGGTCATCCGAGGCGCTCCTTCTAGATAGGGCTCCTTACTTGTATAAGGGGTCGGATCCTTCTAGGCAAGGCTCCTGACTAGAATCGGCACCGTGGACAAGCCGTCGCTGGAGTTGCTCCGCACGATGACCGACGAGAACGTGCTGCGGACGCTCATGCGGCACCGGCGCCTGACCCGGGCGGAACTCGCCGCCGCGACCGGCATCTCGAAACCGACGGTGGGCGAAAGCGTGCGCCGTCTGGGCGAGGCCGGCCTGGTCGTCGACACCGGCGAACGCACCGCGGGCGGCCGGGGCCGGGGCCGAGTCGGCACGTACTACGCCCTGGCCGCCGACATCGGTACCGCACTGGCCGTCAGCGTCGCCCCCGAGGGAGTCGTCGCCGAACGAATCGACGCCCACGGCGAGGTCGTCGCGAGGGCCGAGGAGGCGGTCGCCCGCCCCGCCCGGCCCGAGGACGTGGCCGCCGCCCTCCGGGACGCCGCCACCGGCACCGGGGGCCCGCTGCCCCGGCTGGCCGTGGTGAGTGCGGCGGATCCGGTGGATCGGGCCAGTGGGCGGATGATCCATCTGCCGGACTCGCCGTTCCTGCTCGGCGAACTCGACCCGCACGACGTACTGGCGCCGTTCGTGACCGGCCCGATCATCGTCGACAACGACGTGAACTGGGCCGCGCGGGCCGAGCGCGAGGACGCCCGCGACTTCGCCTACCTGTTCCTCGGCGAAGGCCTCGGCGGTGCGATCGTCAGCGACGGCGAAGTTCGCCAGGGCGCAGGCGGGCTGGCCGGCGAGATCGCGCACCTGATCACGGTCGGTCCGCACGGCCGGGCGACCCGCCTGATCGACGTCTTCGACGACCTGGGCCTCCGGCAGGCCGACTCCACCGCCATCGACGTGGACCGCCTCCTCGCCGCGATCGCCGCCCCTGCGGCGGCGGACGCGCAGCGCGTTCGGGAAGCGCTCGGCGAGGCCGTGGGTGGCGTCGTCGCGGCGATCGTGGCTCTCACCGACCCCGCGTACGTCGTGATCGGCGGTCCCTGGGGCACGCACCCCGCGATCCTCGCCGCGATCACGTCCGCCACCACGGCCCAACCCCGGCACGTCCCGATCCGCGCCGCCCGCCGCACCGACGAACCCTCCCTGACCGGCGCCCGGCTGGACGCCCTCGACCGGCTCCGAGCCGCGATAGTCCAGACCTGACGTCAGCCCGTGAACACCGCCGCCTTCGCATCGGCCGCTATTCGGTCGAGCTGGGCCTCGCTCAAGCCGACCTCCGCCCGAGCCACGTCGAACTCCCCCGACAGCGTGATCACCGACGTCCGCGGATCGTCCGTACACAGCGCCACCGGCACTCCCGCGGCGAGCAGCCCCCGCACCGGGTGCTCGCCGTAACTCGCCGCCGCACTCGTGTGCACGTTGCTGGTCAGCGCCACCTCCAGCGTCACCCGGTGCGAAGCCAGGTATTCGAGCAGCGCAGGATCCTCCACCGACCGCACCCCGTGCCCGATCCGCTCCGCCCCCAGGTGCCGCACCGCGTCCCACACGCTGAACGGCCCGGCCGCCTCGCCCGCGTGCACGGTCACGTGCAGCCCGGCGTCGCGGGCCCGGCCGAACGCCCGCGCGAAGTCGGCCGCCGGCACGCCGGCCTCGTTCCCGGCGATGTCGATCGCGCAGAACACGTCCGGCCGCGCGAGCAGCGTCGACACCTGGTCGTCCGCCCGCGCCGGCCCCAGATCACGCAGGAGCGTCCCGATCAGCCCGACCGAGAGCCCGGCCTGCTCGGCCGCCGACCGCACGCCGTCGGCCACCGCGTCGACCACCGCCTCCGGGGCCAGCCCGGTCTCCTGCCGGATGAACCACGGGCTGAACCGCACCTCGACGTGGTCCAGCCCGTCCGCGGCCGCGTCCTCGACGCACTCGCGCCCGGCACGGTGCCAGTCGTCCAACCGGGGGAACGCCGACGGTGCCGCGTCGACCTTCGCCAGGTACGGCAGCAGGCCGCCGAGCGGCCCGTGCGCCACGAGCAGATCCTCCGGATCCGGCGCGGACGCCAGTGGGTGCCCGTCGCGGCGCGCGAGCTCGAGCGTGGTCGCGACGCGCAGCGTCCCCTCGAGGTGACGGTGCAGGTCGATCAGCGGACGCGAGGCAGACATGCGGTCAATGGAACACCTTGAGTCCGACGACACCGCACACGACCAGCAGCAAGCAGAAGACGCGGGCCAGGCTCGCCGATTCCCCCAGCGCGACCATGCCGACGATCGCCGTGCCGACCGCGCCGATTCCGACCCAGACCGCGTAACCGGTGCCGATCGGAATGCTGCGCAGCGCGTAGCCCAGCCCGCCCATGCTCAGCAGAAGCGCAACCACGAACGTGGCGGACGGAACCGGCCGGCTGAACCCGTGGCTCTTCCCGAGCGCGATGGCCCAGACGGTTTCCAGCATGCCCGAGACGATCAGAACGACCCACGCCATGACGGCTCACCTCAACGGCGGTCGTCTTCGCAGGCCGGGTACGACACGCAACTCGTCCGGGATAGCCGCGTATGCGGCTTCGGGGACGAATTCTACCGACGATCGGCAGCGACGGCGGCTTCGTAGGCCAGGAAAGTGTCGACGACCATACGTGACCGACGCGATTGCCGCCACTCTCGGCGAACACCATCGCGCCGGCACGACGATCGAGTTCGTCGGCGCTCCCGACGGACGTACCGCGGTAGCCGGGAGCATCGCCTCCTCGTGACCGGCAGGCTACTGCGTCCACGGATTCTCGAGCAGGTCACGAAGCCGCGAGGCATCGTCGTCGAACGTGAGGTACCGGATCGGCAGCGCGTTGATGTCGGCGATCCCGGCGATGTCGGAAGGCAGCCGGTCGGCCGAGGGCATGTCCGCTTCGTCCACCGTCACCGGAACGATCGGAATCCCGCCCTCCAGCGCCATCCGCACCTCGGCGCGGACCATGCTCGTCCGCAGCCAGTCCAAACCTGGACCCTCACCAGTCCACTCCTGGCCGATGACCAGCACCATCACCCTCGTTTCGGCCATCGCGGCACGGATGGCGGTTTGGAAGTTGACGGCCGGCCGAATGGACTCCACGTCGTAGAAAATCTGACGGTCGGGCAGTAGCAACCTGAGGCGGTCACGAATCCGGCCGGCGATGTGTCGCGCGTCGGTGCGACGGTAGCTGAGGAAAATCCCCCCGCGCGCCGCATCGCGCGACGAACGGCGATCCGGAGGCGAGTGGCCGACGAGTGGGGCAACCGGCTCCGGCGGGGAGGCTCCGCTGAACCGCGCGCACAGTGCACCGACCCGAGCCGATTCGCTCACCCATTGACGGGACAGACCAGCGGCTCGATCGATGGCGTCCCAGAGGTCCCGGGTCGAGCTCTCACTGCGCGCGCCGGGCATCCAGAGATGGAGCAGGTGATCGGCGAAGGGCCGGAGACGATCAGCCGCCTGCGGACCGGCGTCGGCATCCATCCCGCTCCGGTCGATCGTCGTCAACAGGGTGGTGAGCAACCAATCGTGCAACGCCAGATCCGCGCAGAACTCCGCGGCCAGGTCCGGCGTGAGATCAGCGTCGCGTAGACGGACGGTTCGGAGGCCATCCGACTCGAGCGAGAACTCGATCTCGGTCGCGCTCCGCTCGGAGTGCTCCAACGTCCAACGCATCTGCGTACGAGCCGTCCGCAGCGGCGGCGATCTCCGCAATGCCGGAGACGTCTGCACGGCGCTCAGCACTCGACCGCTGATCGCACCGAGATTCGGCGAGGCGTCAACGCGGTCGGCCCAGGACGACACCCCGCGCCGAGTGCCCGCCACCTCGAGAACGCCGGGTCGCGAAAGGTAGTAGGACCACGGCATGCGACGCGAGGCGTCGGCCGTTGCGACTGCGGCGTGCGTCGAGGACTGGATGATGCGGCCGCCGGTGATCGAGACGGCGGTGGCCGACGTTCCGATCACCCGGGGCCGCGGGCCGTGCACGGTCCCGAGCAGGCAGTCGACGCCGGTGAGGACGGACGGAGAAACGGCGTAGGAGATCGGACGAGAACGCGTGCGGACGCTTCGGCCGGGCCAGAGTCCGAGCAGCTCGACGGCGAACGGCAGCGGCACGGCCGTGGGGTGCTGCAAGAGCCCGGTGTGTACCTCGCCGAG
The DNA here is from genome assembly GCF_044454545.1 of Cryptosporangium sp. NPDC051539. NCBI lineage: Bacteria > Bacillati > Actinomycetota > Actinomycetes > Cryptosporangiales > Cryptosporangiaceae > Cryptosporangium > Cryptosporangium sp. NPDC051539. Next base: position 64,758 of record NZ_JBITDV010000014.1, on the reverse strand, counting down.
TGCGCGCATCAGGCATCACCCCGTTCCGCCGTCGAAGACGTACGAGACGCGATCGACGATCTGCGCCGGAATCGGCAGGCGCTCGCTTTCGCTACGCATCCGGATCCCGTGTTCGACGTCGTCGTCGGTCGCGACCTGCTCGAGGATCACCCGAACCGCGTGTGCGTCCTGCAGTTGGCGAGGCGCCAGGAACGACAGCGTCCGGTAGGCCGCGAAGGGTGCGGCTCCGGGATCGAGCTGGATGATCGCCGGGAGGCCGTCCCACGCGGCACCCGTTTCCTCCGGCTCCCACGGGACCGGCACCGCGACCCGGTTGCCGCTGTGGCGTAACGCGCCGAGGCGGAGGAGTTGGGACACCGCCGCGAGAAACGCCGTCGACCAAACCCGGTGGCCGTCCTTCTCCGACCACAGCTCGGCGTCCATGAAAACGGAGTGGCGACGTGCCGCGGTCTGGCTGGGCGGCTGCCAGGCGGCACTGGGCCCCATCGCCTGTCCTATGCCGCCCGACGGTGACCGAGCGCCGTTGCTGAGCCAGCCGGACTCGGTGACCGGAGGCCGGCTTCCGTCGGTCCCCGGCACCGGCTCCGGCACCAGGCCGGCGAGGACCAGCTGCGGGAGGTTCACTCCGTCCGCGTCGACGAGCCGTGCGCTGCTCACCAGGTAGTCGATCGAGAGGCCTGCGCCGGCGGCCGTGTCGCGCAACCGGCGAATCACCTCGTCCGGGAACGTCGGGCCGCCCGGGCCGTCGCCGATGACGACGCACGTGCTGACCCGCGGCCGCAGCCCCTCCCGGACGGCAGCGATGGACTGCCTCGCGGTCTCCATCCACGGGCGGATCCGCTGGAAGACGGCCTCGATCTCGGAGTCGCTCCGCGCGAAGTCCTCGGCCCGGAAGGAACCGAGTTGAACGGATAGATGGGCCAGTGGCACGGCGGCGAGCCGACGCTCTCCGCTCGATTCCCGGAACGCCACCTCGACGTCGCTCACGGCGCCTCCCAGGCGGCATCGTCGGAGAGCCTGGCGGCCAGTGCTTCGTAGGCCTCGATGATCGCCGGCTGCGCTATCCGACGCGTCAGCACGTCGTCGTCGACGATCACTTGCTCTACCCACTGCAACATCGGTTCCTGCGGAATCGAGGCGATCCTCGTCGACCGGCCGAGGCCGACGCGGGCCGCGAATTCGTGCAGAGCGCCGTCCCGCTCCGCCTGCCAGGCAGCGAACGCACTGGTGGCAGCTGCGGCCTCCGCACCCTCCGGCCGGACGACGGCGGCCGACACGAAACGCAGGGCTCGTTCGAGCCGGGAGGGATCGTGCCCGCTGAGCCTGCTCTGTTCCAGTAGGCCGCGGCCACCGAAGACCAACCCGGACGCCGCCCGGAGATGCTGAGCGGTCCAACGGTGGAAGACCAGCCAGCGCCAGGTCACGTTCCGGAGCTCAGCGGACGCGCTCGCCGCGAGGACCATGTCGGCGGTGTACGAGCGCCCCGCGCTCAGATCGACCAGACAAACGTCGAACTCCTCGTCGGCCGCGAGCAGCAACTGCGTACAGCGCCGGACGACGTCTTGCGCCGCGAAGAACTCGCCGCCTCCGGCGTCGCCAGGGGCCAGGACGAGACGGCCGGCCCCCGCCGGCCGCAGCCGCAGGTCGCTCCGATCGGATGCGGACCAGACGTCCACTCGCTGGAAGTCGGCCGACTCGCCGAGCAAATAAGAGTGCAGACCTCCGTCGCTGGTGCCGAGCGCGACCTTCGACAGCGAAAATGTCGATCCGGCGGTAGGAGACCCGAAATCGAAGTCGAGGTAGCACACGTCTGTGCCCTGCAGCGCAGCGCGGTAGGCGACGTTCGCCAAAGTGACCGACCGTCCGGAGCCGCCCTTGTCGGCGGTGGCGAAAACGATCACGTGAGCATCGTGTCGCACCCGGCCAAGCGCGGAGGCCACTAGCCGCCGGTGACCTCCGTTCGGCGGAAACGGAAGCGCACGACTTGCGCTGAGCGACTAACGTATAACTCAGCGCAGCCCTGCGGAGGAGAGCGAGAGCTCACGGGCTCGCGCGGCGTCCCGGCACCACCGGGGGCGGCGACCACAGCGGTCAGCCCCGGGCGCAGCAGATTCCTGACACGTACACCGTGCCGGGGCTCTGGTGCCGGGGGAGCCAGGTCCCGGAGGAAGGACCCGGGACCTTGACCGCCCTCGAACTACTCGCCGCCACCCTGGGGCTCTGCGCCTCCGCGCTGACGTTCGCCGCCGAACTACTCCGCCTGTTCCGCTCGCGTCACGCGAGCGGGACCGTGAGGCAGAAGGGGTGCCCGGCCGGGTCGGCGAAGACCCGGAAACCCTTGCCCTCGCCGGGCAGCCTCTCGGCACCGAGCTCGAGCACCGCCGACTCACCGGCGTCGAGGTCGGCGACCTCGATGTCGAGGTGCGCCTGCTGCGGATACGCCGGATCCGGCCACCGGGGCGCGGTGTACTCCCTGACCTGCTGGAACATCACCGTGGCCGAGACGCCGTTCCGGTCTTCACCGGTGAGCAACGCACCCTCCGGACCGTCGTACGACACCTCCATGCCCAGCACCTCGCCGTAGAACCGCGCCAGCCCGGACGCGTCGGGCGCATCGATCGTCGGCGCGAACAGCTTCATCGCCGGGCCGATGCCATCGGCTTGGCACAGGTCGAACGGGTGCCCGGCCGGATCGGCCAGCGTGATCCAGGTCGGGCCGTCGGCGAGCCGGGTCGCGCCCAGCTCCACCGCACGCTCGGCGGCGGCCTCGTGCCCGTCGATCTGCAGGTCGAGGTGGAACTGCTGCGGGTGCAGTTGCCCCGGCCACTGCGGCGGGACGAGGTCGGGAGCGAGCTGGAACGCGACTTCGGCGCCCTCGGGCGTGCGGACCGTGATCCAGCCGGGCTCTCGGCCGACGATCTCCCAGCCGGCGAGCTCGGCGTAGAACGCGGCGAGCTTCTCGATGTCGGGCGCGTCGATCGCGACCATTTCCAGACGTCCGGCTCCAGTCATGCGGCCATCCTGCCCCGGCCCCCCGACAAAACCTATGCAGGCGTCCGGACCAGCACCAACGCCACGTCGTCCTGTCCCTGGGCGGCCGCGTTCTCGATCAGCTCGTCGGCCAGCTTCTCCGGATCCTCGGCCCCACGGGCAGTCAGGAACTCCCGCAGCAACCGCATCCCCTCGTCCACCGGCAATCGCCGGTGTTCCACCAGGCCGTCGGTGTGCAGGATCAGCGACGAAGCCCGCGGCAGACGCGCGTAGTGGTCCCGGCGCGGCCGGTCTCGCGCCACCCCGAGGAGCACGTCCGTCCCCGGCAGCATCACCGCGGCCTCGTCCGGCGTCACCAGTGTCGGCGGCGGGTGACCGGCGTTCGACCAGGTCAGCATGTACGAGCCGTCCGGCGCCGGGTCGACGTAGGCGAGCAGCACGGTAGACAGCCCGCCGACGCCCAGCATGTGCGCGGTCCGTTCCAGCCTCCGCAACACCCACGACGGCGACTCCCGGCGATCCGCGATCAGCGTCCGCAGCATCGTGCGGAACTGACCCATTTGCGCGGCGGCCGCGATGCTGTGCCCGACGACGTCACCGATGACGAGCGCCAGCCGGCCGTGATCGAGCGTGATCGCGTCGTACCAGTCGCCGCCGACGTGGTTCTCGTGGTGCGCCGGTGCGTATCGCGCCACCAGCGTCAGTTCGGGATGCGACGGCAACGGCGTCAGGAGTGCCTTCTGCATCGTGGCGGCGGCCGTACGCCGGTCGTCCAGCACCGACGCCCTGGTCACCGCCTGTGTCACGTATCCGGAGAGGGCGACCAGCACGGCCTGTTCGGACGAGTCCAACTCGTACTCGGTCGCCCAGGCCAGCGTCAACGCGCCCAGCGCCCCGCCCGCCGAGGGCAGCGGCACACTCGCCGACGCCTGCCAGCCCATCTCCTCGAACGTCGAGAGCGCGTCCGGTGTCTCGGAGGCCACCGCGTCCAGCGACGGCAGCAGGACCAGGCTGCCCGTCGATGCCGCCAGCGCGGACGGCGTCCGCTCGGACGAGCTGTACCGCAGCCACCGCTCGGCCACGCGCGACGGGAGGAACTGCTGGGAAGCCAGCACGACCTGACGCCCGGTCTCCAGGAGCGACACACCGACGTACGCCGGAGCCAGTGCGTCAGTCACCAGGTCCCGCACCGCGACGACGATCTCCTCGAGCGTGGTGGTGCCGCCCAGCGCCTGCGACGCGTTCAGCAGCAGCCGCGTCCGCGCGAACTCCCGCTGCGTCTGGAAGTTGGCGATCCGCAGCCGCAGGCTGTCCGAGCAGGCCGCGGCGAGGTCACGCAGAGCCCACAGCTCCCGTTCGGTCCACTGCCGGGGCGACTGGTCGATCGCGCACAGCGACCCCAGCACCTGCCCTTCGGCGTCCGTGAGCGGCATCCCCGCGTACCCGACCACGCCGAGGTCCTCGATCGCCAGGTTGCCCCGGACCCGCGGGTCCTCCCGGGCGTCGACGACCACCAGCGGCGCCGCGGTCGCCACCACGTGCTGGCAGAACGAGTGGCTCAGCGGCGTCTCGCGGTCCTGCGCCCACGGATCGCCCAGCCCGCACGCGCCGGGAAAGAACTGGCGGTCGCGATCGACCAGCGAGACCAGCGCCACCGGTACGCCGAGCACGGTCCGCACCATCTCGGCGAACCGATCGAACATCGGGTCGGCCGCGGCGTCCAGCCCGGTGCGATTGAGCGCATCCAGACGCCCGGGGTTACTCAACGCACACAGCAGCCATGCCGGAAGTGTACGAGCCCTACCGCTGAACCGCCTCGTGAGAGAGCGCACCCCAGAAGTCCCGGTACAGGTCGGAGCGGAGCGGCATTCCGGAACGCTGGGTCAGCAGTAGACCGATCGTCTCGGTCGCCGGGTCCACCCAGAGTGACGTCCCGAGGCCGCCGTCCCAGCCGAACCGCCCGGACTCCGCCACCGCCACCCCGAACCCCCACCCGTACGGCTCCAGGAATCGCGGCGGGGCGACCGCCAGCTGATTCGACGTCATCTCGGCCACCGAGGACCGCGTCAGGAGCCACTTCCCGTCGAACCGACCGCCGGCCAGCAGCAACTGCGCGAACGCCAGCAGGTCCGGCGCGGTCGAGACCAGCCCGCCGGCCGCCGACGGGTACGTCGGCCGCTCCCGCCACTCGCTGCCCCACGACCCGGGGTCGTACACGTGCAGGTCTCCGCCGCGCGGGTCCGGCGCATACGCCGGCGGCACCCGGTCGAGCTTGTCCGTCGGCACGACGAACCCGGTGTCCACCATCCCGAGCGGGTCGAACACCCGCTCCTGCAACAGCTGTTCCAACGACTGTCCGGACGCCCGGGAGAGCAGAATTCCCAGCACGTCCGCCCCGAGGCTGTACGTCCATCCCTCGCCCGGCTGGTGCAGCAGCGGCAGCGAGCCGACGCGGTGCAGCCACTCGTCGGGGCTGTCGGAGTTCTCCGGGATCGGCGGCCCGTTGAGCACCCGCAACTCGTTCGCGGCGCGGCGCAGCGGGGAGTCGCCGCCACCGAAGAACAGTCCGAACCCCCACGTGTTGGACAGGAGGTGCCGCAGCGTGATCGGCGTTTTCGCGGGCTCCGTGTCGTCCAGATCAGCAGTGAGGGACCGGAGGACGCGCGGGTGCCCGAGCTCGGGCAACCAGAGATCGACCGGGTCGTCGAGACCGAGCCGATCCTCCTCGGCCAGCATCAACGCGGCCACCGCCACGATCGGCATCGTCATCGCCCCGATCCGGACGATCGCGTCGGCGCGAAGCGGCACCGCGCCCTCCACGTCGGCCGCACCGACGACGTCGACGCTCACCTCGCCGCGCCGGCTCACGACCGCGATCACTCCCGGCGCAAATCCGGCGTCGACGTGGACAGCCAGAACGTCCGGCACACGCTCACCCATCCGCACAGCTTCTCAAATAATCCGGCCCGCCCTTGACTAGATACCCCCCAGGGGTATCTTGGAGCCGTGAAAACCACTTGGTCGATGGCCGCACAGGCCACGTTGCACTGCCTCACCGGCTGCGCGATCGGCGAGGTCCTGGGCATGGTCGTCGGCACCGGGCTCGGGCTGCACAACGCGGCGACCGTGGTTCTGTCGGTCGTTCTCGCGTTCGTCTTCGGCTACGGGCTGACGATGCGCGGTGTGCTGAAGGCCGGTCTCACGCTCCGCCAGGCGTTCGGCGTCGCACTGGCGGCCGACACGGTGTCGATCGCGGTCATGGAAATCATCGACAACACGGTCGTCGTCACGGTTCCCGGCGCCATGGACGCCGGGCTCACGAGCGTGCTGTTCTGGGCCTCACTGGCGTTCTCGCTGGTCGTGGCCTTCGTCGTCACGACGCCGGTGAACTACTGGATGATCGGCCGCGGCAAAGGCCACGCGGTCGTGCACCAGTACCACCACTAAGCGTCGACGAGTTCCCGCTCGTCCTCGAGCTCTTCGTCGAACTCCGGCGAGTCGTCCGGACGACGGCGCACCACCACGGCGGCGGTGGCCAGCACCAGCGCGAACGCCGCCGCACCGAGCCCGGCCATCATCCCGGGATGGGTCGGTACCGCCGACGGACGCCGCGGCTGCTGCATGACGTACGGCGTGCGCAGCGCCCGCACCCGTTCCGCGATCACCTGGCCGGCCGTCACCGCGACGTTCTCCGCCACTGCCTTGTCGCGCGCGGTCGCGGTGATCGTGATCGCACCGCCCTGACGCGAGACCGCCATCGTGACCGACATGTGGTCGGCCTGCGCCTGGGTGAGACCGGCGCGCTGCGCCACGACGCTCTCGAAGTCGGGCGACGTGGACACGTACGTGAACGACGGCACGATCCACCCGCGGGTGAGCAGGTCTCGCTGGTACGAGGTCAGCCAGTCGTTCGTCGCTGACGACGGCGCGGCCTGGGTGTCCATCTGGGCGTTCCAGGTCGTGGGCACCGCGCGCACGACCATCGCCGCGGCGAGCACTGCGACCAGGCCGGCCACCGGCAGCAACACCCGCGGCGCCCACTTCCGGACGTCCACCGGGTGCTTGGCCCTGGGGACGATCACGAACGCGGACTCCGGCGCCGCCTTCACCGCCCAGCGCACCCGCACGTCGAGCGCCGCCGCGGTCGCCGCCAGCATCAGCAGCACGCGGAGGTCCGACAGGTGCAGGAACACGCTGGCGCCCAGCCAGCCGATCAGCCCGGAGGCGACCCCGACGGCCAGGAGGTGCTCGGTGCGGCGGCCGATCGAGCGCGCGAGGTTCGAGACCCGCCACGACACGAACAGGATCGAGCCGAAGAAGATCGCCCACGCGGCGAGCAGCACGAGGCCGCCGTCGGCGGCCTGCTCCAGGTAGAAGTTGTGCGCAGCGACCACGATCGTGACCGGATCGCCCTGGTTGGAGTAGCGGTCGTACTGCGGGAACAGCGTCCCGTACGTGCCCATCCCGTGCCCGAACGCGGGGCTGTCGAGGAACATCCGCCAGGCCGCTTCCTGCAGCCGCGCCCGGGTGACCAGTGACGGGTCGGCCGCCGCGATGTTCGACGACGCACCGACGTCGGCGAGCGTCGCCAACCGGCTGCCGACACCGCTGATCGGGATCGCGACGATCAGCAGCACCGGCGCGTACGCCAGCATCCGCCGGTGCTTCGGGCCGGCCATCACGAACCAGAGCGCGATCGCCGGCATCACCGCGAGGAAGCCGCCCCGGGACTGCGTCAGGAAAATGCCGCCGAGGAGCGCGAGCGTGCAGCCGACCCAGAACAACTTGGTCAACCCGCGATTGATCGCCCACAGGCTCAGCGCGAGCGGCGTCACCAGGACGAGCGTGCGGGCCCAGAAGTTGACGTCTCCGGCGGTTCCCGAGTGCCTCGGGGTCAGCGCGCCGTCTTCCAGCGTCAGAGGCACGTTGCTCAGGCCGTGGAGGTTCCCCGCGTTGTGCAGAACGAATTGGTGGACGAGAGTCAGCGCGGCAATGATCGCCAGTCCGGCGACCACGGCCGACAACATCGCCTTCCACGAACCGGTCGAGCACAGCAACGCATAGATCAGCGCGAAATACACCAGACCGTTCGCGTAGTCCATGAACAGCGTCCAGCTCGTGGCCGGGTCGGCCGAGTTGAACATCGTGACGAACCACGCCGCGACCAGGATCAGCAGCGCGGTGAGCACCGGCGACCAGCCGACCTTGAGTTTCCCTTGACGCCACAGCACGAACAACGCGAGAAGAACGAGCCCCAGCATCGGCTTGAACGGACTCGGCAGGCCGTTGGTGGTGAGGACGCCGTTGAGCCCGGTCGCGTCGAGCAACACGGCGACGACAAGAATGATCGTCGGCCGAAGCAGGGCAAAAGCGACGAGAGACGCACCGACGACGCCGGCCGCGACGAGACCAGCGATCGTGGATACCACAATGCTCCCAGAAGCTCTTGCGAAGGGAATTGACCTGCGATTAGGCCGTGGCCGAGGCTACCTATACTTTCAAGCTCCCGCCCACTGAACCACGTGCCGGGGCCGTAACGTAACGGACCCACGGCCAAGATTTGATGTCCCGCGAGGCGGCCGCGCGGTCGTAACGAGGGGAAGCCGGATGGCGGAATCCGCCCAGGTCAGGCGAGCGGTATATATCACCACGACCGAACCCGAGCCGCGCTCTTACGGCAAGCGCGTGGTGATGGGCGGCATCCTCGACTACCTCTGCGACACGCTCGGTGACGACAACGTCGATCTCATCCTGATCGCCAAGCCCGATGTCGAGATCCGCCCGACCCGGTACCGGATGCACGTCGTGGCCAAGCCGCGCGCGTCCGAACAGGTCCGGTCGTTGGTGACCCGGGTGGCCGGCGGGCCGCACACGTCGATCCAGGAGGCCGCGGTGTACGCGCCGCGGATCGCGAAGGACATCGCCGAGCTGCTGTCGTCGATCGACGCCGACCTCGAGGTGTGGGACACGATCCGCACCGGCCAGTACGCGGCCGGGGTGCCGCGTCGGCGTCGTGTCCTCTACGAGGACGACCTGTTCTCCGAGCGCTACAAGACGATGCTGCGCGAGATGAACGGCCCGAGCAACCGGCAGATCAACCCGCTCGGCGAGTTCCACAAGATGCTGCCCGGCCCGGCCCGGCCGCTGCTGTCGCGCAAGTCGGTCTACCGTCCGCTGCTGCGTCTGGAGTCCCGGCTGGTCGGCGCGTCCGAGCGCAACCAACCGGCCGAGTTCGACGCGACGCTGCTGGTGAACGACGAAGAGACGAACCGGCTGCGCGGGTTCACCGGCCGGTCAGACATCCACACGCTGCTGCCGATGCTGCCCGAGGTGCCGCTGCGCGACCGCGCGCCGGTCGGCGGCCGGTTCGCGTTCCTCGGCGGGCTCGACTACGCGCCGAACGCGGACGGACTGGCCTGGTTCCTGGGCAACTGCCGCGAGCAGGTGCTGGCCGCGCTGCCCGAATTCGAGCTGCTGGTGATCGGCAAGGGCACCGAGGTCGGCGTCCCGGAGGCCGCGCCCTGGGGCGACCACGTCAAGTTCGTCGGCTGGGTGGACGACCTGGGCGAAACGTTGTCCGGCTGCTCGGCCCTGCTGTCGGTGCTCCGAGTCGGCAGCGGAATCAAGATCAAGGTGCTCGAGGCACTGTCCCGGTCGCTGCCCGTGGTCGCCACCGCCTACGGCGTGCAGGGCACCGAGGTGAGCGAAGAGAACGGCTGCCTGATCGGGTCGACGCCCGACGAACTCGCGGCCCTGCTGGCCCGCGCCGCCGATCCGGGTACCAACCGGAAGCTCTCCGCCGCCGCCCGCGAGACCTGGGACAAGCGGTTCGCCCCGGACGTCATCCGCCGCAGCTACGACGCCTTCTTCAGCTAGCCCCCGACCACCGCGGAGGGCCCGCCCCCGAGTAGGCCCGGCCGCCGGTGGTCCCGGCGGCCGGGCCGCCGGCGCGGCCTACGCGGCGGCGGGCTCGGGGGCCCGGTTGCCGCGGTTGCGGACCGCGCCCAGCACGCCCTGCACCTCGCGCCGAGCGGTCAGCCCTCCGACCACCGCGATCACCGCACCGCACACCACGGTCAGCAGCAGCAGCGACCAGAACGAGTTCTCCGGCAGCACCGAGCGCAACGGAAGCCCGACGACCGCCACCGCCGCACCGGTCACGAACCCCGGCGCGAGCGTCCTCAGCATCGACACCGCCGAGACGCCGGTCACCCGGATCGCCATCGTCACCCGGATGATCGCGTAGACGATCTCGAAGCCGATGTGCACGGCCGCGACCGCCGCGATGCTCGTGTGCGCCGCGAAGCCGAACGCGATCGTCACCAGGATCGTCGCCGGGACGTCGAGCACGAGCAGCAGGCCCGGCCGCCCGAGCGCCGAGAACACGTCGCCGCTGGCCCAGCCGAGCGACTGGCAGGCCAGCGCCAGCGAGACCAGGGCCATCGGGACGATCGCCGGCTCCCAGGTCGCCGAGAACACGACCGGGATCGCCAGCGGCGCCAGCACGGCCAGCGTCACACCGGCGGCCAGGCCGAACAGTGCCACCAGCCTGGTCGCGCGCAGCATCGTCGCCCGGAGCCGCTCGATCCCGTCCTTGCGGGCCCGGGCGTAGACCGGGAACGCCACCGTCGTGAAGATCCACAGGACGTTGGCGATGATCAGCTCCGGCAGCCGGTAGCCCATGCCGTAATACCCCAGCGCGGCCGAGCCCAGGATGCTGCCGATGAACAGGTAGTCGACGCTCGACCGGAACGACCCGAGCACCCGGACGCCGGTCACCGCGCCACCGAACGAGACCAGCGTCTTGATCCGGGCCCACCGCAGCCGGAAGTCGGGCCTGATCGGCACCAGCGACCACATGATCAGCGTGCAGACGGCCTCACCGGCGATGATGCCGAGCGCGATGCTCCAAGCGCCGAATCCGGTGAGTGCCAACGGAACTGACACCGCGACACGAACACCAGCACGTGTCAGATCGGCGACAGTCCGCTTCTTGAACTGCATGTCGCGCTTGAGGACCGCATCGTTCACTTGACTCGCACCACGGAACAGCGGATAGAGAAAAAGCGCGGCGAATATAGCGGTCTGGTCCGATTCGCCGAATAGCCGAGCGATGAGCGGAGAGGCGGCAATTCCTAGCACGCAGATAGATGCGCTCAGCGCAAGATTCAAACCTGCCGCGAGCCGCACCCGTTCGTTAATTCCCCGTTCTTGTTCGTACACGAGTGCGTAGCCAACGCCCAGGTCAAGGGCCGCGTCGAAGAACGTGATGATCGTCAATCCGGCGGTTACGAGCCCGAAATCCTCCGGAACCAAAAGGCGCGCCAGCAACGCGGTGAGCGCCAGTACCACCAGCCGGTTGCCGCCCCATGCCAGGGTGGTCCAAAGGAATCCCCTGGTAGCAGCGCCACTCAGACTCGGCTGAACGGGTGGTTCAACACCCTCTCTTCCGGGGTCACGCATGTCCATAGGGTCCTCATAAGCGCCCGGCTGCTGCACGTTTCCTCCCCCGACACGGCTGAATGTCCCATTCGCGCGGCGTCCTACGCCGGACTTCGGGCGATCTGTCGGCCCGGGAACCGTGCACCATCCGCATGCTAACGTGGGCCCCGAAACTAACACCCATGCCTATTCGCTCGTCCTTGTTGATGAGCCCGGCTAATCGCGTCCACGGGTGGGAGCACAATGGTTCGAGTACTGACGCTCGTCGACGCGTTTCGGTTGGGTGGAGCCGAAACGCTGATCGCGCAACTCGGTCGTGTCGCGGGCACGGCCGGGTTCGAGATGGACGTGCTCAGCCTCTCGCCGCCGTCGGAAGAGCACTCGAAGCTCGAACCGCTGTTGCGTGAATCCGGTCTGACGCCGCGGTACCTCGGGGTTCGCCGCACGCTCGATCCGCGCGCGCCGCGCCTGCTCGCGAACGCGATCAAGGAGTCCGGCGCGGACGTCGTCCACGCGCATCTCGAGATGGCGATGACGCTCGCGGTTCCGGCCGCCAAGATGGCCGGGCGCAACGCGATCTGCACCTGGCACCACGTCCACCGGGCCCTGCCGGGGCGCGCGGCCTGGCGGGAGAAGCTCGCGGTCGAGGTCTCCAGCCGCGCGTACCGCACGATCTTCGTCTCCGAGGCCTCCCGGGTGTCGTTCGCGGAGAAATACCGCGCGGGTAAGCCGGTCCCGAAGAACTGGGTCGTCGTCCACAACGGGGTCGACCTCGCACACTTCTCTCCCGGCCCGGCGCTGATGCCGCCGGAGTTCGGCGTCACCGGCAGGCCGGTCGTCACCGTGCTGGCCGCGCACCGCGACTTCAAGGGCATCACGCACGCGGTCGACGCCTGGCCGAAGGTCCGCGCCGCCCGCCCGGACGCTCGGATGCTGCTGGTCGGCTCCGGCAACGAGACCGAGAACCTGCGCCGCCAGGTCGACGAGGCCGGCCTGCAGGACGACATCATCTTCGCCGGCGCCCGCTCCGACGTCGCCGAGATCCTGCGCGCGTCGGACGTCGTGCTGCTGCCCTCGACCTACGGCGAGAACCTGCCGACGGTGCTGATCGAGGCAGCCGGGTGCGCCCGGCCGGTCGTCGCCAGCCGCATCGGCGGCATCCCCGACATCGTCGAAGACGGCGTCACTGGTCTGCTCACGCCGCCCGGCGACGCGAACGCGGTCGCCGACGCGCTGATCTCACTGCTCGACGATCCCTCCCGCCGGGCCGCGATGGGCGTAACCGCCCGTTCACACGTCGAGCAAAATTTCGACGCCGTTAACTGGGCGAAACAGCTACGCGGGCTCTACGAGCAGGCCGCGGCAGACCGCTCGGTCGGGACCGTGGCGTGACCGCTCCGGCCCGGCCCCGTGTCGTCGTCGTCGCGGAGGCCGCCCCGATGCGGGGTGGCATCGCCACGTTCGCCGAGACGATCACCGCCGACCCCCGTCTGGCCGCCGACTTCGACGTCCAGCTGCTGAACACCGCGCGCACGGCCACCCGGCAGGGCGGCAAGCTGGTGTTCTCCAACATCACGCACGCACTGTCGGACGCCTGGAAGACGTACAAAGCGGCCCGCAAGGCCGACATCATGCACGTCCAGCTCGTCGCCGACCCCGGTCTGCCGACGATCCGGGCCGCCGCGCTCTGCCTCGCGGCCAGGGCCGGCACCCGCGGTGTCATCGCACACTGCCACTCGGCCGTCGGCAACGCCGGTCGGCCCGAGGTCGCCGACTACAGCGCCCGCGACCGGCGGATCCTGCGGATGGTCGGGGTGAGCGCGCTGGTGCTCACGGTCTCCGACGCCGGCACCCGGACGCTGCAGCAGATCCTGCCCAAGACCCGTGTCGAGACCGTCGACAACGCGGTGGAGGTCAGCAGCTTCGACCTCGCGCGGCTCGAAGCCGACGTCCCCACCGTGCTGTTCGTCGGCGTGGTGTGCGCCCGCAAGGGCGTCGCGGAGCTGGCCGCGGCCGGCGCCGCCCTGCGCGAGCGGGGTGTTCCGTACAAGTTGGTGTTGATCGGCGGACAAGGCCCGACACCAGATGACGAATATGCGCGGGTCACCGCAGCATTGGACGAAGCGGGCCTGTCGGACTCGGCTGTGGGTCCGGAGTACGGTGAACAGGTCCGCGCACGCCTGCGTCACAGCGACGTGTTTGTGCTCCCGTCCTATCTTGAGGGCCAGCCGATGGCCATTCTCGAAGCGATGGCCAGCGGCCTACCGGTCGTGGCCACCGCGATCGGTGCGGTACCGACGATGATCCGGGACGGCGTTGAAGGCCGGGTCGTCGAGCCGGGTGACGTGTCCGCGCTCACCGCGGCACTGGAAGACGTCCTGACGTCGAAAGAACGGCGTCAGGCGATGGGAGCAGCTGCCCGAAAACGAGCCGAGGAGCGGCATGACCTGCCAATACTTAGTGCTCGACTTGCGGCTGCTTACCGGTCAGTGCTGACTAAGACACGTAGCCGGGCACGCAGGGCGCAGCCGAGCACCGAAGATGGGACGTCAAGTGAGTGATTTCCAGCCGCTGCGGCGCAGCTTGCAGATCGCTGCCGTCGCGGCACTACTCGTGCTGGTCGCCGGTGTGGCATTCGCGCTGACGCAGCAGGGACGCTACAAGGCGGAGACCTCGCTGATCGTCCTCCCCGCGAGCACTCTGGACGCCCAGTCCCAGGCCAGCTTCCTGGAGACGCTCAGCCGGGGTCAGGTCACCGCCACGATGGCCGAGGTCGCGCAGAGCGGCCGGTTCGAGACCGAGGCCGAGAAGGCGCTGGGCCTCTCGGCGTCGGAGGCCGAAGACACCACGGTCACGGTCACGGTCGTCCCGTCCACTTCCGTACTGCTGATCGACGCCGAGGCCAGTTCTCCCGAGGTCGCCGAGCAGCTCGCCGACCGTACGGCCGCGCTCAGCGGCGCGTACCTCCAGTCGATGATCAAGCCGTACACGGCCAGCCAGGTGCGCCCGGCCGAGGGCACCGCCTACGCCGCCGGTACCGCGACCTGGGTCGTCCTGGCCGGCACCGTGATCGCTGCGCTGGCCGTCGCGCTCGCCGTCCAGCAGGCCGCCTACCAGGTGCTGCAGGCTCGCCGGTCCAAGCGTCGGCCGCTGCGCCGCCCGGCCTACTCGGCCGGTGTCCCGGCCACCGGTACCGCCGCCCCGATGAACGCCGCGAGCCCCGCCACGGCGAGCCCCGCGAACGCGGCCGCCGCGACCGCGGCCGCCCAGTCGGCCACCACGCAGACGGTGACCACCCCGGTGGTCGTCCCGCCGAGCGTGGCCGCGCCGACGGTGACGTCGCCGACGGTCGCGCCGCCCGCGCCGGCCAAGCGTCCGACCGCGAAGGGCACTGCCAAGCCGGTGACCAACGGCTTCTCGGCCGAGAAGAAGGCCGCCGACCAGACCACTACCGACGCCGCGTCGACGAAGACCGACACCGAGTCCGACACCACGAACGAGAGAGTTCTGTTTTCGTGACCGCTAGCAATGCCGTCGGAGCAACGTCGAACGAAGCTTCCGACTCCGCACCGCTGACGATCGTCCTGGTGGAGTTCCTCCCCAGCGGGGGCATGTTCCAGTTCAACTTCATGCTCGGTGAGGCACTGGCCTCGCTCGGGCACGACGTGACGCTGCTCACCGGCCCGGACCCCGAGTTGTCGACGAAAGTGCCCGGTTTCACAGTCCGTTCCTACTTCCCGACCTGGCATCCCGGCGCCGATACCGGCGAGGCCAACGTCTTCCGCAAGATCCGCCGGGTGTTCCGTGCCGCCCGGCTCACGTACTCGTGGATGAAGCTGGTCCGCTACGTGCGTCACGAGCGTCCGGACGCCGTGCTGCTCGGCGAGATGCGGTTCGCGCTCGACAGCTGGTTCGCCGTCCGTCTGGCGAAGCGCAAGCGGCCAGGGACGATCCTCGGCGAGGTCGCCCACAACCCGACGCCGTACGACGTCAGCGGCGACTCCGACAGCGTCGAGAAGTCCGACCCGACGACGCAGCGGGCGCTACGGGCCGCTTACCAGTCGTTCGACCTCGTCCTGACGCTAGGCCCCGGCCCGCGTGACGACCTGGTCAAGGCGTACCCCGAGGTACGGCGTACCGCGGTGATCGGGCACGGCGAGTACTCCGCGTTCGCCGAGGAAGCCGCGCAGACGCCTGGCGCGAGCACGACCCCGCCGCGGATCGTGTTCTTCGGCACCTGGACGCGCTACAAGAACATCCCGATGCTCCTCAGCGCGTTCGCCAAGATCCGCGCCGAACGGCCGGACGCCGAGCTGGTCGTGGCCGGCCCGGTGATGGCCGACATGGACCTGGCCGCGGTGGTCAAGCAGGCCGCCGACATCCCCGGGGTCGATTTGCGGCCGGGATACGTGGCGATGGAAGACGTGCCGGTGCTGTTCGCCGGCGCGCGAGTCGTCGCACTTCCTTACGAAATCGTCAATATCAGCGGTGTTGTGCATATGGCGTATACGTTCGCCCGGCCGGTGGTCGCGACCGACGTCGGCTCGATGCGCGATGTCGTGATCGCCGGCCAGACCGGATTGCTCGCCCAGCCCACTCCGGACGGATTCGCCGAAGCTCTTCTTGCCCTTCTTTCCTCTCCCGCCGATGCGGAACGGATGGGGATCGGGGGATACGAGTTCATGAAGAGCGAATTGTCCTGGGAAAGTGCCGCAGAACGGGCTGTAGAGGGTTTCCGAGCAGCACGATCCGACAGCGTAACCCGCGGAAGCAACTAGCATCATCTACGCATAGCGGTCAGTCGGGCGACGCCAGGCAGCGGTGATGACGATCCGTCACGCTCCGGTAACACAAACCATCCGTCCGGAGTGGAACTCTCATCCGAGCGGCCAGAAACATAGTCAGATAGCCGACGGTCAACCCGCCTCATGACAATTTAGCCTGGTCACAGCCCGAGAATGGAAGTCAGGCGCCGAGCCACGTATTGTCGGCGCAGGGCGAACTACCAAATCGAACGAATTGTGACGGCATCATTACGCGTCACAGCGTAATCGGTGCATTACGTACTCGAACATTGCGCACGTGCTTCGTGCGTGTTCCGAATTGTCGGACCGGTTTTCCAGGGGTGGGAAATGGCGCAGGCGACTGGCGAACACCCGGTGATCGACGTCGAAGTCGACGTCGATCCATCCGGCGAGCTCATCGAGCCCTCCGCCCCATCGCGTCCGGCGGCGGGCCCGATCAAGCGGAACCTGCGGCGCCTGACGCCGCATCTGAAGGCCTGGTACCTCGTCTTACCGATCGACCTCGTCATGCTGTCGATCCCGGCCGTCTGGTCGCCGGGCAACTTCAAGGCCGTCCTCTCGATGGCCGTGCTGAGCGTCGCGCTGTTCGCGACCGGTGGCCGCTACCGCGCCCGGCTGCACCTGAGCATCCTCGACGAACTGCCGATGCTGGTCGGCCGTCTGTTGACCGCGGCGGCGATCGTCGCCGTGATCACCGCGCTGCGGCACGAAGACACGATCATCCTCGGCAACTTCCTGCGGGCCGCGACCGCAGCGATCGGCCTGGTGATCCTGGGGCGCTTCTTCACCGGCCAGGTCATCCTGCTCGGACGCCGGGCCCGGCTGGTCGCGCACGGCACGGTGCTGGTCGGCACCGGCGAGGCCGCGATCGAGCTCACCGACCTGCTCAAGCGCTACCCCCAGTACGGGCTGCGGGTCGTCGCGCACGTCAGCGACGCCGGCCCGGTCGCCGGAGTCGACGTGCCGTGGCGCGGTGGGCTCGACCAGCTCGACAACGCGATCCGGGTCACTGGCGCCGACGTCCTGCTCGTCGCCGACACGTCCGACGACGCCCGCCTGGTCGATCTGGTGCGTCGCCCCCGGGCCGCCCGCTGCGACCTGCTCGTCGTCCCGCGGATGCGGGAGTTCCACACCCAGACCGGGCTGCCCGACCACATCGGCGCGATCCCGATCATGCGGATCCGCCAGCCTCGGCTCAACGGCCCGATGTGGCTGGTGAAGCGCGGTGTCGACCTGTTGTTCGCGTCGGTCGCGCTGATCCTGGTGAGCCCGGTGCTGGCGCTCGCCGCGCTGGCCGTCCGCCTCGAGGGCGGGCCGGGCGTGCTGTTCAAGCAGCAGCGCATCGGGCTCGCCGGGCGTCCGTTCATCCTCTACAAGTTCCGGTCGATGCGGCCGGTGAACGAGGCCGAGTCGGCGACGAACTGGTCGATCGCGCAAGACAACCGGGTCGGCCCGGTCGGCAAGGTGCTGCGCCGGACGTCGATGGACGAGTTGCCGCAGCTCTGGAACATCCTGCGGGGCGACATGACGATCGTCGGGCCGCGTCCGGAGCGTCCGTTCTTCGTCGAGCGGTTCTCGGCCGAGCACCGGCGTTACGCCTACCGGCACCGGGTGCCGGCCGGGTTGACCGGTCTCGCACAGGTCAGTGGCTTGCGCGGCGACACCCCGATCTCCGACCGGGCCCGCTTCGACAACTACTACATCGAGAACTGGTCCCTCTGGCTCGACGTCAAGGTCTTCATCCGGACCTTCATCGAAGTCCTGCGCGCCGGCGGTCGTTAAGTGGGCGGCCCGGGTCAGAGCAACTGGGCCGCCGCGGTGCCCTGCTCAGGCTAGGTGAGGGCGCAGGAGTTCTGCGGTGTCCAGTTGGGCTTGAACGCTGGCTTGGACGTCGGCGCCCAGGCCGAAGAACGTGTGCGGGACGCCGGGGTAGCGGCTGACGGTGGCCGGGACACCGGCTTCGGCCAGTCGCGCCGCGAACAGCTCACCCTGGTCGCGCAGCGGATCCCGGTCGGCGGTGATCACGTGCGTCGGCGGCGCGGCCGCGAGCGTCTGCGCCGGCGCGTCGAGCAGCGCGAACCGCGGGTCGAGCGCGTCCGCCGGGTCGGCGAACAGGTGCATCAGGAACCAGTCGATCGCCGGCCGGTCGAGCAGCGCCGCATCGGCGGAGTCCAGCATGGACGCCGTGTCCTGCGACGCGGTCGTCACCGGCGTGATCAACAGCTGGGCCACCGGACGCAGCCCCGGCGGCATCGCCAGGCACGCCGACGCCACCATGTTCGCTCCCATCGACTCACCGGCCGCGACGACCTGCAGCGGATCCCCGCCCAGGTCGGCGGCGTTCGCCAGCGCCCACTCCAGCACGGCCCGCACGTCGTCGTGCCCGGCCGGGAACGGGTGCTCCGGCGCGAGCCGGTAGTCCACGCTCAGCACGACGCAGTCCAGCTGATCGCAGAGCGCCTGCGCGGTCGTGTTCTCCGCGACCCCGACGACTCCGCCCCCACCGTGCGCGAACACGACCACCGGCAGCGTCGCCTCGACTCCGGCCGGACGGAACACCACCACCGGCACGCCGTCGATCGTCCGGCGCTCGGCCGGGTCGGGCACCGGCGCCGACACGACGTTCCGGAACGTCGGTTGCTGGCGTGCCTCCGCGGGCGTCAACAGGTCGGGCGAGCGCGGCTCGAGCCGCGCGTACGCGTCCACCACCAATTGGGCGTCGTGATCCAGCAGGCCGGACGCATCGGTGGCCAGCAGTTCGTCCCGCTCGGACGACTTGTCACCGAGGAGCCCGTCGAACACCGACGTCACGGCGGCCACCAGTCGCGACGGCCCGGCTCCGTCCGGGTTGACGTGTGCGGGGGCGGAACGCCGGGCCTCGTAGTAGTCCCGGCCGAGCGCCTGCACGTCGGCGCCTGCTCCTCGCAGCGCAGGCAGCAACTCGCCCTCGATCTGAGCGACGTGCACGCGGGTGCCCTCGATCAGCCGGAGGAGCGCTTGCTCGAACTCCGGTTCACCCGGCTCCGCGGCGTCCAGCACCGCGAGCCGCTCCTTGCTGGCGTGCTGCCCCGCCCGCACCTCGTCGAGGATCGTGGCGATCGGCCGAGGAGCGGCCGGAACGATCACATCGGGGGCGATCGTGCTGGGTCCTCCCCGGGGAGGAGAAACAGGTTCGACCGCGGCGCCGGGCCCTGCGGTGGCGAGCGCGCCGGCGGTGGTGACCGGCCCGGCGTAATCAGAATGTCTTTGCAGTTCGGGCAGGATCACCTGATCCATGCCGGCGAAGATCAGCGAACAACGGCGAATCAGCTGGTCGGCGAGGGTCCGGCGGTAGCCGGAGCCGGTCTCCAGGTGCTCGAGCAAACGCAGCACGGCGGCGTGGTCGTCGGCCACGGCGCGGTCGACGTCGCCGGGCAGCGTGGGATACGGCAGGGTCATCGTGTCCTCTCTCTGCCGGATGAATTGCCAGATCGCTACCCGCCCAGCGGGTGAAACATGTGTCCCGCCAGTGTGGGGTAAGCCGGGCAGGAGGGTCAGAAGAAAGGGGCATCCCCATGGTCACGGTCGCAACGTTCAACATTCAGCACGCGCGGACCGAAGAGGGGACGGTCGAACCGCAACTGCTCGGGAAGGCCTGCGCGGAGCTCGGCGCATCGGTGATCGCGCTGCAGGAGGTCGACCGGTGCACGACCCGCTCGGGGGGTACCGACCTGACCGCGCTCGCCGCCGAACAGACCGGGATGCAGTCCTGCTTCGGCGCCGCGATGGAGATGGAGGGCGGCGAGTACGGCAACGCGCTGCTGGTCGACGGTGATCTAGGGGATCGCGAGGTCGTGATCCTGCCGCAGACGTCCCGGTACGAGGGCGCCGAGCAACGAGTGGCCGTCCTCGCGCACGTGCACACCGCCGGCGAAACGCTGTCGGTGGGGGTCACGCACCTCGACTTCCGGCCTGCACTGGCCGAGATCCAGCTCGCGGCCGTGCTCGACGTGCTGCGCCGTCGGCCGGGTCCACACCTGCTGATGGGAGATCTCAACCTGCCGCCGTCGGTGGTGGTACCGGCCGTGGAGGACGCCGGCTGGAGCGCGACGGCCGGGCTGAACACGTTCCCGCTGCGGCACCCGGATCGGACGATCGACTACGTGATCACCCAGGGGCTGACCGTGGAGTCGTTGCGCACGCGAATCCTCCCGGTGGGCGACCATCGGGCATTGGTCGCAACCGTGACGCCCTCGCGTACTGCGCTCGAGTAGTAACGCTGTTACGGTTCAGCTGACGGTCGCTACCTTCAGCTGACGTGGGTTGGTGGTCGGCATCTAGAGCGAGGGACCACCCCAATGGCCTCACTGCACCAGAACCGCTCGAACACGGATTCTGTCCAGGTCGCACTACACGGCGAGATCGACATGGCGACAGCCGGAGACGTCGTGACCGCGGTCGAGGACGCGCTGGTACCGCTGGTGCCGATCACGATCGACCTCTCCGATGTGCGGTTCATCGACGGGCGTGGCGTCACCGCGCTGGTGCGGGCGCGGGCGTCGGCGGCAGCACTGGGGTCGGCGATGGAGCTGGTGAACCCGCAGCCGACCGTGCTCCGGATACTGCAGATCACCGGGCTACTGCCCTAGCGCGCCAGCTCGCCGGTCTCGGTGAGCTCGCGGGCGATCTCGACCAGCTTGACGTTGGTGTGCTGGCTGGCCCGCACGAGCAGGGCGAACGCCTGATCGCCGGTGACCTTGTGCCGCTCCATGAGAATGCCCTTGGCCTGGCCGATCAGGTCACGGGCGCTGACCGCGAGCGAGAGCTGCTGCACCTTGCGGGCGTCTGCCATCGCGACCGCCGCGTGCGCGGCGAACAGCAGCCCCACGTCCTCCGACTCGTCCGAGAACGCATGCGGCTCCCACGCGTACAGGTTCAGCGCGCCGAGGTTGTCGCGCGCCACGTACAACTGGAACGACAACATGCTGCGGACGCCGAGGTCGGCGGCTTTGCCGATGAACGTCGGCCACCGGGACTCGGCTTCGGTGTCGGCGACCCGGATCGTGCGCTGGTCGAAGAGCGCGGTCAGGCAGGGCCCCTCGGCGGTGTCGTACTGGGCCTGATCGACCCCCCGGACAAGGTCGTCGGTGGCGGCGGCGGTGTGCACCTCGCGCCGGCTTTCGACCTCGGAGATGCCGGCGTGGACGGCACCCGGGACGGTCTCGACCGCGGCGACGACGATGTCGTGCAGAGTCTGCTCCGGATCGTCGGCCTGGAGTTCACGGGCCAGCTCCGACAGACGCATCGCCAGCACGTTCCGGCCATCGGGGCTGCGATAGCTCGCGGACGGTTGGCCACGGCCTTCGTCGGGCATCCGGCTTCCTCGCTTCACCACGGCGCGGTTGCCCGGCAACATTACCGCAGAAGCACGGTGGGTCACCGACGACGAAGCCGGGCGAAACAGCGCCGGCCCGGGATCCCCCGGGCCGCGAGAGCCTGCCTGACCTGAGCGAGCGTCAGGCGGTCCTCGGGGTTGCGAGCCATCATCCGCAGCAGCACCGGCCCCAGCCAGCCGGCCCGTTCCGGCTTCCGCGCCGTCCCGCACGCGGGTGCCATCAGCGTGGCCCAGGGATCCTCACCGGTGAACGCGTGCTCGCCCTCGACCGCGTAGTACAGCGTCGCGCCGAGGCCGAACACGTCGACGGCGGGCACTGGTGGGTCGCCCTTGACCTGCTCGGGAGCCGCGTACCCGGCGCTGCCCTTGGCTGCGTGGCAGGTCTCGCCGTCTTCGCGGGCTCCGTGCCACTGCGCGATCCCGAAGTCGGTGAGCCAGGGGTGGTCGTCCTGGGACAGCAGCACGTTCGCCGGCTTCACGTCGCGGTGGATGATGCCCTGCCGATGAGCGGTGTCCAGTGCCTGGGCGAGGCCGTCGCCGATCCGGGCGACCGTGCCGACGTCCAGCGGCCCGTCGGCGACCACCCGCTGCTGCAGCGTCGGGCCTTCGACCGCCAGCATCACTATCCACGGCCGGCTCCGATGCTCGACCACGTCGTAAACCGGGACGATGTGCGTGTGGCTCAGTGCCGCGACCGTCCGGGCCTCCGCGAACCCGGCGGCGGTCAGTCGCGTCGCGCCGGCGGAGTCCATCGGTGCCAGGCGCACCTCTTTGATCGCCACCGACCGCCGCAGCAGTTGGTCCCGGCCGAGCCAGACGGCCCCCATACCGCCTGCGCCCAACTCGCGTTGCAATTCGTAACGTCCGGCGATCATCCGCATCGGTTCCCCCACCAAGTGCGCGACCCTTACACCCTCATTCGGGACGTTAGGCGGATCCCAGACTGGTTTAGCCCGCCAAGCATTGATTTCACGGACAAACTAGGTTGCCTTAAGTAGGTGCTTCCCACCGTTATCACCCGCCCCATCCGTCCCGCGGAGGAACTGGGACCGGCCGCTGGGCTCAGGCCAGTGGTAAGGGGTGACGGAGCACGCCTTCGCCGGTGATGCGGCCGGTGAGGGTGCGGGCGAAGTCGACCGCGTCGAGTTCGACGATCTCGCCCGGGTCACCGGGGTCGCGGACGAACTTGCCGCCGGCGCTGCCGGTCAGGCGCAGCGTGAACCGCTCACGGTGGGTGGTGGCCCACTCGGCCACCAGATCGGCGATGATCCGCCCGTCGTGCTCCGGACTGGTCTGCGGATCGCGTCCGATCGCGCGGGCGATGTCGAGCCGGTGCATCCAGACGTTGCGGGTGAACCCCGTGCCGTACAGGTACTCGACCGGCTTCCATCCGAACTTCACGCCGCCGACCTGACCCAACGGCAGGATCCGTAATCCCTGGACGAACGACGGGATGCGCTGGCGAGCGTGCAGTGCCCGATAGGATGCGGCCGCCCAGAGATCCGGGAGTGCCTCCGGAAGCAGTTTCGCCCCGTCGGCGAGCTGAGCGGCGTCGGCCCGGTCGCGCCAGCGCTTTTTCCCGCTGCGGCGTCCGGCCCGGACCTGACGGACCAGTTCCCGCGGTGAGGCCTGCGCGTACGCCGACCCCAGCACCTGCACGACCGTCGTCCGGACGTCCCGGTCCTGGTAGTCGGTGACGCAGGCCCACTCGCCCGGATCGAGGCCGGCGATCAGCGTGTGGAAGCGGTCGTGCTCGGTGACCGTGAGGTCCATGGCCTCCGCGTGATCGATGCGGGCCAGGGCACTGATCGGCGTCTCGACGTCCGGAGCGCTCATGATGGTCATGTAAGTGGGTAGCAGGGACGCGCCGCAAGAGGCCTGTCGATTCGGGGCGGCGCCGTTCGTCTAAGCAGTACTTCCACCGGACGGAGACCGACATGGCCCAGTACCTGCTCAGCGTCTACCAGCCCGCGGGCGGCGAGCAGCCGTCGCCGGAGACGCTCGACGGCATCATGCAGAACCTCGGCAAGCTCCAGCAGGACATGAAAGACGCCGGAGCGTGGGTGTTCTCCGGTGGACTGGAGGCGCCCGAAACCGCGACCGTGCTGACGACGACCGGCACCCTCCGGCCCGACGGCACGCTCTCCAGCGACGAGGTGCTGCTCACCGACGGCCCGTTCATCGAGGCCAAGGAGTACCTCGGCGGGTTCACGATCATCGAGGTCGACGACCTGGACGAGGCCTTGCGCTGGGGCCGCCGCACGGTCGCGACGATCGGCCTCCCGATCGAGGTCCGCCCGTTCTTCCGGGTCGACTCCTGACCGTCCTCGACACCGTCTACCGGGCGGAGTACGGGCGGGTGGTGTCCGTGCTCGTCCGCGTCTGCGGTGACGTCGACCTCGCCGAGGAGTGCGCTCAGGACGCGTTCGCGGCGGCGCTGGAGAAGTGGCCCGGCGACGGGGTTCCGCCGAGCCCGGCCGGCTGGCTGATCACCACGGCCCGCAACCGGGCCATCGACCGGTTGCGGCGGGAGAGCACGCGGTACGCCCGGCAGCGCGCCGCGGTGCTGCTGACCGACGAGTCGCCGTCCGAGGAGGTGGGAGCGGTGCAGGACGACCGTCTGCGTCTGATCTTCACGTGCTGCCACCCGGCGCTCGCACCCGCCGCTCGGGTCGCGCTGACGTTGCGGCTGCTCGGCGGGCTGACCACACCCGAGATCGCCCGCGCGTTCCTGGTGCCGGAGCCGACGATGGCCGCCCGCATCACCCGGGCGAAGAAGAAGATCGCCGCGGCCCGGATCCCGTACCGCGTTCCACGTGAAGCAGACCTCCCCGACCGTCTGCGCGGGGTGCTGGCCGTGGTCTACCTCGTGTTCAACGAGGGCTACACGGCGCTGGTGCGCGACGAACTGAGCGCGGAGGCGATCCGGCTCGGGCGGCTGCTGGTCGAGCTGATGCCGGACGAGCCCGAGGCCCGTGGGTTGCTCGCGCTGATGCTGCTGGCCGAGGCCCGTCGTCCGGCCCGCACGGATGCCGGCGGGTGTCTCGTCCGCATCACCGAACAGGACCGTTCGGCGTGGGACGCGGAACTGGTGGCCGAGGGCCACGGGCTGGTGCGCCAGTGCCTGCGCCGGGGGCAGCCCGGGCCCTACCAGGTGCAGGCGGCGATCGCCGCCGTACACAGCGACGGACCGTCACCCGACTGGACGCAGATCCGGCGGCTCTACGACCAGCTGATGACGATGACCCCGACGCCGGTCGTCGCGCTCAACCGCGCGGTCGCGGTGGCTGAGGTCGACGGTCCCGCGGTGGCGTTGGAACTCGTGGACGGCCAGCCGCTGGGCGAGTACTACCTGTTCCACGCCGTCCGTGCCGATCTGCTGCGCCGTCTCGGCCGCGCCGGTGAGGCGGTGGACGCCTACCGGGCGGCGCTGGCGCGCACCTCGAACGCGGCGGAGCAGGAATTCCTCCGGACCACGATTCACCAGTGCGCGCGGGAGGCCAAACCGATCGCGTAGGCCTGCCACCAGACGCCGGCCTTGGGAGCGCCGAGGCGGCAGGCCCCGTCGGAGAGGCCGATCGTCTTGATCCACAGCGACGCGTCGAGCAGCGGGTCGTTCGTGGTCGTGGTCGGACGCGGGCCGAGCGCGCGGCCAGGCGGATTGCACCAGGCCTGGGTGCCGGTCCAGGGCCCGTTGCCGTTGCGGCTGACGTCGATCACGAAGTGGGCGCCGTCGGAGGCGTCGGAGATCTGACGGCCGTAGTCGAGCTCACCGTCGGTGGTGCGGAAGTTCGCGACGTTGAGCGCGAAGCCCGCGGTCTGGTCGAGACCGGCCTGCTCGAGTCGGGTGGCCATCGTGGCGGCCGGTTTGAACGCACTGTGGCCGGCGTCGAGGTAGACGGCGATGCCGGATTTGGACGTGAGGCGGGAGACCGCGTACCGGAGCATCGCCAGGCGGGCGGATTGGCGGGCGGCAGTGAGGCAGTCGAGGTGCGGGAGCGCGTCCGGTTCGAGGACGACCGCCACCCGGCCGCCGGCCAGGCCGGCCGAGACCTGGTCGATCCAGGCCCGGTAGGCGTAGTCGCTCTTCGCGCCACCGGCGGAGTACCCGTGGCAGTCGCGGAACGGGATGTTGTAGAGGACGACCGGCAGCAGCGCGTTGTTCTTCTTCCTGGCCGCCGCGACCAGGGACGCGGCCTGGGTGCGGGCCTTGGCCGGGGTGAGCCAGTCGCCGAACCAGACCGCTTGGGGCTGGGTGGCGATCTTGCTCAGCAGCGTGCGGTCGCGGGCCTGCGACTTCGGGGTCTTCCCGAGCGCGACGGCGGCGGAACTGCCGGGGGCGGTGAACAGAGTTCGGCCGCGGACGAGCGTGCGCTGGGCGTCGGGGGTCGCGGCGGCGAGGCTCACGAGGGCGGTGGCTTCGGTCTTGGTGAACGCGTAACCGAGCGTGTCGGAGGTCGGCGCACCGGCGCCGAGCGTGGCCAGTCCGAGCGTGGCCGCGGCTAGCACCGTCATTCGCCGTCGCCTTCGCATGTCGTGTTCATCGGCGTGGCGGCGGGTGGGTTGAGCGATTGCGCAGGTGGGAGTGGTAGAGGTGCGGGCCGGGTGCGGGCGGCCGGAACAGCGTGGGTTCGGGATGCGGGCGTCGAAATCGAGGGGGCGACCCCGACGCTCCTTGGAGTTTTCATGACGACGCCCGCCGCGCCCGAGCCGCTCGCCCTCCCCGCGGACGCGGCCGCCGCTTCTTCTGCCGCCGCTTCTGGGCAGGTGCCCGTTGACGTTGTTGCCCCGGAGTTCTTGGGGTTGGTGGACGCCGACTCGTCGGCTCTGCCGGCAGTGGTGCCGGTGCCGCCCGCCGTGGCGCCGGTTTCGCCGGCCGTCGTGGCGGCCGTCGCGCCGGTTTCGCCGGCCGTCGTGGCGGCGGTGGCGCCGGTTTCGCCGGCGGTTCGGATCAGGGGGTCGGCGGCAGTGCCGCCGAAGGTGGCCGCGTCGCCGACGGTGGCCGCCGGGGGCTCTGACGGTTGGGACCGGGGAGCCGCCGCGTACCCGCCCGGCTACGGGCGGCCGAGCATCCCGCCCGGGGCCGTCCCGACCTTCGACCCGCCCGGCTACGCGTTCCCCAACGCGCCCTGGCCCCAGGTACCGCCGCTCTTCGACGGCCCCAAGGCCTGGCCGGTCGCCGTTTTCACCGTCTTCTTCGGCATCTTCGGCGCGATCTCGGCCGCCCGCCGCGCCGGCGACGCGCGCGCCCTCGGGCTGCCCGTCGGCCGCTATTGGGGCGTCTTCGTCGGCGCCCTGGTCGGCAGCTTCGCGATCTGGACGCTCGTGTTCGGCCTGTTCGTCGCCATCGAACTGCCGGCGTACCTCAAGTCCGTCTCGACGATCATGACCACCACTCAACTCGAACAGGAGCTCGAGGCCAGCAGCGCCGCCGGGGTCGCGGTCAACGACGCCGCGTGCACCGAGGAGTCCGTCGACCCCGACGGCACCGGCTTCTACGAATGCCAGATCGCGTTCGACGACGGCGAGAACCTCGCCTACCGCATCACGGTCAACGACGACGGCACCTGGTCCGAGACGCCCGTGAACTAGTTGACTGTGCGTATGGGTGGCATCCTCTTCGTCTGCACGGCCAACCAGATCCGGTCCCCGTTCGCCGAACGGCTGATGCGGGCGGCTCTGTACGCCCGCTTCGGCCGAGCGGCGGACGCGATACCCGTGACCAGCGCGGGCACGCACGCCATGCCCGGGCGTCCGATCTGGCCGGAGGCCGCCGCCGAGCTGGCCCGACGGGGCGTCGATGCGGCCGGGCACTCGTCCCGGCCGCTCACGCCGTTGATGGTCCGGCGATCGTCGCTCGTGCTCACCGCCGACCGCGGGCACCGCGCCCACGTCCTGACCCTCGTCCGCGACGCGCACGTGTTCACGCTCCGGGAGCTGGCCTGGCGCCTCGCCGACGCCGGCCCGGCCGACGTACCGGGCGAGCACTTGGCCGACCGGCTCGACGCCCTCCCGTACCTGGTCCGGGCCGGTTCTCCGGACCTACCACCCGACCTCGACATCGCTGACCCGGTCGGCGGCCCCGAGGCCGGGTTCGTCCGGGCCGCCGCCGAGATCGAGCAGGCCCTCGCCGTTGGGCTCCGCGTCCTGTAAGAGAGATTGCGGTATTCGTCGGAATTCGGCAGCCACCCGGAAATGCGACGACCGTCACTGCCGAAAACCGACATCATCCGTAAGCACAGAAATGCGCTGAGCGCAGCCTGCGGGACAGGTTCGCGGGTTACTCTCCCGGTAGTTCCGCCCGGCCCGATCCACGGCCGCCGAGCGCACTTCTGCCACAAGGAGAACCGCCGTGGAGGCCGCCCCCGCATCTCAGGCTATCGAGGTGATAACCAGTCGTTTGGCGCGAGGGGACGCGAACCCGGCAGAAGTGGAACTCAACGACGCATCGGAACCGCTGATCAGGGTGGTTACCGATCGCTTGCTTCTCAGTGACGTAGGACGCGGGGCCTATCAGCGAATGACCGAGCAACCGACGGACGACGACGCCAAAGACGAGGCAATTCGAACGCTCCAATTCGAATTGGACCGCGACCACGCGTTCGCAGCACGCATTCAGGCACTGCTGGCCGGAGAAGAAGACCCGGAATTCGTCGATTTGGACGAACCACCGGTAAAACGTTCCAGCTGGAGCTGGATTCTCGGCGGTGCGGCAGTACTTCTTATCATCGGTATCGCAGCAGCTGCGGTTCTCGCCTATCCGAAGGCGAGCAAATCCGGAACGCCGACCGTGGCCCCCTCCCCCTCGCCCTCGCCGTTCGGACCGACCTGGAAGGTCGCGGCCGACGTCGACGTCAAGGCGAACGACATCAAGTTCGACCGTCAGTACGGCGACCTCTTCGCCACCGCCAACACCGACGGCACGATCACGCTGTTCAAGGTCGGCCGCAAGTCCCGGCTCGCGCGCTTCGACTCGACGATGGGCGCGATGACGTCCAGCGCCCAGGACCTCCGGTCCCTCGATTTCAGTACGGACGGGAAACGGCTGGTCGCAGGCGGTATGCGCGGCTCGGTCGAGATCTGGAACCTCGACACCGGCAAGCTGGTCAGGAAACCGTTCGGCGCCGGCCGGATGGGCGTCATCAACGGCGTGTCGTTCTCGCCCGACCGCAAGTCGGTGGCGACCGCGAGCGCGGACGGCACCGTCCGGCTCTGGGACGCGTCCAACGGGCAGCAGATCGGCGACCCGATCACGACCGCTCCGGAAGGGTCGACGTACAAAGTCGCGGCGACCGGAGTGGTGTTCAGCCCGAACGGCAAAATGCTCGCCACGCTGTCGGACGACGGTTCGGTCGCGTTCTTCGACGTCGAGTCGCACGAACGCATTCGGCAGGCGGATTCGCCGTCCACAACCGTCGGCACGGTCGGCGACGAACTCGTCTACCGCCCGGACGGCCGGGTGGTCGCCACCGTGAGTGCGTCCGGATTGCACATGTGGGACGCGCGTACGGGAAAGACGTTGAAGGCGCCGAAGACCGATTCGATCGGTGCGTTCGCGTTCCGGCCCGACGGCAAGATGCTCGCCAGCGCCAGCATCGCCGGCCCGGTTCGTCTCTACGACCCGCAGACGCTCCAGCCGGTCGGCAACCCACCGCCGGGCGACTTCCGATTCGTCGACTCGATGGCGTTCAGCCCCACCGGCAAGTACCTCGCCGCCGCCGAGACCGACGGCAAGGTCCGGGTCTGGAGTACGTGAGCCGCTGAGCCGGGGCGCCTCGTCCGCGCCCTGGCTCAGCGTGTGCTCGCGGTCGCCTCCACCGCCAGAACCGAGGCGAGCAAACCGGGGAAGCGGTCGTCGAGGTCGTCGCGGCGCAGGCTGACCAGGCGTTCGCGCCCATGGGCGACGTTCCGGATGATGCCGGCCTCGCGCAGTGTCTTGAGGTAGTGCGACCGGGTCGACTTGGGGATCTCGCCGCCGAGCGTCTGGCAGCCCACCGTCTCCATCGGCCCGTCTGCGAGTTGCCGGACGATCGCCAGCCTCGACGGGTCACTCAGCGCGAACAGCACGTCGGTGAGGACGAGGTTCGCAGCCTCCGGGTGGGCGAGTTCACGTTCGGCCATGGTTCCAGAATACTTGAACAGTTGAGAACGCCGACGTAGCGTTCCTTCTGTTCGAGAATCTTGGAACGGTTAAGGAGGGTCCCGTGCCTCGGCGCATTCTGGGCTTCTGGCTCGTCGCGCTCGCGCTGTTCATGTTCATGGCCGCGGCCAGCGCCCCGTCGCCGTTGTACGTCGTCTACCAGGCCAAATGGGGCTTCTCGACGCCGATGCTGACGGTCGTCTTCGCCGTGTACGTGGTGGCGCTGCTGGTTGCGCTGGTCACCGTCGGCCGGCTCTCGGATTATCTCGGCCGACGTCCGGTCCTGTTCGCCGCGCTCGTCGTCGAGACGATCGGCATGGGAATCTTCTTGCAGGCCGACGGGCTCGGCAGCCTGATCGTCGCCCGGATCGTGCAGGGCCTGGCCACCGGCGCCGCCACCGGCACGATCAGCGCGACCCTCGTCGACCTGCTGCCACCCGGCCGGGCTCGCCTCGGCGCGATGATCAACAGCGCGGTCCCTCTCACCGGGCTGGCGCTCGGTGCGCTCGCGTCCGGTCTGTTGGTGCAGTTCGCCGGGTCGCCGACCACGCTAGTGTTCGCCGGTCTCACCGCCGTCTTCGGCCTGCTCGCACTGCTCGTGCTGGCACTGCCGACGACGATCGCCCGGCGTCCCGGGGCGCTGGCCGCGTTGCGTCCGCGCCTGGGCGTGCCCCGGCCGGCCCGGGCCGCGTTCCTGGCCGCGTCGCCGGTCCTGGTCGCGACGTGGGCCATGGGTGGGCTTTACTTGTCGCTCGGTGCGTCGCTCACGGCGGGCGTTCTCGGCGTGCACAACCACGTCGTGGCCGGCCTGGTCGTCACCGTCCTCGCCGGTGCCGGTGCGATCGCCGGAATCGTCGGCAGCTCGCGAGACCCGGGCCACGTCATGACCGTCGGCGCGGGGTTGCTGGCCCTTGGCACGATCGGCTCGCTGATCGCGCTGCTGGACGCCTCGGCACCCGGGTTCTTCGTCGGCTCGGCAGTCGCCGGTGCGGGCTTCGGTGCCGGCTTCTTGGGAGCCTTCCGGTCGCTGTCGTCCCTCGCCCCGCCGGACGAGCGCGCCGGCCTCTTCGGTGCGGTCTACGCGGTGTCGTACCTCGGTTTCAGCGTCCCGGCCGTGATCGCCGGGGTGCTCGCCCCCCGGATCGGCCTCCGAGACACCGCCGTCGGCTACGCCGCCGTCGTGGTGGTATTGGCCTCAGCGGTAGCCCTCCCCCGCCTGCGAGCCGGACGCACAGCGGCCGGACGCACAGCGGCCGGACGCACAGCGGCCGGACGCAACCCGGTCCCGGTCGCTGCCCCGGCCTGCCCCCGAAAGCCTGCGCCCGCCGAGTGACCCACCCCGCCGCCCGGCTTGCCCGACTACCACCCCGTGCCACCCCGCCTGAGATGCACAGCGGACTCACCCGGGGACGGCCCGGCGGATACATCCCGCCGCCGGCCGCCCGGCCGAGTCCCCCAGCGGACCCACACGACGGATGTGCCCGGCGGCACATTCCGCCGCCAGCCGCCCGGATTGCCCCAGCGGATCCGCCCGACGGCGGCGCCCGGCTTGCCCGACTACCCCGCCTGAGCCCCCAGCGGACCCGAACGACGTTCACGCTGGCCGCGGTCGCCGCCCGGCCGGCCCTCGGAAGCCGGGCGCCGCCGCCTGACCCACCTCGCCGCCCGGCTGAGCCGCCCGTTCGAGTCCCCCACCGGACCCGCGCGATGGTCACCCGGGCCGCACCCCCGGCCGGCGCGTTCGACCCCCGACGCCGACGGGCCCGCTCCGATGCCCGACCGAACCTCGGTGAGGATGAGCCGCGCCCGACGTTGACCTCCGACCTCATTGCCCGGCGCGAAGGTGTGCGCATCCTCCCCCGCCTTCACCAAGGCAAGCTGCAGGGCCGCGAGGCGCCGAGGCCGCAGCCACGAGCAGGCCGCACGCCACGCCGGAGGCCGCGAGGACGCCGATGCCGCGGGGCGCCGAGTCCGCTAGCCACTGGGCGCGGCCGAGGCCGCGAACGGGCACGGCCGGGGTCTGAGCCGCGAACGGGCACGGCCGGGGTCTGAGCCGCGAACGGGCACGGCCGGGGTCTGAGCCGCGAACGGGCACGGCCGGGGTCTGAGCCGCGAACGGG
>NZ_JBITDV010000014.1:0-32787 GCF_044454545.1 Cryptosporangium sp. NPDC051539 | reverse complement strand
GCACGGTCATCGGGCCGGGCTGCGGACGGGCACGGTCATGGGGGCAGGGCTGCGGACGGGCACGGTCATGGGGGCAGGGCTGCGGACGAGGGTGGCCAGGACCAGCTGCACCAAAGGCAGCGGGGCGCCGGCCCGACGGGGTTGTGGTCACGGATCGTCGCCCCCGCTGTGCCGACCACCACCGCTGATCAACAACAAATCGTTCCTACGACCGCCGGTGGTAGGAACGATTGGCTGCTGTGCACGAACTGGGCACTGGCGGGGCTCCAGAGCGGAGGCTTACGGCGAGCGGTGCCACCGGGCGGCGAGGGGCCGCGGCAGTGGGGAGCCGGGCCACCGGGCCACCGATCACCGCGGCCACCCGGGAGCAGGACCGCAATGGACGGGGCGGCCAGGTCACAGCTTTGAGCGGGCCGCCGGGGAGGCCGCCGAGCCCGTGGTCACCCGGTCACCGAGCGCTGGCCGCCGAGCCGCGAGAGAGCGGGCCCGCGAGGCCAGAAGCGCAACAGAGAGAGCGCCGGCCCATTAGGGCAGCAAGGAGGCGACGCCACAAGCGCGCCAGGGAACGGACAGCCGCGCGGCCAGCCCCCGCTCAGCCGTGGCCCCGGCCGCAGCTCCACGAGTGTCGGCAGGCCACGCCGCCAACCCGCTACGGCGCTACGGCGCTACGGCGCTACGGCGCTACGGCGCTACGGCGCTACGGCGCTACGGCGCTACGGATGAGGACTAACCGGCGGGAGAGGGCGAGGCATGCGGACTGCCGGGGAGGGTGCAACGGACCGCGCGACCGTGGGGCGGCGGGAACAGGCGGCGAACGGCTAGGTCACAGGACCTCGGCGCGGAGAAGCGAAGCCCCAAGCCCGCGAGGAACCGGAGCCCCCGACCAACGGCGGCCCTTCCAGACCGCTGACCCCCGGCCGCCGGGACGACGCAGTGGGCTACCGGCCCACCCGACCACCGAGCCACCCGACCACCGAGCGCCCAACCGACCGAGCCACCCAACCGACCGAGCCACCCAACCGACCGAGCCACCCAACCGACCGAGCCACCCAACCGACCGAGCCACCCAACCGACCGAACACCCAACCGACCGAACACCCAACCGACCGAGCGCCCAACCGACCGGACAACTGAGGCCAACGGGGCGCCCCGCCGCGAAGGCGATCGGCTGGGCGCAGAAAGCCGACGGCCAGGGCCGGTCGGGCCGGCCGTCAGGGGGAGCAAGACCGCGCCGGCGTCGTGGGTTACCCGACGGCGGCCTGGGCGGCTTCGGCCTTGGCGGCGATGTCGGCCCGGTACTGAGCCCCGTCGAAGTGGATCCGGTGCAGCTTCTCGTACGCCTCACGGCGGGCGGCGGCCAGGTCGACACCCGTCCCGGTGACCGACAGGACCCGGCCACCGCTGGTCACCAAGTCGCCGCCCTCGTCGCGGGCGGTGGCCGCGTGCAGGACGCCCGGCTGGTCGGCTCCGGTGATCACGTCGCCGCTGCGGGAACCGGACGGGTAGCCGGCCGACGCCATCACGACGGTGACGGCGGCGCCGTCTCGCCAGGCCAGCGGGGGGTGCGACGCGAGCTTGCCGGTGGCCGCCGCGAACAGCAGCCCAGCCAGCGGCGTCTCCAGCATCGCCAGGACGACCTGGGTCTCGGGGTCGCCGAACCGGGCGTTGAACTCGATCACCCTCGGACCCCGCGAGGTGATGGCCAACCCCACGTAGAGGACGCCCACGAACGGCGTCCCCCGGCTCGCCAAGTCGTTGAGCGTCGGCGTGACGACGTCGCGCATCACCTCGTCGACGCAGGCTTCGGGCAGCCAGCCGAGCGGGGTGTAAGCGCCCATGCCGCCGGTGTTGGGACCGGTGTCGCCGTCGCCGATCCGCTTGAAGTCTTGCGCGGGCAGCAGCGGGAGCGCGGTCGTGCCGTCGGCGACGACGAACAGCGACACCTCGGGGCCGTCGAGGAACTCTTCGATCACGACGCGGCCGCAGTCTTGCGCGTGCGCTAGCGCCGCCGCCTTGTCGTCGGTGACGACCACGCCTTTGCCCGCCGCCAGCCCGTCGGCCTTCACCACGTACGGGGGGCCGAAGAGGTCGAGCGCGGCCGCTACCTGCGACGCGTCGTCGCAGGTGCGGGACTCGGCGGTCGGGACGCGGGCCGCGCTCATGACGGCCTTCGCGAACGACTTCGACCCCTCGATGCGGGCCGCGGCGGCGTCCGGGCCGAACACCGGGATGCCTTCTTCGCGCACCATGTCGGCGACGCCGGCCATCAGGGGCGCCTCCGGGCCGATGACGACCAGCTCGGCGTCGACCTGCCGGGCCAGGGCGGCCACCGCGTAGGGATCGGTCGCCTTGACCGGCTCGATCTGGGCGACGGCGGCGATGCCGGCGTTGCCGGGAGCGCACACGAGACGCTCGACAGCAGGGTCAGCTGCCAGTGCCACGCACAGGGCGTGTTCGCGGGCACCGGATCCGATAACGAGGACGCGCACGCGACGAGCCTACTGACGCCCCCGTCCGACCGGTGCCCCGCCCGCCCAGCCTGTGGACAACTACCCGACGTGCACCCCGTCCCCTCGGTTCGTCCGGCTCAGGCGAAGCGGGGATCCAGGCTCACGCATAACCCCCGAACGCGCGGTCCGCTGCTCGAACCGGGCGCACCACCCGCCATCCCGTGCGACGCCCGGCCCGCCAAAGAGCTCGGGGCGCCCGCCCGTCCGGCATCGGACAACCGGGCCGCCGAGCGGGGCCCGAACGGGGCTCTCCGGCCGGCCAGCCGGGTCAGCATCGCGCGATGGGCCGCCACCCCGAACCGCATCCGCGGCCGCCACGCCGACTCACCCGGAGCGGCCCGGGCCGCGAACCAGGCCTGGGCCTCCGCGCTCCGACCGAGCCGCCAGCCGCCGAGGGCCAGCATCGGAATCGTCAGCAGGTCGGCCAGCGTCAGGCCGTGGTCGCTGTCCATCGTCCACAGGACGTGGCCTTCCATCGCCCCGTTCCCGAGCACCCAGACCACGGCCAGCGCCACCAGCGCCGACGCACACCGGCAGCTACCGCGTGCCGCGCCGATCGCAGTTCCGAAGGACAGCGCGAGCACACACAGCGGTAGAGACACCTTTTGAGTAGATCATGCCCTTTGCGCCCAAACTGCACCGGTTCATTAATGCGTCGTTACCGCGGGGTGTACTGACGAGGACGCGAGGAGCGCTTCCTCAGCCACGACGCTTCGGGCGGAACGACTCGGCCGCGGCCACGCGGGGCCGGCCGCGAACGCGACCGGCCCCGACCGTGCAGGCGTAGAGAAAAAATCAGACGTGGTGACGGTCGAGGAGCGTGAAGACCTCGTCGAGCACCGCGAGACCTTCCTTGACCTCGCCCTCGCTGATCGTGCACGGCGGCACGACGTGCATCCGGTTCATGTTCACGAACGGGATCAGGCCGCGCTTCTTCGTCTCGGCCAGCAGCTCCGCCATCGGGGCGTTGTCGGCGCCGGCGGCGTTGTACGGAACCAACGGCTCCCGGGTCGAGGAGTCGCGGACCAGGTCCAGCGCCCAGAAGACGCCGAGCCCGCGGACCTCGCCGATGACCGGGTGACGCTCGGCCAGCTCCCGCAGCCCGGGCCCGATCACGTCCTCGCCGATCTGCGCGGCGTGCTCGACGATGCCCTCGTCGGCCATCGCGTTGATCGTCGCGACCGCGGCCGCGCAGGCCAGCGGGTGCCCGGAGTAGGTCAGCCCGCCGGGGAACGGACGCTCGGCGAACGTGGCGGCGATCTCGTCGGAGATGATGACGCCACCCAGCGGGACGTATCCCGAGTTCACGCCCTTCGCGAACGTGATCAGGTCGGGGGCGACACCCCAGTGGTCGACCGCGAACCACTCACCCGCACGCCCGAAGCCGGCCATCACCTCGTCGGCCACGAACACGATGCCGTACCGGTCGCACAGCTCCCGGACCCCGGCCAGGTAGGAACCCGGCGGCACCAGGATGCCGGCCGTGCCCGGGATCGTCTCCAGCACGATCGCCGCGATCGTCGCCGGTCCCTCGAGCTGGATCGTGGCTTCCAGGTGCTGCAGCGCGCGGACGCCCTCTTCTTCCTCGGAGGAACTCCAGAACGGCGACCGGTAGGTGTACGGCCCGAAGAAGTGGTGGACGTCGGTCGCGATTCCGTCGTTGGCCCACCGCCGGGGGTCGCCGGTCATCTGCATCGCGGTGGCGGTGTTGCCGTGGTAGCTGCGGTAGGTCGTGAGGACCTTCCGGCGGCCGGTGTGCAGGCGGGCCATCCGGACCGCGTTCTCGTTCGCGTCCGCGCCGCCGTTGGTGAAGAAGACCTTGTTCAGGCCTTCCGGCGCGCGTTCGACGATCAACCGCGCCGCTTCGCTCCGGACGTCGTTCGCGAACGCCGGTGCCACGGTGCAGAGGCGGGCGGCCTGCTCCTGGATCGCCGCGACGACCTTCGGGTGCTGGTGACCGATGTTCGTGAACACCAGTTGCGAGGTGAAGTCGAGGTAGCGGGTGCCCTCCTCGTCCCAGACGTAGGAGCCCTTCGCGCCGTCGATCACCATCGGCTTGATCAGCGACTGCGCCGACCAGGAGTGGAAGACGTGGGCGCGGTCCAGCTCAGAGGTGCGAGACATCTGGAGGGCTCCTTACTTGTTC
Organism: Cryptosporangium sp. NPDC051539; assembly: GCF_044454545.1. Lineage (NCBI taxonomy): Bacteria > Bacillati > Actinomycetota > Actinomycetes > Cryptosporangiales > Cryptosporangiaceae > Cryptosporangium > Cryptosporangium sp. NPDC051539. The sequence continues at coordinate 28,131 of NZ_JBITDV010000014.1, read as the reverse complement.
TGGGGGAAACCGAGGTCGACGCCCCGGTGCGACGGGTCTGGCCACCGGGTCGTGACCACCTTGCCCCGGGTCCAGAACCGGACGCCCTCCGCCCCGTACATGTGGACGTCGCCGAAGAGCGAGTTGCGCCAGCCCCCGAAAGAGTAGGTGGCGACGGGGACCGGGATCGGGACGTTGATGCCGACCATGCCGACCTCGACGTCGAGGCCGAACTGGCGGGCGACGCCGCCGTCGCAGGTGAACAGGGCGACGCCGTTGGCGTAGGGGTTGCTGTTGACGAGCTCCAGCGCCTCGTCGTAGGTCTCCGCGCGGACGACGCTGAGCACCGGGCCGAAGATCTCGTCGGTGTAGATCGTCTGGTCCTTCCGCACGTGGTCGAAGAGCGTCGGGCCGACCCAGTAGCCGTCACCCTCGACCTCGACGGTGCGGCCGTCGGCGACCAGCGTCGCTCCGGCGGCCTCGCCGGCGTCGATGTAGCCGCGCACCTTGTCGCGGTGCTGGGCGGTGACGAGTGGCCCCATCTCGGCGCCCTCGGAGTCGCCCGGGGCCACCGTCACCGCCGGGATGCGCTCGGCGATCTTGCTCACGAGCTCGTCTCCGACCGCACCGACGGCCACGACCACCGAGATCGCCATGCACCGCTCGCCGGCCGCGCCGTAGCCCGCGGACACGGCCGCGTCGGCGGCCAGGTCGAGGTCGGCGTCGGGCAGCACGACCATGTGGTTCTTCGCCCCGCCGAGGGCCTGCACCCGCTTGCCGTGGGCGGTGGCGGTCTCGTGGATGTACTTCGCGATCGGGGTGGACCCCACGAAGCTCACCGCGGCGACGTCCGCGTGGGTGAGGAGCCCGTCGACGGCGACCTTGTCGCCGTGCAGCACGTTGAACACCCCGTCCGGCAGTCCGGCCTCGGCCCACAGCTCCGCCAGGCGGACGCCGGCCGAGGGGTCCTTCTCGCTGGGCTTGAGGATGAACGCGTTACCGGCGGCGATCGCGATCGGCGCCATCCACAGCGGCACCATGATCGGGAAGTTGAACGGCGTGATGCCGGCGACGACCCCGAGCGGCTGGCGCACCGAGAACGAATCCACGCCGGTCGAAACGTTCGCGCTCTGGTCGCCCTTGATGTGCTCGCCGATGCCGCACGCGAACTCGACGATCTCCAGGCCCCGGGCGACCTCGCCCTTGGCGTCCGGAACGGTCTTGCCGTGCTCGCGGCTGATGATCCGGGCCAGCTCGTCGGTGTGGCGGTCGAGCAGTTCGCGGAACGCGAACAGAATGCGGGTGCGCTGGGCGAGGCTGGACTTCTTCCAGCTCCGGAAGGCTTCCTTCGCGGTGCTGACCGCGGTGTCGACGTCCGCGCTGGTCGCGAACGGCACGGTCGCGATCTGCGAGCCGGTACTCGGGTCGAACACCGGCCCGCCCTCGGATGAGCCTTCGATGGGCTTGCCGCCGATGAAGTGCGGGACGGTGCGCATTGGCTGCCTCCTTGATTGGTCTAGTAGCTACCGTGACCCGAATCTGGACCAGTCACAAGGTCCAGTTCATTCAGTTGTAATGAGTCCAGTTGTCGGTGAAGCCGACGACGGCCCCGCGTCGCCAGTACGCATCCGTCACGATCCCGGCGTGCGACGCTGGGCGACGTGTGGGATCTCGACCGGAGCAGTGGCGTGCCGCTCTACCGCCAGCTGCGGGCGGCCCTGGAGCAGGAGATCCTGGCCGGGCGGCTCGGCTCCGAGGGCCGGTTGCCGTCGTCCCGCGAACTGGCCGTGACACTCGGCGTCTCCCGCAACACCGTCGTCACCGCCTACCAGGAACTGATCGCCGAGGGGTACGTGACCCCGCTGCCCCGGTCGGGTCTGGCGGTCAATGCCGAACTGCGTCCGGCCGCCCCGCCCGCCGCGGATCGTTTCGACTGGGACGCCCGGCTCGCACCGGTCGTGAGCGACGACCTGCCGATCTCGCACCGCCCCCGCGACTGGCAGCGGTACCGCTATCCGTTCCTGTCCGGGCAGCCCTCGGCCGACCTGTTCCCGCGACGGGCGTGGCAGCGGTGCCTGCGGGCCGCGCTGGAGGGGCCGTCGTTCTGGCCGAGCCTGTCCGATCTCGGCGACGCCGACGATCCGCTGCTGGTCGAGGCGCTGTGCCGGCACATCCTGCCGGCCCGCGGCATCGACGCCGACCCGTCACAGGTGCTGGTGACGCTGGGCTCGCAGCAAGGCCATTCGCTGATCGCGGGCGAACTGCTCGGGCCGGGGCGCCGGCTGGCCGTGGAGGACCCGGGGTATCCCGACGTCTGGCACATCGCGGTGCGGGCCGGCGCGACGCTGGTGCCGCTCGACGTGGACGGGAACGGGCTGGTGCCCACCGACGAGCTGGCCGGCTGCGACGCGGTGGCCGTCACCCCGTCGCACCAGTACCCGACGAACGTGACGCTCACGGCCGGGCGTCGGCACCAACTGCTCGACGCGTCCCAGGACCTGGTGATCATCGAGGACGACTACGACGCCGAGTTCCGCTACGCGGGCAGCCCCACCCCGGCGCTCAAGGCGCTGGACCGGCGGGGGCAGGTGATCTACCTCGGAAGCTTCTCGAAGTTCCTGGCCCCGGGGCTGCGGCTGGGTTTCCTGGTGGCCGACGCCCGGTTGGTCGCCGCCCTTCGTGAGCGGCGCCGGTTCCAGGTACGGCACGCGCCGGGGCAGCAGCAGCGGGCGTTGGCGCTGCTCATCACGTCCGGTGACTACGCGCGGGCGCTGCGTCGGGCCCGGACGATCCTGCGCGACCGCTGGCGCCGCACGGTCGCCGCGGTGGACACGTACCTGGGGTGGGGCCCCGCGTTCGGAGACACGTTCCCGGCCGGGGGGACGGCATTGTGGGTGGTGGGTCCGCCCGCGCTGAACAGCCGTGCGCTGGCCGCGGCCGCCCGCGCGCGCGGAGTCCTGATCGAGCCCAGCGACGCTTACCACCTGCGAGGACCCCGCCGCCTGAACGCCGTGAAGATCGGCTTCGCCAGCGTCCCGACCGACCGGATCGACCCCGGCATCGCCGAACTGGCCGCGGCCGCGGCGGACGCGCGCCCCCTCAGCGCCGCCCCGGGGCAGGGCGGCCCAGGCAGCGCGGGTCGGGAGCCTCGGTGACCGAGCGCGACGGCGCCAGCCAGTTCAGCATCGCCCTCTCCACCTGCCATCCGTGCACCTTCACCGCGCTGTACGGCGGATCCAGCGGATCCGGGCAGAGCACCTGCGAGATCACCGTGTCGTTCGGGACGAATTCCACCTTGCCGCTGGACTCCAGCAGCGTCGTGGAGCGGTCGTCCACCGTGATCACCTGGCCGCGCACGACCGTGACGTCGTCCTGGTCACCGATCGCGTCCGCGGACGGCGTCGCCGTCGCCTCGATCTCCACCGCCACCGCGGGCAGCACCGGCGCCTGGACGAAGATCGCCGCGACCAGGATCGGCCCGATCACCAGCCCGGCCATCGCCACCCAGTGCGTCACCAGGCGTGCGCTCGGCGCGGGCACCGGCCCGGTCAGGAACGGCAGCGCGAGCACCGGCGCGATCAGCAGGAACGCGGTCTCCGGCTCCGACGCGCCCAACGCCTGCCAGGCGGCCGGCCCGAACAGCAGCAGTCCCAGCAGACTGCACGCCACCGGCACCACCACACACGCCAGCCGGACGAGGTTCGGATGGTCCTCGTACCGCAGCCGGACGTCGAGCGCGAAGATGACGAGCACCAGCATGCCGAGCGTCGGCACGAAGCGCAGCTGCCAGGTCACGGCGGCCACCGCGAACGCCGACAGCACCACCCACCCCGGCGTCCGCCCGGCCGCCCGGGCCAGCCACGAGCGTCCGGCGTCGATCGAGCTCACCAGCAACAGCCCGCCCAGCGCGCGCCCGACCAGGATGAACACCGGCGGCGCCCAGATCAGCGTGATCAGCAGCGAACCGATCAGCCCCAGCGGGCTGACGTTCTGCACCAGCAGCAGCATCGTCTGCAGGTCCTGCCGGCTCAGGTACCAGAGCCGCAGCACGAGCAGGAGCAGCGGGAACGCCGGCAACGCGGTCAGCAGCCACTGCTGGTCACGGCCTCGGCGCCGACGGGCCGGGAGCAGTACCGGGCCGCTCACCGTTCGTCCTGCCACGGCCAGATCCGCACCTTCGGCCGCTCGACCTCCGGCTGCTTGGCCACCGCCACCTGCTGCGGCATCGAGAACGGCTGCTCCGGGCGCAGGTAGGTGTCGTACGCGTTCTCCCACCGGCGGTCGGCCGGCTCGGTGTAGGACCGGTACAGAGCCAGGTCGACCAGCGTGGCGAGCGACTTGTTCGTCCCGACGTTGATGCCGTAGAGCTCACTGCCCTCGGCCCCGATGTCGTGGATCTGGAACGCCTTGGGGTCCTGCGCCACGAACCCGGCCAGGATCGCCGCGTCGGTCGAGACCGCCTCGTACGCGCCGGACCGCAGGCCCTTCACGCACTCGCTGATCTTGTTCTTCCCGACCGGCTCGACGCCGGCCGCCTGGAGATTCTGCGCCGACGTGGTCGTGTTCAGCGTGCAGACCTTCTTGCCCGCCAGGTCGGTCAGCGCCTCCACCTTCGTGTGCGGACGCCGGGTCAGCACGGATTGCTCGGTGCGCAGATACGGCGCCGAGAACGTGACGTCCGGGTCGGCTTTCCGGGCCGGTGTGATGCTGAACGTGGCCACGACGAGGTCGACCGTGACGATCTTGTTCGTCTTGACGTCGAGGGCCTGGCGGCGGGCCCGGTCCTCGCTCTCGATCGTCAGGAAGCGCACGTCGTCCGGGGCGAAGCCGAGGTCGGCGGCGACCAGGTACGCGATCTCGACGTCGAAGCCCTTGTAGACGCCGTTGCGCCGCAAGGACATGCCCGGCTGGTCGTCCTTGACGCCGATCAGCAGCTGACGCTTGTCGAGCAGCCCGGCCCGGCGTCGCAGGTCTTGCTCGGACGGTGGCCCGATCCCCGCGACCGTCACCGCCGCGACCACCACCGCACCGACCAGCAGGACGACGACGACCGTCAGCCTCAGCAGGCGGGCGGCGACGCCCAGACCGTCGAACTTGGATAAGCTCCGCCCGCCGCTGGCCCAGCGGGGCGGCAGAGCACCGCCGCCGCCGCGAACCCACGGGCCGTTCGGCTGGGTCGGGACAGCGTTGGGCGCCTGCGTCTCCTCGTCACCAGAGCCCTCGTCCGTCATACCGCCGTTATAGCGGCACGTCGCACGAGTTGCCGACCCGGCTACACCTTCGCCACTTCTAGTAGAGACCGGCGCCCGGCCTCCGCAGGACGGCCGCGACCCCGTCGGTGAATTCGATCCTCGGCTGTTCGGGGACGTCGTCGGCCGGCGCCGCCGGCGTCGGCGTCGAACCGAGGTCGTCGTCCGTCGAACGGTCGTCGACGACGATCTCCAGCTTCCCGCCGGAGGCCGCCAGAGCCCGCACGATCGCCGCGTCGGCCCGATCCTGCTGCACCGCCGAGACGCCGAACCCCTCGAGGGTCGATGCGGAGAGTGCCAGCGCGAGCGGCTCCGGCCCGACGGCAACGGCCAAGTCTGAGCGGGGGTCGTCGACGACGATCGCCGTGTCGACCATGCCTTTCCGGAGGGCACCGAACAGCGCTTCCAAGCCCTGCGCAGCGGTGTCCCGGGCAGATCCCGCGCCGAGCCGGTCAGCACGTTCCGAAGACACCCGATCGTTCAGCAGCGCACGAACCTCGAACTCCAACCGCGACGGATCGGAGCCCGGCGCCCGGGAACCCACCTCGGTCTCCACCGCGATCTCCGAGACGTGAGGCGGCAACTCGTCGCGCAGGAGACCCCGGACACGGTGTCCTCGAACAGCGGCCGGCCGACCCCGGCGTACGCCGAGACGTCCGCGCCGGTGCGGTCGACGACGACCACGACGTACGGCAGCGGCTCCGGATACGGCGCCAGGAGCGGCATGAGGTGCGGCAGCGGCGACACCCGGGTGATCTGCCGCCGCGGCGGCTCGGGCAGCGACCGGTCGAGCAGCACTTCGCCGTGCGCGGCAACTCCACGCTGATCTCCTCCTCGGGGTGGATTTCCGTCCGGGTTCCCGAGGCCTCTGCCGACAAACGGTCAGACCAGGTCGCGCACCACCACGTTCTGCTCACGACCGGGGCCGACGCCGATCACGCTGACCTGCGTCCCGGAGAGCTCCTCCAGCCGGGTCACGTACGCCTGCGCGTTCTTCGGCAGGTCAGCGAACGTCCGGACGTCGGAGAGGTCCTCCGACCAGCCGTCCAGGTACTCGTAGATCGGCGTCGCGTGGTGGAAGTCGGTCTGCGTCATCGGCATGTCGTCCATGCGCTCGCCGTCGACTTCGTAGGCGACGCAGATCGGCACTCGGTCGAGTCCGGAGAGCACGTCGAGCTTGGTCAGGAAGATGTCGGTGAGGCCGTTGACCCGGGTCGCGTACCGCGAGATCACCGCGTCGAACCACCCGGTGCGACGGTTGCGCCCGGTGGTGACGCCGACCTCGCCGCCGATCCTGCGCAGCCGCTCGCCGTACTCGTCGAGCAGCTCGGTCGGGAACGGACCCGACCCCACCCGGGTCGTGTAGGCCTTGAGGATCCCGATCACCTTCGTGATCCGCGTCGGGCCGATCCCGCTGCCGGCGCAGGCCCCGCCCGCCGTCGGGTTCGACGACGTGACGAACGGATAAGTGCCGTGGTCGACGTCGAGCAGCGTGCCCTGCGAGCCCTCGAGCAGCACGATCTCGCCGCGCTCGAGCGCCTTGTTGAGGAGCAGCCGGGAATCGGCGATGTGGCCTTTCAGTCGTTCGGCGTAACCCAGGTACTCCTCGGCCACCGCCGCCGGGTCGATCGCCTTGCGGTTGTAGACCTTGGCCAGGATCTGGTTCTTCTCGTCCAGCACCGTGTCGAGCTTGCGGCGCAGGATGCCCGGGTCGAGCAGGTCGGCGACCCGGATGCCGATCCGGGCGAGCTTGTCGCCGTAGGCCGGGCCGATGCCCCGCCCGGTGGTGCCGATCCGCGCCTTACCGAGGTAACGCTCGGTGACCTTATCCAGCGCCCGGTGGTGCGGCATGATCAGGTGCGCGTCGGCCGAGATCTTCAGATTCGACACGTCGACGCCGCGCTCGATCAGCCCGTCCATCTCGCCGATCAGCACGGCCGGGTCGACCACGACCCCGTTGCCGATCACCGAGGTGGCCCCCGGCGTCAAGATGCCGGACGGGATCAGGTGCAGCGCGTACTTCTCCCCGTCCGGCGTGATGACGGTGTGCCCGGCGTTGTTACCGCCTTGGTAGCGGACCACCCACTGCACTTTGTCGCCGAGAAGGTCGGTGGCCTTGCCTTTCCCCTCGTCCCCCCACTGGGCGCCGACGAGCACGATCGCGGGCATACGGTCCTCCATCAACCCAGGAATGGATTACATGTAAGGCTAACCAACGTGGACGTGCTGCTTCTCGCCCCGGGTCCTGGCGTCGCCACCCGGGTACCCGTGTTGTCCTGTCGCGACGCGCTCCGCAAGGGCGCGAACGTCGAAGTCCTCGAGCTGGATTCCGACTCCGACGTCGATGCCGCGGTCAAGCGGGCCTCGGTCGACGGAGCCCGGCTGGTCGTCGCCGGTGGCGACGGACAGCTGCGCGCCGTGCTGCGCCGGATGGTCCGCCGTTCGCTGCCGCGCGGCGGTGACCGTCCGGCCGACCTGCCGAGCGACCGTACGGTCCCCGACCTCCCCGCCGTCGGCGTGCTGCCTCTGGAAGCCCAGGGGGACGCCGACCTGGCCGCGAAACTGGGGTTGCCACGCGATCCGGCGGCCGTGGCGGCGGCGGTGCTGGGTGGCGTCGACCGGCGTGTCGACCTGCTGCGCAACGACGGCGGGTCGGTGACGCTGCACGGCGCGATGCTCGGCGGCGCGGACGAACAGGGCCGCCCGGTGGCCTGGCACGCCCGGATCGACGTCGACGACGCGGTGTTGTCCGACGGCACCGAGGCGCTGCTGGCCTGCGCGATCGCGAACGCCGACGGCTACGCCTCGCTCGGTGCGCTGCCGCTCGTCGTTTCGGCGGATCCGACCGACGGCCTGCTGGAGGTCGGGCTCGCCCTGCCGACGCCCGCGCCCCGCGGCCTGCTCGGCCGCCGCCGCGCCCACGGTGAGATCGAGGTCCGGCGCGCTCGGGGGCGCGCGGTGGCGTTCACCATCCACACGGACGACGGAGTGCCGGTCACCGACGACGGTGCGGACGGCACGGTCTCGAAGAAGCGCACCTGGTGGATGGAGCGAGGCGCCTGGGGGGTGTACATCGAGTGACGAGTACACCCCGTAACCGGAATTATCCACCGTTGGGAGGTACCGGCGGTATGGATACTGGGCATACTGCGAACCGGGTCTAGTCGTACATCGATGGGGGTTGCGTTCCGTGCCGAGCACGCCAGCCGACGGCGGGGAGACCAACGGTCGTCCCTCTCAGGGGGCGCACACCGATCTGCCCGGTGAACCTTCCGCGATCGGGTGGCCCGAGCCGTCACCGAACGCGACCGAGCAGGCGGCGAACGGTACACCGGCGGCCCAGCATCTGCACTCCGGGTCCGGGTGGGTGGAGACGCCGACCGGGAGCAACGGCGTGGTGCGCATGGCCGATGCGCCCGAGGTTCCGGCGCAGCCCGGGCCGGACGCCGTGGCGTCCGGGCCACCGATGGCGCCGCCGCAGTGGCCTACGCCGGAGAGTCCGCAGTCGTCGCACGTGCCCGATCCCGGGTTGAACGCGCCGACCGTGCCGGGGCTGGCGCCGGAGGTGTCGTGGCAGCCGCCGTCGGCCCAGGGCTGGCCCGGTGCGGGGGCGCAGGCACCGGGCGCGGGGCCGCTGGGTGCGGGGCCGCTGGGTGCGGGGCCGCCGGGTGCGGCGGATCAGCAGTGGTTGCAGGGGCAGCCGGGTGCGGCGCAGGGCACGCCTCACTCGGGCGTGCCGCAATCCGGGGTGCCGCAGGCGGGGCAGCAGCAGTGGGGCGAGCAGGCGCCCCCGCAGTGGCCGGCGCCGGAGCAGCAGTGGCCCGCGCAACAGCCTCCGCAGCAGCAGTGGCCGGCTCAGGAGCAGCCGCCGATGTGGCCCGGGCAGGAAAACCCGTGGCCCGCACAGCAGCAGTGGCCTCCGCAGCAGCAGTGGCCCGCGCAGTCCGACTGGCCGGGCCAGCAGCAATGGCCGGGCCAGCAGCCGGGCCCGGCCCAGCCGGGTTTCGCGCCGCCGGGTTTCGCGCCGCCGGGTTTCGCGCCGCCGCCCCCTGGCCAACCGGGCCAGCCGGTTCCGCAGCCCGGGCCGGAACAACCGTGGCAGCAACCCGCCGCACAGCCCGGGCCGGAGCAGCAGTGGCAGCAGCCCGCCGCACAGCCGGGGCCGGAGCAGCAGTGGCAGCAGGCCGAGCCGTGGCAGCAACCCGGTGCACAGCCCGGGCCGGAGCAGCAGTGGCAGCAGGCCGGGCCCGAGCTCTGGCAGCAGCCGGGAGCTCAGCCGCCGCCCGACCAGGTATGGCACCAGCCGGGTGCGGCCGAGCCGTGGCCCCCAGCCGGCGAGCAGGCTCCGCCCGACCAGGTGTGGCAGCACGCCGCTCCGCAGCAGCCGTGGTCATCACCGGAGGGTCAGTGGCCCCCGGCCGAGCAGCAGAAGTGGACATCGCAGGAGGGCGCTGAGCAGCCGGTCTCTGGCGCTCACGCCGCGGATGCTCCGATCTCCGGCGAACCGATCAGCGCCGTCCCCACCTCCGGTCAGCCGCTCGAGCCCGATCCGCTGACCTCACCCACCTGGCCCGCCGAACCGCACCCCACCGAGCCGATTCCCCAGAGCCAGTTCGGCCCGCCTCAATCCGGCCCGCCTCAATCCGGCCCGCCGCCGGGAGCGTCCCCGGGCGCACCGGGCCCGCACGACCTGAGCCGGCCCGCGGACACGTACTCCTACCGGCCGGCGCCCGACCCTGCGCCCGACCCCGCGGCCGAGCGTCCGCCGAACGAAGCCCCACCGACGCAGCCGGAGTGGCGGACCAATCCGGCCGCGCCGACGTTCGACCGGTCGACCGCGCCGCCGACGGCGGAGGAGTTCGCCGCTAGGCGGGCGCACCGGCCACGGCCGCCGGAGCCGACGATGGGCATGCCGGCGCTGATCCGGCGGGTGACGTTCGGGACAGTGAGCCCGCAGCTCTCGAAGCGGGAGATCGACTACCGGGACGCGGTGGCGAAGGTCCGGCGGAACTTCGGCGGGCTGCGCCAGGTGACGGTCGTGAACCCGAAGGGCGGCGCGGGCAAGACCGTCGCGGTGCTGATGACCGCGATGACGTTCGGTCAGAACCGGGGCGGCTACGTCCTGGCCTGGGACAACAACGAGACCCAGGGCACGCTGGGCATGCGTTCGCAGCAGGACTACCACGTGCACACGGTCCGGGACGTCCTCCGTGCCCTGCCGAGCTTCCAGCAGACCAGCGGCAAGGTCGGCGACCTGACGCCGTTCGTCCGATCGCAGGGCGAGGCGATGTTCGACGTGCTCGCGTCGGACGAGTCGGCGACCGCCGGTGAGATGCTCACCGCGGACGCGTTCAAGAACATCCGCGAGATCGTGGCCCGGTTCTACAAGCTGATCGTCGTCGACACCGGCAACAACGTCCGGGCCGCGAACTGGCAGGCCGCGATCGACGCGACCGACCAGCTCGTCATCACGATGTCGGCCCGTGGCGACTCGGCCGAGACCGCCGCGCGGATGCTCGACCACCTCGACCAAACCGGCCGGCACGAACTCGTGCGCCGGGCGGTCACCGTCGTGGCGATGGCGGCCAGCCGGAAGGACGTCGACCTGGAGGCGATCCAGCGGCACTTCGCCGCGCGGACCCGGGCCGTGCTGCTCGCGCCGTACGAGAAGCTGCTCGACTCGGGCGAGCCGATCCGGTACGGCGAGCTGTCGTCCCGGAGCCGGAACGCCTGGCTACGAATCGCCGCTGCCATCGCCGAGGGCCTCTGAGGCTTTCGCTTTCAATCCGGTGAGCAGCACGTCGAGCCCGAACGCGAACCGCTCCTCCCCGCCTCCGGTGGTGAGCGTGCCGGCCAGTTCGACCACGTTCGGGAACCGCTCGTGCGGCAACGAGGCGAAGTACTGGCTCAAGCTCTCGAAGTACTTGATCGTGCCGTTCTCGTCGCCGAACGTGGCCGAGTACAGGCTGCCCTCGTAGGCGTCCGTGGTGATGTAGTCGAACAGCAGCGGACCGGCCCAGGCCACGAGCTGGTCGGGCAGGCCGAGCCGACGGAGCATGCCGTAGACGTGGTCGGCCAGCCGGATCGCGTTCGGGCCGGTCGGAACTCGGCCCCAGAGCGCCTTGGCCGCGTCGCGGTGGGCCCCGAGCGCGTCGCGGGTCACGTAGGCGATCCGGACGAAGTCCTCCCGCCAGTCGCCGGTCGGCGCCGGGATCTCCACGTCGGAGAGAATCCGCTCGATGACGGCGTCGACGAGCTCCTCTTTGTTCTGGACGTGTGCGTAGAGCGAGGCCGCGCCGGTACCGAGCTGCTGGGCGACCCGGCGCATGCTCATCGCGTCGACGCCCTCAGCGTCCAGTACGGCCAGCGCCGCGTCGACGATTTGGTCGTAGTCGAGCGGACGCCGCGCGGGCGCGGCCCTCCTCCGCTCCCGTTTCCGGTCACGCCAGGGCGGAGACGGCATATCGCTCAACTAGTCCTCCTCGACCGCACGTCGAACACTGTACTTGACACGAACGGCGTTCGATCGTAAGACGGTGTTCGTGCGGGCGGAACGCCGTTCGTCAATCGAACATCGTTCGCCTTGGAGGCACCTCATGGCATCCGACACTTCGTCATCCCCGGTAGAAGAACCAACGCGGCCACCGGACGGCTACCGGGCCGGTGGGCGAATGGCTTGGCTCGCGCTGGCCGTCGTGCTCGTGGCCGAGGTGATGGACCTGCTCGACAGCACGATCGTCGGGGTCGCGTCGCCGGCGATCCGGGACGACCTCGGCGGCACGTACTCCTCGATCCAGTGGATCGCCGCCGGTTACACGCTGGCGTTCGCGGTCGGCCTGATCACCGCCGCCCGCCTCGGCGACCTGTACGGACGCAAGCGCCTGTTCGTGATCGGCGTGCTGGGCTTCACGCTGAGCTCGGCCGCGTGCGCGCTGGCGGTCTCGCCGGGGACGCTGATCGGGTTCCGGATCATCCAGGGCCTGTTCGCCGCGCTGCTGATCCCGCAGGGCTTCGGGCTGGTCAGGGCCGTGTTCCCGCCCGATCAGCTCGGCAAGGCGTTCGCGCTGTTCGGGCCGGTGATGGGGCTGTCGGCGGTGGCCGGGCCGATCGTCGGCGGGGCGCTGGTCGACGCCGACCTCTTCGGCACCGGCTGGCGGATGATCTTCCTGATCAACCTCCCACTCGGCGTCGCGGCGCTGGTCGGCGCGCTGACCGTGCTGCGCGAAGACAAGACCGCGTCGGCCGACGGGCTCGATCCGTGGGGGGCCGGGCTCGCCACCGCGGGGGCGTTCCTGCTGGTGTTCCCTCTGGTCCAGGGCAACGAGCTGGACTGGCCGGCCTGGATCTTCGGGTGTCTGGCGCTGGGTGTGCTGCTGTTCGCGGTGCTGGCCCGGCACCTCGTGCGGCGTTCACGGGCGGGGCGGACGCCGCTGGTCATGCCGAGCCTGTTCGGTAAGCGCAGCTTCAGCAGTGCGCTGGTGGTCGGGTTGCTGTTCTTCGCGGCGATGGCCGGGCTGATGCTGGCGCTCACGCTCTACCTGCAACTCGGCCTCGGCTACAGCCCGCTGCGCGCCGGTCTGACCGTCGGTCCGTGGCCGTTCGGCGTCGCGATCGGCGCCGGTCTGGCGATGGGCCTGCTCGTGCCTCGCTTCGGACGCTGGGTGATCGTCGGCTCGTCGCTGGTGATGGGCGCGGGTATCGCCGGAGTCTGGCTCACGCTGCAGCTCGCCGGGACGTCGGTGAGCAGCATCGAGTTCGCGCCCGCGCTGCTGGTGGCCGGGATCGGCATGGGCGGGGTCGTCGCGCCGTTCTTCGACATCGCGCTGGGCGACGTGGGCGACGACGAGGTCGGTTCGGCCAGCGGGCTGCTCAACGCGGTCCAGCAGCTGGGCGCGTCGGTCGGCGTCGCGGTGCTGACCACGGTGTTCGTCGCGCTGCTCGGCGGGGCGGCGTCGGGCGGGGCGACGTCGGTGACACCCACGCTGCGGACGGAGCTGGCCGCTGCGGGGGTACCTACGGCGGAGATACCTGACGTAGTCAGGCAGTTCCGGGCCTGCGTGCACGACCGGGCGACGTCGGACGACCCGGCGGCGGTTCCGGCCAGTTGCCGGGGCTCGGTCTCGCCGGAGGTCGGTGCCGTGCTGGCGAAGGAAGGCCAGGCCGCGACGAAGCAGATCTTCACCGAGGCGGCGAAGAAGTTGCTGCTGATCGACGCGAGCCTGCTGGTCGTGCTAGCCGCGCTGTCGTTCCTGCTTCCGCAGAAGGCCCGGCCGGAAGAGGACCTGACCGCACCTCCGGCCACGGCGGACGACGATTCGCCGCGTCGGCCGGCCGACGCGTCGGCGGCAGAAACGCCGGCCGCCCGGGCGTCCGCCTCGACGTAGTGGACCGAGGCACGACAACGGCGGGCCACCCTGGGGCGGCCCGCCGTTCGCGGGTCGGAGTCCGGACGCCGTCAGATGCGGTCGGCCGCGGAAGGGTCGGAGTCGCGGAGGAACTGGGCGCAGCGGGCGGCCTCGTCGGACTCACCGATCTCGAGCGCGGCGCGCGCGAGCGCGTTCAGCGCCCGCAGGAAGCCCTGGTTGCCCTCGTGCGAGAACGGCACCGGACCGTGGCCCTTCCAGCCGTTACGGCGGAGCGCGTCGAGCCCCCGGTGGTAACCGGTGCGCGCGTAGGCGTACGAGGCGACCGCATCACCCTTCGCGAAGGCCTGATCGGCGAGCACGGCCCACGCGCCGCTGCTGGTCGGGTACCGGGCCGCTACGGCGGACGGGTCTTCTTCGCCTGCGGACGCCGCTCGTACCGCCTCGAGTTCCTCCGGGTCCTCCGGCAGGAGCGTGGCGGGCGGCTGCGGAAGGAGGTCACGGGGAAGGCTCATGGGTTCATCCTGACGCGCGGGAGGACGTGGGGGGACCACGGCTCCTCCAGGTGTGGGCAGTATTACGCGACGCATCGCAGTCACTAGCGAGCAATAACAACTCATCGAGCGGAAACCATGCCGCGCGTTCTCCGGAAACTCGGCGGAAACTCCAGGTGTCCAGTTGCGTGCGTCGGCACCATGGCGTGGTGGACTCGACTCCGGACGAAATAGAGAGCCTGGCCGAACTACGCATCTGGATCGACAAACGCACCCTCTCCGGGCTGGCGATCCAGGGCCTCGACCTCACCGAGGTGGCCTTCGACGACGTCACGGTCGACGACACGCTGTTCCTCGGATGCCGGCTCGATCGCTCCACGGCTGCCGATCTGGTGGCCCGCGGCGCGTCCGTCGTGCCCGAATTGGCCCATGCGCCCTATCCGACACACCCGTCCGCGCTTTATACAGCGGCACAGCTGACGCGTGGATTTGAAACGGGCGGCTTCGCCGGGATGTACGACTCCGTCGTGTACCAGCATTTCGTGGCGCACGGCGGAGCACTTCCGCCGATCCGGGAGGCGCTGTCGCAGCGGCTGCACGACCACGGCATCGACGACGCACTGGGCGACGCACTGGCGCAGTGGAAAGCGTCGCTCGGCGGGCCGGTCGTCGGTGTGATGGGCGGCCACGCGGAGCCCCGGGGGTCGGCGGCGTACCGGGCCGCGGCAGCGCTGGGCAGCGCGCTGGCCTCGGCGGGCGCGCTGGTGCTCACCGGTGGCGGGCCGGGCGTGATGGAGGCGGCGAACCTCGGGGCTTACGTACCGGATCCCTCGGTGGTCGACGAGTTGGCCTCGGTGCCGTCGTTCACCGACCACGACCCGTTCACGGCCTCGGCACTGGCGATCCGGGCCCGGTACCCGGTTTCCGACCCCTGGGCGGGCGGGTTGTCGATTCCGACGTGGTTGTACGGGCACGAACCGGCCAACCTGTTCGCCGGTCAGATCGCGAAGTACTTCTCGAACGCGATCCGGGAAGACACGATCCTGCGGGCCTGCCGGGGAGGCATCGTGTTCGCGCCGGGCCGGGCCGGCACCGTGCAGGAGGTGTTCCAGGCGGCGACGAAGGCCTACTACGCGAGCGACGGAGCGTCCGGGCCGATGATCTTCCTGGGGCGTCGCTACTGGACGGAGGAACTGCCGGTCGAGGCGCTGCTGGGTCCGCTGCTGGCCGACGCGCCGACCGAGCCGCCGCCGGTGCTGCTGACGGACGACGTCGCCGAGGCCGTGGCGCTGTTGACGGGTGGCTGAGCTCGCACGGCCCGGCCGTCGAACCGTGCGAGCTCCACCGCGGCCTACTTCGCGGTGCCGGTCGAGCGCAGGGACTGGCAGGCTTCGACCACCCGGGCGGCCATTCCGGCCTCGGCGGCCTTCCCCCACGCGCGCGGGTCGTAGGTCTTCTTGTTGCCGACCTCGCCGTCGATCTTCAGCACGCCGTCGTAGTTCTTGAGCATGTGGTCGGCGACCGGCCGCGTGAACGCGTACTGCGTGTCGGTGTCCACGTTCATCTTCACGACGCCGTAGTCCAGCGCCTCGTGGATCTCCTCCAGCAGCGAGCCCGACCCACCGTGGAACACCAGGTCGAACGGCTTCGAGCCGGCGGCAAGGCCCAATTTGTCGGATGCGACCTCCTGGCCGCGCTTGAGCACGTCCGGGCGCAGCTTGACGTTGCCCGGCTTGTAGACGCCGTGCACGTTGCCGAACGTCGCGGCCAGCAGGTAGCGGCCCTTCTCACCGGAGCCGAGCGCGTCGATCGTGTGCAGGAAGTCGCCCTCGGCGGTGTACAGCTTCTCGTTGATCTCGTGGGCGACGCCGTCTTCCTCGCCGCCCACGACGCCGATCTCGATTTCTAGGACGATCTTCGCCGCCGCCGCCTGGGCCAGCAGTTCCTGGGCGATCTTCAGGTTCTCGTCCAGGTCGATCGCCGAGCCGTCCCACATGTGCGACTGGAACAGCGGGTTCTCGCCGGCCTCGACCCGGTCCTGGCTGATCTTCAGCAGCGGCCGGACGAAACCGTCGAGCTTGTCCTTCGGGCAGTGGTCGGTGTGCAGCGCGATGTTGATCGAGTACTTCTTCGCGACCTCGTGCGCGAACGCGGCCAGCGCGACCGAGCCGGTCACCATGTCCTTCACCGTCGGGCCGGAGAGGTACTCGGCACCACCGGTGGACACCTGGATGATGCCGTCGCTCTCCGCCTCGGCGAAGCCACGGATGGCCGCGTTCAGGGTCTGCGAGGAGGACACGTTGATCGCCGGGTAGGCGAAGGAACCAGCCTTCGCCTTGTCCAGCATCTCGGCGTACACCTCGGGGGTGGCGATGGGCATCAGTGCGCTCCTCAGATCGCTGGCTCTCTGACCCCGCAGTATTCCTTGCCGCCGGACGACGCCGCAGCCGCCCGGGGTCGCAAAGGGGTGAGGATCACGCCAACTCGGGCACTTCCTCTCGCGCGGCGTCCGTTTCACGGGAAACCGGCACGTTCGACGGCGGCTCGGCAGGCGCCCGGACCAGTACCAGTGCCGCCAGACCGACCACCGCGGCGGCGATCGCGCCGAACAGCATCAGCCGGTCCAGCCCGGCGGCACCGGCAGCCCGGGCCGCGGCCGCGACCGTCTCCCGCAGCGGGGCCGGAACCGCGTTCGCGATCTGCGTACCGGCTCCCGACCCGGCCGCGTCGGCGAGCCGGTCGACCGGGAGCCCGGAGCCGTCGAGCCGCGAAGTCACCTCGTCACCGACCCGGGCCTGGAAGACCACGCCCCAGATCGCGACTCCCGCGGCCACACCGACCTGCCGCAGCGTGTTGACCACGCCGGTGGCCATCCCGGCACGTGCCGGTTCGACCGCGGCCAGCGACACCGACGACACGACCGCACCCTGCACGCCCATCCCGAGCCCGGCGATGACGAAGCCGGGGATCAGCGCGGTCCACGGCGAGGAGCCGTCGAGCTGGGTCATCAGCCCCATGCCGAGCGCGGCCAGCAGCACGCTTCCGCCGACGGTCAGCCGGGGCGAGACCCGGTGCGCGAGTTGTGCGGCGACGGGCGCCGCGACGAACGACGCCACGGTCATCGGCAGGAACCGCAGACCGGCCTCGAACGGCGTGTACCCGAGCGTGTTGAGGAAGTACAGCGACAGGTAGGTGGTGGCTCCGACCAGCGCGGCCGAGACCGTGAAGACCGAGAGGGCCGCGCCGCTGAAGGTCGTCGACCGGAACAGGCCCAGGTCCATCATCGGCTGCGCCGCCGTCGCCTGCCGCACCAGGAAACCCGCGACGAGGACGCCTGCGACGACGAAGAGCCCGACGATCTCCGGCGAACCCCAGCCGTCGTCGTGCCCGCGGATGAGCCCGAGCAGGAGCGTGAACAGCCCCGCGGTGAGCAGCGCGGTACCAGGCCAGTCGGCCTTGCGCGGGTTCTCCGGACGCGACTCCGACAGCCTGAGCGCGGTGATGACCAGGGCGGCGAGCCCGATCGGGACGTTGATCAGGAAGATCCAGCGCCAGCCAGGACCGTCGACCAGCGCGCCACCGACCAGCGGGCCGACCGCGGTCGCGCCGGTGAGCGTGGCACCGAACGCGCCGATCGCGCCTGCCCGGCCCTTCGGATCCGGGAACGCGGCCCCGATCAGCGGCAGCGCGGTGCCGAACAGCAGCGCCGAACCGGTGCCCTGAACTGCGCGGAACGCATCCAGTGAGAGCGCCGACCAGGCGAGTGCGCAAGCCAGCGAGCCGAGCGTGAACAGCGCCAGCCCGGCGGCGAAGATCCGGCGGCGTCCGATGCGGTCACCGAGCGTCGCGGCCGTGAGGAGCAGGCCGGCCAGCGGCAGCGTGTAGGCGTCCACTACCCACTGCAGCTCACCGAGGTCGGCGTTGAAGTCGCGCTGGAGGTCGCCGAGCGCGACGGCGACCACGGTCAGGTCCAGCAAGAGCATGAACACGGCGGCGCAGACGACTAGCAGCGTCCAACCGGGATGCCTGGCTTTCATGGCGGATCTCCGCTCAGTGTACGTGTGTAGCCCTACAGCCGTAGGTGTACGCGCGTAGCCCATTCCGAGTCAAGGAGGTAATCTCGCCGTCATGACCGTTGACGCGGAGGGGAAGGTCTGGCCCCGACGACGCCCGGCGCGCAGAGGCGAGGGCGACCGGCTGCGCGACGACATCATCAACGCGGCCTGCGCGCTGCTGGAGGAGAGCGGCGATACGAGCGCGCTGTCACTGCGCGCGGTCGCCCGCAAGACCGGCGTCGCCACGACCTCGATCTACCTGCACTTCGAAGACCTCAACGCGCTTCTCCGAGCGGTGAAGTCCTGGTGGCTCGACCTGCTGGCCGAAGAGGTCGAAGCAGCGGCGGCCGGTGCCGGCGACGACCCTCGAGACCGCGTTCGCGCGATCGCTCACGCCTACGTCAACGCGGCGACGAACGAGCCGGCGCGTTACCAGGTGCTGTTCTCGTCCGAGATCACGCCCCCGACCGCAGGCGTCCCTTACCTGGGCGTGCGGGCCTACGGCTCGGTGCTCGAGCGGGTCCGCGAGGCCCTTCCCGCCTCGGCCGACGCCGACATGGTCACGCTGCAGTTCTGGTGCGCGCTCCACGGCCTGGTGACGCTGCGCCAGACGCGGCCGAGGTTCCCCTGGCCCGACCTCGCACTCCAGGTCGACGACCTGGCGACGCGCCTGATCGACTCAGCGGCGCAGGGCGTCTGACGCAGCCCTGGCCGCGACCAGCACCGGATCCCAGACCGGCGAGAACGGCGGCGCGTACCCCAGGTCGAGGCCGGTCATCTCGTCGACGGTCATCTGGTTCCAGATCGCGACCGCGAGGACGTCGATCCGCTTGGCACCTCCGGCCCCGCCGACGATCTGCCCGCCGAGCAGGCGTCCGCTGCCCTTCTCGGCGATCAGTTTCACGGTGACCTTGGCGGCGTCGGGGTAGTAGCCGGCCACGGTGTTGGACACGATAGTGGCGGTCTCGTACGCGAAGCCCGCCGCTTCGGCCTCTTTCTCCTGCAGGCCGGTGCGGGCGATCTCGAGGTCGCAGACCTTGCTCACCGCGGTGCCGACGACACCCGGGAACGTCGCGTAGCCGCCGCCGATGTTGATGCCGGCGACCCGGCCCTGCTTGTTCGCGTGGGTGCCGAGCGGGATCGCGGCCGAGCGTCCGGTGACGCGGTGGAGCACCTCGACGCAGTCGCCGGCGGCCCAGAAGCCCTCGTGCCCGGGTATCCGCATCCGGCGGTCGGTGACGATGCCGTGGCTGGGCCCGATCGGCAGTCCCGCGTCCTGCGCCAGCTGCACCGAAGGCCGGGTGCCGAGGCCCAGCACGACGACGTCCGCGTCGAACGTGCCGTCGCTGGTGGTGACGGCCTTCGCCCAGCCGTCGCGGGTCTCGATCCCCTGCACGGTGACCCCGGTGCGGACGTCGACCTGGTAGCCGCGCAGGGCGTCGGCGACCAACGCACCCATGTCCTCATCGAGCGTGTGCATCGGCTGATCGCCGCGCTCGATGAGCGTCACCTCGAGGTCGTGACGGATCAGCGCCTCGGCCATCTCGACGCCGATGTAGCCGCCACCGATGACGACCGCGCGTTTCGCTGTTCGCTTCCGGATGGACGCGCTGACCGCTTCGCCGTCGTCCAGCGTCTGGACGCCGTGCACGCCCTTGGCGTCGATGCCGGGCCAGTCGGGGCGCTCCGGCTGGCCGCCGGTGGCGATCATCAGCTGGTCGAACGCGTGCGTGCTCTCGTCGCCGTAGGGCTCACGGACCGTGACCGTACGGTTCCGCACGTCGATGCCGGTGACGGTGTGACCGGTACGGACGTCGATGTCCCGCTCGCGGTGCTGCTCCGCCGTCCGGGCGATCAGGTCGTCCTGCTCCTCGACGAGCCCGCCGATCCAGTACGGAATGCCGCACGCGGAGTACGAGGTGTGCGCGCTCCGCTCGAACGCGAGAATTTCCAGGTCGCGCTTGTCCCGGCGCTTCCGCGCCTGACTGGCCGCACTCATACCGGCCGCATCGGCCCCGATGACGATCAGACGCTCTCCCACTCGGCTCACGCTAACGCCTGTCGCGCCACCTGTTCGGCAGGTGACGCACGGTAGGCGCTCAACGGGGCTCAGTAGGGGCACAGGGCGGCCACGGTAGCCTCGGGCCGTGCAGGTATCCCAGACCGTTTCCGCCGCCAACGAGCTGCTCGCCGCGAACCCGATCGATCCGCAGTATCTGCTGACGACGTTCGGCCTGTTCGGAGTCTGGGCGATCCTGTTCGCCGAGACCGGGCTTCTGGTGGGTTTCTTCCTTCCCGGCGACTCGCTGCTCTTCCTGGCCGGAATCGCCACGTCCGCGACCGGCGCGAAGATCGTCGGCGCGCCGCTGAACCTGGCCGGGATGCTGATCGGGGGTCCGATCTTCGCGGTACTGGGTGCCCAGTTCGGGCACTTCCTCGGCGCGCGGTACGGCCGGAAACTGTTCGACCGCCCCAACACCAGAATCTTCAAGGGCATCTACGTCCAGAAGGCGGAGCAGGCGTTCGAGAAGTTCGGTCCGGCGAGGGCCGTGGTGTTCGCGCGATTCATTCCGATCGTGCGCACGTTCCTGAACCCGGTGGCCGGAATGCTCGGCATGCCGGCCAGGCAGTTCTTCGTGTGGAACGTCGTCGGCGCGGTTCTCTGGACCGACGGGATCGTGCTGCTGGGCTATTTCCTGGGTGACGTCGTCGACGAGAACTTCCCGATCGACAAGTACCTGGTGCCCGGAATCGCCGTCATCATCTTGCTCTCGATCCTTCCGGTGCTGATCGAGATGGTTCGCAACCGGCGGCACAAGAAGGTCGACACGGTGGCTCCCGAGGCGTCCGAAGAGCCTCCGTTGAGCTCGCCCACCCCGCCGTCGTACTGAGCGTTGTCGGATACTCGACCGGGCGCGGCCGGACGCCGGACCCGGCTGGCTCCGCGCTGCTAGTCTCCAGCCAGCTCAGCCGTGGCATCGGCGTAGGAGAAGGCACATGACGACGTCGGCGGGCGATCTCGGTCCGTTCACCGGTCTGCGCCTGATTCATGCCACGCCCACCGTCGAGCTGTTCACCGGCTTCGAGCGCAACGGCAGGCGTCCGGTGGTGCTGATCGCACTCACGGAAACCGCCGGGCGCGACCCGAACTGGTCGGCCGAGTTCACCGACGCGGTGGCGAAGGATGCCACGACGCTGGGGCCGCTCGACGTTCCGGTGCACGTCAGCGATTTATACGGACGCCGGCCCTGGGCCGCTTCGAGGATCGTGCCCGGGCGACGAGGGGCCGAGCGGATCCTGGCTGCTCTGCCCGGCGCCGTCCCGGAGGGCACCGACCCGGGCGCTCTGCTCCTGGGCCCGCGCCCGGGTCATCCGCAGCCCCCGGGGATGCCTCCGGGTGGACCGCACCAGGGCCACCCGGGCAGCGCGCCCCAGGGCGGCACACACGGAGGCCCCCAGGGACCGCCGCAGGCCCGAATGCCCCACGGCGGGCCACAGGGCGGGATGGCCCAGAGCGGGGCGCAGCCCGGGATGGCCCAGAGCGGGGCGCAGCCCGGGATGGCCCAGGCCGGGCAGCAGGGCGGAGTACCCCACGGTGGGCCGCAGCAGGGCGGGGCGCAGGCCGGGATGACGCAGGGCGGGCCGCAGCAGGGCGGGCCACCACAGGGCAGGCCGCAGCCCGGAATGCCCCAGGCCGGGCCGCAGCAGGGCGGGGCGCAGCAGGGCGGGGCGCAGGCCGGGATGACGCAGGGCGGGCCGCAGCACGGTGGGCCGCAGCTGGGCGGCGGGAAGCAGGGTGGGTCGCAGGTCGCGGCGGGGCCGGGCCAGCAGCAGGCGGGCGGGCCGCAGGGGGCTGCGTTCCCGCAGGCGGGGCAGGGCGGAGCGCCTCCGCAGATGGGCCAGCCGCAGAGCGGTCTGCCCTATCACGGCGCGCCCTCGCCGGGCCAACCGCAGGCGAGCGCTCCGGCCGGACCGCAACAGAACACGTCGCAGCAGCCGCACGCCTACGGCGCCGGGCAACAGGCCTACGGCGGGCCGCTGCCGGGCCGAGTTCACGATGGCGCCCACCAGTCCGGCGAGGCCCAGCCGGGCGGACAGCCGATCCAGGCACAGGACAGTGCGGCGGGCACGCCCGATGGCGGGCAAGCCCGGGCCGGGCAGGCGCAGGCCGGGCAGGCCCAGGACCGGCAAGCGCAGGACCGGCAAGCGCAGGACCGGCAAGCGCAGGACCGGCAAGCGCAGGACCGGCAAGCGCAGGACCGGCAAGCGCAGGACGTTCACCTGCGGGGCAGCGGGTTGTCGCACGCAGGTGGTGCGCCGCACACGGGTGATGCCTCGTCGGCCGGTGTCACGCCTCAGCTCGGCGACGCGGCCCCAATCGGCGACTGGGCCCGGCCGCACAACCCGGCCACCCCGGGCGGCGCGGCCCAGCCAGGCAGCGCGGCCCAGCCAGACAGCGCGCCCCAGCCAGACAGCGCGCCCCAGCCAGACAGCGCGCCCCAGCCAGACAGCGCGCCCCAGCCAGACAGCGCGCCCCAGCCAGGCAGGGCGCAGCACGCAGCCAGCGCAGCTCAGCCAGACAGCGCGCCCCGGGCAGGCAGCGCCGCCCACGGAGGCAGCGCGGCTGAGGCAGGCAGCGCGGCCCAGGACGGTGGGATGGCTCGGGCGGGCGACGCGAGCCAGAGGGATGACGCGGCTCGGAGGAGCGGGGCGGCGGAGGGTGGAGCAGCGTCGGCGGGGCAGTCGCTCGTCGGCGGACACGGCGTGAACCCCGGGGCGCCGGTCAGCGATTCGGCTCAAACCGCGCCGATACCGCCGACCGGTTCTCCCGTGAACACGACCGGTCGGGGCGCCGAGCCGATCACGTCTGCGGCGGGCGGTTCGCCGGTGGTAGCGGGCGGTAGTCCGCAGGACTTCGGGTCTCCGATCCAGCCTCCGGGCTCCCCGATCCAGGTCGCCCTCGGCAGCCCGGGCGGGCGAGGCACCCCCGGCGGTCAGGTCGGCGACAGCGGACCCCGCGCCGAGGGAGCCCCGAAGCTCGGGCCACTTCCCCCGGGAGCCCGGCACCCCACGGTCCCGATCCCGCACGCCGGCCCGGCTCCCCAAACCCCGCCGCCCCAGACTCTGCCGCCCCACTCGATGGGGCCTCCGGGCGCCCATCCGACCCACCTGACCGGCCCTCCCGGCACTCCGGGCGGCCTGGGAGCCCAGAACGCCCTGGCAACGCCCGGTACCCTTCCCGCCCCCGGCACCCCTGGCGGCGCCCCCGCCTCCGGCCCGCACGGTGCTCCCGGAGCCCCGATCGGCGTCGGCACCCCAGCAACCCCCGGTACCCCCGGCGGACCCGGTGCACCCGGCGGCCTTGGCGGACCTGGCACACCCGGTGCACCCGGTGCACCCGGCGGATCCGGCCCGCCCAGCGGCCTTGGCGGACCTGGCACGCCCGGTGCACCCGGCGGGCCGGGAGGTCCCGGGGGGCTCCGTGGGCCGGGCGGGGGTATCGGGGTCAACACCGGGGCTTACGCGCTCCCGCAGGGGCTCCCGGGGCGCCAGCCGACGCGGCGTAGCTCCCGGGCGGGGCTCGTCGTCGGGCTGGCGATAATCGCCGTGGTCGCCGTGGTCGTCTGTGGCATCGGCGCGATCTTCGTGGTCAGCGGCGACAGCAAGAGCGACCAGTCCAGCAACGCCTCGGCCCCCAACGACCGTCCGCCGGCCGCGCCGTCCGCTACGTCCAGTCTCGCTTCCCCGACCGGCGACCTCCCCGAGTTCAAGAAGATGCTCCCGGTCATCGTCACCGGCGCGGTCTACGACCAGGGCGAACAGACCGACATCATCGCCGAGGCCGGCTGGCCGTTCGCGTTCCGCGTGCCGACCGGGTGGCGCTGCAACTCGGCCCAGATCATCGACGGCGACAACAGCGCCGGCCTCGAGTGCCGACCGCCCGGCGAGTCGAACACTCTGCTGCAAGTCGGCCTGCGCGCCTGCGACCAGCCCTGCGACCCCACGACCCGAGACCTCATGAACCGCGACATCGCGCGCGAGGCCCTCACCGAGGGTGACGCGACAACGAGTTACGCCGAGATGGCCGACGGTCGGGACAACGTCTACGGCCTCCTCGTGAGCCACTTCTTCGGCCCCGAGCCCGGCAAGCAACCGACGTGGCAAGTAGTGGTCCGCGGACGCAGCCCGCATACCGATCGGGCAGCCGTCCAGAAAGTGGCAAACGATATCCGGACACAGACACCCTAACTTTCCCGACCTGGAGTTTCAGGTCTGTTACTGGACTTACACCCGGGGCTCGACGGACGCTAGAGATGCGATGGGCGTGTAGCCTCGGCCGGGCTGACCCGTGTCTCCGGGCCGAACGCCGGACCTGGGTACGCGCCTGCCCGAGGCGAGTGGAGCGAGAACCCCGATGACCCAACCCGGCGACGACTTAGGCGCGTTCACCCAAGTCAGACTGGTGCATCACGCTGCGGTGGCCGACCTGTTCAGCGGCCTCGACCAGACCGGGCGCCCGGTCGTCATGATCGCGCTGACACCGGAAGCGGGCGCGGACGCGGCCTGGCGTAGTGCGTTCGCGGACCTCGTCAACCGTGATCGGCAGTCGGTGAATCCGGCCGATCCGCAGTTCGTCGCGGCGCACGCGGGTGAGCTGCAGGGTCCGCGGCCGTGGGTGGCCAGCCGGTTCGAGCCGGGGCGCCGGGGCGTCGAGCGGATCCTGAACGTGATTCCGCAGGCCGTGCCGCCGGGTGCGGACCCGACGGCGATGGTCGGTTCCGCCCTCTTCGCGGCCGGAACCCCCGCGCCGCCCCCGGCCGCGCCGCCCCAGGCCGCCCCTCCGCAATCTGCCCCGCCCCAGGCCGCGGCCCCCCAGTCCGGCCCGCCCCAGTCCGGCCCACCCCAGTCAGCGCCGTGGGCACCACCGGGCCAGGCGGCCGGCCCGGCGCCGGGTCAAGATCCGGGCCAGGCGCTGAACGCCTACCAGCCCGCACCGAACGGCTACCCGGGCCAACAGCCCTACCCCGGCCCCCAGCCCATGGGTGGCCAGCCCCCACTGGGCCAGCCCTCACTGGGCCAGCCGCCGGTCGGCCCTCCCCCGATGGGCGGCCCGGACAACGGCCAGGCCCCCTACCCCGGGCACATCCAGTACCCCGGCCAACCCCAGTACCCCGCCCAGCCCCAGGCTCAGTACCCCGGCCAGGCTCAGTACCCCGGCCAGGCCCACCCCGCCCAGGCCCAGTACCCCGGCGCCCAGGTACCCAGCCAGCCCGGCCCCCCACCCGCGGAACAGTTCTCCCCACCGGTGTCGTCCAGCCCGTTCTCGTCCCCGATCGGCTCGACCGACCCCACCGCACCCCCCCAATCCAGCCCGCCGATGTCAGCCCCACCCATGTCAGCCCCACCCATGTCCGGCCCACCCAACGGATCCCACTACGCCTCCGGCATCCCGGGCGAGCCCGCGCCCCAGTTCTACGACCCCCACGTCCCGAGCAGCCCGGCCGGCGCGTACGGCGCCCCGCCGCCCCCGGAGTCCTCGAGCCGCCGCGGCGGAATGCTGATCATCGGCCTCATCACGGCCGTCACCGCGCTCGTCATCGTCGCCGCCGGGTTCGCGGTCGTGTTCATCAACAGCGGCAACGACGACAAGGCGAAGACCACCGCCGCGCCGAAGCCGTCCCCGACCCAGGGCAACCTGCCGGCCCAGACCGCGGCGCCGAGCCCGACCCCGAGCAAGTCGCCGCTCCCGAGCACCACCCCGAAGATCCAGACCGACGTCCAGACCGTCAGCGTCGTCGGCCCGACCTGGCAGAACGAGGACAAGGTCTACGAGATGGGGCTGCCGGGCTGGCCGTTCGCGTTCCGTCTCCCCGAGGGCTGGGGCTGCCTGCGCGGCTCGATCGACTCCCTCCCGGACGCCAACGCCTGGCAGTGCGTCCGGGAAGAGGGCGAAAAGCACCAGCAGCGGATCAACATCATGCTGCGCCGTTGCCCGACCGGCTGTACGGCGGCCGAGCAGACGACGATGAACGAAGCCTGGTTCGACGACGAGGAAGAGCCGAATCTCAAGAAGTTCGACGCCACGACGACGTACGTCGAGATCCCGAAGAACAAGGACGGGTTCTACGCGGTCGACTTCAGCCACTTCTTCGCCGACAAGCCCGGCGGCACGCTGACCTACCAGGTCGGCATGTGGTTCCAGTCGCCGGACAAGTACAAGGAAGAGATGCAGAAGTCTCTCAACGACGTCCGCACCCAGGCGCCGCAGCCGAAGTGACGCGACCGCACCGGGCCGCCACCCGGCCGCCACCGCACCGGGCCGCCACCGCACCCGCGGCGGCGGCCGGACGACTCAGCTGAGGCCGAGCTCGGACGGGGTGTACGCCGCGCGGTACGGCAGTCCGGCGGCCTCGACCGTCGGGCCGGCGCCCCGGTCGACCACGACCGCCACGCCGACCACCTCGGCGCCCGCCGCGCGCAGTGCCTCGACCGCGGTCAGCACGCTTCCGCCGGTCGTCGACGTGTCTTCCACCGCGAGAACGCGCCGCCCGGCCACGTCCGGGCCTTCGATCCGCCGCTGCAGCCCGTGCGCCTTCTCACCCTTGCGGACGACGAACGCATCGAGCTTGCGGCCACGCGCCGAAGCGGCGTGGAGCATCGCGGTCGCGACCGGGTCGGCTCCCAGCGTCAGGCCGCCGACCGCGTCGTACGTCCAGTCGGCGGTCGTGTCGAGCAGGACACCGCCGATCAGCGGCGCCGCCGCGTGGTGCAGCGTCACCCGGCGCAGGTCGACGTAGTAGTCGGCCTCCCGGCCGCTGCTCAGGGTCACCTTGCCGTGCACCACGGCAAGGTCACGGATCAGGTCGAGAAGCTCATCACGATCGGCCACCCCACCACCCTAGTCAGCCCGCTACCGACGCCAGGATCTCCTTCTCCCGCTCCGGCGTGAGGCGCTGCTCCAACTCCGTCGGACGGTCGGCGTCCTCCGAGCGGGGCAGGCCGTGTTCGCGCACCCACTCCCACACGTCCGCCAACGACGACGCCAGCGGACGAATCGTCAGCCCGCTCTCGTACGCCTCCGACACCGGCATGTCCCACGAGTGACCCGCCAACGAGGCCGGCAACCAGAGCGGCAACTCCGTCCACGGCTCCACCGAAGCCTCCAGCAGTGCCTGGTCGGGAACCCACGTGAACCGCGCGTCCGAACCCGTGACCTCTCGGGCGGTCTCCAGCAACTCCCCGAACGTCTGCGTGCCGGCCCGCGAGTTCACGACGAACACCCCGGGTGGCGCCTGCAGCATCCACGCGGCCATGTCCCGCGAGTCGATCAGTGCAAACGGCTGATCCGGACGCCCCGGCGCCAGCACCTCGCCGCCCGACGCGACCCGCTGCACCCACCACGAGACCCGAGCGATGTTGTCCCGCGGCCCGAAGATCAGCCCGGCCCGGTTGATCGTCGTCGAATTCGGAAACGCCGCGAGAACCGCTCGCTCGCACCCCGCCTTCAGGTACCCGTAGTCGCCGTCGTCCGGGCCGGCGTCGGGTGGACAGTCGTGTATCCGGGAGTTCAACGACAGCGGCGAGTCCGGCCAACCCGGGTACACGTTCACCGTCGACACGAACACGTACCGGCCGACCCGACCGGCCAGCCGCTCGGCGCTCAGGGCCACCTCGCGCGGCACGTACCCCGACGTATCGATGCAGACGTCCCAAGAATCGGACCCCAGCGCCTCCAGCCCCGGCACGGTGGTCCGGTCCCCGGTTCGCGCATCGACCTCCGGCGGCAGCGTCCCGTGCAGGCCACGAGTGAGCGTCGTGACGTCCCAACCGGCATCCAGGGCGGTGCGGACCACCGCACTACCCAACAGCTTCGTCCCACCGAGCACGAGTAGTCGCATGTCTCCGAGCCTGGCCGCACGATCCGGCGAATCCCACCGATTCACCTACGAGCGAAGCGCCTTCTCCCAGTCCGTCCCGGGGGCGGGGGGGC
>NZ_JBITDV010000013.1:0-312851 GCF_044454545.1 Cryptosporangium sp. NPDC051539 | reverse complement strand
ACCAGCCCGTCCAACCCCGCAGCCCACGCCGCCAAATCCTCACTGACCACATCAGACACACGAGCAGGCTAATACAACGAAGCGCTGCTGTAGTATTAGTACTGCAACGGCAGTTGGTGGGGCTGCGGTGATTCGCTGCCAGGTCCATTCTGCTCGGATGGTGGCGGATGTGGCGGTGGCGGAGCTGGACCGGCTACTCGACCGGATCGGTGGTTCGTTCGGTCGTTCGGAGCCGCGGGATCGGGTCCGGGAGTATGTGTTGGGGCTGGAACGCAAGAACGGATGGACCCTGGCCGAACGAGCCGGGGACGTGTCACCGGACGGGATGCAGCGGCTGCTGCGGACCGCGGACTGGGACGTCGGCGCGGTCCGTGACGCAGTCCGGGGCTATGTCGCGGACACGTTGGGCAGCCCGGATGCGGTGCTGATCGTCGACGACACCGGTTTCTTGAAGAAGGGAACCCGGTCGGCCGGGGTGGCCCGGCAGTACTCCGGGACCGCCGGCCGGGTCGAGAACTGCCAGATCGGCGTGTTCCTGGCCTACGCGACCGTTCATGGGCATGCTTTGGTCGACCGAGAGCTCTACTTACCCGAAAGCTGGGCCGCAGATCGTGACCGCTGCCGGGCGGCCGATATCCCGGACGATCGGGGGTTCGTGACCAAGCCGCGGCTGGCCATGCGGATGCTCGAACGGGCTTTCGCCGCGCGGGTGCCGTTCGGGTGGGTCACCGCGGACGAGGCCTACGGCCAGGTCAAATACCTGCGGATCTGGCTCGAAGAACACGACGCGGCCTTCCCGGCGACGCGACGCACTGCCTCCACAACGTGCTCGGGCATGGGTAACACGGGGACCCCGCCCAACTCCACCGGGTCGGGGCGGCCAAGAGCACGCTCAGCGAGAGTCAAGGCGGGGAGACGATCGAGCATCGAAGCTCCTTGATGACAGCGCATACGCCTCAAAACGGAGGCCGCCACGCGCGATATGGGAAGAGTTGAGACCCCACGCGCGGTGTCATCAGGCCGGCGCGGACAACGTCGACACCGTATCTCGTCAGGACCGCCGTCGTGCGGAAGGAAACGAGAGCGCATGAGGTCACCGGTCGTCTGCGGTCGGTCCGGGCACGGCGAGCGCCTGACCGGGGTCAGGTAGCGAACGGGCTGGGCGTTGCGGTGAGTACCGGTGACTCCTCCCCCACGCCAGGGACCGGGGGCACGTCGTCCGGCGTTTCACCGGGGTGCCACGTCAGCCAGATGCTGGCTTGCGGCGGAACAGTTCCCCCCGCTGCACGGAAGTACCAGTCCGCCGCGTAGTAGCCGGCCGGCGTGATCCGCTCCCAGAACCGCACGCAGGAGTTGTCCAGCGGCGGCTCGGTGCAGCTCTGCGACCGCCAGTCCTTGGTGTAACCGAGCGCCGCCATCCGGGCGTCGACCGCGGCGCCGGCTTGCGGCAAGCCGAGGGCCATCGGAACCTGGTCGGTGTTCAGGTTCAGGTACTGCCGGGAGAGCCAGGACGGAACCCCGCTCGAGTGCCACCGGGCGGTGGGCGCCCGTGCGACCTCGGCCAGTGACGGCGGCAGCGTCGCCATGATCCGCGCGTACTCGGTTCGCAGCCGCGTCATCTGTGCCCGGACGTCGACGGCGGTGACGGTCATCGTGACGACGATCGGGAGGACGACGGCGAGTACCGCCAGCGCGGCGATGACCCGGGTAGTCCAGACCTGACGCCTGGTCCGCGGCCGGTGGGCCCGGGGGCGCCCGTAGGCCGGGGCGTTCCCACGGCGCACCGGTGGTCCCGTCGGCGGGACCCTGACGACCGGGACCTTCCCCGTCGGGATGGGGGGTGCCGGCAGCGCCCGGGTCGCGGTTCCGCCTTGCTGGGAGGGCCGCGCGGGGCCCTCCGGTATTTCACGCCGGTCCGGGAGGTCGTCGGGGACCGGGAACGCGGTGGGGTCCAGCGGCGGCACTTGCTCCGGCTCGGCGAGTCGGCACAGCGCCGCGAGGTGCGCTCCCGCCGCGCGGACGACGTCGACCGGCGACGCGGCCAGCGCGGCGAGCGCCGGCGAGCGCTCCGGGTTCTCGAAGTCGCGGCGGCGGAACAGCAAGCACTCGTCGCCGCCGTCGAGGTCGAGCCAGAGACGGACGTCGACCGCGGTAGCGAGCACCGAGACGTAGACGACCCAGGCCGAGAAGTTGTCCAGGTGAGCACCGCTGTCGGCCACGGTGCGGACAGGCGACTGGAAATTGGGGTGACCACGCTCGGCGCCGGGCAGGCCGGCCAGGTCCGGCACCCACATGCCGTCGTAGTCGATCAGGCGGACCGAACCGCCGGTCCCGATCAGTACGTTGCCGTGCTGGAGGTCGCCATGGGCGATACGGCGCCGACGGAGGTCGTCGCAGACTTCGGCGAATCCGGTGGCGACCCGACCCAACTCGGCCGGCTCGCCCAGCCGCGCCTCGATGTACTCGGCCAGCCCGGACACGTCCCCGGGCCACTCCATCACCAGGAGGGGCCACCAGGATCCACCGACCAGGATGCCGTGGTCGCGGTAGTCGAACGCGACCTGCCACGGCGCCTTCGGCCCCGCGCCGAGGTGCGCGGCGATCGCCGCGTATCGCGTCTGCAGGTCGGGTGCGTGGCGGGTGAAGCACTTCACCGCGACGCGGTCACCGGACGACGTCGTGAGGGAGAAGACGCTGGCTGCCGCACCCGAGCGCGGCCTGGGTAAACCCAGCGGGGTCAGCTCGACGGTGGCGCCGGCCAGCAGCGGATCGGCGAAGCAGAGGTCGCGGTGCTGGAGCGCCTCGACGTACGCGGAGCCGCTCGGGTAGCTGGGCGGTGCTTCCACGTTCTTCCCCGCAGTTCACAGAGCGACGACGAGCAGCGTGAGGTCGTCGTTGCGAAGCCGTCCGGCGGCCTGTTGCCCAGCGGCCCAGTCATCCAGGCGCTCGGCGTCGGCCGTCAGGTCCAGCAGCACCGGCACCGGGCTACCGCCCTCCTCGTGCAGGCGGAACGCCCACGCGGCCAGCGCGTCGGTGACCAGGATCAACTGGTCGCCCCGATCGAACCGGCCGGCGATCGAGACCGGCCGGACCGCGTCCACGGCGGTGGAGACGACCAGATCCGGGCGCACGTCGAAGTCCGTCGCACTCGACAGTGGAAACCCCGCCAGGATCGTGCCGTTCCGGCAGTGCAACACGCAACTGTCCCCGACCGCGGCCGCGCCCCACCGGTCGTCCGGCCCGGCCTCCACCACCAGCATCGTGGCCTGCGCGCCCCGGCGGAGCTTCTCCTGCTGCCACCACGGCACCGGGCCGTCGGCGAAGTGCTCGCGCACGTCATCCGACCAGACCTCGGCCGCGTGCCGTAGCGCGGCGTCGAGCGCGGCCGGCCCGTACCGGCAGGCGGTGCGGACGAGCAGCCGGGCCCACGCTCCCGCGAGCAGGCTCTCGCTCGCGCCGTCCGCGACCGCCGCGCGCACCCGTGGCACCTCGCCGGTCCAGGCAACTGATGGCCACGCCGCGTCCTCGTACTCCGCGGCGTCATTACCGGCCTTCGGCAGCCAGGCGTGCCGGATCGCGGCCCTCAGCGCAAATCCTTGGCTTGCGTGCCGATGTCGAGGAACTGCACCAGCGAGACGGCGTCCGCGTTGTAGACGAAGCCACGCGAGGCGGGCGTGGTCTCGAACCCGTGCGAGGAGGCGAGCCGGCGCATCGGCATCGGCAGCACGCTGGAGATCGAGAAGAGTAACGAACCCGACTGGTCGAGGCCGGCGGCCGAAGACGGAAAACTTACCGTCGGCGCCCGCTCGTCCGCGACGTGCAGGTTGAACAGGAGCACGGTGCCGTCGGTGCTGCGCAGGCCGGTCAGTTTCGCCGCCGGCCCGGTCGGGTCACCGTCCGTGGGGTCACCATCGGTGAGGTTGAGGACGACCGGCGGGAAGCACCTCGGATGCTCGGCGAGGAACTGCTCGACCGTCCGGGCCGCGTACTCCAGCGCGGCACACATCGGGGTCCCGCCGTCGGCGACCGGATCCACCCAGGCCGGGAACGCGACGATCTGATCGACGAGGCCACCAGCACCGTCCGACACCTTCTTGGGTCGTTCCTCGATCCGGGCCGGTGCCGCGGCCACGTGGCTGATCGGTGCCAGCGACTGCCCCGCGAGCGGCCCGACCAGCGCGGGGCCGACCGCGGCGCCGTAACCGATGACTCCGATGTGGAAGTAGTCTCGGACGCCCTCGTCCTTGCCGCACTTGATGGTCAGCTCCGCCAGCAACCGGTTCAGCGCGTCGGCGACGGCCGCCGCTCTGGTGCGGGCCAGCTCACCGGTGCCGATCATGGCGTTCATGGACGCCGACTGGTCGATCAGGAAGAGGAAGCACGTGGGGTTGGCCCGTGAGATCTCGGCTAGATAGCCTTCGGTGTTCACATCGGTAGCCATGGCCACGAGGGTAGGTGGTCATGGCGCTCCATCGTTCGCTTGCCGGTTCCCGTGTCCGCGTTACGGCCTGTCCTACCGCGACCTGGAAAGAGCTGCTGGCCGAACGTTGCATCGTCGTGGACCACGGCACCGTCTACCGCTGGGTTCACCCGGTTCACACCGCTGCTGATCGACGCTGCGAGGTTCACCCGGCACGCACCCGGCGACAGGTGGTTTGCCGATGAGACGTATCTCGAGGTCGCCGGGTAGTGGACCTACCTGCACCGGGCCGTAGACCAGTTGGGGCAGGTCATCGGCGCAACTCCTCACGGGCAGTCATCGGCACCAACTACTGGTTGGTGAGCCAGGGGTCGACGAGCTCGACTCCGGTCTGGTGGAAGTCCTTGGTGTTGCGGGTGGCCAAGGTCGCTTGTCGGCTTCGGCAGATGGCGGCGATCTGGGCGTCGAACCCGTCGATCGGCTGATCGGCCCTATCTCGATCGAAGACGATGTCGGCATAGGTTGCCGCTGCGGCGGCATCGAAGGGCAGTACATCGACCTGCACCTCAAAGACCTGGACCTGGACGTGGCGGCGGCGAGCCGCGCCGAGCCGACGCCCTACCAAGTCGCCTCCGACCGCGGCCTCTTCCGCGAGCCCGGCCTGGGCGACCTGGATCTGCCCCGCATCCTCGCCGCCCTGCCGGAGGACTTCGGCGGGTGGGTGATCGTCGAAGTCGACAAGGCCACCCATGGAACCATTCGAATCGGCCAAGGCCAGCTGGGCGTGGGTGGAGGCGACGATCCCCGCCTGACCTCGGGCTGAGCCACTTCTTCACCAGCTAGGAGCACCGCATGGACCGCGCCTCGATCGCCACCGGCTTCAGCGCGCACCTGCCCGACTGGGTCCTCGACGAGATCGTCGCGGACCCGGCGGCGTTGCCCGACGTCGAGGACCGCATGCGCCTGGTGCATCGCCTCGCCGACCGCAACCACCGCGAGAACACCGGCGGCCCGTTCGCGGCCATCGTCTCCGACCCGGAGACCGGCGTGATCGTGTCCGTCGGCGTCAACCTCGTCCTCGCCCGGAACCTGTCGTCGCTGCACGCCGAAGTTGTCGCGATCTCCCTGGCCCAGGCCAAGCTCGGCACGTGGGACCTGGGCGGTAGAAGCCTCGAACTCGCGGTGAACTGGCGCCCGTGCGCCATGTGTTACGGCGCGACCCTGTGGTCGGGCGTCACCCGCCTCGTCGTCGCCGGCGAAGGCGACATCATCGAAGAACTCACCGGCTTCGACGAAGGCCCCATGCGCGAGGACTGGAAAGAACAATTCGTCAAGCGCGGCATCGACGTGCGCACCGACGTACTGCGTGAGGAGGCCATCGGGGTCTTCCGCGCGTATGGCCGGCGCACCGACACCACCGTCTACAACGGCCGCCGCGAACGGACCGAGTCCTGAGTGCGCCCGGACCACTCCCCCACGTCGCCCCGGACCACCTTCCCGACGTAGTTGCCGTCGGCGCGCCAGACGATTTCCTCGGCCGGATCGAAGTTGGCGACCTCTTTCATCGGCACGCTGCAGGACCGGAACTGCTCGAGGAGGCCCATCCGCTCGACGACGTCGAGGCTGGGCACTTCGATGACCGTCACCGCGGAGCCTGCTCGGTGGCGGAAGAAGGCGAGTACTTCGCCGGCGGCCCCGGCGCCCGAGAGGAGAACTCAGTACCGGCCGCACGCCGCTCATGCCCGCGCCCAGGCGCGGCGGCCGCGGCCGAAGGCCCGCAAGATCACCACGACCCGGCGTTGCGGCAGGCGGTGCGGGCCCGGGCTGGATCTGCGGTGGAGCCCCGAGCAGATCATGCGACGGTGACGGCGGGGCTTTCCCGACCGCCCGGAGATGCACGTGTCCGTCGAGACGATCTACCAGACCCTCTACGTCCAAGGCCGCGGCGAGCTGCGCCGGGAACTGGCTCCTAGCCGAAACCTACCCGCGCCGGCGTATCGCCCTCCCACTCTGTGCAGCATCGCAAGTCCTATCGCGCGGCAGGTGCGGACGTTGAACCAGCCCGCTTGAATGGTCGGTCCTGGCGCCGCGACGGAGGACAGCGACGAATGGCCTACTGCGAGCTGTGCGATCTGGATACTGCCTTCTGCGAACACGGCCGCGAAGACCAGCGCCGCCGGCGCCGCGATGCGGCCGCAGCGAGGGCAGCACGCCTTCTGATCTCGCCGACCGGGCACGCTCACTTCCCGGGTTGTCCCCACAAGGGAGACGATCTGGACTACTCGCGATGGGGGGAACTTTCCTTGCCCAACGCGTGGGAGTTGCTCGGAGCGGGGCAGCGTCTTTCCGCCACCGGGGGCAGCGTCCGAACGCTCGTCGCGACCGACCGGTGCCGCGACTGCGAGGCTCACGGGCCCTGGGAGTGATCAGATCGAGAGACGGCATACAAAGAGCGAGTGTTGTGAACCGAACGTTCGCGGCGTCATGACCGCAATCGAGCCCAGCCCGGTTCGGCGAGAAGGTAGTTC
Organism: Cryptosporangium sp. NPDC051539; assembly: GCF_044454545.1. NCBI lineage: Bacteria > Bacillati > Actinomycetota > Actinomycetes > Cryptosporangiales > Cryptosporangiaceae > Cryptosporangium > Cryptosporangium sp. NPDC051539. The sequence continues at coordinate 305,903 of NZ_JBITDV010000013.1, read as the reverse complement.
CAGGACGGGGACACACCCCGCCGAACAACCTCAGGAGGCTGGACGACATGAGCGGCTGCTACGACTACGACTACTCGTACGACTGCAACGACAACTCGTACGACTACGACTGCCGCCCCCGTCGCCGCCACCACCGCAAGCACTACAACGACTGCTGGGACTACAACTACTGCAACTGAACCACCCAGCACCCCGGCCCGGAACGCGAAACCGCGCTCCGGGCCACACCGCGTCCGCAGCCGACCCCAGACCTGCGCCGCTCTGAGGTAGAGCCCGCTCTACCTCACGGGTAGATCAGCCTCACCCAGTTGTGCTAGCTCATGTGCCATCGTGCTCCGAAAGGCTCTTCTCTACCGTCGTCTCATGCGATTTCGACCGATCACGACTACGGGTGCCGCCGAATCAACACCAGATTCCGGCCGCAGAACTGGTCGACTGCATTCGAGGTCCGCGATCGGGTTTCTGCTGGTGGCCGGCGCAGCGTTGGTAGCAGCGTTCGAGGTCGCCCCCAGGGTCCTCCTGAGGCCGAGCTTCGGGGCTTACAGTGACGCGAAACTGCACGACGCACTCGGGCGTGCTGTCGTCGAGTATTGGCAAAGCGGATCCCGGACGCTCCCCGCCCACCTGACGTCGCTGGTCGGCTACTGGTTCCAATGGCATGCGGTCAAGGTGGTGAACAGCGCATTGTTGGCCATTGTCTTGGCTCTGCTCACCACCGCGCTGTGGCAGAAATATCTGCATGGCCGGCGCTGGTACGCCGCCGTCGCCACAGCCGCAACGGTGTCGACGGTTTTCGTCATCTGGGTGCTGTCGGTGAACATCCAGGTGACGGCCCTCCCTCTGATTCCGTTGCTGGGGGTGCTACCCGGTAGAACCGCCGACGGAAAACTCGCCCAGGTCGTGAGTGAGATGCGCGAAGGGCTGACGAATGCCGCCAGCCCGCACGCCGGTTCCCCTGCGCTGACGATGCTGCTCGGCGAGGTCGAGCGATACTACTGGGTCATGGCGGCGATTTACGCCACGCTGATGGTGGCAGCCGGCCTGGCGAGCGCCCATTTCTGGAAGCGGCGTATCACCAGCGACACGCGCGCCACCCGCGTCAGATTCATGCACAGCACACTCGGTGTCATCACAGCTCTGACCGCAGGTCTGGCGCTATTCATGACAGTGGCCAGCGTATTCAACGCGCTGGAACCCGCCACCTCGCTGGTCGGCATCATCGGTGCGAGCTGACCCGCTTCTCCGACACTGCTGCGTCGTAGGGTCGTGACCGTGGCGACGAGCGTGTGGCGGGCGATGGCGGGCAACCCCATCCGATTCGTCCTGTCGCGATGGCCATGGCGCAGCCTGGCCTATGTGATCAGTAGCCTGGCGGTTATCTCGATCGCCTGGCTGGCCATCATGCCCCTGCTGCTGTTCCCGCCGCTGCTGCTGCTCGTCGGTATACCGATCGGGGCGCTGGAGCGCCACCGGCTCGGCTTCATGGAGCCGCTGGCGGTCCCCGACCCGCACGCACCCGCGCCCCCGAGCGGCTGGGCCTGGGTGCGGCGGCGGGTGACCGAGGCAGCCACCTGGCGCGAACTCGGCTATTGCGCATGCTTTCTGTCGGTACTTGCGCTCCTCGACTTCGTCGCGGTGTTCGTCCTTTTCATCTGTCTCCTCCTGGGCGCGCTGCCGCTGTTGGTGTGGCTACGCGCGAACGTCCACGTCGCGGTGAGCACCTGGACGGTCGAGACGGTCGGGCAGGCGTGCGCCGTCTCCGGTCTGGTCGGACTGCCCGCGACGGTCGTCACCCTGTACGGGATCAGCGTGCTCGGCGGTGCCCAGGCCGCCTTCGCCAAGTGGCTCCTCGCGCCCACCGGCACCGAGGTAAACCGTCAGGTCGACGAGTTGGCCCGGTCGCGCAGCCGGTTGGTCGACGCGTTCGAGGCCGAACGCCGTCGGATCGAGCGAGACCTGCACGACGGCGCGCAGCAACACCTGGTACTCCTGACGATGAAGCTGGGCCTGGCCGAGCGGCACATGGCCGACGCCGGCGGACGCGCCGGTGAACTCGTCGGCGAGGCCCACGAGCAGGCCCGGCTGGCACTCACCACCCTCCGCGACCAGATCCGCGGCATCCATCCTCAGATCCTCACCGATCTCGGGCTGACCGAGGCGGTACGCGAACTCGCCGAACGGTGTCCGATTCCGGTCGAGGTCGACATCGACCTGCCCGGCCGGCTGCCGCGCGAGATCGAATCCACCGCCTATTTCGTCGTCTCGGAGGCCCTGACCAACGCGGTACGACACGCTGCAGCCACTCGCATCCAGATCAGTGGCAGACTCGCTGAGCAACAGCTGGCGCTGACAATCGTCGATAACGGCAGGGGCGGTGCCGACCCGTCACTGGGCACGGGCATGCGGGGGCTGGCCGACCGAGTGGCCGTCGTGGCCGGCACCCTGGAGATCAGCAGCCCACAAGGAGGACCCACCACCGTGCGGATCGACCTGCCGTGTCGCTACGAATAGTGCTCGCCGAAGACGCCACGCTCATGCGGGCCGGCGTCGTCAGCCTGCTCGAAGGACTGAACCACACCGTGGTGGCGGCGGTCGGCGACGGTGACGCGATGATGGCGGCCGCCCGAGCGCACCGACCTGACCTGGTCATCACCGATGTCCGCATGCCGCCTAGTTTCACCGACGAAGGGCTGCGCGCCGCGGTGACCCTACGCGCCAGCGATCCGGGCGCGGCGGTCCTCGTGCTGTCGCAGTACGCGGCGACCGCGTACGCCGCTGAACTGCTCGGCCCGTCCGGTCGGGCCGGGGTTGGCTACCTACTCAAGGACCGCATCGGCGAGATCGCCGACTTCTCCGACGCGGTGTCGCGGGTCGCGGCCGGCGAGACCGTCATCGACCCCGACGTGGTGCGGCAGTTGCTGAACCGTCGACGCACGACCAACCCACTCGACCGGTTGACCACACGGGAACGGGAGGTGCTCGGGCACATGGCCGAAGGCCACAACAACCCGTCCATCGCCCGCACGCTCGGAATCAGCGACGCCGCGGTGGCCAAACACATCGGCAACATCTTCACCAAACTCGACCTCCCCGAGGCCGACGGCCACCGCCGGGTACTCGCCGTCCTGACTTACCTGCGAAGCTGACCGCCGCGGTAGCTGACCGTTTCTTTTCGCGCGGGAACTGTCTCGGCTGTGCGGTGATCGGCCGCAGGTACTCGGCGACGACCTGATCGCGGACGTCCTTGCCGCCCGCCACCGGGTCAGTGCCGCAGCGCCGCGCCCATCGGCGCGCCGTGTCGGACCGTCGAGGCGGACCCGGCACGGTGGCAGGTGACGTCGGTCGCCGGCAGGGTGCCGTTGAGCAGGTAGGCGCCGACCGTGTCGGTGATGCAGGCGTTGTCCTCCGGTCCGTAGACGACGTGCTCGAACGCGCCGGCCAGGGTGACCAGGCGGGATCCGGTCAGCTCCCGGTGCAGGTTCAGCTGCCCTTGGTAGGGCGTGCGAGGGTCGCCGGTGGAGGCCACCATCAGCACCGGGACGTTGTTGCTGATCCGGGTCGGCGGCTCGACGGGAGCGGTAGGCCAGAACGTGCACGGGGTGACGTCGCGAGTCAACGCGCCGAAGTGCGGCTCGCCGGACCGGTGCGCCTGGATATCGCGATAGTAGGTTTCCGGGTCGTGCGAGACCACCTGGTCCGCGCAGAGGATCATGTTGCTGGCACCGGCGGTGGTGTCGCTCGTCGGGCGCTGGATGAGCGCGAGGTTGGCCGCCAGCTCGTCGGTGGGGTCGACCGGGGTGCCGGCCGCCGCCGTCTTCAGCGCCACCACATCACCGGCGATGGCCGCGTAGGAGTCGTCGGTGTCGATCCGGATCGGGATGAACAGCAGTACCGGCAGCACGTGGCTGTCCACCTGGTAGGAACCGACCCGCAGCGGGGCGCGTCCGGCGGCCCGGTAGATGCCGTCCACGGTCGCGAGCACCTGGCCGACGGTCGTGCCGAGGTGGTAGGTCGCGTCCCTGGCCGCGGCCCAGCCGCCCCAGTTGCGCAGTGCCGCCTCCGTGGCCGGGCCGACCGACGGCCACAGCCCGGTGGCGTACGCGTCCGGATCGACCGAGCTGTCGAACACGAACCGGTCGACCCGCTGCGGGAACATCTGGGTGTAGACCGAACCGAGGTACGACCCGTACGACCAGCCGACGTAGGAAACCCGTGGCTCACCGAGCGCGGCCCGGACCAGGTCCATGTCCCGGGCGGTGTTGCGGGTCGACGCGAACGGCAGCAGGTCCGCGCGGCTGGCGCAGCCGGCCGCCAGGTCCCGGGCGAAGGACACGCTCTGCCGGAAGGTCTGCCGGTCCGGGCCGGCCGAGCGCAGTGGGAAGTCGGTGGGCCACCGGCAGGTCACCGGCGTGCTAGCGCCGACGAACCGGGGGTCCATGCCGATCAGGTCGTAGCGGGCGGCGACGTCGGGCAGCCCCTCCTTCAGGCCGGCGGGCAGGCCCAGCGCCGCGTCGCCGGGGCCGCCCGGGTTGAGCATCAGCACGCCGCGGCGGTGGGCCGGGTCGCTGGCCGGTATCCGCGAGAAAGCCACGGTGATGTGCCGACCGTTCGGGTGGGCGTAGTCCAGGGGTACCGCCACCCGTCCGCACTGCGCACCGGCCGCCTGCAAGCCGGCCCGCTCGGCGGGGTCGGCGACCGTCGAGCAGTCGTTCCACGCGATCGTCGGTGCCGCGTACCTGTCCGCTCCGCCGCTGACCGGCGTGGTCACGGCGCCCATGGACGGCCCGGCCGCCAGCACCCCGCTTATCGTCAGCGTCGCGCCGAACGCCGTGGCCAGCAGCCACCTTCGCCCACGCATGCGCGCTCCTCATGTGTCCATCGTGGCTGGACACGTCGTCCGGCACCCCGAGCGACGGTACGCACGGCGGTACGCCGGAACCATCGCGGTGGATCCCGTTTGTCGGGTATCGGAGGGGCTACCGCTCGGGTAGTCCTGGCGCTACCTCGGTCTGGTGTCGCCAGCGTTTGGACCCGGCTGGGGCGCAGCACGGTGTGCACCATGTCGTCGGTGATGACCGCCGGGCGACCGCAGAACCGTTGACCCACCCTCCGACACCCAACCGGCCCGGAGCCCACACGCTCCGGGCCGACTGCTTTGCCCACCCAGCCGTCCTCTGTGTCCTCGCCGTCGACGGTCACGACGCGAACTCGGCGGCACGCCTGGCGCAGGAAGCAGCCGAGTCTCGAGAATGATGGGCCGCCACCGGACGGGGCCGACGACGCCACGGGCGTGCACGGCTGGTTCTGTCACGCGAGCCGATGCGCCGGCCGTGGGTCCTCAGCCCGGCCGAATTCGATGGTCAGGTTCTCTTCGGCGGTGACTATGTCGCCGGCATACGTCGTGCGGGCTGCGGACCGAGCCTGGTGGCGATTGTTGCCCGGCCAGAAATGGCTCAGCATGAGCCGCTTGGCGCCGGCACGGGTGGCCCAACGCCCGGCTTCCTCTGCGGTGAGGAGGTTACGACTCGACTCCGGGCCGCCGCCGGGCCGGTCAGTGGCTTCCACGATGTAGAGGTCGGCATCGCGGCCGAGTTCCGCCAGGAGAGGGTCCGGACCCGTGTCCCCGGTGTACGCGAGGACGGTCCGGCCGGCACGCAGGCGTACGCCGACGTCGGGAACGTAGTGCGGTAGCGCCACGCCGGTGAGGCTCAGCGGTCCGACCTGGTACTCACCTGGCAGCTCATGAAGCGTGAACACCGCACGGAGGTCGACATCAGGTTCCAGACCGACAAGGCGGTCCAGTACTCCCGGCGGGCAGTAGAGCGGAATCGTGCGGCTGCGAGTGCGGCCGTAGAAGTGCATACGGAACAAGCCGTGAAGGTCGATGCAGTGATCGGGGTGCTCGTGGGTGATGACAACCGCGTCGACCTCTCCGTCCGGGCAGAGAGTCAGCAGGCGCGGCAGAGTGGCATAGCCCAGATCGAGAACGAGGCGGTAGCCGTCCCATTCCACCAGAAAACCGCTGCAGGCCCGGCCCGGTTCGGGGAAAGCACCACAGCCACCGAGGACAGTCACACGCCGCATCGTCACAGCATGTCAGGGTTCGAGCCTTTTCCGACCGGATTAAGTCAGATAAGTGCGCCGAAGGCGACACCAGTCGGACCAGCCCTCGCGCAACGCGCGACAACTGAATCGACGTGTCAGGCCACGGTCGAATCGCGTGCGCTCATCGGGAGATCGAAGACGACCAGCCGCTTCGCTTTGGCCCGCAGGAACTCAGCCACGACGAGATGCTCCGGATGGGGCAGGTACGCCTCGAGCGCGCCGCGGTTCTCGAAACGGATGACGAGCGCCCATTCGAACCCGTTCTCCAGCCCTTCGGAACTCACACTGCCGCCGCTCTCCACGCCCTGCGCGAGAGGCAGCGGGACGAGATGGCGATCGACGAGTTCGCTCGCCTGCCGCGAGACGGCGAGCGCATCGCTGTGCCACTCGACGAGAACGACGTGGATGATTCCCTGCACCGAAGTCATCGCAGACCTTTCGCCAACCGCTGCACATCCGCGCGGATTGGACGTGGCAGGCTTGTGCTCAGAGTAATGAGCGTCGCGGTTCGGCGTGCACCGGGCCCCGACCGTTCTCACACAGCGACTGCCGCTCTAGGCACTCTGCGCCAGGAGCGGACCCGTCCGCACCGGCGCGGAATCAGCATTTCGGCGACGGTCGTGCTGGCCGAACGACTCTTGTGGTCACACCTGACCCACTGCAATTCTCGCTAGCTGTGAGGGCCGATCGACGGGAACGACCACGTCAACCGACTGATGGGGTCACCGAACAGAGTGAGCGGCGGGACGCCCGTAGACGTAGCGACCGAGTAGAGCTTGCGATGGCGGAAATGGAAGAAACGCCTCCAACGGACGATATTGAATACGGCCCCGATCGTGACACGCGGGATATACGACTCTCCCGTGCCATCGGAGGCGGATCACCGTCCAGGATTTCGTTTGAGGTTCGTGCGGTCGGTTCTTACGGCAACTGTTCTCTTTCGGTCTCTGCTATCGGACCAACGTGATGTGACGGAGTGATGGATGGCGCGGAGGCGGAGTTCAGGGGTGCTGAGCCTGGTGGTGGAAGCGCAGCGGGCACGCCAGCGCGCCGAACAGGCGCAGCGACGCGCGTGGGAGGCCGCTCAAGCCGATCAGCAGAGGGCGTACCGGACCGCGCAGCGGGAAGCGGCGAGTGGTCACCGGGCCGCGCTGGCGGCGTATCAGAGCGCGCGCGAGGCCGAGGCCGCGCGGCAGACCGTCGAGCTACAGCAGCGAATCGAGTCGCTCGGACGAGTCTTTGCTGACGGCGCGCGGATTCCGACACCGCGCCCCGAACAATTCAGGGTGACGGCGCCGGCCATCCCGTTCGACCCGGGTGCGCTCGATCGGCCGGTGGTGATGCCCGATCCTGCTCGGTACCAGGTGGCGCCGCTGTCTGGGTTGAAGGCGATGAGCACGGCGGCGCGGCAGGAACACGCGGACCAGGTCGCGCGTGCTCGTGGTCAGCTCGAGCACGACATCAAGGTCGGACAGGCCGCGGAGGCGGAACGTCGTCGTCAGTTGGAGGCAGCGCGCCGGCAGCACCAGGCGTGGCTGTCGGCGCAGCACCAGCGAGCGGCCGACCGCAACACATGGGTGGACAACCTGGTCTCGCGGCTGCGAGCCGAGGAACCGGAGGCGGTCACGGAGTACTTCACCGCGGTTCTGTATGTCGGGGCCGGCTGGCCCGCGCAGTTTCCGCGTGCGGTGGCCGTTGACTGGGATCAGGAGGCTCGGCAATTGATCGTCGGCTGGGCGTTGCCCGGCTTCGAGATCGTTCCCGACGCTGCACGGGTGCGCTACGTCAAGAGCCACGACGAGTTCAGACGGATGTCGATGCCAGGTGGGCAGCGGTCGGCACTGTACCGGGCCGTGATTTGCCAGAGTTCCTTGCGCGTGATCTGCGAGTTGTTCCGTGCCGATCACTACGGGCTTCTGGCCTCGATCGTCTTCAACGGCTACGTAGTGGCGCTGGACCCGGCAACCGGCCAGGAAACCGAGCGGTACTTGATCACCGCGATGATCAGCCGTGAGGACGTGGCGGGTCTCCGTCTCGCCGACGTCGATGCTGAGGCGTGCCTGCGCAGGCTCCGGGCGCAGGTATCCGCCCGCGCGGAACGACTCGAGGAAGTGAGGACCGGCCGTCGGGCGGGGATCGCGGCCGCCACTATCGACGGTACGGGCGGCGCCGAATGGAATCTGCACGACATGGACCCCGGACAGTTCGAGGAACTGGTCGCCGACCTGTTCCGCGCACGGAACCTGGAGGTGACGACGACGGCACGCAGTGGGGACGGCGGCGTCGACGTGGAGGCAAGGGACCCCGACCCCCTCACTGGCGGTCTCATCCTCATCCAGGTCAAACGCTACCGGGCGACCGTCTCGCCCAGCGTCGTGCGCGACCTGTACGGCGTGGTCCAGCACCGTGGCGCGACGAAAGGGATACTCGTCACCACCTCGGGCTTCGGTCCAGGCTCCTACGAGTTCGCCCGAGGCAAGGCGCTGACTCTGATCAACGGTACCGAGTTGACCGACCTGCTGGCCCGCCACGAACTGCGACATGACGCTGCCGACCATCGTTGAACACGTCGAGCGGAGCTCCGCCCGGTGGGCGACACCCGCTGGCTGGTGCCTGGTGGTGTGGTGTTGAGGCCGGTGGCGGTGGTCACGGTCGGCGGCTCGCGGAGAACGGATTTTCGGGCAGGTCCAGCTGTCAGGCCGGTGGTCGAGACCCAGAGCCAGACTGGTTTCGGGATAGCGCAGGAGGGCAGGTGGTCGACGTCCAGGAGGATCGCGGTGCCTTCGAGGATCGGCAGGTCCGGGCAGCCGGCCCAGGCCCCGCGGCGGGTCAGGCGCGGGTGCAGCCGGTCGCAGGTTCCGGCGGCCGTTCGGGCGGGCCGAACTCCCCGGTCAAACCCGTATTTACCGGGCGCTAAGAAACGTGAAGCATCGGCAGCAGCACGGCGTCGACCAGCATCGTCCGTTCGGGTTCGGCCGGTGGCTGTCCGTGAAGCAGCGTCGTGGTGAAGAGGTGCGCGACGGTGATCCGCAGTGCCAACGGCCCGAGTCCTGGGTCTACCCGTTCTCCCCGGGCGGCGGCGTTCTCGCAGATCACGGCGGCGTCGACGGCGCAGCGGTCCTCTATTTGAGCGCGGATCAGGTCACGCAGGTTGGGGTCCTCCCGCACGGCTTCGGTGAGGCTCAGTAGCGACGTGCGTGAGCCGCCGTGCAGCGCGAGCACGATAGCTTCAACGGTCGCGATCAGGTCTGAGCGCAGGCTGCCGGTGTCGGCGATCCGTGGGACCGACCCCTCCGACTGACGCCGCAACGCCTCGGCGACGAGCTCGGCCTTATTGGGCCAGCGCCGGTAGACGGTCATCTTCGACGCCCGGGCCCGAATCGCGATCGCGTCCACCGACGCACGGCTGTAGCCGACCTCTTCGACCAGTTCCAGCGCCGCGTCCAGGATCGCGTCGGTCCGCGCCTGTCCGCGCCGCGGCGAAACCTCACGTTGAACCATCGCCTGCCCTCCCGTTGGCCGTTGACATTGTGAACGATACTGTATCGTTCACTTATCAGCCACCACTCGCGGAGCACACCATGCTTGTTGAGCCGTTTCTGCTCTCCATCCCGGAAGCCGACCTCGTCGACCTGCACGAACGCTTGGCCCGGGTGCGGTGGCCCGACCGGGAGACCGTCGAGGGCAACCAGCAAGGCCCCCAGCTGACCCGGCTGCAGGAACTGGTCGCCCGGTGGCGTGAGGGCTACGACTGGCGACCCACCGAGCACCTACTCAACGGACTCGGCCAGTACCGCACCACCATCGACGGCCTCGAAATCGCCTTCCTGCACGTCCGCTCGCCCGAGCCCGGCGCCGTACCCCTGCTGATGACCCACGGCTGGCCCGGCTCGGTCCTGGAGTTCCGCCACGTCATCGGCCCTTTGACCGACCCCGCCGCCCACGGCGGTGACCCCGCCGACGCGTTCCACCTCGTGCTGCCGACCCTGCCGGGCTTCGGCTTCACCCAGCACCCGGCCGGGCCCGGCTGGAACCTCGCCCGCACTGCCGAGGCCTGGATCGAACTCATGGACCGCCTCGGCTACCCCGAGTACTTCGCTCAAGGCGGCGACCTAGGTGCCGGGGTCACCGACGAGATCGCCGCGCGGAACCCCTCTGGGCTCAGGGGCATCCACCTGAACTTCGCGATGTTCCGGCCGACGCCCGAAGAGCACGCCGAAGCCACCGCGGCCGAAAAACAGATGCTCGCCGACGCCGACTACTTCTGGGCCAACCTCTCCGGTTACGCCGCCGAACAATCCACCCGGCCCCAGACGATCGGCTACTCCCTGGCCGACTCCCCCACCGGACTGGCCGCCTGGATCTACTCCCTGATCCAGGACACCGCCGGCACGGTCCCGCCGCTGGATGAGGTACTCGACAACATCATGCTGTACTGGCTGCCCAACAGCGGCACCTCGGCCGCGCGGATGTACTGGGAAATGGTCCAGGCCCACTGGTCGTCCCCGGCCGGCATCGAGCACCCCATCACCGTCCCGACCGGCGTCGCCATGGCGCCCCGCGAGCACGTTCGCAAATCCGAACGCTGGGTCGCCCGCCGCTACACCAACCTGGTCCACTTCGCAGAGCTGCCAGAAGGCGGCCACTTCACTGCGTGGGAACAGCCACACCTTTTGGTCGACGACCTCCGCACGACCTTCCGGGGCCTGCGGTGACCACCGTCGCACTCCCGATGCGGACGATCCCTCGACCTACAACGGCCTGACCGGCACGGTCCTTCCCCGGCCGTCGACGCCGACCAGACGAACATCGGGCAACTCTCGCAGAAGCACACCGGCGGGCCTTATCGCGGCTACGCCGGGGACGCACGAGCACGCGTGCTGCTGACCATCCGCGCCTCGTCACGGTGGAGGGCAACGTCAACCGCATCAAGAAGCTCAAACGACAGATGTATGGACGAGCCGGATTCGACCTCCTCCGCAAGCGAGTCCTGCTGACCGGCCGATGAGCGGCACCCGTCACGAAAGCTCCCTGTTGTTGCCGCGCGGCAAGCTGGTCGACATGATCGACGACCACGCGAAGGACTTCCTGCACGGCCGGCTCACGACGATCCGTGAGGCGCTGGTCTGGAAGCTCGACGCTCTGTCCGAGTACGACGTCCGGCGTCCCCTGACCGCGACGGGAACCAATCTCCTTGGCCTGGTGAAGCATATGGCGACCTGCGAGGCCTGGTATTTCGGTGAGGTGTTCGGTCGCCCGTCCCCCGAGCCGCTGGGCAGATGGCAGGACGCTGACGGCAGCGACCTGTGGGCGACCCCGGACGAGACACGCGAACAGATCATCGGCTTCTACCAGCGTGCCTGCACGCACGCAGACGCGACGATCGGAGAACTTCCCCTCGACGCGGCCGGCCACGTTCCGTGGTGGCCGCGCCCCGACGTCACGCTGTTCGGCGTCACTATCCACGTCCTTCAGGAGACCACCCGGCACGCCGGGCACGCTGACATCCTGCGCGAGCAGCTCGACGGCCGGACCGGGCTGAGGGCCGAGTACGAGGAAAAGAGCGACACGGCGGCCCGCGCAGCCCATCGCGCGACGATCGAGCGGGCAGCGCAGGCAGCGGCGGCCCTGACCGGCTGATCGACATGCTCACGTTCACTCACCGGCGACTGCTACTGATCGGCCGATGAGCGGCATCCGACACGAAAACTGAACCAGAAACCACGTCTCGCGAACACAACCCTCCGATGTCCTGGTGCGCGGTGGTCTGCGCTGCCTCGGTCGTTTGTCGTCCTCGGGGTGGCGATCGGCGGTTATAGCGAGGTGGCGGTACTACTCGTCTGTGGTGCCGCGGCGATGGCGTGCTTGCTTGTCGGTGTGTACCGGGCTGACACCGTCGCCCGGCACGTGGGCGACCCCGCTGAGGACGTCTGCGGCCCGGCTGATGGCATCCGGAGTAGCTACTACTTTGGGAAATCTCGGCGTCGCGACCCTGGTTGATCTAGCGGAGCATGCGCATACTGATCGCTGTGTCCATTCTGGTAACTCGGTTCGGCGGCCCGCTGTGATCATCCGCAGTCTTCGAGAGGTGGACTCGGCCGAACCCCTCCTTCGCCTGGCCGAGGCCGCTATCGGCGGGGAATCGGTCGGACACGTCTCGGCCGAGGGATATCGCGCGGGTCAGGCTGCGCGGAGGTACCGCCCGGAGTGGACGTGGATCGCGCACGCCGAGGGTCATGTCGTGGCGCGGGCGGTTTGGTGGGGTCGGCCCGACAGCGATCGGCCGTTGCTGCTGGACTGTCTGTGGGTGGACGGCTCGGGCGGCGATCAGGTGGCGATAGCCGCTGAGTTACTCGTTGCGGCGCATCGCCGCTTCGGCGAGAGCGGATGCGGATTGCCCGAGGCGTTTCGGATGTCCGTGCCGAACGGCTGGCGGACCGATGAGACCGTCCGGGACGCGGTGACGTGGCGTCAGCAGGCCGCCGCAGCAGTCGGCTTTACCCACGTGGTGGAACGACTGCAGTTCGAATGGACGCCGGCCGCCGGTGTACCGGAGGCGGACAGCCGGCTTGAATTCCGGGCGGAGCCGGACGACGAGAACATGCTGGAGATCTTCCGCCGCGTCGGTGACGGCAGCCTAGATGCCCAGACCCGTAAGAACCGCTCACGGATGAGTCCGCAGGACGTGGCCCGCCAGGAGATGGCGTTTTACCTCGCCGCGCCGGGCGAACGCGACTGGTGGAGGGCGGTGTACCGGCCAGATGGTGCCCTAGCGGGGCTCGCGATTCCCTCGGCGACCTCCGAAAACCCGAACGTCGGATACCTCGGAGTGGTGCCCGAGATGCGGGGACGGGGATACGCGCGAATGATTCTCGACGCGATCACCCGCAGTCATGCCGGTAGAGGCGCGACGCGAGTCACCGCAACTACCGACAGGGACAACGTCCCGATGGCCAGGGCATTCCAGCAATCGGGATACCGCAATACCGAGACCCGCTTACTGCTCTCCGCCCCGTAAATCCGGGGCTGGATGCTCAACCGCGCGGACGCCAGGTCGCGGGAACACTCCGCATAGGCCTCGACCGCAGCCGCAGCCGCATGTGTGGCTTACGCGGCATACCTGGTTCGCATCCGCGTCTCGACCACTGCTCTCCATCGTATGGCCGGCGGCACTAGCGGGCCGCTCTGCGATCTCGGGGCGGAATTTCTCCGTCGCCGTCCTACAGCAGACCACGTAGCGACGGGAGGCGTCGTCAGATGACTTGGGCCTGTGGGCACTAGCAGGAAGAACCAGGGGTCGCCGGCGCCCACTGATGACACGGCACTTCAACCTTCGAGATGGTGCACGTCGCCGCCAAGCCAACTATCTCTTGGGCCCCGGCAATGAACAGAATTGATGCCGCATCGCGAAAAGTTCGCCCAGTGCGGAAGACATCATCAACCAGGATGATCCGGCGACCACTGACGCTACTCGGATCCACATCGAGCGTAAGGGAGCCCGTTGACCTCGACAGGGGAATCAAGGGCTTTCCCACTGCTCGGCCCAGCATCGCGCCGAGTTCATCGCTGTAGCTATGTTCGGTTCCGGGTACGGCAACCACAGCCTCCGCAGTCTTGTAAGCGTCCACATGACGGACGACCGTAGTCATCTTGGCCACGAGCTCTCTTATACCGGGAGGGTTTGGCCTGCGATTCGTGACGTATTTCTCGCTGACAAGTGTGCGCCCGATCGCCGTGAGGTCGCCTGCCGCAGTCCGATGGTAATCAAGCGCGATGAGGGGGACACCAAGGGTTCGCTGATCTTGTTCCGGTGAGTCGTTCTCTTTTGTGCGGCAGACGAGAACGAGACTTCCCACCGACGAGAGTGGCTGGCGCAAGCTACTCCAGCAGTGCGCTCTATCGACACAACCGCACGCATTGGAATTGTCTCTCCGCGCCGAGGCGGTGTACCTTTCAACGATATCCACTCGAGTTCGGGTATCACCATCGAGCGACAGGGCGGCGCGCAGCGAGATCAGGCGTCGACGGGCGCGAGTGAGGTCCGTGTATGCGGCATTCCTCGCGACGACCTCGGCGATCTGATCCAGAATATCCCGGATCTCTTCAGGGAACCTCTTCTGCTCTTCCAGCAAGGTCCCATAGATCAGCGACCGAGTACGTCCCGACCGTTCGAATACCGATGCCAGACACAACGCCTGAAGTTCTTGAATACTCGGCGCCTTTTTGTCGTTTCGAATTCGGATGGCAGCTACCGCCGCCTCCTCCTTTTCTCCCTTGATTATCTCCGCCAGCGACTCCTTCCGGCGGCCGGCTATGTACTGGCGTAGGCTGAGGGTAATGCTAAGCGCGGCGAAAAGTACCGTCAGCGTATTGATCAGCTTGATCGTGTCGTCAAGGCTCATTTGTCGCCCTTTGGCCGTAGAGCGCGAATTTGATTGCCTGTATTACTCCATTGTCTCGTGGTCGGTGAACCGTGAAAAGGGGCCGAGCGATCAGCCGTCGACTCGGCCATTTCATGCGAAACGAGTCTGTTGCCGGGGCACGGGCGAAAGTCTGCCGACAATTGCTGATTGTCTGGCGCTGGAGCCCAATGGCGTGGCCGAGCGCTCTCCGTCGAACGCCTCTGGCGGTGGGACAACGAATCGGGCCCAACGCGGGCGCTTCGTAGGCCCGGTTCGTTGTCCGGCCGGCGACACGATCGCTCCTGTTGCCGCGTCCGGTGCGTTGCGGGTTTCAGCTGGCGAGGGCGGCCAGGGACGTGGTCTTCGAAGGCGTCGCCGACTGTGGTTTCGGCGCCGGTCATCACGGACGTGGTCCTGAGAGAACGGCATGCGGAAGGGCTGCCGGGTCAGCCCGGAACCCGGTTCCTGCCCGGCCCGGCAGGCCCCCGAAGACAGAGATCTGATTCCGCCGCCGGGCCGGCGCGTAGATGACCGCGACCGTCGTGAAGACGCCGGCCAGGGGACAGCGCTCAGGACGAGGCGTGGATCCGCAGGCCGTGGACGAAGAGCACGGGCACGCCTCGGGTGGTCATCAGGAGCGGAAGAACGCGAGGAGATCGGCGTTGATCGTCTCGGCCTCGGTCGTCGGCATCCCGTGCGGGAAGCCCGGGTAGGACTTCAGCGTGCCGTTCTTCACCAGTTCGGCCGTGTGCGGCGCCGTGTTCGCGTAGACGACGATCTGGTCGTCCAACCCGTGCATGACGAGTACCGGCACCGTGACTTTCCGGAGGTCGTCGGTGAAGTCGACCCGCGAGTACGCGTGGATCTCGTCGTAGTGCGCCTTGGCCGAGCCGTTGAGGGCCTGGCGGCACCAGTTCTGGATGATGGCTTCGGACGGCTTCGCGCCGGGGCGGTTGTAGCCGAAGAACGGCCCGGACGCGACCTCGCGGTAGAACTCCGCGCGGTTCGCGGCCACTCCGGCCTGTTGCTCGTCGAACACCGACTGTGGCAGACCGATCGGGCGCCCCTCGTCCTGCATCACGTAGGGCGTGACGGCCGAGATGAAGACCGCCTTGGCCACCCGCTCCTCGCCGTGCCGGCCGAGGTAGCGGGCGACCTCGCCGCCGCCGGCGGAGTGTCCGACGTGGATGGCGTCGCGCAGGTCGAGCTGGGCGGTCAGCGCAGCCAGGTCGTCGGCGTAATGGTCCATGTCGTGGCCCTCGCTGACTTGCGCGGAGCGGCCGTGACCTCGCCGGTCGTGGGCGATCACGCGGTAGCCGTGCCGCAGGAAGAACAGCATCTGGGTGTCCCAGTCGTCCGACGACAGCGGCCAGCCATGGCTGAAGACGATCGGCTGGCCCGATCCCCAGTCCTTGAAAAAGATCTCCACGCCGTCCGTGGTGGTGATCGTGGGCATGCTGTCCTCCCGGGTTGGAACTGACGAGCGATATCGGGAGTGAACTCCGGGCGAGGGGAATTCGGCTGAACGGACGGCCGAGCGGGATTCAGTGGCCGTCCACCGGGAGGCTCGCGAGCACCTCGTCGGCGCGACGGGCGAACAGCAGCACGCCGCGTTCCCGCGACACCTCCCGAGCCCGTTGCGCGGCGGCCCGCACGAGAGAGCCGGGCTCTCCGCGGGCCTGGAGCAACCGTGCCCGCAGAACGAGCAGCCAACACTCGGAGAAGCGCTGCCCGTAGACGGTGAAGAACGACTCGGCGTGGTCGATCGCCGCGCCGGCGCCGTCCAGATCACCGGCGGCCATCCGGATCTCGGCGAGCATCGCCTGCCACAGCATGAATCGGGGACGCGGGGGATCCAGCAGGTTCTCGGCGATCAGGTCCCATGCCTCGGCCGCCGCGCCGGCGGGATCTTGCCCCGTCACGGCGCGCCCCCAGCAGCGCCCCAGCCGCTGATACGTCCCGAGGAAGCGGAAGGAGAACTCCGGGTCGGCGGCGATACCTCGCTCGGAGCTGAGCAGCGCCAGCACCGGATCGCCCACGAGTGCTCCGATCCGCGCCGAGAAGGCCGACCAGAGCGTGATCAGGTACCGATCGGCACCCATCTCGGACTCCATCGCGTCGAGCAGCGTCCGTGCTCCGTCCGGGTTTCCTCGCAGCGCGGTGATCTCGGCGTGCAACCCCGTGATGTTGCGGTTCAGGTCGTACCGGAGCGTGTGCTGATCGCGCGGTGCCAGGCTGGCGCGCAAGATCGGGAGCGACTCGGCGATCAGCTGCGCCCCCTCGGTGAAGTTGCCGATCGCGGTCTGCCGGATACCCCACGCGTGGACGCCGTAAGCCCGGACGACGGGCTCGTCGGACGCCCGCCCCTGGTCGCGCAGTTGACGCGCGAGCCGGTCGGCGAGCTGCATGTCGCTGCCCTGGGCGTGGACCACCCAGCGGCTGAACAGGTAGTCGGTGGCCTCGAGCTCCCGGCCGAGACCGCGCGCGACGTGCTCGGCGCGCTCGAGCCAGCTCAGCGACCCGATCCCATACATCTGGCGCGTGCCGGCGATGGCGATGAGTTCGGAGAGCGCGGCGAGCTCCGGTTCCAGGAGGCCCGCTGTCCTCGCGATCTGCGCTGCTGCCAGGAGGTGTCGCTCGGCGGCGTCGAGAGCGACCTTCGCGGCCGCGTTCCGGCCTGCCCGGATGAGCGCGTCTGCGGTGCGCGTGGGATCGGCGAGCGGGCCGGCGGACCAGAGGTGGTGAGCGAGGCGCTCGGCGATGAACTCGTGTGGCGCGTCGGCGCGCTCGAGCGCGTCGGCGACGCGGTGGTGCAGACGCGAAGCCCGGAGCGGCGGGGTGCTCTCGGTGACGGACTCCCGCACGAGGTCGTGGGCGAAGCGGTACGAGTACGGATCCTCGGGAGCGGTCGAGAGCATCCCGAGGGCTTCGACCGGCTCCAGGAGCTCGAGGCAGGTGCGGACGTCGAGACCGGAGGCATCGGCCAGCAGCCGGAAGTCGACGCCGCGGCCGATGAGCGCGGCGATTTGGAGCAGATCCCGGCTGCTGTCGGGCAGACCGGCCATGCGGTCGCGGACCACGTCGCGCACGGTGGCGGGCACTCCCCCGGGCTCCGGCGCCGGTCCGGCCGCCGTCGCGCCACCGGCGAGCAGCCGGGCGAGTTCCCGGACGTAGAACGGGTTGCCCCCGGTCCGGACGTGGAGCGCCTCCGCCGCGTCGACGCCGGGCGCCCGTCCGGTCTCGCGCTGGACGAGTTCGGCGACCGCGGACCGGTCGAGCGGGCCGAGACGGATCCGGCGGTGCCCCGGCACCCGGCTGACCCCGGCCAGCATTCGGGTCAGGTCCGAGCCCGGTACCGGCGCATGCGTGCGGAACGCTCCGGCCAGGAGAGTGCCTGCGGGGAGCCGGGCCGCGAGGTGCCCGAACAGTGTCAGCGAAGCGACGTCGCCCCACTGCAAGTCGTCAACGATCAGCACCAGCGGACGGCGGGCCGCGAGCTCAGCGGAGAGCGCGACGACCAGCTCGAACAGGCGGAACTGCGCGGCGCTGTCCGGCAGCGCCACCGAGCCGATGGCATCGGCGTGCGGCCGCACGAGACGGCCGAGCTCGCTGTCCCGCCACTTCTCCCGGACGTCGTCCGGCAGTGCGTCGAGGATCGCGGCCACCGCCCGGATCCACGGCCACATCGACGGCGCCCCGCCGCCCTCGAGGCAGTGACCCCACACCACCAGTGCACCGCGACGCTCCGCGCCGGCCGCGACCTCCTCGACCAGACAGGACTTGCCCACGCCGGGTTCGCCCTCCACGACGATCACCCCGGTGCCACCGGACAGCGCCGATTCGGCGCTCCGCGCCAGGACCGCCAGCTCGTCGGCCCGGCCGACCAGGCCGGAGATCCGCGCTGCCTGCCCGTCCGGCTCGCCGGCACGCAGCGTGGGCACATCCGGGCGTCGACCGCCCAGCCGCTGCGCCGCGGCCCGCAGCGCAGGACCCGGATCGATCCCCAGCTCATCGGCGAGACGCCCCCGGACGCTATCGAGCTCCGCCCGTGCGTCGGCCTCCTGCCCCGCCGCGGCTAGCGTCGTGACGAGCGCGGCCCGTACCGGCTCGTGCAGCGGGCCCATCCATGCCGCCAGCCGGAGCGACGGCAGTACCTCCCGCGGCCGATCCAGGCTCGTGGCCAGGTCGGCGGCCTCCACGCAGGCGGTGAAGAAGTCGTCGTCGAGCGCCGCGAAGAGCTGACGCGCCGCCGGGGTCTCGGCGAGCCCACCCCCGGTGGGGCCCCGCCAGCGACGTACGGCCTCCAGGAAGTGATCGAGCGCCTCGGCCTCTCGCATCTCCTCCCGGGCGAGGCGCGCGGCTTCCGACGACGCGCGGAACTCGGCGACGTCCACGAGAGCCCGATCGGTGACGAACGCGTACCCGGCGCCGCGGCGCCGTAGGTAGGTGCCGTCCTCGCGCGGAGCCAGCTCCGGCTCGAGTGTCCGGCGCAGCGCGCTGACGTACTGCTGCACGACGTTGACCGCGGTCGGCGGCACCTCCTCACCCCACAGGAGGTCGACGAGTCCGCTGACGCTGACCGGCTGGCCGGCCCGGGCCAGGAGGACCGCGAGGAGGAGACGTTGTCTGCGGGGGCCCGGATCCACCTGGACGCCGTTCCGTTCGATCCGGACCGGGCCCAGGACCGCCAGGCGCAGCCTCGCCATCAGGCGTGTCCCGGCCGCGCGTCCTCACCGGTGAACTGCTCGGCCCGGCGGGCGAAGAGATGCGCCCCGCGCTCGGCGGAGAGGGCCCGCGCCCGTTCCGCGGCCTCCCGGACGACCACCTCCGGCGCGCCGCGAGCCCGGAGCAGCCTCGCCCGCAGGAGGAGGATCAGGCCCTCGGAGTAGCGCTGCCCGTACGTGTCGAGATAGTGGCCGGCGTGGTCGAGGGCCGCCGTGGCTTCCTCGAGATCCCCGGCGGCCATGCGCATCTCGGCGAGCAGCCCGAACCAGGTCGCCACGCAGGAGCGGGTCGGATCGAGCAGGTTCCGGGCGATGAGGGCACGCACCTCGGCCGCGGCGCCCGCCGGGTCCTGCCCCGTCAGCGCCCGCCCCCACCCCCGCGCCAGCCTCTGGTAGGTGCCGAGAAAGACGAACGAGAAGTCCGGGTCGGCGTCGATGCCCCGCTCGGCCACCTCGATCGCCCACAGCGGATCGCCGGCGATCGTCGCCGTCCGCGCCGCCATCGTGGCCCAGATCGACGTCGCGTAGCGATCGCCCTCGGCGGCGGCGGCGAGCCTGGCGAGGATCTCCCGCGCTCCGCCGACGTCCCCGTGCAGGGCGGTCACCTCGGCCAACATCCCGGTGGCCAGCCACTGCAGGTCGTGGCGGAGCGGATTGTGCTTCCGGCCCTCGAGCCCGTCGACCATCGTCCGGTACGAGAGCGCGAGGAAGTGGAATCCTTCCTCGACGTTGCCGGTCGACCACTGGTGGATGCCCCACGCGTTGAGACCGTAGGTGCGGACGAGCGGGTCGCCGGACGTCTCACCCAGCCCGCGCAGCCGCAGAGCCAGCGGCCGAGCGCGATCGAACTGGATGGCCTGGGCGTATACCACCCAGTGCGTGAAGAGCAGGTCGGCGGCCTCCAGCTCGCGGCCGAGAACCCGGGCGAGGGCCTCGGCGCGTTCGAGCCGGCCGAGGGTGGTGGTGCCGTACATCGACCGCATGCCGGCGATCGTGATGAGGTGGGAGAGCGCCGCGAGCTCGAGTTCGGGGAGAGCGGCTCCCCGGGCGATCCGGGCGGCGGACTCGAGGTGTCGCTCGGCGGCCTCGAGGGCGAATTTGGACGTCGCGTAGCGGCCGGCGTGGACGAGCGCCTCCGCGGTGCGCGCGGGGTCGGCGAGCGGACCCGCGGCCGAGAGGTGATGGGCGAGTCGTTCGGTGACGTCGTCGCGCGGCCCGCGGGTGAGCTCCAGGGCGTCCGCCACCCGCAGGTGCAGGCGGGGCAACGTCAGCGGAGGTGTGCTCCCGGCGATCGACTCGCGCACCAGGTCGTGGGAGAAGCGCACGGAGAACGGGTTGTCGGGTACCGGCCTGAACAGGCCGAGCGCATCCACGGGCTCCAAGCGGTGCAGGCACGCCGGGACGTCGATCCCCGCAACCCGCGCGAGCAGTCCGACGTCGACCTCACGGCCGATGAGCGCCGCGATCCGGAGCAGGTCACGGGTGTCGCCGCCGAGCCCGGCCAGGCGGTTCCGGACGACGTCCCGGACCGTGGCGGGCACCTCCGCCACCGATCCGCCCGACGAGAGGCCACCGTTGACGGCGAGCAGCCGCGCGAGTTCACGGACGAAGAACGGGTTCCCCGCGCTGCGGGTGTAGATGTTCTGGGTGACCGCGACGGAGACCTCCGGACCGGCCTCCTGACGGACGATCTCAGCGGCTTCGCCCCGGGTGAGCGGGCCCAGCCGGATGCGTCGGTGCCCGGGTACCCGGCTGACCCCGGCGAGCACCCGGGTCAGGTCCGAACCGGGTACCGGCGCGTGCGTCCGCAGCGCCCCGCACAGCGCCGTGCCGGCCGGCAGGTGCCGGGCCAGGTAGCCGAACAACTCCAGCGAGCCCGCGTCGCCCCAGTGCAGGTCGTCGATGACCACCACGAGCGGCCGTCGTGCCGCGGCGTCACCCACGAGGGAGACGACGCGTTCGAAGAGACGGAAACGCGCATCGCTCTCCGGGAGCAGCGGCGCGTCGAAGGCCTCGTGCTCCGGCTCCAGCAGGCGACCGAGCTCGGTGGCGAGCCACTGCGCCCGCGTGGTGGCCTGCCGGCCATCGAGCAGGGTGCTCGCCACCCTGATCCACGGCCACATCGACGGTGTTCCGTCACCGTCCAGGCACTGACCCCACACCACCGACGCTCCGCGGCCGGTCGCGTCCGCGGCGGCCTCCTCCAGCAGGCGGGTCTTGCCCACGCCGGGCTCACCCTCGACGACGACCGAACCGGTACCGCCGGACAGCGCCTGCTCCACGGCGGAAGTCAGCACCTCCCCCTCCTCGACCCGCCCGATCAGCGCCGACGCGGACGGCTCGCCGACGCCTGCGCTGCCCGGCCGTGCCGCCGGCGTCGCCGCCCGCTCCAGCGCGTGCTCGTGCGCGTGCCGCAGTGCCGAGCCGGGGAGGACACCCAGCTCGTCGGCGAGGCGCGCCCGCACCGCGTCGAACGACACCAGCGCCTCGGCATGCCGGCCTGCCGCGGCCAGCGTCGTGACGAGTGCGGCCTGCACCTCCTCGTGCAGCGGGGCCATCGCGGCGGCCAGCCAGAGCGGCCGGAGCACTCGTTCCGGACAACCCAGCGGGACCGCGAGCCCGACCGCGTCCCGGCATGCCGCGAAGAACTCCTCGTCGAGCCCGGCGAAGAGCGCCGCGGCGGCCGCACCGTGCCGGACGCCGTCTCCGGCGGGTCCGCGCCAGACCTCCAGTGCCGACGCGTAACTCTCGAGGGCCGCGGTGCGGTCGGGCTCGGCCCGGGCAGCCGCGACGCGGGCACGGAAGTCGACGACGTCGAGGGTGCCCTGGCCGGCGACGAACACGTATCCGTCGTCGCGGCGCCGCAGGTAGCTGCCGTCGCGCCGCGGAGGGAGGCCGGGCTCGAGCGCGCGCCGCAGCGCGCCGACGTAGCGCCGGACCGTGTTGACGGCGCTGCCCGGCGCGCCGTCGCCCCAGATCAAGTTGATCAACTCGGCCGTACCGACCGCCCGGCCCGCGCGGGCCAGCAGGACGGCCAGCAGGGCGGCTTGCTGCGCGGGGCCGGTCTCCAGCTCGACACCGTGCCGCCAGATCCGGAGCGGACCGAGTATCTGCAGACGCAGCGTGCCGTCCGACGGCGTCCGGGGGCCGTCGGTCGACGAGGGGGATCCGGTCCGCACCGCCAAGCCTGGCCTACCTCTGAGTCACGGTGAGCTCGCCCGCGTGGGCACCGGGGTGGGGGTGGAGCGAGGCCGATTAGACCGCAGGTGCCACGCGGGCGCCATCCTCCGAGCGTGCGCCATATCGACGTCACCCTCCCGCGGGCAGCTACCGTTCAGACACCGAGGATGTTGTGGTCCGGGCCGAAGGGGAATCTCGTGATGTTCTCGGCGGTGTCCTCGCCGACCACGAGAATGTCGTGTTCCCGGCACCCCCCGGCACCGGGTTGGCCCTCGGGGACCATGATCATCGGCTCCATCGACACCACCATGCCCGGCTCCAGGACGGTGTCGATGTCCTGGCAGACGGCACCAAGCTTGATCAGTTCGAGTCCCCGGCGGTGCACGCGCACGTTGACGTCCCACAGGCGCAGGTGCTCGTCCCTGGGTGTCCCCAGAACAGGGTCCGTTCCAGGGCGGTGTAATAGCCGGCGATCATCGGGAAGCAGTTCAGCGACAGGATGTCCCCGCGCTGGACCCGCCGTGACGTGGCCCAGTTGTGGGCGCCGTCGGTGTTGACGCCGGACTGGAACCAGACCCAGGTGTCGCGGAGCTCCGCGTCCGGGAAGGTCGCGGCGATCTCCCGGATCATCGCGTTGGAGCCGGCGATCCCGACCTCGTACTCCGGGACGCCGTCGCCGATCGCCTCCACTACCGCGGCGCCACCGAGGTCGGCGATCCGGGCGCCGTGCGTGATCAGGTCGATTTCCTCGGCCGATTTGACCATCCGGTGGCGCATGACGGATTGCGAGACGTCGAGGAACGCGAATCCGGGCAACGCATCGGTCAGCTGAGCTCGCAGCAAGCCGGGCAAGTGGTCGTCCTCGACACCGAGGCGGCCTGACGTGACACCGGCCCGCTGCAGCACGGTGGTGATCGCGTGCAGGTAGTTGTCGCGCCGCCAGTCGGTGTAGACGACGTTGTCACCGTAGCTTCGCCGCCACGGCTGGCCGGCGTCGATGTTCGCCGAGATCGTCGTGTGCGATGCGGTTCGCGCTCGACAGCTGGTTCGCCGTCCGTCTGGCGAAGCGCGGGCGGCGATGTCGGCCAGCGTGGTCACCCACATGCCGGGCAGGGATTTGACCTGTTCGATCAGCCGCTCGAGCGCGACCGCGCGGGACGGGCGGCCGGAGAGGAAGGGATGGTTGGTCAGCACGAAACATCCGCCCTGCGCGTGCCGGGCCTGTGCTTCCAGCAGCCACATCTCGCCGGCCTTGGCCGGGCTCTCGATCACCCCGCTGCCGGTCCAGCCGGGGTGGAACGCGTACTGCTCCCAGTCGTCCAGGGCCCATTCCACCGGGATCTCGACGAGCGTTTCGGACGAGCCGGGTTCGATGACGAAGCGGTAGGGCGCGTCGCCGTCGAGCAGGCTGGAGTCGTAGTGGAAGCCGCGCTCGGCCAGCAGGGCCGGGCTGTCCCAGTTCAGCTCCCACCAGGGCGCCCGGTAGCCGACGGGGACGACGCCGGACAGCGCCTTCAGCCCGCGGTCCAGGAAGCCGGCTTCGGTGTCGCGGTCGATGCCCTGCATGGGTTCGTGCAGGTAGCCGTGGTGGCTGTCGTTGCCGGCGGACGAGGTGATCACCGGATTCATCGACGAACACCTCGGCGACCTCCGCAACCTGACCTCGGCCAAGCAGGCCGTACTACTCGAGACGCTCTCGACGTACTTCCGGCACCTGGGAAGCAAGACCGACACCGCCGCGGCGCTGCGTCTCCAACGGCAGAGCCTCTACCAGCGACTCGACAAGGTCTTCGAAACCATCGGTGAGGTACCGGCCGGGTCCGACCGGCTCGCCGGGCTGTTGCTCGCAGTGGAATTCGAACGCGCCCGGCGGCAACTCCGGCGCTAGCGGCCGGACCGCGTGCCGACCCCACGTGGCAGGTGTGGTCGGCCCGGACGCCTGCCCGACGTGCTCCGGTGCACGTTCCAGCTCGGCGACGGCAGCGAACTCTCGCTCCTCGACGAGGCGGGCGTAGCCGTGCAGAACGTCGGTGATCGCGACGCGGCCGGTGAATTCGTCGAGGGTCACCGTCGCTCCTCCGGCGCGGCCACCGGCCGGTACGTGACGTAGGTGAGGCCGGCCCCGAGCGGACGGGACTCGACCAGTCGCAGCGGTTTCGGATCGCTGGTCTCTCCGAAGAGGCGTTCACCGGCTCCGAGGACGACCGGGAAGACGACGAGCCGCACCTCGTCCACCAGGTCGTGTTCGAGAAGCGCTCGTCCGAGCTGGTAGCTGGCGTAGACGAGAATCTCGCCGTCGACGCGCCGCTTGAGCGCCGACACCTCCTCGGCGACGTCACCCCGCAGGACTGTGCCGTTTTTCCAGGCGGGCTGTTCGAGGGTCGAGGACACGACGTACTTCGGCATGCTGTTGAGCCGGTCCGCCCACACGCCGCTCCGGGACGACCACCGCGTGGCGAACCAGGCGTCGGTGCGCCGGCCCAGCAACAGCGCTTCGGCGTTCAGCGCCTCGTCGGTCTCGAGCGCGGCCCACGTCGGCAGGTCGTCGCCTCCGAACCGGTCGAACCAGCCGCCGAGGCGGAAACCTTCCTTACCGTCCGGGTCCTGAACGACTCCGTCGAGCGTGGAGTTCGTCGCGATCACGATCGTTCCCATACCGGGTTCTCCTCCGTCGTGCTGTCGGCTAGCACTGGGGAAGACACCGCGACGCCGGAAAAAGGGGCGCGACCGGCCGACGGGCGCGGTTGGCGGCTCCAGCATGATCACTCGGGCAGCGCTGCTAAGTTCCACGCATGTCGCAGGAGCCCGACCGGATCGATCCCATCCTCGCGTATCTCAAAACCCTCGATCCGAGCCGTGACCTGCAGGCCAAGGCGGTGGCGATGCGCCTGCGCCGGGCGGCCCACTACGTCGACACGAAGATTCGCCGCGAACTCGCCGACGCCGACATCGAGGTCTGGGAGCTGGAGCTGCTGTCCACGCTGCTGCGCAAAGGCGGATCCCTTCCGGTCAGCCAGCTACAGGACGCCGCTCAGCTCACCCCCGGTGCGATCACTCACCGCATCACACGGCTCGAACGCGCCGGCCACGTCACCCGCGGGATCGACCTGGACGACCGCAGGCAGATCATCGTGACGCTCACCGACGAGGGGCGCACCCACGCCGCGAAGGTCATCGACGCCAACGACCACGCCCAGCGCGCCACGCTGGAACAGGTCGATCCCGCGATCCTGGATCGGCTCGCGGACGATCTGCGGACGTTCCTGATCGCGGTCGAGGGCCCTGATCCCTGGTCGTGAGGTCATGAGCCGCCCCGGCGCGGCACTTCCACGGCGACGAGAAACGTCCTGAGGTCGTCGGCCAGACGCAGGAGGATGGCCGGATCCATCCGGTCCAGGGTCGCCCGCTGCGCCTGGTCGTTGGCCTCGATGACCTCCCCGGCGTGGGTACGCCCGCCCTCGGTCAAGCTGACGATCACTTGGCGCCGGTCGTCCGGATCGATGGTGCGAGCCACGTGGCCGACGCGTTCCAGCCGTGTGATGCGGTTGGTGATCGCACCCGGGGTGAGCTGAGCGACGTCCTGCAGCGTGCCGATCGGGACACGTCCGCCCTCCCGCAGCAGCGTGGACAGCAGCTCCATCTCCCACAGATCCATCTGCAGCGGTGTGAGGCGGCGCCGGATCTCGGTGTTGACGTAGTGGGCCGCCCGGCGCAGGCGCATCGCCACCGCCTTGGCCAGTAGGTCGCGTCCCGGCTCCACTTCCCGAAGGTAGGCCAGGATCTCCTCGACCCGGTCCGGCAACGGATCTGGCATCACACCTCCCCAGCATCTACGCTGCATCAGCGCTATATATTTTAGCGTCAAATATTTTACCAAGATTAGCATCCGTTGAAGGAGTCGCCGTGAGGAGTGCCCTCTACGACGAGCTCGACCTCAAACTCCTCCATGCGCTCCAGATCGACGGCCGCGCGCCCTTCAACCGCATCGCCGAAGTTCTCGACGTGTCCGACCGGACCATCGCCCGGCGGTACGCCCGGCTCCGGGCGACCAATCGAGTGAAGGTGACGTGCCGGACCGACTCCCAGCGCGTCGGCGAGACCCTGTGGTTCGTCCGCGTTCGCTGTGCCTTACCCGGGGCCCGCGAAATCGGCGATGCGCTCGCTCGCCGGGCCGACACCTCCTGGGTGAAGGTGATCTCGGGCGGAACCGAGATCGTCGCGACCGTCCGCGCTCCTCACGACGGCGGCGAGCCGCTGCTGCTGGATCGGCTGCCGCGCACACCACAGGTGCTCGAGGTCAGCGCGAACAGCCTGCTGCACATCTTCCAAGGCGAGTCGCAGAGCTTCCTCGACGCGCTCACCGCCGAGCAGGTGGATCAGCTGCGGCCGGAAGCCGGCCCGGAGCGGCACATGGACCTCAGCGAGGACGATCTGCGCCTGATCGGCCTGCTACGCCGGGACGGGCGGACGGACCTCGCGGCACTCGCCGCGGCCACCGGCCACTCGACGGCGACGCTGCGACGGCGCCTGACCGAGCTCCGGTCGAGCGGAGTCCTCTACTTCTACGTCCGCCTCGACTTCCGGGATCTCGGCATGACGAGCCAGACCATGCTGTGGCTGTCCGTTGCTCCGGACCACATGGTCGCCGTGGGCGAGGCGCTGGCACAGCATCCCGAGGTCGTCTTCGCCGCCGCAACGACCGGCTCGACCAACATCTACGCGGTCGTGATGGTCCCCGACTCGTCGTCGCTCTTCGGCTACCTGTCGGGTCGGGTGCCGGCGCTGCCGGCGATTCACCGGATCGAGACCGCACCTGTCCTCGAAAACCTCAAGATCCTGTGAACGAGGAGGCTGACCCATGCGAGCAGCGGTGATCGGAGAGCACGGCGACCCCGACGCGCTCGGCATCCAGGAGGTACCCGACCCGGTTCCGGGCGCCGGAGAGGTACTCGTCCGGTTGCGCGCAGCAGCGCTGAACTACCACGACGTCCTGCTCCGGCGATCCGGTCTCGGCATGCCGCTGCCGCTGATCCCCGGGGTCGACGGCGCCGGCGTCCGATGCGACACCGGCGAGGAGGTCATCATCCAGCCGTCGCTGCGCTGGGGGCCGAATCCCGCAGCCCCCGGGCCGGAGTGGAGCATCCTGGGCGACCGGACGCAGGGCACCTACGCCGAGCTCATCGCACTTCCCGAGGAGAACCTGCGACCGAAACCGCCCGGCTGGACCTGGGCTCAGGCCGCCGCACTCCCTACCGGCGGGCTGACCGTCTACCGGGGGCTGTTCACCCAGGGTGCGCTCACGAAGGGCGAGACGGTCGTCATGCTCGGGTCCGGCGGGGGCATCGCGACGTTCGTGATCGCGATGGCCGCGGCCGCCGGCGCGCGCGTTCTCGTCACCTCGTCCAGCCGGGACAAGATCGCCCGAGCGATGGAGGAACTGGGGGCGGACGCCGGCGTCCTGTACAGGGATCCGGACTGGACCGACCAGATCCGGGCGCTCACCCCCTCCGGCACGGGCGCCGACCTCGTCATCGACACCGTCGGCCGGGACACTGCGGCGTCGCTCCGCTGCGTCCGGCCCGGTGGACGGCTCGTGCTGTTCGGGGCGCCGGTCGGAGCGGTGGCCTCGTTCGACCTCCGCGACTTCTTCTTCAGCCAGCGGTCGATCCAGGGCACCACTCTCGGTACCGGCGAGGAGTTCGACCAGTTGCTCGACTGGCTCGACGACAAGCCGTGGCGGCCGGTCATCGACTCCACTTTCGCGTTCGACGACGTCGTCTCCGCGCACGAGCGGATGGAGTCCGGCCGGCATTTCGGAAAAATCATTCTCCGGTTCGACGACGAGGGGCGCGCATGACCGTCTACGTGCTGGCCAACTTCGAAGTCACCGATGGCGAGGCGTTCGCCGACTACGTTGCGCACGCGCCGGCGATCGTCGCCGCGTACGGGGGTGAATACCTCGCGCGGGGCGGCTTCTCGGAGTTGTGGGAAGGCGACGCAACACCCAAGCGCGTCGTCGTCCTCCGATTTCCCGACGCCGAGCGGGCACACGCCTGGTACGACTCGCCGGAGTACCAACTTCTGCGGGAACAGCGACAGCGGGCCGCAAGCGGGCCGCTACTCATGACGGTGGGCGTCGACGAGACGTAGCAGACCGACACCCCGCGCCGAGGGAATCGGAGCCAGAAGCACGGCCGCATGTCGGATTCGGTAAAGGGAAGCCCTCCGGCGGTCGCAGCCGAGACGTTTCGCGAACATTTCTGGCTTGTGACAAGGCAGCTGCCGAGACTGACGGTCTGATTCTCCGGCGCGCGGGAGGCTCCGTGTACGCAGCCAGGTCGCTCTTGAATACGATTTCTCTCTGCGACCAGGTCGCCGCGGCGGTGGCCCAGGACGCCGGACCGACCGACCTCACCCTCGCGATCGCGGAGGCGTCCGGACGGTCCGTCGTCCTGCTCGACCCCTCCTTCGCACCCGTCGCCGTAGCCGAGGGCACACCGCCCGGCAACCTGCGCAGCTGGCACGACGCCGCCGAGCGAGCGCCCGAGTTACTGCGTGCCATCGCCGCAGAGCACAAACCCGCGCTTCTCCCCCGGCCCTCCGCGACGGCACCCGGGAACTGGCTCGTGGCCCCGGCCCTCACGGCCGGCCAGCTGCGCGGCTTCCTGATCGTCGTGGACGCCTCGCCGGCGAGCGAGCTCGACCTGGTGGCGGTCAGCTACCTCGCACGGATGGTCGGGCTCGCCCTCCCACCGCCCGGGCCCGGCGAAGACGCGCGGAGGCACTACCGGTCGGCGATCCTCGACTCGCTCATCAGCGGCCATTTCGAGAGCCGCACCGACGCTCGCGGCCAAGCCCGTTCCCTCGATCTTTCCGACTCCGGACGACTCCGGATCGCCGTTGCGCGGGGCGCCACCGGAGGGATGCCCGCCACCGCGCCACTGCCCTCGGTCCGGCGTGGCACCGACCTGGTCATCGCGCTGCCGGAGCGGAGTGCCCCCGGGGCACCCGATCCGCTCGACCCCTTCCGCGTTCGCCGGATCACCGTTGGCCTGAGCGAGCCCGCCCTGCCGGAGCAGGTACCGGCCGCACTCCGGCAGGCTCAGTACGCGGCGGAGCTCGGTATCCGCCTCGGCCGCCGCGGCCAGACGATCCGGTACCAGGACTTGGGGATCTTCCGGCTTCTCCTGCGCGCCGAAGACCTCCATCACCTGCGTTCCTACGCCGAGGGCGTCCTCGGAACGCTGCTCGACTACGACGCGCTGCACAGACCCGACCTGATCCGCACGCTGTCGACCTACCTCGCCCAGAACGGAAGTCCCAAGCAGACCGCGCGGGTGCTACGCGTCCACGTCAACACCGTCGCCTACCGGATTCAGCGCATCGAATCGCTGACCGGGCTCGACCTCACCGACCCCGACGACCGGCTCGGTGCACACGTCGCCGTGAAGATCGTCGAGTCCCTCCCCCGTAAGGACAACCCATGATCGGCATCACCCACCTCGGTCACGCCTGCGTTCTGCTCGACGTCGACCACGGGGACACGCACGTCCGCGTTCTGGTCGACCCCGGCACCTATTCGGTGGGCTTCGAGAACGCACGCGAGCTCGACGCCGTCCTCGTGACCCACGCGCATCCCGACCACGTCGACCTGGAGCGACTCCCCGCCCTGATGGCGGCCAATCCCTCGGCCCGACTCATCGTCGATGCGCAGACCGCCGCGCACGACGATCTGGGAAACCTCGCTCACCACGCCCCGGGCAACGGCGAGAGCATCGAGCTGGGCGGCAGCGCAGTCACGGTGCTCACCACCGACCACGCCAGCGTGCACTCGTTGCTGCCCAACGTTCCCAACAACTGCTACCAGCTCGACGACCTCGCCTTTCACCCCGGCGACTCGCTGACCCGCCCGCTCCAGCCGGTGCGCGTGCTGCTGCTCCCGACCGGTGGGCCGTGGATGAAGCTCGGCGAAGCCATCGACTACCTGCGCGAGGTCGCTCCGGCCGTGGTCGTCCCGATCCACCAGGCCGGCCTGGCCGCCGTCCACCAGCAGCTGCACTACCAGCTCCTTCGCACCTTGGCGCCGACCGGCACGCAGGTCGAGGAGCTCGAGCCCAGCGTCGCACGTTTCTTTTAGCGCTATAATATTTAGTGCTGTAGGAGTTTGATCGGCAAGGAGTTCACATGAAAACCATGTTCATGACCAGCTCGGCCATACCGGTGACCGAGGAGGAACGGCGGACCAAACGTCCGGTATCCCGCGACAACGAGGCCTTCCAGCGCATGCTGACGGGCTACGAGAAGCTCGCGCTCTGGGCGGACGAGCTGGGCGTCGACGCATTCGGCAGCACCGAGCACCACTTCCAATACGAGGGTGGCGAGTCGATCCCGAACAACCTGTTGATGTACGCCAAGCTGGCCGCGTTGACCGAGAACATCACGTTCGTTCCGATGTCGATCGTGGTCAATTCCCACGACCCGATCCGCGTCGCCGAGGATCTCGCACTGTTCAGCCACATGTTCCCCGGCCGGCTCGGCGTCGCCTTCGCTCGCGGCTTCCAGACCCGGTGGGTGCAGACACTTTCCCAGACGGAGAGCGCGGTCGCGCACGCCCCGGAATCGGAGGCCGCGAATCGGCAGAAGTTCGATGAGTTCCTGGAGATCATCGAGACCGCATGGGCTCAGGACTCGTTCCGTCACGACGGGCCCAACTATCAGGTGCCGTTCCCCGCGACGGGCATTCCGAACTGGCCCCTCGCCGACTGGACCCGGGAGTACGGCGTGCCCGGCGACGTCGACGAGAACGGGACGATCCACCGGATCGGCATCGCCCCGAAACTCCTCGACCGACCGGAGATCTTCATTCCGAGTACCCGCTCGGAGCAGACGGTCATCGACTCGGGCAAGCACGGCCGGACGCTGTACGTCGCGGCCGGCGGCCGGGACCGGATCCGACAGGTCGCGACGACCTACCGGGACTCTGCCCGCGCGGCCGGCCACGACGTCGAGCTCGGCGATCGGTTCGGCGTCGTCGCGAAAATCGCGCTGGGCGACACGTTCGAGGAGGCGTTCGACTTCGCTGTTCACACCGCCGGGTTCTGGTACCAGAACATCTTCCAGAAGTTCTGGTTCAACGAGGGCTACCGGATCGACTCCGACCCACCTGCGCGCCCCCTCACCTTCGCCGACGAGCGTGCCCTCACCCAGCGGATGCTCGACGCGGGCCAGCTGCTGTGCGGCACGCCGGAGATGGTCAACGAGCAGCTCGCCGACATGTCGACGCTCTACGGCGGGGGCAACCTCGACTGGCTGATCTGGGAGTCCTGGGGACAGTCGATGCCGTTCGACGACTCGGACGCAGTGCAGCGGTACCAGCTCGAGACCTACGCCAAGCAGGTCATGCCGAATTTCCGCTGAGCTGACGGCGGAAACCGCACGGGGCCGGGCCGGACGAACACCGGCCCGGCCCGCTCGCGGGCGGGCGCGGACCGCCGGCCCCTGCTGTTGCACAGGGGCCGGCACGCACGCCTTCCGGCCGCGTAGCCCTATCCCCGCGACCGAAGCGGCGTCACCTCGGCCGGGGGCACCGGCCCCCGGCCGACTCCCTTCGTCGGACAGTGCCGCGCTCCGTCGCCGCTGACCGACACGGTGAGCGTCCCGATCCGGCTGATGGTCACCGAGATCGTGTCCCCGTCCGCGATCGTCCCCACACCGGCTGGTGTACCGGTCGAGAGGACGTCGCCCGGCACGAGCGTCATGACGGACGAGACATACGCGATCAGGGCGGGCACGTCCCAGATCAGGTCGCCGATCGACGCGTCCTGCCGGAGCGTGCCACCGACGGAGCAGCGCAACCGCAGCGAGCCCAGATCACCGACCTCATCCGGCGTCACCAGCCACGGGCCGATCGGCGTGAACGTGTCGAACGACTTGCGAGTCGACCGGTCCTCCCCGCCCCGCATCGTGATGTCGAGCAGGCACGTGTAGCCGAACACGTAAGACAGCGCGTCCTCGGCCGGGACGTCACGGGCCGTCCGCCCGATGACCAGGGCAAGCTCACCCTCCTGGTCGAAACGCCGATCGTCGTACGGCAACCGCACCACACCGTGGTGCGCGAGAACCGACGACGGCGCTTTGAGGAACACCCCGAGGCCGTCGATGTGCGTGGCCTCGTTCATCTCGGCCTGGTGGTCGACGTAGTTGACCGGCGCGGCGACGATCTTCGACGGGTCCGGAAGCAACGGGCCCACCTCGACCGAAGCAAGCGCGAGCCCCGGCCCGGAGTCGACCGTGATCCGCCGCGGGTCGCCGCCGGCGGCCGCGAGAAGTTCCCGCAGCCCGCCGTCCCAGCCCCGACCGTCCAGCCGGACGTCGTGGACGGTGTCGCCGGTCACCGCGCCCACACGCCACCCGGCGCCGGACCGAGAGGTCAAGAGTTTCATCGGGATCCTCCAGGGCTTGGCGCCGCCACGGCGTCGTCGAGGTAGAGCCAGTCGAGCTCGGAGTAGTCGTCGGCGTTGCGGCCACCGAACACGCGCCGGCGCAGGCCCAGCATCGCCTGGTCGTCGGTGTGCCACACCTCGCCCCAGGGCCGCGCGCTCCGCTGGCAGCGCGACGCCTTGCCGATCCGCTGTCGTTCGTAAGCGGCCAGAGCCACGGGCACGTCACCGGGGCCGGGGCCGACCGCGTGCGCCAGCGCCACCGCGTCCTCGAGTGCCTGACAGGCGCCCTGCCCGAGGTATTGCAGCATCGGGTGCGCGGCGTCGCCGATCAGGACGGCCCGGCCGGCGGTCCACGTCGGAAGCGGGTCCCGGTCGACGATCGGCCAATTCCGCTCGGTCGAGATCCGCGCGACGTGTCGCTGCACGGCGTCGCAGGCGTCGGCGAACCGGGACTCGAGCTCGTCGGGTGTGCCGTGGGGAACGAGACCCTGCTGGAAACGGTCGCTCCGGAACACCGCGACCTGGTTGTAGACCTCCAGACTGCGGACCGGGTACTGCATCAGGTGCAGGCCTGGGCCGACCCAGAGCCGGACTTCGTCCGCGCTGACCTCGTCGGCGACCTCGTTCATCGGTAACGTCCCGCGGTAGGCGAAGTACCCGCTGTGATGCGGCGGCGAGGTGTCGATGAGCGTCCGCACGCGGGAGTGCAGCCCGTCCGCGCCCACCAGCAGCCCGGTCCGGTACTCCGATCCGTCGGAGCAG
Source organism: Cryptosporangium sp. NPDC051539 (assembly GCF_044454545.1). Lineage (NCBI taxonomy): Bacteria > Bacillati > Actinomycetota > Actinomycetes > Cryptosporangiales > Cryptosporangiaceae > Cryptosporangium > Cryptosporangium sp. NPDC051539. Next base: position 272,288 of record NZ_JBITDV010000013.1, on the reverse strand, counting down.
CGCACGAATGCTTCCTCGGCGTCCGCTCGGACGTCGACGACGGTCTTGGTGTTCTCCAGCGCCACCCGGGGCTCCGCCCGGCAGGCGTCGAGGAGTACCTCGAGCAGGTCACCCCGATGCAGGACGACATAGGGGTAGCCGTACCGCTCACGAAACCGTTCGCCGAGGTCGAGCGTGGTCAGATGCTCGCCGCTCATCGCGTCGAGCATCACGGCGCGGCGTGGGCGCACGGCGCGCTTCATCACCTCGCCGAGCAGACCGAGGCGGTCGAGCATGCGCAGAGCATTCGGACCGACTTGCAAACCCGCACCGATCTCGGCGAACTCGGGCGCCCGCTCGATCAGATGCACGTCCCGTCCCTGTCGGGCCAGCGCCACGGCAGTCGCCAGCCCGCCGATCCCTCCGCCGACGACGAGCGCCGGAACGACGGTGGTCATGCTTCACGCTGCCGGAACAGGCCCAGCGCTTCGAGCACTGGGGCATCAGAGGTCGAGAACAAGTCGAGCTGCTCGTCCGCGGACACCGAGAAGGCTCCCCACGACGGCACGACGAAGATGTCTCCCGGCCCGAGCGCGAACGTTTTGCCGCCGATGTCCGCGATGCCGGTCCCGTTCAGCACGGTCCCGACTCGCGAACCGGTCTGCCGGTGGGACGGAGTCCGTGCGTGCGCCCGTACCCGGGTCATTTCGCAACGCAGCGTCGGCATGACGTCACGACCGCCGAGCGGATCCACGAAACGGATCGTGCCGTGGGATTTCGACTCGCCTTCCAGCAACGCCTCGAGAGCGACGTCGGTGTGCTCCCACCGGTAGGCCAGCAGTGGTGAGTGCGGCCGCACCGGATCGGGAGACGACGGGACGAGACCAGGGCCGCCGCCGTACCGCAATTCCGACCGGGACAGCCGGTCCGTGCGGGCATCAACCTCCTCGCTCGGGCCCTCTTCGAAAAAGACCGCGTCGAGACCGGCGACGACCGGCAGATCCAGCACGTCCATCCAGGTCATCGGACGGTCGCCGGGGTTGTGGTGCTCGTGGAACGTCATGCTCGGGGTCAGCACGAGGTCGCCGCGCGCCATGTGCAGCGGATCCCCGTCGACCAGCGTCCACACTCCGGCACCACTCAGCACGAAGCGCAGGGCAGCGGGCGTGTGCCGGTGCGCCGGGGCGACCTCACCGGGGCCGAGGTACTGCACTGCCGCCCACAACGTCGACGACGCGTAGGGTGCGCCGCCCAGCCCTGGGTTGGCACACGCCAGCACCCGGCGGTCGCCGCCGCGGTCGATGCCGACGAGTTCGCCACTGCGGCTCGCCAGGCGGGTGAGCGTCGCGGCCGGCCAGACGTACGGAACAGTGGCGACGACGGGCTCCGGCGTCAACAGACCCTTGAGCATCCACAGCGGCTGTAATTCGTTCTCGCTCATTTCGGCATAGAGCTCGTCTAATTCCGGATCGTTTCCGAAGAAGCGAATCGTGGACACGCGGACCTCCCGCAGGAACGGGTGAGAGATACTGGCTCGTTACCGTAAATCCGCGACAGCCGACAGTCAATTTGCGTCATTCAATTTGTCTTCGGGCCACAAGGCCGGGCCCGGCAATTTGTGGACCGAGCCGACTATTTCCGGCCGCTCAGGGGTGGCAATCTGTTGTTCACATTCACGTCGCCAAAGGAGTCGGTAGCGTGACGACGGAGTTGGTACCCACGTCCGACGACGAAGCGATCAGCCTGGTCGTCGATGGATCTCTCGCTCTGGCGAGGGCCGGACAATCCGATCTGATCTGGGGCCACTGCAGCGTACGGGATCCCCGGAACCGTGGCGCCTGGATGAAAAGTTCGGGCTGGGGGTTCGAGGAGATAGACCCCTGGAAGGTCGTTCTCGTCGCACCCGACGGGCAGGTGGTAGCCGGTTCGGGAAATCGACACATCGAATATCCCATTCACACCGAGATTTTCAAATACAACGACCACGTCGGCGCGGTGGTTCACACGCATTCCGACGCAGCCAACGCGTTCTCGGCGCTCGACGTACCATTCCGCCCTCTCGATCATGCCGGCTGCCTCTTCGGTTATCCCGACGTGCCGCGGTTCACCGCCACCGGCGGGCTGATCCGCGACGAGGCGCTCGGATCAGCCCTGGCCGCCACGCTGGCCGACGCGAACGCCTGTCTGATCCCGCAGCACGGGCTGGTCACGGTCGGACCCGACCTGCCCACCGCCGTGATGACCGCGGTCTTGCTCGACCGCGCCTGCCGGACCCAGCTGACCGCGATGTCCGCCGGTTCGCTGGCCCGGTTCGGCCAACGCGAAGAGACCGCCGCGAAGCGCGCCGAGGTCTGGACCCCACAGGCGATCCGGGGTGGCTGGGACTACCTGCTTCGCACCAACGCCTACTGACGCCCACCGACGACGGGAGAAACCCATGGCATCGTCCGCTGACGAGACCTTTCGCGAGGTCGACCCGGTCACGTTCGAGGTGATCCGCCACCGCCTGCTCGGGGTCGTCGACGAACAGGCCGCTCGCCTGTCCGCCATCTCCGGGTCCAAGAACGTCACCGAGATGTCCGATTTCAACGTCGGCATCTACCTGCCCGACGGCGCCGTCGCAGTGATGGGCCGCACGATTCTCTTCCACGCCTCGTCCATGGGGTCGATGGTCCGGCACGTCCTGGCCGACTGCGCCGAGAACCCCGGCATCAACCCCGGCGACATGTTCGTCGTCAACAACCCCTGGAAGGGCGCCGTGCACGGCCCCGACATGGCGATCGTGGCGCCGATCTTCGCTGATGACGAGCTCATCTTCTGGTCGGGCGGGCTCATGCACATGCCCGATATCGGTGGCATGCGGCACGGCGGCATCGGCCTGGACGCCACCGAGAGCTACCAGGAAGGCCTGCTGTTACCGCCGATCAAGCTCGTCGAGGCGGGCACGATCCGATCCGACGTCTGGAACATGATCCTCTCGCAGAGCCGAGCCGCAGCCGCGATGGCACTCGACCTCAAGGGTCTGATGGCGGCGAACCACGCCGCCGGCGACGGCATCGGCAAGCTCGTCCAGCGGTACGGCGTCGACGAGTTGCGGACGGTCATGGCGACCCTGATCCGAACCTCCGAGGACCGGATGCGCCGCCGGTTGCGCGAACTGCCCGACGTCACGGTGAAGGGCGTCGGATATCTCGAGGTCACCGAGGGGAGCAGCGAGGTCCCCCTGGTCGCCGTCACTCTCACCAAGACCGGCGACCGGATGGTCCTCGATTTCTCCGGATCCACCGACCAGCAGCCGGACGCCAAGAACTGCACGTGGGCCGGCCTGATGGCGGGCATCTCGGCCGCGCTGCTCCCGACGATCGCGTACGACATCCCGTGGAACGCGGGCCTGTACGAGCCGCTCGAGGTCATCTGCCCGGAGGGCCGGGTCTGCAACGCCCGCAAACCCGCCGCCGTCAGCGGAAACATCGCCGGAGCCGCGTACGAGGTCCAGATCGCGACGATCGCCGCCGTGTCGAAGCTGCTGGCCTGCAGTGACGAGTACCTGGGTGAGGCCGAGGCCAGCCCCGGCGGCCGGCCGAGCATGTGGGCGTTCCTCGGGCTGAAGGACAACGGACAGCAGGTCGTCGGCTTCACCTTGGACAACCTGGCGTCGGGCGGGGCGGCGTACCACGACCACGACGGTGTCGCCGTACAGGGTCACCACGACATCGAGCGGACGAACATCTCCAACGTCGAATCGCTCGAGTTCGACTACCCGCTGCTCTACCTCTGGCGCGGGCTCGCATCGGAGAGCGGCGCCGGACGCCATCGTGGCGGCCAGAGCATCGGCGCGTCGTACGTGCCGCACAAGGTCAAATCCTTCGTCCCGCTGGGAACGCAGGTGTTCCAGGTTCCGGACAACCACGGCGCCTTCGGTGGCCTCCCCGGCGCCCAGCCGGCCCAGGTGGTCGTCCGCGGCGCGAACATCCGTGAGGCGTTCGCGGCGGGCCACATCCCGACGGTCGACGAACTGTCCGGCACGCGCACCCACGCCGCCGACCTCCCGGGGCCGCTGTCCCGGGAGGACGTGCTGATCGTGACGGCCGAATCCGGAGCCGGTTGGGGGGATCCGCTCGAACGGCCGGCCGGCCAGGTCGCGGCCGACGTCCGCAACGGTGCCGTCACGGACGAAAGTGCGCGCCGGCACTACCGGGTCGAGCTGGACGCGACCGGAGAGGTCGACGAGGTAGCCACCGCGGCGAACCGGGCGAGCCTGCGGCAGCAACGTGGGCGCTTGGCCGGCAAACGGCGGTTCGACCGGGGCCCGGCATCCGGTCCACTCACCCGGGTGGGCCCGGTCGGCGACCGGCTGCAGGTGGTCCGCGACACCGGCGGCGACCTCTGGACGCGGTGCTCCTGCGGCCACGTGCTCGCGCCCGCCGGCGAGAACTGGCGGCTGTACGCCGCTACCGACGTCGCGCCCGGCGCCGAGGTGGCAACGACGCTGACCGTCCACGAGTCGGTGGAGTTCCGCCGCTACTTCTGCCCGTCGTGCGGGCTCTGCCACAGCGTCGATCTGGTGCCGGTGGGCGCCCCTGATCCGGACGACGTGCGACTGGCCCTCGCGAACTCACCCGCTCAACCGCTGGAGGCACGATGACCGGCAGGTACCTCGTCGGCACCGATATCGGTGGCACCTTCACCGACATGGTCGTCATCGACGACCTCGACGTGGCACACCAATTCAAGACCCCGACCACCCCGTCGGACCGCAGTCAGGGGGTGGTGAACGCCTTCGCCCTGGCCGCCGCCGAGTTCGGCCTGACCCCGGAGGAGTTCGCGACGCGGGTGATGTATTTCGCGCACGGAACCACCGCGGCCACGAACGCACTGATCGAGCGGAAGGGGGAACCGACCGGGATCATCACCACTCGCGGCATGGAGGACACGCTGCTCGTGCAGCGGTCGATGGGGTCGTGGACCGGCATCGGACAGGCCTCCGGTCACTACAGCCGCCGACGCAATCCGCAGCCGCTGGTCGACCGGGCACTGATCGTCGGGGTCGACCAACGCCACGACTTCGAGGGCGAGGAGATCGTCCCCCTCGACGCCGAACAGATCCGGGCCGCGGCGCGGCAACTCCGCCGAGCCGGTGTGAACGCGGTCGCGATCAGCTTCCTGTGGTCCTTCGTCGACCCCGCTCACGAGGACCGCGCCGCTCGGATCGTGAAGGAAGAATGGCCAGAGGTCTTCCTGACCACCTCCAGCGAGATCGCGCCGGTCATCGGCGAGTACGAACGCACGGCGACCACGGTCATCAATTCGTACCTGGGCCCGGTCATCAGCCGGTACGTGAGCCTGCTCGAACGGCGCCTCGAAGGCATGGGCTTCACCGGCGACTTCACCGTCCTCGACTCCACCGGCGGAGTGATGGACGCGGTGGAGGCGGGAGACCGGGCAGTGAGCATGATCATGTCCGGCCCGGCCGGCGGTGTGCTCGCCTCGGCCGCGCTGGCCCGCGAGCTGGGCTATCCGAACGTGATCACCAGCGACATGGGCGGCACGAGTTTTGATGCCGGCCTGATCGTCGACGGCGAACCGCTCGTGACGACGACCAGCATCGCCGACCGGTACCACCTCGCGACTCCGCGCGTGCAGGTCACCGCGATCGGCTCCGGCGGTGGCAGCATCGCGGGCGTCGACGAGGGCGGCATCCTCGTCGTCGGCCCGGAAAGCGCGGGGGCGGTCCCCGGACCGGCCTGTTACGGCAACGGCGGAGACCGGCCGACGGTCACCGACGCCGACGTCGTGCTGGGCATCATCGACCCCGGCTTCTTCCTCGGCGGCCGCTTCCCGCTGCACCGCGAGCTGGCCGAGGAAGCCGTCCGTAAGCACGTCGCCGAGCCGCTCGGGCTCAGTGTCGTCGAGGCGGCGGTCGGCATCCGGCGCGTCGCCGACAATCAGATGGCCGACCTGCTGCGCACCGTGACCGTGCAACAGGGGTACGACCCCCGCGACTTCGTCGTGTTCGCCTACGGCGGCGCCGGTCCGACGCATGCCTACGCGTTCGCCGAGGAAGCCGGCATCGACACCATCGTCGTGCCCTACACCGCGACGACGCACTCGGCCTACGGTGCGGTCTCGTCCGACCGCTACCGGTCTTTCCAGGGCAGCGACCCGCAGCGGACGCCGCCCGGCAGCGCCCGGCCGTCGGCGCACCTGGACCTGACGCGGGTCAACGCCAAGTTCGCCGATCTCGAGCGCCAATGCCGAGCCGCGCTGAAGGATCACCCGTTGCTACGGATCAACCGGACGCTGTACTTCCGGTTCATCCGCCAGGCGCACGAGTTGCCGATCGCCGTTCCCGACCGGGAGCTCACCGCCGAGGACTTCGACCAGCTCCTGATCGACTTCCGGCAGAGCTACGAGCGGATCTACGGACCCGGCACCAGCCTCCCCGAGGCCGGGATCGAGATCAACACGTTCCGGCTCGAAGGACGCATCTCGACGCAGTCCACCGACGCGACCAGCGGCACGCGGGGCGCCCGGGACGAGCGCACGGACACGCCGACCCCGATCGGCAGCCGCAGCGTCGTTTTCTCCGGCACGCCGCTGACCACCACGGTCTACGCGGGCGACCGGCTCCCGGCCGGAGTTCCGATCGCCGGCCCGGCGATCGCCGAGTTCCCCGGCACGACCGTCGTGATCGGACCCGATCAGAAAGCCGTCGCGGACGACGACGGGCACATCGTGATCACGCCAGCGGGCAAGTAGGACGAAGGAGAGCAGAACAATGGCCGAGGTCCTGGCAGGGATGGCGTCCTCGCACGCCTACGCCCTCGTCGATCCGCACAACTGGGAAACCCGGCGGGAGCTGAGCCGGGAGCGTTTCGCGGCGAAGTACGGCACCCCGCCGCCCCAGCACCCCAAACTCGCGGACGAGAGCCCCGAAGAGAGCAACGAACGGTTCCAGAAGCTGGGCGTCGCCTTCCAGCAGCTCCGTGACCAGCTGGTCCAGCTCGCCCCCGACACGCTGATCATCATCGGGGACGACCAGGAAGAGAACTACACCGACACGGTCCCCCAATTTTCCCTCTACACCGGCGAGCACATCCGGGCCTACGACCCCGAGTCGAAGGAGACGACGGCTTACCGCTGCAACGCCGGGCTCGCGAAGGCCCTCCACGGCAGCTTGGTCGACCAGGGCTTCGATCTGACGTCGTCCAGCGCGTTCCCGGACGACCTGCTGATCTCCCACGCGCACGCCCAAATCCTCACCCTGCTCCGGCCGGACGCGCCGGTGGTGCTGGTCTTCGTCAACGCGATCAACCTGCCGGCCGCGACGCCGAGTCGTTGTTACGAGTTCGGCGAAGGCATCCGCCGATGCCTGGACGAACTGCCCGGATCCGAGCGGCTCGTGCTCTACGCCTCCGGAGGCCTCTCCCACTTCAGTGCCGGCTATCCGTATCGGGAGTACGGCGGGCCGCTCACGATGGGCGACATCTCCGAGGACTTCGATCGCCGGGTACTGAGCTGGATCGAAGCGGGCGACGCCGACGCGCTCAAGAGCCTGTCGTCGAAGGACCTGCTCGACAACGGCGAGGTCGAGTTCCGTCAATGGCTCGTGCTGCTCGGCGCGCTGCGTGGGACCGAACCGGAATCGCTGGTCTACGAGCCGATGTATCGCGGGCTGATGGGGATGGGCGTCGGTTTCTGGCGGTCCTGAGTCGAAAGGTGAACGGCATGGAAAGCAAATACAGCAAGGAAGAGACGGACCGATTCGTCGAGATCGACGGTATTCGGCTCCACTACAACGAGGCCGGCGACGGCCCCGCGCTGATCTGCACGCACGGCGGCGGTCCCGGGGCGAACGCCTGGGACAACACCAAGTGGGTACTCGATGCCCTCGCCGAGAACTTCCGGGTGCTCCTCGTCGACATGCCGGGATTCGGCGAGTCGCAGATGCACGTCAGCCGCCAGGACGTCCCGATGGACATCTTCTGCGCCCGGCTGAAGAAGGGGCTCGCCGATCACCTCGGCCTCGGGACCGTCCACTTGTACGGGTCGTCGGCGTTCAGTGCCGCGGCCCTGCGCTTCGGCATCGACTACCCCGGCCGGGTCGGCCGGATCGTCATCCAGGCGTACGCGCCCAGCCAGCACCCCGGTCCGACGCCCGGCCTCAAGGCGGTCGGCGCGTTCGCCAAGGAGCCGACGCCGGCCAACATGGAAGCGATGATGGAGCAGTTCACGCCGAACCCGGACCTGCGCACACCGGAGGCGCTCGCGGCGCGGTTCCGCGCCGCGAACAGGCCGGACCATCTCGCCAGCCGCACGGAGATGAACGCGGGCTCGAATTCCGATCTGGTCGAGGAACTCCGCTCGCTCACCGCGAAAGTGCTCGTGACGTGGGGCAACCACGACGGGATGATCCCGGTCGCCGGCGTCCTTGCCGCGCTCGAGGAGATCCCGGACGTGCAGGCGCACGTCTGGGGCGGTAACAGCGGCCATTTCGTCGCGACCGAGCATCCGGCGGAGTTCGCCCGGCTCGTCACCGACTTCCTGCTCAAATAACTGGAGGCTGCCATGGACCGCGAAACGATTCCCAACCCGCCGGGAGCGCCCGAACGGATCAAAGGCATGGTGCCCGGCGTACGCGCCAACGGCTTCATCTTTCTGTCGGCCATTCGCGGCCGGGATCCGGAGACCAATACGCTCAGCGACGACACGACGACCCAGGCTCGGCAAGCCTTCGAGAATCTGAAGGTGATCCTCGAAGGTTCCGGCTCCAGTCTTCAGCACGTCGTCAAAGTGATGCTGTATCTGAGCGATCTGAAGTACCGGAAGGAATTCCACGACGTCTGGCTGGAGTACTTTCCGACCGACCCGCCGGCGCGCACCGCGGTCGAGGTGTCCGACGCGAGCCCGGCGCCCGGCGGCAACGCGCATTTCGCTCTCGACATCGTTGCGCTGGCCGGCTGAGCGCGCGCAGTGCTGACGCTGAGCGTCACCTATCGGGATGTCGATCGGACGCCGTATCTGTTCTTGTTACGCGACTGCGCGAAGATGCGCGGACTGGATCTGGAGATCGTCCGCTACGACATGTCCCGATTGACGTCGGGCCCCACCGGTCACGACTGGGGCGACCTGCTGATCGATGGCGAGATCGACGTCATTGCGGAGAATTACTGGGGTCTGCAGAGCTACCGGGCCCGTGGTCTGCCGCTGGTCTGTGTCGCTTCGACCTCGAGCCGGTGGCTGGAGAAGCTGCTCGTCGGGCCGGGTATCCGGTCGATCGGCGACCTGCGAGGGAAACGTTTCGCTCTGCGCTCACCCGGACCACAGGCCCTTCTGCCGCAGTTGTGGGCCGCTGACATCGGTCTCGGCTCCTCGATCGAGTTCCTCACGTACTCCGACCGGGAGTACGGACGGATGGGGCACTGGCGGAAGGTACTCGAGGGTGAGTGCGACGCCTGCTTCGTGACGAACCTGTACGCCGACGACGCGCTGGCAGCCGGCCTGCGTGAGTTGCCGTACGAGCCGTACCCGTTCGAGGGAGGCACGGTCACGCTCACCACGACCGAGGAGACCGCCGCGCACCGGGCGGACGCGGTCCAGACACTGGTCGATTCCGCGTTCGACGCGTCGGAGCTGTTCCGGACGGATCCGGCTCGGGTCGTGGGCATCATGCGGTCGGAATGCGCCGAGTTGCTGGGCGAGCATTTTGGTGCGTTGGACGAGACCAGGCTGATCCGGCTCCAGGAGATCCTCCGGGATGAACTCTCCGATCAGCCGGTGCCGACGCCGGAGGGAGTGTCGATCGCGCGCCGGATCCGCCTGGGCTCGGCGCCGGAACTCCAGCGCTACAACCCGATGATCATGTGGGATCTCGGATTCGCGAGGCGCGCGATCGAGAAGCGCTCGTCGCGCTGAAAGGAAGGGTCGAATGCTCGGGCACCGTCGGCAGGCCATGATTCGCTCCGGCCTGCCGACGGCAGCGCCGTCGCGAGCAACTTCGCCTCAGTTCGGCGAGGCCGCTGCCGATTGGTGAGCGTGCGGACCGACATCCCTTCCGCCCTGAACTCTGCCGACGGACGATGGATCGCGACCAAGGGCATCGCCGCGTACCTCGTCGTGCTGAATCTCAACGGGACAATTTTCGGGTTGATCGTGTTCGGGGCACCCGACCGCTGGACGTCCACGCAAGCCGGAACGTTCGGCGTCGGGGTTGGTCAACTCGTCCTGGGCGGACTTCTCTACGCCGCTGCAGGTCGCCTTCCCCAGGTGGTCTGGTCGTGCCTGCCGTTGTTCATGATCTGCGCGACTACGTTCCAGTCACTTCTCGTAGACATGCGCCACCAGCTCGGTCTGCTGCTGCTCGTACCGATTCTCTATTCGGCTTACTACCTGAACAACCGCATGCTGGCGGCAACGCTTGCGGTCGCCATCGCGGGTAATGCGGTCTCGATGGCGCGCCCGCCCCTCGGTGTATACGCGTCGGCGGAGATCGTCTTCTTCACGATCGTGGCGGCCCTCGTGTCGCTCACCGTCAAGCGGCTCCGCCGCGAGGTCGAGCGGTTGGTCATCCTGCTGGCGCGAGACGCGAGCACGGATCCTCTCACGGGAGCTCTGAACCGACGCTCCTTCGACGAGGTCTTCCGGGCTGCGCTCGCCGACTCCGTACAAACCGGCCGGCCGGTCGCGCTCGTCGTCTTCGACGTCGACCATTTCAAGACGATCAACGACACCCATGGTCACGCGGCCGGAGACCGGATCTTGTGCGACGTGACCGAGATTCTCCGGCAATGCTGCCGAAGCACGGACTACGTCGGACGCCTCGGCGGTGACGAGTTCGCCCTGCTGATGCCAGGGGCCGACAGTGAGGAGGGTGCGGCCATCGCGGAGCGCCTGCGTTCTGGCCTGGCGCACGGGTCCGGCGGCGGAGCCACCCTCAGCGTCGGAGTCGCGTCGGCGCCGGCCGGCGGCGTCACCGTTGCCGAGTTGACTGCGGCTGCGGATCAAGCGCTCTACTCGGCGAAACGGATGGGACGCAACCGGATCGCGACGTTCGAAGGCATCTGAATCGCCGCGACCGGCGGGCCGGATCGACGTCCGGCCCGCCGGCGTTCAGCGCGTTACCTCCTGGGGAAGCGGGTTCTGCGCCATGCGCTGCCGTCCGATCTCGGCGGCTTCGCGCACGACGCCGAAGCCGTAGTCGAGCATCTCCCGCTCGTAGGCCGCCAGTGCGTCCGCCGGCGTCGTCCGGCCCGCGGCGACCTCGCCCAGGGCACGGCCGAGCAGCGCGCCGTCACGCATCGCGACGTTGGCGCCGCGGCCGAGAGTGGGAGTCATCGCATGCACGGCGTCGCCCAGCAGAGTGACGTTCGCCGGGGCATCCAGCGTCCCTGGGACGCTGGTGTACATCTCCACCAGGAAGAACGAATCCGAGTCGCCGGCCCGCACGACGTCGGCCGCTGCCTCGGGCCACGCATCCAGCATCTGCGCCGCCACCTGTTGGAGCCGCTCCCCCGACTGGCCCCGCAGGGCCCCGTCCGCGTGGGGGAAATACTCGTGCCGGCCGCCGACGATGCAGACGACATAGTCGCTCTGCTCGCGCATGGAGATGTCGGGGGCGAACTTGGCCGCTGCGTCGGTGGGAGGCACGGGGAAGCAGACGGAGCCGAGTCCGAGGAACACTTTCCGCTGGTCCGAGGCGATCTCGAAGATGTCGGTCAGGGTCTCGGCGGGCACCAGCGGCGCGGCCGCGTCGATCGGCACCCGACCGTAGATCGCGGTGATCCCGGCATCGACGGTGACCAGTTCCGGCGCGCGCTGGGAGCGTGCGGCCGAACGGATTCCGTCGGCACCGACGAGGACGTCACCACGCGCCTCACTACCGTCGGTGAAATAGGCGATGACGCCCTCCGGGGTGCTCCGGTAGTGGTCCAGCGACTTCCCGAAATGCACGACGTCGTCCAGCCCGGCGAGCAGCAACTGACGAAGCGTCGCCCGGTCGACGTTCGCATGGGTCGGCGCGCCGTCGTGCTCCGGCCACACGCCCCGGCCGTGCTCGTCATGACTGGGCAGGCGCTTGAGAACCGACAGATCCGTGCCCAGGATCGTGGTGAACGGTTCGGTGTACTGCGCGGTGGCCTCGAACACGTCTCGCAGGCCTTCCGGCAGTACCTCGCGGGCGGCGTTGAGGGCGTCGGCGTCGAGGTGGAGGCGGTAGCCCTGCGGCCGGTCCCACGGACTCGCGTCACGTTCGAACACCGAGACCCGGATACCCCGGCCGCGAAGCGACTGGGCCAGGGTCAGGCCGCCGAGACCGGCGCCGACAACAAGTACGTTGAATTCAGACATCGAGGTGTGTCTCCTGCGTAGTAGCGGCAAGAGACGCACTGGTGGAGCCATGACCCGCGGTCATGCTCGTGTACGAACGCCTGACGGCGTCACCCGGACTACCTACCGGGCAGTGACTTTCGTACGTCGCCGTGGAACGTAGCAGCCTCCGAAGCCCCCGTGGGCGTAGATGTCCGCTAGATCACTTTCGCCGACCGTTGCTCCGGAGCGAATCAGCCCTGCTAGCGACAGGTCTGGTGGTAGGGCAGGTTGCCGGTGGCCTGAGCCCACTCGGTCGGGGCGAGTCCGCGGCCGGCGATCGCGCAGGCGCGTCCGACGGGGTCGGCGGCCACGGAGCGGGGGCCGGAGATGTCCCAGAGGATCACCGCACCGCCCCCGGCTCCGCTGAGCATCGTGTGCCCGTCGGCGGCAATGGCGGTGACCGTCAGCGAACCACCACCGTTCCCGTCCGCGGCTCCACCGAGTTGCGTCGGCCGGGCGGGATCAGTGAGGTCCCACAGCGTCACGACGTTGGGGTCAGCCACGGCGAGCGTGTGGCTGTCCGGGGAGATCGCCAGCCACTCGGCTTCCCGCTCCAGTGCCGGGCCGAACGGTTCCGGCGTGCTGCCGGACTGCAGGTCCCAGAGGATGACCTCGTGACCGGCGGAGACGAGCACACGTCCGTCGCCGGAGAGGGTCAGCGTGTTGACACCGCCGGTGTTCTTCGTCAGAGGCCGTCCGCGCAGCGTGGGCGAGGCCGGCGTGGACACGTCCCAGAGGACGACCTTCTCGTCCAGGCCGGACATCACCAGCGTCCGGCCGTTCGGGGAGAACACCATCGCGTTGATCGCGAACTGCGGATACTTCGTCTCGCTCAACTGGGTGGGGCGCCGCGGGTCGCGGACGTCCCAGAGCAGGAAGTTCTGTCCGAAGCCGCCTTCGGCCAGCAGTCCCCCCTTCGGCGAGAAGGCCAGGTGCGGAGGCAACTCCTGGTCCGGGGCGAAGCCGGCGGGCGGCCGGGGCCGGACCTTCGTGATCGGGACCGGGTGGGCTGGGTGACGCAGGTCCCACAGCGTGATGGTCCGGTCCCGGCCGGCGGTGGCCAGGGTCCAGCCGTCCGGTGCGACCGCCGGGGCGATGTCTCCGTCGACGCCGGGCAGGCTGCTGACCTTTCTGGGGCGCTTCGGATCGGCGATGTCCCAGATGTCGCTTCCGCTGAGGAGGAGGTGGCCATCGCCCGCGAACGTGGCGAAGTCGAACAGTCCGTCGCCGGGTAACGGTCCGGCCAGCCGCCGGGGTTCGAAGCGGTTGGTCAGATCCCAGATCAGGGCCGTGCCGTCGGCGCTCCCGGTCACCAGCGTCTGGTCGTCCGGCGCGAACGCCAGCGCGTAGATGTCGTCGGTGTGAGCGCGGAGGAGGCGCCCGGACTGCTTCGGGTGAGCCCGGTCGGCGAGGTCCCACACCGCCGCGCTCTCCCGCCCGTTGGTGGCGGCCAGCCGACGGCCGTCCCGGGAGAACGTGATGCCGACCGTCGTCGAGCAGGGCTTGTCGCAGGGGACCCGGGAGACGCTGGCCCGGCCGGGCAGCCGTGCTCCGAGGCTGGCCGGGCGATCCGGTCTGGCCAGGTCCCAGAGCTGAACCCCTTCGTCACCGCTGGCCACCGCGAGCGTCCGCCGGTCGGGGGTGAAAGCGAGGGCGACCACCCATTCGTCGGCAACCGGGAGTTCACCACCCAATTGGTGGGGACCTTCCGGGTCGGAAAGGTCCCACAAGCGAACTGGCTCGTCGAAATTCCCGGTTGCGACGAGTCGCAGGTCAGACGAAAAGGCCGCCGTACCCATCCCGTCGACCTCAAGCGATTCCCCGACCTGGGTCGGCCGGTCCGGCCGGCTGATATTCCACCGGGCCACCGTGCCGCCGTCACCCGCGGTGGCAATCGTCCGCGAATCCGGCGCGAAAGCAACCGTGATGACGTTCCCGTCCGGCTCGACCTCCAAGGGCGAACCGATCAGCGTCGGCGCAGCACCAGAGGTAATACGCCATAAACTGATGTGCCCCTCTTCGGCTGCGCTGCTGACGAGCGTGCGACCGTCGGGTGAGAAAGCCAGGGTCAGGACCCAGTCCCTGTAGGGGCGGACCGACGCGCCGGCCGGCACCGGTGGGCGCCCGGGCGCGGTGGTCCAGAGCCGGATGCTGCCGTCGCTGCGGCCGACCGCCAGGGTCCGGCCGTCCGGGGAGTAGCCGAGAGCGGTGACCGCGGCGGCGCCGTCGGCAAGCTGCGCGAGGACGTCCGACTGCGCGACGGCCCGCACCAGACCGGCCCGGTTCTGGGGGTCGTCGTGGAGGTCCGTGCCGGCCAGCGCCAGCCTTGCCGCGGCCCGCGGGTCGGTGGCCGCCAGATTGTCGGCCTGCGCGATCAATTGCCGGCTGGTGGCGATGCGCTGGAGCCGGACGGCCGCGTTCCGCTGCTGCTCAGCGATCTGCTGCTGGTCGCTGGCCAGGCGTTGCTGGTCGCGCGCCTCGCGCTGCTGGGCCACCGCGAACAGCGCGCTCGCGGTGGCCCCGAGAGCAAGCACGGTGAGCAGGGTGATCGCGGTCCGTGCCAGCCGGCGGGTGCGCCGGAACTGGGCTAGATCCCGGCCGATCAGATCGTCCTTGCCCAGGTGGTGCAGTGGTGCCGCCAGCTCCGCGGTCGCGTCGAGGAAGGCAGGCGCCTGCAGCGAGTACTGCTCCGTGCGACGGACCTCGCGGAGGTCCACCCATCGGGGCTCGGTGGTGAATCCGGTGAGCGCCGCGGCCGGAAGACACGTCGTGGCGTCCGGGTCGAAGCGATCGTCCCGCCAGAGGATCTCGCCCGCGGTCACCGCGATCAGCAGTTTCTCGGCCGGTCGGTGGGCGAGCCAGTACTCCACCTCGCGGGCGACCCACGACGAGCCGGCCGCCTCGGGCGAGGCGAGCAGAACGAAGAACTCGGAGCTTTCCATCGACACGCGAATGGAATCCCACAATGCCGGACTCGCGCCCAGTCCGGCGTTGTCGCGGAATATCCGCAGCGAATTCCGCTTATTCCACGGTTTCGCCAGGCGTTCCAATCCATACTGCAGTTCGGTCGCGAGTTTCTCGTCGGCCCCTCGACTGTACGAAAGAAACGCCGCATATCTTTTCGGGACGTCATTCGTCATGGACGCAGGATAACGCCAGGCAACCAGAGGCTCCGTCCCGTCAGACCACCGTGGAAACGCGACGAGAGGGCTCAGTGACACCACGCGGAAAGCCCGCAATTCGGCAGCCCTTTGATCTCCTCATACCTCTGCCGACGTCGGCGTGGCCGCCCCGCCGTTGCCGGGCCACCAGCGCACGGCGACAGATCCGGATGCCCGGGCCGTCACCCGAAGGCGGCACTAAGCATCAAGGGTTGCCCGTAGCGCGGCGAGGGCGGTCTCGATGACGTCGTAGAGCTTGCGGTCGTCGTCGATCTCGAGCCACTCGGTGACCGACACGTACATCAGGGTCGCCGACGTCTCGGCGAGCAGGGCGGCACGGGTCGGATCGAGGCCGCGGGCGCAGAAACCGTCGCGGATCGCGGCGGCCAGCGCGGCCCGCTTCTGCAGCTCGCGCTCGCGCAGGCCGGCATCGGTCGCGACGATGGCGCGCCACTGCCGGACGGTGTCTTTACGACCCTCGAACCGGGCCTCGGCGACGGCGCGCAGGCCGTCGAGGATGATGGTCAGCGGGCTGGCATCGGCGGGAGCCTCGGTGACGAGTTGCTCGGCGTATGCGGGCAGCTCGGCCTCGTCGGCGAAGAGCACCTCGCGTTTGTCGGCGAAGTGCCGGAAGAACGTGCGCGTTGTCAGGCCGGCCCGCGCGGTGATCATCGGCACCGTGGTCGCGGTGAAGCCCTGTTCGGCGAAGAGCTCGAGGGCAGCCTGCCGCAGCCGCTCGCGCGCGTCGGCTTGCCATCGGGCCATCCCTGAATCCTACTCGTGATGACACGTCATGCCATCAGCAGTACAGTGATGACACGGCGTGTCGTCACCGGACGCTCGCCACACCAGGGCGGAGCCGTGTCATGACAGTTGTGTGGATTCTTGGCGGGACCGGCCGCAGCGCGGGGGCGATCGCTGCCGAACTGCACCACCGGGGCATCAGGCCGGTTCTGGTCGGGCGCGACGCCGGACGGCTGATGGCCGCGGCGAACGGCTTGCCGACGGTGGTGGCCGGATCCGTCGGCGAGACCGCGGACGCGATCCGGCGGGAACGGCCGACGGTGGTCGTGAACACGATCGGGCCGTTCACCGAGACCGCCGCGTCGCTGCTGGACGCGTGCCTGCCGTCCAGCGACTACCTCGACCTGGCGAACGACCTCGCCGCGGTGTCGGCGACCCTCGGCCGCGGCGACGATTTCGCGGCCGCCGGGCGCGCCGCCGTGACCGGTGCCGGCTTCGGCGTGACGGCCACCGAGAGCGTCGTGGCGAAGCTGTGCGAAGGGCGGCCGATCCCGCAGCGGGTCCGAGTCGACATGGTGCCCTCGCTGACCGTCGAGGCCGGCCTCGTTGGCGACGCGCTCGCGGGCACCCTCGTGGAGGGCCTGCCCGGGTTTGAGGGCGGCAGGAGGTTCCAGGGCCGGCGGTACCAAAATGGCCGACTCGTGCCCGACAAGCTCGCCGGCGACCCGATCCGGCTCGTCCTGCCCGACGGTTCGACCGTCACCACGGCGAGCATGCCACTCGGCGAACTGATGGCCGCCCAGCGGGCCAGCGGTGCCGCAAACGTGGTCTCCGCCTCCAGCGAGGCCCCGGCGTCGCCGGTCGTACGCGCGGTCCTCCCGGCGGCCACCGCCCTGCTGAACATCGCCCCGATGCGCGCCTTCGCACGCCGGAGGCTGGCCGCGGTCCGGTTCAAAGCGGCACCCAAACCGCGGGAGCACTCGTGGGGCCACGCCGTCATCGAGTGGGCCGACGGCAGCATGCGCGAGGGCTGGCTGCGCGTCGGCGAAGCCCAGGCATGGACGGGCACGGTGCCCGCCGAAATCGTCCGGCGGCTGCTCGACGGAGAGGGCAAGCCCGGTGCCTACACCCCGGCCGCGCTGTTCGGCCCTACCCTGGCCGAGTCGTGCGGCGGCGAGTACCAGATCCTCGGCGACAGTTCGGCAGTTCGCCCCTGATCGCGATCCCTCACCCGTTGCCACCTGAGTCCGGCCACTCACGAGCCCGACCAGCGGCGTGAGCGAGTGTCGCGAGCCGAACATTCCACGCGTCACGCAGCCGATCGAGCCCGAACCCGTTCCGCGCGAACCTGGTCCCAGGACGGGGAAACACCCCGCGGAACACACTTCGGAGGCTGGACGACATGAGCGACTGCTACGACTACTCGTACGACTGCAACGACTCGTACGACTACGACTGCCGCCCGCGTCGCCGCCACCACAAGAAGCGCCACTACAACGACTGCTGGGACTACAGCTACTGCAGCTGAGCACGGTAGACAACGAGGAGGCCCGGAGCACCCCGCTCCGGGCCGCTTCGTGCTGTGTCCAGCCTCCCGAGGGCAGTCCGAGCGTCGCCGCGCGCTGCCGCTCCCACTCGTCGTCGCGGGCATCGCACCACAGCAACCGGGTCGCCGGTTCGTGGGCGCAGTAGCCCACCGCCTGCAACACCTCCACCGATCCGCATCGTTGCCGCTCATCACGGGGAAGTTGCGCCGGTCGTGGGCCAGCGGACCGGGCGGCGACGGTCGCGCGCGTGACGGCCCGGGACCACCGAAGGATGCCGGTTACGCCCCGAGGAATTTGAGCACGGCCAGCACCCGGCGGTGGTCGGTGTCGGTGGGTGGCAGATCGAGCTTGGTGAAGATGTTGCTCACGTATTTCTCGACCGCGCTGTTGCTGACCTTCAGCACCTTGGTGATGCCGTTGTTGGAGCGGCCCTCGGCCATCAGCCGCATCACGTCGTGCTCACGTGGGGTGAGGCTCACGAGTGGGTCGTCGCGGCGGCGCACGAGCAACTGGGCGACCACCTCGGGGTCGAGGGCGGTGCCGCCCGCAGCGACCCGGCGCAGCGCGTCGAGGAAGTCCGACACCTGGGCCACGCGGTCCTTCAGCAGGTATCCCACGCCGCTCGTGTCGACCGAGAGCAGGTCGGTGGCGTAGGTTTCCTCCACGTATTGGGAGAGCACACACAACGCTATCCTCGGGTATTGCCTGCGGATGACGAGCGCGGCGCGGATGCCCTCGTCGGTGTGGGTCGGAGGCATCCGGACGTCGACCACGACGACGTCGGGCCGGTGCTCGTCGACCGCGGCCAACAACTGGTCGGCGTCGGGCACCGCGGCGACCACCTCGAAGCCGCCGTCGGTGAGCAGCTTGGTCAGACCGGCCCGCAGCAGGACGGAATCTTCGGCTAGCACTACTCGCATGGGACGTCCAACGTAACGGTCGTAGGCCCGCCGGGCGGACTCACCACAGTGATACTCCCGTCGACGGCCGCCGCCCGCTGCGCCAACCCGCGCAGGCCGGTGCCGGTGCCGGCGCCGTCGATCGATGCGCCGCCGTGTCCGTCGTCGGTCACCGTGAGGATCAACCGGTCGTCGACGCGCTCCGCCACGACATCGGCTCGGCTCGCCTTCGCGTGCTTGGCGACGTTCGTCAACGCCTCGGACACGGCGAAGTAGGCGATCGCCTCGATGCTCGGCGAACAGCGCTGCGCGACCTCCACCCGGAGTTTCACCGGCAGCGGTGCCCGGGCGGCAACGCCGGAGAGCGCCGCGGCGAGCCCGCGGTGGTTGAGCACGGCCGGATGGAGGCCGCGGACGAAGTCACCCAGTTCGGAAAGTGCGGCCGTGGCCTCGTCGTGTGCCGTAGCGATGACCTCGACGATCTCCGGTGGCTGGTCGGCGAAGGCGAGGCGGGCCATGCCGAGATTCATCGCCAGCGAGACGAGGCGCTGCTGGACGCCGTCGTGGAGGTCGCGTTCGATCCGCCTGCGCTCGGCGTCGGCCGCGTTGACCAAGTCGGCTCGGCTGCGCGCGAGCGACTCGACGCGCTCCGCGAGTTCGTCGGCCCGACCGGGACCGAGCAGCTGTCGAGCCAGGACCGTGTCCGCCGCCGCGACGCCGCGTGCGACCCACGGTGCGGCGAACAGCAACGCCGTGGCGGCACCGAACCACAGGACGTACCAGGTGCCGGACACCCGCCCACCCCAGAGCGCCGCGAGCAGGAGCGCCGACCAGCACAGCACGACAGCGATGCCGCCGAGACCACCCAACAGCGGGGCAAGCAGGTGGTAGGTGAGCTGCCGCCAGTTCGAGCCGGTGGTCCACGTCCGAAGGACCCGCTGCCACCCCGCGCCGGCCGGGTCGTGCCTCGGCGCGGCGATGCCGACTCCGAGCAGGGCCCGGAACCGCTCCCGTTGGAGCCCGCCGAAGAACCGCGCGCACGGTAGCAAGGCCAGCGGGCCGAGGACGGCCGTCGCCAGATACACCACCGGAAGCAGCGGGTTGCCGATCGGCCCGTCGACCAGGCTGTAGACGGCGGCCCACCACAACACACCCAAGAACCACAGCGCGCCACCCGTCGTCACGCCGAGGAACATCCCGGCCACCGCGTGGAACGTCGCCCGCCAGGTGCGTGGTGCCACCAGCGGACTGACGAACCGCACGCCGGGCATGCGTCCACCGTAGGCATCCGAGCCTCGACCGGCCATCAGGCGCTCCCACCTTCCGGGGTGGGGAAAACCCCACGTCGGCGAGGCCGGTCGCCCCACTGACGGCGCGGCCATGCACGGGCAGCGTGTTCCCCAGACACACACGAAGGAGCGAACACGGTGATCGAGGCACGGCAGTTGACGAAACGGTACGGTGACCAGCTCGCCGTCGATGGGCTGAGCTTCACCGTCCGTCCCGGCGTGGTGACCGGCTTCCTCGGCCCGAACGGCGCCGGCAAGTCGACCACGATGCGGATGATCCTCGGGTTGGACGCGCCGACGAGCGGCTCGGTGCTGGTGAACGGCAAACCCTACCGAGAACACCGCGCACCGCTGCACGAGGCCGGCGCGCTGCTGGAGGCACGCTCGATCCACCCGGGCCGCAGCGCGTTCCACCACTTGCTCGCGCTGGCCCAGACGAACGGGATCCGGCGCTCGCGCGTCGACGAGGTCATCGACGCGGTCGGACTGTCCGATGTGGCACGGCGGCGGGCCGGCAAATTCTCGCTCGGCATGAGCCAGCGGCTCGGCATCGCCACGGCCCTGCTCGGCGACCCCCGCACGATCATCCTCGACGAGCCGCTCAACGGCCTCGACACGGAAGGCATCCGCTGGGTGCGCGCCCTGCTGGGGAGCCTGGCCGCCGAAGGTCGCACGGTCTTCGTCTCCTCGCACCTCATGAACGAGATGGCGCTCACCGCACAGCACCTCGTCGTCATCGGGAACGGCCGCCTGATCGCCGACACCGGCATGGCGGATTTTCTTCGGACCCGGGGGCGCAGCGTCGTGCGGGTGCGCACCACCGACCCGGACGCGCTCGTCGCCCGGCTCCGCGCTGAGGACGTCGAGGTGTCGTCCGGCCCGGATGCGGCGCTGACCGTGTCCGGACTGACCACCGACCAGATCGGCCTCGCCGCCGGTACGGCCGGCATCACCCTGCTCGAGCTCACGGCACAGCCGGTCTCGCTGGAAGAGGCCTTCATCGATCTGACCCGCGACGCGGTCGAGTACCGGGCACACACTGTGGGGGCGTCATCGTGACCAGCATCGTTCTGCCCGCCTACCGGGCCAAGCAGCAGGTCGGTCAGGTGCGCGTCGTTCACTCGGAATGGACGAAGCTGCGTTCGCTGCCGTCCACGATTTGGTGCCTGCTGACCACCGTCGTGCTGGTGGTCGGCGTGGGCCTCGCCTACGCCACGCTGCGCGTCGCCCGCCCGCCCGCGGATCCGTCCGCATTCGACGCCACCGCGATCAGCCTCGCCGGCGTGCAGCTGGCCCAGTTCGCGATCGGTGTGTTGGGCGTGCTGTTCGTCACCGGCGAGTACGCGACCGGGTCGATCCGGGTCAGTCTGGCCGCCGTGCCCCGCCGCCTGCCTCTCCTGTGGGGAAAGGCGATCGCGTTCGCGCTCAGCACCGCCGTGGTCTGCGTCCCGGCCGTCCTGGCCGCGTTCGTTGCCGGCCAGTCGATCCTGTCCGGCCAGCACCTCGACGCGGGCCTCGGCGATCCCGGCGTGTTGCGCGCCGTGCTCGGCAGCGCGCTGTTCCTCACGGCGGTAGGTCTGCTCGGCCTCGGACTGGGTGCTCTGATCCGCAACACCGCTGGCGGGATCTCGGCGCTGTTCGGTCTGATGTTCGCCCCGCAGCTCGTGCTCGGGCTGCTCCCGAACTCGGTGTCGGACAGCTCCTACCGGTATCTGCCGACCCCGGCGGGCGCGGCGGTCAGCCAGATCCACCAGGATCCGCTCGCGCTGACCCCGTGGACCGGCTTCGGTCTGTTCTGCCTCTACACCGCGATCTTCCTCGGACTTGCCGCGTGGCGGTTGCGCCGCAGCGACGTCTGACCCTCCCGTACCGGAGACCTTGATGAACACACGACGCACCTCGATCCTCGGCGCCGCACTGGTCGCCTCGGCCGTATTCGCCATTACTCCCATCGCGTACGCCGGCACCGACGCCCCCGACGCCGGGCTCACGCGGTTCCACCATCAACGCGTCGAGTGGAAGTCCTGCCAGCACGGCACCGACGACACCGAGGGCCGCGCGCTGGACGAAGCCGGCGTGCAGTGCGCGGACATCCGAGTGCCACTCGACTACACCCGGCCGCGCGGGCGCACGATTACGGTCGCCGTTGCCCGCAGCAAAGCCACCGACACTGCCAGGTATGCCGGGCCGCTCATCTTCAACCTGGGCGGCCCGGCCAACCCGGTGCTGTCCACTGTGCCGCTGGCCCGCCAAGGGATGGGCGCGACCGGAGCGAAATTCGACATCATCGGCATGGACATCCGCTTCTCCGGCCGCAGTTCTCCGATCGACTGCGGCTGGCCGGCCAGCTGGCTGCCGCGCTCCGCCGGCACCGACCGCGAAAGCTTCAACCGGATGGTCGCGCTGTCCAAGGACCTCGCCCGCCGGTGCGGCCGGACCAACGCCGACGTTCTGCCGTTCGCGACGACCGCGAACGCCGCCCGCGACATGGACGTCATCCGGGCCGCGCTCGGCGCACCGAAGCTGTCGTTCCTCGGCTACTCGCAGGGAAGTTACCTCGGCGCCCAGTACATCCAGCAGTTCCCGCAACAGGCCGGCCGGATCGTGCTCGACAGCGTTATCGACCCCGACCGCCCCGGCGTCACCATCCTGAGCGACCGCACCGTGGCCCTCCGCCGCGAGGTAGCCCTACGACAGTGGGCGCAACTGGCCGCCCAGCACGACGACCAACTCCACCTCGGCTCGACGCCGGAGAGGGTGCTGGCCACCGTGCAGCGGGTCTATCAGGCCGCCGCGCGCAAGCCGCTCCACGTAGGCCCCTACCTGGTCGACGACACCGTCATCCCGGGCGTGATCGTCAACCTGCTCATCGACGACAGTGAGGACAACGCCCTCGAGCTCGCCGCCACGGTTCGCGTCTTCGAGCAGGCGGCCGACACCGGCAGCGCCGAACCGACCGAGGCGCTCGCGACCACCCTCGCCGGCCAGCTCACCGGTCGGAACTCGGTCGAGCGCAGCGCCGCGACCGCCGTACAATGCGGCGATACCACGACGACCCGCGACGTGGAGACGACCTGGCGCGACGTCGAGGCGGCTCGTGCCACGGCACCCCTGTTCGGCCCGCTCGGCAGCAACATCACCCCGTGTACGTTCTGGCCGAACCCGCCGCAGCAACACCCGATCCGGATCCGCAACGGCGTGCCGGCGCTGGTCGTCCAAGCCGCTGGTGAAGTCAACGCCATCCTCGAGATGGGCCAGGCCATGCACCGCGACCTCAGCGGCTCCCGCATGATCACCCTGGCCGGCGCCCGCGACCACGGCATCTACCTCTTCCGTGGCTCCAACTGCGTCGACCTCGCCGTCAACGCCTACCTCGCCACCGGCAACCTTCCCACGGCCGACCTCACCTGCACCGAGTAGCACATGATCAGTCCACCGAGGACGCGGCGGCGGCCGATTCGGGCCGCCGCCCGCGGGGCGGCCCGATCCGCACGAGGTAGCCGACTTGCGTGGCGCGCTCGCCGGGTTCCTCAGCAGGTTCCGGGCCTGCCGGGTGGCCCAGACCCGTCGGTGCGAGCGGTGACGCCGAGCCGGTGCGCGGTGCGGGTGCCAACCTCGATCGCGAAGAACGACGCCCCTCCGGACCACTTCAGCGCCGTTTCAGGTCCGCTTCAGCGACTGGTGGGATTCTCTCCCGCGCAAACCTTCACCCTTCGAGTCACGGACCGAATTGCATCAGTCAGCAGGTTCGTTCCGCACGACAGAATCGGTGACAACCGGAGAGAGGTAACCGCGAATGAGGTCGAAAGTTCTTGGCCGTCTCGGCCTAGCTGTGACTACGATCGCGATCGGCATCTCGGTAGCATTCGCAAGCCCCGCCGAAGCGCAGCCGGTGAGCTGCAATACACTGCAGGCGCTGTCGGACAATGCCTACCAGAACCAGCAGTATTTCTTCGGACTCTACAATTTCTACTTCAACGAAGGCTACATCGAGGCCGCGTACGGCAGCTACGACGACTACCAGTACTGGACCGCCCAGTGGAACCGGATAGGGAGGAACCTCGCCAGCGCCGGCTGCCTCCTGTCAGGCTGAGACCGGCGTACGTGTCGCGGCGGCTCAGCGGTTCGAATCCTTCACCCGCACACGCCGGGAGAACGGCCCGACCACGGCATCCTGACCGCATTCGAGGCCGCGAGCGTCCGCGCAGCGCGAGGCCGACCGGTGATGAACCACCGCGCGACACCTCGACGCTGCGCCGGTGAACGTCAGGACGTGCGAGGCGGCACCGCAAGAGCAGGACGGTCAGGCTGAGCGGAAGAACGCCGGTGGGCCGGACTCGCCGCACCGACCGACCAGGTCGGAACCGCTGCTCGTCGGGCCGGTCCGGGCAGCCTCGGCTTTGGCTGACCGAGCGAATCCGAACCCGAACCCGAACCCGTCAAACTCAGCATCCTGGCCACCGTCAGGAAGTGAATTCGGCGGTGATCGCGCCGATGTTCGCGAACTCAGCGTGAACCGACATTCCCTCGGTCACCGAAATGGATGCGTGGAGCGCGCCGGCCAGCACGAGATCACCCGGCCGCAACGAGACTCCGAACTCGGCCAACTTATTGGCGAGCCAGACCACCCCGCGAATCGGGTTCCCGAGCACGGCAGCTCCGGCTGCCGTCGATACGACCTCGCCGTTGATGGTGAGGATCATTCCGATGGTGCGAAGATCAATACCCGCGATCGGCGTCACGACTTCACCGCGAACAACCTTCGCGCAAGATGCGTTATCGGCGATCGTGTCGGTCAAACCGATCTTCCACGCGCTGATGCGGCTGTCGATCACCTCGATCACAGGAAGCGCGCCCGCGATCGCTTCGAGCGCGGCAGCTTCCGTAACACCTGGTCCGCGCAGTTCGCGTTCCATGAGGAAAGCCACTTCCGCCTCGACCCGCGGCTGGATCAGGTCAGACACAGGGATCGGCTGGCCGTCGTCGACGAGCATGTCGGCGAAAAGGACCCCGTAGTCGGGCTCGTCGACGCCGAGTTGTTCCTGCATGGCTACGGAGGTCAGGCCGACCTTCTGACCGACGATGACACCGCCGTCCCGCAGGCGACGAGAGACATTCAGCTGCTGGATGCGGTACGAGTCCGCGACGCTCAGCCCCGGGAGTTGCTCTGACAACGGTTGGATGGTGAGGCGGGTCAGCTCCGCATCGTGAAGTTGCGCTGCAAGGTCCTCGAGGCTCGGGGACTCCGACGCTTGGCCGGTGTCAACGCTGACGGTCTTCAACTCAGCGACCACGGACATCGCCTTGCACCGGACGGACCGGTGCAGGTCGTCGGCGAAAAATTCGTTCTCGTCTGCCAAATCGTCGAACGTAAGGATCGCAGTATGGGTGGACGGTTCAGACGACTCCGGAAAGCCTCGATTCTCGCTGATCGAGACGTCCTTCACGGCGGGGATGGTGGCGAAACTCTGGATACCTTTCAGGACCTCCTCCACCTCCGCTTGCGGCGAGTCCTTCCGGAACCAGAAGAACATCAGGTGGTGAATCACTACGTACTCCTTGCCCAGGTTGAGTTCCGACGGGTGCCCGCTCAGGCCACCCACTCCTTGAGGCGACGCACCAGCTCACCGGGGTCGTCACCGACAGGGGTCACCTGGAGGTTGGTCACGCCCGATTCACGGAAGGCCTCGATCCGTTCCTTGACGTAGGACGCCGGGCCGACGAGGTTGACCCGTTCCAGCAGGTCGAGCGGTACGGCGGCCTCGGCCTCCTGCTTCTTGCCGTCGAGGTAGAGCTCCTGGATCCGCCGGGCCTCGTCCTCGTAGCCGTACTGACGAACGAGGTCGTTGTAGTAGTTCTTGCCCCGACTGCCCATGCCGCCGATGTAGAGGGCGAACATCGGACGGATGAGGTCGAGGACGCCCTTCACGTCTTCTCCGATGGCCACCACGCCACCGGCCACGATCTCCAGCGGCGCGAGATCCGCGGGGCGCGCGGCCGTGCCGGCGGCGAGCGCGTCGCCCCATGTCTGAGCGGCGTCCTCGGGCGAGTAGAGGAACGGCAGCCAGCCGTCGGCGTACGCGGCGGCGCCCTCGACCGACTTCGGGCCCAGGGCGGCGAGATAGATCGGGACCGAGGGACGCGGCGGCCTGCTCATCAGCTTGAGCGGCCGGCCGAGGCTCCCGGGGAGCGGCACCTGGAAGGACGGGCCGTCGTGCTCGACCGGCTCACGGCGCAGGGCGGCGCGCACGATCTCCACGACCTCCTTGGTCCGCCCGACGGGCCGGGCGTAGGGCACACCGTGCCAGCCCTCGACGACCTGCGGTCCGGAGGAACCCAGGCCGATGACGGCGCGGCCGCCGGAGACGCTGTCGAGGCCCGCTGCGGTCTGGGCGAGCAGGGACGGCGTGCGGGAGTAGACGTTGAGGATCGCCGACCCGATCTCGACGGTCGAGGTGCGCGCCGCGAGGTAGCCCATCAGCGTCGGGGAGTCGAAGCCGTAGCCCTCC
This sequence comes from Cryptosporangium sp. NPDC051539, assembly GCF_044454545.1. NCBI lineage: Bacteria > Bacillati > Actinomycetota > Actinomycetes > Cryptosporangiales > Cryptosporangiaceae > Cryptosporangium > Cryptosporangium sp. NPDC051539. Next base: position 245,794 of record NZ_JBITDV010000013.1, on the reverse strand, counting down.
CCGACCCAGACCATGTCGAGCCCGGCGGCTTCGAACGCTGCGACCTGCTCGGCGGCCGCCCGCGGATCGCCGCCGAAGGTCAGCATGGTCGACAGCCTCACGACCGGGCCGCCTTCGGCGCGGGAGCCGCGGAGTCGAAACTGGCACCCATCCCGACGCTGGCGCCTCCGTCGACCGGGGTCACCGTGCCGGTCACGAACCTCGATCCCGGTGAGACCAGCGTGGCGACGAGGTCCGCGAACTCCCGGGGTGCGCCGATGCGTCCCAGCGGCGCCGTGCTCCCCAGCCGCTCCTTGGACAGCTCGGGCTGACGCTCGATGGTCTTGGCGAGCAGCGACGTGTCGAAGAAGCCGGCCAGCAGCGTGTTGACGCTGATGTTCTGCGCACCGACCTCGAGTGCGAGGGTCTGCGCGTAGCCGATCACCGCCGACCACACCGCCGTCGGCGCGGCCATGCCGACCGCGGGACGCCGGGCGACCGCCGACACGACGTTGAGGATGCTGCCGCCCTCGGCCGTCATGTGCGGCAGCGTGGCCCGCACAGACCTGACGACGTAGAAGAAGTGCCGTTCGAAGGCCTGCAGCCAGACCTCGTCGGTGAGCTCGGAGATCCGCCGGATCGGCGGTCCGCCGTCGTTGGTCACCAGCACGTGGACGGCGTCCCCGAACCGCTCCAGCGTCGAGGCGGTCACCCCTTCCAGATCCGCAGCGCTCGAGCAGTCGGCGGCCAGGCCGAGGACCCGCTTCTCGCCGTATCTCTCGGCGAGCTGCCTCTGGGCCGCGGCGACCTTCTCCGCGCGCCGGGCGAAGAAGGCGACGTGGGCGCCCTCGGCCAGGAGACGCTCGGCGATCGCGAAGCCGAGCCCGTCGCTACCGCCACCGACGATGGCGACCTTGCCGGTCAGTCCCAGGTCCATCACGCCACCCCGATCTCGGCGAGGAAGGCTTCGGCATTGCCCGTGAAGACGTCGTCGAGGACGTCAGCGGGATAGCCCTGCTCGCGCCACTCGGCGACCAGCCGCTCGTGGCTGAGCATCGGGTAGTCGGCGCCGAAGAAGACACGCTTGCGCAGCCGCTTCCCGATTTCACGCTTGAGCTCGTCGGGGAAGTAGCGCGGGGACCAACCGTGGAGCTCCATCCAGACGTTCCCCTTGTGCAGGGCCGTCGCGATCATCTCCGACTGCCAGGGCCAGGCCACCCGGCCCGCGATCACGTTGAGGTCCGGGTGGCGCGCGGCCACCCGATCGACGTATCGCGGGTGGCTGCCCTCCAGGGTGATGCCCATGCCGCCGCGGATGCCGGCGCCGGTCGCCGACATCCCGACGTGCATCAGTACGGGACGGCCGGCCTCGCGGCACAGGTTCAGGCAGGCCTCCCAGCCCGGCTCGTCCGGCGTGCCGGCCGGTGTGAACGAGTGCACCGCCAGTCCGATCAGCCCGGGTCCGTCGCTGAGGCAGCGCTCCAGCTCCTTGACGTGGGCCGGCTGCGTGGGATCGATGCCGATCCAGTGGCCGAGGACGACGTCGGGGTGCCGTCGCGCGAAGTCGAAGGCGTAGTCGTGTTGCTCCCGGACGGCGCCGACCTCCAACGTGTAAGTGAAGGCGAAGTCCAGCATCACCCGGGCGTTCGCCGTACGGAACTGCTCGGCCTGCTCCTCGTCGCTGACGAAGCTCATGCCCCACTTGAAGTAGCCCCGCAGCGCTTCGCGGTCCGCCGCGGTCTCATACGGACTGCCTCGCCACCCTCGTTCGGTGCCCCAGTGGGAGTGGAAGTCGATCAGCCGGGGGGACGTGTCTGTGCTCAATGCTGAGCGCCTTTCCTCAATGCTGCGGGTTCGACGGGTCAGTGGACGTTGCGCGTCGAGTCGCGCCAATAGGGAGCCCGCAGTGACTTCTTGTCGACCTTCCCGACCGCCGTCTGGGGCAGCGAGTCGACGACCACGACCTCCTTGGGCGCGTACATCGATCCCTTGACCTGCTTGACGAAGGCCTGGAGCGCGGGCCGGTCGATCTCCTGCCCCGAGCGGGCCACCACGAATGCGGTGACGATCTCGCCCCACCGCTCGTCGGGTACGCCGATGACCGCGGCCGAGCTCACCGACGGATGGGCGGTCAGGGCCGCCTCGACCTCGCTGGCGTAGATGTTGAAGCCGCCGGAGATGATCATGTCTTTCTTGCGGTCCACGATGTAGAGCAGACCCTCGTCATCCTGGCGAGCGACGTCGCCGCTGTGGAGCCAGCCGTTCTTGAGTGCCTCGTCGGTCTGTTCGGGCAGGTTCCGATAGCCGAGCATGACGCCGCGGTTGCGCATGACGATCTCGCCGACCTCGCCCACGGGCACGTCGTGGCCGCCGTCGTCGACCAGCCGGATGCGGTTGCCGAGAACCGGCCGGCCGCAGGACCCGAGCCGCTCGAGGTCAGCGGTCTCGTGAGCGGCCTTGGACAGCACGGTCCCGATGCCGGTCGACTCGGTCTGACCGTAGATCTGGGAGAAGACCGGCCCGATGCGCTCGCGCGCCTCGGCCAGTCGCACCGGCGACATCGGCCCGGTGGCGTACCAGATCACCTCGAGGCTCGACAGGTCCCTGGTCTCCGGCCGGGTGTGGTCGAGCAGCGCGTAGATCATCGTCGGCATCCCGGTGAGGCAGTTGATGCGCTCCGCCTCGATCACGTCGAGGAAGCGGCTGGGCTCGAAGCCCTGCTCGACGACGACCGTCCCGCCGCGCAGCAGGGTCGGGACGACGCTGAGCACGGTGGCGTGGGTGAGCGGAGCCGCGGCCAGGAAGCGCGGCACATGCGGCAGCTCGAAATCCACCAGGTGCGAGAGCGCCATCTGCGCCATCGCCCGGTGCGGCAGCATCACGCCCTTGGGCCGACCGGTCGTGCCGCCGGTGTACTGCAGCCACGCGACGTCGGACTCGGTGGCCGGCCCGGCATCGAGCGCTCGTGCGGCGTAGGACTCGCCCTCGGGCAGGCCCCCGTCGGTCGGCACCACCAGCAGATGGCGCAACGAGTCGACCTGGTCGAGGACCTGCCGGCCGTGCTCCTCGAGAGATGCCGACACCACGAGCACGGCTGCCTCTGCGTCCTCGCAGACCACGATGTGGTCCTGGACCGAGGACAGGGCCTGGAGTCCCGTGAAGCGACCTCCGAGGAGGTACGTCGCAGCCTGCACGATCCAGGACTCGGGCGTGTTCGGGCTGAGCATGGTGACGCCCACCCCCAGGCCGACGCCGCGCCGACCGAGCGCACCCATGTACTGCGAGACCAGGTCCCGCACCTGGGCGTAGGTCAGTCGCCGGTCGCCGGCGACGAACGCCTCCGACGAGCTGTGCCGCGTCAGCGACTGGACGACGAGGTCGCTCAGCGTCGCACCGGCCGAGGCCGTGGATGCCGGCGAAGAGCTCTGGGTGGTGGCAGAGGGAGTCACCCCGTCAGCGTGGGCTCCCGCACGATCGCGCTGCCACCGATGTTCCGCCAGGAACTACCGCTGCCCCGCCAACCTCTCACCCAGGGGACCTGCGGGAGGACCGAACCGACGAGCGATAGCCCCCGGGTGTCTGACCGACCAGCTCGGTGAAGGCGTCGATGAAGCTGCTGGGGTTCGACCAGCCCAGCCGGATCGCCGTGTCGGTGACCGAGGCACCGTCGCTGAGCTCGATCAGCGCCCGTTGGATGCGCAGCAAGGTGCGCCACTGGTGGAAGCTCATCGACAGCTCGCTGCCGAACAGTCGGCTCAGGGTGCGTTCGCTGGCGCCGGCGCGGTGGCCCAGCTCGGCCAGGGTCGCCGGGCTTGCCGGGTCCACGTGGAGCAGGTCGGTGACCGCCTTGAGGCGCCGGTCGCTCGGCTCCGGGAGGCGCAGCGGCTCCTGTGCGGCGCGGGCGAGTTCGGCGAGGACGACGTCGATCAGCAGCCGCGCACGGGGGCTCTCCAGCGGCTCGCCCTCGCTCATCAGCGCCAGATAGGCCTCGCGCAGCAACGCGCTCGCCACGAAGACCGACGGCTCGGCCGGCAGCTGTCCGGTCAGCGTCACGGGCAGCGACAGCACCCGGATGTCCGTCTCGCCGTACGCCTTGCTGCTGTGCACCGCGAACGGCGGCACCCACATGATCCGGCTGGCCGGCGCCACCCACGTGCCCACCTGGGTCGCTGTCACCAGGGCCCCACGCGCGGCGTAGCGGAGCTGGCCGTAGTCGTGGAAGTGCGCGGCCACGTCGGCGCCATGGGCCAGCGGCGCCGACAACGGCGCATCGTCGGTGCAGAAGGCCGGCTCGCCGCTGAGGTCGGACACGCGATCGAGGCTACCCGCCACTGGCGGGTTATCGGAAGAACCCGGCGCGATACCGCTGGTGCGCCTGGCGCCGCGCCGGCGACGGCCGAGGCGTTTGCACTCGATCGAACCGGACGGCCTGGACCTGGTCGAGTGGATCCGAGCTACCGGCTGGACCGCGCCCACCGACGTGGCGCTGCGCGCCTTCTTGACTTGGAGCGCGCTCCAAGCGATTGACTGACCGGATGGAACACCGCTACCTCGGCCGGTCCGGCACGCTCGTCAGCGAACTGTGCCTGGGCGCCATGACGTTCGGCCGTGAGGCCGACGAACCGACGAGCCGCCGCATGCTCGACGCGTTCGCCGACGCCGGCGGCAACTTCATCGACACCGCCGACGTTTACGGCGGCGGTGCCTCGGAGGAGGTCACCGGGCGCTGGCTTGCTGGACGCGACCGCGACCAGTGGGTGATCGCCACCAAGGTGCGATTCCCGTCCGGACCCGGTGTGAACGACGTCGGGCTGGGACGCAAGCACATCCTCGCCTCCATCGACGCCAGCCTACGGCGGCTGGGCACCGACTACGTCGACCTCTACCAGACCCACGGCTGGGACCGGGCCACGCCGCTGGAGGAGACGCTCTCGACGCTCGACTCGCTGGTCACCGCCGGTAAGGTGCGCTACCTCGGCGCGAGCAACGTCACCGGCTGGCAGCTGCAGAAGGCGCTGGACGTCAGCCGCGCCCTGGGGCTGGAGCGGTACCTCACACTGCAGCCGCAATACAGCCTGCTCGCCCGGCCGACCGAGTGGGAGTTGCTCCCGGTCTGCCTGAGCGAGGGTCTCGGGGTACTGCCGTGGTCGCCGCTGCGCGGTGGGTGGCTGTCCGGGCGCTACACCCGGGAGATGTCCGGACCGCCGGCCGGTTCCCGCGTCGACGCCGCCGGTCGTGAGGGGTGGAGCGAGAGCTGGGCCGCGTACGCGAACGAGACGACCTGGTCGATCCTCGACGCTCTGCGGGAGATCGCCGACGCCCGCGACCGGAGCGTCGCTCAGGTGGCGATCCGATGGGTGCTGCAGAGGCCGGGGGTGACCGCGCCGATCCTCGGTGCGTCGCGCTTCGATCAGCTCGAAGACAACCTCGGTGCCCTCGGTTGGACCCTGACCGACGAGGAGATGGCCCGGCTGACCGCGGTCAGCGAGGTCTCCGCGCCCTACCCGTACGACGTCTCGATGCGAGACATCGCGAACAGCCGCTGAGACGCCGAGGCCCCTTCTCCTCTTGAACCGCCCGCGCCGCCTTGGCGAGGCCCCTGGCGATGAGCGTCAAAGGCAGGAGCCGCGGTCCTGGGCGTCGCCGATGATCGTGACGAGCAGCCGGCGCAGGTCCTGAACCTGCTGCGGGCTGAACGGACTCAGGACGGCCGCCTCGACCTCGGCGCACGCGTCGGCCACCGTCGCTCGCAGGGTCTCGCCGGCAGCGGTGATGACGGGGATGCGGAGACGACGGTCTCCGGGGGCACTGTGGCGCACCACCAGACCTCGGCGCTCGAGGCGATCGAGTTGGCTCATCAGCGTGGTCTTGTCCAGGCCGAGGGACCGGCTGAGGTCGGACTGGGTGAGGCCCGGGCTCTTGTCGAGCGCGCTCAGCACGATGTAGTCGCGCAGCCCGAGTCCGTGCCGCTCGGCCACGTCTCCGGTCACGCCGCGCAGGTGCTGCGCGGCGCGGTGCAACAACCAGGTGATCTCGGAGTCGGACGACGGGCTCGGGCCCGCGTCTTGCGACAGCGGTGACTCGGGAGTGCGCATCGCAGAACGGTACGCCGTCAGGAGGCGTAGCCGGTGGCGGCCTCGTGCGTCAGCAGCGGAATGCCGTCGTAGGAGCCGAGATCGTGAGCGGGGACGATCTGCATGAGGCCGTCGAGCGCGATGACGCGCAGCAGAGCCTCGCGGAGCTGGTTCCGATTGCTGTCGGCGAGCGTGCTGAGCAGCCAGGGACGTTCGACCCGCCGGCGAATGCCGTCGATCTGCCACGTCAGGTCGCCGATGAAGGCGTACCGCCGGCCGGAGGGCACGGTGACGAAAATGATGACGGAGCCGGTCGTGTGGCCTCCTGCGAGCGCGACGACCACCGAGCCGTCGCCGTAGACGTCGTAGCTCGACGTGAAACCGAGGTAGGGCCTGTTGTCGAAGCCGTACTCGCGGACTTCATGGCCTTGTGACACCGAGCGGAAGACCTTCCCGTCCGGATCTGCAGCGGCGTAGTCCCTCTCGTCGGCGTTCAGCAGGATCGGGGTGCCCCGCAGGCCGTCGAGCCCGCTGGCGTGGTCCCAATGCGAGTGCGTGAGTAGTACACCCTGGAGCCGCTCGCGGTCGTAACCGACAGCGTCGAGCTGCTCGCCGACCGTCCGGCCCTGTCGGTAAGGCGCACGCACCATTCGCGGAAGCATCGCGATGTGGTCGGCCACGTCGTCACCGAATCCGGCGTCGATCAACAGGTCGCCGTCCGGGTGCTGGATCAGGACCACGGACGCGGCGAACCGGCGCTTGTCCCGGAACGAGCCGCCGCGGACGGCGAGCGCCGCCCGGGTCTCGTACGTGCCGGTCGGCAGGTGATACAGGGCCATGCCTGCGGGCGGGTGAGCCTCCGGGAGCGGCTGGTTCCAGGGAGTGGGCGCGGGAAGAGAAGACATGCCGGGATCGTATGAGCTCAGACTTTCCGAATCAAGACGATCTTTGTCGACCACTGCGGCTACGGCGGGTTCATGCCGTGGGCCGGGTCGGTGGCCGTTCGCAGCCGCACGTACCAGCCGGCCCACGGCAGCGAGCCTTTCCAGATTTCACTGGCCCCGGTGCCGCTACCACAGCACGCGTAATGCACGGTGGTGCCGCCGACCGCCGGGACCGGGAGCAGGCTCAAAAGTTCGTGCAGCGCCGTGGACTGCGTCACCGTGTAGGCGGATGGCCCGACAGAGAGGTTTCCGGGCGGCCTGACGGTGTAGTCGACCGCGCGCTTTTCGGGGTCCTGGCGGTTCGAGCCGAACGAGTATGGATACGGCCCCGGAAGGTCACGAAGTGTCTTGGTGCCCAGCCGCTCAAGGATGAGCTCAGCTTGAGTCGGAGGATTCTCCGCCTCGATGCGATTACCCACCTGATTGTCGAGATAGGCCCCCTGCGGTGCGTAGAAGACCAGCGTCACGTTTGCGGGTATGTCGAACTTCGGATCTTTGACGCGTTTGCCCGGCAACGGATTCAGGTTGCTCTCGACGAACGTGCCGTGACCGCTGACCACGTGTCCGAAAGCAGCGGTCGGAGGGGTCTGCGGCGGCACGAGCGTCGCAGGCGGCGGCGCCTGCACCTTCGGCTTCGGCTTCGGCTTCGTCAGCTGAGAAGTCGACGTAACCTTGGGAGCTTTGACGGCTTTGGTCCGCTTCATGGATTTCGAAAGTTTGGCGGCGTTGGGGTCGAACACCTCAGGCCTCCGATCCGGGGCATGGCGTCAAGAGGCCAGCATCGCACCCGCGGCGACGGAGTCGACAGTGGACAGCGGACCGGCGCCCCGATCTACGTCATCCTCAACAGTTTGTCGGCGAACACCACGCCGGCGCTTAGCGTTGACGGATGAATGACGCACTGGTGTCGGGCTCCATCGCGATCGTCGGTACGGCGATCGGCTGGGCGCTGAGTGAAGCCGGCGCCGGGTGGCGTCGGCGGTCCGAACGGCGAAACGCAGCCCGCGACGCGGCCGACGGCCGGGTTTTCGACGCCGTACGCTCGGCCGGCACCTTCGCCGAAGGTGTTCGTACCCTGATCGGAATCGATCTCAGCAAGGCAACGCACGGAGAGGGCGTCACCCACCACACCTATGAACGGATCGTCGTCGACCTGCAAGCCGAGCTCCGAGGGCTACGGCTGACCTATCTGGCGATCACCGCGAAGGGCCCACGCGAGACGCTTCCCGCCGCAACCGAACTGATCAGCCGAGCCCAACAGCTCTGGACCACCATCGAGGCCCTGCCTCGACGCGAGATTCCGGGCGCTGCCCCACAACTCCTCCGCAGCTGCGACGAGCTCTTCGAGAGAGCCCGCACGCTCGCAGCAACCATCGCCCCTCCTCGGTGAGGAGACGGGAGGTGGCGTGACCCGGACGCCGGCCGCCTGCGCCTACTGGCGAGGGCCCGTCGGTCAGGGTTTGCGGGCGATCGCGCCGTACACGGAGACCAACTCGTCGGACCGGTCGGCGAAGCGGTCTTTCTCGTCCGGGTGCCAGCGGTGCACCAGCGTCACGCCGGGATCGACCAGCTCCAGCCCGTCGAAAAAGCTCTCGATCGCGGGCTTCGGCCGCACCTGCATCGTGACGCCCCGGGCGGCGTAGATCTCCTCGACCTTCTTCCACTGTTCCGGCAGGAAGTCGCCGGTGAGATGCGAAAGCGCGAGGTAGGAGCCGGACGGCAGCGCGTCCAGCAACTGGCGGACGATCCGGTGCGGCTCGTCCGCGTCGCCGATGAAGTGCACGATCGCGACGAGCAGCAACGCGACCGGCTGGTCGAAGTCGAGGGTGCGCTTCGCGGCCTCGATGATCCGTTCCGGATCGCGGAGGTCGGCGTCGAGATAATCGGTGACGCCCGACGGACTGCTCGCCAGCAGCGCTCGCGCATGGGCGAGCACGATCGGGTCGTGGTCGGTGTAGACGACGCGCGCGCCCGGATCGATGCCTTGCGCGACCTCGTGCACGTTCGGCGGAGTGGGCAGCCCGGTGCCGATGTCGAGGAACTGGCGGATGCCCTGTTCCGCGGTCAGATAGGTGACGGCACGCCGTAGCCAGTCGCGGTTGGCACCAGGGGCGACGTCGCTGGCCGGGTTGGAACTCCGGCCGTGCTCAGCCGCGGTGCGGTCGGCCGGGAAATTGTCCTTGCCGCCGAGCAGGTAGTCATAAACCCGGGCCGGATGTGGGACGTCGGTGCGCAGGTCGACCGGCGGGCGGTCGGTAGCCCGGGAAGCGGCCTCGGTCATCCAGTCAGCGTCAGACACGTCGATCCTTACTCGTCCCGGTGACAACGACGCCGATACTAGTGCGCCCGATCCGATGAGGACATGGTCGAGCGCGAGTTCATCCCCCGCCCACGGCAAGCTCTGCGCGGTCACCGGCGTTCGTTTCTCGCCGACCGGTGGCTTGGACCGCGGCCTGCCCGCCGTCCGCGGTCGGATGGAGGATCCGGACGTACGACGGCACGTGAACGCACCCGGTCGCTCAGCAGGTCGTGAACCCGTCCCCGGGCCTTCCCGTCCACCGAATATGAGCGGAGCCATGAACCGACGAAACCGCGCGTGGGCATTACCGATAGCCGTCGGCGCGTTGCTGTGCTCGGCGGCGTGCGGCGCGGACGAGCGCGAAGACACACCCGCGCCGAAACCCTCACCGTCGCTACCGACTGCGACGCCGGGCACGGTCGAGGAGGTGGCCGCCAGAGTCGGCTGCCGGCCGAAGATCCAGATCGAGGCGACCGAGCTCCGCCAGGGCGTGTGCACGACGTCCGTGGGCTACTTCGGCGTGACGACGTTTCCGACCGACGAGCTCAAGAGCGTCTGGCTGGACGCCGCGTCCGGGCGGCCGGGCTGGTACGTCGTCGGCCCGCGCTGGGCGGTGTCGATCGCCGAGCGGCGGGCTGCCGAGACGCTCCGCAAGACGCTCGGCGGCGCGTTGGTCGATGGCTGGAAGATCGCCGAGCGAGAGGGTCCGCCCGCCCCCTCTGCCAGCTGACCGATCCGGAGCGAAGCGGCGGCCGTCGTCAGGAACTCGGACGACGGCGGCGGACGACGAGGGGACCGGCGCCACCGCGGCGGCTGCCGCATCTGCGGTCAGCGCTTCCCCTTCGAGGCGAGCGCGGCGAGGAAGCCGCCGACGAAGGTGTCTCCGAGCCCGACGGTGGTGGGCTCGGGGACGTCGAGCGCGAACGCGGGTACGCAGTGGACGGCGTCGCCCAGGCGCTCGTGCAGCGCCACCGAGAAGGCGATCGACTCGGGTCGTCGCGGTTGCTCGCGCAGGCGTTCGACGTCCTCGGTGGTGACGTCGTCGCCGTGTCGGTAGCGGGCGGCGGCCATCACCGTGCCGGTGTCCAGGGCGTCGGCGTAATCCCCCTCGCCGAGCGTCACGGCCCAGTACTTCGTGTGCAGCACGAGCGTCGGCACCGGAATGAACGCGTGCACGGCGGTCAGCGCGTCCGCAACCTGCTCCGCGTCGAGCAGGTCGATCGCTCTGCCCAGATAGGACTGCAGTTCGTCCTCGTTCAGTCCGTACACGTCGATCTCGTCGAGCAGCGCCTCGCGGACCCGGCGGCTGAAAGCGGGCTCGTGGTAGGCCGCGTCCTCGAAGTAGGTCACCGCGTCCGGCGGCTGCTGCCGCATGTGCTCCCGGAGGGCAGCGAGGCGCTCGTCCAGCTCGGCCACGTCGCGCATGGCGTTGAAACCGGAGATCAGGAAGACCTTCGCCGCGCCCAGCCGATCACCGAGGCCGGCCGCGAGCCTCAGGTCGCTGTTGGCGGGGTCGTTGACGTAGATCAGGCGATTGGGGAACGGTGCGTCGATGTCGATGTCGGCCACGCGAACGCGCAAACCCCGGTCGTACTGGACGATCAGGTGCGGGTAGAACGTGTCCTCGGTGCCGCTGTCGAGGTACTCGCCGTCGGCGGGCAGCAACCGGCGCACGGTGTCGTTGACACTGACCAGGTGCAGGGTGGAGGGCACCCCCAGCCGGCTCATCACGATCCCGGCCCGTACCGAGGTGCCGCCGAGGGTCTCCCGGTACGGAAACCGCTGGGCGAAGGTCGACAGCGCCGGGGCGGAGGCGACGTAGTGCTCGCCGCCCCCGCCACGCGCCACGTACCCCAGGATCGACACCACGAGATCACGCTCGCTGGTCACGGTCGTGGGCGACGTCAGCTCCGCCGCGACGATGCCGTACTCGGCGACCAACCGTTCCAGGACGTCGGCGGTCAGCTTCACCTCGTAGTCGACGCAGCCGCCGAGGCCCAGGAGTACGTCGGATGCGTCGGTCATGTCAGTAGAGTGACGCCTTGCCTGCGGCGCCGAACAGCTCGATTTTCTGAGCGGCGACGACGTTCATGGCCTCGATGCAGGCGGGCTGAATCGCGTTGGGCTCGCGAACCTTCGGGTCGTCGCCGAGCACCTCGCGCATCTTGTTGTGGTAGGCAACCTTGATGTCGGTGGAGATGTTGATCTTGTTGATGCCGGTGCGCGCGGCCTCGTAGATCTCGTCGTCCGGGTTGTTGGAGCCGCCGTGCAGTACCAGCGGGATCCGCACCCGGCTCTTGATTTCCTTGAGCAGGTCGAGTTTCAGCTCCGGCTTCAAGTGGGCCGGGAAGAAGCCGTGGTAGGTGCCGATCGCGATCGCGAGGCTGTCCACGCCGGTCTGCTCGACGAACGTGACCGCGTCGTCGGGGTCGGTGTAGATGATGGTGGCGGCGCCCGCCTCGGCGTAGCTGTCGTTCGCGCCGATCGTGCCCAGTTCGCCCTCCACCGAGAGGCCGAGCGCGTGCGCGGAGTCGGTGACCTTCTTCGAGATCGCGACGTTCTCGTCGAACGGCGCCAGCGAGCCGTCGATCATCACCGAGGTGAAGCCGAACTGGACCGCGTGGAGGATCTGCTCGTAGGTGGCGCCGTGATCCCAGTGAATCGCGATCGGGACGCTCGAGAAGTGAGCCCGCTCGACGATGCCGGTGATCATCTCGCGGCCGATGTGCCGTACCTCGTCCGGATGGATCGCCACGATCAGGGGAGCATTCGTCTGTTCGCTGATCTCCACGATGCCTTTGAACATCGCCCAGTCGCTGATGTTGAAGGCGGGCACCGCGAAGCTGTGCTCGTTGGCGACGTCGAGAATCGCCTTGCCGGTCGTCAGCATTTCTGTGTTTCTCCTATTACTGGGGGTGTCAGGCCTTCACGGCACCGGCGGTGAGCCCGCCGATGAAGCGCCGCTGGAAGAGCAGGAAGAGGACGAGAACGGGAATGGACCCGAGAATGCTCATGGCCATCATCTGGTTCCACTCGTACGAGTGCTGGCCCATGAGCAGCTGGATGCCGATCGGCACGGTTCGCATGTCGTCGGTGCGGGTCAACGTCAGCGCGAACAGGTATTCGTTCCACGAGATCATGAACGTGTAGACCCCGACCGCGATGAGACCGGGAACCGAGATGGGCACGAGGATCCGCCACAGCGTGGTCCAGCTGCTGCCGCCGTCGACCTTCACGGACTCGTCCAGCTCCCGCGGAAGCGTGTTCAGGTACGCGGTGATCATGAGGATCGCGTACGGGAGCGTGAACACCATGTGCGTGAGGATCAGGCCGGTATAGGTGTTGTACAGGCCGAGCGCGACGACGAGCCCGAAGTACGGAATGACGAGCGTGATCGGCGGCACGGCCTGGACGCTGATGATCACCGCGTTGATCGTCTTCTGGAACGGAAACGTGAAACGGCTGAACGCGTACCCGGCGAGGATGGCCACCAACAGCGTCAGAATCGTCACCGCGAAAGCGACGATGTAGCTGTTGAGAAAGAATCTCAGCTGAGCGCCGTTGCCCAAGATCTCCCGGTAGGCGTCGAGCGAGAACGTGTCGGTGACGAGCTTCGGCGGGCTCTGGAAGACGTCCCCGTTGCTCTTGAACGAGGTGGAGAGCATCCACAGGACCGGTAGGCCGGCGAACAGACCACCGAGCACGAGTCCGGTGATGACGCCCGCCTTCGCGAGGGTGCGCCGGGTCTTGACCGTGGCGATCGCCATTTCACCGCTCCCTTTGCTGGCGTACGTAGAAGAAGGCCAGGACCATCGTGAGAAGCAGGACGATCACCGCGGCGGCGGACGCGGTCGCGAATTCGTACTCGCTGAACGCTTGCTTGTAGGTGTAGGTACTGAGCATTTCGGTGGTGTTCAGCGGTCCGCCGCCGGTCGTCATCCAGATCAGCGCGAACTGTTGAGACGTCCAGATCAGGTCGAGCACGGCCATGCTGATGATCACCGGCCGCAGTTGGGGAAGCGTCACGTGCAGGAACCGCTGGAACCAGTTCGTGCCGTCGACGGCGGCGGCTTCGTACAAGTCGTTGGGGATGCCCTGCAGCCCGGCGAGAAGGCTGATCATGAAGAACGGGTAACCCGACCAGATGTTGATGAAGGTGACCGCCCAGAGCGCCTTGTCCGGGTCGCCGAGCCAGTTCACGCCCTCCTGGACGATGCCCAGCGTCTGCAGCACGTAGTTCACGACGCCGGACGGGTCGAGCAGCAGTCGCCAGATGACCGCGATCACCGCGATCGTGAACAGCCACGGCAGGATGTAGACGATCCGGAAGATGGCCTTGGTGACCCCGCTGAGCAGCGGGGTGTTGAGCATCATCGCGAACGCGAGGCCGAGGACGAGGTGGGCCGCCGTGCTGACCGAGATGAAGACGGCGGTGTTCTTCAGCGCGACCAGGAAATCCGGGTCGGTGAGCACCTTGGTGTAGTTGGCGAGCCCGACGAAGACCGAGTTCTCCTGGACGATGACGTTGTCCCGGAACGAGTAGCTGATCACCATCACGATCGGGATGATCATCAGAACGACGATCAGCAGCACCGTGGGCGACAGATAGCCGTACGGGACCAACCGCCGGGCCGGCTTTCTGCGCGGCCTCGTGGGCTGCTCGACCGGCGCGGCGGTCTTCGAGGCGATCAGTGTCATGGCTGTCTCCTAGTGCGGGCGCCGTACCGGGAACCCGGCACGGCGCCCGGGCGGACTACTCGATCACCGACGACCAGTTCTCCTGGGCCTTGGTGAGGGCGTCGTCGACGTTCGACTTGCCGGTCAGCACGAGTTGCAGTTGCTCGTCGAAGCTGCGCATCAGGTCCTCGGACTTCGGGAGGCCGACGAACTCGTTGGCCGGGTAGCCCTGCTGGTAGATGTCGAAGGCGGTCTTGAACATCGGGTCGCTGTTGCTGAAGTCGGGCTTCGCGTTCTTGTTGCCCGGGAAGCCGTTGGCGATCGTGCTCAGCTTCGCGTTCGTCTCCTGGCTCATCAGGTAGGACACGAGCTTGAACGCCTCGGTCTTGTGTTCGGAGGAGTTGGAAACGCCGATGCCCCAGGACGCGTAGGGGATGCCGCGCTTGCCGGTGAAGCCGTCCTCGGCCGGCACGGCCGCCACCTCGAACTTCAGGTCCGGCTTGCTCTTCTTGATCAGGTTGATGTGCGCGAGCGAGTCGATCATCATGCCGACCTGGCCGTTGGTGAACTTCTCGACCTTGTCCTGCTCTTTCATGGTGAGCGACCCGGGCGCGATCACGCCGGCGTCGTTCAGGCTCTTCACGTACTCGACCGTGCTCTTGACTTCGGGGCTGGTCAGGTTCGGTTTGCCGTCCTTCAGCATGCTGCCGCCCGATGCCCACAACCAGGACATGACGTCGTTCTGGACCCCGTTGGGCACCGCCGTGTCGAGCGGGAGCGCCCAGCCTTTGACGTTCCCGCCGCCGGCGCTGATCTTCTTCGCCGCGTCGAGGAACTCGGTGCGAGTGCTGGGCACCTTGCTGACGCCGGCCTTGGCGAGCAGGTCCTTGTTGACGAAGAGCGGGTAGACGAAGTTGACGACCGGGATCATGTACGTCTTGCCCTTGATCTTCACCTGGCTGGCGAGCTGCGAGTCGTCGTAGTTCGCATCCGCCATCAGCTTGGACAGATCGGCGATCGCGCCCTGCTTGGCGAAGTCGCTGACCCAGGCGCCGTCGAGGCCGACCACGTCCGGCAGCGTCTTGGACGCCGCCCCGGTGACCAGCTGCTGTTTGGTCGACGCGTAGGGCGCGCTGACCAGCTTGACCTTGATCTTCGGGTTCTGGGCCTCGAAGTCGGCGATGAGCTTGTCGAAGTCCCCGGCCGGCAGCTCGGCGCCCCACCACTGCGCGAACTCCAGCGTCACCGAGCCGTTCGAGCCGGCGCTCGAATCACTCGAACCGCAGGCCGCCACGACCGCGACCAACGAGGCCGCCGTCACGGCCCCTATCAACCGCTTCAGCCGTGAGGAACGAACCGCCATGGCGATCTCCTTGTATCGAGTTCCTTCTGTTCTCTGCTGTGTTGGCGAGACGTTAGCAGCGTGTTACGAACCTAAACAAGAGTAGAACAGCAAGAAACTGCGGAGTACGGCATACTCT
This sequence comes from Cryptosporangium sp. NPDC051539, assembly GCF_044454545.1. Classification (NCBI taxonomy): domain Bacteria; kingdom Bacillati; phylum Actinomycetota; class Actinomycetes; order Cryptosporangiales; family Cryptosporangiaceae; genus Cryptosporangium; species Cryptosporangium sp. NPDC051539. The sequence continues at coordinate 230,340 of NZ_JBITDV010000013.1, read as the reverse complement.
TGCGCCATAGGGTGGGATCGATAGTGTCCGGTGTACGTGTTTACGCAGGAAACGAGGCTATATGGCCAGGCTGCGGGCTGTGATACCCCGGGTCGCTGCTCTTTGCAGCTCTATGCGTTGAAGTGCGCAATCTACGACCCGCCGTGGCATACTTCCGCACTGATGAGAGACAGCTATGAGCGTCGATAAGGACGAGCGGCAGCGCCACCTACCCGCCGGGCGCAAGGCTCAGCTAGCCGCGTACGTCGCAGAAACCGGCCAGGTCACGGTGGGCGAATTGGCCGAGCGCTTCGGGGTCTCCATCGACACCGTGCGACGTGATCTGGATCAGCTGAGCGCCGATGGCGTCCTGGTGCGCACGTACGGCGGCGCCGTCAGCCTTTCCACGGTCGCGCGCACCGACCGAGCCGTGGACCAGCGGCTCACGGAGCAGGAGCAGGAGAAGGAGACGATCGCGGCACTGGCCGCGGCGCTGGTGCAGGACGGTTCGACGATCATGATCAACGGCGGGACGACCACCCTCGCGGTCGCCCGCAATCTGGGCCAGCACCGCGACCTCACCGTGGCCACGAACAACCTGCTGGTGCCCGGCGCGCTGCCGCCCACGGCGGTCCGCGACATCTACCTCTTCGGCGGCGCGGTGCGCACGCTCACTCTCGCGACGATCGGTCCGGTCAGCTTCCGGGCCAACGGCGGCGCCGAACTGGACATCCGGTGCGACCTGGCGCTGATCGGCGTCGGCGCGGTCGCCGCGGACGCCGGCTACACCACGAGCAACCTCGCCGAAGCCGCGATGATGCAGGAAATGATCTCGCGCGCGGCCCGGGTGGCCGTTCTCGCCGACTCCTCCAAGTTCGGCCGCCGGCTGTTCGCGCAAGCGTCCGAGTTGGCCAGCGCCGACTACCTGATCACCGACGCGACGCCACCGCCGGATCTCAGAGAGGCTCTGGCGGCCGGCAACGTGGAGCTGATCACGCCGACGGCTGCCCCTCGAGCACGGGACGCGAAATCCGTCTGACGGCCGGCCGAACGAACCCCGTGCCCGTGAGCGCGCCGGGCCCGTGGGACCGATGACGCACGATCGTCGCCTCCACGGCGGCGACTGACCGGAGACAGAACCGTCGGCCGCACGGAGGCCGCGACGTGGCAGCCGCGTGGACCGGACGGGTCCACCGGCACCGCCCGCGCGGACGTCGATGCGTTGCTCCCCCGGCCCGACGGCTGTGCCGCCAACCGGCCTGAGCGCCGCTTTAACGGTCGTCTCAGATTCGCTCGGTACGAAGTCGGCGTCCGACAAGCGAGGTAATACGCAGGTAGGAGGCCAGTGAATGGCAGTCAACGCAGGGCCGTCCGGGAAAGCGCCGGCCGGTCGGCCGGCGGGCCGGTGGGTGCCGTGGTTGGTGATCGGCCTGTGGGTGGCGCTGGCGCTGGTCATGGTGCCGCTGAGCGGAAAGTTGAGTTCGGTCACCACCGACAGCGCCGCAGACACCCTGCCGGCCAGTGCCGAGTCCACCAAGGTGGCGGTGCTGGAGGACAGTCTCCCCGGCGGGGACGACAACACGTTCGTCTTCGTGTACCACCGCGCCGGCGGCTTGACCGACGCCGACCGCGCGACGGTCGAACGCCACTACGACACCCTTGCCGAGCGGTACCCGCCGAAGGCGGCGGCGGCCGGCGGCAAGGAGGACGGCCCACCGACGAGGCTCTCCACCGACGGCAAAGCGATGATGTTCACCCTCGAGGTGAACACGACCTACGGCGCACCGGAGACGCTCGTCGGCCCGTTGCGTGACGCCGCAAGGGACCGCCCCGCCGGCCTGGAACTCGACGTGACCGGCCCGGCCGCGATCGACGGCGACCTCGATGCCGTCTTCGACGGCATCGACCTGCAGGTCTTCCTCACCACGGTCGTCGTCGTCACGCTGCTGCTCATCCTCACCTACCGCAGCCCGGTGTTGTGGATCATCCCCCTCCTGGCCGTGGGCGCGGCCGCGCTGACCGCGATGGCGACCGTCTACCTGCTCGTCAAGGGCTTCGGCATCGTGGTCAACGACCAGAACTCCGCGCTGCTGACGATCCTGGTATTCGGCGTCGGCACGGACTACGCGCTGTTGCTCATCGCTCGATATCGGGAGGCACTGCATCACCACGAGAACGTCCGGATCGCGATGGTCCACGCGCTACGCGGCGCGGCGCCGGCCATCGTCGCGTCCGCGGCCACCGTGGTCGCCGGCCTGCTCTGCCTGCTCGTCGCGGACCTGAACAGCACCAGCGGGTTGGGCCCGATCGGAGCGGCCGGCATCCTGTGCGCGCTGGTGGCCATGCTGACGCTGTTCCCGGCCGTGCTCGTCGTGCTCGGCAGGCGGATCTTCTGGCCGGCCATCCCGCGATTCAGCACGGCCGTGGCGGAGAAGCCGGGGCTGTGGGGACGGCTCGGCGCCGTCCTCAGCCGCCGGCGGTGGGTGGCGACGCTCGGCTCGCTCGGAATCCTCGGCGTGCTCGCCATCGGGCTGGCGGGCAACACCGGCGCTCTGCGGGAGCAGGACCAGTTCCTGTCCGCGCCGGAGTCGGTCGCCGGCTTCACGGTTCTCCGCCAGCACTTCCCGGAACTCGGCGGCCAGCCGATGACGATCTTCACGCGGCCGGCGTACCAGGAGCGGGTGCTCGACGTCGTCAAGGGCACTCGCGGCGTGGCCATGACCATCCCGGGCCGGACCAGCGCCGGCTGGGCCGACATCTCCGTGTTCCCGACGGACGCCCCGGACACCGCCGCGGAGTACGACACGATCAAGCGGGTGCGCACCGCCGTGCACGCGGTGAGCGGTGCGGAGGCGATCGTCGGCGGGCCGAGTGCGGAAAATCTCGACACCGAGGTGACCACCAGCCGCGACGAGAAGCTGGTGATCCCGCTGGTGCTCGCCGTGGTCCTGATCGTCCTCGGGCTGTTGCTGCGCGCGATCGTGGCCCCGCTGGTGCTGATGGCCACCGTGATCGTCTCGTTCGCCGCAGCCTTCGGCGGCAGCGTGTTCGTCTTCGACACGATCCTCGGGTTCAAGGGCGTCGACTATTCGGTGCCGTTGCTGGCATTCCTGTTCCTGGTGGCGCTCGGCGTCGACTACAACATCTTCCTGGCCAGCCGGGCCCGGGAGGAGGCCGGGCGTCTCGGCACCAGAGAGGGCATGCTCAAAGCCCTCTCGGCCACCGGTGGCGTCATCACCTCGGCGGGCCTGGTGCTGGCGGCCACGTTCGCGGTCCTCGCCACACTTCCGCTGGTGATGCTGATCGAGGTCGGGTTCCTGGTCGCCTTCGGAGTGCTGCTCGACGCCCTGCTGGTGCGGTCGGTCCTGGTGCCCGCCCTCACCCTGCTGATCGGCCGGCGGATCTGGTGGCCGAGCCGGCTGTCCGGTCCAGCGGCGAAGCTGCCGGACGGCCCGCTGTCGAACGCCGACGACGAGGAGCCCGCGCTGCAACGGTGAGTGCGGAGAAGATCCGGGACGGAGCCCAGGCCCGTCCCGGATTTCTCGTTCCTGCGCCGTGCGGCCGGGGTCAGCGCACCGCGGTGTCCTCCCCGGAGGTGAGCCGCGTGATCGGGGCGGGCGGGGCTGCGACCGGAAGATCGACCCGCAGGAGCGCGCCACCGCGAGCGGAGCGCGCGACGGTGACCCGGCCGCCGTGGGCGTCGACGACCCGCTGCACGATCGACAGCCCCAGACCGGATCCCGGCAACGCCCGGGCGCTGTCGGCACGGTAGAACCGGTCGAACACCCGCGGTACGTCGGCGGCGTCGATGCCCGGCCCGGCGTCGTCGACCTCGATCACCGCCGACGCGCCCTCGGCACGGAGCCGGACCTCGACCGGCTGGTCCGCAGGGGACCACTTGCCGGCGTTGTCGATGAGGTTGAGCACCGCCCGTTGGAGCGCAGCCGGACGCCCGCTCACCCACACGGAAGTCACGTCGAGCGCGACCTCGAAGTCGGGTGCCCGGGAACGCGCCCGGGTCGCGGCGGCCACCACCACGTCCGCGAGGTCGAGCAGTTCGGCGCTCTCGTCGCTGACGTCACCGCGCGCCAGGTCGGTCAGCTCGGCGGCAAGGGTGCTCAACTCGGCCACCTGGGCGCCGAGATCGTTGAGCAGCCGGGTCCGGCTCTCCGCCGGCAGCGCGCTGTCCAGGGTGCCGCGCCGATCGAGCCGGATCAGCAGTTCGACGTTGAGGCGCAGGCTGGTGAGCGGGGTCTTGAGCTCGTGGGCGGCGTCCTCGGCGAGCAGCCGCTGGGCCCGCCGGGAGTCCCGGAGCGCGGCGAGCATGTCGTTGATCGACCGGATCAGCCGCCGGATCTCCCCACCGCCCTCATCCGGAATGTCGGCGTCGAGATCCCGGGTGCGCGCGACACGTACCGCGGCGGCGGTCAGCCGGTCGATCGGTGCCAGCCCGGTCCGCGCCACCGCCCGCCCGACGAAGCCGCCCCCGACCATGCAGAGCAGCCCGATCAGCAGCATGCCCAACCCGAACTCGTTGATCGGGCTGTCGTCGGCGACGTTGGCTACCTGGACCGCGCCGTCGCCCGCCCGCAGCGTGTAGAGGAGGTAGCCGTCGTCGTCGAGGCCCGGCGCCTCCATCAGGTCGGCCGACGTGCCCCGCGCCACACGCCGGGCGTTCTCGCTGACGGGGGGCAACGCGGGTTGGCCGGCCGGCGTCCGGATCGAACCGTCAGGCAGGATCACCCGCACCATCCGACCGGCTCCGGGATACGGCGGTAGCTGAACCTGCGCTAGACCTGCGCGCTCCGCGTTCGTCGCCAGGACGCGGGAGTCGGCGCGCAGCTGATTCTCGGCGGTGTGCCGCAGCTCCCAACCCAATAGCTGGCTGGCGACCTGGAAAGCCACGAACACGCTGGCCGCGATGGCCGTCGCCGCGATCACCGTCATCCTGGTCCGCAGGGACCGCCGGCGCCACCATCGGGTCAGCCGGCGCGGTTCCCGGCCGGCGGGCCTCCTCACGGAGGAGTCTCCCGCAACGTGTATCCCAGGCCCCGCAGCGTGTAGATCAATCGCGGTTCACCCTCGGCCTCCATCTTGCGGCGCAGGTAGCTCACGTAGACCTGGAGGTTGTTGGCGGTGGTGCTCATGTCGAAGCCCCAGATCGCCTCGAACAGCGCGTCGCGGGTCAAGACCCGCGTCGCGTTGCGCATGAGGACCTGCAGGAGGGAGAACTCGGTCCGGGTCAGGTGCAGCGACCGCTCGCCCCGCCACGCCTCGAACCTGTCGGGGTCGAGCCGGAGGTCGGCGAACGACAGGATCTGCGACTCCCCGTCGGTCGACGTGCGCCGGCGCAGCAGGGCCCGCACCCGGGCCAGCAACTCCTCGGTGGCGAACGGCTTGGGCAGGTAGTCGTCGGCGCCCGCGTCCAGCCCCGCGACCCGGTCGGAGACCTGGTCACGCGCGGTCAGCATCAGCACCGGCAGATCCCGGCCCGCGGCCCGCAACCGCCGGCAGGTCTCCAGCCCGCCGAGGCGGGGCATCATCACGTCGAGGATCAGCAGATCCAGCGTGTCACCGTCGGCGCCACCGACCCCGTCGAGCACGGCGAGACCGTTGGCGACGGTGCTGGTGTCGTAACCCTCGACCTGCAGCACCCGCGCCAGCGACTCACGGATGGCCGCCTCGTCGTCCGCGATCAGGATCCGCACCCCGGTCCGCCCTCCAGTCGACGCTTTCCGCTCACCTTTCCCGATCAACCTGAGGCCATGATTAAAGCCGTCGGCGCCGGGTGCGACGTTCGTGGCGTCACTGCCACGATCGTGCCCGGGCCCGTTCGGCGGGAACCTGGTTCCACGGGGACACACCCCGCGGAACAACCACCCCAGCACCCCCGGCCCGGATGCCGCGCGGGAGCACGCGGTCCGGCTTCGCCGGCCGTTCCTGGCCGGCCGGCGACGTCCGCTCTCACGGACGGGCGGGCAAGGGCGCACCGTGCACCTGACGTCCTTCCTTGAACACCGCGCGGATGCGTCGGTGCAGGTCAGCGAACCGATAAGGAGTGCCCTCCACCAGCACGAAGTCGGCCAGCTTCCCGTCCTCGACGGTTCCGAGGTCCCGGCTCACCCCCAGAAGTTCCGCCGACGAACTCGTCGCCGAAACCAGCACCTCGGACGGCTTCATGCCGTACCGCTCCATCAGCTCCAGCTCGCGGAGATTGCTGCCGTGTGGTCCCACACCACTGTCGGAGCCCATCGCGATCCGGATTCCCATCGAGTGGGCCAGACGGAACGACCGCTCGTGCTGCGCGGCCACCTCTCGTGCCTTCCGAACCACCGCCGGCGGGAACGGGACGCCACGGTCGTAGGCCTCCACCACGGACAGCGGCGCCGACAGCGTCGGGACCAACCACGTTCCCCGCTCGGCCATCAGTTCAGCGGTCGGCTCGTCGAGAAAGACTCCGTGCTCGACCGAGCGAACACCGGCTTCCACCGCCGACGCTATGCCCGCAGCCGAATGCGCGTGCGCCATCACCGCGGTGCCGGTGGCGGCGGCCTCGGCCACGCATTCGGCGAGCTCGTCCGGCCGGAACTGCGGGTGCTGCGGCTCGTCGCGCGGCGAGACGACGCCGCCGGAGGCGCAGATCTTGATGACGTCGGCTCCGGCGCGTTTCAGTTCCCGGACCTTGCGCCGCATCTCGTCGACGCCGTCCACCAGTGGCCCCGGCCGTCCGGGGTGGGGCTGTGCCCCGATCGACACGGAGCATCCGCCGGACACCGTCCAGTGGTCGTTGTGGCCACCGGTCTGGGAGAGCATCTGGACGGCGATCCTCATTCGCGGCCCGTTGATCCGCCCGGCATCGACCGCCGTCCGGATCCCGAGGTCGGCGCCGCCGGCATCACGGATCGTCGTGATGCCCGCGGCCACCGTGCGGTTCAGATTGTCGATCGCGTCGTAGAACTGGGTGGAGAACGGCTTCGACAGCGCCTCGGCCGGGTCGACTCCGGAGTTGACGACGTGTACGTGACAGTCGAACAGCCCGGGCAGCAGGGTCAGGCCGCGGCCGTCGACCGATCGCGACGCGCTGAGGTCACGACCGACGGCCGCGATCCGCGCCCCGTCGACCAGGACGTCCTGCTCGGCGGTCAGCCCGCCGGACGTCCCGTCCACGACGTCGACACCGGTGATCACGTAGCTCACAGCGCTGCGGCGTTGCCCTCGCGCCGCGGGCCGGCGCAGCTGCTCAGCGTCCCGTCGTCGTCGCGCCAGCTCATCTGGTAGGTGCCCATGTGGTAGTCGTATCGAGGCAGCGGGTTGGTCAGGACGCCGAGCCGGGCCAGACCGTCGACGAAGCCGCTGCTGACCCGGCTCTCGATCGAGAGCTCGTAGGTGTCGGTCAGCGGCAGCATGCGCGGCGCGTCGTCGGCGGCGTAGGGATCCATGCCGTAGTCGAGGATGTTGGACAGGACCTGCGGCACGGTGCAGTGCACGTTCCCCGGGCTGCCGAGAGAGACCACCGGCCGGCCGTCTTTCAGCACGATCGTGTTGCTGAGCACTGCCCGCATTCCCGAGCCTCCGGTGAGCCAGCCGGAGAGCGGCGAGGTGAGCGCGTTGATCTGATGACTGCCGACCATCGGCACGCCGTCGACCACTTCGCCGGCGATTCCGCCGGTTTGCAGCGTGTTCATCATCTGCACCCAGTTGCCCTCGGCGTCGACGAGGCTGAGCTCGCAACTTCCGGTGGGCTGCTTGGATGCCGAGCCGGCCGCGTCGAGGGCATTGCGTCCGCGGGTGAGTTCGACGTGCTTGCTGAGGTCGATCTTGGGCCGGCTGTGCCGGAGCTTGGCCGCGAGCAGCGCGTGGTACTCGTCCGACATCAGCACTCCGGCCGGGTCTTCGAAGATCGCGGGGTCGTTGATGAACCCCGTCTCCAGGTGCGCCAGGCGGAGTGCGTGCGCCATGTAGTAGGCCGCCTCGGGCGACTCGGCGAAATGACCGAGCGACGGGAGGTCCAGGTGCCGGAGGATGCCGAGCACCAGAGCGCAGTAGACCGCCTGGCGGTCCGGCGGAGACAGCTGTGCGACCTCGTAGCCGCGGTGCGACCACCGGGTGGGTGTCGTCCAGTACGCCGGCAGCGCGGTCATGTGGTCGAGCGTGATCGGCCAGTCCAGTTCCCTCGCCCGGGCCACGAAGTGCTGCGCCCAGCCACCGGTGAGGAAGTAGTCCGGCCCTTCGGCGGCCAGGCCGGCCAACGTCTCCGCGAGGGCCGGCTGGGCCCAGCGTTCGCCCACCTGCAGCAGATGGCCGTTCGGAGTGAAGTGCTCACGCCCGGAGGTCGTGTAGAGGAACAGATCGACGGTTTGGGCGTAGACGAGGTGCTCGAACGACGTGACGACGTGACCGTCCCTGGCCGCCGCCACCGCGGGCGCGACGAGGTAACCCCAGGGCTTGGTCGCGAAGCGCTCGAACATGGCCTTCATACCGGGCATGAAGCCGGGGATCACCGACATCGGGCCTCGCGTCCCGGCCGGTGCGTAGAGGCCCCGTCCGCCGGGAACCCGGTGGTGCGCCGGCAGGTCGGCGACGAGGCGGCCCATCGAGTTCAGCTCGTGCACCTGCCCGGTGGCGGCCTCGTAGAACAGACAGGTCACGCTGCCGGCGTGGTTCGTCATGTCTTGCTGGACGACGGCCTGGATCAGGCAGCCGGCGATCGCCGCGTCGATGGCGTTGCCGCCGTCCCGCATCACCTGGAGCATCGTGTCGGTGACCAGTGGATGTTGGCTGGCGCACACCGCACGGCCGCCGGTGATCGGCTGCTTCGGGCCGACACGTCCGCCACTGGACGGATTCGATTCGTGGGGGGCGATCGTCCTGGTCATCGGCTGGACCCTTCGTGTGTCGGCTGAGCTGGTTGGGGTCCCACGGCTAGCCCATGACGGTGCCGGAGGAGTTCCGATTCGGCTGTCGCTTCCGGGAGAACGCGCCGAGATCGATCACATGGCCGGTGTGCTCACCGGTGTAGGTCAGCGGATCGCGGTCGTGGTCGTGACCGCCTTCGACGCCGTCGACCAGCGCGGCGACGAACCGGCCGGCCAGCGGGGCGTTCTTGAACTGGTTTCCGCTGGTGCCGATGGCGACGTAGAACCCGTCGAGGTCGGTGCGGTCGTAGACGGGCGTCCAGTCGTCGGTGACGTCGTAGACGCCGGAGAGACCGGTGGGCTTGTTGGGCACCAGCAAGCCGGGGAACCGGCGCGCAGCGCGGGTGACCTGCGCCTGGAATCGGGCGGCCGTGGGCCGCGGATCCGCCGCATCGACGTCGTCGATCCACTCCAGTGGGTCGCAGTCGGGCTCCGTGCCGCCGACCAGGAGAAAGTCGGGAGGCACCGGACGCAGGTAGATCCCGAGATCCAGATCGGCGATGGCCGGCCCCAGACCCGACGGCCCGTTGTAGCCCGCCGGGGCGGAGACCTGGTGAACTTCCTGACGCATCGGCCGAAGCCGGACCGTGAACTCGGCGCCGACGCCGGCCATTCGATTGATCGAATCGGACCACGGACCGGCGGCGTTGACGACGACCGGCGCGGCGATGCGGGTGCCGTCGGACAGACCGACTCCACCGACCCGCCCGGCGCGCTGGTCGATCGAGGTGACGACGCGATGGAATCGAAAGACGACGCCACGGGCTCGCGCGGCGTCGGCCAGATTGTGTGCCGCCAACTGCGGGTCGTTGACGAAGCCGGCGTCCGGTGTGAACAGGGCGCCCAGCTGCTCGGTGGCCTCGGCGAAGAATGCCTCGTCGTCGAGCCGTTTGGGCGGCCAGTACCGGCCGGTGTCTATTCCGGGCACCCGACCGGCCAGAGTCGCCGCGTCCCACACCTCGTAGGGCACGCCCGCCCGGTCGAACAAGGCGGTGACCGAGGCGTTCGAGATCGGCGGCACGTCGAGCATCACCATGCCGATCCGGACGAATGAGGCCAGCCTCGTATCGGCGGGTGCTTCCAGGTGCTCGGCCCACTTCTCCCAGCAGTGCTCGGACTCCCAGGCTGTCGCGACACCGTCCCAGGTCGAGTAGTTGAATCGCACGATCGCGCTGGACGCGCTGGTCGAACCGAAACCGGCCCCACCGGACTTGTCGGCGACGACCACTCGCAATCCGCGCTTGGCCAGTTCCAGCGCGGCGGCGGTACCGATCACGCCGGCGCCGATGACGACCACATCCGCTGTCTCAGCCATGTCCGCTCCACGATTCACCAGCAATTACCACGATCATGTCGGGGCGACGGCGGCCGGCACGATGGCCATCCGTCGTGCATCAGCGCGACCGAATTCGCCATTCGCGGAAAGCGTTATTCGCGGATCAGCTGGGCGAGCTTCAGACTCAGATGGGCGGCCAGGCGGTCGTCCCCGCGGGAGAGATCGAGGCCGGTGAGTTCCTGCATCCGCCGCAACCGGTAGTACAACGTCGCGCGGTGGATGTGCAGTTGTCCGGCGGTGCGCTGGACGTCGGCGGCGTTGTCCAGGTAGGTCCGGAGCGTCTCGATCAGCTGATGATGTTCGGAGGAAGCGTCGAGCATCGGGCGGATGCCCGGATGGATGCCGTCGGCGAGCTCGTTCGGCGGGAGCTTCGCCAGCACCGCGTAAACCCCCAGTCGCGCGTAGGACACGGTCGGCCCCAGCGCGCCGGTGACCCGGGCGACCTCCGCGGCGTGTCGCGCCTGCGTGTAGGAGCCGTGGGCGTCGGCGAGGCGCCGGTGCGTCGCACCGATCCCCACCCAGCAGCCGCCGGCCGACGAAGCGACCTCGGTGGCCAACCGGTCGTGCACTGCGCCGGCCAGTTCTTCCACGGCCTTGTCGATGCTCGCCGACCGGGTATCGGGCCACACCGCGAGCAGCAGCGAATGGTCGGGCCGGTTGAGGGCGACCGCGTGCCCGGGAGCGAGGAGCCGGCGACAGTGGTCGACCGCGATGTGCAGCGCCAGCCGGCCCTGCTCACCCACCGGTTCGCCACGGTCGTGGCGGAGCGTCGCGACGAGGGCGGTCGTCGGCCCCGGGACGAGGAGTTCCTCCTCGATCAACGCATCCGCGGCCTCCGCACGCAGCGCCGGGTCGGTGGAGACCAGGTCACGAACGAGCTCGCGTTCCCGGCTGCGGCTGAACTCCCAGGTGAGGTACTCGTGGTGCATGATGAGCGCCGCCTGCCCGGCGGCCTCGCGCAGTGTGTCGGCGTCGTGCGCGCTGACCGGCCCGTCCGAACCCAGCAGCCACAGGTAGCCGAGCAGAGTGTCCTCGCGGCGGATCGGCATGCCGATCCGCTCCACCGCCAGCCCGATCTCCGGGCATGCGGGCACCGTGAACAGGTCGGTGGCCCGGGCAGCACCCTGCAGGTCGACGTAGTCCGACAGCTCGACCGAGACACTTCGCCGCATGATGGACTCGACCCGAGCCGGGTCCACCTCCTCACTGGTGTGCGACGTATAGGCGAGAAGGCGTATGTGCGGGTCGTCGACAGCCACCGACCGATGCAGCCGTCCGCCGAGGTAGTCGACCAGCCGCTGCAGGTCCCGGGTCACGGCACGCAGTGTAGAAACGTCGGCTCGGCCTTGTCGACGGTCGTCGTCAGCGCTCGTCATGGCACGTCGTCGTCACTGCGATCAGCGTCGCGACCGTCGGCGAAGTACGACGCGCTGAGTTCGCCGATGCGTTCTCGTAGCTCCGGACCGGCACCTTCGAGGACGCACTCGCCGTGGTTGAGCACATATGCGCGATCGCAGAGTTCCAGAGCGAGATGAACGTGCTGTTCGACGAAGAGCACAGCCATGCCCTCCGACGCGACGGACTTGACGACCTCAGCCAGCCTGCGCACGACGCCGGGCGCGAGCCCCGTCGTCATCTCGTCGATGAGCAGCACCTTCGCGTCGAGCGCGAGGGCGCAGAGCAACGCGAGCAACTGCTGCTCCCCACCCGACAGGAGACCGGCCTGCCGGCCGCGCAGGGCCCCGAGCGCGTCGAATCGCTCGTACACGTCGTTGACGGCGCGGCGGGAGCGGGCGCGCAGGCGAAGATTCTCGTCGACCGAGAGTTGACGGAACAGCCCGCGGTGCTGGGGCACGTAGGCCACGCGATACCGCGCGGCGTCGCGCACACCACGAATTCGCCGTCCGGACACCCGCACCTGGCCGGAGAGCGGGGGCAGCGCTCCGCAGGTGGTGTCGAGCGTGGTGCTCTTGCCGGCCCCGTTCGGGCCCAGCAGGGCGACGATCTCCCCCGCGGCGACGCTCAGACCGAGCTCACGCACGACCGGCACCTTGTGGTGGCCGGCCGTGAGACGGTCGAGTTCGAGGGCCGGCGAAACCGTCATACCGCAGCCTCCGTCGCCGTGATCGATTCGCCGATGTAGGCCCGCACCACGTCCGGGTGGCGCCGAACGTGCTCCGGATCTCCGGAGGCGATCACCCTGCCCTCCTCCAGTACGTAGATCCGATCGCAGATCGCGAGCACCAGTGCCAGGTCGTGTTCGATGAGCAGCACGGCGACTCCGTCGGCGGCGATCGACCTCAGCCTCTCGCCCAATCGGCGGCTCTCGAAACTGTCCAGTCCGGCGGCCGGCTCGTCGCACAGCAGCACGCTGGGGCGACCGGCGAGCGCGCGAGCCACTCCGACGAGTTTGCGCCGGCCGCCGCTGATCTCTGCGGGCCGCTTCGCCGCCATGGCCTCGATACCGAGGAGCCGCATCGCCCACGCGGAGTCGGCGTCGGACGCACCGCGGCGGCGCGCTCGACGAGCGAGACGACGTTCAGCCACCCGGACGTTGTCGAAGACGTCGAGGTCCTCGAACAGTTCGCCGCTCTGCCAGGTGCGGCCGAGCCCGGCCAGATAGCGGCGGTGGGCGTTCACGTGGTCCAGTCGCAGCCGGCCCACCTCGACCGATCCCTCGGAACGCGCGAAGCCGGTCAGCGCGTCCAGCAGCGACGTCTTTCCCGCGCCATTGGGTCCGATCAGGCCGACGATCTCCCCGGAGGCGACCTCTAGCGAGACGTTGTCGACCGCGACGACACCGCCGTAGCGAACGGTGATGTTCCGGACGTGCAGCCCGGCCGTCACCGTGGGATCGACGGCTGTCGTCGGCAGGACCACGGTCCTCTCCACCGAGGCGGTGTGCGGTCGCAGCCGGCGTTTCAGCCTCGAGATCAACACGCGCGTCGCGTCACTGACGCCGTTCGGGCTCTGGATCGCCATCAGGATCAACGAAAGGGCGGAGATCGCGGCCCACTTCGCCCCGAGATTCCAGTACTGGCCGATCCACCCCACCAGAATCCCGCCCGGCACGAGCAGACCGGCGTACAGCGCACCACCGACGCCGGTGATACCGCCGATGTAGGCGTACACGAGCAGCGTGATGCTCAGGAACACGCCGAAGGCGTCGGCCGAGACCGCCTGGGTGTCGTAGGCGAGCAGGCCGCCGCCGAGGCCCGCGACGAAGCCCGCGATTCCCAGCGCCAGGATCTTCGTCCGCACGACGTTGATGCCGACGCTCGCCGCGGCCTGTTCGTTGCTGCGAACGGCGAGGAACCTCCGGCCGAGCCGACCGGCGATCGTTCGTGAAGTCAGAGCGCAGACGACGAGCAGGACCGCGAGCACGGCGTAGACGAACTGCAGCCGGCCGATGTGCGTGCCCACCTGCGAGCCCAAGTCGAGCGGACCGATCGAGGGCGGGGTGACCTCCACTCCGGTCCCGCCCGACTCGGCGTTGTTCAGGACCAGGGACTGCACTGCGGCCGCGCCGGACAGGGTGACGACGGCCAGCTGTGCGCCACGCACCCGTAGCGCCGGCATGCCGACGAGAACGGCGAGGACCGCAGCGACGAGGCTCGCCACCACCAGACCGAGCGGAAACGGCCAGGAGTCCAGGTACTTCGCGAGCGTGAAGGCCGCGATGCCCGCCACCGCGAGTTGCCCGAGCGAGATCTGACCGACCAGACCGACGAGCACCACGAGTGACAACGCCAGCACCGCGTACACCATGCTGGTCGCGAGACCGAGCCGAAGCGTCGGAGTGAGGAAGACGGCCAGGACGGCGATCGCGGCGCCGAGTACGGCGATCGTGCGGAGCTTCATCGCGGGTGGTACCCGAGGGAGCGGGTCGAGCACGAGTCCGGCCCGGGTGGGCAGGCTCCGGCCCCGCACGACGAGTACGAAAACGATGACGAGCAGCGGCACGGCGTCCGTCGCTCCACCGGTGGACAGCCAGGCCGGCCACCACGACTTCGTCGGGACGAAGGACAGCAGACCTTGCACCAGGCCCAGCGCCAGGCCGGTCAGCGCGGCGGGCACGACGTGAACCAGCCGGCCGACGAGCATCGCCGCCAGCCCTGGCACGACCAGCAGCCCGACCGACAGCGAATTCAACGGGCTGATCGACGCGGCGACGATCATCACGGACGTGGTGAGAGCGACGCCACCGGCGACGTTGGCCACGCCGAGCCAAGTCGGAGACCAGCGGCTCAGCGTCAGCGCGACTTCGTCCTCACGGAGGGCGGTGGTCGCCAGACCGAACAAGGTCCGGCGGTACACGAGCGACACCGCGAGGGTCAGCACGAGCACGAAGCCGGCTATCCAGAGCCGGTCTTCGGGGACGCTGAGACCTCCGAGCCGGATCGGAGTGGTGGGAAACAGCGGGGGCACGAAGCGGGACTGCTGCCCGAAGTGGTCGGTCAGCAGGCCTTCGAGCAGCGTGAGCAGTCCGAGTGACGCGATGATCTTCGCGGCCAGCGGTGCGCGCCGCAGCGGCCGGAAGACCAGCAGGTGGGTCGCGGCGCCGAGAGCCGCGGCCAGCAGCAGGGCGACGATGAACGCCGACCAGACCGGCACCGGCCCGCCGAGCGGGATGCTCGCGGTCGTGAACGGCAGGGGCAGCACCAGGTGGCCCGAGGTGCGTAGTTCGTCGTAGGCGAATGCTCCCCAGAGAGCCAGCGCGGCGTGCGCGAAGTTGATCGTGCCGGTGCCCTTGTAGGTCATGACCAGCCCCGCCCCCAGCGCGGCGCCGACGGCGCCTGCGCCCAGTCCGAGGAGGGCGAAGACCAGGTACTGCTCCACTATTTCGTACTGGCTAGTGCGGCCAGGTCGATCGGCTTGTCGCCGATCAGGGTCTGCGTCCCGTCGGCTTGCACCTGCAGCGCGATGTAGTAGCGGCCGCACGCACCGCCGGGCTGAAGCTTTGCCGTGCAGTCCAGCGGCGTTCCGAGTACCTCGCGGCCCCGGAAAGTGCTGAGCGCCTGGTTGACGGACGCCTGCGTGATTTCGCCGCTGATGCCCTTCAGAACATCGGCGAACGTCATCACCGTCGAATAGCCGTAGGCCACGTAGTTCGAGTCGAGGTGCTGGTCGAGACCGGCGGCCTTCGTCACGGCCTCGTATTGGCTGAAGTCGCTCTCGAGCCGCGGATCGTACTTCTCCGCGGAGGCTCGGGAACTGTAGGGGAACAACGTCGACGAGGTGTACACGCCGGCGGCCTGAGGGCCGAGTTGCCGGAGGAACTGGGTGCACGAGCCGGCCCAGAGCACGCCGCTCCACCCCAGCGATTTGGCGGTGCGGACAGCGTTCGTGCAGTCGTTCTCCGACAACGAGAAGATCAGGGCGTCCGCGCCTTTGGCTTTCGCGGCGGTGACCGCCGCCGTGACGTCCGGATTGGCCGGAGCGACCAGGGACAACGAGATCTGGACGCCGTACGGCGCGAGGACGGCCTGGAGGCCTTTGAATCCTTGCGACACGGCCGGCCCGAAGTTGGGGAGAATGACGACGGCGTTGCGGATCCCGATCAGTTTGAAGATCGGGCCGTTGGCGGCGGTGGCGATCGCGACCGGCGGCGTCATGATCGTGCTGTTCGGGTCGGCGCTGACGGCCGGCGGCGCTGTCACGCCGAACAGATGCAGTCCCGCCTTCTGGTAGATCGGCAGAGCGGAATCGAGCCCACCGTCGTCACCGTTGAGTACGGCGAGAACCTTGTGGGTGACGAATTGGTTGGCGCATCTGGTCGACGCCGCCGGTGTGCCGTCGGTCGCGCACAGATCCAGTTCGAGGGGGTGGCCGTTGACGCCGCCGTCGTGGTTGAGGCAGTTGGCGGCCGCCCGGGCCATCGCGGAGACCTCGGGGAGCGCGAAAGCGCCCTGGTCGGAATTGACGAAGCCGACGCGGATCGGCGCGCCGGTCAGTGCGCTCGAACACGAGGTGCGTGCGTCCCCGGTGCCGCTGTCACCGCCACATCCGGCGAGCGCCAGGGCGGCGGCCATCGTGAGCGCGATCCACGCCGTGCGCAGGTGGGCGGTCATCTGATCTCCTCGTGGATCGGTGCCCATTCCCGCGGCGGCTGCTGCCCGAGCAGGCTGCGGACGAAGTGGTCCCAGAACGTCATCCGCGCGTAGGGGCCGATCGTGTAGTGGTCGACGCCCGGCCAGATCTTGAAGTCGAACCGCTTGCCCGCCTGGATGAGCGCGTCGGCGAGAGCGAAGGTGTGGTCGACGGTGGCGTTCTCGTCGATCTCGCCGCACGCGAGGAGCAGATCGCCCCGCAGTCTGTCGGCGAGCGGGACGTTGCCCAGGCCCCGGTATTCCTCGGAGCCGCGGTATTCCTCGGGGCCCAGGTGCCAATCCCAGGAGCCGTACCGCATCTTGCGCGGGTCGTGGACGCCCGCGCTGCTGACGGCGGACCGGTAGAAGTCGGGGAACATCAACAGCAGGCGCGCCGCGTTGTAGCCGCCGTAGGAGTGGCCGACGACGCCGACGCGCTCGAGGTCCAGCGCGGGGCACTCCCGTGCGAGGGCCGTGATCACCGTGACGTGGTCCTCGAGACCGCGGCCGGTGTGGAACTGCTGGAACGTCCACTGCCGGAAGGCGCGGTCGCGGCCGGGAGTGCCGCGACCGTCCAGCATGACCGCGGCGAAGCCGAGCGCGTTGTAGCTCGGCAGGTTCACCTGGCGGCTGGCCATCGCGCTGCCACCGACGAAGGCGTGCGGCGACTGCGTCGTCTGGAACCCGCCGTAGACGTCCTCCACGACCGGGATGCGCTGAGGGTCGTGCGGCTCGGCGGGCAGCGAGTAGACCCCCCACAGGTCGGTGACCCCGTCGTCGGCCTTGACGCGGAAAGCCCGCGGGACGACGTAGCCGGCATCGAGCAGGCGACCGATGTCAGTTCGCTCCAGCTCCAGAACGATCCGCCCGCCGTCGTCGGCGTCGCGTAGTGCGATGACCGGAGCGTCGCTCACCGTCGACCGGTGGTCGACGAAGAAGCGCCCGCTCGGGCTGATGCTCCGGGTGGACGGCTTGCCCCGCCCGAACACCAGGCGGAAGAACTGCGGCTCGGGTGCGACGAGTTCGTGGTCCATCGGCTCGGGTGTGAGCAGCCGCTGCGTGCCGCCGTCGAAGCCGGCGCGGTAGACCCGCCGCCAATACGGGTTCCAGCCGTCGTCGGCACTGCCGGCGAGGTAGGTGATCTCGCGGCGCTCCGCGTCGACGTGCAGAAGGTCACGGACGACGAGTTCGCCATCGCTGATGCGGTTCTTGCACGCTCCGGTCACCAGGTCGTAGAGGTAGAGGTGGCCCCAGCCGTCGCGCTGCGAGAACAGGATCGCCTCGCCGGTCGCCGGCAGCACCCGGACGAGCGGCAGGCTGTAGAGGAATTGGTTGGCCTCGTACAACGGCCTCTCATCGACCACGAGGACGTCCCGGCGCTCGCCGGACTTCACGTCGACCTCGACCAGCGCCGCGCGGGCACTGCCCTGACGGCAATGGAACAGGTAGAGCCGGCTCTCGTCGGCGGACCAGGTGACCTCGGTGCTGCCGTTCATCCTCAGCAGGGAGGCGAGACCGTCGGCGACGTCGATCTCGGCGCGGTCGCCGGTGTCGAGGTCGAGCACGCGGCACTCGGCCGGGGCGGGCTCGCCTTCGTCCTCGAGGTGGACCCTCCACTCGTGGCATTCCGGACGCGCCGCACCCGAGCGGGGCACGTTCTCGGTCATGTGTCTGACCCGCATGCTCCGCTCGTCCGTACGCATCGTGAGCACGCGGCGGCCGGACGGGGAATGGACGGTGCCGAGCGGCGGCAGGTCCAGGCCCGCACGTGTGAACGGCACGAACATGTTGCTGTCGGAGGGCAGCGCGCCCCAGGCGAAGCCGGGCTCGCCGTCGGACGTCACCGGCGTTTCGGTCTCGCCGTCGACGAGCCACAGGTCGTGGTTCCGTCGGCGCAGTCCGCGTCGGTCCGGAGCCCACAGCACGCCGGGACGCGCCTCGGGTGGGGCCGGGCCGACGCCCAGTTCGGCGAGGCTCGCACCCACCGTCCGCACCTCGGACACGGGGTCGACCAGGACGAACTGCTCGCCGTCGGCCGCCTGGCGGCGGTACCAGAAGGCGTCGCCGTCCCCGGTCCAGACCGGGTCGACGCGGCGGTTGCGCAGGAGCGTCGGCAGCTTCTCAGGAGCGAGGGCGGCCGCCTGCTGATAGCGCTCGAGCAGGGTTGGCATACGCCGAAAGTACGGCCGCGGACGGGCCCGGCGCGTCGTGCATCTGTTGAGATCCGGTCCGCCGGTGCCTCGACGTCTGTCGAGAGAGGAGGTGGTGACGGCGGAGTCGTCCGGGGACGACTCCGACCGACGTCGAACGTCGACGGCAACATTTTTGACGGTGGACGCTAGGCGCCGAACACCACGAGCAGCAACGCTGAAGGCAGCCCGACGACGCATCAGGAGGCTCGATGGTCACGCTGCGCGACGGCCGGAATGTTCAGCTCGAGGAGTACGGCGACCCGGCCGGGGCTCCGGCGCTGTGGTTCCACGGCGCGTCGTCGAGCCGGTTGGAAGGTGCGTTCCTCGATGCTCCGGCACGCGAGTCCGGCCTGCGACTCGTCGCGCTCGATCGTCCGGGGACCGGTGGCTCGGATCCGCTTCCGGGCCGGTCCGTCACCGGTTACGCCACCGACGTCGTCGAGGTGCTCGACGCTCTGGGGCTCGAGCGGGCCGCGGTCGGCGGACTGAGCAACGGCGGCATGTACGCGATGGCCATCGGGTTCGAGATCCCGGCCCGCGTGCTCCGGGTGGTGCCGGTGAACCCGACGACTCCCGTCGCCGACGCCGCGGCGAAGGCAGCTCTGTCGTTCGGCGCGCGGATGACGTACTCGTTCATGGCGCGCAAGCCCGATCTGGTGGCCAGGCGGGCGGCGACGGCGGCCGCACCGGGCCGGTTCGCCGCTGCGGTCGCGCGGCGGACCAACCCGGACGCTCACGTGTTCGAGAACCCGGCGACGGCCGCGGCCTGGGCGACGAACAGCGCCGAGGTCCGACGCCAGCCGGACAGCGGCTACGTCGCTACGGAAATCGCCATGGCGACCGCGCCGTGGGGCTTCGACCATCGGGCCGTGTCGGTGCCGGTGAGCCTGGTCAGCGGTGAGAAGGACGCCGGCCTCGGCTACGCGGAGGTGTGGGCCCGGGAGTTGCCGCAGGGCCGTCTGGTGGTCGTACCGGGCGGGCACAACGGGATGCTCGCGCCGGACGTCGCGCGCCGGGTCGCGGACCTGCTCTGCGGCCGTCCGTGACGGCTCAGCCCTTCCCTTCGGCGCTGTGGGCGCCGGTCATGAGTGCGGCGAGGTCCTCGGGCGCCAGGAACGACGGTGGCGGAGGCGGGCCCCAGTTGTAGAGGCCGCGGGCGCCTTCCCAGGTACCGGGGGTCCAGAGCGCGTCGTCGACGATGCAGTCGAGGTCGGAGTAGTACTCGGAGAAGTTGCCCGCGGGATCTTTGAGGTACCAGAAGAAGTTGGAGCCCACGTGGTGGCGGCCGAGTCCCCAGACGTGGCGGCCGGGATCTTTCTCCAGCAGGGCGGTCGCTCCGCGGCCCACTTCGTCGACGTCGTCCACCTGCCAGGACGTGTGGTGCAGGAACTGCACCGGCGCCTGCTGCACGAGGACGTTGTGGTGGTCGGTGGAACAGCGCAGGAACGCCGCGAGACCGGGCACGGTGTCGCTGACCTTGAAGCCCAGGCCCTCGGTGAAGAAGCGCTGGCTGGTTTCCTGGTCGGTGGAGCCGAGCACGACGTGACCGAGTTTGCGGGGGCGGACGGGACCTTCGCGCAGGACGCCGTCGGCGCGGGTGGAGGGCCGGT
The DNA here is from genome assembly GCF_044454545.1 of Cryptosporangium sp. NPDC051539. NCBI lineage: Bacteria > Bacillati > Actinomycetota > Actinomycetes > Cryptosporangiales > Cryptosporangiaceae > Cryptosporangium > Cryptosporangium sp. NPDC051539. Next base: position 210,219 of record NZ_JBITDV010000013.1, on the reverse strand, counting down.
CGACGCGTCCGGGGCCGTTGTACCGCGGGGCGGGGAGCTCGGGCTGGTCGATCCGGGGTGCGATCGAGACCTCGACGCGGGTGCCGGTTCCCGGATCGGTACTGCTCACGGTGGTGTCGGTCCGCTCCACCGGAAAGTCGAGGCGCTCCAGCCCGGCGGCGACGCGGTCCAGGTCGTCGGGGTCGTCGGCGCCGACGCCGAGTTCGAGCAGGCGCCGCCGGCCGGAGTGGGTGATCCGGAGTTGCTCGCCGCCGTCGGCCGTCGAGAAGAGCTCGGCGTCACGTCGGAGTCCGAATTCGGCGTAGTAGGCGGCGGTCTCGGCGACGTTGGGGACGCCGAGCGTGATCGTGGTCAGGCGGTGCAGGGGCACGTCAGGACTCCTTCGTTGGAGCGACCACTTCGGATACGGGTCAGCCGGCGACGAAACGATGGTTCAGGTCGCCGATTCCGGCGACGGTGCTGATCAGTTCGTCGCCCGCCCGCAGGAATCGCGGGGGCTTGCGCGCCATGCCGACACCGTGGGGGGTACCGGTGAAGATCACGTCGCCCGGTTCCAGTGGCAACACGGCCGACAGCCGCGCGATCAGTTCCGGTACGGAGAAGATCAGGTCGGCCGTCGTTCCCTTCTGGACCGATTCGCCGTTGACCGCGCAACCGAGGTCGAGCGCGTCCGGGTCGAGTCCGCCGGCGCGGAGTTCGTCGATCGTGACCAGCCACGGGCCCATCGGGCTGAAGCCCGGGAACGACTTCCCGAGGCTGAACTGCGGCATCGGACCGGCGAGTTGCACGGTGCGCTCCGAGAGGTCCTGGCCGACCGTCAGCCCGGCGACGTGGTCCCAGGCGTCGTCGGCGGCCACCGCGTCGGCCCGCCTGCCGACGACCGCGACCAGTTCGACCTCCCAGTCGACGGTTTCCCCGGCCAGCACGATCGCGCCACGGGGACCGGTGATCGAGCCGCGGAACTTCGTGAACACCGGCGGCTGGTCGGGAACGGCCACGCCGGCCTCGGCCGCGTGGTCCCGGTAGTTCAGGCCGATGGCAAACACCTGGCCCGGCCGGGGTACCGGCGCACCGAGCTGTTCCGGTGCGAACGACACCGTCTCCCGCGCCTCCGGACCGCCGGCCCAGGCCCGGAACTCGTCCCACCGGAGGAAGACTTCCTGCGGGTCGGGACCGAACTCGCCACCGCTCGCCCGCGCGACGTCGACCGCTCCTTCGTCGAGGAACAAGGCCAGTCGGCCGTCGAGGTTCCCGATGCGCATGCCGTCTCCTCCGTTGAGCTGACCCCATGGTGGCGCCGGATCGACGTCAAAACAAGATTTTATCGAAATTTTTTGGGAGTGTTGGATGCTCAAAATGATTTCGGCATTCCCGTGCTAGGGTCGCCAGCTATGACCGGGCCAGCCGAGACACGGAGTAATGCCGTCTTCGACCAGCTCCGCGCAGATCTGCTCGCCGGGCGTCTCGGGCCCGGGTCCAAGCTCAAGCTCGCCGTACTCGGCGCCCGGTACGTCGCCAGCCTGTCGGTCATCCGCGAGGCGCTGAGCCGCCTGGCCGAGCAGGGCCTGGTGGTCGCGCACCCGCAGCGGGGGTTCAGCGTCGTCACCCTGAGCCCGAAGGACCTCAACGACCTGACGAACACCCGGATCGACGTCGAGACCCTCGCCGCGCGGCGCTCGGTGGAGCACGGCGATCTCGCCTGGGAAACCGCGGTGGTCGCCGCCCATCACGCGCTTGCTCGCACTCCGATACAGGCGGCGGACGGCGACGTGAACGAGAACTGGATCAGCGCCCACCGGGAGTTCCATCGCGCACTCGTCGCGGGTTGCGGGAGCCCGCGGCTCCTAGGAATCGCCAACGCGCTCCGGGACGCCGCCGAGCTGTATCGCGTCTGGTCGCGCTCGCTCGCGCACGACGACGACCGCGACATCGGCGGCGAACACCGCGCCCTGATGGACCTGGCACTGGCCCGCGACGCCGAGGGACTGGCGAACGCGCTGGCCGCGCACATCCGGCACACCACCGAGGTCCTGCTGCGCTACTCCGCGGCGGCCGACAACGACAAGGCCTGAGCCCGCGGCACGGGAGCCCCGCGTCGCCGCCGGACGGTCCGCGGCCAGGTGACCCGTCCCGCCACGGCCCACCGCCCCTGGACGATCGGTCGTGCCGGCGCAGGTGACGACCCCGCCGGCCGCGGGCGACCGGCTCAACCGGCGCCGTACCCGCGGGCCCGCATCACGCCGACGACACCGGACCGGCCGCCGGTCAGGGCCACATCACCGCGTCGTCCGGCTCGATCTCACCGGCGCGTTTCCGGGCGTGAGCGGCGAACATACGCAGCGTCTCCGCGTCGGGAACGAGGACGGTGGTCGTGCGGCGATCGTCGTCCGACGGCCGCTTCGACACCTGCTCGGGGGCGCGGGCCGAAACGGCCCCGCTCGCGCGCCACTCGCCGGTGGACACCAGAACCCGCTGCACGAACGGCGAGGGGTTCTCCAACTGCACTCGGCATCCTGCCGCGGCACAGGAGGACCAGGCCCCGGCTACGGCGCGGACCCCGCCGACGTCGAGGAACCGAATTCCGGCCAGATCCAGTACGACCGCGCGCGGTGCTCCCGACGCGAGGACTCGGTGCACGGCGTCGGTCAGCTGTGACGCCGAGGTCCGGTCCAAGTCACCGGTCAAGGCGATCCGGGCGCCGTCGACCTCCTGATGCGACACCGCCGTGGTCAGCGACGAGCCAGAAATCCCGTCCGGGTCGAACGAAGCGTGGTACATCGGGGTGATCCCGTCACGTCCTGCCGACGCGCGCCCTACCGTTCGAAGGCCACGCCAACAGCTTCGAACAGTAGCCGACCGACGAAGCCGACGGTAACGACCGCTGTGCCCCGCCCCGCTGACTTCCGCGGCGCCGCCGGCCCGATGCGCTGCGTCGCCGCCGCCCCCGGAACCCGGACGGTCACGTCACGGCGGCGCAGCTCGACACCACGTCCCGACCGGCTACAGTTCAACGAGCTGACGCGGCTTCCGAACCGAGGACATTCGGTCGACGCCACGCGATGGGACGACCGCGGTATGGACGCACCACGCTCCCCACGGGATCCCCGTGATCCGTCGCTCACGATCACGATGACGCAGACCGCCGTCGAGGAGATGCGGCTCGCGGTCACCGGCGAACTCAGCCGAACCACCAGTGGGCAATTGATCGACGCCGTCGACCACGCCCTCGCCGCCGTTCAGCCCCGAACGATCCAGGTCGACCTGGCGGAACTTTCGGACATCGACGCGGGCGGGTTGCGGATCGTCGGCCTGGCCCGGCAACGCTGCGCCGCGGCCGACTGCCGGCTGCAGTTGCGCAACGCCCGGCCGGCCGTACTACGCCTGCTGCGGATCGCCGGTCAGTGGCACGAGACGACCGACACCCAAAATTCCTCCGCGACCATCGAGCGCCACGCCGCGCTGACGCGTCAACTGGCCCACGACCGCCGGATGATGACCATCCACGTCAACAATGCGGCCGCGCTGCATGCCTCCGCGCAGGAGTCGACCGACCGTGCTCACGCGATGCGCCGCTACAACGCGGCGCTCCGCGCCCGCGTCGCCGCCCGCCGCAGGCGCGGGCCGGGCAGCGACGGTTCAGCCGGGTAGCTCGCCGGTGCGGTGAGACTACGGACGCGATCCCGGGCTCGATGGCGACCACGAAGGGGCCGGTGCGGGCAACACGCCGGTGTCCACGACCTCCTGCGCGATCAGCCGGAGCTTGACGTTCCGATGCTGTGAGACCTCCCGGAGCAGACCGAAAGCGGCGTCGGCGGTGACCTTGCGCTGCGCCATCAGCACCCCGATCGCCTGATCGATCACCGCACGGGAGCGCATCGCCTCACCGAGTTGCTCGGCCAGGTCGCGGTGACGGAAGTACGCCGACGCGACCTGACTGGCGTTCCCGGCCTGCGCGGCGATGATCTCGCCGAGCGCGACGGCCTCGCCGGTGAACGTGTCCGGGTTGCGGGAGTACAGATTCATCGCGCCGAAGTTCGCTCCGTCCGCATGCAGCGGAATCGACACCGAACTGCTCGCGCCCAGCTTGACGGCCCGCTCGGTGTAGGCCGGCCAGCGGGTGTCCTGGCTCAGGTCACGGATGCGGAAGAGGTTCCCGGTGCGACTGGCGTCCAGGCAGGGTCCTTCGCGTTCGTCGAACTGCAGTTCGTCGAGTTCCTGGGCCCACGCATCGCTGAACGCGACCGCGGAGGGACGGCCGTTCTGGAATGTCGTGATCGACGTACCGTCGGTTCCCGGCACCAGGCGCGTCGCGATCCGGGTGATTTCCTCCAGCGTGCCGACGAGGTCGCCCTGGCCGAGAACGACCGCCGTCAGTGTGGTCAGCTCGCGTAGCTGGTCCTCGGAAAGCTCCATCGCTCCGTCCCTTCCCCAGACGTCAAGCCGAGACGTCGTGTCACCGCGTGCACTGCCCTCCCCGGCGGACGCGAAACCACCGCTCGCCGAGCAGCCCAGGAGTCTGGCTGCCCGTCGCGAAAACGGATGTACGCCGGCCCGGAGTGACCGCCAGACTGTCGTCGTGAATCGTCGCGAAATTGAGCAATTCGAGCGCGACGGGTACGTCGCCGTGCGGGGCGCGATCGCGCCGGAGATCGCCGCGGCCTGCCGGGACGAGATCTGGAACGCCCTGGCCGGCTCCGGCGTCACCCGCGACCCGGCGAGCTGGACCCATCCCGTCGTCCTGGTGCCCTGCCCCCCGGGCAGCCCGTTCGTCGCGGCCGGGACGGCGCCCGCGCTCGGCGCAGCCTACGACACGTTGATCGGTCCCGGCCGCTGGGGACGCCGCCAGGGCGTCGGCGGCATGGTGCCGGTGCGGTTCCCGTCCGAGGAGTTCCCGGGCGACTGCGGCTGGCACATCGAGGGCAGCTACGAGGTCGGCGGCGAGTACTGGGCGAACGTGCGCTCCCGGGCCCGTGGCCTGCTGGCGCTGTTCCTGTTCACCGACGTGGGCGACGACGACGCGCCGACCCGGCTGGCACTCGGTTCGCACCTGGCGGTTCCCCGCCTCCTCGCGGACGCCGGAGAGACCGGGAAGAACACCGACGACGCCCTGTCCGGGCTGCGGCCATCGGTGCTGTGCCGCACCGCGACGCACGCCACCGGGCGCGCCGGCGACGTGTTCCTGTGCCACCCGTTCATCGTGCACACGGCGACCTGGCCGCACCGCGGCCGAGGCCCGCGGATGATGGCGCAGCCGGCCGTGTACGTGGAGGACGGGTTCGCGATCGACGGTTCGGACCTCTCGCCGGTCGCCCGCGCGATCGTCGCCGGTCTGGGCGACGACTCCTCTTCGTGCCGGAACTGACGCCGAACGCTACACTGCAACCGCTTGCTGCAACTCTGCAATCGATGCTTCCTCCGATGCTGCGACCACCTCCGAAGGAGCAGGATGGCTGTCACTCTGGCCGACGTCGCGGCCGCCGCAGGCCTCTCCGGTTCCACGGTCTCGCGAGCGCTCTCCGCCCCCGACAAGGTCAACGCGGCCACTCGTGAACGGGTGGAACGGATCGCCAGGGAGATGGGGTACGTCCCCAACCACAGCGCCCGGTCACTCACGTCCGGCCGGACCGATCTGATCGGGCTGATCGTGCCCGACATCGCCAATCCGTTCTTCCCGCCGATCATCAAAGCGGTGCAGGCTCGCGGTAGCCAGCAGGGCAAAACGGTGCTGATCGCCGACGTGGACGAGCGGCCGGCCGACGAGGTGCCGCGGGCCCGGCTGATGCGTAAGCAGGTCGACGGCCTCATCATCGCCTCGCCGCGGACACCCGACGACGCACTCGGCGAGCTGGTCTCGCTCGGACCGGTCGTCTTCGTGAACCGGGCCGTGCCGGGTGCCGCCAGCGTCGTCATCGACGAGGCCGGTGGGATGGAGCAGGCAGTCGAGCATCTCGCGGCCCTCGGGCATCGCTCCATCGCCTACCTCGACGGGCCCAAGCGCTCGTGGTCGAACGCTCGACGCAAGGCGGCCGTCCGGGAGGCGTGCAGCCGGCTCGGACTCGAACTGGTGGAGTTCGGCCCCTTCGAGGCGCAGGTCCAGTCGGGAGTCCACGCCGCAGACCTGGTGATCGCCCGGGCGATCACCGGGGTGATCGCCTACGACGACTTGATCGCCTTGGGGGTGATGGCGAGGTTGACCGAGCGCGGCGTGCGAACGGGAGCCGACGTCAGCCTCATCGGGGTCGACGACAGCCCGATGTCGGCGATGGCCTATCCGACGCTCACGTCGGTGCACGTGCCCGGCGACGCGGCCGGGGCAGCGGCGGTCGACACACTGCTCGCCGTCATCGACGGTCGGCAGGACGAGGGCGCGGAGCACGTCGTCCTCGACTCCCGGCTCGTGGTGCGCAGTTCCACCGCGCCGGTGCGGACGCCGGGGCGCAGCTGAACTCCCCCGTTCAGCTGCGCCCGGCCGCGGTTACCGGCTGATCGTCGGCTCGGCCCCGTCGAGCAGGGCCGCCGACGTGGGCTCCAGCAGCAAGCGGGCGTGCGGCGTACGACGCAGAACGGTCGCCGGGCAGGCCGGGCCGATCTCGTCCGTGAGGGCGGCCCGAACCGCCTGAGCCTTCCTCTGCTCGGGCACGCACACCTGAACGCGCTCGGCGGAGAGCAGTGCCGGGATCGTCAGGGAGATCGCCAGCTCCGGAACGCTGCGGGGATCGGGGAAGTGTCCCTCGTCGACCTGCTGGCGCCTCGATTCGGCGGTGAGTCGGACCACTCGGGCCCAACGCTCGTCGTCGAAGTCGGCGTCGCCGGGCTCGTTGAAGGCGAGGTGGCCGTTCTCACCGATGCCCATGCAGACCAGGTCCAGTGGCGCGGCACGAAGCTCCTGCTCGTAGCGGTCGGCGACGGCCCGCGGGTCGCCTTCGCCGCTGAGGTAGTGCACTCGGGCGGGGGCGAAGCGTTGCTCGATGCGCTCCCGGATCCAGCGCTGGAAGCTGGCCGGATGCCGGTCGTCGATGCCGACGTACTCGTCCATGTGGAAAACCTCGACCCGGTCCCAGGGGACGCGCTCGTCTGCGAGCGCGTCGGTGAACGCGTACTGCGAATTGCCGGTCGCGATGACGACGCGGGCCTGCCCGCGTTCCTCCACCACGTCCCGGAGGAAGCCAGCCGCCAGGGTGGCAGCGGTCGCTCCCATCGCGTCCTCGCTGTCGTGGACTTCGACGGGGAGCTGATCGGCGGTGAAGCGGGTGACGAGCGTCATGGTGTCCTCTCCGATCCCACGGGTGGGGAGCGTGTGCCCTCGCAGGCTATTGCAAGCGCGTGCAGCATATGCATTAATCTTGCAGCAAGCGGCTGCGCGGCTGCGCCCACCGACTCGAGGGACAAGTCATGACTCGCATCGTTTTCATCGGGGCCGGCAGTGTCGTCTTCACCCGCCAGCTCGTCGCGGATCTCCTGCGGTTCCCCGACCTGCCCGAACTGGATCTGGTCCTGCACGACATCGATCCCGCCCGGCTGGAGGTGGCCCGCGGCACCGCCGCACAGCTCTCGGCCCGCTTCGGCCGCCCCCTCCGCGTCACCGCCACCGTGGATCGACGTACGGCGCTCGACGCTGCGGACGTCGTGGTCGACATGATCCAGGTCGGCGGCATCGACACGACCAGCGTCGACATCGAGCTGCCGGCCTCATTCGGACTGCGGCAGCCGATCAGCGACACCACCGGCATCGGTGGCGTCTTCCGCGCGCTGCGGACCTTCCCCGTGCTGTCGGCGATCGCGCGGGACATGCGCGAGCTGTGCCCGGACGCGCTGTTCCTCAACTACACCAACCCGATGGCGATGAACATCTGGTGGTTGTCCGTCGTCTCGCCCCAGCTGCGCGCGACCGGCTTGTGCCACAGCGTCTACTGGACCGTGCACGACCTGTGCGCGCTGATCGGGGTGCCGGTGGAGGGCACCCACTTCCGGGCAGCCGGGGTCAACCATCAGGCGTGGCTCTACGAGTGGAGCCGGGACGGCGAAGATCTCTACCCGCGCCTGCGCGACAAGATCGCCGCCGACCCGGAGCTCGAACGCCGGGTGCGCGTCGAGATCTTCCGCCGGATCGGCTACTACCCGACCGAGACGAGCGAGCACAGCGCGGAGTACCTGTCGTGGTTCCTTCGCTCCGACGAGCAGATCGAACGCTTCCGCCTGGTGCCGGGCCAGCATCTGGCCACCGCGGAGCAGAACCTGGCTGAATTCCGTGCCGCGCAACGGACGCTGGCCGAGGGCAAGGAACTCGAACTCGACGCCGAAGGCGACGCCGCGGAGTACGCCCCACAGATCATCCACTCGCTGATCACCGGAACCGAGCGCGAGATCCACACGAACATCCCCAATCGGGGATTCATCTCGAACCTGCCGCGGGGTGCGGTCGTCGAGGTGCCGACGAAGGTGGACGGCGCCGGCTTGGCTCCGATCACGGTGGGCGCGATCCCGACGCAGGGTGCTGCCCACAACCGCACCTACCTGTCCGTAGCGGAGCTCACCGTAGAAGCTGCGCTGACCGGCAGGCGCGACGCGGTGCTGCAAGCCATGCTCGTCGACCCCAACGCGAGCTCCACCCTGACGCCGGACCGGCTTGCCGACCTGGTCGACGAGATGTTCAAGGCCCACCAGGTGCTACTGCCGTCGACGCTGGGCGGCGGCGCCGAGCTCGATCTGTCCGACGTGCCCGCCCGTAGCTGACCCGCGCGACCGTCCTGGCGTAGTCGCCGTCCGCGACGACCCGACCCCGTAGGAGCCTGCTATGAAGCAGCGTCGCACGTTTCTCGTCGTTCGCCCGCTGGTCCTCTCCGCTGCCGCGGTGCTCGTGGCTTCCGGCCTCACCGCCTGTGGATCCGGCGGGCAAGGCAACACCAGCCTGGACAAGAACGCCAACGTCTCGATCACGATGTGGACCGGTCAGAGCGAAGACGCCCAGAAGGTCCTCGAGAAGCTGGCCGCTGAGTTCGAGAACGCGCATCCGAACGTCTCGATCGATGCCTCGCCGGGTGCGTCCAGTACCGAGGATCTTCTGCAAAAGCTGTCCGCCGGTTTCGCCGGGAAGAGCTATCCCGACATCTCGTACGCGTACGGCAGCTGGGCCAGCCAGCTGGAGAGCTCAGGGCGCACGCTCGACATCACCGACCAGGTGGCCGATCCCGAGGTGCGGTGGGACGAGTTCCCCGAAGGCGCCCGAGCGACCGTCAGGCCGACCGGTGAGAAGACGATCGGCTTCCCGGCTCTCGTGGACAACCTGTCGCTGCTCTACGACAAGACCGTCTTCGACGCGGCCGGTGTGCCCTATCCGACCGATGACTGGACCTGGGACGACCTTCGGGCCGCGGCCAAGAAGATCACCAACCCCGCGACGAACACCTACGGCTATGCCTACTCGGTGTCCGGTGCGGAGAACACCGTCTGGAAGATGTGGCCGCTGCTCTGGCAGAACGGCGGCGAGATCCTGTCCGAGGACCGGACCAGGGCGGCGTTCGACTCCGAGGCGGGGGTCAAGGCGTTGACGTTCCTGCGGGACATGGCCGTCACCGACAAGAGCGTGTACCTCGATCAGACCGACACGAGGTACGAGCAGCTGTTCAGGAACGACCGGATCGGCATGATGACGTCGGGTCCCTGGATGCTCTTCGACCTCAAGACCGCAAAAACGAAGTACGGCGTGACCAGGCTGCCCGGAACGAACGGCGACCACCAGACGGCCTCTGCTCCCGATATCTGGGCGCTGTTCGACCACAAAGACAAGAACCGCGAGTACTGGGCGTACGAGTTCACCCGGTGGCTGACCTCGGCGCCGCAGGACGAGCGGTGGAACGTCGAGATCGGCAACCTGCCGCTGCGCTCCTCCGAGGCCGACTCCGCCGCGTTCGCCGCCCAGGTCAAGACGTACCCCGGGTTGGACGTGATGGCCGCCAACGGCGTCAACGCGAAGAAGGTGCGGCCGACCGTCCCCGGCTACGTGGGCCTGTCGGAGGCGATCGGTGAGGCGATCGCGGAGGTACTTCAAGGCCGGGGCACGCCGAAGAAGGCACTGGAGAAGGCCGCCGACAAAGCTGATACCGCGCTCGAGGCCGCACGGTGACCACCGCCGTGGCCGCGCCCACCGTCCCCAGCCCGCCACCGCCCGAGCGTTCGCGGCGTGCGAAGCGAACGCGGGCCGGTCTGCTCGACTCCGTGAGCGGGTGGATGTTCGCCGGCCCGGCGACGCTCCTGGTACTCGGGCTGTCGATCTTTCCGGCGGGCTGGGCTCTCGTGCTGTCACTGCAGAAATGGAACGGCTTCAGCCCTCCCGAGTACGTCGGTGGCGCCAACTACGCCAGGCTCGTGACCGACGAGGCGTTTTTCGACGCGGTCCTGCACACGGTCGTCTACACGGCGATGTTCGTCCCGCTGTCCGTGCTGGCGGGGCTGTTCCTCGCCGTCGCGCTCAACCGCCGGATCCGGTTCATCGGGATCTACCGCACCGCGATCTTCGTGCCCTTCGTCGCCTCGGCGGCAGCCACGGGGATTCTCTCCACCTATCTGTTCAATCCGCAGTACGGACTGGTCAACAACGTGCTCCGGATGCTCAGCCTGCCGTCCCAGGGCTGGTTGGAAGATCCGTCCCAGTCGATGGTCGTGATCACGATCATGTCGCTGTGGGGACAGGCGGCTTTCACCACCGTGATCTACCTGGCGGCCCTGCAAGACGTGCCGGCCGAATTGCTCGAAGCCGCCCGCATCGACGGCGCCGGCAAATGGCAGACGTTCTGGCGGATCGTCTGGCCGCAGCTCACTCCGGTGACGGTCTTCATCACGATCTGGCAGACGATCGGTGCGATCCAGCTCTTCGATCTCGTCTACACGACGACGCGCGGCGGACCCCTCGGCGCCACGAAGACGATCGTCTACTTCCTGTGGGAGAAGGCCTTCAGAACTCTCGACTTCGGTTACGGCTCAGCCGCCGCCTACGTGCTGTTCGGGGTCACCCTGCTGACCACCGTCGGTGTCGTCGTCTACTCGAGGCGCAAGAACATGGAGGCGTTCTAGTGGCTCGCACTCCGTCACCGCGCAGGCCCAAGTCACGTCCATCGGCCTGGCACCTGTTCCTGGCGCCCGTCGCACTGCTTTTCCTGCTGCCGTTCGTGCAGATGTTCGTCGCGTCCGTCTCGCCGGCCGACGAACTGGTCAAGTTCCCGCCGCCCCTGATTCCTTCCCGAGTGGACTTCACCGGTTTCGTCGACCTGTTCACCGAGTCCGACGCGCTGGTGTGGCTCGGCAACACCGTGCTGGTAGCTGCGTCGGCGATCGTGTCCCATCTGGTGCTGTGTTCTCTCGCGGGGTACGGATTCGCTCGGCTGGCGTTCAGAGGCCGCACGGTCGGCATCTTCCTGATCCTCGCCACGATCATGATCCCCACCCAGTTGCTGATGATCCCGACCTACATCGTGTTCTCGCGCCTCGGGCTGATCGACAGCCTCGGCGCAGCCATCGTGCCTTGGCTCGCCTCGGCGTTCGGGATCTTCCTGATGCGGCAGTTCTTCCTGTCGCTGCCGAGAGAGCTCGAGGAATCCGGCCTGATCGACGGCGCGAACCGCTGGCAGGTGTTCTTCCGCATCGTCCTGCCACTGGCCAAGCCCGCCCTTGCGACGCTGGCGATTTTCACCCTGCTCGGCTCGTGGAACGACTTGGTCTGGCCGCTGATCGCGATCAACGACGAGCACGCCTTCACGCTGCAACTGGGCCTCGCGAACTTCCAGGGCACTCGACGTACCGAGTGGTCGCTGCTGATGGCGGGCAACGTCGTGGCCACCACGCCCCTGATCGTGTTCTTCCTGTTCGCGCAGAAGCAGTTCGTCGCGACCATGACCCTGTCGGGACTCAAGGGTTGAGCGTCGGAACGGCGGCGCCGAACGCACGCGGCGCCTGGGTCGTCTGGCTGGTCGGCCTCTCGATGTACGTCGTCGCGGTGTTCCACCGCTCCTCGCTCGCCGTGGCCGGTCTCGCCGCCGCCGAGCGTTTCGACATCACCGCCGCTGCGCTGGCCACGTTCACGATGTTGCAGTTGCTGGTGTACGCCGTGTTGCAGATCCCGGTCGGGCTGCTCGTCGACCGGTACGGCTCCCGTGCGGTGCTGATCACCGGCACGATCGTGTTGACGCTCGCCCAGGCCGGCTTCGCGTTCGCCGATTCCTACGGTGCCGCGCTGCTGGCCCGGACGTTCGTCGGCGTGGGGGACGCGGTGACGTTCATCTGTGTGCTGCGTCTGGTGAACGGGTGGTTCAGCCCCGGACGCGTGCCGGTGATCACGCAGCTCACCGGCGTCATCGGTCAGCTGGGCGCGATCGCGGCCGCGGTGCCGATGACGTGGGCCCTGAGCAACTTCGGCTGGACCTGGGCGTACGGGGTCGCCTCGTCGCTGGGGCTGGCCGCGGCGATCGCCGGACTGCTGTTCCTGCACGACGGGCCCGGTGCCCGGACGCTCCGCGGGCCGGCCATGTCCTTCGACGCGATCCGGGCCAGCCTTGCCGCGTCCTGGCAGCAGCCCGGCACCCGGCTGGGGTTCTGGGTGCATTTCACGACCCAGTTCGCGCAGAACGCGTTCGCGCTGCTGTGGGGTTTCCCGTTCCTGGTGAAGGGCGAGGGTGTGTCACCCGACGTCGCGTCGTTGCTGCTGACGCTGATGGTGCTGTCGCTGATCGCGGCCGGCCCGCTGGTGGGCCGGTTCACCGCGCACCACCCGTGGCAGCGCTCGACGCTCGCGCTGGCGATCGTAGGGGTGATCGCGGCGGCGTGGACGCTCGTGCTGGCGTGGCCGGGGCGTGCACCGCTGCCGGTGCTCGTGGCCCTGGTGGTCGTCATCGGGCTCGGCGGGCCGGGTTCGATGATCGCCTTCGACCTGGCCCGGACGTCGAATCCGGCCGAGCGGCTGGCCAGTGCGACCGGGATCGTCAACCAGGCCGGCTTCGTCGCGAGCCTTACCGTCGTCGTCGCCATCGGCGCGATCCTCGACTGGCGTAGCGGCGGCGGCTACCGGCCGGACGCGTTCGGATGGGCCATGTCGTTCCAGTACCTGCTCTGGGCGCTGGGCGCCGGGCAGATCCTGCGCTACCGCAAGAAGGGCCGAGCCCACGCCCTGAGCCTCGACGTCGGCGCGGTGGAGCCGCGCACAACCGCACCTGCGCGGTACTCATGTCAGACCCGGGACGGCCGATCAAACAGTGGTGAGACGGCTCATACATAGTCGTATCAGGCGGCTCGCAGGCATGTTCCTGGCACTCCTGGTGCTGGCGTCGGGCAGCATTGCGACCGTGTTCGCCACCTCGGTGGTCAGCCGTGGGCAAGAGCGGCTCGCCGGGCAGGCGATGACCCAGTCCATGAACGGGTCCGCGGGCATCATCGCCGACGGTATCGGCGCGTACAACAGTGCGATGCTGGACGTGGCGACCGCGGTCGGAGCGAGCTTCACACAACTGGACGCCCGGATGTTCGCGCACCTCACCGTGGCGCTCGACCCCGAGCGTCTACCGGGCGCCGCCCATATCTCGTTCGTGGTGCCCGCCGCGGACTCGAAGGTGGCAGCGGTTCAGGCGTATTGGCGGGCCCGAGGTCCTACCGCGCTCACCCTCCGCCGGACACGGGCCGACGCGAAGCACCAGTTCGTCGTCTTCACCCGATCCTTCAATTCGCGGCCACCGAGGCTGGGCCGCGACCTCTCCACTACGCCGACCACCAGGGAAGCTCTGGACACCTCCCAGCACGTCTGGTCGTTCGCCATGGGCCCGGCGCACGTCGCCGTCCGGGACCGGGAATTGCCGGTGGCTCAGCAGAAGCTCTCGGTCACGATGGCCGTACCGGTGCTGGACGGGGTCGGAGCCTTCCGCGGCTGGATCGTCATGGGTGTGTACGCCGACGACTTCCTGCGCGCGACGCTCAGCGGCCGGATCAGCGAGCAGGTCAATCTGACGCTCACCGACGTCGAGTCGCAGGTGCCGCGAACCATCGTGGAGATCGACGCGGGCACACCGGTGAAGGAGCCGCGTCTCGCGCGCGCACGGGACTTGTACGTCGGTCAGCGCCTCTGGCGCCTCGGGCTGACGCCCACGACCACCCTGCTCAGCGAGGGCGACCGCCGGCTCCGCTGGTTCACGCCACTGGCTGGTGGCGCGTTGACGGTGTTGCTGACCGCACTCGTCGCCGTTCTGGCCGGCGCACGCAACCGCGCGATGGACCGGGTGGACCGGGCGACCGCCGCGTTGCGAGACGACATCGCACGTCGGCAGACGGTCGAAGAGCAATTGCGCGAACGTGAGCGTGAACTGCACGAGATGGCATTTCACGATCAGCTCACCGGCCTCGTGAACCGCAGCCTGTTCTACGATCGCGTGGCCGAGGCGCTGCGCACCCACGCCGACCCGGCGAGCACTTTCGCAGTGTTCTTCATCGACCTGGACGGCTTCAAGGAGGTCAACGACACGTACGGACACGGAGCAGGCGACCTCGTCCTACGAACCACCGGGGAGCGCCTGCTGCACTGCACCCGGAGCACCGACACCGTGGCCCGATTCGGCGGTGACGAGTTCGCGGTACTCCTCGAGCACGTGGCCGATACCGCCGACACGTGTGCCACCGCCGCCCGGATGGTCAGGGACCTCGGTGCGCCGATCCGGATCGGCTCCGACGAGGTGACCGTCACCGCGAGCGTCGGCATCCGGCTGAATCTGCCCAGCGATGACCCCGACACGATTCTTCGCGACGCCGACCTGGCCATGTATCAGGCCAAGACATCCGGCAAGTCCCAATTCGTGCTGGCGGACGCCTAACCTGTCCGGCTCACTCACCGGCCCCCATCCATTCGTTCAGCTTCGCCGTCGCCTGATCGAAGTTCTGGGCGTACCAACCGATGTCCTGATAGAGGGACACACCGGTATTGACCGGACCGTAGACCTGCACCTTGCGCGCGTTGGGGGGCAGGTTCGGCCTGGCTGCCGTGTTGACCGGTGCGGTGCCGAGCGCTTCGGACATGCCGGTGACCGCCGCCGGGCTCACCACCGTCTGGATGAACCGCCGCGCGGCTTCCTTGTTCGCAGACCCTTTCGGCACCGCGAAGGCGTTCAGGGACGTGACCGTCTTGTCCCAGACGATCGTGAGGTCGTTCCCGTCGTTCAACAGCGGGACGAGCCGCGAGTCGGGTAGCAGGAACATGTCCACCTGTTTCGCGCCGACGGCCTGCTGGAGAGCGCCGATGTTCGGAGCGAGCGTGATCTGCCTGCGAATGGTCGACAGCTTCTTCAACGAACGGTCGACGTCGAGGGGATAGATGTCTTTCGGCGCCACCCCGTCGGCCAGCAGGGGGTACTCGAGGATGCCGTTCTGGAGAGAGGGAGTGATGCCCCGCTGCCCCGGGAACCGCCGAACATCGAAGAAGTCCGCCGCGGTCTTCGGTGCTGTTTTCGGGTCCGGGAACGCCTCGGTGCGGTAGGCGATCGGAGTCGCGTTGATCCAGTTGCCGAGATAACACTTGCCGACGGTCTGCGGCACGAGGTCCGTGGTGTCCAGGCCGGAGAAGTCGAGTTCCTCGAAGAGCGTTCCGCAACCTTGGGTGGCAGCCGCGGGCGAGACGGCGACGACGTCCCACTTCACGGCCCGGCTCGAGACCTGCGCTTTGAGCTGCGCCAGGTCAGGCGGCGACGTGTTGACGAACGTCACCTCGGGATGGGCCGCGGTGTAGGGCTTCTGATAGGTGTCGATCATCGCCTGCTGACCCGCCCCGCCGTAGGCGGCGAACGTCAGCATGGTGTTGCTACTGGTCGCGATCGAATGCGCTCCGCTGAGTCCGCAGGACGCCAGCAGGGAAGCAGCGATCGCCGCGCCGGCCGCGCGCCGTACGAAGCTGGACTCCACCCTGCCATCTTGCACTATTTACGGCTATTGCCCGATAGGGCGGCTTCGTAGTCCTCGAGTTCGATGTTGGTCGCGGGCTTGTCGACGATCGTCATGAGTGACCCGAAGATCGACAGCGCCGTGAACATGACGTTGCGGCCGAAGATGCCGAGCCTGGTGCGGGGAGCGAGGAGCCGGCCGGCGTTCACCTTCTGGGAGATCGACGCGTAACCGCGGATCTTCTGTTCGTACTGCGCGAACGCGAGGTGGCAGTCGCCATCCGCCGTGGCGAGTTCTCCGGCCAGGACGTACGCGCCGACCATCGCCAGCCCGGTGCCGAATCCGCCGAGCGCGTTGCCGTAAGCGGCGTCGCCGACGAGAGCGACGCGGCCCCTGCTGTAGTGATCGAGGGTGGCGCGGCTGAGGGAGTCCAGGTAGAAGTCGCCCGAGTCGGGGATCTTGCTCATGAGTTCGGGCAGGCGCCACTTGCCGCCGCGGTAGGCGTCCATGAACTGCTGCTTTTGTACGTAGACGTCGTCGCGGGCGGCCGGAAGCAGGTCGGAGGCGAAGACGAAGAAGGCGGGCGCCTTCAGGCCGCCGAGCGCGGCCATCGTGCCGGGCTCGTTGTACATCACGTCGTCGCCGCCGGCGTCGATGGTGGCCAGCACGTAGTAGTAGCCGAGGTGGGTGACGTAGTCGGCTTCGGGTCCGAACGCCAGTTTGCGAACGTTGGAGTGCATGCCGTCGGCGCCGACGACGATGTCGAAGGTGCGTGGCTCGCCGTTGAGGAAGGTGACGCCGACGCCGTCCGGGGTCTCGGTCAGCGAGGTGATCGAGTCGTCGAAGAGGTACTCGCACTTGTCGGCGGTGAGGTCGTAGAGGAGGTGGGCGAGGTCGCCGCGCGGCACGTTGATCTCGCCGCCGGCGAAGGCACCCGGAACCGTGCCGACCTTGCGGCCCTTCGCGTTGACGAGAGCGCCGTCGCCGCTGGGCACGCCGGCAGCCCTGACCACGTCGAGGATGCCCATCTTCCGCAGCACCGCCAGGTGGATCGGGCCCTTGAAGTCGACGGCTTGACCGCCGCGGCGAACCTCGTGGGCCTTCTCCACGACCGTGACGTCGAAGCCGTAGCGGTGCAGCCAGAACGCGAGGGCGGGGCCGCCGATGCCGGCGCCGGAGATGAGGACGCGCTTGTTGAGCATGATCAGCTGTTCCCTGTGGTGAGGGCGCGGAAGTGGTCGGAGGCGTCGTCGAGAGCGGCGTCCGCGTCGGCGCGCAGGCCCGCGACGACTTCGGCCCGCTCGGCGTCGTCCAGCAACGCGACTCCGATCCGGTCGGTGACGACCTGGATCACGGCGACGAGCGCGGCGGCGTGGGCACGGACGACGAGTGGGTGGAGGCCGGGATGGGTCTCGCCGATCGCGTCCGCGATCGCGTCTGCCTGCTGGTCGCGCGCCTCGAGCGCGAAGCGGCGCAGCACGCTGCTCCCGAGGCACTGGGCGGGAAACTCGCCCCGGGCGATGGCGAGGTCGGCCCGGGCGTAACGGTCGATGTCGCCGTGGACGAGCGGGCGCAGCGCATCGGCCGGTGTGACGTCGTCAGGGCGGTCGCGCACCGTCTCGCGGTAGAACTCCCGGATCTCCTCGGCCCGATCCAGCACCAGTTCCGGCTTGGTCGGGAAGTAGTTGAAGACCGTCTGATCGGAGACTCCCGCGGCCCGGGCGACATCCGACACCGAGACGGCGTCGTAGCCGTGCTCGGCGAACAGGCGAGCCGCCACGTCGGCGAGCTGGTGCCGCATTTGCTGCTTCTTGCGTTCTCGCAGACCCGTCGTCCTCGGCATATTTTTAGAGTAACCAAAAACTTTTGGTTACTCAAGAAATTTGCGGGCACGCCGGGACGCGGCGCGGAGCAGTCGAGCGGCCGCCTGGTGCAGAACGGCCGCCTCGTGTTGTTGCCCGTGCGCACCAGCGACCGTGGCCGCGTTCAGCGTGACCACCGACAGCACGGGCAGATCTCCGGCTTCCAGCGCCACCGCGTACGCCTCCGCCAACGCGGTCTCCGCGCCGGACACGTCACCCAACTCGAGGCACAACGCCGCTCGGGTGCTGCCGACGAGTGCCCGCGCAGGGCTTACCGCCGAGGCGGCTCCGTCGTCGACGAGTTCCCGCGCCCTCTCCAGGTCGCCGAGCCGAACTCGCGAGCCGGTGAGGCGCGGAGCGGACGCGACCGGCGTCCGCTGCCGGATCGATTCGATCCGTGCGATCGCCAGATCGGTCTCGCCGCGCCGCAGGTGCAGATCGATCCAGCGCAGCTCGCCGTACACGTCGTTGCCTCGGTTGTGCGAACCGAATTCGTCAGTCATCACGCGCGCCGCGAGCAAGTCGGCCTGCGCGCCGTCCAGGTCGTCGTCGTGCTGGCGCACCTGGGCGCGGACCGACAGCGCGGCAGCCTGACCCCAGCGGTCTCCGGCCTGCCGGAAGCAGGTCAAAGCGGCCGCGACCGTCGTGCGCACTCGATCGAGCTCGCCGGTGGCCGCAGCGAGCTGCGCGGCGAGCAGCCGCGCCAGTCCGGCCGACCACACCTCGTCGTCCCGAGCCAGGCCCTCGAGGACCGCGAACGCGCTCCTCTCGTTCCGCAAGGAGAGGAGAAGGAGCGCGCTGAGCACCCGGTGCGGGGCAGGCAGGTCCGGGTAGACGCGAAGCCGATCGGCCAGGGCGGCCCGATCGTCGTCGTCGGCATCCGCCCTATTGAGCAGGTAGATCGCCCGAGCGCAGTCCCGCTCCGGACCCAGGGCACCCCCGGGCACCGCCAACGCCTCGCCGAGCCGGTGGGCCGCGTCGGGGTGGTGTCCGAACATCTGCCAGTACCAGGTCAGATCCAGCGCGAGCGCGATCGCGCCGGTGGCGTCGCCGGCCGCGCAGCGATGTCGCAGGGCGGCGAGCGTGTTGTCGTACTCGGCGTTGACGAGCCGGATGGCTGCCAACTGGTCCGGCCCCCGCAGCCGCTGGTCGTTGCGGGCCATCAGCCCGGCGAAGTGGTCGGCGGCCAGGCCGCGAACGGCGTCGAGCTCACCCGTCTCCGTCAGGCGGTTGATGCCGTACTCGCGCAGCGTCTCCAGCATCCGGTAGCGGCCGGGCTCCGGCGCGAGCTGCAGCAGCGATCGGTCGACCAGGCCGGCGAGCAGCTCCGGTACGTCGGCCACCGCACCGGCGCAGACGGCTTCGGCCGAGTCCGCCGTGACCCCACCGGGCAGCACCGAGAGACGGTCCGCGAGCGTGCGTTCGGGCTCGCTCAGCAGGTCCCAGCTCCACGCGATGACCGCTCGCAACGTGCGGTGGCGGGGCCGCGCGGTGCGGCTGCCGCTGGTCAGCACACGAAACCGGTCGGAGAGACCGGTAGCCAATTCCGGCAGCGACAGCGTGCGGAGGCGGGCGGCGGCCAGCTCGAGCGCGAGCGGCATGCCGTCCAGACCGAGAACGACTCGCAGCACGTCGTCCAGCGTGTCGGAGTCGACGGCGAAGCCGGGCAGCACCGCCGCGGCCCGCTCGGCGAACAACCGGACCGAGGCGGTGCCGCGGGCCCGCTCCAGGTCCGCGTCCGATTCGGGCAGGGAGAGCGGACCGAGAGGGACCAGCGACTCACCGTCGACCGCCAGGGGCTCCCGGCTGGTGGCCAGCACCCGCAACTGCGCGCAGCGGGTCAGCAGAATCGAGATCGTGTGTGCCGCCGAATCGATCAGATGCTCGCAATTGTCGATCACGAGCAGGCACGTCCGGCCGCTGAGCTGCGCGACGAGGAAGTCCAGGTCGTCGCGGCCATCCGCGCCGCTGCGCAGCCCGCTCCCGGCCAGAAACGCCGCGACGACCCCGGACGGCTCGGAAACAACGGAGAGATCGATCAGCCAGGTGCCGTCGCGGTGCTCCTGACGCCGGGCCGCTTCCAACGCCAGCCGTGTCTTGCCTGCGCCGCCCGGTCCGAGAACGGTGACCAGTCGCCCGGAGGCGAGCGACGCCTCGATCCGGGCGAGCTCGTCCACCCGGCCGATGAAGCTGGTCAGCGAAGCCGGGAGGTTCCCGGTGGCGGGGGCGGTGCCGGGGGCGAGGGCCGCCGGCTCGAGGCGCAACGCTCGGAGATGGCGTTCGCGCAGCGCGGCGCCCGGATCCGCTCCGAGGGTGTCGGCCAGCGTTTCGCGGACCCGTTCGTACAGAGCCAAAGCCTCGGCCTGACGCCCCTGGGCCGCGAACGCGTCCATCAGCACGACGGCGGCCTGCTCGTGCGCCGGGTGCTCGGCGAGCAGATCGCTCAAGCGAGAGGTCGCGGCGTCGGCACAGCCCGTGGTCAGTTCGGCTTCGGCCAGATCCACGACGACGTCGATCGAAATCCGGGCCAGCCGGGTCGCGACGGACGGTGCCACCGCGGTGATCGCGGTCGGCTCGGAGCCGCTGCGGTCCGTCCATAACGCCACGGCCTCGACCAGGGCGTCCGGGTGGCCGGAGGCGGCGAGCCGTTCGAACCGCAGGGCGTCCACGTCGTCAGGAACGACGTCCAACCGGTAGCCACCGGCGACCTGAACGACGACCTCGGCCGAGCCGAGAGCCCGGCGTAGCCGGGACACGAGGGTCTGGAGGGCATGGGCCGGATCAGCGGGCGGCTCCTCCGCCCAGATCGCGTCGACGAGCGTGCTCTGTTCGACCGGCCGGCCCCCGGCGATCGCGAGCCGGGCCAGCAAACTCTGCAGCCGGGAGCCGGAGACGGGCAGGACGACGTCTCCCCGGGACACCGAGACGGTGTCGAGTAGTGAGATGCGAAGCCCATCCATGCCCTGATCATCGCAAACCGGCAGTAAGAACACCGTGCGAGTGTGGTGCGCGCCTCCTGTGAGCGATCCTCTGCAGGCTGCGGGTATGTCTCTCGAAGCGCCTACGGTCCGTGGCCGCGATGCGACCAACAAATGGGTCGCGCTCGGCGTCCTGAGCGTGGCCCAGTTGATGGTCATCCTCGACTCGACCATCGTGAACATCGCGCTGCCGACGGCCCAGCACGATCTGGGGTTCTCCACCGACAACCGGCAGTGGGTCGTCACCGGATACGCGTTGGCGTTCGGCAGCCTTCTCCTGCTCGGTGGGCGGCTCTCGGATCTGTTCGGCCGCAAGCGGCTGTTCCTCATCGGAGTCGTTGGCTTCGCTCTCGCCTCGGCTCTCGGTGGCGCGGCGGGGACCTTCGCCGTGCTGCTCGTCTCCCGTGTCGCTCAGGGGTCGTTCGGCGCGCTCCTCGCTCCGGCGGCGTTGTCGCTGCTGTCGGTCACGTTCGCGGACAACGCGCACGAACGCGGGCGTGCGTTCGGGATCTTCGGTGCGGTCTCCGGTGCCGGGGGCGCGATGGGGCTGCTGTTGGGTGGCGTCCTGACGCAGAACGTGTCGTGGCGGTGGTGTCTCTACGTGAACGTGATCATCGCCGCGGTCGCGCTGGCCGGTGCGGTGCTCGGGCTACGGTCCGGCGATCGGCCGGAACGGGTACGGCTCGACGTCGCCGGCGCGGTCACCGTCGTCCTCGGCCTGGTCGGGATCGTGTTCGGCCTCGGCAACGCCGAGTCGCAGGGCTGGACCGACACCTGGACCGTCGGCGCGATCGTCGGGGGCGCTCTGCTCATGATCGTGTTCGTAGTGATCGAAACGCGCGCCGAGCACCCGCTCCTGCCGCTCGGTGTGGTGCTCGACCGCACCCGCGGAACGGCCTACCTGGCCGTGGGGATCTCCGGAATCGGATCGTTCGCGATCTTCCTGTTCCTCACCTTCTACCTCCAGGACACGCTGGAATTCACCCCGGTCGAGAGCGGCCTCGCGTTCCTACCGATGGTCGGCATGCTGGTCGTCCGAGCGGTCGTCTCCGGGGCCGCGCTCCTGCCGCGCACCGGACCGCGGCCGCTCGTGCCGATCGGATGTCTCCTCGGTGCGGTCGGCATGGGACTGCTCACCGGCATCAGCACGACCTCCGGCTACGTCGGCGGCGTTCTTCCGGGTCTGCTCGTCCTCGGCTTCGGGTTCGGGCTGATCTTCGGGCCCGCACAGAACGCCGCGACCAGCGGAGTCAGCGCCGACGAGACCGGCGTCGCGTCCGCGATGGTCAACACCGCGCAGCAGATCGGCGGATCGATCGGCACGGCCGTGTTCAGTTCGCTCGCCGCGAGCACGATCACGAACTACCTCGCCGAGCATCCCGGATCCACGCCGCAACTGGCCACCATCGCCGGCTACCACACCGTGTTCTGGATCGCGGCCGCTGTCCTCGTGGCCGGCGCGATCCTGGCCGCCGCGCTGTTCCGCAGCGGCCCACTGCCGATCGATCCGGACGCCGAGCCCGTCGTCGCGATCTGACGTTCCACCCCCCTCTCCGAAGGAGAAGCCGTGAAGGCAGCACAGTTCAGCGAGTTCGGTGGTCCCGAGGTCCTCGAGATCGTCGATCTACCCGAGCCGCACCCGGGCCCCGGTCAGGTGCGGATCGTCGTCCACGCGACCGGCGTCAACGCCACCGAGTGGAAGATCCGCAAAGGCGAACTGAGCTTCGGCGCGCCACTCCCCCAGACGACCGGCCGCGACGTCGCGGGCGTGGTCGACGAGATCGGCGACGGCGTCACCGACGTGGCCGTCGGCGACCGGGTGTTCGGCGTCTCGGACGACGGCGCGGGTGCGGCCGAGTACACGCTGATCACTCACCGCTCGATCATTCCGCCGTCACTCGGGTTCATCGACGCCGCCGGGCTCCCGATCGCGCTCGAAACCGCCACCCGCGCGATCGACCAACTCGGCGTCACGAGCGGGCGGACCCTGTTGATCAACGGCGCCGCCGGCGGAATCGGCAGCACCGCCGTGCAACTCGCCGTCGCTCGCGGCGCGCGTGTCATCGGTGTCGCGAGCGCCGCCAACCAGCACTACCTGAGCGTGCTGGGTGCAGAACCCGTCACCTATGGCGACGGCCTGGCCGAGCGCGTCCGCGCCCTGGCCCCCGGCGGCGTCGACGTCGCGCTCGACGTCGCCGGAAACGGCGTGCTGCGTGAGCTCGTCGAGTTCGCCGGTGGCCCACAGAACGTCGTGACGCTCGCCGACTTCGACGGCGCCAAGGAGCACGGCGTGCACTTCAGCAACGGGTTCGTCGACGGCCACGGGTTCCGCGCGCTCGCGACCGTCGGTGAGCTGATCGAAACCGGGCGGTTCTGGCTCCCGGTCGAGCGCACGTTCCCGCTGGCCGGGATCGCCGAGGCGCACCGGGTCAGCGAGGCCGGGCGGATCCGCGGCCGGTTGGTACTGGTAGTGAAATCGTGACGTGACGCGGGCGTCCCGTCCCCGGTCGGTGGACCCCGGGCGGGCAGCGCGACTGCCCGTGCGAGCGTCGCGTGTGCCTCCCGCGAGCGCCCTGAGCGGGCTGTTGGTGAGCGGCCGAAGTACGGGTTGTCGCGCCGGCGGGGTCCGCGTCAGCGGACGTGTCCGGTCAGCAGCGGTAAGACGATGTCGTCGACTATCTGCACGATGGCCTCTTCGGACACCGGTCTGAGAGTCATCAGCAACTCGTGGCGGAAGAGGTCGAAAGGCAGGCTGACCAGACGCGGCGTCAAGACGGTCGCGTCCACCTCTCCCCGGTCGATCGCTCGTTGGAGAATCACCTCGGCCGCTGACCGACGACCGTCCAGTACCTGGGCACGGAGTGTTTCCAGGTTCGTCCCGGTGTCTTCGAAGTAGGTGCCCAGGAGCACGACGGCGCCGGCCAGCAGGTCCATCCGCGTCTCGTTCGCGGCCCGCATGAGGGCGATGAGGTCGCCGCGCAGGCTTCCGGTATCGCGGATCTCGACCACCCGGCCGGCGCTGGCGTGTGCGATAGCGGCCTGGATGAGCTGCGCTTTGGTCGTCCATCGGCGGTAGATGACCGGGGTGCTGGTGCCTGCGCGCTGTGCCACCGATTCCAGGGTGAAGTTCGCGTAGCCCCGGTCGGTCAACTCGGCCCAGGCGGCCTCGAGCAGCGCCGTCTCGAGCGCGGCGCCTCGTCTGCGCTGCATCGGCACCCTCCCACAGAAGATGTGTCGGCACATCTTACGGCGCGCCCTCCCGTTTGGTAGCTTAAGAAGCACCAGCACATCTTATTGAGAGTGGGCAGGCCCATGAGCACGTCGAAACCAGTGACCGTCCTCATCGAGATTCACGCCAACGAAGGACAGGAAGCACAGGCTCGCGACGCCTTGCTCCATGCCATCAAGACTTCGGAGAAGCCGGGCCTGGTCAGTTCCCGCCAGTACGCGGACCTCAACGACCCGGGCGCGTTCTTCGCCGTGCAGGAGTGGGAGAGCACGGAGGCGTTCCGGGCCCACATGAAGGACGCCGCGGAAGGTGGCATGAACGACGCGATCCGCGTCCTGCGGACGAGCCCCAGGACGACGGTCCTGCAAACGATCGGCTGACGCGCCACCTCCTCGGTTCCGACCGCGCTCGCGCGCCTCTTCCGGCTGCCCGAAACAGCTGACAGAAAGGGAGAAATGAACATTCGTGGGGCCAGACTGGCCGCCTTACTCCTGCTGACCGTCACCGCGTTGACTTCCGGCGGGTGCGGGGCCGCGGACGCCGGCAAGGAAGCCACGACTCCCGCCCGGCCGAAGCAGAGCACGGCATCGAACACGGTGACCGTTCTCATCGAGATTCACGCCAAGAAGGGCCAGGAGCAGCAGGCCCGCGACGGGCTGCTGAACGCCATCCAGACCTCCGAGAAGCCCGGCTTTCTCGGGTCGCGCGAGTACGGGGACCTCAACGACCCCGGCGCCTTTTATGCCGTGCAGGAATGGAAGAGCATCGAGGCCTTCCGCCAGCACATGGCGGACGCCGCCGCCGGAGATTTCGCCGAAGCGACCTCCATGCTCAGCGAACCTCCCAAGACCGCAGTGCTGCGCACCATCAAGTGACGTCAGTCCTCGCTCCACGCCGCAGGAGGATTCCGTTCATGGATCTCGGCCACAACAAGAAGATCGCTCGTGTGGTTCTCGACGACCTCACCCGGGAGACCACGTACGAATGCTTCGCCGAGCGGTCATCGTTCGAGGGCCACATGGTCGACTACGAGACGTCACCCATCCGCGTGGAGAACGACGAGCAGCGTGAGGCCCGGCAGAACGACTTGCGGTCCGAGATGCGACGGGCCGGCAAGGCTCTTCTCCAGATCTACCCGGACGGCAACACCCGGGCGATCAAGAGCATCACGGCGGAGGGCGACCGTGTCGTCGCCGAGTACCTCGTGCACGCCGGCCGGACGATTTTCGACGCCGACGTGGAACACAACTTCCACGTGGTCAAAGTCTTCGAGTTCGACCGCGGGAAGATCGTCCGCATGCGGGAATACTGCGACTCCGCCTATCTGCAGGCCCATGCGGGCCCGATCGCCGAGTTCATGCATCACACCCGGCTGGGCACCGCCACCGAGCCGGCTCCCGCGCATTCCGGCTGGAACAGCGACTGGTGCCTGGCCGGACCGGAGATACGCATCGAATCCGACGACACGACGCCGCACGTCGATCAGCTGACGTCGAACAAGGAAACGGTGCTCGCGTTGAGCAGGAACTGGGGCACCGGCGAGATGGCCGACTCACTGCACGACGACGTGTTTTTCAACAACGAGATCGACCTCGCCGTCTCGCCCGTGCTCGGCAGAGGCATCACGGGACGCGAGCAACTGGTGGCGGCCGCCGGTCGGGCCGTGGCGCCCTTCGACGGGACGCTCACCCGCACGATCACCGCCCTGACGGCGGAGAGCAACCGGGTCGTACTGGAGGAAGAGCTCAGCGCGACCGCCACGCCGGGCACCGGCACGCCGTTCCGCACCCGCACGGCAAAGATCTGCCTGCTCAGGGACGGCAAAGTGTTCCGGATCCGCCAGCACCTGGACAGCGCCTACGTCCAAGCCCACGTGCCCGACCTGGTCCACCGCGTATTCGAGCCGGCGGAACCGGCGCCGTCCGCCTCACGAGACGGTCAAGGCCCGCCCTAGGTACGCCTCGGTGAGCCGGTCGACGTCCAGCCGCAGTTCCTCGGTGGACGCGTGCAGGACCACTTCGCCGTGAACCAGGGCGTAGGCCCGGTCGGCCGCCTGCAAGGCCAGCGCCACGTGCTGTTCGACGAGGAGCACACCCACCGCGGCCTGCGCCACGATCGTGCGGATGGCCTCGAGCAATTGCTGCACGATGATCGGCGCGAGGCCCATGCTCATCTCGTCGATCGCCAGCACACGGGGGGCCGGCAACAAGGCTCGGCCGACGGCGAGCATCTGTTGTTCTCCACCGGAGAGCGACCCGGCGCGGACGCGCAGGCGTCGCCGCAGGGTGGGCAGCAGATCGAGGATGTCGTCGATCGATCGTCCGCCTCGGCGGACCGCGAGCCGCAGGTTGTCGCGAACCGTCAGTCCGGTGACGAGTGCGCGGTCGTCCGGGACGAAGGAGAGCCCGCGGCGCGGCATCAGGTGCGGACGCTCCGCGCTCACGGGATAGCCGCAGACCGTGATCTCGCCTCGCTGCGTCGGCAGCAAGCCGGCGATGCTCAGCAGCGTCGTCGTTTTGCCCGCCCCGTTCGGGCCTAGCAACAGGACGATCTCGCCTTCGTTCACTTCCAGAGACAGGTTCCGCACCACGGTGAGGGCGCCGTATCCGGCGTGCACGCCTCGGCACGAGATCAACGACGAATCCATCATGCGTCCCCGATCGTCGGAGCGCCGAGGTAGGCCTCGACGACACGTTGGTTGCGCCGGATGTCCGGCCCGGCTCCGGAAGCGATGAGCCGGCCGGAGTCCAGGACGTGGACCGCGTCGCAGCTGTCGAGAACCAGATCCATGTCGTGGTCGACGAGCAGCAGCGTGAGCCCGGTTTCGGTCAGCCGCCGCAGGACCGAGCCGAGGGCCTTGCTCTCCGTCGAGTCCAGGCCCGCCGCCGGTTCGTCGAGCATCAAGATCCGCGGCGAGCCCGCCAGAGCCCGCGCGACGGCCACCAGCTTGCGGGTGCCGACCGATACTTCACCGACGACGCTGTCCATGACGTCGGACAGCCCGAACAGTTCGGCGATACGGAGCACATCGGGGCCGGGGCGGAGCGGGCGACAGCGCAGCACTTCGCGGAACGCGCCGACGATACGTCCGCGGAAGGAGCCCAGCAGGATGTTGTCGGCGACGGAGAGGTCGTCGAACAATTCGCCGGCCTGAAAGGTTCGGGCGAGCCCGAGGCGGACCCGCCTGAACGCCGGCTCGACGTCGATCCGGCGGCCGCCCAATGTCACCCGGCCGCGGCTGGGGCAGAACCCACACACCGCGTCGATCAGCGTGGTCTTCCCGGCTCCGTTCGGCCCGATCAAGCCGACGAGCGTCCCGGCGGTGATGTCCAGGGACACGTCGTCCACCGCGACGACGGCCCCATAACGCACGGTGAGGTCTTGGATCTCGAGCAGGCTGCTCATGACCGTGCCCCCGACGAGGACGACGGCACGCCGTCCGCCTCGCCGCCGCGCTGCACGGCTCCTCGTGAGCCCCGGAACGCTGGTGCGGGATCCGGTCCGATCTCCCCCGCGGCCGCACGGTCACCGGCGCGGATCCGGCGCAGCCGCTGCACGACGAGGGGTAGGTCCTGACGGAGCGAACCGGCGATGCCGTTCGGCATGGTGATCGCGTTGACGATCAGCGCCAGCCCAGCGACCACCGGGTACCAGGTCGACAAGGACGGCACCGCTTGTTCGAACAGGATCGTGACCATGCCTCCCGCCGTCAGCACCGCTGCGGTCACCGCGCCGGCGACCAGGGAGATGCCGGCGATGAACACCGAAGCAATGAGGCTGATGGACAGGAACGAGTCGAAAGATGCCTGCGACAGACCGCCGAAGTTCAGATAGCCGGTGAACGCACCGGCCAGGCCCGCGATGAACGCCGAGACGGAAAACGCCAAGAGCTTGATCCGGGCGACGTTCATCCCGTTCGCGGCAGCGGCCCGTTCGTTGGTCCGCACCGCCAGCATCTGCAAGCCGAGCGAGCTGCGACGCAAGCCGACCACGCCGATGCAGACCGGTACCACGACCACGATCATCATCAGAGCGAATGCTGAGCGCGGGTAGCTGTTCTCGGTTCCGATGCCCAGCTCCAGCCCGAACAACGTGGGGCGCTCCACCGTGGGCGAGCCACCGTTGCCCACGTACTTCGCGTTCGCGAAGTAGAAGTTCTGGACGGTCACTCCGGCGGCCAGAGTGAGGATCGCCAGGTTCACGCCGCGCAGACGCACTGCGGGAAGCGACACCAACGCGCCGAAGAGCGTCACCGCGACCACCGCGATCAACGGGGCCAGGGGGAAAGGAATCCCCCACCCGACGGTGAGCTTGCTGAGAAGAAACGCGCCCACGCCAGCGAACATGTACTGAGCCAGCGAAATCTGCCCGGCGAAGCCGGTGAGCACGACGACCGACAGCGTCAGCAGCAGGCTGACGAGCGTCGTGGCTAGCGCCACCTGGTAGTTGCCGCGCAGCGTCAGTGCCAGCACGACAGTCGCGGCGGTGAGCCCCGCCGTCCAGAACAGGACGTTGCGGGGCGGATGTGCCGTGGGCATCGATGGACGCAGGAGGGTGCCGCGGGTGGGCGTCTCGCCGTTTCGCAGGTACATGACGCCGATCAGCAGCACCAGCGGGACGAACGTTGCCAGGCCTTGCTGCGGCAGGAACGAGTACCGGCTCGCCAGGTACTGCGCCAGCGACTCGAGCATGCCGATGACGAGGCCGCCCGCCGTCGCCCAGCCCAGGGACGTCATGCGCCCGAGCATCGCGGCGCCCAGGCCCGCGACCACGAAGAGCGCGAAGTCGTAGGGAGCCACCGGCGCAAACGACACGATCAGGGCCCCGAACATGCCGGCCACGGCTCCGCAGATGGCCCAGTTGATGCCGGCGACCCGATTGGGCGAGATGCCGAGGACGACCGCGCCGACCTCGGTCTCGGCAACCGCGGTGGTCTGCAATCCGAACCGGGTGAATTTGTAGAGCACGGTCAGCGCGACCGCGACCGCCATCACGATGCCGGCGATCCAGACCTGTCTGCTCTGGATGATCAGGTCCCCGCTGCGCCACGCGTGGTCGGGCAGGAACGACGGCGCGGAGATCGTGTTGGCGGCATCGCCCAGCCTAATCGTGACCAGCGAGGGCACGAGTACCAGCAATCCGATGGAGGCAACCGCTTGCGTCAGCGGTAGGGCCGTGCGCAAGTGCCGGAAGACGAGCCAGTAGAGCAGCAACCCGCTGACGCTGCAGAGGGCGAACGTGACGGCGAGCGCGACAGCGGTGCCGAGGTCGCCGCCGATATCGATCAAGGTGGGCTGCCGGGCGAGCACCCCGAAAGCGGCCATCGCGACAACGGTCGTGAGAATCGTGGTGATCGACGGTTTTCCGTGCCTGAGCCAGCGGATGAGCACCGACGCCCCCACGATCACCAGGACCGCGGCCGTGATCGGCACCGAGGCCGCAAGGGGATTGAAGATCGCTTGTTGAGTGCGTAAACCCTGGTACGTCACGCCCCCCAACAGCGCCATCGAGCCGGCGCCGAAGTTCACGACGTTGGAGGAGCGGTACGAAATCGCCAGGCTGACCCCGAGCGCGGAGAAGACAGCGCCGTTGCCCAGCCCCAACAGGAGGAACGTCAGAATCGTCAGAACGCTCATCGGGCTATGCCTCCGCTAGTCGAATGGCTTCTCAGGCCTGAGGACTCACAGGCCCAGCATTCGCCGGCCGATCAGGTCCTTCATGATTTCGTTCGTCCCGCCGTAAATGCTCATCGCGCGTCCGTCTCGCCACAGCCGCGCGATCGGGTACTCCTCCATGTATCCGTAGCCGCCGTGAAGTTGCAGGCAGCCATCGAGGACCCGGCGGTTCAGGTCCGTGCACCACCACTTGGCTTCCGCGGCGTCCTCGGCGGTCAGCTCGCCGTCCTCGTACGCCTCGATCTGCCGGTCGACGAAGGCCTGCGCCAGGTCGAGCTCGGTTTTCATGGTCGCCAGCGTGAAGCGATTGTGCTGAAACGTGCCTACGGCCCGGCCGAAAGCCACCCGCGATTTGACGTAGTTCAGCGTCTCGTCGAAGGCGATCCGTGCGTGTGCGGTCGCGGCGGCGGCAATCATGAGCCGTTCGGCCGGAAGGTTCTGGACCAGATAGTGGAATCCGCAGCCTTCCTCACCGAGCAGGTTCGACGCCGGAACGTGCGCGTCGACGAAACTCAGCTCCGCGGTGTCGGCGGAATGCTGCCCGATCTTGTCCAGGTTCCGGCCACGACTGAAACCTGGAGTACCGTCCTCCACGACGATCAGGCTCAGCCGCTCGTGCGCATTGTTCTGGTCACCGGTCCTCGTCACGAGAACGTAGAGCCGCCCCAGAACACCACTGGAAATGAAAGTCTTCGCGCCGTTGATCACGTACGTGTCACCGCGGCGAACAGCTCGAGTCGAGATCGCACTGAGATCCGAACCGGTACCCGGCTCGGTCATGGCGATTCCGCAGAGAATTTCGCCGGCCGCGATACTCCCGAGCCATCGCTTCTTCTGCTCGTCATCGGCGAGCCGCAGCAGGTAGTCGACCACGAGCTGGTGCGTCACCAGGCCCTGACCCGCGCCGAGCATGCCCGATCCAGCCAGTTCCTCCTGCAGGATCGTTTCGAACCGGATGTCGGTGATGCCGCCCCCGCCGTACTCTCCGGGCACCTTCATGCCCATCAGGCCCATGTCTCCGGCCTTGGCGTACAGGTCCCAGCTCACCTGCCCGGCCCGCTCCCAGTCGGCGAAGTGGGGCGCGATCTCGTGACTGATGAAGTCGCGCACCGAGTCGCGGAACTGGATGTGCTCCGCCGTGAACCCTTTTCTACGCAACTCCGGCTCCGCGGCGTTCGGCCAGACGCGCCAGGCCCGCAAGGCCGTCGGCTACCTCGGCGATGTCCAACTCGTCGAACGGGCCCCGGGAGGTGACCTGCCAGCCCTGCACGACGACGGACTCGACTCCGATGCGGGCCAGCTCGTCGATCTGCTCCGGGCCGGCACGTCCCTTCAGGACCGTGCGGATCCGGAGCGGCGGGCGGCTCCGCTCCTCGGCGACGACCAGGCCGGCCAGCCGGTCGACGACCGCGGCGAGGTCGTCTCCTCGTAACCCGAGTCCCACCCATCCATCAGCGCTGCGGGCAGCACGTCGCAGCGCCACTTCGGTCGTGCCTCCGACGTAGAGCGGGATCCGACACGGCGGCGTGGGCAGGCCCACCGACGGGAAGTCGTAGAAGTCGCCGGCATGGTGGACGAACTCGCCGGCCCACAGCTCCGACAGCAACTCGAGGATCTCGTCGAGCCGCTCACCTCTGCGTTCGAACGGAATCGCCAGCGCGTCGAATTCTTCCCGCATCCAGCCGGCGCCGACGCCCAGTTCCAGCCGGCCGCCGGTCAGAGCCGCGACGGTCGCTGTTTGCCTCGCGAGGTCGATCGGGTGCCGCAGCGGCGCGATGAGGACGTTGGTCATCAGCTTGAGGTCGGCGAAGGTCGCGCCCAGACTCGCCAGCAGAATCAAGGGATCGGGGAACTGGGAGCCGAGAGGAATCAGCGCGGGTTTACCGGAGTACGGATAACTGGTGGAAATCTGCTCCGGAACCACCACGTGCTCGCCTATCGCCACGCCCTCGAGGCCCGTTTCCTGAGCCACACGCGCGTAGGCGACGAGTTCGGGTCCGGGCCGCAGCGCGGGAAGAGAGAGCCAAACCTTCACGGGAAAACTCCTTTCGCGGCGAGTAGCGGCGCGGAGCTGCACGTACCGCGGTCCGCGGTCCGCGGTCCGCGGTCCGCGGCAATCAGTGACGCCGACGCCTACAGGTCGACGCTCAGCCAGGGCGTACGCGCGTAACGGTCCATGGCCGCGATCGACGGCTCGAAGCCGCTTCCGACGACATCGGGCACTTTCACGTGTCCGTCCGCGATGTCGAAGCCGTAGTCGATCAGGGCGTCGAACCACGGCACGTACTCCCACCACACCGGGTGCCGCGATCCCGCCGAGAGTAGTTGCGCCGACACGTGCGGATAGATGTGCGACAGCATCTGTGACGAACTATTCGCCGCCATGTCCGCGATACGGCACCACGGGCCGATCCCACCGACGCGCTCCAGTTCGGCGATCACGAACGGCACTCCGACGTCCAACAGGTGGGCGAACTGATCAACACTGAACAGCGCTTCCCCGGTAGCGATCGGGACCGCCGATTCCCGCGCCAACTGCTCGTAGCCGGCCAGGTCCAGATGGTCGATGGGATCCTCGAGCCAGACCAGGTCGAGATCCGCGAACGCCTCGGCGGCACGCAGCGCTTCCGGGACGTCCCATCTCTGCAGGGCGTCGACCATCAAGCGGGCGTCAGCGGGAAGCGCGTCCCGGACCTGCGTGATGCGCGCGACGTCCTCCTCGACGGACGGCTTGCCCACGATCATCTTGATGGCCTTGATGCCGCGCGCATAGATCGCCCGGGCCTCGGCGACGAGTTCGTCGCCCCCGGTCGGCAGCATGAGCCCGGTTTGGTAGGCCCGCAGGTGGTCGGCCCGCTGCCCGAGGTGACGACCCAAACTCACACCTGCTCGACGGCAGGCCAGGTCTTGCAGTGCCATCTCGAGTCCGGACGCCGCGAATGCCGCCACACCCGCCCGACCGACGAAGGCGGCCGCTTGGTCGAGCCGCGCGAGCGCGTGCGGTAACCCGTCCGGGTGTGCGCCGTTCAGCTGCGGTGAGAGATAGCGGATCGCGGCCTCGAACAGCGTGAGCTGAGGCTCGCGCTGTCCCCACAGCAACGAGTAACCGACCTGCTGGTCGCCGTCGGTCAGCCGGACGACGAGGACGCTGAGGTCCGTCGGTATCCGATGACCGTTCGGCAACAGGACAGCCTTCATCCCGGTCGGAAGTGCGACGTGCCGGACGTCGACGGCCGTGACGACCGCCGACGCCGTACCCGGTTCGAAGGCGCTCATCGCACCGCGGCGCCGGGCCGGCTCTCGAACAACGAGGCCGTCCGCAACAGCTCCGCCGGCGGTTCGGGGTGCCGGTACAGCGCCGCTGCGTTCTCGAAACACAGCTTGCGAATCGTCGACGTCGGAAGAAGCTCGAGTTGGGCGCGGAAGATGTCCTGGCTGTGCGGCCAGGAACCGTCCGGATGCGGGAAATCGGCCTCGAGCATGACCCGGTCTTCGCCGATGAGGTCCAGGGCCCGGAATCCGGACGGGTCCTCGATCGAGGTGAACCAGAAGTTCCGCCGCATCAAGTCGAGCGGATCCGGGTCGGTGTCCTTCCAGTAGGTGGTCTCCTTGCGACGCCGGTAGGCGACCGTGAGTCGCTCGATCGCCATCGGGATCCACGAAATACCGGCCTCGGAGAGCACCACCTTCAGGTCCGGGAACCGGATCGTCACCTTCGAGAACACCCAGTCGACGAGTGCCTCGATCCCGTTGATCGGAAAGAGCGCGCTGCTCACCACCGTCGGTGCGTCCGGCGACGGCTGGGCGACCTTGCCCGACGAGCCGACGTGCAGGTTGATGACCGTGCCGGTCTCGGCGCAGGCAGCGAAGAACGGATCCCAGTGGCCGCTGTGGATGCTCGGGTACCCGAGCGCGTACGGGTTCTCCGAGAAACTCACGGACGGGACGCCCCGGGCCGCGTTCCGCCGGATCTCCGCGGCCGCTCGCTCGGGATCACCCAGGTACGGGAGCTGGCACGGGACGAAGCGGTCCCGGTGCCGGCCGCACCAGTCCTCCAGCATCCAGTCGTTGTAGGACTGCACGCAGGCCAGCGCGACGTCAGGATCGGGGAGCTTGTTGAGCGTCGTCCCGGCGAAACCCCAGACCACCGACGGGAAGTTCAGCGAGGCCCAGATTCCGTTCAGATCCATGTCGAGGACCCGGGCGTTGACGTCGTAGACGCCGGCCCGGTATTGGTCCAGGCGCATTCCGGAAGCGAAAACCTGCTCGATGGGCCGCCCGGCTGCACCGTCGAGTCCGAGCAGCGGGAACCGCTGCGACCCGATCTCCCACATCGGTAGGCCGTCGACCTCGATCATCCGGGGCGCGGCGTCACGGTATCGAGCAGGCACCCGATCGAACAGCGTCGCCGGCTCGAACGCGTGGTCGTCCACGGAGATGACCGGACACCACGTCTGCTGCGGCTCGGGGTCGGGTAACAGCCGGAGTGGCCCACCCAAGTCGAGACCCATTCCCTCGTGTGACTCGGCAACGTCGTCGAGTTCGATCATGTGGTCGTTCCTCCGATGCTCGTATTGCTTCGCCGGTAACGGCTCAGACCTGCGCCAGCCGCCGGCTCTCCTCCAAGAGATCCGTCAGGAGGCGATTCACCTCGCCGAGCCAGCTGTGCTCCCCGGCGTCGGGGACCACACCACGGCGGTCACCGAGGACGATGAGCTCTTGTACGCCGTCCGGACCGGCGATCACCGGCGCGGATCGAACACCCGCCGGAACGACCATCAGGTCGCCGCTGACGTAGACGTAATCCCCCACGGTGCAACTGCCGCCGACGATCAAATGGAGGACTTCCGTATCGAACGTGCGCTCCGGTGCCGACTGCCCGTTGGCCGTGGTGGTCGCCATGACGAGAACGGGGCCGCACACCGGGTCGCCCATCAGCGCCCCGGCCGCCCGAGTCTGCGGTCCGGCCTGGGGCCACCGGTGACTCTCGGCGAAGCTGCCGTTGAAGTGGTTGGCCTTCAGCGGTCCCAGATCAGTCACGAGCGTGCTCGGTCCGCTCGTGTCCTGCGGATCGTCGGAGATGAGGTCGCCCTTGATGCCGAGCCACTCGGCCAGCTTGCGGTCCTGGACCTCGTGCGACGGGCTGTCCTTGCTCACGTGCCGCACCTTCATGCCACGCCGGTCCGCGAACAGCAGAAATGTCCATCCGCCGTCCGGGCCGTGCGCGTAGTTGTCGCTGCGGTAAGGCTTCCAGCCACGCTGGAGCCGGAACTCTCCCTGCCGGTAGACCTCGGAACCCATCGGTAAGGCACCGCGGAGCGAGATGCGGAAGTTGTCGCTCGCGTGTCCGTGCGCGGGTGCATCCGGAGGCGTGATTCCCGGCGGCACCGACAGCAGCAGCACCGCCGGTCCGACCTCGTTGTCACCGAGCAGTACCGCCGTCGCTGCGTACGCCGTCCCCGAGGTCCGAGAAGCGGCCTTCAACTCCCCGGGCGGGATCCATCGCTCCGGCTCGAGGAAACTGACATGCACCCGATCCACGCCGGGCGACTCGACGAACGTCCGGAACAACTCGCACCTCCACGGCTGGGACACCCGCTGAGGCACTCACCGGGCCTGTACGGGGTTGCGATAGTCCCCTCAGTGTTGGCGACGCCACAGTGTGAAACCAGACACTCGCCCCTACTAGTACTGAATCAACCACCGCCGCAGGGGTTCGGACCAGCCGTTGCGGTGGTAGCAGTTCTGCCACCGTCGACCGTTGTGAACGCCCACCTGATCGGTGAGACTCCCCAACCAGGATCCGCGCGCAGAATGGTGGAACGGCTCGTGATGACTCAGTCCGTTGATGCCTCTCGCGCCGAGATCCGGTCGTGGCTCGAGGAGAATTTCTCTCCCCACCTCACGGTGAGCACCTGGCTCGAGCTCCTCTTCGAGGGCTGCTGGGCCGTGCCGGGCTGGCCCGCGCCGTGGGGTGGTCGCGGCTTGACGCCGGCCGAGTCGGTGGCCGTGTTCGAAGAGCTCAGGGCGGCCGGCGTCCCCGGACCGCCGGCCGGAATGGGCCGCGCGCTGGCCGGGCCGACGCTCATCGCCTTCGGCACCGAGGAACAGAAGGCGCGTTACCTCCGGCCGATCTTGACCGGCGAGGAGGCGTGGTGCCAGCTGTTCAGTGAACCGGGTGCCGGGTCCGACCTGGCCGGCCTGCGCACGCGCGCGGAACTCCGCGGTGACCACTACGTTCTCAACGGCCAGAAGCTGTGGACGTCGAACGCGACGACCGCCGACCTCGGCATGCTGCTGGCACGCACCGACTTCGAGGCGCCCAAGCACCGGGGCCTCACGTACTTCGTGATCGAGATGAAACAGCCCGGGATCGAGATCCGGCCGCTGCGGAAGATGAGCGGCGACTCCACGTTCAGCGAAGTCTTTCTCACTGATGCCGTGGTGCCGGTCGAGAACGTCGTCGGTGGCCTCAACGACGGATGGCGTACCGCGCTCGGCACGCTGATGAACGAACGGGTGGCCATCAGCGGCGGAGTACCGCTCGAGTACACGCTGACCGCGCCGGCCGGAGCGTCCGGGCGAGAGATCCGGGCCCTGACCCTCCGCGAGTTCACGGCCGCCGGCGTGAGCTATCTGCCGCCGACCACCGGCGACAGTGCCATGCTCGGTAAAGGCATGGACATGCTCGTGCGACTGGCGATCGACCGCCGCCGAGCCGACGATCCCCTCGTCCGGCAGGCGCTCGCGACCCTGCACACGGCGATCGCGGTCAGCGAGTGGACAGCGTTCCGCGTCTCCGCCCACCTCGAGGCCGGCCGGCCGCCGGGTCCGGAGGGATCACTCGGGAAGATGATGGCCTCCAACGTCGCACGACTCTGGCGCGACACCGCCGACCTGATCTGCGGACCCGACGCCGTGCTGTCCGGAGTCGATGGACCGCTGGAGGGCCTGGTCGCGGAGCAGTTCTTCAACGCGCCCGGTCCGGCCATCTACGGGGGATCGGACCAGATCCAGCGCAACATCGTCGGCGAGCGCGTTCTCGGTCTTCCCCGGGACCCGGGGATCGACTCCTCCGTTCCGTTCCGTGAGCTGCGCACCGACGCGACGCCGCGGCGGGTCCGGTGAGTCGGTTCCGGACGGAGCAGGAGGAGTTCCGCTCCGTCGTTCGCGAGTTCCTGCAGTCCAAGTCCGGCTCGGCAGACGTCCGACGGCTGATGGAGACGGACGAGGGCCTCGACCGCGCGGTCTGGGGGCAGATGGCCGGGCAACTGGAACTCCAGGGTCTGCTCGTCCCCGAGCAGTACGGCGGCAGCGGCTTGACGATCGCCGAACTCGCGATGGTCGCGGAGGAGATGGGCCGCGTCCTCTTCTGCGGCCCCTACCTGTCGCAGACCCTCGCGATCGAGGCCCTGCTGGGCTCCGGCGACGAGAGTGCCCGTGCCGAGTGGTTGCCGAGGCTCGCCGCCGGCACGACGATCGGGACCCTGGCCGTTGCCGAAGACGAGACCGGGTGGTCAACCGAGCAGCTCCGAACTCGCAGCGACGGCGCGTCCACGCCCACGCTGCGGGGACGGAAGACCTTCGTGACGGACGGCGCCGTCGCCGACCTGTTGGTCGTCGCCGCCGACAGCGACGCCGGTCCGTCCCTGTTCCTGGTCGACGGCTTCGCCTCGGGCGTCAGCCCACGGCTGCTGACGACCGTCGACCCGACCAGGAAACTGGCCGTGATCGACTTCCTCGACGCGCCCGCACGGCTTCTGGGGCGGCCGGGCGAAGCCGGTCCCGTGCTCGCGCGCGTGCTGCAGATCGGCGCGGTCGTCCTCGCCGCCGAGCAGGTGGGAGCCGCTCAACGGTGCCTCGAGGTCAGCGTCGAGCACGCCAAGAACCGAGTGCAGTACGGCCGGCCCATCGGGTCCTTCCAGGCCGTCAAGCACAAGTGCGCGGAAATGCTGCTCGCCGTGGAGTCCGCACGATCCGCTGCCGGCCATGCCGTCCTGGTCGCCCTGGGCGAACGCCAGGACCCCCTGGGCCCGGCGGCAAGCATCGCGAAGGCGCTCTGCTCCGACGCGTTGACGTCGGTGACGGCCGACACCATTCAGGTGCTCGGCGGGATCGGCTTCACCTGGGAGCACGACGCCCACCTCTACTACCGGCGCGCGAAATCGAGTGCTCACCTGTTCGGTGATCCGCACGAGCACCGCGACCAGGTCGCCCAACACTTGTTCGACACCTGCGAGAGGGCGAAATGATGCCGGAGAACTTCGACGTGCAGATCGTTGACGGTGTCGCCACGCTCACGTTCGACCGCCCGGAAAAACTGAACGCCTTCACCTTGCCGATGTTCGACGACCTGGTGGAGTTGCTCAGCCGGCTGGACGCGGACGACGACGTGCGAGCGGTGGTCGTCACCGGGCGAGGGCGAGCGTTCTGCGCCGGGAGGGACATCTCGGGGGGCAGTTCGACGTTCGACAAGACCGCGGGCCCGAACCCGGCCACGCTGGCCGGCTACCGCGAACTGGGCGGACGGGTCACGCTACGCATCTTCGACATGAACAAGCCGGTCATCGGCGCGATCAACGGGCCGGCGATCGGCTTCGGCGCCACCGTGACGCTGGCCATGGATGTGCGGCTCGCGGCCGACACCGCCCAGTTCGCCTTCGTGTTCACCCGGCGCGGGATCACCCCCGAAGGAGCCTCGTCCTGGTTTCTCCCCCGCCTGGTCGGCATGGGACACGCTCAGGATTGGATGTGCTCGGGCCGCACGGTCGAGGCGGCGGAGGCCCGGGAAGGTGGGCTCGTCCAAAGCCTGCACCCGGCCGGGGACGTGCTGGCCCGCGCGGAGGCGCTGGCACGCGAGATCGCCGACCACGCGGCGCCGATCTCGGTGGCACTCACCCGACGCCTCCTGTGGGAGATGCAGGGCGCCGCGCATCCGGCGCAGGCGAGCCGCCTGGAGTCGGCCCTCATCTTCGCCCGAGGGCGGTCGGCCGACGCCGCCGAAGGAATCGACGCTGCCCGCGAGAAGCGCGCTCCCCGGTTCCCCATGCGCCTGAGCGACTCGGTTCTCGACGGAGTGCCGGTCACGGGACCGGACCTGCTGAGGATGAGGCTTTCCCCGCCCTCGTTCCGGTGAGCCGAGTTCCGTCGGCTCGGAGCGTCCGGCCGGCCGGCCCGGATCGTGCGGGCCGGCCGGCCTGGGTGGTCGACCTGTCAGCCGAGGATCTCCGAGAAGTCGAGATACCCGTTCGGCTTCAGCGAACCGTTGTCGAATTTCACCATGAACGACTTACTGCTGCAGACCGACGGAGACGCTCGCAACTGCTTCCCGTCGCAGGTCAGCGGGACGTCCCCGTCGAAGGGGTACGAGAAGTTGCGCAAGCCGTGGAAAGCGTCGAGCACGTCCCGGGCGGCGTACGAGGAATCCGCCGGCATGGCCTCGAGAACGGCTCGGATGAGC
Source organism: Cryptosporangium sp. NPDC051539 (assembly GCF_044454545.1). Lineage (NCBI taxonomy): Bacteria > Bacillati > Actinomycetota > Actinomycetes > Cryptosporangiales > Cryptosporangiaceae > Cryptosporangium > Cryptosporangium sp. NPDC051539. The sequence continues at coordinate 171,112 of NZ_JBITDV010000013.1, read as the reverse complement.
ATGAACGTCGAGAAGCTCGAGGCTGCTCCGACCGTGCCGGGATCCACATCCTTCGCGTAGGTCGCCATCGCGGTGTGATACGTCTTCACTTCGTCCGGTGACAGAGCCAGGAGGTCGTTGGGGGCCAGCCCGATCGCACCGTTTCCCGTCGAACCGGCGTCCTTCGCCACCTTCGGGTCGATGCACCCGGCGAGAAAGACCTGACCGCGATAGCCGATCGACGACGCCGCTCGGAGGCCCGACAGGCAGAACGACGCTGATCCGAAGATCGAGAGCGAGGCGGGATCCCCGGAGGTCGCCAGAGTGACCGGGCCGGTGAGGTCGGGCGTTCCGGCATCCACCAGCTGGACCTTGTACGAGACGCCCTCCTTGTCGTACAAGGGCTTCACCGCATTCGAGATCGCGGCCGAGGGCGGCGCGTTCACCAGGATCAGGGCGTTCGACTTGAGGTTGTGTTCCCTGCCGTAGAGAGCGGCCAGGGCCAGCCCCTCGCTCGCGCCGCCGGAAAGCCCGATGACGTTCTTACTCCCCATGCCGGCCTGGCTCACCGGCGCATGCTCGACGAAGGGGATGCCGGCGCTCGTGATCGGCGTCAAGAACGCGGCCTCGTTGGTCGTCAACCGCGTCCCGACGACGCTGACCTTCGCGGCGACGAACTCGTTCGCGCACCGGGTCACCGATTCCGGGGTTCCTTCGTCGTTGCAGGTGAGCACCTTCAACGGTCGGCCGTGAACGCCGCCGGTGCTGTTCAGGTACTTGGTCGCAGCCTTCGCGACGTCGTTGCTGTGCTCGAGGCCGAGCCCGCCGGGGCCCCCGAGCCACCCGACGAGGATCGGGCTCTTCGACTGGTCCAGGCCCGACCCGGCGGCAGCTGACTCCGTCGCCCCACCGGACGAACCGCAGGCACCTACCGCGAGAAGCAATACGGCCAACCCGCTCAGCATCGATCTAGCCTTGAATGAACTCATTCCACACTCCCTTGTACACGCAGGCACACGGGATCCGTTACGCCTCTGAACGGGTGGATTCCCTCGCCGCGCACTCGTCGTTGTAGGAAACCGCTTCGTCTTTGCTACTGCGCGAAAGCCGGCACCGCGTCCGTCGTGCCGAACACGTACTCCACCGCTTCGGGTGCGTACGCCTGGATGAATCCGCTGTCGAGGTGCTGCCGGACGCGAAAAACTTTGCCGTCGCGAAAGAAGAGAATTTTCAGCGCCGGAACCCGGAACGGCTTGTCCGGGCGCAGCGGCGACATCCCGCTGATGATCTCCTCGACCGCCACTCGGTTCTCCTCGGCGGTCACCGCGGTGATGCGGTGCTCGACGCCGCCGGGAAACAGCTCAGCCACGCGCTCGTGCACCGTGGCCAGCGCGTTCTTACCGTGTACGGCGCGTCCCAGCGCCGGGGTGTTCCTGAGGTCGACCTCGTTGCTGAACAGCACGTCGTCGTGCAGGTGGTCGGCGCTCTCCCGGCTGCCCCACCTCTCGACGACGACTCGCGCGATACGCCGGTTTTCGTCGAGTTCGGCGGAGCCGTCGACCGTGCCGTCCTCCGGGCCGAGCTCCATCTTGTCCGACCGCAGGAGCCAACTCGTCCCCCACGACGAGTGGTCCAGCGCGTTCTGGTCGACGCCTCCCGCCGGTGTCTCGTGCATGTAACGACTGATGTCGCTTCCGAAATCGGTGAGATACGCCGAGTCGCAGTACTCGCGCATACGGACGATCTTCGAATCGCGAAGCTCGAAAATCTTCACGCAGTGGAATTTGTGGTCCTCGTCGTCCCGGAAGATCGTGCGGCCACCGTAGGTGAAGTACTCGGCGACCACCCGATCCCCTTCCGCGGTGAGGCTACGGATGGCGCGGGTGTTGCCGTCGGGGTAGACGGCGCTGAGCGCTTTGCCACTGCGCCTCATCTCACTGACCATCGACGTCTTCCGTGCGATCTCCTGTTCGGCGCTTTCGATGCGAATAGGCGACACGTCGTAGTCGACCATGTGGCCCTCGAATCCGGAGACCTCAGCGAAGTACTGATAGGAGGTTTCGCGGAACAGGTCGTCGAGGACGACGCGAACGATACGTTTGTTCAGTTCTTGGCTCATCGCTCAGAGACCTCCTGGCCCGCTGACGGGAAAGGGATTCTCCGGTCCGACGAGCGAGATGACCCGCTCCGGGCAGGCTGCGGCAGCACGCAGCACGGCGTCCCGCTGCGCGGTGGGCAGTTCGAGAGCGCCGTCGACGCTGACGAATCCGTCGGCGTCGAGAGGGAATTCCTCCGGCGCTTCCATGGCGCAGAGTCCGTTGGCCGCGCACTTGTCCTGCTCGACGAGAACTTTCATGGGAGTCCTGTTTCTCTGGTCGCTGCCGGCTCCCTACCGGGGCCGGACACGTCGCCGTGGTGTTGTCAGGCGGTGACATAGCCGCCGTTGACCGAGATGGTCTGCCCGGTGATCCACTCCGATTCCTCGACGCTGAGCCAGACCACTGCGCCGGCGACGTCTTCCGGCCGGCCGAGCCGGCGCATCGGATAACGCAGGGCGCGACGCTCGTCCCGTTCACTGCGCAGCTCGGGGGGCGGCTCGATGGAGCCGAGCGAGAGGCAGTTGCAGGTGATCCCGTCCGGTCCGACCTCCTTGGCCAGCGCTCTCATGAACCCCGCAGCGCCCGCCTTGGCGGCGGAGTACGCCGTCATGCCGGCCTCCCCGTAGCGCCCGGCGTCCGACGTGATGGCGATGATCCGCCCCCATTTCCTCTCGATCATTCCCGCGAGCACGGCCTTGGTGCAGTGCATGACGCCGTACAAGCTGAGGCCGATGTAGGCGTCCCACTCGTCGGGCGACGTCTGGACGAACGGGGAGAGCCGGAACCCGGTGGGCGGGACTCCGGCGTTGTTGACGAGGATGTCGATCGGCCCGAGTTCGTGCTCCACTCGGCCGGTCGCCTCGGCGATCGCGTCCGGATCCCGCACGTCCGCGACGACGCTGACAGCGATGCCGCCGGCCGCGGTGATCCGGTCGACGACCTGCTCGGAACGGTCACCCGCGATGTCGTTGACCGCTACCCGCGCACCGCGTCCAGCCAGTCGCGCGGCGGTCTCGGCACCGACCCCCTGGCCCGCGCCGGTCACCAACGCCACTTTGTCGGTCAGATCGAACGCGAGTGCCTGGTCCCGTCCTTCCTCTCGTGGCGAAACTCGTGTTCTCCGGGTCATCAGGCGAGATGGAACAGGCGACGGGCGTTGCCGCGCGCGATCTTCTCGATGATCTCCGGGTCGTCGAGACCGACGATTCGGGTCTGCTTCTGGAAGTGGGTCTGACTGGACGGCCAGGTCGAATCCGAGTGCGGGTAGTCGGTCTCGATGAGGACGTTGTCGGCACCGATCGCGTCGAGGTTGCGTAAGCCGACCACGTCACTGAAGAACGTGACGAAGATGTTGGACCGGTAGTAGCTGCTGGGCGGGTTCGGGATGCGCGCGCGGGTTCCGGCCCAATTACCGTGGATCTCCCAGATCTCGTCGGCCCGCTGCAGGATGTACGGGATCCAGCCGATTTGGCACTCGGCGAGGCAAATCTTCAAGGTGGGGTACCGGACGAAGAGGCCGGAGAACATCCAGTCGACCATCGCGGTGACCGCGTTGAGCGTGACGAGGATGTTCGACTCCCCCATCGGGGCGTCGTTCGAGGGCATCGGCACGTGCGAGCTCGAGCCCACGTGGATCATCAGGACCGTGTCGGTCTCGACGCAGGCCTCGAAGAACGGCTCCCAGGCACCCGAGTGGATCGAGGGCAGGCCGAGCCGGGCCGGCGCTTCGGAAAAGCAGATGGCGTGGTTTCCCCGGGCGGCCAGTCGGCGTACTTCCTGCGCCGCCAGCTCGGGGCTCCAGAGCGGAATGATGCCGAGGGGAATCAGCCGTCCACCCGAATCCGCGCACCACTCGTCGATGATGAAGTCGTTGTAGGCACGAACGCACAACAGCGCGAGGTCGCGGTCGGGGGCCTCCAGGAATCCCTGCCCGCAGAAGCGCGTCGGCGCCATGTTCGGGAAGCACAGGGACGCTTCGACGCCGGCGATGTCCATGTCCATCAGTCGCGCCTGAGGGTCGTAGCAGCCCGGGCGAACCTGGTCGAAGGTCGTCGGGCGCAGTTCGACCTCGTCGTGGCCGAACCCGACGGCCGCGCCGACCAGCATGATCGGCTCGCGCTTGTCGTGGTAGTACCAGACGTCCGCCCAGTCGCCGTCCTCGGAGGCCTGGGCCTGCGCCTCGAGCGAGACCTTGCCCCCCACCTGGAATTTCACGCGCTCGCGACGCACGTGCGGAGCAATCTCGTGGTACTTGGCCGGTAGCCGGTCAGTCCACAGGGTGGGAGGTTCCAGCACGTGGTCGTCGGCCGAAATCAGCCGAGGGAATGCGGACATCCGTGTGTCTCCGTTCGGTCTCCGAGGCGACGCCGACGATGGGGTGCAGCTGCCGCGACGGCTTGTGTGCTCGGGCGGCTCTGCGATGCTGGTCATGGTCGCGCTCCGCCGGCCCGGTACGGCAGAACCGATCTGTAACTAGTTACGGGGTTACCTGCGAGGCCCACCTGAGCAAGGAGCTCCGCGTTCCCTCGGCGGACTCCAGATCGTCGAAGCCGACGACGACCGGCAGCCCGATCGCCAGGTCGAGACCTTCCGCGTCGCCGCCCCAGAAGCCCGGCACGAGTACGTCGCTCTGGTCGTCGAGCCGCGCGAGCACCACCACGTACGGCACCTCGACCCCCGGCACCGGTGGCCTGCGGGTCACCGTCCAGCTGGCGATCGTTGCCGTTCCGCAGGCCTGGATCCAGTCCCAGCGCAAGGAACTGCACCGGTTGCAGATCGCCCTCGCGGGCCACCTCCGGCGCCCACAGTCCTGGCACGCCTGCAGGAGCAACTCGTGGCGCGCCAGCGCCGCCCACCAGTCAGCCGAGTCCCGGTCCGGCCGGGGCAGCCAGTTGACGCCGCTCATGCGTCACGCCTCAGGAGAACGGCCGCGGTGAGACCGGAAACGACTCCGGGCTGGCTCGTTGCCAGCGCCACCTCGGCGCCGGCAACTTGCCTGCTGCCACAGGTACGGCGTAATTGATTGGTCGCCTCGGCGACGTGGTTCAGCCCGTGGACGTACCCCTCGGACAGGTGTCCACCGTGCGTGTTGACCGGGAGTTCGCCGCCCGATCCGATGGAGCCGTGCGCCACGAAGCCGGCGGCCTCTCCCGGCGAGCAGAACCCGTACGCCTCGAGCTGCATCAGCACCAAGGGCGTGAAGGCGTCGTACAGTTCGGCCACGTCCACGTCGTCCGGCCCCATTCCCGCGCCGGCGTACAGCCTGGGAGCCAGGTGCCGGGCCGGCGACAGGGACAGGTCGTCCCAGCCGTTGGAGGTCAACTGGCTGCCGCCCCCGAAGGCGGCTCCGCTGATCAGGACGGGAACCTGACGCAGATCCCGGGCGCGTTGGGGTGTGGTCACGATCAGAGCGACGGCGCCGTCGGTTTCCAGGCAGCAATCCAGGAGCCGTAGCGGCTCGGCGATCCACCGTGAGCCGAGGTAGTCGTCCATCGAGATCGGCTCCGTCATCATCGCCCGCGGGCTGAGCAGGGCGTTGGCACGCTGAGCGATGGCCACGCGGCCCAGGTCCTCCGCGCCGTAACCCCAGCGGTGCAGGTAGGCCCGGGTGTGCATGGCGAACAGTTGCGCGGGAGTCAGGTGGCGGTACGGCATCCAGTACTGGGCGTCACCCGCAGTCGCCGCGGGCCCGGAGATCGCGCCCATACGCCCCTCGGAACGAGAGTTGAGCGCCCGCCAGCAGACGACCGTTTCCGCTTGTCCGGTCGCTACGGCCATCGCGGCGTCGATCAGGGTGCCGACCGACGAACTACCGCCGCCGAAGACGTCACGGACGAAACGAATGTCGGTCAGCCCCAGATCCTGGGCGATCTGGGCCGGATCCGCAGAGTCGGCCAGGCGGTGGCAGGCCACTCCGTCGAGGTCGTGGGCGGCCAATCCGGCATCGTGGAGCGCCTCCACGATTGCTCGAAGTGCGAGCGTCTGCGTGCTGACACCCGAATCGCGGAAATACTCCGTATAGCCCACCCCGACGATCGCCGTCCGCTCCCGAAGAACGCGCTCGGGCGAACTCATGGCGTCACGCGGCGGAGCGATTCAGGTGGGGCCGGACCTCGCGATGCAAGAACGACTAGCTGGATCACAACGATGATTTTTGCGATGTACGAGCGAACGAACAGAGAGACGTGGCACTGGTACCAGACTCAATAGCCACCGGAGCCGCACACCGGCGTTCGCGGTCGGCCGCTACCCGACCGCGGACGCTGCCGAAAGCCGCTCCTGCAGGGCGAACAGCTTCTGGCGGGTCTCGTCGTCCACCGCCTGATGCACGCTGAGCAGGAGGCTCGGTTGATCGATCGGTCGAAGCTGGACCTTGCTGATGTGGAGCTCACCGAGGGTTCCGTGGTTCAGCACGACCCCTCGATCGACGAACAGGCAGGCCTGGAAGTGTTGCCACACGTCGCGGAACTCGGCACTGGATTCGGAGAGCTCCGCGATGAGCTCGGCGAACCGGGCATCTCCTGGGTACTTGCCACTCTCGTAGCGGAAGCGGGCGATCACCGCGCGGAGCTCGTCGTGCCAGCCCTGCATCGAGGTGCGGACGTGATCGTCCATCAGCAGGCCGAGCAGCGCGTTGCGGTGTTCGGGCAGGACCTCGCTCATGTCGCCGAAGACGACCGCGTGCGCCTTGTTCCACGCGACGAGATCGAACGCAGCGGTCATCAGGCTCGCGGGGTACGGCATCATGTCGTCGACCAGGGCGAGCAACTCGGCTCGTGGCACTACCGACACCGGCCCGGGCTCCACGGGCAAGCCGGCCAGTCTGCGGACGTAGTCACGTTCGTCGTCGTCGAGCTGGAGGGCGAGACAGACCGACTCCATGGAGTGGGAACTGATCTTGATGTCACGGCCCTGCTCGAGCCACGTGTACCAGGTATCGCTCACGAAGGCGAGGCCGGCCACCTCGTACCGGAGCAGCCCGGGGGCCCGCCGACGGGCGGTGCGGACGAGCCCGAAGTCTTCGGGCCTGAGTCTCTCCCGTCGCGATCGGAGGAATTTACCTAATTCCTCTCGCCCGGCAGGGTTGTCACGCTGTGCCTTCGCCATGAGCAGAAGATTAGGATCCCAGCAACATGGTGGCAATAACTGGTTCATAAGTCCGTGCACGGCGGGAGCTCATTCGACGGTGGTGCCCGCAGGCCGCCAGAACGTCGCGAGGAGTGCCGCGGCGCTGCCGCAACCGGCGAATGTCGCGATGCCCAGGCCTTGCCACCCGCCGGGCTGCCACCAACTCAGAGCGTTGTCGAGCGACCACTTGCCTGCGCCCAGACCGGCCAGTCCGATCGCCATGAGAATCAGGACGAGAACGTACTCGTATCCCTCACCCGGCCGAAAAATGAAGAATCCGTTTTTCAGATGATTCGTGATGAGGGCAACGCCCATCGTCCCGATCACGCCGGCGCAGGCCAGCGGCGTACCGAGACCCAGCACGAGCAGGACGCCGACGCCGAGCTCGGTCGCGCTGGCGAGCCAGGCGTGCAGGAGGCCGGGGCGCATACCGAGACTCGCGAACCACCTGGCCGTGCCGGCGATTTTTCCTCCGCCGAAGACGTGATTGTAGCCGTGCGCCAGGAGCACGACGCCGAGGCCGAACCGGATGACCAGCAGCGACAGATCGATCGCAGGCAGAGTCGACGACATCATGTCTCCTGGTGAAGAGGGGGCCGCCGACGCTAGCCGAGTTCCACCCTGCCCCAGTCCGGATCCTCCGACACGTCTCGCCGGCTCGCGTCCAATGTCTCGCCCGCCCAGCGAATGGCTCCGGGAGTGCGGGTGAACCGGGGGACGACCGTTGACATCCGGATCTGGCCGAGGTCGGGATCAGCCACCGTCTGGATCGTTCCACGGGCCTCGTAATGCGGGTCCTGAAAAATATCCGACATATCAAGTTCTACGCAGGAAACGAGACCTGCGGCGTCGACGACGGCCGTGAGCTCCTGCGCCGTACGGCCGGCGACCCACTTCTCCAGGATCTGGTCGAGTTCTTCGCGATGGGCGACGCGCGAGCCGTTGTCGACGAAGCGCGGGTCGTCCGCCAGCTCCGGCCCTCCGATCACCTCCAAGAGGCGACGAGCCACCGGCTGCGTACTGGCCGTCAACGAGAACCACTTGTTGTCCGCGGTCCGCCAGGTCCCGACCGGAGCGACGTAGGTGTTCGAGGTCCCTTCGCGCCCCAGCACGGTGCCTTCCTGGTCGTAGGTCACCGCGATGAGTTCCATGATGCGGAACGTCGCCTCGTAGAGCGAAAGGTCGATCTCCTGGCCCAGCCCGGAACGCTGCCGCTCGATGTAGGCGGCCAGGACCGCGCCGACACCGGTGAGTGCCGCGAAGTAGTCACCGACCGGTAAGCCCGGATGGACCGGCGGCCGATCCGGGAAGCCGTTCACCGAAGAGAAGCCGCTGAAGGACTGGGCGGATCGCCCGAAACTCCGTTTGCCGCGGTACGGCCCGGTCTGGCCGTACCCGCTGACTCGAAGCAGCACCAATCCCGGGTTCGCAGCACTCAGCTCGCGGTATCCCAAGCCCCATTTCTCCAACGTGCCCGGAGTGAAGTTCTCCAGGACGACGTCGGCGGAGCGTGCCAGCGCCAGCACCGCGTCACGATCGGCGGGGTCACCGAGCGACAGCGCGATCGACCGCTTGTTCCGGCCGTTCGCCTTCCACCACAGCGGAGCGCCCGAATGCGATCCCAGCTTGCGGATGGGATCACCGACTCCCCGCTGTTCGACCTTGACGACGTCTGCACCCCAGTCGGCGAGCATCGTCCCCACCATCGGTCCGGCCAAGAGCTGGCCGATGTCCAAGACACGAAGACCGACGAGCGGGCCGGCTGCTGCCGGGCGACCGTCCGGCTCGTGCCCTGGTTGTTCGCTCGCAGGCATGGAGACTCCCTCTGAGTCAGGTGCGACGGCGGCGCGGATGCGTTGCCGATGGAGCTCCATGTTTGTCCCGGGACGGCCACGGAGAGTGGCACGCTTCGCACTAGTAACAACTCGAACAGTGCGCGTGCGGACCCAGCGCGGTAATCCGTAAAGAGCCACTCAGTTCCGCGGAGCCCGAAGGCGAATCGAGGCCGCTCGGGCGTCCGCTCGGGGCGTCCGGAGTGCGGCCTCTGTCGTCGAACGAACCCCGGCAGGCGTGCTGCCGAAGAAGGAGTCTTTCGTGTTCGACCTGACCGAGGAGCAGCGCGCGCTGAAGGATCTGGCGGCTCGGCTCGCAGCCGAGCGCTACGCCCCGCACGCGTTGGAGTGGGACACGGCCCGGCAGCATCTTCCCGACAGCGAGCGACTGCGTCTCGGCGAACTCGGGCTGCTGGGGCTGACGCTGCCCGAGGAGCACGGCGGCGGCGGGCGCCCGCTGATCGACGCGTTGATCGTCTTGGAGGAACTGGCCAAGGCGAGCCCCGTCGCGGCCTGGCCGGTCTTCGAGGCGTGCACGGGACCGGCCCGCGTGCTGGACCTGTTCGGTACCGCCGAACAGCAGAAGCGATTCCTGCCTGACGTCGTCGCCGGACGCTCGACGATCGCTGTTGCCATCTCCGAACCGGACGCCGGATCCGCCGCGACGGACGCCACGACGACCGCGCGCATCGATGGTGACGAGGTAGTCGTCACCGGCACGAAACGCTGGTGCTCCGGTGCCGGCTACGCCGAGCACTACCTGGTGTACGCCCGGTTCAGCGGCGCGCGTGGCGCCCGCGGGATGGGGGCCGTGATCGTCGACAAATCGGCGCCCGGTCTCAGTTTCGGAGCACAGGAGGCGCTCATGGGCTTTCGCGGCATCGGCTCGGCCGACCTCGTCTTCGAGGACGTTCGGGTGCCGGTGGACAACGTCATCGTTCCGGAAGGTGGGTTCGCCCGGCTGTTCACGGCCTTCTCGATCGAGCGCCTCGGCAACGCGACGATGTCACTCGCGATCGGGCAAGCGGCTCTCGACCGGGCCGCGCGGTACGTACGCGAGCGCAAGCAGTTCGGCCGGGAGATCGCCGAGTTCCAACTCGTCCAAGCCGCGCTGGCCGACATGGTCATGCAGGTGGCAGCGGCACGCCTGCTCATCGCCCAGGCGGCGGCCGGTGCGGGCACAGCCGCACCGGTCCCGCTCGACGCTTCGGTGGCCAAGTGCTTCGCCAACGAGATGGCCAAGCGCGTCTCGGACCTGGCCATACAGCTGCACGGCGGATACGGCTACACCGCGGAGTACGAGCTCGAACGTCTCCACCGCGACGCTCACGGGTGGGCTCTGGCCGGCGGTACGACCAACATTCAACGGACTCGGATCGCGTCGGAGTACCTGGGCCGACGCTTCGATCAGCGCGCCACCGCCGGATGAAACCCGAGGCCGCCACGGCGGCACCGGGCCACCGCCGACGATGTGTGATCATCGGTGCCGGCCTGGCCGGGGTGCGCACTGCCGAGGGGTTGCGCCGGCGCGGTTTCCCGGGCGCCATCCTGGTCCTGGGGGCCGAAACGCATCTCCCCTACGACCGACCGCCACTGTCCAAGCAGTTCCTCGGCGGGACCGCCGGCCCCTCCTGGCTGTCGTCCCTCGCGGACCTTGCCCGGCTCGACGTCACGGTCAGCCTGGACGAGCCGGCAGTTGCGCTGTCGGTGACGGCGCAGACGGTGTCCACGCCGAGCCGGACGGTGGGCTTCGACCTCGCAGTGATCGCCACGGGCTCGCAACCGCGCCGCCTGCCCGGACTGAACGGGCTGGTGCTCCGCACGCTGGACGACGCTGCTCGGCTGCGCGCGAGCCTGCTACCGGGGAAACGGCTCGGCATCGTCGGGGCCGGGCTGATCGGCTGCGAGGTCGCGGCCACGGCCCGGGAGCGCGGGATGACCGTGCACCTCGTCGACGTAGCGCCGGGACCGGCCATCCGGGTCTTGGGGCCGACGGTGTCCTCGACGCTGGCCGAAATCCACCGCAGGCACGGCGTCCAACTGCATTTCGGCAGGTCGGTCACTCGCCCGGCGCCGGACCGGCTGCGGCTCGCCGACGGCACGGAACTGGCCGTCGACCTCGTGCTCGAGGCGGTCGGTGCGGTGCCTTGCACCGGTTGGCTGGCCGGCAGCGGCCTCGCGGCCGGGGACGGCGTGGTCTGTGACGAGCACGGCCGAGCCGCCACGAACGTGTACGCGGTGGGCGATGTCGCCGGCTGGCGCGGCCGACGCCACGAGCACTGGTCGGCAGCGTGCCGGCAGGCCGACCACGTCGCCGCGACGATCACCGGGCAGGCCGCTCCGCCGGCGGGAGTCCCGTACTGGTGGAGCGACCAATACGGGTACAAGTTGCAGGGGCTGGGCGACCCCCGCCCCGACGACCAGGTCACCGAGTTCCGGTGGGGCGCGAAACAACGCCCGGTCGCGCTGTACTCACGCGACGGCAGGCTCACCGGCGCGGTCGGCTTCTCCGCGGCGGGCTTCGTCATGCGGTTGCGCGACCCGATCGCCCGGGCCGTTCCTCTGCGGGAGGTGTCGACGGCGTAGCCCTCGCTTGACACTGCAGAATCGCGCTCCGACAATGGATCCGAAACTAAGGATCGGATCCAATCTTGCCGATCGATCCGATCGCCACGGATGTCGAGAACGAGGTACCAGTGAGCAGAAGTCCGTACGGCGCGTCGGCAGCCTGGATCGAGCAAGTGCGCACCGGCCTTCCGCCGCTGATCATCACTTGCTGCCTCAACGGCGGCGTCCAGGGCAAGGAGTCGCACCCCGGGCTTCCGGAGACGCCTGCGGAGCTGGCGCGCTCCGCCAAAGAGGCGTACGACGCCGGCGCGTCAGCGGTCCACGTCCACCCGCGCAACCCGGAGGACTGGTCCGAGAGCTCCGGTGATCCCGACTTCAACTACGAGGTCAATGCGCTCATCCGCGAGGCCTGTCCCGATCTGATCATCAACAACACGACCGGCGGCAGCGCTTCGACGACGATGGAGCAGCGATTCGCGATGGTCGACGCCAACTGCGAGATGGCGTCGTTGAACCTCGGGCCGGACATGTCCCGCTTCCGCGTCCCGGAACGGTCGGCACCGTTGGAGCATCCGCACCCGGCCGCCGAGTACGACCTCTGCATCCCGTTCACGTACGGCACCATCGAGGGTCTGGCCGCTCAGATGCACCGACGGGGTATCCGTCCGGAGATGGAGCTGTACAACCCGGGCCAGTTCTGGGTGAGCAACGAGCTCATCAGGAAAGCGCTCATCGAGCCGCCGTACGTCTTCCAATTCGTGATGGGCTACCAGACCGCCTCTTTCGCGACGCCCGAGGCGCTCGTCGCGCTGGCGCGGGATCTGCCCGACGGTGCCGTCTACTTCGTGGCCGGTGTGGGCGTCCATCAGCTACCGATGACGACGATGGCCACGATCATGGGCGGCCACGTCCGGGTCGGGCTCGAAGACAACCTGTACTACAGCCGTGGCGTGAAGCTCACCGGCAACGGCCAGGCCGTCGAACGCGCGGTCCGCATCGCCCGCGAGGTGAACCGAGAGGTCGCGAGCCCCGCACAGGCCCGCGAGACGCTCGGCCTGAGCAGCGTCCCCAGCACCTACGAGGCCCGGGGATCGGCGGTGGCCCCATGAGGTTCGCCGTCGACACGGGTGGGACGTTCACCGACCTCGTCATCGAGGAGGACGACGGTAGCCAGACCGTCTACAAGAGCCCTACCGTCCCGTCGGACCAGGTTCGAGGCGTCCTCGACGTCTTCCAGGTGGCGGCCGACGCTCGCGGGGTCAGCCGCGAGTTGCTGCTGGGCCTCGGGTCGATGCTGATCCACGGCACGACGCACGCCATCAACGCGGTACTCACCCATACGACCCCGCGAACCGCGTTCCTGACGACCGAGGGGCACCCGGACGTCCTCGTCCTCCGCGAGGGCGGACGCAACTCGGTGTTCGACTTCTCGCGGCCCTACCCGGAGCCCTACGTCCCGCGAGCGCTGACGTTCGAAGTTCCGGAGCGGATCGATCGCGCGGGTGGCGTGATCAAAGCCCTGGACGAAGCCGCGTTCGCGACCACTCTGGAGCACCTTCGCCAGGCGGACGTGAAAGCCGTCGGCGTCTGCCTGTTGTGGTCGATCGCCAACCCGGTCCACGAACTGCGGGTCGGAGAGCTGCTCGCCGAACACCTGCCCGGGGTGGCGGTCACGCTCTCGCACGAACTGAGCGGGGCGGTACGCGAGTACCGGCGCGCGTCCTCCTGCGTGATCGACGCCTCGCTGAAACCGATCATGGGCACCTACCTCGGCGGGCTGGCCGAGCGGTTGACCAAGAGCGGATTCGCCGGACGCCTGCTCGTGGTCACGTCGAACGGCGCGGTTCGAGACGCCTCCGAAGTCGCCGGGACGCCGATTCTCGCGCTCAACTCCGGTCCGGCGATGGCTCCGGTCGCCGGCCGGCACTTCGCTCGCGAGGATTTCGGGGCCGACACGGCCATCGTCGCCGACACCGGCGGCACCACCTACGACGTCAGCGTCGTACGACGCGGGCGGATCCCGTCGACCCGGGAGACCTGGCTGGGGGAGCCGTTCTCCGGTCACATCACCGGCTTCCCTTCCGTGGACGTCAAAAGCGTGGGAGCAGGTGGTGGCAGCATCGCCTGGGTCGACAGCGGTGGGCTGCTCCACGTCGGCCCGCAGAGCGCCGGTGCGGTTCCTGGGCCGGCCTGCTACTCCCGCGGCGGCACGCAGCCCACGCTGACGGACGCGTGTGTCGCGCTCGGCCTCCTCGACCCGGCCTTCTTCCTCGGCGGCACGCTCCCCCTCGACGCGCAGGCCGCGCGGACCGTCATCGACGAACAGATCGCCCGCCCGCTGGGCCTTTCGGTCGTCGAAGCGAGCTCGTCGATCCTCGCGTTGGCCACCGAATGCATGGTCAGCGCCATCGAAGAAATCACGATTCACCAGGGCATCGATCCACGGCAAGCCGTCCTCGTCGGGGGCGGCGGCGCGGCGGGCCTGAACACGGTCGCGATCGCGCAGCGGATCGGCTGCCCGAACGTCATCATCCCGGCGGCGGGCCCGGCGCTCAGCGCGGCGGGAGGTCTCCTCTCCGACCTCGCCCAGGATTTCGACATCAGCTTCCACAGCTCCGACGTCGGCTTCGATCTCGACGGAGCGAACGCGGTGCTGGCCGAACTCGAGCGGCGCTGCCAGGCGTTCGTCGACGGTCCGGGCGCCGACGCGGTCTCGACCGAGATCGAGTACTGGGTCGAGGCTCACTACCCGAATCAGATCTGGGACCTGGAGGTCGAACTCGCCGGCAGTCGTTTCTCCGGTACGCCCGACGTCGACCGGCTCCGCGAACGCTTCCACACCGTGCACGAGGAGGTCTTCGCCGTCGCCGATCGCCACTCCGGCATCGAGGTCGAGCGCTGGCACGCCCGCGCGCGATGCCATCTCGAGCGAGGCACTCCGCCGCCCGTCGAGTGGCCCGAGCAGCGGCTCCCGATCCGACCGCGACAGGTCTACCGGGCGGGACGCGGGTGGACCGAAGTCGACATCTGGCGGATCCAGGACATGGACCGGGAAACGGTCGTCGAGGGGCCCGCGGTGATCGAGAGTGCGCTCACGACGGTGGTCGTCGACGAGGGCGCTCGGGCCCGCCGGATCGCGAGCGGCGCGCTCGTCATCGAAACGAACACGCAGACCCGAAGTGGAGGCGCGTCGTGAATCCTGGGAACAGCGCCGCCGACGGCGTGATGATGGCGTTGTTGAGCAATCGCTTGAACAGCGTCGTCACCGCGATGATGAACACGGTTTTCCGAACCGGCCGGTCCGGCGTGCTCAATACCGCACACGACTTCTCGTGCTGCATCGTGACGGCGAACCACGAACTGCTCATCGGAGCCAACAGCCTCCCGATCCACATGATGAGCGGACCGGACATCATCAGCCGGTACATCGCGCAGATGCATCCCACGTTCGCGCGCGGCGACGCGTACTTCCACAATTCTCCGTACCACGGGAACTCGCACGCCGCGGACCACTGCCTGTTCGTCCCGGTGATCGACGACGAGGGCGTCCACCGCTTCTCGGTGCTCGCGAAGGCCCACCAGGCCGACTGCGGCGACTCCGAGCCCACCACCTACATGGCTTCCGCGGAAGACGTGTACGAAGAAGGCGCGCTGATTTTTCCGGCCTTCAAGGTCCAGGCCGACTACCAGGACAACGAGGACTTCGTCCGCGCGTGCCAGGTCCGGATCCGCGTTCCGGAGCAGTGGTGGGGTGACTACCTCGCCGTCCTGGGTGCGGTCCGGGTGGGCGAACGCCGGCTCCTGGAGATCGGTCGGGAGGTCGGATGGGACGTCCTCGAGCGCTTCACCGTCAACTGGTTCGACTACGGCGAACGGCTCATGGACCAGCGCCTGGCCGAGTTGCCGTCGGGGACGGTCACGACCGAGAGCGTGCACGACCCGGTGCCGGCCGCACCCGACGGAATCCGGATTCGCACGAAGGTGACCGTCGACAGTGCCGTCCGGCGGGTGGAGGTGGATCTCCGCGACAATCCCGATTGCCTGCCGAACGGCCTGAACCTCACCGAAGCGACCTCGCGGACGGCGGCGATGATCGGTGTCTTCAACAGCATCGGCGGTAGTGTTCCGGCCAACGCGGGAAGTTTCCGCCGGATCACGGTCCTGCTCCGGCAGAACTGCGTCGCCGGGATTCCGATCCATCCGACCAGTTGCTCGGTCGCGACGACCAACGTCGCCGACCGGGTGGCCAACGCCGTCCAGCGGGCCTTCGCCGATCTCGACGACGGACTCGGGCTCGCCGAGTGCGGTGGGGTGATACCGGCCACCTCAGCAGTGATCTCCGGCCGGATGCCCGGCACCGGCCAGCCGTTCGTCAACCAGATCCTGCTGGGCGTCACGGGTGGTGCGGCGGCACCGTCGACGGATGGCTGGCTCACCATCGGACACGTGGGAAACGCCGGCATGCTGCGCATCGACAGCGTCGAACTGGACGAAATGCGCCAGCCCGTGTTCGTCGCCGAGCGACGGCTGCTGCCCGACTCCGAGGGAGCCGGGCGTCAACGCGGCGCGCACTCGGCGCGGGTGGAGTACGGGCCGGTCGGTACGGCAATGGTCGTCACCTACGGCTGCGACGGCGCGGACAATCCGGCCCTCGGCGTACGGGGCGGCCACTCCGGTGGCCCGTCGCGGCACCACCTGAGGCGACGCGACGGCGAGATCTCCGAGCTTCCGTCGGCCGCCATGCTCACGCTGGAGGACGGAGAACGCATCATCTCGGTGACGTGCGGCGGCGGCGGATACGGCCGGCCGGCCGACCGTGATCCTCTGGCGGTAGCGCACGACGTGGCCGAGGGGTGGGTGAGCGGCGAACGGGCCACCGACGTGTACGGGGTGGTGCTCGACTCGTCCGGAGAAGTCGACGATGCCGCCACGGCGTCTCGACGGGCCGATCTGCGTCCCACCGGCAACGCGGGGGCCTCCGCATGAATCTCACGGACAGAGTGGCCATCGTCACCGGCGCCTCCGGGGGTCTCGGCAAGTCGATCTGCCGTACGTTCACCGAGCGGGGAGCCCGGGTGGTCCCCGTCGATGTCACCGGGGACGACGTGTTCATCGCGGACGTCGGTTCCGACGGCGGGAATCGCGCGATGATCGACCATGCCCTCGAGCTCCACGGCCGCTTGGACGCGTTGGTCCTGAACGCCGGCGTCCAGCACGTCTCGCCGCTGGAGTCCTTTCCCGAGGACCAGTGGGACCGGCTGATGAACGTGATGGTCAAGGGACCGTTCCTGGCCATGCGGACCGCTTGGCCCCACCTGACCGCCAGGCCCGGCGGCCGAATCGTCGTGACGGCCTCCGGCTCCAGCTACATCGGCGAAGCCAACAAGGCGGCGTACGTCGCCGCCAAGCATGCGGTGCTCGGCCTCGTGAAGGTGGCCGCGATCGAGGGAGGTCCGGCCGGCCTCACCGCCAACGCGGTAGCGCCCGGCTGGATGCGGACCCCGATGGTCGAGAATCAAGTAGAGGAGCAAATGCGGCTACGCGGGCTCGATCGGCAGGGCGTCCTGGACTTGATGCTGGAGCGTTCGCCGGTCAAGCGCTTCGTCGAGACCGACGAAGCGGCGAACCTGATCGCGTTTCTGGCCGGCCCGGAGTCTTCCGGACTCAACGGGACGTGCACACCGGTCGATCTGGGACTGCTGTCGAACTGAGCGCGGTGGGAACGAGGGAGGGAGCGGCCCCTGATGGGGCCGCTCCCTCCGCCGTGCTCACCCGAGTTCGGTCACGCGGCGGTCCAGCCGCCGTCGATCACCAGCACCGAGCCGCTGAAGTAGGCGCCGCCGTCGCCTGCCAGCAGCACCACCGCCGGCACGATGTCCTCGACCCGCCCGTTGCGCCCCAACGGCGTGCGCGAGATCATGTCGGCCGCGTAGTCCGGATCGGCCATCAGGTGTTCGTTCATCGGCGTCTCGACGTTGCCCGGAGCGATCGCATTCACCCGGATACCGTGCGGCGCGAACTCGACGCCCCAGGTTTTCGTGAGGCCGAGAATCGCGCCCTTCGTCATCGCATAGAGGTCGGCTCCGGCGAACCCGATCAGGCCGGCGATCGACGCCATGTTGATGACCGCTCCCCCGTCGCCCTGTTTGACCATGTGACGAAGTGCGGCCTGGCCACAGAAGTAGGTCCCCTTCACGTTCGTGTTCAGCGCGTCGTCGAAGTGCGCCACTTCGACGTCCAGCGCCATACCGAGGGGGAACGAACCGGCCGAGTTCACCATCACGTCGATACGACCGAACGCCGCCGCCGCACCGTCGATCAAGTTGCTGCATTCCTCGGGGTTCGTGATGTCGGTCGGCACGAAACGGGCCTCTCCACCCCGGGCCGCGATGGCCTCGACGACCGCCTCGCCACGTTCGACGCTGCGTCCGGCCAGCGTGACACGAGCGCCTTCGGCCGCTAGCCCCTCGGCTATCGCACGACCGATCCCGGACGTTGCCCCGGTGACGACTGCGACCCTTCCAGCCAACTGCCCTTCGACCGCCACACCGAGCCTCCTATTGGATCCAAAACGAGTTATTGGATCCCAATTGTAGGTGCGAGGATCTCCGCCGGGCAAGGATCCGCACCCGGTGGCCGCTCGGTTCGGCCGCTTGGGCGCGCAGTGACCAGGGCCTAGACTGTCGAGACGCTTCCGTCTCACCCCAAGAGGATTTCGCGACGGTGGATCACCGAACGACTGCCCGTGACCGGGATCCCGACGACGGATCCGATGGCTCCATCGTCGCCCGGCTGACCGCACAACTGCGCGAAGAGATCCTCTCGGGCGCTCTCAAGCCCGGAGAACGCATCCGCCAAGAAGAGATCGGACGGCGCGCCGGGGTGAGCCGGGCTCCGGCCCGGGAGGCGTTGCGGGCGCTGTCGGGCGAAGGCCTGGTCACGCTCGCCCCGAACGTGGGCGCTCGGGTGGCCCGGTTGGAACCTGCGGAGCTGGACGAGGTGTACCTGATTCGGGAGCACCTCGAACCCGCGGCTCTGGCGCACAGCATCCCGCATCTGACGGTGAGTCAACTGGCCGCTCTGGCCGGCATGCACGCGCAGATGGGTGAGATCGCGGGGTCGGACGAACCCATGGCCGTCGGCCGATTCCTCGAAATCGATCGCGACTTCCATCTCCTGATGACGAGCGCCGGCCCGATGAAGCGGCTCCACGCGATCGTCAAGGGGATGATCGACGCCGCGCAGCCCTACCGGCGCGCGTTGCTGGTCAGCGACCCGCTCCAGGTGCTGCGCACCACGAACGAGGAGCACGGCCTCATTCTCGACGCCGTGCGAAACGGCGAAGTGCAGGACGCGGCGACGCTGCTCGAACTCCACATTCGTCGGACCAGGCACGCGCTCGAACGGGCGTCGGAGATGTCCGGCCTCGGCACCAAGCTCAACCGGTCCGGCGGCGGTACATCGTGACGACCGCGGCGCCGCCGAGGCCGATGTTGTGCTGCAGACCGACGGTCGCGCCTTCGACCTGACGCTTCTCCGCTTGTCCTCGGAGTTGCCAGGTCAGCTCGGCGCACTGGGCGAGGCCTGTCGCGCCGAGCGGGTGTCCCTTCGAGATCAGGCCCCCCGACGGGTTCACGACCCACTGGCCGCCGTAATCGACCGCGCCGTCGTCGACGAGTGCTCCGGCCTGGCCGACGCCGCACAGGTCCAGCGCCTCGTAGGTGATCAGCTCATTGGTGCTGAAGCAGTCGTGCAGTTCGATGACCTGCACGTCCTCCGGGCCGAGCCCGGACTCCTCGTACACCCTCCGCGCGGCGTCGCGGGTCATCCGGGCGCCGACGAGGCTCGCGTCGCTCCCGTCGAACGTGGACTCGGTATCGGTCGTCAACGCCTGCCCGACGATCTCGACCGCCCGGTCCCACAAGCCGTGCCGCTCGACGAACTCCTCGTTCGCCAGCACGGCGGCGGCGCCGCCGTCGGACGTCGGACAGCATTGGAGCTTGGTCAGCGGGTCGTAGACGACGGGCGCGGCGAGGATGTCGGCCAGCGAGTACTCGTCCCGGAACTGCGAATACGGATTGTGTACGGAATGGCGGTGGTTCTTCTCCGCGATCTTCGCGATCGTCTCGCGGCTGACCCCGTAGCGCTCCATGTACTCGCGCCCCGCGTTGCCGAAGATCTGCGCGGCCGCCGGCGCCTCGGTCCGTCCCCGGCGGGCCGCCATCGCGTCCAGGTGGCGGCCGGTCGGCGCCGTCCGGTCGGCCCAGTGGTCGCGCAAGCTACCGCGTTCCATCTTCTCGAAGCCGAGCGCCAGCACGCAGTCGGCCAGACCGGCCCGCACGTACTGGTGCGCCAGGTGCAGCGCGGTCGACCCGGTCGCACAGTTGTTGTTGACGTTGATCATCGGGATGCCGGTCAGCCCGACCTCGTACAGGGCCCGCTGCCCGGACGTCGAGTCCCCGTAGCAGTACGCGAGGAAGGCCTGCCGGACCGACTCGTACGGCACCCCGGCATCGCGCAGCGCATTCTGCGCTGCTTCCTTCCCGATCTCCGGGTAATCCCACCCGGGACGTCGTCCCGGCTTCTCGAACTTCGTCATTCCGACGCCGACGACGAACGATCGGTGCGACATGGCTCTTCTCTCCTTCGCCGGCGTCAGCGCCGGTCCCAGTCGACGTCCGCGTGCTCGCGATCCCACGTCTGCGGTGTGCGGCCCTCGTCGCGCAATGCGTACTTGTGGACGCGGCCGACCGGGCTCACCGGGAGCGCGGACCGGAACTCGATGTACCGGGGAAGCGCGAAATAGGGAACGCGGTCCTTCATCCACTCGAACAGGTCGCGTTCCGTGAGCCCGGCACCCGCGGCGAGCACCGCCGTGACCTTGAGATCGTCCTCCGTCAACTCCGAGGGCACCGCGTGCACCGCGACCTCCGCGAGCCCGGGGTGCACGAGCAGCACCGCCTCCATTTCCTGGCTCGAGATGTTCTCGCCGCGCCGGCGCAGGTAGTCCTTCTTCCGGTCGACGAAGAAGAAGTAGCCGTCCGCGTCGAACCGGCCGAGATCACCGGTGTGGAACCAGAGGTTCCTGGTCACGGCGGCCAGCGCCTCCGGCCGGCGCCAGTACCCGTCGAACATGACGCCGGGTCGCCGCGGACGGCAGACGACCTCTCCGACGTCGCCGACCGGCAGTTCGCGGTCGGCGTCGTCGAAGATCCGGACGTCGAAGTCGTCGGCGTTCGCCTTGCCCGAACTGCCCGGTGGGGCGGTCTCGCCGGACGCGAGCGTGGTGATCGGGAAACACTCGCCGAGCCCGTAGGTGTTGCCGCCCACCTGCTCCGCCCCGAACCGGGTCCGCCAGATCCGCTGCAGCTCAGGTGGGAACGGCGCCCCGTGGACGACGCGGATCCGGCCGTGGCAGCTCGTCATCTCGGGGGTGTCGCCCATCTGCGCGATCAGCGACCCCATCGAGCCGAGCAGATTGATCACCGTCGCGCCGGTCCTGGCGATCTCGGGCCAGAAGCCCGAGACGGAGAACCGCCCGGCGATCGCCGCCGACCCCCGCAGCAGCATCGTCCCGAGGATCGTTCCGCTCACCAGGTTGAAGTGGTAGATCGGTAACGGGCTCCAGTTGAGGTCGTCCCGGGTCCGGCCGCTCTGGACCAGGAACCCCCTGGCGGCACTGAAAACGTAGGAGTTCGAGATCACGCAGCCCTTGGACGGGCCGGTCGTCCCCCCGGTGTAGATGATCAGCGCGGTGTCCTCGGCCGACCGGTGGGCCCAGTCACCGTCACCGTCACCGGCGTCGGCCAGGTAGTCGTCCAGTGGCTCGAGGGGCACCCGCTCCAGCCGGTCACCAGCAACCGGGCCCCGGACCAGCATCCGCTCCAGGCACGGGAAGTCGCGGACGTGCTCGGCGAACCGGCCGACGAACTCGGCTTCGCACACCACGATCCGCGCCTCCGAGTCCGCCACGACGTGGGACAGGAAGCTGCCTTTGAGCGCCGTGTTGATCGGCACCCAGACGCCGCCGAGAAGATTCGTCGCGAACCACAACGCGACCGCGTCGACGTTGTTGTCGAGCATCGTCACCACGGTCTCGTCCGGCTGGACGCCGGCCTTCCGCAGGCCTTCCGCGTAACCGGTCACGCGAGTCCACAGCTCACGGTAGGTGTAGGTATCTCCTCCGAAGTCCAGGAATACCTGGTCGCCGACGTCCGCGACGCACTCCCGGAGTAGGCCGACGGCCGTGCCGCCGGCCGCCGGGCGATGCCACGTGCTGTCCACTAGTCCTCCTGTAAGACCTGCTCCGGACGCCAGGCCGGCGGGCGCCGTTCGAGGAAAGCGGCGAACCCTTCCTCCGCCTCGGTCGTGCCGATCGACTCCTCGACCGCGAGTTCGCCGACCGGACGAAGAGATGCGTGCGCCGCCCGTTTCCACGCCGCCCGCGCACGGGGCGCGGCCTGCAGCAGTTCCGACGCGACCGCCGACGCCTCGGCGTGCAGGTGCTCGTGCGGCACCACCCGCGCGACCAAGCCCATGGCCTGGGCTTCCGCCGCCCCGAACGGGCGGGACGTCAGGGCGAGTTCCTTCGCGCGGGCCAGTCCGACGACCGCGGGCAGCAGCGCCCAGCTCCACGGCGCCGCCACCCCGAGCCGCAGCTCCGGAAGCCGGAAGCGCGCCCGGTCACTCACCACGGCGACGTCGGCGAGGACCGCGAGCCACAGCCCACTGGCCTGACAGTGACCGTTGATCGCGGCCACGACCGGCACCTCACCCCGATACATCGGGCCGAACGGGAGGTCGTCGTCGGTCAGTGGCTCGCCGCCGTGCGACCCGACGTCACCACCGACCACGAAAACGTCGTCGACCCCGGTCACGACGAGGACCTGGAGCTCCGGATCCTCACCGACGTGACGGACCGCCCGGCCGAGCCCGCGGTACATCGGCATCGAGAGCGCGTTGCGCTGCGCCGGGTTGGTCACCGTGCACCAGGCGATCGCGCCGCGCCGCTCGAAACGCAGGTGAGGGGTTCCCAGGTCCATCCCTCACTGCCGGGTCGCGGGCGGTTCCGGCAGTTCCAGGCCGAAGACGCGCGCCGCGTTGGTCTGCAGAATCTTGCGCTTGACGTCGTCCGGAAGCCCGGCGAGCTGCTTGTGCGCGACCTCGATCGAGTTCGGCCAGGTCGAGTCCGTGTGCGGGTAGTCGGTCTCGATCATGACGTTGTCGACGCCGATCTGGTCGAGGGCGCCTACCCCGAACGGGTCCTCGATGAAGCAGCCGTACATGTGCCGGCGGAACAGCTCCGACGGCAGCATGTCGACGGCCAGGCCGCCGAGCTCACCCCGGTCGCCGACCGCACCCACGGTCAGGTCGCCGGCGAAGTCACCCTTGCTGGCCCAGCCCCGGTGCACCTCGACGACGTGGTCGCACCGTTCGAGCACGTACGGGATCCACCCGATGCCGCCTTCCGACAGGCACAGCTTGAGATCCGGGTACTTGGGCAGCCACGGGCTGAACAGCCAGTCGATGCAGGCCGCGGCCGTGCTGGCGACCGGGGTCAGCGCGATGATCGCGGCCATCGGCATGTCGGGCGACGTCGAGGGCAGCTGCGAGGACGAGCCGAGGTGCATGCAGATCGGCATGTTCGCGTCGACGGAGGCCGCGATCATCGGCTCCCAGAATCCGCTCGGGTCGTGGATCGACGGCAGGCCCAGCGGGTACGGGTTCTCGCTGAACGCGATCGCCCTGGCCCCCTTCGCGGCGGTGCGCTCGATCTCCGCGGCGGCCAGGGTCGCGTCCCAGAGCGGGAGGATGATCATCGGGATCAGCCGGCCGGGTGCCGTCCCGCACCATTCGTCGATCATCCAGTCGTTGTAGGCCCGGACGCAGGCCAGCCCGAGCTCCCGATCGTCGGCCTCGGTGAAGGCCTGTCCGCAGAACCGCGGGAACGACGGGAAGGACAGCGAGGCGAGCACGCCCGCCCGGTTCATGTCTTCGACGCGCGCGGCCGGGTCGTAACACCCGGGGCGCATGTCGGCGTAGGTCACCGGGAGCGGGCTGAACTCCTCCCGCTTTTTGCCCGCCGCCGCGGACAGGCCGGTCGTGGGCATCCGCTTGCCTTCGAAGACCCAGGCCTCGCCCTTGTCGTCGGTCACCATTCGCGGCCCGGCGTCGCGGAACTTGGCCGGCAACCGGTCCTGCCAGACGTGCGGCGGCTCGAGTACGTGGTCGTCGACCGAGACCAGCCAGTCGAGAGAGATGTCCATTAGTCGGTCTCCTTGCCTGTTGTCGCCGGGACACCCGTGGGGGCGGCAGGCGTGCCGATCTTGAGTTGTGCGGTGTAGGCGGCGAGCGAGGCGCGGAAGTCCGGGAGCGCGAACGTTTCGCTTTCCGCGGCGAACGCGAATTCGAGTACGCCGGCGAATGCTTTGCTCAGGTGCAGGTTGATCGCGCGTTTCGTGTCCGCGAGGGCCTGCTGCGGCTGCCGGGCGAGTCGCTCGGCGAGCTCGTAGGCGCGGGAGAGCAGTTCGTCGGGCGCTACGACGTGGTTGGCCAGCCCGAGGCGCTGCGCCGTCGCCGCGTCGATCCGATCACCGGTGAAGAGATACTCCTTGGCCTGCAGGACGCTCATCATCAGCGGCCAGGCCAGCACCCCGCCGTCGGCGGCGACGACACCGAGGCTGACGTGGGGGTCGGCCAGAAAGGCCCGCTCGCTCATGAAGACCACGTCCGCGAGGACGGCCAGGCTGCATCCCAGGCCGACGGCGGGACCGTTCACCGCCGCGACGACCGGCTTGGGAAAAGCCAGCATCTCGGTGACGATGCGCCGGGCGTCGGCCATCGACCGGTACCGGTACGACGGGTCGTCACCGACGCGCGCGAGGTAGTCGGTGTCGCCGCCGGCCGAGAACGCGCGCCCGGCGCCGGTGAGGACGACGACCCGGATGCTCTCGTCGTCGCGGAGCCGGCGCCAGACGTCCGCGAGCGCGGTGTGGAGCTCTTCGTTGACGGCGTTGAGCCGGTCGGGACGATGCATCGTCACCGTGCACACCGGCCCGTCCACGGTCACGAGCAGTACCTCGGATTCGGCCTCGCTCATTTCGTCCGCCCTTCTCGTGACTCGACCGAGTATTTGCCGTGGCCAGGCGGACGAACAGGGTCGGCTGATACCAGTACTCCGATTGCTACGTAGGATCCGCCGAGCGCGCCCGCGCCGAAAAAAGCCGGTCCGCCCGCGTCAGAGGGACTCGAGGGCGTACCGGACACCGACCGGCGCCGCGGTCCCACCGAGCAGCAGCCGCAGCCCCGTCTCGGGCAACCGCGGCTGCAACCGCGCGCCCGCGTACCCGCCCAGCAGACCGCCCGCACCGGCCAGCAACCCGAGCGTCCAGTCCGGCGCCGCGCTCACCGACGTGACCAGCGCCAGTCCCGCGTACACCAGGGCCCCGCAGACCGAGGCGGCGAACGTCGAGGCGAGCGCGGCCGGGGCCACCACCGAGACCGGCCGCCCCCGGCCGACCAGGATCGGTCCCATGATCGACCCGCCACCGATGCCGTAGATCCCGCCGACGACGCCGACCCCGAACGCGAGCAGCGCCACCCGCCGCACGGGCGCAGTGCCCGGCCGCGCCGGACGGACCGTCCGGAGACACAACCAGACGCCCAACGGCATCAACACACCGGCGGCGACCAGCCGGAACACCGTCGCGCCGGGCAGCAGGAACACCGCTCCCGAGACCCCGACCGGCGTCGTCACGATCGCGATCAGCAGCCCGGCACCGAACCCGGCCAGAGCCAGCGCCCAGCTCTCCACGAAGGGAAAACTATCCGGCCGCCGCTCGACGCGGTGTCCGCCGCCTCAGTCGGGGCCCGGACGGGTGCGGAGGGCGGCGACGCCGACCTCGTCGTCGGCGGGGGCGTCGGGGACCGCGGTGTCGAACCGCGACAGCGGCCCTCTCCGCAGGGCTGTCCCGGCGAGCACCGTGACGGCGAGCGCCACGACGACGTAGACCAGGCCGATCTCGCGGCCGGGACCGCCACCGATCACCGCACCGACGATCCTGGTGAAGCCGTCGTCGTCGGCGAGCACCCGGCGGAAACCACCGACGGCCAGGGGAGCGAGAACCGCGAAGCTCAGCGGCAGCGTCGACCAGGCGATCATCTGGTTGAGCGCGAACACCCGGCCGTGGAAGCGCTGCGGGACCTTGATCTGGACGATCGTCGTGTAGATGGCCTGGACGAGCGTCAGCGTCAGCCCTACCCCGAAGAGCCCCACCGCGATGAGCGCCACCGACGGTCGCAGACCGGCCACCAGACAGCAGGCGCCGAGTGCCAGGGTCACCAGCAGCATCCCCCGCATGCGTCGCCGGGCCGGGCCGCCCCAGACCGCGAACAGCAGTCCTCCGACGACGGCGCCCAGCGCCTGCGCGAACGCGACGCGTCCCACCTGGGTGAGTGAGCCGACGGTGAGCACCAACGGCGAGACCAGGACCAGCGCCGGTCCCAGCACGATGTTGATCAAGGCGGAGAAGATCAGCGTGGCTCGCAGTGCCGGCGTGCCCCACGAGTAGCGCCACCCGGCGGTGACCTCGACGAGCAACGGTTCTCGCCGCCGGAAGGCCATCGTGCTGGGGAACCGTACGACTGCCAGCATCCCCAGCGCCGCCGCGTAGCTGATCACGTCGACCAGCAGGATGCCGCCCAGCCCGATCGTCGCCAGCGCCCCGGCGGCGACCAGCGGCACCAGCAGCGTGGCGACGCCGGTGGTCAGCTGGGCGAGGCCGTTCGCGTTGCCGAGGAGCGGCTTGGGCACGAGCTGGGGAACGGCTGAGGTGAACGCCAACCGCTGGAACGTCAGCGCCGACGCGACGAGCGCCACGCCGACGTAGAGGTGCCACGGCTGCAATCGGTCCGATGCGTAGAGAACCGCCAGCGCGGCCTGGCCGCCGCCGGCCACGATGCCGCTGATCGCCATCACCGTCCGGCGGCTGGTGCGATCGACGATGGCCCCGGCCACCGGGCCGATCAGCAGGACGGGCAGCAGCCCGGTGACGGCGAAGAGCGTGAACTGCCCGAGGGAGCCGGTCCGGAGGTAGATCCAGATCGGCACGGCCCAGGCGGTCAGCGCCGATCCCGTCATCGAGACGATCTGGCCCGTCGCCACCGCGGCGAATCGTCGCATCGACGGCCGCACGGTCCGGTCAGCGGCGGCCTCCGGCGGAGGGCCGGCGCGGTGGACCTCGTGGAGCCACCACGGTCGGCCGGGCCTGGCCTCGGCGGTGAGAGCACCGACCTCGCCGTCGGCCACCGCCGGGCCGACGCGGGTCAGGATCTCCGCGAGGTCGTCCGCCCGGAACTTGAGGAAGAAGTGTCCGGCCTCGGCCAGCATCACCAGCGCACTGGTCGAGGTGAGGAAACCCCACTCCCGGTACCGCTCCTCGTAGTAGAGCGTCGACGGGTCGCGCTCACCCGCCACCGAGACCACCGGTGCACGCAAGCGCGGGACCTCGCGGGCGAGCAGGTCGCTGAAGTACGCCTCGGCCTGCCGGCTGTCGGCGCGCATGTTACCCACGATCCGGTCGGCCTGCTCCGGGTCGAGCTCGTCGAGGTCGACGCCGCCCGACTTCAGCCAGATCGCGTGGAGCCGGTCGCTCACCCGTCGTTCCCACCAGGCCTGCAAGCGGCTGATCGGTCCGTCGCCCCGGGCGAACGGGAAGATCGCGCCCACGTAGACGGTGTCCAGCACGCGTCCAGCGGCTTCCAGGCGGCGAGCCACCTCGACGACCAACGCGCCACCGACACCGCAGTGTCCGTAGAGCACCAGCGGGCCTTCCACCCGTTCGAGGACTTCGTCGACCGTGCGCCGGGCCAGCTCGTCGAAGGGCAGCGGCTGCTCGTCCAGACCCACGTCGTGACCGGGGATGGCCAGCGCGAACACCCGGTGGCCGGCCGGGAGTGCGTCCGCCAGTGGTTGGTAGACCGCGGCGCTGCCGCCGCCGTACGGAAGGCAGACGTAACTGCGGGCCGGGCTCGGCGCCGGCGGCGTCAGCTCGTGCAGCAACGGACGAGGACCGCTGCGGTCCGCCGCGAGGCCGCGGACCGTCCGGTGGGTGAAGACGTCCATCACGCCGACCGAGTGTCCGGTGCCGGCCAGCTCTTTGCGGAGCCGGGCGACGACCTGGACGGCAAGCAGCGAGTGGCCGCCCAGATCGAAGAAGTCGTCCAGCGCCCCGACCCGATCCCGTCCGAGCACCTCGGCCCAGACCTTCGCGATCGTCGTCTCGACGCCTGGCCGAGGCTCGACGTAGCCGCGCCCGGGCGTGTGTTCGGGGCCGGGTGCGGGCAGTGCGGCCAGTGCGGCCCGGTCGAGCTTCCCGTTCGGGTTCAGCGGGAGCGCGTCGAGTCCGACGATCGAGGTCGGCACCATGAAGTCGGGAAGTGCCTGTCGCAGCGCCTCGCGCACGGCGGCCGGATCGTCGGGTTCGGGCGTGAGGTACGCGACGAGGCGCTGGTCGCCGGGGGTGTCCTCGCGGACGAGGACGGCGGCGCCGGTGACCCCGGGCTGCTCACGCAGGCGGGCCTCGATCTCGCCGAGCTCCACCCGCTGACCGCGCAGCTTCACCTGCGTGTCAACGCGACCGCGGAACTCGAGCAGCCCGTCGCCGGTCCAGCGGGCCCGGTCGCCGGTGCGGTACAGCCGTGCGCCCGGAGGCCCGAACGGGTCGGGCACGAAGCGCTCGGCGGTCAGTTCCGGGCGGCGCCAGTAGCCGAGCCCGACGGGGAGTCCTCCGACGCAGAGCTCACCGGTCACCCCGATGGGTACCGGCGCGAGCCCGGCGTCCAGGACGTAGAGCCGGGCGTTCGCTATCGGCCGGCCGATCGGCGCCGGGACGCCGTCCGGCAGCGGTCCGTACGGCCAGACGCTGACGTCGACGGCGGCTTCCGCCGGTCCGTAGAAATTGTGCAGCGTGCATCCGGGCAGGCGGTCGACCAGCCGGGCGGCGGCGTCGGCGGGCAGGCTCTCGCCGCCGCACATCACCTGCCGGAGGTCCCGGCACCGTTCGATGCCGGGCTCGGCCACGAAGTGAGTGAGCATCGAGGGCACGAAGTGGGCGGTGGTGACCCGTTCGGCGGCGATGACGTCACGGAGGTAGGCCGGGTCCTGGTGGCCTCCGGGCCGGGCGATCACCAGTCGGGCGCCGACGGACAGCGGCCAGAACACTTCCCAGACCGCGACGTCGAAGCCGAGCGGCGTCTTGTGCAGCACCGCGTCCGCGGCGGTCAGCGGATGTCGTTCCTGGAGGTCCCGGAGGCGGTTGCAGATCGCGGCGTGCGTGTTGAGCGCACCTTTCGGACGCCCGGTCGACCCGGAGGTGTACAGCAGGTACGCCGCCTCGTTCCCACCCGACGGCGCGGCGATCTCGACCGGCGCATCCGCGAGAACGTCGTCGAGCAGCAGCACGTCCGCTGTCGTGCCGGTCAACAGGTCCGTCCACCGGCGCTGCGTGAGCAGCACGGTGGCGCCACTGTCGGCCAGGAGGTAGGCGAGGCGCCCGGCCGGGTGGTCGGGGTCGAGCGGCACGTACACCGCGCCCGTCCGGGTGACGCCGAGCAGCGCGGCGATCAGGTCGGGGCCGCGTTCGGCGAGGACGCCCACCAGGGTCTCGCCGTCGACCCCCCTGGCCCGGAGCGAGTGGGCGACCCGTTCGGCCTGCTGGTCGAGTTCGGAGTACGTGAGCGTGCCGTGCTCGCCGCTCACCGCCGGTGCGTCCGGCGTGCGGAGGATCTGCGCGGACACCAGTCCGGCGAGCGTCTCACCCTCCGATCGCGGTCGGTCGGTCGCGTTCCAGTCGTCGAGCAGGAGGGTCCGCTCGTCGGATGGGAGCAGACCGAGCGTCCGGATCGCGGTCCCGGGTGTTTCGACGATCGAGCGCAGCAGTTCGGAGAAGCGCCGCGCCCACCGCTGCCCGGTCGCGGGAGCGAACAGGTCGTCGTCGTGGACGAACGTGCACTGCAGTTCGCCGTCGACGACGACTGCCTGCAGCTCGACCTCGTAGCGGGCCGAGGCGACGTCCAGCGGATGCCAGTCCGCGGCGTGCGACAGCTGGAAGTTGTGCAGCGCGAAGCTGGTCTGGAACACCGGGGCGCGGTCCCCGCGCGGGGAGCCGAGATCGCTGACCACCTGTCCGAAGGGCAGCTCCTGGTGGGCCAGGGCATCAAGCACGCTGCGGCGGGTGCGCGCGAGTAGTTCGATGAACGACGGATCGCCGGTGAGGTCGGCGCGCAGCGCGAGCATGTTCACGAACATGCCGACGAGCGGCTCGGTCTCCGGGCGGGTGCGACCGGCGACCGGCGACCCGACCGCGAAGTCGTCCTGACCGGAGTGCCGCGCGAGGAGCACCTGGTACGCCGCGAGCAGGGTCATGAACAGGGTCGCGCCGTGGGCGGCTCCGAGCGCGGTCAGCCGTGCGGTCAGCTCGGCGTCGACGCTGAGGCGGTGGGTGCTGCCGACCCCGTGCGAGACGCGGCGGGGCCGGTCGGCCGGAAGGTCCAGCGGCGGCACGTCCGCCAGGCGCTGCCGCCAGTAGCGGCGGTGCCCCGCCAGGTCGCCGGCCGACTCCTCGCGCTGCCACCGGGCGTAGTCGCCGTAACCGATCGGCAGCGCCGCCAGAGTGTCCCCCCGGCACAGCGCGAGCAACTCCCCCACCAGCGTGTCCGCCGACCAGCCGTCGAGCACCAGGTGGTGGGCGGCCAGCACGAGCAGTCCGGAGGAGGCCACCAGCAGGGCCCGGACGGGTGGCCCCGCGGCGAGATCGAAACCCCGGGTGACCTCGGAGCGCAGGTCTCCTTCGGCGACGTCCTCGATCAGCAGCGACGCCGACGCCGAGACCACCGCCCGCGGAATTCCGTCTTCACCGGCGGGGAACGCGGTACGCAGGCTCTCGTGCCTGGCGACCAGCGCGTCGAGCGCGTGCTGGAGTACCTCCCGGTCGACCGGCCCCTCCAGCCGGATGGCGACCGGCGTCAGGTAGGCGGGCGTGCCCGGCGAGTACTGCTCCATGAACCAGACCTGCTCCTGCGCGAACGACAGCGGCGGCTGCACGCCGGTCGGGCGGGGCGCGATCCGGGTCGTGGCCGGACGGCGGGCCAGCCGGCGGCGAAGCAGTGCCTGGTGGGCCGGGGTGAGGTCGGGCCCGGCGGTCACGGCTGACCGCCCTGCTCGGCGAGCAGGTGCTCGGCTTCCGCCACGGAGAGCCCGGCGATCGCGTCGGTCAGCATCGCCTCGACGGCCCGTGCCAGCTCGGCCACGGTCTCGTGGGTGAAGACGAGTTCGATCGGGACCTCGAGCTCCAGAAGATCGGAGAGGCGCGCGACGATCCGGGCGGCCAGCAGGGAGTGGCCGCCGAGCGCGAAGAAATCGTCGTCGGCGGAGATCTGGTCCGCGCCGAGCACCTCGGCCCAGACCTCCGCGATCAGTTCCTCGGCCGGCGTGGCGGGCGGACGGCCGCCCGCCGCCACCGGGGCGGGCAGCGCCGCGACGTCGATCTTGCCGCTGGTGGTGCGGGGCAGCGCGTCCAGCGACAGGATCGCGGTCGGCAGGAGATGGCGTGGGAGCGCCCGGGCCAGGGCGTCCGGATCGGGTGGTCCGCCGACGACGTAGGCGACGAGAGCCCCGTCCCGCATCCGGACCAGCGCCTGCGCCGCACCCGCGGCGCGTAGTGCTGCTTCGATCTCGCCGGGCTCGATGCGGATGCCTCGCACTTTCAGCTGGGCGTCGAGACGGCCGAGGAACTCGAGCTCCCCGTCGGGCCGCCACCGGACCAGGTCTCCGGTGCGGTACCGGCGGGCGCCGGGCCGGCCGTCCGGATCGGGCCCGAACCGCTCCGCGGTGCGGGCCGGGGCCGCGACGTAGCCGCGGGCCACCGAGTCACCGCCGATCAGCAGCTCACCGGGGGACCCGATCGGCACCGGGCGTCCGGACCGGTCGAGCACTCGCAGGCGAGCACCGGGGATCGGGCGTCCGATCGGGACAGCGCCGGCGTGCTCGTGGTCGGGCGGGCAGGTGTGGGCGGTGACGCCGACGGTGGTTTCGGTCGGGCCGTAGATGTTGTGCAACGGCACGGGTAGCTGCTCGGCCAGCGCTCGACGCAGATCGCCCGTGAGCTGCTCGCCGCCGCACACGACCTGCCGCACCGACGTGCACCGCTCCAGGCCGCCGGTCGCGATCAGCTCGGCCAGTACGGTGGGGACCGTCGGAAGCAACGTCACCGCGTGCTCGACGGCCAGATCGATCAGCCCGCGGGGATCTACCGGGCCCGGGGCCACGACGATCGTGCCGCCGGTGGCCAGCACCGGGAACAGCTCGTTGACCGCGGCGTCGAACGTGGGAGCGGTGGCCGCGAGAACCCGGTCGCCGGGCCCGAGCTCGCAACGCCGCGCGAACCAGCGCACGTAGCCGGCGAGGGAGCCGTGCTCGATCGCCACGCCTTTCGGCGGCCCGCTGGACCCGGAGGTGTGCAGGACGTACGCGAGGTCCCCGGCGGCAGCCCGCGGGCGTTCGGCGCGCGGCGCCGGTTCGTCCGCGTCGATCCCGACGACCGTCCGGCCGGTAGCGACGGCGCGGTCCGCGACGACGACCAGGTCGGCACCGGCGTCACCGAGGAGAAGTTCGACGCGGTCCGCCGGCTGATCCGGGTCGATCGGCAGGTAGGCGGCGCCGGCCAGCACGACTCCCAGCACCGCGATCACGTACTCCGCCGAGCGGGGCACCGCGACCGCGACCACCCGGCCCGGCGCCGCCCCCAGCGCGGCCAGCCGGTCGGCGAGTCGTTCGGCCCGCTCGACGAGTTCCCGGTAGGTGAGGACGGTGCTTCCGGCCCGTACGGCGACCGCGTCGGGTGACCGCTGGGCCTGTGCCAGCACCCGGTCGAGGACCAGCTCCGCGCCGGCCGCCTCGGCGCCGGTCCCCCAGTCGACGACGGTGGCCGACTCGACGTCGCTCAGGAGCGGCAGCTCCGACACCCGCGTGGCGGGGACGCGGCCGGCGGCGTCGAGAATTCGCAGGTAGCGGTCGACGAGGGCCTGCGCGGTCGCCTCGTCGAACAGCGCTTTCCGGTACTCCAACCGACCTTCGGAGCCGGAGATCTCGAGTACCAACTCGTCGCGGGCCGTCCCGTAGCCCCGCTGCCGTGGGGTGTCGCGCAGGAAGTTGAAGCCGAACTGGGGCAGCGGCGCGCCGGGCTGGTCCAGTATCGACACCACCTGCTGGAACGGGACGTCGCCGTGCTCGATCGCCTGCAGCGTGGCCTCGGCGATCCGGCGGGCGAGCGTCTCGAAGGTCGGGTCGTCAGCGGTGTCGATCCGGAGCAGCACCGTGTTGACGAACATCCCGATCAACGCCGCGACCTGCGGTTCGTCCCGGCCGGCCAGCGGTACACCGACCACCACGTCGGGGTCGCCGCCGAGCCGTGCGAGCAGCGCGACGTAGCCGGCGAACAGCACCGCGAACTCGGTGACCCGCCAGCGCCGAGCCAGCGTGGCCACCCGCTCGGCCACCTCGGTGGGGAGCGTGAACAGGATGTCGCCGCCGGCGTCGTCCTGGTTCAGCGTCCGGGGCCGGTCGGTCGGGAGCGCCGGCACGGGCGGCAGATCGGCCAGGCGCCGCCGCCAGTAGGCGAGTTGGCGGTCCACCCGGTCGGGCGTGAGGTGTTTCTCCCTCTGCCAGACGGCCCAGTCCGCGTACTGGATCGGCAACGCGGGCAGGTTCGGCGCACGCTCCTCCCGTCGGGCCACGCAGAGCTCGGTCAGCTCGGCCGCGAGTTGGTACCAGGACCGGCCGTCGCAGATCGTGTGGTGCGCCACGAAGCCCAGCACCCACTCGTCGTCGGCGAATCGCAGGAGCCGAGCCCGCCAGAGTGGAGCCCGGGCGAGGTCGAACGGTTCCGCGGCGTCGGCGGCGCAGACCGCGTGGACGCGCTCCGCGGGGGAACCCGAGCCGGTACGGAGATCCATGACCGGCGCGGCGACGTCGACCTCGGCGTGCACGACCTGCTCCAGGACGCCACCGGCGAGCCGGAACGAGGTCCGGAGCGACTCGTGCCTGGCGACCACCGCTGCCAGCGCGGCCAGCGCCCCGTCCGCGTCGACGCCGGGCGGGAGCGGCACCGGCAGGCCGACCGCGAACGCGCCGGAGCCGGGCCGGGCCCGGTCGGCCAGCCAGACGCGTTCCTGAGCGTACGACGCCGGGAAGGTCCACATCACTGCGTCCTCCCGGCGCGGGGAAGCGCGGTGATCGGCGCTGCTGGTGGCGGCTCTGCCGGGGAGGCCGCGCGGAGCCGGTCGACCTCGGCGGCGATGCCGGCCACCGTCGGGGCGTCGAACAGGGCCCGCATCGGTACCCGCTGGCCGGTGACCGTGCGGATCCCCCCGAGCAACTGGACCGCGACCAGCGAGTTGCCGCCGGTGGCGAAGAAGTCGTCGTGGATGCCGACCCGGTCGAGGCCGAGCGCTTCCTGCCAGAGTCCGCAGAGCGCCGTTTCGAGCTCGGTGGTCGGTGGGGCGTAGTCGGAGTCGAGGACCCGCTCGGGGCGGTCGTCGGCCGCACTGCCGGTGAGATCGCGTTCGAGCGTGCGCTGGGTGAGCGCGCGGGCCCCCGCCAGCGTGACGTCGATCGGCTGCACGGTCACGGTCAGCTGCGGACCCAGGTCGGCTTCCACCAGCCGGCGCAGCGCCTCGACCCCGTCGGCCGGGGCGATTCCGGCGGCACCCGGGGACACCGCAACGGGCGCGAGCCGGGCCGCGGCGGTCGCGGTGCGCATGGCGTCCGGATCGACGGCACGCAACACCAACTCGGTGATCGCGACGAGTTCCCGGCCCTCGTCGTCGACGATCGTCACGTCGGCGACCAGGATCTTCGGATTGCGGGTGTCGCGGTAGCGCAGGTGGCTCCAGCACTGCGCGGTCAGCGGCGCACGTACCACCATCCGGCCGTAGCCCAGCGGCAGGAAGTGACCTTCGGAGCGGCCGGCCGCGAACGAGAGTGCCTCGTCCAACAGGGCGGGGTGCAGCGGCCACTGCTCCAGTTCGTCGGCGACGAGTGCGGGCGCCTCCAACCGGGCCAGCTCCTCGTCGCCGCCGACCGTGATCTGTCGAAGGCAGTTCCAGCGCGGTCCGAACCGGAACAGCCCGCTGTGCGAGAACGTGAGCATGCGGCGCGGCGCCGGCTGCGCGCACCGCGCTCGGATCGCCGCCAGGTCGTGGATCGGGGCTTGCCCCGGCCCGCTGGTCCGGATCACGGTGCCGCGCGCGTGAACCTGGTCGTGGCCACTCGACCGGCTGCTCAGCTGGAAGTCGACGTCGTCGGTGCCCTCGACGAACGCCACCCGGAGCTCCGCCTGCCCGTCGTCGTCCACCGTCAGCGGTTCGGTCAGGGTGACGTCCGTCAGCTCGACGATTCCTGCGGGGTAGGCCGCGCGGGCGGCCGCGACGAGGGCGGAGAGGTGCGCCGTACCCGGCAGCACCGGCCGGCCGTCCAGTCGGTGTTCGTCGAGCACCCAGTGGGTGCGCGGCCCGATCGTCCCGGTGCACCAGGCGGTGTCGCTGCCGGGTGCCCGATGGACGGTGCTCAGCAGCGGGTCGGCGATCGATGCGGTGACCACACCGCGCTGCAGGGCCCGGAACGCGCTCGGTGCGGCCACCTCCGCCGCCATCCCGACCTCCAGCCAACTGCCCCAGTCGACCGAGATCACGCGGCCGGCGAAAGCGGTCCCTGCCTGCGCGATCGCGTCCAGGAACGCATTGGCCGCGCAGTAGTCCACCTGCCCGAAACCGCCGGCCACTCCGGTGACCGACGCGCACAGCACCACCGCGTCCAGCGGCAGGTCGCCGAAGGCGCGGGACAGGGCGAGCGTGCCGAACACCTTCGGCGCCAGCACCGCTTCGGCCTGACCGCGCTCCTTGACCTCCGCCATCCCGCCGCCCGCGACGCCTGCGGCGTGCACGATCGCGTCGAGCCGCCCGAACGCCGTGAACACCGCGCTGCGCACGGACGCCAGGTCGTCCGGATCGGTGACGTCGGCCGCCAGTACCAGCACCTCCGCGCCCGCACCCTCGATCCGGCGGATCGCCGCGATGGCCCGCCCGATCCGGTCGCTCGCGCCGTGGACGGCGAGGTGAGCGTCCCAGGCGGCGCGCTCCGGCAGCGGCGTCCGCGAAAGCAGGACCGGCCGGATGCCGTCGCGCACGGCAAGCTGCTCGGCGATCGTGATCCCGATCCCGCCCAGGCCGCCGGTGACCAGGCAGACCGAGCCGGGCTGCAAGAACCGGCCGGGCCGTACGGCCGGAACCGGTACGTGCTCCCAGCCGCGTATCCAGCGCCGGCCGCCCCGCAACGCCACCGCCGGGGCGTCGTGCGGCGCGCGGATTTCTGCCGCCACCGCCTCGACGGCGGAGTCCCGTCGGGGCGCGTCGATCAGCCGGGCCGTCAGCCAGGGCAACTCGAGCGGCAGGACCAGCGCGGCGGCGGCGAGCGTGGCGTGCTCCGGTGACGACACGTCGTCGCCGACGACGGCCTGGGTGCCGGTGGTGACGACATCCAGGTGGATCGGGTGCTCCGGCTGGGCGGCGGCCAAGGCCTGGGCCAGGCTCAGGACGCCGTAGAACCCGACGTCGAACGCGGCCCGGACCGCCGCCGGGTCGGCCGCGGCGGGTTCGGCGCCCCACGCGGCCGCGTACACGATGCGTCCGGGCAGCGTGCTTCCCGGAGAGAGACGACGCAGGGCCTCGTCCGGCGTCACCACCTCCGGGCCTTGGCTCCCCGGTGTCCGCAGCCGGTGCGCCAGCAGTTCCACGTCGGACCCTTCACCGATGATCAGCGTCGCTGCCTCCGGCGACGTGGGTGCCGGGGCCGGCGGGAGCTGTCGCCAGGTGGGGACCGCGAACCACTCCTCGATTCCTCGTGGGCCGCTCGGGGCCGGCGCCGGCGCCGGCTCCTCGGCGGTCGTCGGCTCGACCCAGTAACGGCGGCGTTCGTACGGGTACGTGGGCAGCGGGATCCGGCGGGCCGGCGCGTGCCCACCCGCCGCGGTCTGCGCCGCGCCACGTATCCAGAGCTCGCCGGCGGCGGCCAGCAGCGTCGCGTGATCGTCGCCGGTGCTCTCTCGGCCGCCATCGGTACCGCGGTGGCCGGCAGCGGGCAGGCTGGCCACCGGCGGCACCGGCGCGACCTGGCGGGCGAGGGCCGCGAGTTGGCCGCCGGGACCCACTTCGAGCAGCGTCCAGTCGCCCTGGGCCAGCAGAGCGGCGAGGTTGTCGCCGAATCGGACCGTGCCCCGCAGGTGGTCGACCCAGTAGTCCGGGCTGGTCACGGCCTCGGGGTCGGCCCACCCACCGGTGAGGTTGGACAGCAGCGGCCGTTCCGGCCGGTTCCGGACCACGCCGGCCACCGCCGAGCGGAACTCCTCCAGAACCGGCTCCATCAGCGGCGAGTGGAACGCGTGCGAGGTACGCAGCCGAGCATGGGCGACGCCACGTTCGGCCAGTGTGGCGGCGTAGCCCGACACGTCGTCGACCCGACCGGCCACGACGCAGCTTTCCGGTCCGTTCACCGCCGCCACCGCCAGGCCGGCCGGCAGCTCCGCGCGGAGCACGGCCTCGTCGAGCCGGAGCGAGAGCATCGCGCCCGGCGGCGCGGCCTGCATCAGGGCACCGCGCCGCGTCACCAGCGTCAGCGCGTCCGACAGCGAGAACACGCCGGCGAGCGTGGCCGCCACGTACTCGCCGATGCTGTGCCCGAGCATCGCGGCCGGTTCCACACCGTGCTCGGCCCACCACCGGGCCAGCGCGTACTCCACCGTGAACAGCGCGGGCTGGGCGAGCGCGGTCGCGGTGAGCCGGTCGTCGGCGCCGTCCGGATCGGCCAGCAGCAGATCACGCAGGTCGAGGCCGAGTGGCCCGCGCAGGAACTCGCTGCACTCGTCGATGACCGCCGCGTAGGCGGGCTCGGCACGGTAAACGCCCGCACCCATCCCTGGGTACTGGGAGCCCTGCCCGGAGAACAGGAATGCCACCCGGCCCGGTTGCCGAGGCGCGGCGCCGGAGCGCCAGCGTCGCGGGTCGGCCAGGCCGGCCTTGGCGTCGGCCAGGTTCCGGGCCACCAGGTACCCCCGGTGCGCGTGGGTCCGGCGGCCGTGTTCGAGAGTGGACGCGACGTCGCCGAGCTCGAGTTCGGGGTGCCCCTCGAGGTGCTGGTGCAGCCGTTCCACGGCCGTGCCGAGGGCGCCGGCGGACCGCGCGCTCAGCCGGATCAGCCGGGTGCGCGGCTGGTTCCGTGCGGGCGCCGTCGTCGGAGCTTCCTCGAGCACGAGGTGCGCGTTCGTTCCGCCGACGCCGAACGAGCTGACGCCGGCCCGGCGGCGCCCGCTCGCCGGGCGGGTCCAGGGCGAGAGAGCCGCGTTGACGTAGAACGGCCCGGTCGCGAAGTCGATCTTGGGATGCGGGGTCTCGTAGTGCAGGCTCGGCGGGATCTTCTCGTGCTGGAACGCGAGCACGGTCTTGATCAGCCCGACCACGCCGGAGGCGGCGCTCAGGTGCCCGATGTTCGTCTTCACCGAGCCCAGGGCGCACCACTGCGTCGGACCATCCGTGGTTCCGGTGCTGAACGCGCTGCTCAGCGCCGCTACCTCGATGGGGTCGCCGAGCGCGGTAGCGGTGCCGTGCGCCTCGACGTAGCTGACCGTGCGCGGGTCGACCCCGCCGAGCCCCAGGGCCTCACGGATCACGGCGGTCTGGCCGCTGACGCTGGGCGCCGTGAACCCGAGTTTGTCGGCACCGTCGTTGTTTATCGCGTTCCCGAGGATGACGGCCCGGACGGTGTCGCCGTCGGCGATCGCGGCCGAGAGACGCTTGAGTACGACGATCCCGCCCCCGCTACCCCAGAGCGTGCCGCCGGACCGGGCGTCGAAGGCGCGGCAGTGTCCGTCGGGGGACATGATGCCGCCTTCGGCGTGCACGTAGCCCCAGCCGTGCGGGACGTCGATGGCGGTTGCTCCGGCCAGCGCCATGTCGCATTCGGCGTTGCGGAGGGCTTCGCACGCGAGGTGGACGGCGACCAGCGAGGTCGAGCAGGCGGTCTGCACGCTGACGCTCGGCCCGCGCAGATCGAGCCGGAAGGAGGTGAACGTCGACAGGTAGCTGGCGTGGTTGGCGGTGGCGACCGCGAAGCCGCCGGCGCTGCCGTAGACGGCCGGGTTCCGGCGGATGTTGCGCCACTGGTACTCGTCGGGTCCGCTGCCGCCGTAGACGCCGATGTCACCGGGGTAGCGGCTCGGGTCGTAGCCGGCGTCTTCCAGCGCGGTATGGGCGAGCTCCAGGAAGAGGCGCTGCTGCGGGTCACGGAGCTCGGCCTCGCGGGGCGTCATCCCGAACAACCCGGCGTCGAGCAGCCCCGGATCGTCGAGTGCGGCCGCGGCCGGCACGAACCCCGGGTCGTCCAGACGGGACCGCGGAACACCGAGCGCGGCCTGCTCCTCGCGGCTGTAGAAGCGGATCGACTCGACGCCGCCGGCCAGGTTTTCCCAGAAAGTCGCGAGGTCGGGGGCGCCCGGAACGGTCACCGACATCCCGACGATCGCTATCGGTTCCACGGGCGGGGCGGGTAGCTGCGCGGTAGTCAACGGATCTCCTGAGCCAGATCAGCAGGGGCCGGACGGCGGAGCGCCGCGCGGTGGGGTGGATTGCGCCGGGCGGCGGCGCGCTGGGCGGCACGGCCGCGCGGTTCGGTGCCTGCTACGCCGTCGAGGTAGCGGGCCAGGGAGCGGAGCGTGGGGTAGCTGAACAGATCGACCAGCGTCAGCTCGCCATCGACCGCGGGCGCGAGCCGGGCGTGCACAGCGACCAGCGAGAGCGAGTGGCCGCCGAGGGCGAAGAAGCTGTCGTCCGGGCCGATCCGAGGGACGCCCAGGACCTCCCGCCAGACCCTGGCCACGAGGCGTTCGGTCTCACTTCGGCTGCTGTCGGGTTCCGGCCGGCCGGCCCGCGCCGGATCGGATAGCGCCGGGTCGGGTAGCGCGGCCCGGTCGACCTTGCCGGCCGGTGTCAGCGGCAGACGGGGCAGGGCGGTGAGCGTCGCGGGTACGGCGTGGCCCGGGAGCCGGTCGGCGAGCAGGTCATGGAGCTGTGCGTACGAGGTCTGCCCGCCGTCCTCCCCCCACTGGACGTAGGCCGCCAGCGCCAGTTCGCCGCTGGCATCGGTTCCGGCGGCGACGACGGCGTCGACCACCTCCGGGTGTGCGCGCAGCACGGCCTCGACCTCGCCGAGCTCGACGCGGTGCCCGCGGATCTTGACCTGGTGATCGAGTCGGCCGGCCAGGGTGACGGAACCGTCCGGGTTGTACCGGCCCAGGTCGCCGGTGCGGTAGACCCGGTCGGCCGGATCGGCGCGGAACGGATTCGGGCCGAACGCATCGGCCCGCGCCGCACCGGGCACATAGCCGTCGGCCAGATTGTGGCTGCGGATCAGCACTTCGCCCACGACACCGACGCCGGCCTGCTCGCCCTGGTCGTCCACGACGAGAAGCTGGCTACCTTCCACTCCGTGGAGCGCCGCGAG
The DNA here is from genome assembly GCF_044454545.1 of Cryptosporangium sp. NPDC051539. Lineage (NCBI taxonomy): Bacteria > Bacillati > Actinomycetota > Actinomycetes > Cryptosporangiales > Cryptosporangiaceae > Cryptosporangium > Cryptosporangium sp. NPDC051539. Next base: position 130,901 of record NZ_JBITDV010000013.1, on the reverse strand, counting down.
TGCCCCGTAGGCGTGGAGCTGCGGGGTCTCGGTGGTGCCGTAGCCGTCGACGATCTCGGCGGCCGGGGCGAGCTCGCGCAGGGCGTCGAAATCGGCGCTTCTCGATTTGTCGCCGGCGACCACGATCAGGCGCAGCCGCGGCATCCGCCGCCCGGAACGCGCCAGCACCCGAGCCAGCTGCGGTGTCAGGTGCGCGATCGTGACCCGCGCCTCGTCGAGGCGGCCGAGCAGCCGGTCGGGGTCCCGGAGCAGGTCCTGTTCCGGGACGTACACGCGCCCGCCGACCGACAGCGGCACGAACAGGTCCCGCAGCAAGGCATCGTGGACGAGCCCTGACAGGACGGCGCCGGTGTCCTCGGGACCCAACTCGAACCGAGCCGCGTACCAGGCGAGAAAGGACGCCAGCGGACGCTCGCGGGTGCTGATCAGCGCCGGCTCGCCGGTCGTGCCCGACGTGGCCATGAGATAACCGCGCCGGTCGGCCCGCGCGACCCGGTCGTTCTGCGCGCCCCCGTCATGCTGCCGCTGCGTGAGAACCTCCGGGCCGACGCGGGGCAGGCTGCCGAGCGCGGCGGGTAGCGCGGGTAGCACCGCCCCCGGGCACAGCAGCACCGCCCGGGCGTCAGCGGCGGCCGCGAAGCGGGCGACCCGCTCGGGCGGGTGGCCCGGGTCGAGCAGTAACCACCGGGCGCCGAGCCCGAGAACGCCGAGCAGCGCGCCGGGCAACGCGGTCGTCCGACTGGTCAGGATCGCGACCGTCTGTCCGGCCTCGACTCCGGCGGCTTCCAGCGCGGCCCCGGTCCGGGCCCGCGCCCGGTCGAGCTCCGCGTAGGTGTAGGTGCCGCCCACTCCCTCGACGGCGACCGCGTCGGGCCGGACATCGACGTGTCGGCGGATCGCCTCCAGCACTCCCGGCACGCCGTGGCGAGGCGGGCGGAGTGGAGCCGTTGGATCAGGTAAGCGGGAAAAACTTGTGGCGTTGTTCGGTGACGGATTAATGACAGCGCGAAAAGGCTGGCGCATCGGACCCCCGAGTGATTCCGATTTCTGCAAGCCGTTCCGACGTTAGCTGCGGACTCCAAACCGGAGCTCGATTGAACTCAGGTGCGATTCGCGCCATCCGATCCTACTTGGGTACTTGAACTCTCAAACAACTATTTTCTCCGTTTTACGCTCAGGTGACCGATCGATTTCGGCACGCCGAAAATAGGTTTGACGTCGGGCCGACGACGTGCTTCCAACCGCCGTCCACGCTGCTCAACCGCCCCTCGGCGAGGGGTGCGGTTACTCGGTGGCCGGTGGAATCGGAATTCGTCGCGACTCGATTACGCGTGCTGAATAGCGCTGGTTTCTGGCGGCGTCGAAATTGCGAGAGCGGAGGGATCGTTCATTTCGGCCAACGACGATTCGCGAATTCTCCGCGATCCGGAATGGCCGCCATCCATTCCGTCGGTCCAGTCAAAACCGCAGGTAGGACCAGGGCCGGGTGCCGTTCGGGCAGTTCGCGTGACCCCCAAATCCGGAGCCGGAGGTAGTTGACATGACACTGAACCAAATCGGGTTCGAGAGTCCGCCGTCCGGTGCGGCTCGCCGTTCCCGGATCGGACCCCGCGACACGGCGAGACCTCGGGCCCGAGACGGATGGTGCCGCGTATCTGCCTGCTCACGTCGCGGTGGGTCGACCCGGCTGCGCGGACGGCGGCCCGGGGCCGCGGCGGCCCGGATCGTGGACGTCGACGGCGAGCCGGTACGCGTCGCCGGCGCCGGAGACAGTGGCCCGGGCGGCGCCAAGTCTGACGCAATCGCCTAGGCGGTTGTCATCTGTACGGATGACGTCAGGCCCAGCTTCACCAGTCGTGTACGGTGCCGTCGGCCAGCCGGTTGTACGGTAGATAGGCCTGCTGATACGGATATTTTCCGGCCTCGTCGAGCTCGAGCGACACACCCAGCCCCGGCTCGTCGCCCGGATGCAGGTAGCCGTTCTCCCACGTGAAGCTCTGCCGGAAGACCGCGTCGGTCCGCGCGTCGTGCTTCATGTACTCCTGGATACCGAAGTTGTGGATGCTCAGCCCCAGGTGCATCGCCGCCGCCATCCCCACCGGCGAAATGTCCGTCGGGCCGTGCATGCCCGACTTGATCTGGTACTGAGCGGCATACTCGAGCGTCTTTTTCAGAGGGGTGATACCGCCCATGTGCGTCACCGCACCACGCACGTAGTCGATGAGCTGCTCCCGGACGAGTTGCTGGTAGTCCCAGACGGTGTTGAAGACCTCCCCGATCGCCAGCGGCGTGACGGAGTGCTGACGCACCGGCCTCAAGGCCTCCGGATTCTCGGCCGGGGTGACGTCCTCCAGCCAGAAGAGGTCGTAGGGCTCCAGCGACTTCGCGAGTTTCGCGGCCTGGATCGGCGTCAGCCGATGGTGGGCGTCGTGCAGAAGCGGCAGCCCGGGTCCGAATTCGGCGCGCACGGCCTCGAAGACGGTCGGGAGGTGACGCAGGTAGGAGCGCGTGTCCCAGTCCTCCTCGGCCGGCAACGCACCGCGCTGAGCCGGCTCGTGGTCGTAGCGCACCCCGTCCTCCGCGGTGTTCGCGGCGATGCCGTAGATCGACCGCAGCCCCGGCACGGCCGCCTGCACCCGGATGGCCCGGTAGCCCTGCGACAGGTGCTCGCGCACACTGTCGAAGATCTCGGGCAGGTCCCGCCCCGACGCATGCCCGTAGGCCAGCAACCCGTTCCGGGAGGCGCCGCCGAGCAACTGGTAGACGGGCATCCCGGCGGCCTTGCCCTTGATGTCCCACAACGCCATGTCGACGGCCGCGATCGCCGCCATCGTGATCGGTCCGCGCCGCCAGTAGGCGCCGCGGTAGAGGAACTGCCAGGTGTCTTCGATGCGCCCGGCGTCCCTGCCGGCGAGTAGTGGCACCACGTGATCACGCAAGTAGGAGACGACGGCCAGCTCGCGGCCGTTGACGGTGGCGTCGCCCCACCCCACCAGACCGTCCTCGGTCTCCAGGCGGAGCGTGACGAAGTTGCGGCCGGGGCTGGTGACGACGACGTCTGCCTTCGCGATGATCATCGTGCTCCCTGGGGTAGTGAGCCTCGGCCGCGGTGGTGTGCCCGGGCGCGGGCCCGGCCGCGGCGAGCAGCGTACGCGCGCCGTCACGACCGGGGCCCGCTCTCGGTCACGGCCTCAGTACGAGGCGGCGACGTCGAGGATCCAGGTGACGCCGAACCGATCGGTCAGCATCCCGAACGCCGGCGCCCACTGCGCCGGGCCGTACGGTTCGACGATCGTGGCGCCGGCCGACAGCGTCTCCCAGAGTGCACCGACCTCCTCCGCCGTCTCACCTCGCACCGAGAGGAAGAACTTCTCGGTGGTGATCGTGGTGCCGTGCGCGCGCCTGGTCGTCGGCGCGGGCCCCTGGGGAGCCGCCGCACCGGGCACGTCGTAGGCCATCACGCGGAATCCGTTGGGAGCGACGATCTGCCCGAAGACCACCTTCTCCGCGTCGGGCTGGTCCTTGGGCATGCCGAAGTCGCCGTAGGTGGCGATCTGGACCTCGCCTCCGAAGACCGACTGGTAGAAGTTCAGCGCCTCACTGGCTTCGCCGTGGAAGTTCAGGTGCGCGACCGTGTTCACGGACATTCGGTGCTCCTCGTGGATATCTGCGCGGTGTTCTCGCAAGAACGACACTCGCAGCCGTAGAGGACAGTTACTGTCCGCTATTACGGTGGATCAGCGGACGCGCATCGTCGGGTGGCTCGCCGTGCGTGAAGACCGGCTTGGCCGGCGGCGGTTCCCGCAGTATCTCGACCGCGTCGTCGTAGCTGAACGGACCGGCCAGGACGGGCGACGGGTCCAGGGTTCCGTCGTCGATCAGCCGCAGTACCTCGGGGACGTGTGGGCTGGCGTGGGGCGGCCCGGTGACGAGGTTGATGCCGGTTGCGTACAGAGTGAAATACGGCAGGCGCAGCTCGGCGAAGTAGACGGACCGGATGACGCACGTGCCGCCGGGGCGGGTGGACAGCAGGGCGCAGCGAAAGCCCTCCGTGGCCGCCGAAGCATCCACGACCAGGTCAAATCTGCCCTCGAGCCGGTCGGGATACGCGCTCACGGGGACGGCGGTCGCGCCCAGGGCAGAGGCCGTCGCGCATCGCGTCCCGTCGGTGTCGAGGTAGGTGACCTTCGCGGCTCCCAGGCCGACGGCGCTCAGGGTCGTCAGCAACCCGAGGCTGACCGTGCCGCCCACGACGAGCACCTCGGCGTCGGGGTGGGCGGCCAGGGTCGGACGGACGGCCTGGAAGGCGTCGGTGAGGTTGTCGGCGGCGGACGCGGCCAGGAACGGATCGACGGCCGGCGGCAACGGCGTGAGGTTGTGCTCGGCCCACGGGACGCGGACCAACTCGTCGAACAAACCGCCCCAGTGCCCGCCGACGCTCGTGCCGTAGGACGCGAGGCGCGGCACCGAGACACAGGCCCCGGGCAGGTCACGTCGGCAGTTTTCGCAGGTTCCGCAGCTGATGTGCCAAGGAATGACCACCCGCTGGCCGACCCGCAGGCCGGCGGTGTCGCCGGCGAGGTCGACGATCTCGCCGACCGCCTCGTGGCCGAGGGCGAAAGGCGGCTCGAAGGGCGACGGCGAGGCCACGATCCGGCGATCGAGGTCGCAGGCGGCTGAGGCGATCGGGCGCAACAGGGCGTCCGTCGGTGCGGACAGGCGGGGCGCCGGCGGGTCCTGCCATTCCAGGCGTCGGGGACCGACGAGAACGAGGCTTCGCACGAGGCTCCGATTCTAGAGGTGACCTTCTAGAGGACATACTCTAGAAGGTGGATTCGCTATCTTCAACCCATGCCGCGCCTCGTCCACGACACCTCGACGATCCTCGACGCGGCCGCACGACTGCTCACGGCCGGGAGCGCGGACGCCATCACGATCGCCGGCGTCATCCGGGAAGCCGGGGTCTCCAGCGGCTCCGTCTACCACCGCTTTCCCAACCGCGCGGCGCTGCTGGCCGCCGTCTGGAACCGGGCCGTGCAGAGCTTCCACACCGAGCTGTACCCGCTGTTCACCGATGAGCCCGTGGCCGCGGCGACCGCTCTGGGACGCCGCACCGTCTCGTGGTGCCGCGCCCACCCGGCCGACGCCCGGGTACTGCTCACCGGCCTCGGCTCCTTCGAGCCCGACGCCTGGCCCGCGGAGAGCCGCACCTGGCGAGAAGCCGACCAGGCCCGCTGGGACGACGACGTCCGCCGCTTGGTAACCGACCTCAAGACCGCGACCGGACTCCCGACCGCGGAAATACTCCTCGTCGTCGTCGACGTGCCCTACGCGGCCGTACGCCGCTACCTCAGCTTCGACCGCGACATCCCGGCAACCCTCGAAGACATCGTCGAGCGCCTCGTCCGATCGCTACTCACCGCGGAGCCGGCTCACTGAACCGCCCGCGAGCGTGACGCACCGCACCGTGGCCCCCGACGACCCCCCGTGCACGTCTCAGGTGAGCGCGGGCCGTGCCGATGGAAAAACGGAGTCGCGCCCGGCCGGATCGGCGTCGCTCCGCACGGTCGAACCGGGAGACTTTCCATGGCCAGGATGCCTGCGGCGCGGCTCTTCTGGACGCCGTTCTGGTTCGTGCTCATGGCGCCCCTGTCCGCGGTGCTGTTCCTCGGCTTCGGACCGCTGGGCGGGAGCCTGCGGGTGGCATCCGGTGTGCTGATCCTGGGTGAGGTGCTCGGGTGGGCCGGGATCGTCGTCGGAATCCGGCGGTACCGCCCGGTCTCCCTGCTGCCCTGGTGGTGCCTTCTCGCCTACCAGGGGTTGATCTGCCTCGGCTGCACGCTGGCATTCGGAAGCTTGCTGGTGCCCGGGATGACGGTGCCGGTCGACGTCAGCTATGCGTTTTTCCTGGCCGGCTATCCCCCGCTGATCGCCGCCCTGCTGCTCTGGTCCCATCGACGCCGCGTCGACTCCGACACCGCTAACTGGATCGACCTGGGAATCGTCGCGGTCAGTGCGGGAATTCCCTCGGTCCTCTTCACGATCGAACCCACGGTGACGGCGAGCGGCGATGCGAAGTTGCAGGCGGTCGTTGCTGCGGCCAATCCGGTCTTCGACCTCGTCCTCGTGGTCGCGGTCGTGAAGTTGATACTCACACCCAGCCGTCTGATACCGTCGCTCGCCCTGCTCTGCGCCGCGATCGGCTTGCAATTGCTCGGCGACACCGCCAATTTGCTCGCGGCACTCGACGGCCTTTTCGCCGAAATGCCCCTCAGTCCGCCCATCGCACCGCTTCTCGCGTCCGCCCCACTCTTCGCCGCCGCCGCGCTGCACCCTTCGATGGCCTTGCTCTCCGAGAGCCCGGCCTCCGCCGGGCCGCCCGTCTCCGGGCAGCGGGTGGCGACGATGACGATCCTGTCACTCGTGCCACCGGCGATTCTCGTCATCGGTAGCGATTCGTGGGCGTCCTGGGAGATACGCGTGGTGGGAGGAGGCTGCGCCGCCCTCACCGGCTTGGTGCTGCTGCGAGTCTGGCTGCTCGTGGTCGGCCAACGCCAACTGGCGGTTACGGACGGGTTGACCGGGTTGCACACGCGTCGGTTCTTCGACGAGGCACTCGTCGTCGCCATGGCCGGCGCGGACCGGGTCGGGAATCGCGTCGGCTTGCTCATGCTCGATGCCGATCACTTCAAGCAGGTCAACGACAAGTACGGCCATCAGGCCGGTGATGTCGTCCTGAAAGAGATCGCACAGCGTCTCACGAAATCGGTTCGCCTCGGAGACGTCGTCGCTCGCTACGGCGGCGAGGAGTTCGCGGCCATAGTGACGGCCACGAATGCCGAGCAACTGCAAGCCGTCGCCGAACGCGTTCGGCAATCGATCTGCGGCACACCCGTTGCGCTCCAGGACGGATCCGGGCTCCAGGTGACCGTGTCGATCGGCGTGGCGGCGAGTCCGGACAATGCCCGCACGCCCGAACAGCTGACACTCGCTGCCGACGAATCGCTCTATCGCGCGAAGGCGGACGGACGGAATCGAGTCGTCGTCGCGGCGGCGGACGCGTTCGTCCGTTGACCCGGGCCGGAACGCCCGGAGCGGCACCGGCGTGAGCCGTCGGAGTCACAGGTGTGAGTTCCGGCGTCACGCAGGTCCAGGTATCAGCACGTCCGATTTCGAGGAGGTAGCGATGCCCGGAGCCAGTCCGATGAGCACGCCGGTGACGGTCGACGAGGAGTTGATCCAGGGCCGGTACGCCGAGGTGGGCGACTACACGGTCGCGTTCGAGAGCTTTCCCGTCGACGTCGATCCGGCCGAGTTCTTCGTGGGACTTCCGCAGGATCGGTGCAGTTGCCCGCACTGGGGCATGGTGACCGGAGGCCAGATCACGTTCCGGTGGCCGGACCACGAAGAGACCTACGGCGAGGGCGACGCGTACTACGCACCCCCGGGGCACCTGCCGCTGATCACCGCCGGAACCAGCATCGTCGAGTTCAGCCCGACGTCCGAGTTACAGGCCGTCCAGTCCGTGATCGGCGCCAATCTGGCGGAGGTGCCGTCGTGACGGCCGACCTCGACGTGACGCGAGTCGGCCCCGCCGTGGCAGCCCGGTTCGTGCGGTGGATGGAGACCGGCGAGGGGGCCGACGAGGTGTTCGCCCCCGACGTGTTCGGTGACATCACGCTGCCCCACTGGCGGCTGCAGACCGACAACGCCGCCGATCTGGTCGAGATCCGTCGGACGGATCATCCGTTCACCGGCACGATCCGGGTCGAGCGCCTGGAACCGACGCCGGTCGGATGGGTCATGCAGATCGAAGAACGCTGGACCGACGCGTCCGGCGCGCCGTGGTACTGCCGCGAGATGTTCCGCGCCGACGTGACCGACGGTTTGATCAGCGACTTCGCGATCTACTGCTGCGGAGACTGGGATCTCGCGGCGGTACGCCGTCACGAGGCGGAAGTGACATTGTTGCGACCGTGACCGAGCCGATCGGCGATCTCCTCGACCGGGCCGACCGCTTGCTGGCGGCCGGTCGAGGAGCTGACGCGATGGCCACCTACGACGAGGTCGCCACCCTCGCGCTCGCCGCCGGAGACCTGTCCGCGGCGACCCGAGCCGTACTCGGGTTGTCTCGCGGACAGCGCTTCGACGTCGGCGCCGGTCTGCTCCCGGCCCGGCTGCACGCGGTCTACGTGCAGGTCGACGACCCCGTCGCGAAAGCGCGGCTCGCGGCCACGATCGCGCGGACGTGGGCCTACAGCGGTCAGCCGGCCCGGGCGATCGGCTTCGCCGACCAGGCCGTCGCGTTCGCACGCGGCGGCTCGGATCCGGCCGTACTCGCCGATTGTCTGGACGCGACGCTGACCGCCCACTGGGGACCGGACGACCTCTCGCGCCGTCGGGCCTGGGCGGCCGAGCTCGACGAGACGGTCGCGCATCTGCTCGAATCCCGGGCTCGCCAGCAGGCCCACCTCTGGGGCCTGACCGTCGCGTTCGAGACGCTCGACCTGCCCGCTGTCCATCGTCAGCTCCGGGCGCTCGAGAGGCTCGGTGAACAGTCGGCGGAGGCCCGGTTCTTCGGCGCGTCCCGCCGCCTGGCCGTCGACCTGCTGCGGGGCCGCTTCGACACCGCCGCCTACCTGCGCAGCGTCGCCCGGGATGCGGCGGCCGCGACTTTCATCGCCGATCACGAGAACGTGCTCCACGCGATGACCGCCTACCCGGCCCTCCTGGCCGGAGACGAGGAGACCTGCGCCGACGAAGCGGTCGTCTTCGAGGAGTTCGGGCTCGCCGAGGGGTCCCCGACGATTCTGGCCGAAGGAGCCTGGGTCTGGGTCGGAGCGGGCCGGCTCGACCGCGCGGCCGCCCTGGTCGGGCATCTCAGCCCGAACATCCTCGCCGGCCTGCCCCGCGACGCCGACTGGCTGCTCACCCTCCAGTGCACCCTGGAAGCCGCGATCGCCACCGACGCCCTCGATGTCGTGGACGCCGCCACCGACCTGCTCACCGCGTACGAGGGCCGCGCGGTCATCAACGCCGGCGCCGTGATGTTCCACGGCGTCACCGACGACACCCTCGCCCGCGGTCATGCCCTGCTCGGCCACGACGCGACCGCCCACCGGCTGCGCGACCAGGCGCTGACCACCTACCAGCGGATCGGTGCGAGTTGGTGGCGCGCACGCCTGGAACGCTGGTCGGCGCCCTCGGCGCGGCACGCCGAGACGTTCGTCCTGCACCCGCTTCCGGGAGGTCGGTTGTGGCGGGCCGGGTCGGCGACGGTGCCCAGCGTGCGCGGCCTGGGCTACCTGCACCTCCTCCTGTCGGCTCCCGGAACCGACATCAGCGCGCTGGACCTGATGAGCGCCGGAGCCGGTCAGGCGACGGTTCTTCAAGCCGACACGGGTGACCTCCTCGACGAGCAGGCGATCGCCGCGTACCGGCGTCGCCTGACCGAGCTCGATCAGCTGCTCGGGGACAACGAGGACTCCCGGCTCAGCACCGAGCGCGATGCGCTCGCCGAGCAACTCGACGCCGCGCTCGGACTCGGCGGACGACGCCGCAGCACCGGTTCCACGGCCGAACGAGCCCGGGTCGCGGTGCGCAAAGCGATCGTGGGCGCGTTGCTCCGCATCGCCGAGGTCGACCCGGCGCTCGGCCGGCACCTCTACGAGCACATCCGCACGGGAGCCGTCTGCCGGTACGAGCCCGGCCCGCTGGCCCGCTGGGACCTCGGGTGAGCCCGCCTCTCACCCGTCGCCGGAGGCGGTCCCCCGTGACACCGGCAACGGGCGCTCGCGCGGAGTCGCAGCGAGCAGCCCGTCGAGGACCGCGTCCGCCACCTGGCCCGCCTCGGCTTCGGTGAACGGTTTCTGCCCGCGCAGCAAGCGCCACATCACCGGTCCGAACGCGACGTCGAGGGCGATGTCGGGGTCGAGATCTCGGGCCTCGCCGCGAGCGACCGCCCGCCCCCAGAGCTGCTGGGCGCCGTCGCGTCGGCTGTTTAGCAAGCGGTCGCGCAACCACCCGGCCGCGTCGGGATCCTGAGCGGCGGCGGCAAGCAGCTGAGCGAAGACCCGGCCGATCGGGGACGCGTAGAACCTGGCGACGCGACGGATCTGCTCGACGAGGTCACCGCGGGCGGTGCCGGTGTCCGGCAAGGCGGCGTCGAGGGCCAACCGGTCGGCGAAGGCGTCGACGGCGACGCACAGACGGTTGGGCCAGTGCTTGTAGACGGTCGTCTTGGAGACGCCCGAGCGATCGCGAATCGCGTCGATGGTGGCGGCTCCGAGGCCGCCCTCGGCCAGTAGCGCCGCCGTGGCGTCCAGGACGGCCCGGCGGGTGCGGACGCTGCGCGCGCTCGGCGGACGTGCGCCGGGATCCGGCGTCATCGACCGTCGTCCGCGGTGAGCAGCGTGGACGAGCCGAGCGCGCGCCACTCGTCGAGCTCTTTGCGGACGAACTCGAGCTTGTCTTCCACCATGGCCACCGCGTCGGGGCCGAGCTGGAGTCGGAGGGGCGGGTTCGGCGAGGTCACCGCGGTGTGGATCGCCTCTGCTCCCTTGGCCGGATCGTTGAGCTGGCCGTGGTTGGCCGCGGCAGCCGCGTGGCGTACCCGTCCGGCCGTCCCGGCGTAGTCGGCGATCTCGCGGGCGGTGGCGTGCAGAGAGGTGGCGTCGAGGAAGTCGGTGCGGAAGCTGCCCGGTTCGACGACGGTCACCCCGATCCCCAGCGGTGCCAGCTCGGCGCGCATCGCCTCGGTCAGCCCCTCGACCGCGAATTTGGTCGCCCCGTAGACGCCCCAGCCGGCCACCTGCGCGAAGCCACCCATCGAGCCGATGTTGACGATGTGCCCCTGGCCGCGGGAGCGAAGGTGCGGGAGGACCGCGCGCACCACGGAGAGCAGGCCGAAGACATTCGTCGCGAAGACCGCCTCGACCTCGGCTGCCGAGGCCTCCTCCACAGCGCCCAGCAGCCCTCGGCCCGCGTTGTTGACCACGACGTCGATGCCGCCGAAGCGGTCGATCGCCGCCTCCACGGCGGCGACCGCCTGGTGCTCGCTGGTGACGTCGAGTGCGACGGAAAGCACCCGTTCGGACGCGGAGCCCGCGAACGCCGCCTCGATCTGCGTTGCGTCCCGGCCGGTCGCTACGACGTTCGCGCCCGATTCCAGAGCTTTCTCCGCCATGGCGAGGCCGAGCCCGCGCCCGGCGCCGGTGATGAACCACGTTGGCATACCCACTCCTGACTCCGGTTCAAGTGAACTGTACGTCCAGTTCACCGTTTCCCGAGGGGAGCGGCGCCGGCGACCCCGTGACCGCGCGGTCGTCAGCGGACGGAGGGGATGGCGGTGCGGGCGAGCACGCGCAACGCGGAGGCAGCGTCGTGGAGAGGCTCAGCGCTTCCCTGGACGCGCGCCAGCATCTCGGCACCTTCCAGGAGCGCCAGGGCGGCGTTCGCCAGCGACCGAGCGGGCGCGTCGGCCACTCCGGCTCGCACCAGGTGGTGCTGGAGCGTGGCGATCCACCGTTCGAACGCCTCCGCCGCGGCGGCCCGCAGCACGGGCGAGCGTCCGATCGATTCCAGCGCGGTCGCGGCTACCGGACACCCGTCCAGCCAGTCCGAACGGGTGAGCACGTCGGCGAGCGCGAGCGCGCAGTCGGCGAGCCCCTCCTCCGGCGCCGTCGCCCGGGCGAGCGTCTCAGTGAGCAGTGCGTCGACGCCCTCCGCACCCTGACGAAGGGCAGCGAGCGCGAGTTCCTCCTTGCCGCCGGGGAAGTGGAAGTAGAACGAACCCATCGGGGCAGCGGCCTCGGTGGTGATCTGCTTGACGGCGGTCGCCTCGTAGCCCTGCCGGCTGAGCAACCCGACCGTGGCCGTGATCAGGCGCTCTCTGCCACCACGCGGATCCGATTGCGGTTTTCCCATACGGCGACTATACAGAGCGCTCTACTGACTAGGAGAGCGATGAGTCAGATCTTCGAGCTGCGCCAATACACCCTGCACCCCGGTCAGCGGGACGTGCTGATCGAACTGTTCGACCGGGAGTTCGTCGAGTCCCAAGAGGACCTCGGCATCGAGGTGGTGGGCCAATTCCGCGACCTCGACCGACCGGACCGGTTCGTCTGGGTGCGAGGGTTCGCCTCCATGGAGGCGAGGAAAACTGCCCTCTCCGCGTTCTACGGCGGTCCGGTCTGGGCGGCTCACCAGGACGTCGCCAACCCGACGATGATCGATTTCGACGACGTCCGCCTCCTGCGTCCGGCGAGCGCAGGCGGGGGCTTCCCGCCGATGTCGCGGACGGACGCCGGAGCGCGCGCCGCCGACACCGCGTTGACGACGGCCACCATCTACTCGTTCGCCGAACCCGTGACGGAGGCCGTACTGGAGCTCTTCGATCGGGTGGTCGAACCGCTCCTGACGCGATCCGGCAGCGACCGATCCGCGCTGCTGCGGACCGAGCCGTCGCCCAACACCTACCGCGCGCTGCCGGTGCGCGAAGGTGAGCACGTCGTCGTCCGGTTCGGACGCCAGGCCGACGAACACACACACGCGGCCGCCGACTCCGCCCGGCAAGCGGCCACAGCGAGCCTGACGCCGTACTTGCTGAGCGCGCCGATCGAGTTGCGCCTCGAGCCGACCCTCCGATCGCTCCTGCGGTAGCGCCCGGCCACCAACGCCCTCAGCCGGGGCGCCGGCGGCCTCGGACCGGCCGAGCTCGACCGGAAATCAAACGGTTGTTTTAAGTTCCGGTAGAGCAGACCTTCGCCGATAGAGCGGCCGGCTTGCTGGCGGCGACGACCGAGGACCTGGCCGCAGCAGTCGCCCGGCCGATGATGCGTGCACTGGCCGCCGGTGGCACCGAACTCGCCGTCATGCCGACGGTGGCGCGGGTCGGCATCGATCCCTCCCCCGGAGGGCTGGGATCGGCTGACCCCCAAGTTTCAGCAAACCCGCACGGACGCACTGCGTGTACTCACGCTCGCCCTGCCGGAACTCGGACCGGAGCCTTCGCGACCCGGACTAGGGACGTGGGGAACGCGACCGGCGTGCAGGTCGACGACAGCGACCTCGACGATCTCGATCGGCTCGCCGGCGCGATCAGGGACCACGGGAACGGACTCGACGCGGTCTTGGCCAACGCGGGCGGAGACGAGGCGCTGCCGCTGCTCGACCCGGGCGCGGCCATCGTGCTGACCGGCTCGAGCTCGGCCGGCCGAGGAACGTCGGCGTTCGGTCTCTCCGCGGCCAGCAAGGCCGCGATCCGCTCGCCGAGCCGCACGTGGGCGGCCGAGTTGGCCGGACGCGACATCCGGGTCAACACGATCGTCCCGGGTCCGACCGAGACGCCCGGCCAGCCGAGCAGATCCAGGGCCGCCGCACCGTGGCCGAGGTACGGCCTCAGTCTTCGGAGTTGGCCTGATTCAGCCGCAAAGCCTCCTGCAACTGATCCTCCAACACCAGGATCCGACACGCGGCATCCAACGCCACGCCCTGATCAACAAGCTCCCGAGCCCGCGCCGCCAGCCGCAACTGCGACCGCGAAAAACGCCGATGCCCACCCGCCGAACGCATCGGCGTAATCAACTTCAACTCACCCAAACTACGCAAAAAACCCTGCGACGTGCCGAGAATCTCCGCCGCACGACCCATCGTGTACGCCGGAAAATCCTCATCACCGAACATGTCCCCGGAATCTCCGGCCATCCCACCTCCACGTCTGGGCCCCGGCGCTACAAGCGCCGGGGCCCAGGAAAAACGGGTCAAAGAAACACACCATCTACCGACTAAGAACGTCGGCCTACTTATCCGCACCAACCGCCAAACACCACAACGGGGCGCGAGGATCGCATCAACGTGACCGGAGACCACCTCTCGTTCGATGGAAACAACGGTGTCCGCCACCAACTACTGGCGGGCGATCCAACGGTGTCAGACCCCTTCCCTCTCGACTGTGCTGCACCTACACCTGCACCTACCCTGCACTCGGGTCTCACGACGCCGAAGCCCGAACGCGACTTCCTGGGCCCGGACGCCTTTCCCCGGTCTTACGCGGTTGGGGTCGCCTCCAAGACAAATCCAGGCTTCCCCACTTGCCGCACCACCTGACCTGCTCTGTTGCACCTTCCCAGCGAAATCCGGCCGTGAAGCCAAGCCCGAATCTCGCCCCTGCCCGTGGTGAGGACAGTCCGTCAGCTTCTCTGCGTTCTCTTCTCTCGACGTCAGGAACACTATCCAGTCATCGGGAGCATGTCTAGTCCCACCGCCACAGATTTTCTCGGCAGTCACGTCAGGCTCAGGCTCTCCGTCTGGCCCCGGGATCACCCGTACCTATGCTTTGCCAGGTGAGCAGCAAGGGCGTCTCGGACGCAGATCTGTGGGAGATGCTCTTCGCGGTCGAGAACGCGGCGCCCGCCGACGCCGTCGAGGTGGTCGCCCGGCGGCTGAGCCTCGGCGTCGAAGCGACCTCGGCCTCGTTCCTGGTGGCCGATCTGAGTGGCCGGGCGTTGGTGCGCATGGCTCACGTCCCCGACGTCGCCGCCGCTGACACACGCCGGCAGGACGAGGCGGTCGCGGCGGTTCTCCCTTTCGACGGCGGCCCCCGGGAACAGGCACTGCGTTCCCAGCGCGTCCAGGTCGCGCCCGGCGCGAACGGCACGCATGTCGTCATGGCGCCGGTGACCGAGCGAGGCGAGGCCCTCGGCGTGCTGGAACTCACCTTTCCTGCCGAACCGGACGAGGCGACTCTCGACGCGGTCAGCCGGGGCGCCCACGTCCTCGCGTACGTCGTCATCGCCGCCCGACGCCACACCGACCTGTTCGAGTGGAGTCAGCGCACCGCTCCGTTCAACCTGGCGGCCGAGATCCAGCGACGGCTGCTGCCCAGCGCGTTCACCTGCGAAGCAGCCGCGTTCACGCTCTCGGCCTGGCTGGAGCCGGCGTCCACCATCGGCGGAGACACGTTCGATTACAGCCTGGCCCGCGACGTACTGCACATGAGCATGACCGACGCGATGGGCCACGGGGTAGACAGTGCCCTGCTCGCCACGTTGGGGGTCGGCAGCCTCCGCAACAGCCGGCGACGGGGCATGTCCTTGACCGACCAGGCCGCCGCCGCCAATCAGACGCTCAAGGAAAACGCTCCGGCCGGATTCGGCTTCGCGACCGGCCTGATCGCCCGATTGGACCTGCCCACCGGTCTGCTGCACCTGGTGAACGCGGGACACATCCCGCCCCTGCTCGTCCGGGGCGGAGCCGTCGACCGGCTGACGCTTCCGATCGACCTGCCTTTCGGGATCCGCAGCGCACAGACCTACCGCGCGACCGAGCTGCCGCTGCGGCCGGGCGACCGCCTGGTCCTGCTCACCGACGGCATGCTCGAACGTCGAGGGGCCGTGGTCGACCTCGAGCGTCCGCTGCTGGCCCTCGTCGACTCCCATCCGCGGGAAGTCGTCCGCGCGCTCACCGACGCGGTCCTCGCCGTCGGCGGCCCCGCGCTGGCCGACGACGCCTCGTTGCTCGTCCTCGACTGGTACGGCGGCCACGACAACGCCCGCGACGCGCGGCCGTTGCACACCCCCAGCGGCTGAGGGTGGGTGAGCGACCACCCGACGCCGGCGGGGCGACTCGGCGGAATCCACTGGGGCCGGTCGCGAACGCGACCGGCCCCAGCCAGGCAGGCGTAGATCTAGAAGTCTTCGTCGAACGAGACGGAGCCGGGGACCGCGACCTGATACGCGGAGACGCGGCGTTCGAAGAAGTTCGACAGCTCCTGGACGTCCTGCAGGTCCATGAATCCGAACGGGTTCGACGAGGAGTAGACCGGGTCGAGCCCGAGCTGCCGCAGCCGCCGGTCGGCGACGTGCTGCAGGTATTCACGCATGTCGATCAGGGACAGACCCGGGACGCCCTGACCGACGAGGTCCTCAGCGAACTGGGTCTCGCACTCGACCGCCTCGGCGAGCATGTCCCGGACCTGGCGGGCCATCTCGTCGTCGAAGAGGTCGGGTTCCTCGCGGCGGGCGGTCTCGACGACGTCGAACGCGAACGCCATGTGCATCGACTCGTCGCGGAACACCCAGTTCGTACCGGACGCGAGACCGTGCAGCAGGCCGCGCGAGCGCAAGAAGTAGACGTAGGCGAACGCGCCGTAGAAGAACAGCCCTTCGATGCACGCGGCGAAGCAGATGAGGTTGAGCAGGAACGCCCGCCGGTCGTCCTTCGTCTCGAGTTGCTTCAGATCACCGAGCGAGTCGATCCAGCGGAAACAGAACTCTGCCTTCCGCGCGATCGACGGGATGTTCTCGACCGCGGCGAAGGCTTCGAAGCGCTGCTGCTCGTCGGGGACGTAGGTGTCGAGCAGGTTCAGGTAGAACTGGACGTGCACGGCCTCCTCGAACAGCTGCCTCGAGAGGTAGAGACGCCCTTCCGGCGAGTTCACGTGCTGGTAGAGGTTCAGCACGAGGTTGTTCGCGACGATCGTGTCGCCGGTGGCGAAGAACGCGACGAGCCGCGACACCAGGTGGCGCTCGGCCTCCGACAGCTTCGCGAGGTCCTTCAGATCGGTGTGGAGGTCGACTTCTTCGACGGTCCAGGTGTTCTTGATCGCATCTTTGAAGCGGTCGAAGAAGTGCGGGTAACGCATGGGACGCAACGTGAGGTCCATGCCGGGGTCGAGAAGCATTACTGGCAGGCCTCGCAGGATTCGGGGTTTTCCAGGGAGCAGGCGATGGCCTCGTCGGTGGCGACCGGTGTGACCGTGGCCTGCTGGATCCGGGTCGCCGGGCGCGACCGCAGGTAGTAGGTGCTCTTGAGGCCGGTCTTCCAGGCGTAGGAGTACATCGAGGAGAGCTTGCCGATCGTCGGCGACGCGAGGAACAGGTTCAGCGACTGGGACTGGTCGATGAACGGCGCACGGGCGGCGGCGAGATCGATCAGCGCCCGCTGGGGCAGCTCCCACGCGGTACGAAAGACGCTCTTGACGTCGTCCGGGAGCTGGGTGAGGCCCTGGACCGAGCCGTCGGCCTGCTTGATCGTGTTGCGGACCTCCGCGGTCCAGTGGCCCCGGGCCTTCAGCTCCCGGACCAGCGCGGTGTTGATCTGCAGGAACTCGCCGGAGAGCGTCTCGCGCTTGAACAGGTTGGACACCTGCGGCTCGATGCACTCGTAGCAGCCGGCGATGCTGGCGATCGTCGCGGTCGGGGCGATCGCGATCAGCAGCGAGTTGCGCAGGCCGGTGGTCGCGACCCGCGCGCGCAGGGCGTCCCACCGTTCGCCGGTGGTCTCGACGTTCCAGAGGTCGGGCTGCAGGTCGCCGCGGGCCGCGCGGGTGTCTTCCCAGGCCGGGTGCGGGCCGTGCTGCTCGGCGAGGTCGGCCGAGCGTTCGAGCGCGGTGAGGTAGATCTCCTCCGCGATCTTCGTGGAGAGCTCTTTCGCCTCCGCCGAGTCGAACGGGAGACGCAGGGCGAAGAACACGTCCTGCAGACCCATCACGCCCAGGCCCACCGGACGCCAGCGCGGGTTGCTCGCCGCGGCCTGGGGCGTCGGGTAGAAGTTGATGTCGATGACGCGGTCGAGGAACGTGACCGCGGTACGGACGGTGCTCTTCAGCCGCTCCCAGTCGATGTCGTCGCCGGTCAGGTGCGCGGCCAGGTTGACCGAACCGAGGTTGCAGACGGCGGTCTCGTCGTCGCTGGAGACCTCGATGATCTCGGTGCAGAGATTGGAGAGGTGGACGACGTTGCCGGGTTTCGCCGTCTGGTTCGCGAGCCGGTTGGACGCGTCCTTGAACGTCATCCAGCCGTTGCCGGTCTGGGCGAGCGTGCGCATCATCTTGCCGAAGAGATCACGAGCCTTGAGCTGACGAACCTGGCGGCCCGCGTGCTCGGCCGCCTCGTAGGCGTTGTCGAAGTCGGCGCCCCAGAGATCCGGGAAGTCCGGGAACTCGTCGGGGTCGAACAGTGACCAGACCCCGTCGTCCTCGACCCGGCGCATGAACAGGTCCGGGATCCAGTTCGCGAGGTTCAGGTTGTGGGTGCGGCGGGCGTCCTCGCCGGTGTTGTCGCGCAGTTCGAGGAACTCCTCGATGTCCGGGTGCCACGGTTCGAGGTAGACGCAGGCCGCGCCCTTGCGGCGTCCGCCCTGGTTGACGGCGGCGACCGACGCGTCGAGCGTGCGCAGGAACGGGACGATGCCGTTGGACTGGCCGTTCGTGCCGCGGATCAACGCACCCCGGCCGCGGACCCGGGAGAAGCCGATCCCGATACCGCCGGCGAACTTCGACAGGTTCGCGACCTGCGCGTACCGCTGGTAGATCGAGTCGAGCTCGTCCTTCGGCGAGTCCACCAGGTAGCAGGACGACATTTGGGTGTGGCGGGTGCCGGAGTTGAACAGCGTCGGCGAACTCGGCAGGTACGCGAGCGAGGCGAGCAGCCGGTAGAAACCGATCGCCTCCTTCGCGGTTGTGCTGAGCCCTGCTGCCACCCGGAGGAGCCAGTACTGCGGGGTCTCGACGACCTCGCGGGTGAGCGGGTGGCGGAGCAGGTACCGGTCGGCCACCGTCCGGAGTCCGAAGTACTCGAAGCGCAGGTCGTTCGTGACGTCGATCGCGTCGTCCAGCTTGCGGGCGTCGCGGGCCACGAAGGCGGCGGTCCCGTCACCGATCAGGCCCTGCTCGTGGCCCAGCGCGATCGACTGGCTGAAGCTCGCGATGCCCTGACCGCGGACTTCCTTGTCGAGGAATCCGGCGAGCAGCCGGGCGGCGAGCCGGGAGTACTGCGGCTCCTCGCCGATCATCTCCGCCGCGGTCTGGATGCTCAGCTGGTCGAGCTCGGCGGTGGTGGCGCCGTCGTAGAGACCGCTGATCGTCTTGGTGGCGACGCGGAGAGGATCGACGTCGGTGAGGTCGGTGGCGTGGCGCTCGACGGCACGGACGATCTTGTTGACGTCGACGGGTTCGGTGGCGCCGTTGCGCTTCCGGACTTGCATCTGCGGCCTGCGCTGAACCGGTGTCTCCGGCGTGGCCTCGGCGGTTGTCACAACTCTCTCCTCGCGAGTACGTCCAGGGTGAGGACGCGCGAGAACAGACACCATCGCGCACAGCGGCGTGCGGGGCTGGCGTCAGCCGTCCCGCGCGGCCTCCGACCGCCGGACCGTTGCCGGTCCGGCGCGCTGGCAGGTCTTCGGACTCGTGGGCTGTGCGCGGGTCGGTACCGCCGGTCGCGCCGTGGGGCGCGCAGGCAGAATCGGTCGCGCGGGCCTACTGGCCGTCGCTTCCCAGGCCGTTGCCGGGCCCAGTGCTTGGTTGACGGCGGTCGTTCCCACTTACCGCTGCGGGGCAGTCCCGGATTCTCACCGGGTTCCCTGTTGCCACGACCGATCTGGACGATCGGCCGAACCAGCTACGAGAGACACCATATCTAGGTGCGCCACAGAAGTCACACACAACATCTCGTGTCGGCGTTTTGCCGGGGCCGCTCAGGCGGATCGGGCGTCGACGGGGCGCCCGAGCAGGTGGGCGACGATCTCGCGGGTGGCCGGTGCCGGCGGCAAGCCCAGCTCGTCGCGCAGCAGCCTGCGCGTGGTGTGGTAGTGCCGGAGCGCTTCGCCCGGGTTGCCTTCCGCGAGGTGCACTTGCAGGACGCGGCGGTGCGCGCTCTCCCGCAACGGCTCGGTCGCACAGGCGCAGAGCGCCGCCTGCAAGGCCACGTGGTAGTGCCCCTCGTGCAGTGCCCGGTCCGCAGCCTCCTCCAGACGGTGCAGGCGTAGCTGACGGAACCGCTCACGCTCCGCGTCGACCCACGGCTCGTCCCAGGCCGGCAGGATCTCGCCGACCAGCTGAGTGATGTCGATCCGTTCGGCGAACGCGTCGTCCTCCACGAGGTGCAGGTCGACCTCGACCACCGGCATGAGACGCATCTGCCCGCCGTCGGTGTCGACGAGGCGCTCGCCGGTCGGCGCAGGCAACCGCCACAGCGTCGACCGCAACCGCGTCGCGGCGGCTTTGTCGTCCAGGTCGGGCCAGAGCGTCGCGGCCAGCGTCCGTCGGTGCGCGGGCCGCCGGTTGAGGGCCAGTAACGCGAGCAGGCGCTGGGCGGCGCCGCAGACCCGGATCGACTGCTCGTCGTGGCGGAGATCGAATGCGTGGAGCAGCCGGAGGGCTGTTCCGCTCGGACGCGAGGACGTCATCTGGAGTGGGCCTTCCTCAGTGCGCCGCGATGGTCGCCACAGGTCCCGAGCGGCTCACGGCATGCGGCAGTACTACCCGCCTCCGGCCGCCTACACCTGAGCCGTTCCGATGAATAGGCCCGGGAGGCGTCCCTTCCGCCGGTCAGTCAGCGAGCATGCCGACGCGAAGGCGGGAGACGATCTGGTTCAGCAAGCGGGAGATGTGCATCTGGGAGACGCCGATTCTCTCCGCGATCTGAGATTTCGTGAACTCGTCCACGAAGCGCAGCTTGAGGATCTCGCGTTCCCGGTCGGGAAGGGCGGCGAGCAGCGGCTTGAGCGCCTCGTGATTGTCGACGCCCTCAAATCGCCGGTCGAGGCCACCGAGGTTGTCGCCTACCGTGGCCGCCGAGCCGTCCGCGCTGGCCGGCGCGTCGAGCGACGAGGCGTTGTAGGCCTCGCCGGCCTGGAGCGCGGCCAGGACTTCTTCGCGGCGGCAGGTGTATCAGCGTCAGCTCTTTGATCAGGGCGTGCCGCCGACTCTCGTCAGCGCCACACGCCGCCAATTGGTGGAACAGCGGAGCCACGGTCTCGTAGCGGCTGTAGTCCGGTTCGCCGGTGCCGGGTGATGAAGAATCGGTCACCGGTGCCGTGCAGCTCGAAATGGCCATAGCCGTCACTCCCCTGCGGACGGTGTTCCAAGGCCGCTGCCTGACCGCCGGAACGGGGTCGGTTCCTTCTCACCGGACTCCGTTCGGCTGGTGCCCGCTCGGCCGCGACCTATGCGGAACCGACGTCAAAACTTCGCGGCCCGCAACGGGCCTCGGACGTGCTCGTCAGCTCGCCAGCCGCCGTCCCTGCTCTGCGGCATCGGGGGAACGGCGACGCGCGGGTACGAGAACCCTGGGCGTCGGGACCGGGGCAGTCCGCAGTTGCAGGGCCACCGGGTCCATGCCTCGCGCGCCGAGCGCCACCGCCCCGCGTGCGGTCCTCGCGACGACGGCGACCGCACCGTGCCGCACGCGCAACGTCCAGGCCGGTCGGGACACGCCGTCGAGCACCAGTGACATCAGCTCCCACTGCTGGTCCAGAGCGCCGCTCAGCATCTGGTGCCGCAGCTGGGAAAAACTCTGCGCAGATTCTGGACAACTCGTCCAGAGCGCAGGACCCACGCAGGTCAACGCGAGCATCATCGCCCAGTGACGAGCGTCAGCGAGGTCGTCGCCGGGGTGCAGCGGGTCGAACTCGCTGCGCCCGGGCCGTGTCGCGGCGGCAACTACGACGTCACCGGGAGCGGAGTACACGACGGTGATCCACGGATCTCCGACGCAGGTATCGATCGCCCCGGCCGAGTCGACCGAGCAGGGCACGCAACAGGTCATCGCATCCATTACCCACGGATCACCGCCATTCGTCCGGCCAAACCCGGATCCGTCGCCCTTCCCTGGACGGTGGCGCGACAGCGACGAGCGGGTCCCGGGTCCGCCACCCTCGCCTCTGGGTTCTACCGACCCGCTCGCTAGCGCCGTTTCCCGGCACTGCGCAGAATCGCCGCCGCGACCTCACGCAGCTTCACGTTGCTGTTCTGCGACGCCCGCCGCAACAACACGAACGCCTGCTCCGGATCGATCCCCTCCCGCGCGACCAGCACACCGATCGCCTGATCGATCGTCGCCCGCGACATCAGCGCCCCGCGCAACTGTTCGATCAACTCCACCTGCTCGAAGTGGCGCAGCGCGACCGTGACGACATTGACGACCTGCCGTGCGTAAATGTCGGCGTGCTCACGCTCCACACTGCCGAAACGGCCGGCCCGGCCGCCGTAGAAGTTCAACGCGCCGACGGTCTCGTCCCGGATCCGCAGGGGCAGAGACAGGGAGCTGCGCACTCCCAATGCCAGCGCTCGGGGGCGATACCGCGGCCAACGTTCGTCGCCGGCCAGGTCTGGAACGTCCACGACGACGCCCTGACGCAACGCGTCCAGACACGGACCCTCGTCCCACTCGTACTGCTGCTCATCCACCTGCGAACTACGGACATCACTCGCCGCGATGGTCAGCGGAGGACCGTTACGCGCCAGCGTGATACCGCACGACGCGTACGGCGCGACCGCGGCAGCAGCAAGCGTCGCGGTCCGCTGCAGCAACGTACCGACGTCGGGCATCGCCACCAGCAAGTCGGTCAACTCCGTGAACGAACCGACGAGTTCCGCGGAAACCGTCGACTCCGGCATGGCGCCACCTCCCGACCAGACACGGACGGCGTGTGCCATTCCCCGCTCGCGGCCACCTGAACACACCCCTTCGTCACCTTGCGGAACAGCACGTCCCGAGATCCGATAGGAACGTGGACACGGTGCGCTGGCAGATCGACCGGCACAACCCGGTCACCGTGATCCGCCTGGACGGGCATCTGCGACCCCGTAGCGTCCCCGGCCTACGCGCAGTACTGCTCAAATGTCTTGCCGAATGCCCCACCGGGCTCGTCGTCGACCTCGCCGAGCTCACCGTGAGCCAACCGGTGCTCCTCGCCGTGTTCCCCGCCGTCCTCGAACGCGCCGCGAGCTGGCCCGCCATCCCCGTCGTACTGGCCGCACCGAACGACGCCACCACACTAGCCCTGCGCCGCAGCCCCGCGGCGAAAACGGTGCCCGTCCGGCCGACCGTCGAGGAAGCCATCCAGGCCGCCGGACGCGGCGCCCCGCTCGGGCGGCTGCGGCTCTACCTGCAGCCCACGGTGGCGTCGCCCGGCGAGGCGCGCCGGTTCACCCGCGACGCCTGCGCCGCCTGGCACCTCGAGGCGGTCGTCGACGAGGCAGCCGTCCTCGTCACCGAACTCACCGACAACGCCGCCACCCACGCCCGCACACCCTTCGTACTCACGCTCTCCTACCGCGAGCACTACCTACACATCGCCGTACACGACGGCGCGCCCGCTCCGGCACGCAAACACACCGGCTCAGCAGAACCTCTGCTCGGGCGAGGGCTGCGCCTGGTCGACGCTTTCGCCACGGCCTGGGGAACGCTGCCCACCGCCGAGGGCAAAACGACGTGGGCCACCCTGCGCGTCCACTGAACCGGCTCGGACGGGCGCCCGGCACGGCGACCGGTGAAGGCCGCCGAACCGGGCGTGGGAGCTACCTCGCGTCGTAGGGGTCGCGGCTGCCGGACTTGGCCAGACCGCGACTGACCAGGTAACCGACGGTCAGGATGACGACGTAGAGCCACGCGCGGTCAGCGCGGAAGTAGTCGTCATGGCCGTCGTCGCTGCCGACCACCTGAGAAGCGATCAGAACGCCGACGACGGCCGCCACGTAGACGATCAATTCGCTCGTCTTGAAGGACGCCTTCGTTTCGGTGCTCAGACGCCGGGGTGCCGTTCGATCGGACACCGTGGTGCCGGCTGCGTAGTCACCAGTGGGGTTGGCGGTGGTCATGACTTCTCCCAGTTCTCGGGCGAGTTCTCGAACTACGACGGGTGTCGCCGACGCTGACGCGACGTACCCCTGGCGATTCGGCTCAGTCCCATCTGGACGAAAAAATTTCGGGCCGCGATCTGGCCCGGCATCGGACCGGTACGGCATGCGGGATCCGCGCAGCGAGTTCGGCGGTGACTCGGACATCGGCCGCGCCGTCGCCATTGCCCACGCCCGCGAAGGGGCGTTACCGCGGTCGGGTGGCGGTCAGGACAACCACCGCGATCCGCTCGGCGTCGCCGTACTCCTCGCCGTCGAGTTCCTCGCTGTAGACGTCCGGGTCGACCTCCCGGTACGCCCAGTCCAGGTCCGTCCCGGCCAAGCGCTCGGCGACGGCCACCCGGAGTGGATCGTGATTCGCCACGATGCCCGCACCGCTGAACAGCACCAGCGAACCAGCCGGCGCGAGCCGCTCGACCGCGGTGTCGACGATGGCGAGCGACAGCGCGTGGCCTTCCGGTCCGCCGCCGTCCCGATAGAGGCGGCCGGCGCGATCGATCATGAACGGCGGATTGGACACGATCAGGTCGAAGTCGCCATCCACGCCACTCACAAGGTCGCTCAGCACCGGCCGGACGTTCGGCACACCGGCCAGCGCCGCGCTGACCTGCGTGTATCGCAGGGCGGTGCGATTGACGTCGACCGCGTACACGTCTGCTTCCGGCGCCCGCTTCGCCACGGCGATCGCTCCGGCCCCGGTGCCGCAACCGACGTCCACCGCCCGCCGGACCGGTCGATCCTGCGCTTCGAGGTGTGCCACAGCGGCAGCAACCATGCGGTAGGTGTCCGGGCCGAAGAAGACCGAGTCCTGAGCGGTCGTCGGAAACGCGGAATGCACGAAGAGATCGCCGTCGCAGGAGGAGAACCGCACCAGGCTCCGGTGGGTGTCGCCCTCGGTCGCCAGGACGTCGGCGGCAGCCATCAGCTCCACGAGAGACGCCGGCAGCAAGCCCGAGCGAAACGGTCGGCTCCAGCCGAAAACTCCGGGCAGATCGGTCGCCCACGCATTGCCCGGACGCTGGTTGACCCGCTGGTGGGACGCCGGGGTGAGGGTGGTGAACGCGTAGCCGGCGCTCTTCAGTGCCGCGCCGAGGTCGTGCAGGGCCAGGTCCGCGGACGAGAAGCCCGCGCCCGCCTTCGCTGAGGGCTCTGTCGTGGTCATCGCAGAGCATTGCCCCGCCATCCGACTCCTACTCAGCCCGAGCGGCCGGGTTTCGCGAGGCGGGCCGCGCGTCACCCGGCGAAGAGCGACGCGGCGCCGGCCGCGAACACTCCAGCAACGACGAGACCGGCGACGACCCGGACCGACGGCGACAGGGCCCAGCCGCCCACCGTGCGGCGCTCGCTGCAGAACCAGACCAGCGGCACCAGCACCAGCGGCAGCGCCACCGTCAGCAGCACCTGGCTCCACACCAGCACCGACAGCTGCGGCAGCCCACTCCCGGCGATCGCCGCACCGGGGACCAGGCAGGCGATCCGGCGGACCGCGGGTGGGGCCGGGAAACCCGGCAGCAGGCGGCTGATCACGTCGGCGCCCACCATTCCCCCCGCGGTCGACGACGCCAGACCGGCGCCGATCAGAGTGATCGCGAACAGGACGGTGGTGACGGCGCCGACCGACCCCAGCGCGCCGGCGAGATCGGCACCGCGACCCGAGCCGCTCGCGGTGATCGACATGATCGCGCAGTTCACCGCGAACGCGACCCCGAGCGCAGCGGCGGTGGTGGTCAGCGACCGACGGCTGAGCCCGGCCAGCCGGGCCTCGCTCGCGCGGCCGCCCTCCTTGCGGTCGGCGGCGTGCCGCAGATCCCGGGCGAGTGCACTGTGCAGGAGGACGTTGTGCGGCATGACGACGGCGCCGATCAGTCCCGCGGCGACGACGATCCCGCCCGGCGGTAGTGGCTGCGGGCGCAGGCCCCCGAGCACGTCGCCGACGCCGTGCCGGACCAGCACGGTCAAGTACACCGCGCCGACCAGGCCCAGGCACGTGTAGACGGTCCGCCGGGCGACGCCCGGCGGCGCGACGAGGATCGCGACGATCAACCCGGTCGCGGCGGCCACCGAGCCGCCGGTCGACCAACCGGTGAGCAGCTGGACGCCGATCACCACACCCAGCACCTCGACGATCTCGGTGACCACCAGAATCCCGAGAACGGGCGGGATCAGCAGAGCGCGCGCCGGACGGGGCAGACGGGTCCGGAGCAGCGACGCCAGGTCCTGACCCGACGCCAGACCGAGGCGGACCGAGAGGTACTGCAGGAACAGCGCGAGGCCGGTCGCGAGCGCGAGCACCCAGACCAGCCCGTACCCGAACCGGGCGCCGGCCGCGACGTCGGTTCCCCAGTTCCCCGGATCGACGTAGCCGGCGGCGACGAGTAGCGCGGGACCGAGCGTCCCGGCCGCGGTCGACGGCAACAGCGCCCGTCGGGGAGCCCGCACCGACGCGGGCAGTACCGGCGTGGCCGGTACGGCCACCGGCACCGCGGTCACGCCCGGACCTCGTTTTCACGCGCGCCGCGGCTCCCGGCGCCGCGACGGATCTCGTCGGCCGCGAGACGGACCCGGACGACGAACAGGGCGGCCAGCAGGAGCCCGGACAGCGCGAGCAGCGGGTCGCGCGCCCAGGCCGCGACCGGGACGACCAGCGCGAGCAGCGCGACGAGGCCGGGCCGGTGGCGGGCCACCGCGGCGAACGGCCGCGACATCGGCGGCTCGAGAGCGTGCCGATCGAGGGCGTGGTGAACCATGGGGTCTCTCCTCGGACAACGATGGGCTCGGGCACCGCCGGATCCGCGGCGCCCGGCGCCGGGCGGCGCCGGGCACCCGCTGGATCAGTCGGTTCCGGTGACCTTCTTGACGACGTTCGCGATGCCCTGCGCGGTGCCGCCGGCGGCGGTGCCCGGCTTGCCGCGGCCCTGCGAGCCGTCATAGGTCGCGTAGAGCTTCGGGTCCGGCGGCGGCAGCAAACCGATGTCGTCGCTGGGCACGGCCGGGTTCTGGACGAGAATCTCCTGGTCGTCGACGAGCGTCCGGCCCTGCGCCCAGCGGCCCTCGGTGGCGGTGCTGGTTTCGTCGAACACCCAGTAGGTGTGGTCTTGGATCTTGTCCTCGTTCTCGAAGTTCGAGTCCTCGACGATGTCGGCGAGGCCGTCCTCCTGCAGCTGCTCGATGCCCAGCAGCCACTGCTGCTGGTGCCACGTGTCCCGGGCCAGGTTGAACTTCAGCATCGCCCGGACGCCCGGGTCGTCGCTCATGTTGTAGAGCCGGCTGGTCTGCAGCCGCCCCTGGGCCTCGGCGTGGGCGTTGGAGCGGAAGTCCGCGAGCAGGTTCCCGCTGGCCACGATGTAACCGGTGTTCCACGGCACGCCCTGGCTGTTGAACGGCGTCGCTCCACCGCCGGCGAGGATCGCGTGCTGCGGGTTCATGCCGCCCAGAACCGCACCGAGGACCGGATTGACCGCAGCGGCCTTCTCGGTCGTCTCGTTCGGTGCGCCCTCGAGCAGCCGGGCGATCATCGTGCTGATCATCTCGACGTGACCGATCTCTTCGGTCCCGATGTCGAGCAGCATGTCCTTGTACTTGCCGGGGATCCGGCAGTTCCAGCCCTGGAACAGGTACTGCATGGTGACGGTCAGCTCCCCGAACTGACCACCGATGAGTTCTTGCAGCTTCATCGCGTACACCGCGTCGGGCTTCTCCGGCTTGGCGGCGAACTGCAGGTTCTTCACGTGGCGGTACACGGCGTACTCCTCGCCTCGGGGACGTCGGCCGGTGTTCCGACCGCTACGGAAGACCTTCACCGACGCTCGTCCCCATCTCGTCCGGACGCACGTCTCGGCACCGTCTCCGCGGCGTCACCGCATGCTGCGACGAACCTGCCCGACGACGGAGGAACCCGGGCCGGCGGCCCGGGTTCCTCCGTGACTTCAGTGACTCTCGAGCCGGCCGCGCTGTTGCAGAACGAACAACAGACCCAACGCCGGGACGACGATCGCCAGCGCGATCGCGGCGACGATCGTCAGCGCCCACAATGTCGCCGGGGGCGCGGCCGCCTCCCCGATGCTCAGGTGGGTTCCGAGCACGTACGGGTACTGCGCCACCCCCCAGCCGGCCACGATCATCCCGGCCGCGGTCACGGCCAGACCTTGGAGAAGGCGCGGCGCGGCCCGTCCGAGCAACAGCAGCGCGCCGAGACCACACGCACCGGAGAGCACCACGAGCGGCAGCCCGCGGCTGAGCAGACCGTCGAAGAGCCGGGGGGCGTCCGCGCGCAGGACGAGAATGCCCGCCAGTGCCACCAGGCCGGTCACCAGTGCGGACAGCTGCGCCCGGCGGCCGAACCACCGTCCGAGATCGGCGATCTTGCGGCGCTCCAGCTCCGCGGCGGGCACCGGTCGGCGCCGCGCCTCGGCGGTCAGGAAGACCGCTGCGACGAACGCGCAGACGAGCACCGCGAGCAGGCCGCCGAGCAGTGACGTCGGATTGACCCAACTGGTGATCGGATCGCCGTGCCCACGGGCGGGCACGCGGCCGGACGCGATCCCGCCGGCCACCGTGCCCAGGAAAAACGGCGTGATGACCGATGACGTCGCGAACGCGGCTCCGGTGACGCGCTGCTGCTCGGTGTGCTCCACGACTTTGCGGAACGCGAAGCCCGATCCGCGGACGACGACGCCCAGCGCGGCCAGCCCCAGCGGCAGGTACAGCGTCGTCGTGATCGCGGCGAACGCACCCGGGAAGCCGGTCCACAGCATCACCAGGCAGAAGATGAGCCAGACGTGGTTGGCCTCCCAGACCGGGGCCAGCGTGGTGTCGATCAGGTGGCGGGGGTCCCGGCCGCGCCGGGCACCCCCGGCGGTCAGATCCCAGAACCCGGCGCCGTAGTCGGCTCCCCCGAGCACGGCGTAGGCGACGACACCGAGGAACAGCACGACGGCCGCGAACGTGCTCATGCCCGGTCACCGGCCGGGCCGTAGGGCACGTCGGCAACCGCCGCGTCGTCGACCGCGTCGTCGTTGGCCGCAGCCGCGTCGTCCGCCGCACGCCATCGGCGTTTCAGTAGCCCGAGCACGGAGAACGTGGTGATCCCGACCGCCGTGTAGAGCACGAGGGTCGCCCCGAACAGCAGCCAGATGTTGCCCTCGGTCGTCACTGCGTCCCGGGTCAGCAGATGGCCGACAACGGTCCACGGCTGCCGGCCCACCTCGGTGACCACCCAGCCGGCCTCGAGCGCGACGGTTGCCGCGACGCCGCTGACCGCGGTGGCACGCAGGAACCAGCGGCTGCGCGGCAGGTCCTTGCGGCGCCACCACACGGCGCCGAACCACGCCGACAGCGCCAGCAACGCCATGCCGATGCCCACCATCACGTCGAAACTCGAATGGACGATCGTGACGGCCCGGTCAGTGGGCCGGAACTGTTCCGGTACGTCCTCGAGGCCGTGGATCTCGGTCGACGGTACGTAGCCCGAGAGGATCGACGCACCGCAGGGGACGCTGACGCCATAGTGGACTCCGTCGTCGTAGTACCCGCCGAGCACCTCGGGAACGCACCGACCCGTCTCGTGCAGTGCCTCGATCGTCGCGAACTTCGCCGGTTCGTTCCGGAACACCTCGCGGGCCGCGACGTCGCCGACGAAGATCTGCACCGGCGTGACGAGCGCGGCGACGGTCAGCGGGATCAGCAGGCCGAGCCGGTGGTAGCGGTCCCGCCGTCCGCGGAGCATGCCCACCGCGTACACACCGGCGACCGTGAACCCGGCGACCATGTAGGCCGCGAGCAGCATGTGCAGCGCCTCGTACCAGAACGCATCGTTGAGAAGCACCTTCACGGGACGCACGTCGACGATCTGCCCGTTGCGCATCGTGAAACCGGCCGGCTGGTTCATCCAGGCGTTCGCCGCCACGACCGACGACGTGCCTCCGACACCGGACAGCACGACCGGGACGCCGGACCAGAAGTGCGGCCACGGCTTCATCCGCCGCCACCCGTAGATGTAGATCGCGACGAAGATCGCCTCGATGAAGAAGAACAGTCCCTCGATCGCGAACGGAATGCCGAACGCCGCGCCGTAGATGCCCATCAGCCCGGGCCAGAGCAACCCCAATTCGAACGAGAGGACGGTGCCCGAGACCGCGCCGACCGCGAACAGCACGGCCGCCACCTGCGACCAGCGCCGGGCCAGCAGGAGGGCGGTCTCGTCGCCGCGTCTGAGGCCCCGGTAGTTCGCGATCAGCATCAGGAACGTGAACGCGACTCCGAACGGCACCAGGATGATGTGGAAGCCCAGCGTGAAGGCCATCTGTTCGCGCGCGGGCCACAATTGCTCCGGGTCCGCTGCGAGAACCCAGTCAACCGCCATCGAATCTCCCGTTTCCGTCGATCCGCGGAGGGGCGCTGACGAAGCGCGTCTACCCACATTCAGGTCCTGCACACGCCCGTCGGCCCGGCGCTCCTCGGCTCAGCGCTCGTCGACGACGTCGTCGACGCGGACGTGAGCCCCCCGCTGGCAAGCCCCACGCCCCACGGCCGCCGGGTGCACTGACCGGACCGGAGCGGCGGCACGCCGGTCGGGTGTCAGCTGCTCACGCGATTTCTGCCTTCGCGCTTGGCCGCGTACAGCCGCTGGTCGGCGTCGTCGATCAGCTGCCGGACGAAGCCGTCGGCCGACGGGACGACGGCGGCGACGCCGATGCTGACCGTCACGATTCCCGTCGGGGCGGCGGCGTGCCTCTCGCCCAGGTCCGCGATCGCGGCTCGGGCGCGTTCGGCGACCCGGTACGCGGAGGACGCGTCGGTGTCGGGGAACACGACCGCGAACTCCTCGCCCCCGTACCGGGCGACCGTGTCGCTGGTGCGCACGGTCGTGGTGAGGACGTCGGCGACCCTCCGCAGACAGGAATCGCCTGCCGTGTGTCCGTAGTGGTCGTTGTAGAGCTTGAAGTGGTCGATGTCGATCATGGCGACGGCGAGAGAACTCTTCGGCCGCTGGGCGCGCTGCCATTCGCTCTCGAGCACGTTGGCCAGCAGCCTCCGGTTGGCGAGGCCGGTCAGCGGGTCGGTGAGCGTGAGCCGTTCCAGTTTCCGGTTGGCTTCGGCCAGTTCGGCGGTGCGCGCGGCGACCGTGCTTTCGAGCGAGGCGTAGAGCTGCGCGTTCGCCAGCGAGACCGCGAGCTGTCCGGCGATGAGTTGGACGCCACCGAGGCGTTCGGTGGTGAATGCGGCCCGGCTGAGGGAGTTGCACAGCACGAGCACCGCGTGTCCGGCGCCCTGGTGTCGGATCGGCACGGCCAGCAGCGAGCACTGTTCCAGGCCGGCGAGGTAGGGATCGTGCGTGAATCGCGGGTCGTCACAGGCGTTTTCGACGACGAGCGGCTCGCCGCTGCGCTCGGCGTAGCGGAAAGCCGAGAGCGGGAACAGTCCTTGCTCACCCGCCTGCTCGAGGCTCGTCGCGGGGTCGGTTCCGAGCAGCCACCACGTCTGGGCCGGTTCGTTCCACACGGCGATGTGCGTCGCCGTCGCACCGGTCATCGCGGCGAGCACGTCCGCCATTCGTTCCCGAAGCCGGTCGAGGTTGGTCTCCGAACTGAGAGCCTGTGAGGCCGCCAGGATGC
The DNA here is from genome assembly GCF_044454545.1 of Cryptosporangium sp. NPDC051539. Classification (NCBI taxonomy): domain Bacteria; kingdom Bacillati; phylum Actinomycetota; class Actinomycetes; order Cryptosporangiales; family Cryptosporangiaceae; genus Cryptosporangium; species Cryptosporangium sp. NPDC051539. Next base: position 99,650 of record NZ_JBITDV010000013.1, on the reverse strand, counting down.
CGAGCAGGTCGATCGCGTCCGACGTGATGCTCACCGAGCCCTGCGTCGGGATCCGCAGCGCCAGTGGGGCCGGGCCAGTGCCCAGCCAGGCGAACTCTTCGACCAGTCTCGCTGTCTTCGCCGTGGCGCCCCAGTCTTCGTACTTGTGATGCGCCTCGGTGAGCAGGAGCTGCCCGCTGTGCCGCAAGCCCAGAGCCAGGTGATACCGACCCGCGCGTTCGGTGATCAAGGCCTGGTGCCAGGGACGGCGGCGGCCCGCGGCCGCGGAGACGGCTCGGTCGTACGCGCGCAGGGCGGGGCCGTACTCGTCGGCGGCTCGGTGCTGCTCGGCGTCGAGCAGATGAAGCAGGTGGGCGAAGTTGGCGGGGGCGTCAGCCACCCTCGCGGTCAGCCAGGTCCGGCAGGCCGCCAACTCCTCCGGGTGACCGCCGTGGCGGATGATCGTGAGCGCGCGCAGAAAGTAGCAGGTCGGAACGATGGGCGTCGCGTGGACGCCAGGCAGGAGCGGCATCAACGCGGTGGTGTGCTCGACCATCGCGGGAACGTCATCGAAGAGGGTGGCGACCAGAGCCCGCAGCCGGTAGAGGTTCGCGGTGGCCACCGGGTCGGCAAGCACGGTTCCGAACCGATCGGGCCGAGCGTCAGGCGTGCCGGTCATCGCCAGCGCGGCCTGGCGATAGGCGATGAACCCGTGCGCGGCGTGATCGTTCCCGGTCCGGGCGCAGAATGCCGACGCGATGTCGGTCTCGGCCAGCACCTCCGCGAGCGTGGCGGCGTGCTCCAGCAGCAGCGGAATCGTGACGTAGAACGAGTAGCAGGCATTACGCAGATCGCCCCAGCGGATCGCGCCGTCGTGAGCCTGCCGGGCGATGGCCAGGACGTCCTCGGCCGGCTCGAACCAGTACCCGGTCCCGAGCGCGTAGAGAAAGCGGGCTTGGGACGTGTCCGGCTCGTAGCCGCGGGCCTCGCCGAGGGCGATGACCCGTTCCAGGACGTCACGCCCGATGCGGTAGTCGTCGCGGAGCGCGCTGGCGACGAACCCCAGGTGGCTGACCGGACCGACCAGCGCCGCCGCCGGGCCGTGTTCGGCCCAGAGCCGGACGCATTCGACCACCAGCCATCCCATCGTCCGGTGATCGCAGAAGTAGGCAGCCGGCAGGGTGCGGTTACTGACCTCGGCGATCGCGCGCAGCCGCGAGTCGTCCAGTTCGGGCCGGGCGAGGTCGTCGCTGATGCTTCCGCGCCGGACCCACTCGTAGGCGATGTCCATCCCGGCCGCGACGCACGCGTCGAGTTCCTCCTCGGCCGGTGGGTGCAGACCGAGTTCGCAGAGCACGACCCGGCCCAGGGCGACGGCTTCCTGAGGTCTGCTGCGCGCGGTCAGGCTACCGATCTGTATCCCGGCGGCGGCGGCCCGGTCACCGGGGGTGCCGGGTTGCGCGACCACCCAGGCGTAGAGGTCGTCGGTTTCGGCGAGGCGCCCCAGGCAGAAGAGCGCGGTGAGCTGCTCGATGGCCAACGCGATGTCCCGGCCGCCGAGCCGCTGAGCTGCGGCCAGCAGTCGCTCGACGGTCTCGAAGTCGCTGACCAGCCTCGCCTGCGCAGCGACACGGCGGCACAGCACGGCGACGGCGGCCCGCTCGGCCGGGTCGGTCACTGCGTCGAGAACCGGCAGGTACTGAGCGACGGCCAACGCCTCCCGTCCCCGGACGGCCGCCAGCCGCCGGGCGAGCTGCAAACGGAGCGCGCTCGCGGTGTCGTCCGTCAGCCGGCCGGCGGCGGCTTGTTGCACCCGGTCGTGGACGAACGCGATCGCCTCTTCGACCCCGATCGTCACCAGCAGACCGTCCTCCATGGCCGGCAGCATCTGCTCGGTCAGCGTCGCCGCCGCCTCACCGGTGGCGTGCTCCAGCAGGTCGATCCCGATCTCCCCGCCCAGAACGCTCATCAGCCCGAGGATCCGTCGCGCCGGGCCGGGAAGAGCATCGATACGCGCGGTCAGCGATTCGATGACGTCCGCACCGCGCAGGCGTCGGTGCAGCGCCACCGGATCCCAGCGCCAGCCCTCTTCGGCGAGCGTTATCGCACCGTCACGGCAGAGCTGGTTGAGGAGCTCGACCGAGTCGAACGGGTTGCCCCCGGTACTGGCGCAGATCTCCGCGGCCAGATCGGCCACCGCCGCCACGGGCATCCGTAGCACCTCGGCCAGCAACACCCCGAGGTCCTCGGCGGGCAGGTTCACCAGTTCCAGCAACGGTGGCGACAGCTCCAGCCGACGCCAACGGCTCATGATCGCGGTCAGTGGATGTGCGGCGTCGACCTCGTCGGCGCGGTAGGCCGCGACGACCAGCACGTTCGGAATGCGGACCGACGCCATCGCATCGAGAAGTTCCAGCGGCGTCGGACCGGCCCACTGGACGTCGTCGAGCACCATGACGATCGGACGCGCCGGCGTGGCCACCGACGTCAGGATCCCCAGCGCGTCCTGCACCAGCTTGGCCGACTCGGCTTGGGGATCCCCCACCGGCGTCGGCACCGGGGCGACGCCGAGCAGCGTCCGCAGTTCCGGGAGGATCTCCGCCGTCGCACCCGCCCGCCGGGCGAGCCGCGCCCGCAGCCGATCCCGCACCGCGCTGAGCTCACCGTCGGGCTCGGCCAGCAGGAGCCGGCAGAGACCGCGCAGGCACTGCCGTACCGCGTCACCGTCCAGGTCGCTCCGATGGGCATCGAACTTGCCGCCGACCAGCCATCCGCCGGCACCGGTGACCAACGGTCGCAATTCGTTCACCAGCCGGGACTTCCCGACGCCCGGGACGCCGCTGATCAGCAGCAACCCGCTGCGGGAGCCCACGTCGCCGGCCGGGTGGCCGTCGGGCCCCGGCGGTACCGCTCGCCGAGCGCCGGCGAAGGCCGCGGCCAGGGCCGCGACCTCCCGGTCCCGTCCGACCAGCCGGGACGGCGGAAGCAGACGCCGGGGGAAATCTCGTTCGCCCAGCCGGAAATCGGCGTCCTGCCAACGACCGGTACGAACCAGGTCTTCGAGCCGCGCGAGGTCGAAGACCACTCCCCGTGCGCTCTGGTAGCGCCGGTCCGGATCCTTCTCCAGCAGCCGGAGGACGAGTCGGGAGAGCGCAGGCGGTACGGCCGGATTCCGCGTGTGAGGTGGCTCGGGCAACCGGGTGAGGTGGTCGTGCACCAGCCGCAGGGCGTCACCGGTGCCGAACGGTGGCTCTCCGGTGATCAGCTCGTAGAAGGTCGCGCCCAGGCTGTAGAGGTCCGCGCGCTGATCGACCGTCCGTCCGGTCCGTCCGGTCTGCTCCGGGGGCAGGTACGCCAAGGTGCCCGTCATCTGCAGCTGGTGCAGAAATCCGGGCCGCTCCTCGGCGGTCGTCGTCGCCAGGTCGAAGTCGATCAGCAGCGGACCGGCGTCCGATCGGACGATGTTCGACGGGTTGATGTCTCGATGCGTGACACCCCGGTCGTGCATCTCCGCGACCGCCGTCGCGATCTGGGTGGCCATCCGGAGCAGCTCGGGCAGTTCCCACCGGCCGAACTCGGCCGGCGAGACCGCGTCGGCATCACCGAGCAGCAGGGAGTGACCGCTGCCCTTCCCGATCAGGCCGACGACACCGGGCACCCCGGCCAGGTGCTCCAGGACGCTCCGCTCGCGCTGGGCACGCCTGGCCGCATCCGGGCCGACGAACTCTTTCCGGATGGCGATTCCGCCGCTCACCCGAACACGACTCACCCGCGTCCGCACACTGCGATATACAGGCTCGTCGTCGGCACCATCGCGCATGCTTGAGGTCCGTTCCGGTCTCGGCCTGCCGTCTCATCGGCCGGCCGAGACCGATCCTGAACGATTTCCGCCGTCGACGGCGATCGTGCCTCACGAGCGGGATCGGGCTCGGACGCTGCGCAGTGCGGCCGCCGCCGCGCGTACGGCGTCGGCCTGCGTTTCCGGGCGGAACCGGCCGACCGGGCCGGTGATGCTGATCGCGGCCAGCGCCGCACCGCCCTGTTCGTCGAGGATCGGGGCGGCCACGCACAGCAGACCGAGGCGGGACTCCTCCCGCTCGAACGCGACGCCCTTCTCCACCACCGCGTCGAGCTGACGCTTCAGCAGGCCGGGAGCGATGACCGTGTGCGGTGTGTGGCGCTCCAACGCACCACCGAGAACCTCGCGCCGGAGCTCCGGCGGTGCGTGGGCCAGCAGGGCCTTGCCGATCGCGGTGCAGTGCAGCGGCATCCGCCCGCCGGTCCGGGACGGGCTCTGCGCCTGACGGTGGCCGGCGAGCTTGGCGACGTAGACCACCTCGTGGCCCTCCCGGACGCCCAGGTGCACCGTCTCGTGCGTGCGCTCGTAGAGATCCTGCAGGAACGGCATCGCCAGCTCGAGCAGCTGCCGCTCGACCGAGGCGAGCATCCCGAGCTCGAACAGTCCGCCCGAGAGCCGGTAGCCCTGCTCGTCCCGGTCGAGCAGACGGTGGTGCACGAGGTCACGGGCGACGCGATGCGCGGAGGCCTTCGGCAGGCCGGTGCGCCGGGCCAGCTCGGCCAGGCTGAGCACCGGCTCGTCGAGCGTGAAGCACCGGAGCAGGGCCATCGCCTTGCCCAGGACGCTGTCGAGTTCACCTGCCATCGGTCGGAGCGTACCGCTGAGTGGTACGGCGAGCTCGGTTTCCCAGGTCCGCGCGGTGCACGATCACGCCATGAGTCCTTCGATCGCCGCGGCCGCGGATCGTCTGCGTGCCGCCGCCGACGACACGACGCCCTGCGCGCCGGTACGCGACCTCCTCGGGCCGGACGACGTCGACGCCGCGTATGCCGTCCAGCAGCTGGTCGCGAACGCGCGTGCGGCCGCGCTGATCGGCCGCAAGATCGGCCTCACCTCCCCCGCCGTGCAGCGGCAGCTCGGCGTCGGCCAGCCGGATTTCGGACTGCTCTTCGACGACATGAGCGTGAGCAGCGGCGGCACCGTGCCACCCGGACGGCTCCTTCAGCCTCGCGCGGAGGCCGAGGTCGCATTCGTGCTGCGTGCGGACCTGGCCGACGGCGACCTCGAGCTGGCGCAGATCGAAGCGGCGATCGACCACGCCGTCGCCGCGATCGAGATCTGCGACAGTCGTATCGCCGGCTGGGACATCAGCTTCGCCGACACCGTCGCCGACAACGCGTCCGCCGGGCTGTTCGTGCTCGGTGACGACCGTCGCTCGCTGGACGACGTCGTGCCCAGGGACGTGACGATGTCGATGTCGATCAACGGCGTCGAACAGTCCACCGGCTCCGGCACCGCCTGTCTGGGCGACCCGCTGCTGGCCGTCCAGTGGCTCGCCCGGGAAGCGCGACGTTTCGGGCAGCCGCTGCGGGGCGGCCAGGTGATCCTCTCCGGCGCGCTCGGCCCGATGCGCCCGGTGGCACCCGGCGACGTCGTCGAGGCGAGCGTCTCCGGCCTCGGCAGCGTGTCCGTGACGTTCGGGAAGGACTGACGATGACCAAGGTGGCCATCATCGGGTCGGGCAACATCGGTACCGACCTGATGATCAAAGTGATCCGCACGGCCGAGCACCTCGAGATGGGCGTGATGGCCGGTATCGCCCCGGCCTCCGACGGGCTGGCGCGGGCGGCCCGGATGGGCTTCGCCACGACGCACGAGGGCGTCGAGGGGCTCGTCGCCCACCCCGGTTTCGACGAGATCGGCATCGTCTTCGACGCCACCTCCGCGAAGGCCCACCTCCACAACGCCGCCGTGCTGGAACCGCACGGCAAGCGGCTGATCGACCTCACGCCCGCGGCGATCGGCCCGTACGTCGTCCCCGCGGTGAACTTCGACGAGCACCTCGACGCGCCCGACGTCAACATGGTCACCTGCGGGGGGCAGGCCACGATTCCGATCGTCGCCGCGATCTCGCGGGTCGTCCCGGTCGCCTACGCCGAGATCGTCGCCTCGATCGCCAGCCGCTCGGCCGGCCCCGGAACCCGCGCGAACATCGACGAGTTCACCGAGACCACGTCGGCGGCGATCGAACAGGTCGGCGGGGCCCGGCGGGGCAAGGCGATCATCGTCCTCAACCCGGCCGAGCCGCCGCTGATCATGCGCGACACCGTGTTCGCGCTCGTCACCGCGCCGGACCCGGCCGTCCGCGAACAGATCGACGCCTCGGTGCGCACGATGGTCGACGACGTGGCCGCCTACGTGCCCGGCTACCGGCTCAAGCAGCGGGTCCAGATCACCGAGATCCCGGCCGACCAGCCGGTGCACACGCTGACCCCGGACGCGCCCACCCACCAGGTATCGGTCTTCCTCGAGGTCGAGGGCGCGGCCCACTACCTGCCCGCCTACGCCGGGAACCTCGACATCATGACGTCCGCCGCCGTGCGCATGGCCGAAGGAATCGCCGCCCGATGAAGATCTTCGTACAGGACGTCACCCTCCGGGACGGTATGCACGCCGTCCGGCACCGCATCTCCCCCGACGACGTCAAGCGCATCGTGCTGGCGCTGGACGAGGCCGGCGTCGACGCGATCGAGGTCGCCCACGGCGACGGCCTGGCCGGCGGCTCGGTCAACTACGGCCCCGGTTCGCACACCGACTGGGAGTGGATCGAAGCCGCGGCGTCGGTCCTGAAGCGGGCTCGCCTGACGACGCTGCTGCTGCCCGGCGTCGGCACGATCCACGAACTCCGGACCGCGTACGACCTGGGTGTGCGGTCGGTGCGGGTGGCCACGCACTGCACCGAGGCCGACATCTCGGCCCAGCACATCGCCGCCGCCCGCGAGCTCGGCATGGACGTCGCCGGGTTCCTCATGCTCTCGCACATGGCACCGCCGGAGAAGCTCGCCGAGCAGGCGAAACTCATGGAGAGCTACGGCGCGCACTGCGTCTACGTCACCGACTCCGGCGGGCGGCTGACGATGAACGACGTCGCCGCCCGGGTCCGCGCCTACCGGAACGTCCTCGATCCGGCGACCGAGATCGGGATCCACGCCCACGAGAACCTGTCGCTCTCGGTGGCCAACTCGGTCGTGGCCGTCGAGAACGGCGTCTACCGGGTCGACGCGTCACTCGCCGGGCACGGCGCCGGTGCGGGCAACTGCCCGATCGAAGCGTTCGTCGCGGTGGCCGACCTCTCCGGCTTCGAGCACGGGTGTGACTTGTTCAAGCTCCAGGACGCCGCCGACGACCTCGTCCGGCCGCTGCAGGACCGCCCGGTCCGCGTCGACCGCGAGACGCTGACGCTCGGCTACGCCGGCGTGTACTCGTCGTTCCTGCGGCACGCCGAAGCCGCCGCCCGCCGCTACGACCTCGACGTCCGCGACATCCTGATGGAGTGCGGCAAGCGGAACCTCGTCGGTGGCCAGGAGGACATGATCGTCGACGTGGCGCTGACGCTCGCGGGCTGATCGCTACCCGGGACGTTCGGCGATCAGGCGGGCCTCCTCGACCAGCGCGGAGCGCACGGCGACCGCCGCCCCGGTCAGAGCGCCGATCCGCGCCAGGCCCATCGAGCGGCCCGTCCAGTTCGGATCGTCGACGTCGACGCACACGATGCCGGCGGGCACGGCCGCCGCGACCAGGCGCGGAACGGTCGTGACGCCGAGGCCGGCGGCGACGAAACCGAACCGGGCGGACCAGTCACCGAGCTCGGCGACCACCCGGGGGCCGGTCAGCGTCGGCCAGGCACCGAACTGGGGCTCTCCGCGCGCACCCCGCCCGGCGACCCAGCCCTCGTCCACGAGTTCGGCGACCGGCTTCGGCCGGCTCTGGGCCGAGGCCGCCCTGCAACGCGGCGACCGCGTGGTCGCCACCGCCCGGAAAACCGAGGCGCTCGAGGATCTCGTGGAGCGCTTCGGAGCCTGCGCCGCCAGGGCAGCGGGCACATCCTGCAGGTGACGAGCGAGGGCGGCATCCGGGCCTATCCCGGCATCGGCGCCTACCACGCCTCCAAGTGGGCCCTCGAAGGTCTCTCGGAGTCGCTGGCGCAGGAGGTCGCGGGCTTCGGCATCCACGTCACCTGCGTCGAGCCGGGCGCGTACGCGACGGACTGGCTCGATCGCGGATCCCGCCACAGCGTCGAGTCGCCCGACTACGCCCGGACCCGCAGCGAGACGGCCGCGGAGTTCACCGTCGGCACGGCCGCCGCCACGAAGCCGGCCATCCTCGCTCTCGTCGACGCCGAGCACCCGCCGCGCCGGCTCCTCCTCGGCCGGGACTTCCCCGTCATCGAAGCGATCTATCAGGAGCGTCTGCGGACCTGGCGCGACTGGCAGCCGGTATCACTCGAGGCGTTCGGCGCGCAGGTCGGCTGAGCGTTCCGTCGGGGTCCGCCCGGAGGCTAGCGTTCGATCAGGGCCATCTGGGCTTCGGTGTGGTGGCCGCCCTCGGGCAGGGGGAGGTTGTCGAGGGTCTCGATCTGCTCCGCGGTCAGCTCGACGCCGTCCGCGCCGACGTTTTCCTCGACCCGGCTGACGCGCTTGGTGCCGGGGATCGGGACGACGTCGTCGCCTTTGGCGAGCACCCAGGCGAGCGCGACCTGCGCCGACGTGGCTCCGGCCTGGTCGGCGACCGCTCGCACCTCGTCGGCGATCCGCCGGTTCCGCGCGAAGTTCTCGCCGGTGAAGCGCGGGTGGAACTTGCGGAAGTCGCTGTCGTCGAGCGCCTCGATGTCGGCCGGGGTGCGGAGCGCGCCGGTGAGGAAGCCTCGGCCGAGCGGCGAGTAGGCCACCAGCCCGATGCCCAGTTCCCGCAGGACCGGGAGCATCTCGTCCTGGTCCCGGGTCCACAGCGAGTACTCCGACTGCAGCGCGGTGACCGGGTGGACGGCGTGCGCTCGGCGCACCGTGTCGATCCACGCTTCGGAGAGGCCGAGATAGCGGACCTTGCCCTGCTCGACGAGCTCGGACAGTGCGCCCATCGTGTCTTCGATCGGCGTCTGCGGGTCGACCCGGTGCTGGTAATACAGGTCGATGCGGTCGGTGCCCAGCCGCCGCAGCGAGCCTTCCACCGCGGCGCGGATGTTGTCCGGGCTGCTGTCGGGGTTCCCCGGGCCGGCACCGCGGTGCGAGACCATCCCGAACTTCGTCGCGAGCACGACCTCGTCCCGCCGGCCCTTCAGGGCCTGACCGACGAGTTCCTCGTTGACGTACGGGCCGTAGATCTCGGCGGTGTCGATCAGCGTGACGCCGAGATCCAGCGCGCGGTGGATGGTGCGGATCGATTCGGCGTCGTCGGTGCCGGCGCCGGTGAACCCGTGGGACATGCCCATCGCGCCCAGGCCGATCCGGGAAACCGCTAGTTCGCCGAGGTTCGCGTGACGCATCGATCAGTCCTCCGGGATGGCGCGGCCCCAGGCCGCCAGTGTGATGTCGGCCGGTTCCGGGCCGCCGCGCTTGCCGGTCTCCAGACCGTCGATCGCGGTCAGTTCGGCGTCGGTGAGCTCGAAGTCGAAGACGGCGAAGTTCTCGGTGATCCGCTCCGGCCGGACCGACTTCGGGATCACCTGGCGGCCCTGCTGCAGGTGCCAGCGCAGCATGACCTGGGCCGGAGACTTCTGATGCCCGGCCGCGATCTGTCCGATCACCGGGTCGTCGAGCGTGCTGGTGTGGCCGCTGTCGCGGTAGAACGTGATGCCGCCGATCGGCGCCCAGGCCTGGGTCAGGATGCCGTGCCCGGCTCCGAAGTCCTGCACTGCGCGCTGGGCGAAGTACGGGTGTACCTCGATCTGGTTGACCGCCGGCACGACGTCCACGGTGTCGAGCAGTGCCGTGAGGTGGTCGACCATGAAGTTGCTGACGCCGATGGCGCGCACCCGGGCGTCCGCCGAGAGCTTTTCCAGGGCGCGGTAGGCGCCGAGGGTCTTCTCGAAGTCCGAGGGGAGGGCCTGGTGCAGGATCAGCAGGTCGATCTGGTCGACACCGAGCTTGCGGGCGGCCTTCTCGAAGCCGTGCAGCGTCTCGTCGTAGCCGTAGTCGCTGATCCAGATCTTCGTCTCCAGGAAGACGTCGTCGCGGGCGACGCCGGAGTCGCGCAGCGCCTCGCCGACCTGGCCTTCGTTGCCGTACGCGGCGGCGGTGTCGATGTGCCGGTAGCCGACGTCCAGGGCGGCCGAGACGGCCGCGCGGGTCTCGTCCGGAGGGGTCTGGAAGACGCCGAGCCCCAGCGCGGGGATCTCGACGCCGTTGTTGAGCGTGAACGTCGGAACGGTGTCAGGCACGGTTGAGCCCTTCGTCGAGGTTCTGCGTGGTCGATGTCATGGTCGCGCCGATCAGCGGCCGGGCCAGTGCCACGGCGGCTCGTCGAGTCGCCCCTGCCCGTCGACCCGGGTCTCGCCGAGCTCCTTGATCAGCTCGATCCTCGACAGGTCACCCTCCAGCGCGTTCACCAGTGCACGCGAGTGGCTGATCACCAGCACCTGGGTGCGGGCCGAGCCGGTGACGATCAGCTCGGCCAGTGGCCGGAGCAGGTCCGGGTGCAGGCTGGCCTCCGGCTCGTTCAGCACCAGCAGGGCCGGCGGCCGTGGCGTCAGCAGTGCCGCCACCCACATCAGGTACTTCACCGTCCCGTCCGAAAGCTCGGCGGCGCCGAACGGCCGCAGCAGGCCGGGCTGTCGGAAACGGAGCAGAATGCGTCCGGCCTCGACTTCGACCGCCAGCGAGCTGCCGGGGAAGGCAGCGTCGACGGCGGCGTCCAGGGCCTCCGCATCGCCGATTTCCCGGATCGTCTGCAGTGCGGCGGCGAGGTCGGCGCCGTCCGGGCCGAGCACCGGAGTGCGCGTCCCGACCTGCGACTGGCGGACCGGCGCGTCGGCGTCGGTCCGCAGGTGGTCGTAGAAACGCCAGGACCGGATCCGCTCGCGGACCTCGAGGATCTCCGGCGCCCGCTGGGGATCGGAGTACTCGCTGAGCATGCTGTCGTAGCCGGCCAACACACCCGGAACCGCCAGCCAGCTCCGCCCGTCGCGCAGGCGGAGCGCGCCGTTCGCCCGGTCGGCCAGCAGCCCGGCTGGACGGAGGAACGGCCCCGACCAGATCACCTCGCGTTTGATCTCCGGGTCCCGTCCGAACACCGATCGGGACGGCTGCGGCAGGCCGAAGTCGACCGCGTAACCGAAGTCGTCATCGGCGAAGCCCAGCCGCAGGCAGACCGGGTTGCGCCGGACCGTGCCCTGCGGCCGCTGCTCGCGGGCCCCCATCTCCGGCCCGGCCCAGAGGGTCGACGAGAGGCCGCCCTCCCGGGCCAGCGCCGCCACCGCGCCGTTGCGGGCCGAGTCGGCCAGCAACCGGAGCGCGCGGTAGAGGCTGGACTTGCCGGTGCCGTTGGCCCCGGTGACCACGGTCAGCCGGCCCAGAGCCACCACCAGGTGCCTTAACGAACGGTAGTTCTCGACCGCCAAGGTGGTGATCACCGGGTTAGCTCCGGGAGCGCGGCAGGCAGCACTTCTTGTACTTGAGGCCGGAGCCGCACCAGCACGGCGCGTTCCGCTCCGGCGGCCAGCTGATCTTGTCGGTGCCGGCGGCCAGCCGACGGGCGTAGTCCGCCCGGGCCCGGTCGTCGGGTGCGGTCAGGTCGCCGGCCGAAGCGCGCAGTAGTTGCTGGCCGGAGCCACCGCGCCGGACCAGCTCGCGCTCCAGGCGAGCGCGGTGCTCGTCCCACGTCGCGCCGTAGACGTCGGCCAGCGAAGGCCAGCGCGCCACCACGTCGTCGAAATCGGTCCGGGGCCAGAAGACCAGATCGTCGGCCGGTTGGGCCGCGGTGCGAGCCGACGCGTTGGCGAGCCTGGTCTCCAGGCGCTCGGAGAGCGTGTCGTGCGCGTCGTGCTGCAAGCCGAGCGAGTGGCGGACGCGATGGCGCTGCTGCAGCAGGAAGAACAGCAGGCCGGCGTCTTCGGCGCTGGTCGGGTCGGGGCCGTCGCGCCCGTCCAGCACCTCCTGCACGGCGGCGGTCAGCCACTCCTCGGCGAGCCGGGTACGCCCCCCGACGGCCAAGGCCACGCTGACGTACGCCGCCGCGTCCGAATACTGCGTGAGCAGCGGGCGGAGAGGCTCGAGCTCAGCCATCGCCTCGTCCTCGCGGCCGGACCGGAAGAGGAGCCGCGCTCGCAGGGCGCGGGCCGCCGCGACCTGGCTGTCGTCTCTCTTGCCGTAGGCGTCGAGGGCACGCTCGGTGTACCGGAGCCCGGCGTCGAGCTTCGACCGGCTCTCGGCGATCTCGGCCGCGAGCACGAGGGCGAGGCCGGCGTCGTCCGGGTCGGCCAGCCGTCCGGCCTCCGCCGCGTCCGCCAGCTCGGCGGCCAAGCCGAGCGGGTCGGCGGCGCCGAGGGCGGACTGCCGGATCTCTGTCAGGTCAGCGCTGGTCAAGTCAGCTTTCAATGACACGCGGCAACCGTACTTCGCTTCGGGGGCATCAGTTACCCCGGCACACGGTTGTGGCGGCTGTTGCTCAGCGAGCAGAGGCCAGGCCGGTCAGCGCTTCGAACCGGTCGGCCTCGGCCGGGATCAGCACGACGCTGGTCGCTCCCGCACCGTGGCGGGCCGCGATCCGGTCGCGCACCTCGTCCGGCGTCCCGGCCAGCGACAGTTCCCGCACCCACTCGTCGGGCATCGTGGCCGCGAACTCCTCCGGGCTCGCCGACTTCCGGCGGTGCGCCGCCAGGTCGCCGGCGAACGGCAACGACGCCAGGTGCGGCGCCCAATCGGGCTCGCCCACCCACGCCAGCCCGGGGCGCGCCAGGTCCCTGGCTTTCCGTCCGTCGTCGCCGACGGCTGCCGCGTCGTAGGTGATGACCTCCGGCGATACGGACGCCAGACGAGCCACCGATCCGGCGACGTAAGCGGGCGCGGACGGCTCGGCCAGCAGCACCCCGTCGGAGACCTGACCGGCGAGCGCGATCGACTTCGGACCGCGCACGCCGAGCACGACCGGGGGCACCGTCTGCGGTACCTCGCCGATCACGACGCCCTCGACGTCGACGTACCGGCCCGCCGCCGGCCCCGGCTCACCGCGCAGCAGCGTGCGCACGGCGACCGTGTACTCGCGCACCTGGTTCGCGGGCAGGTCCCGCGGCAGCATCACGCCGATCCGTCCCATGGTTACGCCTTTCCGAGCGCTGTGATCCGGGGCGCTGTGACCAGCGCGGCCGAGCCGGTGAAGAGGTGGGCGCGGGCACGGCCGGCCGGAGGCTCGGGCCCGTGCTCATACTTTCTGGACGAGGGTGCCGGCGGCGGTGAGGGCGTTCGTGTGCTCGGGATCGGCGTCGTCGGTGGTGACCACCAGATCGAGTGCGGCGACCGGCGTCACGAACGCCAGGGCGGTCCGGGAGAACTTGGCCGGGTCGGCGACCGCGATCACCCGGTGGGCGGACGCGATGATCGCGCGCTTGATCGCGGCGTCGGCCAGGTCGTAGGCGGTGAGCCCGGTGGCGGTCAACCCGCAGCAGCCGAGGACCGCGGTGTCGAACCGCAGCGCGGCCAGCGACGCCTCGGCCAGCGGGCCGGTCAGCGCGAGCTCGTCCGGACGGGGTTCGCCGCCGGGCAGCAACAACCGCAGCTGCGGTGCCCCGACCAGCGCGTTCGCGGCGTGCAGGGACATCGGCATGACCGTGAGGCGGCGCCGGGTGAGCAGCCGGGCTACCTCCAGGCAGGTGGTGCCGCTGTCGAGGACCACGGCCTCCCCGTCGGCGATCAGGTCGGCGACCGCCTCGGCGATGCGCCGTTTGGCGTCCAGGTCTTCGTGGGTGCGGACGGCGAACGGCGGCTCCTCGCCCCGCAGCACCAGCGTGCGGGCGCCGCCGCGGTAGCGCTCGAGCATGCCCTGATCGGCCAGCAGCTCCAGATCGCGGCGCACGGTCATCTCCGAGGTGCCGGTGAGCTCCGCCAATTGGGTAACCCCCAGCTGACCGGCGTGCTGCACCGCGTCCAGGATTCGCCGGTGGCGGTCGCTGATCGTCATGCCGCTATTCAAACACAGAAAGTGTTTGTTATGTTCGAAAGCATGCTCGGAACCACTACCGTGACGCCTGCCGCCACCCGGTCCGCGATTACCGCCACCTATGCCGCGTTCTTCGGGTCCGGCTTCGCGTTCGCCAGCTGGGCGTCCCGGATTCCGCAGGTCCGCGACCGGCTCGACCTCGGTCCGGCCGCGCTCGGCCTGGTGCTGCTCGCGATCGCGGCCGGATCGCTGCTCGCGCTGCCGATCTCGGGGTCGGTGATCAGCCGGATCGGGTCCTCGCGCACCGTGACGGCGATGGCCGTGCTGTTCGGCGCCGGGCTGATCACCGCAGGCGTCGGCTCGTTCGTCGGCGTGGTTCCGGTGGTGATCGGGCTGTTCGTCCTCGGTTTCGCCAACGGCGCCTGGGACGTGGGGATGAACGTGCAGGGCACCGTGGTGGAGCGGCATCTCGGCCGGTCGATCATGTCCCGGTTCCACGCCGGGTTCAGCGTCGGTACCGTCGCCGGGGCTCTCGTCGGTACCGCGATGATCGCCCTGCACGTACCGGTCGCCGTCCACCTGGCCGTCGTCGCCCTGATCGTCGTCGCCATCGTGGTGTGGCAGGCGCAGCGGTTCGTCGCCGACCACGACGGCGCGGAGCCGGCGGAGGAGGAGGAAGCGCCGCGGGTCGGTGCGCTGACCGCCTGGCGGGAGCCGCGGACCCTGCTGATCGGGGTGTTCGTGCTCATGTTCGCCTTCACCGAGGGCGTCGGGAACGACTGGATCAGCATCGCGGCGATCGACGGTCACCACGTCTCCCCCGCGCTCGGCACGCTCGCCTTCGCCGGCTTCCTCACCGCGATGACGATCGGACGGTGGTTCGGCCCCGGCCTGCTCGACCGCTACGGACGCACGACCGTCGTCCGCGCGCTCGCCGTGATCGGTATCGCCGGGGTCTCGCTCTTCGTGTTCGCGCCCGCCCCGGCCTACGCCTACGCCGGCACGCTGCTCTGGGGCCTCGGTGCGTCGCTGGGCTTCCCGGTCGGCATGAGCGCCGGTGGGGACGATCCGCGACGCGCGGCCGCCCGGGTCAGCGTGATCGCGTCGATCGGGTACTGCGCGTTCCTCGCCGGGCCGCCGGTGATCGGATTCCTGGGCGACCACTACACCGTGCTGCGCTCGCTGATCGTCGTCGCGGCGCTGCTCGGCGTGGCCGCGCTCCTCGGCGGCACGGTCCGGCCGCCGGCTACCGAGCGGCCGGAACCGGCTGCGTGACGGCGGTCTCGCGGCGGCTGCGGCGCATCGGGACGATCGTGCCGCGCCGGGCCGCGAGCCAGAGGAAGAAGACGGTCAGCACCACACCCACGCCGACCGTGTAGAGGCTGCCCTCGACGCCGAACGCGCCGCCGGTGACGAGGTCCGGGCCGCTGCTCAGCGTGGTGTCGAGCAGCCCCTTGGAGTCGCCGTTACCGGACACCGTCGCGCTGAACACGCCACCCAGCGCGAAGTTCCAGCCCAGGTGCCAGCCGATCGTCACCCAGAGGTTGCGGGTCGCGGCATAGCAGGCGGCGAGCATGAAACCGGCCGAGAGAGCGATCGCGATCGCACCCCACAGGGTCGCGTCCGGGTTCATCAGGTGGGACGCGCCGAACACCAGGCCGGTGAGCAGGAGCGCGATCCAGGTGCCGGTCAGCTTCTCGACCCAGCGGAACAACACGCCCCGGAACATCAGCTCCTCGGTGGTCGCGGCCGCGGTCATGAAGCCGAGGATCCCCAGCGCGCCGCTCACCGACCCGACTCCGTCGACGTGGACGTGGACGTAGCCGAGGAACCAGAGGTTGACGATCACTGCGGCGAACATCGCGAAGCCGATCAGGACACCGCGGGTCAAACCGCCGGCCGCCTTGCGTCCGGCCAGCTCGGTGACCTCACGCTTCTCGGTGCGGCCGACCACCCACCGGTAGACCAGCGTCGCGAGCACCGCGGCCGCCAGTCCGACGGGCAGCGTGAGCCACGGGTTGTCCTGCACCGCCGTGACGGCCTGGCCACCGGCGGCGGAGATCGCGACGACCGCCACGAACTGGAAGAGAAAGCGCATGACGACTCCTTCGGGGTTCGCGGCTCGGGCGCCGCGGCCACAAAGGACGCTATTGATCCGCTACCGCCGAAACGTCACCACGCAGTGGACACCTGTGTGTAGCTCTAACGGGGGACAACGATCCGGCCCGCCCGCCGAACGGCCACCACACCCACGACGACGCCGAGCACCGCAGAGAGCGCCACGGCCACCCCGGGCAGGTGCAGATCCAGCGCGGACACGATCGCGAAGCCGTCGAACAGCGAGATGAGAACGAAGCCGACGTGTCCGACGAACTTCAACGGGTCCTGGGTACGGAGCGCGTGCACCGCGGCGTAGGTCCGCCGGAGAAGGTAGAGCCCGAGGAGCGCCAGCCCGCTGAACGTCAGGCGCTTGGCCGTGGGCAGGCCGGGCCAGTCGAGGACGATCACGGCGAGGAGGGCGACGACCGCGACGCGCTCTACGCCCTCACCGGCCGCCGCAGGCAGCGGGTGCGGTAGCGCGTCGGGAGCTCGCGGCCCGGCTCTACGATCGCAGGAGTGCCCCGCGTCCTGCGCTGTCTGGTGTTCGGGCTGATCAGCCTCCTCGCGCTGGGGGCGAGCGTCCGGCTTCTCGCGCCGGCCGACACCACCTCCTCGGTACGTCGGCAACTGACGTTCCTGCGTGCCGAGCTCGAATCCGGTGCGGCCGAGCGCGCCCAGGACCAGTTCCCCGAGGGCTACTTCTTCCTCTACGCGCTGTACGGCCTGGCCCAGGTGGACCTCGGCCTGGCCGGCGACGAGCCGGACCGGTCCCGGCGCGAGGCCGGCTGGGCGCTGAGGCACCTGGAAAGCGCCGCGGGCCGGAGACCGTTCGACGCCGGCCTGACGCCCGCCTACGGGATCTTCTACCGCGGCTGGGTGAACTGGCTCCGCGGCGGAATTCTCCGGTTGCCGCCGCACGACGCCGCCGACGCCGCCGAGGTCGCCCGGTTCGAGCGGGACTCGGCCGAGATCGCGGCCGCGTTCGACGCGTCGGCCACGCCGTACCTGGCGGCGTATCCGGGACAGGCCTGGCCGGTCGACTCCACGGTCGCGGCGGCGTCGCTGGCTCTGCACGACGCCGTGCTCAGCCGGAAGTACCAGGGCACGGTGGCGCGGTGGACGGCGAAGGTCCGGGCCGGGCTGGACCCGGCCACCGGGCTGATCCCGCACACCGCCGACGTCACGACCGGCGCACCCACGTCGAGCGCCCGCGGCAGCTCGCAGAGCATCATCCAGCGGTTCCTGCCGGAGATCGACCCGCCGTTCGCCCGCTCCCAGTACACCCGCTTCCGGACGACGTTCCTGAGCCGGCCGCTCGGTCTCGGCCCGGCGATCCGCGAGTACCCGCACGGCACCGACGGCGCGGCCGATGTGGACTCCGGCCCGCTTCCGCTCGGCGTCAGCTTCGCCGCGACCGTGGTGACGATCGGGGCGGCGAAGGTGCAGGGCGACGAGTCGCTCGCGGACGGGCTGGCCCGGTTCGGCGAAGTGGCGGGGCTGCCGATCGACACCTGGCACACGCGGCGGTACGCCTTCGGCCTGTTGCCGATCGGCGACGCGTTCCTGGCTTGGTCGAAAAGTGCCCGCCCGTGGGTGGCCGCTACCCCGCCGCCGCCGAAACGGGCGGTCCCGGGCTGGTGGCCGCTCCCGCTACTCGTCGTCTTCGTCGCGATCGGCGCCGCGCCCTGGCTGATCCGGCTCCGTCGACGATCGTGAGGCGGTGCTTCCAGCGCCGCTTCAGGCCGCGGTGTGACCCTTTCTCCGCTCCCCCACATCGTGAGACCGAAGAAAAAGGTGCGAATCACCAAAATACGCGCGGCGACCGTTGCTGCAGCCACCGTCGCCGGGCTGGCCACGTTCGGCCTCGCCAGTCCGGCCCAGGCGTTGCCCTGGGACTGCTACAGGTTGCTCAACGCCGAGTCCGCGGCGTACGACACGTAACAGAGCGCGATGAGCAGGTACTCCACCTTTCAGGGGAGAATCTACGGACCGACGTTCTACACCCTCTTGGTCTACGCCGAGCGGGACTGGGCCAGGGCGACCACGGCCAGCCTCAACGCCGGCTGCTGACGGTCCGAGGATCTCGAACGGTCGGCCGGCCGTTCGTTCACGGGTGGCGATCACCCCAGGGAAGGGCCGCCTCCAGCGTCGTGGCCAGCTGGAGCAGCAGATCCTCGCGCCACGGCGCCGCCACGATCTGGACGCCGACCGGCAGCCCGGTCTCCTCGTCGAAACCGACCGGCACCGAGATCGCCGGCTGCCCGGTCACGTTGAACACCGAGGTGAACACCGCCATCGGGTAGCTGTTGAACAGCGCCATCATCGGCTCGTCGTCCATACCCGCCCGCCACGAGCCGACCACCGGTGGCAGGCACGCCATCGTCGGCGTCACGAACACGTCGTAGCGGGCCACGAAGCCCTCGACGATCTGCCGGGACAGCAGCTGGGTCTTCTGGACCGCCTCGGCGTACGTCCACGAGTCGATCGCCCGCGCCGCGTCCCGCAACGCCCGGTTGTGCGGCTCGACCCGGTCGGGGTCGGCGAGCGGGATCCCGGCGCTGCCGAGGTTCCAGATCGTCATGAACGCGCCGACCAACTCGTCGGACGGCGGTAGCGGTAGCGGCTCGTCGACCACGTGGTGACCCGCGGCCTCCAGCGCCCGCAATGCCGACTCGACCGCCCGCACGCAGGCCGGGTCGACCGCGATCCCGGGAATCGGCGACTCGGTGAGCACGCCGATCCGCAGCCCGGTCTGCGAGGACGCCGCCAACGGCTGCGTCGGCGGTGACCACCACGCCGCCGGATCGTGCCGCGCCAGCACGTTCAGCACGGCCTCCGTCTCCGCCACCGTCCGCGTCAGCACGCCGCTGGTGACCAGGCCCTCACCCCCGACCGTCGTATTGGTCACCCGCCCCCGGGTCGGCTTCAGGCCGACCAGCCCGTTGCACGAGGCCGGAATCCGGATCGACCCGCCGCCGTCGGACGCGTGGGCGAGCGGCGCCATCCCGGTCGCGACCGCGATCGCCGCCCCGCCCGACGACCCACCGGGGGTGCGCTCGCGGTTCCACGGGTTGCGGGAGATGCCGAGCGCGTCGCTCTCGGTGAACGACACCGTGCCGAACTCCGGTGCGGCGGTCTTCCCGAGCAGAACGAACCCCGCGTCGACGAACCGCCGGACGACCGGCTCCGACTCCGCCACCGGCTCCCGGCTCGCACCGGCCGACCCGTACGTCGTCGGCCAGCCGGCCACGTCGTGCAGGTCTTTGATCGGCAGGGGGACGCCGTGGAACGGCGGCAGATCGTCGGGCGACGAGGCCCGCACCACCGCGTCGGCGGCGGCCGCAGCGGCTGCTCGCACCTCGTCGTCGGCGCGGAAGCAGAACGCGTTGAGCGCGGGGTCCAGTTCGTCGATGCGGGCGAAGCAGGCGTCGACCGCCTCGACCGGGCTGATTTCTTTGCGGCGGATGGCGGCGGCGAGGTCGAGTGCGGAAGCGAAGGGCTGCACCATGGCGCGTACGTTAGCCAGTTCCCGGCACGACCAGGCCGGTTTCGTACGCGACGACGACCGCCTGGGCCCGGCTGTTCAGGCCGAGCTTCGCCCTGACGTCCGCGACGAGGATCCGTACGGTCATCGTTCCTCTCCGATCGGTAAGCGCGCGACCACCGCGAACCCTCCCTCGTCTCGCGGACCCGCGTCGAGCACCGCCGTAGAGCTCCGCCCGTTCCCGCATGCCTTTGATGCCGTGGGCGGGCGTATCTCGCCGTAGCCGATCTCGATGCCGACGTGTGCCGGGCCGGCATGTTTGAGGACGTTCGTCGCGGCGGCGACCGGGAGCACGGCCGGCCAGGCTTCTCCTCCACCCTTCCGTCACGCCCGAAGCCGGTGACGGCCCGGTGACAGTGCGGTGACGACGCTCGGCCGAGAATCCGCCGCATGGCGACGGGCAGGAACTGATGGCGGGGCTGAGCGGCGCGGCCGAGCCACTCCGGGGTGCGCTGGTCTCCGTGGGCCCGGATGGCTCGATGTCCACTGTCGTCCTGTTCCAGTTCAACCCGGAGCGGATCACCCGTTCGGTGCGCGCCCGTGCTCCGGGCTACAACGTCGAAAGCGTCCGCCTGACCGGGGCACCGATCGAGACCTTGTCGATGGCCGTCGAGATCGACGCCACGGACCAACCCGCCACGGACCAACCCCGCGGCGGGCCGGGCATCCACCCGCAACTGGCCCGTCTCGAACTGCTGCTCTATCCCCCGTCGTCCGACGTGCAGAAGAACGCCAACCTGGAAGCCAACGACACGCTGCCGATAGTCCACCCCGAAGCGCCGCTGACGCTCCTGGTCTGGGGGCCTCGCCGAGTACTTCCGGTGCGCCTGACCGAGTTCTCCATCGTCGAGCAGTTCTTCAGCGCGTCGCTCGATCCGATCCGCGCGCAGATCAATCTCTCGATGCGGGTCCTGTCGTACTCCGACCTGCCCCCGACGAACAAGGGCCACCACATCTTCCTCGCGCACCAGATCGCGAAGGAGTCGATGACGAGCGTCTCCGGTGGCCGCGACGCGCCTGCCGATGCGGTGGTCGGTGTCTCGCTCCGCTCGGTGGTGCAATGACCGACGGACGCTACGCGCAGTGTGAGCAGGCCTCCGCCACGATTCCGGACGAGGCCGGAGGCACGCGCGAGGTCCGCTACCTCCGGCGGCGTCTCCTCCCGCCGCTCGGTGCCACGCCGGTCGTCGCCCAGCACACGGTGGGCAGTGGCGACCGCCCCGACCTGGTCACGGCCAGGTATCTCGGCGATCCGGAGCAGTACTGGCGCGTCTGCGACGCGAATCTCGTCATCCATCCCGACGAGCTGACCGCGCCGGACCGCCTCGGCACACGCGTCTCGATCCCGCTTCCGACCGGAGCGGCCTGATGGGGCTCAACGGCACTTACGCCGACCTCCTCACGATGTCGATCGGCGCGACCGTACCGGCGAGCCCCTCGCCGTCGTTCCTGCAGTCGGTTCGCGAGGTGCGTGTGACCCGGACCGAGTCCGGCCGGGCCGCGTTCCAACTTCTGCTCGCGCTGGAAGACGGGTCCGGCTCCGACGGACGCAGGTCCGCGCTCGACAAGATTTCCGACGACGAGCTGAAGCCGTTCAACCGCGTGGTCCTCTCGCTGGCCGTGAACGGCTCCCCGGTCGCGTTGTTCGACGGCGTGACCACCCACCGCGAGGTGACCGCGGACGAACACGGCGCGATCACGGTGGTGCTGACCGGGGAAGACCTGACCGTCGCTCTGGACCGGGAAGAGCGCTCGGCCGAATACCCGGGACAGGACGAGGAGGCGATCGTGAACACGATCCTCGCCCGCTACGCGTCCCGGTACCGGCTCCGGTCCGACGTCACGCCACCGCCGGGATCGAGTGCGCCGACCGACCACCAGGTCCCGGTCCAGCAGTCCACCGACCTCGAGCACCTGCTCGACCTTGCGGCCCGCCACGACTTCGTGTTCCGGATCGACCCCGGGCTGAAGTCCCCCTCGGCCTACTGGGGGCCACGCCGGACCGGACTGCCCCGGGCGGCCGGGCCGATCCGGTTCGCTCCCGAGCAGGCGAACGCCGAGCGGCTCCGGGTCCGCGTGGACGGTCTGTACCCGGTTCGGGTGAAGGGTCTGCTCCAGGACCCCGAGAGCGGCTCGCCGGTGACCGTGGACGTGGTCGGGTTGTCCGACCATCGAGGCTCAGACGTGCCGCTCTGGGAGACCTATCCGGACCACATCCGGTCCGAGCGGTACCGACGGAGTGGCTTGAGCACGAGCGATGCGACCACGTGGGCCACCGGACGCGGAGCCGCGACGGCCGAGGCGGTGACGCTCACCGGAGTGCTCAACACCGCGTCTTACGGCGCTGTGCTGCCGGTGCCCGGCGTCGTCAGTGTGCTCGGGGCCGGCGGACCACATGACGGTGATTACCGGATCGTCCGCGTGACCCACACGATCACGCTCCGGGACGGCCTGCACCGGCAAGAGTTCACCCTGGTCCGGCCCGGTCTCGCCGAGGTGCGGCGATGAACAGGTTCTACGGCAAGTACCGCGGCACGGTGGTCGAGAACACCGACGACTCGAAGCAGCACCGGCTGCGCATCAGTTGCCCGGCCGTGCTCGGCGAGGGCCGGAAGAGCTGGGCTCTCCCGTGCCTGCCCTACGCCGGTGACGGTGTCGGGCTCTCCCTGTTGCCGCCGGTCGGGGCGTGGATCTGGGTGGAGTTCGAGGGCGGCGATCCGAACCTCCCGATCTGGACCGGCTGCTTCTGGGGCCCGGATCAGGTGTTGCCGGAGGCCGACGGGCCCGCGAAGAAGATCCTGCGCACCGACGGCGTCACGCTGACGATCGACGACACGCCCAACTCCGGCGGCGTGTCCCTGGCCGTCGGCAGTCCGGTGGTCCCCGCACCGCTGACCGTGCGTCTCTCGTCGTCCGGAATCGAGCTCGTCAACGGCAACGCGAAAGTGACGCTCACCGCCACCACCGTCTCGATCAACGACGGCGCGCTGGAGGTGATGTGATGGCCGGCGAACTCGTGACCGTGGCGACGGCCGCGAACTGCGCCCACTCCGCGCCCGCGCAGGTCGTCCCCGGACCGCCGAGGGTCCGCGTCGGCGGGCAGCCGGTCGTCACGGTCCAGGACGTCTACACGATCGCCGGTTGCACGTTCGCTCCGACCGTGGGCAACGGTCCGTGCGTGACGGCCCGGTGGGTCACCGGTGCCGCCCGGATCCGGGTGGGTGGCGTCCCGGTGGCGGTGGGCGGCGGGGTCAGCATCTGCACGCCGACCAGCACGCCGCTCGTCGTCCCGGTCGTGCAACCGCGGGTCAAGGGGCAGTGATGACGCATCTCGGGTTCCCGTTCCGCCTCGACGCCCGCGGACGCAGCGTCGAGGTGGACGAGGTCGCGTACGCGCGGGCGCTGATCGAGCAGGTGCTGTTCGTCGCACCCGGAGAGCGGGTGAACCGGCCGGCGTTCGGCAGCGGACTGCTGCAGCTCATCTTCGAGCCGATCGGCGGCACGCTCGTCACGGCGTCCGAAACGCTGATCCACGGTGCGCTCGTCCAGCAGCTCTCGGACGACGTCGACATCCGCGGAGTGGAGGTGACCTCGGATCCCGAGGCCGAGTCGACGCTGCGCGTCGTCGTGACGTTCCGTCCCCGTCCGAGCGGTCCGGTGTCGACCGCCGTGTTCCACCGTACGCCGTGAGCGGGGCCGCCCCGGACGGGCTCAACGCGATCGAGGAGGTGTCGGTCCGCAGTGGTGACACCCTGCGGGTCCGCTGTCGGCTTCCGGTCCCGACCTCGGTGGACGCCACGGCGCTGCGCATCGCGGGTGGCGCCAACGACCCGGTCCGTATCCGGGGCGTCGCACGGTCGGGCCCCGACCAGGAGGCCGTCCGGACGCTGATCGTCGAGGTGAGCGGCGGTGACCGGTCCGCGTACCGGTTCGAGGTGATCGAGCCGCTGCGCCACGGCTTCGACCCCGACCTCGCCGCCGCGGTGTTCACGTTCGGGGCGGGCGGCCACCCGCCACCGCGCGAAGGCCCGGCCGCGTCGCCGCCGACGCACGGGCCGCACGTCGGCTACCTCGCTCGCGACTACGCCGGCTTACGGCAGACGATGCTCGACCGGCTCAGCGTGCTGCTGCCCGGCCGGACCGATCTCAGCCCCGCCGACCTGGGCGTCACGCTGGTCGAACTGTTCGCGTACGTCGGAGATCAGCTCTCCTACGCCCAGGACGCGGTGGCCACCGAGGCCTACCTGGCGACCGCGCGCCGACGCATCTCGATCCGTCGCCACGCCCGGCTCCTCGACTACCCGATACAGGAGGGCACCGCAGCCCAGGCCTGGCTGGTGTTCACCGCCGACGCCTCGCACACGACGATCGAGGTGCCTGCCGGTACCGACGTCGACAGCGGTTCGACGCTCTTCTCCACGCTCACGCCGCTGCGGGTGCGGGCCGACCGCAACGCGTTGCCGGTGGCGACGACGGATCCGGTCCCGGCGGGCGCCCACGCCGTCACGCTCACCACTCCGGCGGCGGCCGGCCTGCGTCGGGGCGACGCACTGGTACTGGACGACGGCGTCCGCTGCTGGCCGGTGCGGCTCGACCGCGACCCGGTCCCGGCCCCGGGTGGGAGCCGGGTCCGCTGGACGGCCGCCGACGCGTTGCCGTTCCCGCTCGCGGTCGCCGGCGCGGGCGCGGTGGCTCACGCGAACGTGGTACTGGCCGAGCACGGTGCCCCGGTCGGGCCCGAGCCGCTGGTTCCGCCGGTCGTGCCCGCGGCCGGTCCGTACCGCCCTCGCCTGAGCCGGACCGGCGTCGCCCACGGCGTCGCCCACGGCGGTCCCGGCAGCGGCTCCGGCGGCCCGGACGCCGACCGCCCGGTCCCCCGTGTCGTCGTCCGTGGTGACGGCCGGGTGTGGACAGTCGTCCCGGATCTGCTCGACAGCGACCGTTTCAGCTACCACTGCGTGGTCGAAGTGGACGACGACGGGCACGCCCTCGTGCGGTTCGGCGACGGCCGGTACGGGCGACGCCCCGAACCCGGGACGTCGTTCACGGCCCAGTACCGGCTCGGCGGAGGCACCGCGGGCAACGTCGGCGCGGGTGTCCTCGCCCACCTCGCCGCGACGCCTCCCGGGCTGAGCGTCCGGAACCCGCTGCCGGCGAACGGTGGCCGCGAACCGGAGCCGATGGAGCAGGTCCGGCGGTGGGCGCCGGTCGCGCACCGCGATCGGCGTCGAGCCGTGACGTCCGCGGACTGGGCGGCCGCCGCCGAGCGCCATCCGGAGGTCCGGCGAGCCGTCGGTTCCCGGCGCTGGACCGGGTCCTGGTTCACCGAGGTGGTGACCGTCGACCGGGTCGCGGGGCACGCCGCCGACGCCGGCTTCCTCGCTGGTGTCGAGGCGTTCCTGCAGCCGTTCCGGCTGGCCGATGTGGACCTTCAGGTGCGGCCGGCGATTCCGGTTCCGCTCGGGATCGAACTGCTGGTCCGGCTGACCGATCCGCGTTCGCGCCGCGCCGTCGACGCCGGCCTGGTCGAGGCGTTCGCCGCGTTCTTCGACCCCGACGCCCTGGGACTCGGCGAAGCCGTCTACCTCAGCCGAGTCGTGTCGACCGCGATGGCGGTGCCGGGCGTGTCCGGCGTCGAGTGGCCCCGCTTCGGTCGTCTCGACCGGCCGGCCGAGCCGACGGCCGCCGCCGGCCGCATCCCGATCGGCCCGGCCGAGGTCGCCCGTTGCCCGAGCGACCCGGACCGGCCCGAGCGCGGGTCGATCGACTTCCGGTTCGTGGAGGCCCGCGATGTCGTCTGACCGTCACGGGGTGGTTCTCGCCCGTCTGCGCCGGACGCTCGACGAGCGGCTGCCGTTGCTGGCCGCGGCACCGTCCGACGATCCCGCCCTCGCCTTGCTGGACGCGTTCGCGCTGGTCGCCGACGTGATCGGTTTCTACACCGAGCGGGTCGCCGCCGAAGGCTACCTCTCCACCGCGGCCGAGGACGGTTCGATCCGCGCGCTCGGGCGCACCGTCGGCGCCGAGTTCCGGACGGCCGCGCCGGCCTCCACTTACCTGGCCTTCGACGTCGACGACCGCTCCGGCGCCGCGGCGTCGGTCCTGGTGCCCGCGGGTACTCCGGTGCAGAGCGTCCCCGGTCCGCAGGCGTTCGAGACCACGGCCGACCTGGTCGCGACGCCGGAGCACAACGTGCTCTCGCTCCGTCGTTTCGTACCGCAGCGCATCGATCCCGGCAGCACCGGCGTTCGCCTGGCCGGGACCTCGACCGGACTCCGGGCGGGCGACGCGCTGCTGATCCGCGGTGCCCACGGCACGCCGTGGACGCTGCGCACGATCGGTGCGGTCATCCCGGCGGCCGGTCCGAATCCCGGGACGCGGATCGAGTGGACCGAAGCTCTCGACGGGTTCTCGGACGGCTCCCCGCCGGTGCGCGTGTACGCGCTGCGGATCCGTGCCGATCTCTTCGGGTACAACGCGCCCGATTGGCGGGCGATGCCCGACTCGGTCAAGGCCGGATATCTCGACGAGCCGGGAGACCGGCCGACCCAGTGGCCCGGGTTCGTGGTGAACGCCTCCACGCTGCCGCTGAACGGCCACCACCCGACGCTGGCCGCGAACACCCCGGTGGTCGTGCAGCAGGGCACGAAGACCGAGCTCAGGACGATCTCGACGGTGGAGCCGAGCAGCCTGGCCGACTTCGCGATCACCGGACCGGCCACGGTCGTCACGCTGACACCGGCGTTGACCCTCACCGGCCTCGATCGACGCCAGATCCAGGTCTACGCGGGAGCGGAGGAGCTCCCACTGGCCGAGGACCCACTCACCGACCTGGTGCCCGGTCCGGACCTGACGCTCGACCGGCCGGTCGACCTCGACCCCGGCACCCGGGTGCTGGTCTCCGGCCTCGACCGGGACGGAGCGCCCTGCGGGCAACTCGCCACGGTGACGTCCGCCGTCCGCGGACTCGACCGCACGGCGCTGGTCCTCGACCGTGTGCTGCGGACGCCGATCCGGCCCGACAGCCTGCGTGTGCACGCGAACCTGATTCCCGCCACCGCCGGCCGGACCGTCACCGAGGTACTCGGCAGCGGAGCCGCCGCCCGCCCCGACCAGAGGTTTCCGCTGCACCGCGCGGATCTGTGCGGAGCACCGGCGGTCCGCGTCGACGGAGTCGCCTGGACGCGGGTGGACAACTTCTACCGCTCCGGTCCGGACGATCGGCACTTCGTCTTCCGGCTCGACGAGGAAGGGCGGGCCCTGATCGAGTTCGGGGACGGCGTCCGCGGGAGCCGGCCCACCACCGGAACCGAGAACCTCACGACGACCTACCGGGTCGGGGGCGGAGCCGCGTCCAACGTTCCCGCCGGGGCGCTCACGCTGCTCACCGAACGACCGCTCGGCGTGCGGGCGGTCACGAACCCGCTGGCGGCCGCGGGCGGCGCCGACGCGGACGACCCCGAGGCCACCCGTCGCGTCATTCCGCTCCGGGCCCGTGAGCCCGACCGGGTGGTCAGCGTTCTCGACCACGAGGAGTTCGCACTGGTCTTCCCGGGAGTCGCCAAGGCCCGCGCGGCCCCGATGCCGGGCGGACGCGTGCATCTGACGGTCGCGGGCAGCGCCGACCTCACCGCTCTCGGTGCCGCGCTGGCCGCTGCGGGCAGCCCCGTCGCCGGCCTGACCGTCGCCGCCTGCACACAACGGTGGTTCCTGGTCGCGCTGGCGGTGCTGCCCGACCCCGCGCGCGTGGCGTCCGACGTCCTCACCGCGGTGGCCGCGGCCGTGCGGACCGGGTTCGGGTTCGCCGCACGGGGCCTGGCCCAGCCGGTGACCACGGCCGAGATCCTCACCACCGCGCAGACCGTGACCGGCGTCCGGGCCGTCGTGCTGACGGCGCTCCGGAGAGTGGACGCCGCCGCTCGGCTGACTCCCCCGCCGAGGCCCGCGGGGCCGTTTCCGCGGTTGAGGTCGGTCACCTCGCTGACCTCCACGATGCCGGCCCTCCCGGCCCGTCTCACACCGGACGGGGTGGCGCCGGCCGAGTTGCTCCTGGTCGCCCCGGAGCTGATCACCGTGCAGGGGCTGAGCGAATGATCTACGAGCTGTTGCCGGCCGAACACCGCCGGCGCGATGCCGAACTCGGTCATCCGCTGCGGTCGTTGCTCGCGCCGGTCGAGGCCGAGTACCAGCGTCTCCGGGACGGTATCGACGCGACCTACGCGAACTGGTTCGTCGAAACCTGCGCCGCCGACGTGCTGCCGCTGATCGGCGCGTTGCTGGGCGTCGACGACGGCGCCGGGACGACCCGCGCCTCGGTGGCCGACGCGGTCCGCGTCCGGCGGATCGAGGGCACGGCCGCCGGACTGGCGCGGGCCGTCAGGAACGCCACCGGATGGCCGACCCGGGTGGTCGAGTCGCTCCCGCTGGTCGCGATGACGCAGCACGTGCGCCGGATCCGCCCGGACGCGGTGCGGACGCCGGACCTGCGCGACCCGGCACGTCCCCAGGATCGCGCGCTCCGCACGGCCGACGTGCGCGGCCCGTACCTCCCGAACCACGTCCGCGTCCACGTGTACCGCACCGAAGCCCAGCCGATGTACGGCGTGCACCCGCGCGTCGCCCCGCCCGGGCACTGGGCCCGGACGTTCGACCCGGGCGGCCGGGACCGCCCGCTCTACGCCCGCACCGATCCGCCGGTCGCGCTGGACCACCTCACGCTGCGGCGCCTGGCCCGGGAGGGCGACCTCGACCGGGTGCTGCGGATCGAGCTGGCCGGACAGGCCGTACCGGCGGATCGGATCCGGACCGCGAATCTGGGGATCTGGCGGCAGCCGGACGCCGACGTCGTCGCCGTCGACCCGGTGCGCGGACGGTTCGCGCTGGGCACCGCGTTCGACGCGAGCGCCGCGATCAGGGCCGACCTCGCGTTCGGTGGCCGGGGCGACCTCGGCGCCGGACCCGGTGACCGCCGCTCCCTCCTGGACGCGGTGGGCGCGGCTCCCCCGGCGTCCGCGAATTGGCAGTTCGTCGTGACGGCCGGCCACGACCTGGCCGAGGCCGTCCGGGCCTGGGACGCCCGCCGGGCGACCGCCGGGGGCGGGACCGGGGTGATCCGGATCGCCGACAACGCGCCGCACCGCGGATCGCTCACCCTGACCGCGGCCGGCGACGAACGGTTGATCGTCTACGCGGCCGACGGCGCTTGTCCGTACGTCGACGGATCCGTCACCGTGGCCGGCGCGGTGGTGCTGGCCGGCCTCCGGGTCGAAGGTGCGGTGAGCACGGGCGACGACTCGGCGCTGGTGCTGACCGGCTGCACGGTCGGTGGGGTCGTGAGCACCGGACCGGACGCACTCCGGATCCACCGCTGTGTCAGCGGCCCGATCCGGTCCGGCCGGGCGGCGCTGACCGTGAGCGAGAGCGTCGTCCACGGCGACATCGACGCGACCGGAGCCGAGGTGACGTTCGACGCGGTCACGCTCCTCGGGGGACTGAACGCACGAACGCTGGACGCGGCCGACAGCATCCTGGCCGGTCCGGTGACGCTCACCGGGGCCGCACCCGGGTTCCTGCGGCACTGTTCCGCGCCGACGGCCCCGGACGGTCTACGCCGCGAGCACTGCAGTCCGGACGGCGTCGTACCGCGCTTCGAGTCGACCGATCCCGACCATCCGGCCTTCGGGCAGCTGTCCGCGGCCGGTCCGGCGGAGATCGCCCGTGGCGGCCAGGACGGCGAGGAGATGGGCGCCTACCGATTTCTGCGGCAGCCCGCCGGCCTCGACGAAGTGCGCGCCCAGTTCGACCGGCACTTGCGGCTCGGCCTCACCGCCGACGTCACCCTCGCGACCTGACGGCCCTCGGAAGGACGACATGAAAGGCGACTTCACCCGGCGGACGTTCCGCCGCAGCAACCACTACCGCGCGGTGCTGATGCAGCAGGGCCGGGTCCAGCTCGACGCCGACTGGAACGAACAGCACGACATCCAGCGCCACCACGACGAGATCTCGATCCGGGACGCGATCGGCCGCTGCGGCGCACCGGTGGACGGGGCCGGCTTCGCGATCACCGACCAGCTCGAGATTTCGGCCGGGCGGTACTACGTGGACGGGATCCTCTGCGAGAACGACGAGCCGATCCCGCTGTTCGCCCAGCCCGACCTGCCCGATCCGGACGTTCCCGCCGAGAGCGGCGAGTACATCGCGTACCTCGACGTCTGGCGGGAGCACGTCACCGCGCTCGAGGCGCCGGGGTTGCGCGAGCCCGCGCTCGGGGGCATCGACACCGGAACCCGGATCCGCACGACCTGGCAGGTCCGGCTGGCGCCCCGGGAGGCCGACCCGCCATCCTCGGACTGGATTCCGCCGGAGGCGCGCACACCGGCCGGGCAGCTGCGGGCCCGGACGGATCCCGGCTACCAGCGGCCGACGAACCAGCTCTACCGGGTGGAGATCCACGATGCCGCCACGTTTCTCTGGTCGCGGGAGAACGGGACGATCGTGGACTCGGCGACCCAGGTGGCTCCGCTCGTGTTCGCGCTCGGCGGCTCCCGTCCGGAGCTGGCCGACGCGTTCTCCGCCGGTGACCTCGTCGAGATCACCAGCGTCGACCGGGGCCGCCGCGGTCAGCCCGGTTTCCTGGCACACGTCGACACGATCGACGGTCCCCGGCTGACGGTGTCCGAATCTCCTCCGGAAGGAACGCTCACTGGCACGGTGACCGTCCGGCGGTGGGACTGTGCGACGGCGGCCGGTCTCGGGCCGGGCTGGCTTCCGCTGGAGGACGGTATCCAGGTGCAGTTCACGGCCGGTGAGTACCGCACCGGGGACTACTGGACGATCCCGGCCCGAACCGCGACGCCGCTGGTCGACCTGGGCACGATCGGTGACATCGAGTGGCCGGTGGTCGACGACGAACCGGTCGCGTTCCCACCGGAAGGCGTCGAGCACCACTACGCCGCGATCGCTCTCGTCCAGCTGACCAACGGCTCGTGGCGGTCCGTCCGCGATCTGCGGCGGCAGTTCCTGCCGCTGAGTGACGAGCGTCCGGAACCGATGTTCCAGCCGGAGCCCGGTCTGCACGTCACGACGATCTACCTCACTGCTGAGGCATCGAAGAGACGGCTGGACTACGGCAGCCAGGTGACGCCGGCCCAGCTCAGCGGAGGACTGACGGTCGAGCTCGACGCCGAAGTCGCGGGACCGCCCGACGGCTGGCCGCCGATGATCACGGTGCTCGTGGACGAAGCCCGAGCAGGCACGACCCAGCCGGTAACCCTGATCGGCGCGGTAGCCGTGAGCGGCCGGATCCTGCGCTGGGCCCCGGTCCCGGAGGCGATCGACTGGCTGCACGCTGTCACGGCCCCGACGTTCTGCCACGTCCGGGTGCACGGCGCGCTCGTCGTCAGCGTGAGCAACCCCCCGCTGATGCTCAACGGCTTCGCCCGGACGGTCCGGGCCGCCGACGGCCGGCTCACCCAGTCGCTCCCCACCGTGGACGACGTCCACGGCGCCGACTACACGATCGATCTGCCGATTCACCGCACCGCGACCGGTCCGGCGCGATTCGACGCGGCCGTTTTCGACACCGACGTCTGGGCCCCGGACGACGACGCTCCGGGCGCGCGCTTCGATTCGGCGCTTTTCGACACCACCACCTGGAACTAGGAGGACTCTCATGACGATCGACCCTGGTCTTTCCGAGATGCACCCCGGCGACCCGATCCGGTCCAGCGACTGGAACACCCTCGCGTCGGCCGTGGGCGGACTCCAGATCGGAGTGACCGGCGCGGGCTACCTCGGCGTCTCCCAGTTCACCTCGGAGATCTGGGAACGCTCGACGACCTCGGCGGCCTACGTCCCGGCGGTGAAGGGTACGGTGGCGTTCGCCCAGAAGACGACGGTGTTGGTCGCCGGTCACGGCCACGGGCTGACCAGGGACAAGGACGTCTCGCTGGACATCGCGATCTACGTGGACGGCACGCTCCTGGGACGCCGCGACAACACGTCCGAACTGGCACCGTGGGGTGCCGGGGTCTTGCAGTCCAACGCGAACAGCCTGTCGTCGTGGAACCAGGTGCTGGCGCTGGGGTCCACAGTGGTCGACGCGGGCAGCCGGGCGTTCGAGATCCGATTCCGGGCGCGGGGAGGCGGCAAGGAGGTCTTGTTCAGCGGCGCCAGCCTCTGGGTGGTCCGCCTGGGCCCGGCCGCGTGAGCGCGGGCCTGCCGGCCCGCCGTCCTCGGCGTTTTACCAACGGACCTATTTCCTCTTCTTCGACTCCTCCGCTTCTTTTTTCTTCTTGTTTTCCCGACGCGTCTCCTGAGCCTTCGGTGCGCTCTTCTTCGCCTTGGCCGAGACCCTCCTCCGCATTTGACGGTAAGCCTCCCACGTCACTCCCGCCGCCGCGTCGGGCGTATCCAGCGATTCGGTGACCTCGTCGCTCAACCTCCATTTCATGTAGGTGCTGTTGAAGCCGATTTTGGACGGCTCGCCATATTGCTTGCTGTAAATTTGATATATCTCGCCGCCGGGCCAGGGGTGCTTCCACGCCGTGTTCGGCTCGGTGTTCATCATCGGATCGTGCTCCAATCCGTGCTCCTCCAGCAAAGTGAAACAGTCAGGACACGGGTACATGTTGGAATAGATGATCCCCTTGATCTTCTCCCCCGGCTTCGGCGTCTTCAGGCTCCGGTCCTGGAAATGTTGGTGCAAAATGATGGCCTCGGCATGCTGGCTCGTGGGATCGGTGCCTTCGAACTTGTCGCACAGCGTCACCCCATTGCTTGCCCAAGACGGCTTATTGGCCCCCGGTATTTTTTTGAAGTCTTCCTCTATCGCTTTCAACTTCGGTCCCTTGACACCACCGGTGCGCGACAGATAGATGTGATCGCCCAATATCCCGACCCCGTACGCCGACTTCGCGCCTTCGCGCGGGGGAAATTTGTTCAGAGCCCACTTCATGATGAAATCGCGTTCGGTCGTGTTGCGCCTCCACCGGAACTTCGCCGCCGCTTCCTCGCGCGTCGATTCAGGACTTTCCTCCGGCCGCTTCCGCTTCCGGGTCGCTTCGGGTTCAGGACGGTCCTCTTCTTCCTCGATTTCCCGCTCCCGCAGCTTCGCCTTCTTGCCGGTGACGAGGGCGGGCTTCTTCGTCCGGGAACGACCGCGGCCTTCCTCCTCGTCGACGTCCTCCGGCTTCCCTTTCGGCCTGAATTTCGGTTTCGGCGGGATGGACTTCTTGGCGAAGAATCTCTCGACCGGACGCTCCTCCAAGACTGGTTTCCGATCCAGATCCGGTTCCCATTCCGGTTCCCAGTCCAAGTCGGAGCCGGAGTCGGATTCACGACCCGACCTCGACTTCGTTTTCGACGTATCGCGGTAGTCCATTCGGAGCCCCTACTGATGCTGAGTCGAGACCGATCCGGCCCGGAGATAGCCGCCCGAGACGAGGGCAGCGACGATGCCGGCCGTGAGAACCTCGTAGCGCCCGTCCAGCAGGCTCTCGATACCGTCGGGGTCGAGTTCCACCACCAGGTGATCGAGGCGGACGATCACGTCGTCCATCCGGCCACCTCTGCGGCCGGAAGCGAGCGTTCTAGCTTGTGGTACTCCACGCGGGCCGCGGCCAGGACGTGCGCCATGTCCACCGCTTCGTCGGCGGCGGCCGCCCGGAACGCGGCGGCCAGCGCGATGTTGTGGATCACCGCGCCGGACACCGACAGCCGGGCCAACGCGTCGAAATCCAGATCCTTGGTGGGAGCGGCGGCGGGGAACGCCCGGCGCCAGATCTCTGCCCGCGAAGTCTCGTCGGGAAACGGAAACGGAACGATGAACCGCAGCCGGCGCAGGAACGCCTCGTCCAGGGAGTCCTTCAGGTTGGTGGTGAGGACCGCCAGCCCGCGATAGACCTCGATCCGTTGCAACAGATAGCCGATCTGCATGTTGGCATGCCGGTCGTGGCTGTCCTTGACCTCGCTGCGTTTGCCGAACAACGCGTCCGCCTCGTCGAACAGGAGCACCGCGCCGCCGGCTTCGGCCGCGTCGAAGATCCGCCGGAGGTGTTTCTCGGTCTCGCCGATGTACTTACTGATCGTTTGGCTCAGGTCGACGCGGAACAGGTCCAGGCCGACGTCGTGTGCGATCACCTCGGCGGCGAGCGTCTTGCCGGTGCCGCTGGGCCCGGTGAACAGTGCGGCCGTGCCGACGCCGCGGCCGTCGCGGGCACCGAAACCCCAGTCGTCCAGCACCGTGAGGCGGTGCCGGAGGTGGACGGCGATCTGACACAGCAGGTCCCGCTGACGGTCGGGCAACACCATGTCGTCCCAGCTCACCGCCGGTTCGATCCGTTGGGCCAGGTCGTCGATGGCCGGACGCGTGCGACGGCGGGCCGCGGCCCAGAGCGTGGGGCCGTCGAGTGTCTGCGCCTCGGCGACGATCGTCCGGACTTCCGCCGGTCCGAGGTCGAACTGCCCGCCCAGCCGGTCAGCCCACCCACCCGCGTCCGGGGCCTCGTCGAGAGCGTGCGCCCAGACGGCGCGGCGATCGGCGAGACGATCGGACCGGACCTCGAATCGAGGGAGCCGGACCGCGTCCGCGGACGGCTCGCGCATCGTCACGACGAGCGGCGCCTCCAGACGCTCCGCGAACGCTAGTGCCCGGCGTTGCTCGGAGTCCTCCGCGCCGTCGATCTCCAGCACCCAGACGACGTCGGTCAACCGGTGCTCGCGCTCGCACCGCAAGGCGAGCTTCCGCCGGTCGGCTCCGTCGCTCGGCAGATCGACGTCCCGCAGTAGATACGTCCGCCTGCCGCCCGCGGCCGACGCCGCCGCAAGGCGGAGGTCGGAGAGTCGACGGCCGTGCAGCAGCACGGCAGATGCTCCGGCGTCCCAATGCCGGGCGACGGCCCGCGCGGCGTCGGTCAGCGCCGGCGTCAGCGCGGTCGGCGCGTCGAGCGGTGTCGACACCGCGACGATCTCGGGGTCGAGGTAGTCGACCCCCACCAGCGTGTGCAGGATTCGTTCGTCGATCTGCAGTGCGCTAGTGGTCGGCACCAGCGGATGCGTCATCCGTACGAGCCGCCATCGGCGCAAGGGCGCGGCCGGACTCATCGCCGCCCACTCGGCGTCCGGCAGATTTTCCAGCGCCAGCGAGAACGTCGCAAAGGTGCGGTCGCCGTCGCCCTGCGCCCGCGCACAGGCGTGCGCGAGGCCGAGGTCGAGCTCCGTCCCCGCGCACATCAGGAGCGTGGCACGTTCGAATTCGGTCAGCCCGAAGCGCCGGCCGAGCACCTCGATCCTCGGCTCCCCGGTGAGTTCTTCCCGACGGGCGTCCCGGTCCTCGATCGCCGCCTCGAGTTCGTCCTCGTCGGCGTCCGTCAGGCGGAGCCGTAGAACCCGGAACGCGGCGTGCAGGTACCCGCCGTCATCGGTCACGGGCCGTCCCCGGTGCGACGGCGATGTCGATTCCCTCGGGCCGGTCCGGTCGATCCACCGGCTTCGACAGCCCTTCGACGACCGCGACGCCGGCCCGGTACGCGACGGACAGCCGATAGGTCGAATGGAACATCGATGACCAGAGCCGGGATGCCTCTTCGATCGTCATCGGCACCATGCCCACCCGCACCGGCTCCATCTGATCGGCGAGATCGGCGAATCCCTCCCAGGCCGCGGGGTTGTGCTCGGTCGCCTCCTGCACGGCGGTGGTGATGACCGATCGGGTGAGTAGCGGCCGATCGGCCAGTGCCCCGACCGCCAGGCCGAGCAGGCGCTGCGGCTCCAAAGTCGACTCGTCGCCGGTGAACGTCAGCAGGTAGTGGAGGTCGAGGCCCTGCCGCGGGCGCGCCGTGAGCGTGCCGTCGCTTCGCCGGGACGGGAGCGCTTCAGCGGCGTAGATGCCGTTCGGGACCACGTGGTAGAGGAAGACGTTGATGCCTCGCGTCGACGAGTCGGTTTTCGCCACTAGCGAGGGCGGGCGCAACGTCGTCACTCCGGCGGTCTCGACCCGGCCGTCGCGCGCCTGGGCCAGTGCGTCGCTGAGCGTTCGGACGAGGGTGGCGGTGACCATCGCGACCGCCAGGTGGTTGCTCACCGGCGGTCCTCGTTCCGGCGGCTGAGGTACTCGTCGAGGGAGAGGCGTTCCACCGGCTTCGGTGCGATCGGGCCGGGGTCCGGTGGTTGCGGCGCGGGTCGCACCTCCAAACGGTCGATGTGGATGGTGATCCGCGGTGCAGCGGTGCCCTCCGTTCCCGCGGAGGCTTCGCCGCGGAGCGCCGCACGGAGGTTGCTCGTACGCCGGGCCGGGTTGTCGAGGTGTACCTGTGGCGCCGGGGTGGCGGGCGCTGATCGACCCGGACGTTGAGCGGGCGAGGCCGGCGGCCCGGAGCTCGTCGGTACGGAGCCCGTCGGTACGGAGCGGGGTTCCGGCGGGGGCCCAACCAGAGCGGTGGTCGGGTCCGACGGGAGGCGAATCCGGGCCGGGGTCTCCGCCGACCGGAACTCAGGCGAGACGGGGGACTCGGGGCTTGCCGGGACGACGGGTGAGGCTTTGCTCGGTACGGCGGCGGGTGGGGCTTTGGCCGGTGCGGCGACGGCCGGTCCGGATGTGGAAGGCGCCGGTGTGATCGAGGAGGACGTCGGTGTTGCGGGCGGTGACACGACAGTGCCGTCGCCCGTCGGTATGGGCTCGGGTGATCGTGTGGCTGGGCGCCCGGCCGCCACCGTTCCCGCCACTTCGGCGACCCTCGTCGTCGCCACGGGGAGGGAGGTTCTCGCCGGCGCGGCTGTTCCGGTGGTCGGCGGCGAGGATTCGGCCGCACTCGGGGAAAGCCCCGGCGCCTCGGCGGTGACCGAGGATGGTGGGGAGCCGAGGTCCGAGGGGGCGAGTGCGGCCGCCTCGGGCGTCTGCGGTGAAGCCGTGTCGCCGGCGCCGGCTGAGACAGGCCTGGGCGGCGCCGACCTGGCCGCCGACGCGGAAGCCGTCGTTCCGGTCGCCGGCGGCACCGAGCCGCCCGGCCCGCCCGCCGTAGGCACACCCACCGCCGATCCGCTCCCTGTAGACCCGCTCCCCGTAGACCCGCTCTCGGTAGACCGGCTCTTCGCCGACCAGCCGACCGCCCGCCCGGCCGCCCGTGGCTCGCCCACCGACAGCGGTGCTGTGCCGGAGGTGCTCGCCGCTGCGGATGCGGCGCCCGGCGTGATCTCGGCCCCTGCCCCGGACGCGGCTCCCGCCGCCGACGCGGCTTCCGCCTCAGGCACAGCCCTCGTCCCGGACACAGCTCCCACCGCCGACGCGGCTTCCGCCTCAGGCACAGCCCTCGCCCCGGACACAGCTCCCACCGCCGACGCGGCTTCCGCCCCGGGCACGGCCCTCGCCCCGGACGGGGCGCTCGGCGCGGGCAGAACACTCGGCGCAGGCAGAACACTCGGCGCGGGCAGATCACTCGGCGCGGGCAGAACACTCGGCGCGGGCAGAACACTCGGCGCGGGCAGAACGCTCGGCGCGGGCAGAACGCTCGGCGCGGGCAGCCTCGCGGCGGCGGCCGTTGGCGGCTCGTCGGCCGCGCCGGGCGTCGGCGCGGCCGGGATCGGCCTCTCCGGCTCGGGCGGCGTCGCGTCAGTGGCCCGCGGCAGGCTGGTCGACCGACCGGCGGCTGCCGGGTGCGGTTCCGAGCCGAGGTCCTCCGAGAGGACTCGCACGAAAGCGTCGGCCGTGTCCGGCTCGAAGCGGTGACGCGGGGACGGCCCCAGCACCGGCAGCTCCCCCAGCGTCCGCGCGGCAAGCGTCCACAGGAACCCGCTCATCCGATCAGCTCCAGGTACACGGCCCGCCGCGCCGGGCTCAACGCGAGGATCTCCGGCTCGGTCCAGCCGTACGCCTCCGCCAGCACGTGCACGTCCTGCAGCAACGCCACCGCCGCGGCCTGGACCTCCGCCCACAGCAATGCCCCCACGTCGACCGCCGCCTCGGTCTCCGCACCGCACTCCCCGCACCGCACCAGCACGGTCAGCGCCGCGCTCTCCGCCGCCTCCTCCATTGCGCGCTCCACCGCGTCCACCAGAAGCGCGCGCTGCCCGGCGTCGAGATCAAGATCGGGAACGCACCACGAGAGCAGCGCGAACCGCGCGTCCGCGGCCGGACCGGTGAGCGCACGGAGGTCCACCGAGGTCGGCAGACGGAACTCCACCGACCGACCCGAGACCGGCACCGTGAACCGTGCGCCCGCGGCCCGCCAGGGCGACACCGGGAGTTCCCGCGGGTCGACCGGGACCTGCAGCGTCTCGCCGCACCCGCCGCACGTCAGCACGGTCCGCACCGGACCGCTGCAGAGCTCGCGGAGCCCCTCGATCAGCACGCCGTCCCGGCTGCCGACGTCGACCGCGGCGGCCTCGGCCCACGACAGCCCGGCCAGCGCGGCCAGCAGCCCCACCGCGCGGTCGACCGGGTGCGGTGGCGCACCTCGTTCCCAGGCGGTCAGCACCCAGCCGACGGCTGCGCTCATCCCGCCGGGTGGGTGAAGCTGGGCTCGGTGGGCTCGGCGACGTCGATGTCGCGCTCCCAGCCCTCGTTCTCCAGCTTGAGGTGCTGGATCGCGATCGCGTTCCCGTTGGCGTCGAGGTCGGGCAGCGCCTGGTACTCCGACACCCAGCAACGGTGTACCCGGTAGGCGAGCGCGAGCTGGCCCGCCTCGTTGAACACCTCGATCACGATGTCCTTGCGGAAGTCGCTCAGCGAGAGTTCCGACCCGGCACCGCCCGCGATGTCGTGGATCTTGTTGGCCCACTGCTCGAAAGCGACGTCGTGGGTGACGCCCCGCTCGAGCGTGATCGCGGCGTACTCGGACCGCCCCGGCGACTTCCGGCTGCTGCTCGGATCACCTCCGTTGCGGTGGCTCACCACCTCCGTGGTGCGGGTCAGCGCACCGACCTTGCTGACGCCCGCGACGTACCGCCCGTCCCAGCGAACCCGGAATTTGAAGTTCTGATACGGATCGAATCGCTGGGCGTTCGCGCTGAACTGCGCCATTCGACTACTCCTGAGGTCGGGTCAGGCCTGGGCGATCTGCTGGATCTGCAACATCACGAACTCGGCCGGACGCAACGGCGCGAAGCCGACGTGGATGCTGACCCGTCCCGCACCCACCTCGTCCTCCGGGTTGTTGGCGCTGTCGCACTTCACGAAGTACGCCTCCCGGCTCGTGGCACCGGCGAAGGCCCCTTGGCGGAACAGCGAGTTCATGAACGCACCGACGTTGAGCCGGATCTGCGCCCACAGCGGCTCGTCGTTGGGTTCGAACACCACCCACTGCGTGCCCCGGAACAACGACTCTTCGATGTGCAGCGCGAGCCGCCGGACCGGCAGGTACCGGTACTCGTCACCGAACTGGTCGCCGCCGCGCATCGTCCGGGCTCCCCAGGAGACCGGCCCCACCCCCGGGAACGTCCGCAGGACGTTGACGCCGCGTCCGTTCAGCCGGCCGACCTCGGCGTCGGTGAGGGCGACTTCCAGGTCCGCCACGCCGAGCAGACTGGCGTCGACTCCGGCCGGGGCCTTCCAGACTCCGCGGGTGGCGTCGGTGCGGGCGATGAGGCCGGCCAGGGTGCCGCTGGCGACGAACGTGTTCAGCCGGCCCTGGGCCGACTCGTCGGCCTGCCGGATGCGGGGGTAGTAGAACGCGGCGTTGCGGGTGCCGTCCCCGACGAGCCTGAGGGCGTCGAGCGCCGCCAGGGCGTCTTCGACCGGCTGGAAGGCAGCGGCTCGCGGCGGCGGATCGACGATCAGTACGGCTCGCCGCCGGACGCAGTACTTGAGCGCCGGGCCGTAGACCGCGGCCAGATAGCTCGTGGGCGCGTCCGGCATCGGGAGGCAGAGGAGATTGAAATCCGTGAGGTCGAGGGCGTAGAGGCCGCGGTGCGGGGTCGCGAGGTCGACCGCGTCGTCGTGATAGTTCGTCGAGAGGAGAGCCGAGCCGTCGTCTCCGCCGGTGGCCGCCAGCGGTTCGGTCTGCCTGGCCGGGCGTCCTTTCGGCAACGTCCCGTCGGCCCGGATCAGCCGGGACTCCTCGGCCAGAACTCCGTCGATGCGGCGCGGGCCGGCCACCACGGTCAGGTTGCGGAACGTCTCCAGCACGACGCGGTTCTCGGTGACCGTCACGTCGAACAGAGCGTCTGCGTTCACACCGAGCGTTTCGGCGACGTTCGCGGCCGCGGCCGCCTGGGCGGCTGTCGCGTCGGCCCCGGCCTTGTCGGAGTCGGCCGTGGCCTTGGCAACTTCCGCCTTGGCCTTCGCCTCATCGGCTTTGCCCTGGTCGGCCACGGCCGTCGACTTCGCGGTCTCCGCATTCGTTTTGTCGGTCGTCGCCTTGGATTGAGCGGCGGTCGCGTCAGATTTCGCCTGTTCGGCTTTGGACTTGGCGGCATCGGACTTGGCGGCGGCCAGGTCCGCGGTGGCCTTCCCGAGCGTGGCCGTGGCCTCGGCCAGCGCGGTGTGGGCCGCGGCGACGTCAGCGTCCGCCTTCAACCCGGCCGCCACCGCTTTGTCGGAGGCGGCCGTGGCGGTCGCGATGTCGGCGGCGGCCCGGTCCGACGCGGCCTGGGCCGCCACGGCGTCGGCCTCGGCCCGCTCGAGCTTGGCGTCGACGTAATCGATGCTGATCTCGAGCGTCTTCGCCCAGGTTCCGGGTTCTGCCGCCACGATCCGTAACGGGCAGGCCGGGTCGGCCGCGAGACTCCACCCCGCGGCTGCGGCGCCATTCACCAGGCGGACGACGACGGCCTGGCCGCCGCCGTTCGCGAAGAAGTCACGAACGGCGTAGCTGACGCTCGATTCCGTCCAGATCCCTCCGAACGTGCGCTGGAAGTCGGCGTAGCTGTTCACGACGACCGGCTTTTCCGCAGGTCCGCGCCGGGTCCGCCCGACAAACGCGGCGACCGACGTGGCGGCACCGCTGATCGTCCGGTACCCGCTGGGTACCTCGGTGACGTAGACGCCCGGATAGCTGGTGGTGACGGCGACCATCGAGCCCCTCTTCCCGCTCTCCGTTCCGCTGCGCGGACCGCTGAGCCGCGAGCCTAGGGACCTCGGCTCACCGCGGCGTCACACCTCCGTCACAGCTCCCCGGAGCGCGAAATCCTCGGTAGCCTCCTGCGCTGAACGCTTCCCTCCATGGTGGACCGAAGCCGGAACCGGGGGTCTGCTCTTGACGATCGACACTGTGCCGACGCCGCTGCGCCGGGGCCGTCTGCGACTGTTCGACGGATTTCGGCTGGAGGCCGGTGGTGACGAAATCGAATTCGGTACGAGCGCTCAGCGCCTGCTGGCGTTCCTCGCGCTGAACGGCCCGTCCACCCGGACGGTGGTGGCCGGACGGCTCTGGGGCGACGTCAGCGAAGAACGCGCGCAGGGCAGCCTCAGGACGACGATCTGGCGGATCGGACGCAAGGTGTCCTGGCTGGTGCGGAGCGAGTACCGCCGTCTGTCGCTCTCCGACGCCGTCACCGTCGACGTCGCCGAGTTCAGCCAGGATGCGTTCGCGCAGCTCCGCAACGGCAGCAGTGCGAACGGCGCGCGCAACCGCCTCGCGGTCCAGGAACTGCTGCCCGGCTGGTACGACGACTGGGTCGTGTTCGAGCGTGACCGGCTGCGCCAGCTGGATTTGCATGCCCGGGAGAGCCGGGCGAACGAGCTCTACGCCCGCGGCGAATTCGGGCTGGCGCTGAACCTGGCGCTCGAGGCGGTGTCTCAGGAGCCGCTGCGCGAGAGCGTCCGCAAGCTGGCCATCCACATCCATCTGGCGGAGGGGAACACCGCGGAGGCGATCCGCGAGTACCGGCGCTACCGGCAACTACTCGTCGAGCAACTCGGCGTCGAGCCGTCGCGTGAGCTCGCCAACCTGTGCGTCGGCCTCACCTAGGAACCCGGGCGTCGGGCGGCCTGCGCCCGTGAAACCTCGGTCGGCGCGTCCGGGTGATCGTTCGAGGAGTAGGCGGGATGTCTGCTTCCGCGACGCGACGGAACCATGCCCGGCGGAGCCGAGGTCGTTCTCTGACCCTGCCTCGGGGCGCCCCCTCCGGATGGGCCGGTATGGACGTGCCCAACCGAGTCCAAACCTCGAAGTATGAAGACGGGCAGGTTCATCTTCGCGACAGCAAAAATCCGACCGGCCCACACCTCTCGATGACCGGTGACCAATGGGTAGGATTTCTCGATTTCGTCAGCTCGCTCGAGGCCCGGAAAGCCGGTCGATAACGCTCTGCGTGACCAGCTTTCCGGCTCCGGGGTTCTCCAAATACAAAACGACGTCCGAGTCCTCGTCGATCCCCGGCTCGCCGAATTCGAGCAGCACGTGCGGCTGCCGCCAATGCGGGAAGCCAGCAGGGCCGGGCCGGCGAGGGCGGGCTTCGCTACCCCAATCGCCGCACGTTTTCGAGATATCGCAGCACCGCGGTCACCCGGCGATCGGCCGCATCGTCGGGCGGCAGGTCGAGCTTGGCGAAGATGCTGCGGATGTGCTTGTGCACCGCACCGTCGGTCACGACCAGTTGCTGCGCGATCGCCGCGTTCCCCAGCCCCTCCGCCATCAGCTTCAGCACGTCCAGCTCGCGCGGGCTGAGCCGGTCGAGCCGCGGATCCGACCGCGTCCGCGACAGCAACTGCGTGACCACGTCCGGGTCGATCGCGGTGCCACCGTCGGCGACCCGCTGCAGGGCGTCCAGGAACTGCTCGACCCGGCCGACCCGCTCCTTGAGCAGGTACCCGAGACCGGCGCTCCCGCCGGCCAGCAGCTCGGTCGCGAACGCCTGCTCGACGTAGGCCGACAGCACCAGAACGGCCAGCCCCGGATGCCGGCGGCGGGCCTCGACCGCGGCCCTGATGCCCTCGTCGGTGTGCGTCGGGGGCATCCGGACGTCGACCAGCGCGACGTCCGGCCGATGCTCCTCGACGGCCTGGAGGAACTCCTCCGGGTCACCGGCCGTCGCCACCACGTCGAGCGATTCGGCTTTC
Source organism: Cryptosporangium sp. NPDC051539 (assembly GCF_044454545.1). Lineage (NCBI taxonomy): Bacteria > Bacillati > Actinomycetota > Actinomycetes > Cryptosporangiales > Cryptosporangiaceae > Cryptosporangium > Cryptosporangium sp. NPDC051539. The sequence continues at coordinate 57,083 of NZ_JBITDV010000013.1, read as the reverse complement.
AGCAGCAGCGCGAGGCCCTCACGGAGGAGGGCGTCGTCTTCGGCGATCACGATCCGCACGGGAGCTCCACGGCCAGAATCGTAGGGCCACCGACCGGACTGGTGAGGCTCAGCGTCCCGTCGTGTGCCTCCACCCGGCGCCGGATGCCGTCCAGACCCGACCCGGAAGCCGCGTCGGCACCGCCGTGGCCGTCGTCGGTGACACGGATGCGCAATCGCCCGCTCCGGAGCACGGCGCTCAGCTCGGCCGAGTGCGCCCCCGAGTGTTTCGCCACGTTCGTCAGCGCCTCGGCGACCACGAAGTAGGCGGTCGCCTCCACCGACGCCGCGCACCGCCCGCCGACGTCGAGTTCGACGCCGCACGGCACCCCGCTGTTCGCGGCGAGGCCGGTCAGGGCCCCGGCCAACCCCCGGTCGGCGAGCACTGGGGGCAGGATGCTGCGCGACACCGCCCGCAACTCGGCCAACGCCGACTCGGCCGCCTCCTGCGCGCGCTCCAGCAGACCATCCGTCTCGGACGGGTTGCGGCTCAGCGACCGCCGGGCGGCGCCGAGCAGCACGGTGACGGCCACCAGCCGATTCTGACTCCCGTCGTGCAGCGAGCGCTCGATCCGGCGCAGCTCGATCGCGTGCGCGTCGAGCGCCGCGGCCCTGGTGGCGGTGAGCTCGACGACCCGCATCGACAGGTCGACCGACGGATCCGGAACGAGCAGTCGGCGCCCGGGCCAGGACTGGACGCGCGCCAGCGTCGGCACCACCCCGCCCAGAATCGCGATCCACCCCACCAGCCCGAAGGCCGAGATCGCCGAAGCCTGCCACCAGGTGTGCGCGGTCCCGACTCCGAACGACGTCGCGCTCGGATCGGACGGCGGCAGCTTCCACCAGGCGACGAACGTCAGGTCGCGCACGATGATGAGCGGCAGCAGCACGCCGAACAATCCGAGAACGAACCCGAGCGTGGCGTGGCACGCCAGCCACCCGACCTCACGTGGCAGCGACCGGTCGGTGAGAACTCCGCGCAGCGTACGCGGCATCGGGCCCGGCGACGGCAGGTCGGAACCCAGCCGGGCCAGCCGGGAACGCTCCCGGTCGGCGACCGCACGGACCGCCCGCGCCATCGGCGCCACCGCGAGCAGGCCCACCCCGGCCAGGCACGCGACCACGGTCGGCACGACCGCGACCAGCGTCAGCAGGGCGAGCAGAGCGGTGCCGAGCCCCCGGATCAGTTGCTTCAGCCCGTCGAGACCCCGCCCGACGGCGAGGACGATCGCGGGCCACAGGCCTCTCTGCTGCTCGGACACGGCCCGACCCTAGGCCGTCGGCGGCGCCGGGCGCCCGTCCATCCACCAGAAGTACAGCCTGCTGTACCTCAGCTGGGCAGTTGCCGGGCTCGGCCCGTCCGCGCCGGATTCCTAACGTCGAGGGCAACACCGACGAAGGAGCCCGAGATGACCAACACCACCCCCGACCGTTCCGGCCCGCAGATCCTCCGCCCGCTGCTCTGGATCCTGCTGACGATCGGCATGCTCGGCAACGCGGCCGCCAGCTCGTTCGGCGACGACCTCCCGGCGCACCTCGCCTTCGGTGCGCTCACGCTGTTCAGCGGAGCCGCGCTGGTCGTCGACCACCTCCGCCGCCGCTGACCGCCAGTGCCGTGGTCTCGATCAGGAGGTCCGCGGTGTGCAGGGCCGCGCGCAGGTCGATGCTCGCGCGGCCCAGCCCCGCCAGCACACCGTGGGCCACCTCGGCGAAGTCCAGGGGCGCGCCCGGCAGCGCGGCCGCGGCGTCCACAGCGCCTTTCTCGTTGATCAGCCACGCACCCGCGTACGCGTGCAACGCGTGCGTGCACAGCCCCACCGCGCGGAAGAGGCAGCCGGCAACGTACGCGGTGTCGCCGCGGCCGGCGGCTTTGCCCGCGGTCACGACCGAGAAGTCCGCTTCCCAGAGTGCCCGGGACAACACCCGCAGCCGCAGCGCCTCCGGATAGGTCTGCGCTGCGTCCCGCAGCGCGGTCAGCTCGCCGGTCGGATCCGCGAGCACCCGGCCGAGGGCCACCTCCCCCACGTACGAGAAGTCGGGGACGCCCAGCGGGTGGCCGACCTGGAAATGGAACTGGTATCGCCCGGCCCGGGCATCGGTCCAGGCGGTCCGGACACGATCGAGGTCGCGGTAGAGCCAGTCGACCGGGACGTCGTCGATCCGGAGCCAGCCGCCGCCGTTCACCCACGGGCCCCAGTCGCCCGGCTGGGTGACCTGCGCGTCCGGCCCGGCCAGCTCACGGGCGAGCGCGCCCAGCGCCTCGACGTCGAGCGGCGATCGGTAGTAGAGACCGAGGTCGACGTCGGACTCGTCGGTATGGGTGCCCCGTGCGCGGCTCCCGCCGAGCATGACCCCGGCGACGCCGGGCACCCCGACCAGCCGGTCGGCGATCTCCCGCAGCTTCGGTTCGGTCAGCACCCCTGCATTTCAGCAGGGGTCGGGGGTGGGGCTTCCCGACGGGGTCGGGCTCGGCGTCGGGGTCGGGGTCGGTGAAGCCGACGGCGATGTGGACGCACCGGGAGCCGGCGATTTCGGCCCGCACGAGCCGCCCGGGCTCTTCGGGGGGCCGGCGGCCGGCGATCGGGAGCCGGACGGGCCGGCCGTGGGCGACGGCGACCGACCCGGCGACGCCGAGCCGCTCGGGGTGGCCCCGGGCGAACCACCGGGACTCGAGCTCCCGCCGGGGCTCGAACTCACCGAACCGCTCGGACTCGGCGAAGGCGAAGGCGAAGGCGATGCCGACGGTGAAGGCGAAGAGGAAGGCGACGGCGACGGCGACGGCGGGGCGGACGGGCTGGGCACGGCGGACGGGCTGGGCTCCGGGCCCGGCAGAGGCAGCGGCGCCGGCATCTTCCCGTTCCCGCCCGGCACCACCCGGGTCGCCGCGTAGAACTCGGCCCACCACACCGGCGCCACCCGGACCACGTCCCCCTCGGTCGGAGCGTGCAGCATCTTCCCGTGCCCGAGGTAGATCGCGACGTGGTGGATCGTGTCCCAATTCGACTTGTCGGTCGCGAAGAACAGCAGGTCACCCGGTAACAGCGCGGTCGTGTCCACGATCGTCGTCGCCCGGAACTGCGGCCGGGCCGTCCGCGGCAGCGAGATCCCGGCCGCGGCGTACGCGGTCTGCACGAGCCCGGAGCAGTCGTACCGGCCCGGACCTTCCGCACCCCACTCGTACGGCTTCCCCCGCTGCGCCAGCGCGAACTCGATCGCGGTCAGCGCGGCCTTCCCGGCGACGCCCTGTGCGTCCCGGATGTACTCCGACGCCCGGGCCGCGTCGACCGCCTCCTGGTCGGCCTCGGCCGCCGCGAGCACGTGCTCCTTGCCCGCGCGCAGCGACTTGATCTCGGCCGCCCGCCGGGTCAGATCGGCGCCGAGCGTCGTGACCTGGGCCTGTGCGGTGTCGGCCAGCGCGGCCGCGGCCACCTCGTTGCTGGTCGCCTCCCGCTCCTCGGCTTCGGCGGCGTCGAGTTCGGCCTGTGCGGCGCTCGCGTCGGCGTCGGCGTGACCGAACATCCGCTGACGCGGATCCGCGGGTAACCGCTCCGAGCCTTCGGCGGACGCGATGTAGGAGTCGCGGGCCCACGCGGCGACCGCCTCACGAGCCGCGAGCACGCGCGAAGTCGCCGTGGCCAGGCGCTCGGCCGCGGCGGCGCCGGTCGCTTGCGCCGAGGTGAGCCGGCCTTTCGCCTCTTCCAGTCGTTCCGCCACCGACTCGGCGGCGATCTGCCGCTGCTTCACGAGTTCCGCGAGGCTGCGCGCGGGCTGGGCGGGCGCGGACGTCCTGGTCGTGGGCGGTTCGGGGTTGCGCGGCGCCGCCGAAGCCCCGCTCGTGGGGCCGAGCAGCAGTCCGGCCGTGAGCAGTCCGGCGGCCGCGGCCGCACCGCAGCGTCCGATCCGAGGCTCACTGACGATCCGGGACAGCGACCTCCCGGCTAACGGCGAAACCCCAGATCGCGACAAACGCACGTCCTTCCCGAAGGGCCCGTACGCGACCTACCGTTTCATCGTTGCCCCAATTGACGGCGAACGCACCTTTAATTGGCGGAATTCTGTGCACTCCCGCGTCGCCGCAGTCGGTTCAAAAGGTTGGCATTGCCAGTAAATGGCATCACCAACCGGAGCGGGATAGGGTCGTCCCGTGGAGAAGCTGCTGCCCCGGGCACTGCGGACGCGTCCGTCGTTCGCCGTGATCCGGCTGGCCGCGCTCGTGCGGAGCGACCGCGCCGAGAAGCTGGCCGCCGTAGGTCTCAGCCAGCACCAGCACGGGGTCCTCTGCTGCCTCGACGAGTTCGGCCCGGCGGCCCAGAAGCACGTGGCCGCGCGGCTCGGCCTCGACAGCGGCGACCTCGTCGCTTTCCTCGACGGCCTGCAAGCCGCCGGGCTGATCCACCGCGCGCGGGACGAACACGACCGCCGCCGTCAGATCCTCCACATCACCCCCGCGGGGCGCCAGGCCCTCGAACGGGCCGAAGCGCTGCTCAGCGACGTCGCCGACGGCCCGCTCGGCGCACTCGACGCCGCCGAACTCGCCCACCTGCAGGAGCTCGCGACGCGGGTGCTGACCCACCGGGCCCCGCACGCCTGGGCACCCGCCGCCGAATGAACACCGATTGGCTCGATCCGGCGTTCAACCCGGCCGCGACCGCGATCGCCGGCCTTCTCGCGCTCTACCTCCTGCTCGGCGAACCGTTCCTCGGCCGCGGGATGTACCGGCGCCTGGCCGAGCGCCGCGACACCGATCCGCGGGCGCTGGTCGGGTTCTACCGGCTCACGCTCGGCGTCCAGCTGGTCTCGGCGGCGCTCGCACTGATCGCGGTCGCGCCCGGGCTCACCGGCGCGCACGTCGGCCTGGCCCGGCCCCGCGGTCAGTACCTCGGCTGGGCCGTCGGGTTCACCGTCTACCTGGTCGTGGTGATCGTCGGCACCGGTGTATTGCTGCGGAAACGCGCGCTGAGCGGCAAACCGGTCTCCGGGCAGGCCGCGGTCGCCGCGATGCTGCCGCGCACCCGGCGGGAACGCGCCTACGCCACGGCGATCTCGGTGGGCGCCGGGGTGAGCGAAGAACTGGTCTACCGCGGGCTGCTCATCGCGGCCGGCGTCGGCCTCTTCGGACTCACCCCGCTCCGGGCGGCGACCGTGGCCGTGGTGGTGTTCGCGTTCGCGCACCTCTACCAGGGCCCGCTCGCGATGCTCGGCGTCGGGCTGCTCGGCGCGCTGTTCGCGGGGCTGTACCTCACGACCGGCAGCATCCTGCTCGCGGTTCTCGCCCACACCGTCTTCGATGTGCGCGGCCTCGTTTTCGTTCCGGGCCCCCAGCAGGAAAAATCTCTCCCGCAGTGAGAACCGTTCCCCTCCGGTAGCCGTGTGGATACCAGCAGTGACCACTACGGAAACCGGAAGGCGGGCCTCCGACATGATGAACGGCTGAGTGGACCTCAGGGTCAACGCCAGGGGCCTCCCGGATGTGACACGTACCCGGCCGACGCCAGCCTGGCGTGGTGCAATCCCTTCTGGACGCGATACTCGGCCTGCCCGCACCGCTCGTCGTGGTGCTGGCTGCGCTGATACTGGCCGGTGAGCCCGCCCTCCTGGCCGGAATCGTCCTCCCCAGCGTCTCGACCGCACTCGGCCTCGGCTTTCTCGCCTCGGCCGGCACGCTGAACCTTCCGGTGTCGATCGCCACCGCCACCGTCGCGGTGATCCTCGGCGACGCCTCCGCGTACTTTCTCGGCCGCCGCCGCGCGGCCTCTCCGTCAACCCCTCTCGGGGGACGCCGATCCGCGCGCCTCCAGCGGGCCACCGACCGTGCCGCCGCGCTTCTCGGGCGGCACGGCGGGCGGGCCGTGTTCGCGGCCCGGTGGGTCGTCGGCGCACGCACGCTCGTGCCGCGTCTCGCCGGTTCCGGCGGTCTCGCGCCGACCGGTTTCCTGCGCTACAGCGTCCCGAGCGGCGTGCTCTGGGCGGGGTTCTTCGTCAGCGCCGGTTACCTGGCCGGCAGCTCGTACCTGCAGGTGTCGGCGGTCGCCGGGCAGGCGTCGATGGGGGTGCTGCTGCTGGGTGCGGCGCTGGGCGCCGGGGTGTTCGCGGGCCGCCGGCTGGGCCGGCAACCCGACCTGCCCGCGCGAGTGGTCACCCGGCTGATCGGCGAGCGGCCGAACCGGTGGCTCCCGGCCGTCGCGCTCACGGTCACGCTGACGTTCGTCGGCGCGCTGCTCACGGTGCTGGTCGCGTCCGGGGTGCACGCCGCCGGGCTACCCCGGCTCGACGAACCGGTGGCCGCCCTGCTGGACGCGCACTGGGTGAGCTGGCCGGCGCCGGTCGTCGGCGCGATCCTGACCGCGACGCCGTCGTACGCGGTGGTCGTGGCCGCCGCCGCGCTGGTGCTGATCCGGCCGGTGCGGTCCAACCGGCACCAGGGCCCGCTCGGCCTCCTGGCCGCCGGGGGCGCGGTGGTGCCGCTGGTGATCCTGGCCTCGGTGATCAACGTCGCGGAGCACGTCGTCCGCAGCGACAACCTGTTCGCCACGCAGCACGCGGTGTCGACGACCGCGATCGGACTCGCGACCTGGGCGGTGGCCCGCAAGCGGATGCCGGCCCCGGCGCGGGCCACGGTCGTGGTGATCGGCGCCGCCCTCGTGACGATGCTCGCGGCGGGCCGGATCTACCTCGGCTGGGGAACGATCAGCAGCACGGCCGCCGCGCTGCTGATCGGGCTGATCTGGGCCGGAGTGTTCGTGGCGGCCTGGACGACCACCTCAAGCGGCCAGGTCGCGCGGACGACCGAACCGCCGTCGCCGCAGGACGGCAACCGGATTGCCCCGGTGAACGAGGTTGTTGTGGATCTCCGTCAACGCCTCGACCTCGGCACGGTTGGTGCTGGACGCACCCGGTTGGGCGCATTCCCCGCAATGCAGCTCGAACATGTCGTAACCTCCTGACCTTTCGTGCTGCGCCGGTGGACACCGGCTGTTCAGGGGTCCCCGAAGGTTGAGCGCGGAAACCTAACGCAGAATTCCGGCATCCCGGGCCAGCAATGCGGCCTGGACCCGATCGCTGACGTTCAGCTTGTTGAACACCGCCGACATCTGGTTGCGAATCGTCTTCTCGCTCACGTTGAGATGACGGGCGATCTGCGCGTTCGTGTCTCCCAGCGCCAGCCGGTTGACGATCTCCAGCTCACGCGTCGTGAGCTGGTCGAACGGCGGGGGCAGCACGGCCGGGGCACGGCGTAACGCGGTCAGCACGGTCGGGCCTACCCGGGGCCCGAGCACGACACCGCCGCTGGCCACCGTGCGCAGCGCGTCGATCACCATGTCGGGATCGGTGTCCTTGAGCAGGAACCCGCGGGCGCCCGCGTTGAGCGCCTTCGCCACGATGTCGTCGTCGTCGGCCATCGTGAGCATCAGCACAGCGGCCTCCGGGCAGGCTTCCAGGATCCGCCGGGTCGCGTCGACGCCGTTGCCGTCGGGCAGGACGACGTCCATCGCGATCACGTCGGGCTGGCAGGTGATCGCCTCCCGGACGGCCTCTTCGACGCTGGCCGCCTCCGAGACCTCGCTGACCCACGGCTCGTCCTCGAGCATCACCTTCAGGCCGCGCCGCACGACGGGGTGGTCGTCGACGATCAGAACCCGCTTCGGCTCGTCCACCGGTGTGCCTCCGCCCTGGAACGCCCATGCGCTCATCGGAATCACACCACGCTCGTCATCGGGACGGCGACATCGGCCGCCGGGGCTCCGTTGGTCAGTACCGCGCAGGCACGGGCGGTGAGGAGGTCGCCGCTCGCCACGGCGCCGTCCCCGGTGACGTCCACATGGGCCTCGAGCGTGTAGACGGCGGCGGGGTCGACGCCCTCGACCGGTACCCGGAACGGGACCTCCCCACAGGCGGCGAGCGGAACGTCGGTGAGCACGGTCTCGCCGACCTGCCGCAACGTGTTGACGGTCGTCGTCGTGTCGCGGACCGTGATCCGGATCGCCGCCGCGGTCGCGGCGGGGACCCGCAGTGGCAGCCGCAGTACACCCGACACGGCGTCGGCCTCCGCGAGCGGCGGCACCGTGGCAGGCACGCCGGCCGCAGCACCGGCGGTCGCGGTCACGCCGGTCGCGGTGGCGTACATGCGCTCGATCACCCGGCAGTCGCCGTCGCTGAGCCGCCGCCGCTGGCCGACCGGCAGGCCCGGCGGGGACGGGGGTACCGGCTGGAGGGTCTCCAGCGTCCGGTCACCGTTGGTCGAGAACGCGACCCGCGGGTAATGCATGATCGACTCGAAGTCGTACGGCCCCTCCTCCGGCCCGGTGGCCTGGATCAGGAAGTTCGGCCGGGACTCCGGCGAGATGTGCTGCCACTGGATCGAGACGTACTGGTCTCGGTCGGTGCGGCAGTGCTCGTGCCAGCGTCCGAGCGTGTGCACCATCTCGTGCAGTACCCGCCCCATCTCCCCCTCGGCCTGGACCTCGATGCGCTGCTCCCCACCGACCCGGCCGACCTGCGACGCGTACTCCTCGCCCACGACGAACCGTACGTAGTCGGCGTGCTCACCGGTGCGGGGCACGAACCGGATCGAGGTGTTGGTCTCCAGGTGGGCGATCGCCTCGCTGATCCGGCCGTTCGGCCCGACGTCGGGAGCGACCACGTACGGCACCACTCCCCCCGGCCACAGCCGCACGGGGGCACCGCGCACGACCACCGGCGCCGGCCCGGCGTCGACGACCGACGCCAGAGCCGGGGCGTCGGCCGCGGTGGGCGGAAGCGGGATCGCCGACTCCACCAGGACGAGCGACGCCGCCGGGAAGTGGGCGCGGATCGTGGTGCCCCTCGGCTGAGCGGCCCGGATCTCCCACTCGCCGCCGAGCTCACCGGCCCGGTCGCGCATCGACGCGAGCCCGACCCCGGGCCGGACCGGCCCGGTGATGCCCTTGCCGTCGTCGGTGATCTCGATCGTCAAATCGCGCCCGCGCCGCACGCTCACCACGCAGTTGCGGGCGTCGGCGTGCCGGGCCACGTTGTTCAGCGCCTCGGCGACGACCCGGTACGCGGCCACCTCGACGGCGGCCGGCAGCCGATCGAGCTCGTCGTGCAGGTCGAGCTGCACGGACAGCACGTTGCTGTCGAACCGGCGGCACTCGTCCCGCAGCGCGACGGCCAGACCGCGGTCGAGCGCGGGCGGACGCAGTTCGTCGACCAGCTGCCGCACCTCCGCGGTACAGGCGGCCAGGTCACCGGCGAGCGCATCGAGGATGTCACGCACCCGGCCCGGCCCCGACACCTTGCGGGCGGCCCGGACCTGCATCGACATCCCGGTGAGGCTCGGCCCCAGCCCGTCGTGCAGATCCCGCCGCAGCCGGCGCCGCTCCTCCTCCTGGGCCCGCACCAGCCGCTCGCGCGACTCCTGCAGGTCTCGGGTGAGGCGGCCGGCCTCGACCGCCACCCCGGCGTGCAGCGCGATGTCGGTCAGCAGTTGCGTTTCGCGCGGGGTGAAGTGACCGCCGACGGTGCGCGGGGAGACCAGCAGCCGTCCGATGTGCTCGCCCCGGGAGATCATGTCGAACGCCTGCACGTTCGGCCCGACCTTGCCGTACCAGGCCAGCAGCCGGGCGCCGTGCGCCTCCTCGACCTCGACCGCGACGTACGGGACCTGCAGCGAGTTCGCGATCGTGCCGGTCAGCAGCGGAAGCACCGCGTTCGGCTCAGCGGTCTGCCCCAGTACGTCGCCGAGCTCGGTGATGACCTTGTACGGATCGTGCCGGTCGCCGTAGAGCAGCTGGTTGACGCCCTGCTGGACCCGCCGGTGCAGCGGCGCGTAAGTGATCGCGATGACGCCGGTGGTGACCAGCGAGATCGAGTCGGCCGAGGTGTTGCGCATGATCACCTCGCGGAGCACGGTGACGATCGAGACGAACCCGACCACGACCAGCGCGGTCATCACCAGCCACACCAGCGTCCGGTTCAGGACGCGGTCGAGGTCGTAGAGCCCGTAGCGCATGATCGCGACGGTCATCCCGAGCGGCACCGCGACCGCGGCCAGGATGTAGCCACCGTCGAGATTGAAGAACGAGAGACCCCAGCCGAGCAGCAGCAGGACGACGGCCGGGAGCAGGCAGGCGAGTTGCTGGCGGGTATCGGTGTCGGCCCGGCGCCAGCGCGCCCAGAGCGTGCCCAGGACGCCGAACCCGGCCACCACGGTCAGGAACACCGCCGCGGCGAAGATCCGCACCAAGAGCTTCGTGTGCGGATCGAGCTCGACGCCGGCGTCGCTCAGCAGCGTCCGGGGCGCGTCCAGGGCGGCCACGGCCAGCACGATCGAGCTCAGTGCGGTCAGCGCGACCAGCGCGACCGCGAGTGCGCGCGAGCCGCGACCCGGTAAGCGGCCGTCCGGGAAGAACAGCAGCGCCAGGAACAGCAGCCCGTAGGCCGGCCACCACGTCCACTGGCTCAGCCAGGCGACCGGCTCCCACCGCGTCCAGCTGACCGCGACGGTGCCGACGGCGGCGCTGGCGCCGGCTGCCAGGAGCAGCCGGCCGACCAGGTGCCGCGGCACGGCGACGAGGACGAGCACCCCCAGCGCCGTGCACGAGATGGCGACCGCGATGCTGATCCCCACCGGGCCGGCGCTCTGGTCGGTACCACCGTCGAACTGCCCGAGCAGCACGGCGGCGACGACCAGTACGACTAGGAGCAACCCCGCCACACTGCGGGGAGAAAGCCGGGAAAGGGCAGGAATGCGCATCCGGTTACCGTTCGTTAGCTGATCTTGTGCATCAGGTTGTGGAACCAGTTACCCGGGTCCTTCTGCTCGGTGTCGGCCACCGCCGGGTAGTGCGTGACGCCACCGAGAACCGCGATGCTGTCGGACAGGGACTTGCCGGCGAGCTGCGGTAATTCGCAGAGCGCCTCGTCGACGCTCAGGCCGTAGTCGTCGGCGATCTCGGTCGGGTGACCCGACGTGTACTCGGCCAGGAACGCGAACACCGACGCGAGTCGGCTCTGGATCGCCTCCGGGTCGGGCTTCTCGTTCGTCTTGGCCAGGCCGATCAGCTGCCAGCTCTCGTCGAACACCGGCGCCAGACGACGACCGTCCTGATCGAAGAAGTCGAGGCCGCGCGGCGGCTCGACGTGGCCCTTCTCGTGGGTACCGAGCAGGTCGGGCACGCTGGTGAACAGGTGCGCGAACCGGTCGTTGACATCGATGACGAACACGGTTTCCGTGGTCGTCGGCGTCGAAGTCTCAGTGGTCACTGTCATTCCTCTGCACTGTGGAGGGAAACGGATGCTGTCGCGCTGGTTGTACCGCAGCAGTGAAAGGGTTCCAAGGGCACGGAAGGGAGCCGAGATCCCCCTCGGATCCCGGCTCGCTCCCGGAGGACAACAGCCGTACCGGCGTCCTCACCAGCCCCCCAGCTCCTCTCGGCCCGCCCCGGTCGCCTAGCCCTCGGTGACGCGGACCCCCAGCAGCGATTGCACGGCAACGATGTTGTTCAGAACGCTGACCCGCACCGAACCGGCGAACAGCAGGCCGACCGCACCCTCGTCGGGGTCGGTCACCAGGCTGCCCGAGTCGCCACCGGCGGACATGTTCGTGGTGACGATCTGCTGGCCGAAGCGGGCGATGCGGCCCCCGTCGTAATGCACGTCGACGGTGGCGTTCACGGCCAGGACGTGGCCGGTCGTGAAGTTGGTGGTGCGCCCCCACTTCTGCACGGCATCGTTGATGTTCGGCGCCGCGTTGAGAGCGCTGACCTCGCCCGCCCAGTAGACCCGGCGGTCGGCGTCTTGCAGGCCCTCGGCGATCGCCGCGTCGACGAAGTTGAGCGGCTTGGACGCCCCGTCGTGGAACTGGATGGGCACGTAGCGGACGAGCTTGCCGATCACGTCGGCCGGGTAGCGTCCGCCGTCGACCAGGGCGGGCTGCAGGATCGGGTCGCCCGCGACGCCGCCGTTGCAGTCGGCCAGCACGTAATTCGTGCTCAGGATGTAGTAGCGGCTCGGTTCACCCGGCTTCGGGAACGCGTCGAAGCACCCGGCGCCGAACGTGCCGGCGTTGCCGCGGTAGTGCCCGATGCTGACTCCCGCGAACGCCGGGCGGACCCGCTGGCCCAGCTGGAACGGCCCGACACCCATGGCGGCGGCGGCACCCCGGTCGGCCCAGGGCTGGGGGCCGCCGCCGGCCCGGATCATCCCGACCTCTTGCACGTCGGTCGGGACGCCGTCGAGCTCCTGCGGAATGATCGCCTTCGGAGCGAGATAGCGGGCATCAACCTTGCGGTGCACGAGCACCGTGATCGCCCGCTCGCCGGTGTTGATACCCCGGCTGTACTTGTGGCCGAGACCGACCCCGACGACGTTGGGCCGGCTCAGCAGCGAGTCCTGGAACGCGAGCTGGGTCTCCACCAGCGGTAAGAACTCACTGCGAACGACCTGCGGGAGCATCTGCGGGATCCCTTCGGGGGAGAACCGAGCCCCGGCGACTTGGTTGTCTCCACCCTGGTGGGCCCACTGACCCGCGCGACAGAGCCGATTGCCCCGCCGTTCCGGGCACACTGCCCGAACGGCCGGGACACCAGCGGTAATCAGTACCCGAAGACGTTAACCCGCAAACGCCAGCGGGGGAACACCCCGGACTCCGGGGCGCAAATGGAACAGCGCACCGGCGGCCGGTTCGGCGCCTTCGGGCAGATTCTCACGCGTGGTAGTGATGTACAGGTCGCGGTCGACGAACGCACAGGACGTCGGCTGGCTCACCGGGACCTCGACGACCAGGTCGAGCGTCCCGTTCCGGTCGTACCGGTGCACGGCGCCGGCCCCGTAGAGCGCGACCCAGACGCCGCCGTCCGCGTCGACCGTGAGCCCGTCCGGCAGCCCGTCGTCGATCGTCACGAACGGGCGCCGGTCTTGCAGGTCGCCGGTCTTCGGATCGAACGCGCAGACGTCGACCCGCCGGGTCGGCGAGTCGACGAAGTACGCGCTGGCGCCGTCCGGCGTCCAGCACAGGCCGTTGGAGATCGTGAGGCCGGTGATGACCTCGTGCACGCCGTGGTCGGCGTCGAGCCGGTAGAGCGTGCCGAGCCCGGATTCCTGGGAGTACGCCATCGAGCCGCAGTAGAAGCGGCCTTGCGGGTCACACCCACCGTCGTTCATCCGGATGGCCCGGTCGGTGAAGGCCTCGATCCAGACCGGTGTGGCGTCGTCCGGCGCCTCCAGGTCTCCGGGATCGAGCAGGGCGAAGCCCCGCTCGGTCGCCAGCACCCAGCCACCTGACCGGCGCGGACGCAGCGCGGCGGCAACGTCGGCCACCGCGCTCCTCCGCACGCCGCCGGTCACCGGATCGAACGTGAGAACCGCGCCGGCCAGCATGTCGACGAAGCGCAGCACACCACCCGCGGTGTCCCAGACCGGGCCTTCGCCATGCTCCGTGCACGCGTCCGTGACCTGCTCGGCTCGCACATCCACCTCCATCGACGACAGTCCGCGGTCAGGCAGTAACCCGATGATCCTTCATCAAGTCCTGCTTACACCGTTCGGGTAATGACCCGGCGCAACGCGCTGCGCGGAACCGCCGCGGCGATCGCACCGGCCGCCGTAGTCAGTGCCGCCAGCGTGAACGCCAGCGCCACCCCCGATTCCTGCTCGACCAGCACTCCGGCCACTGCCGCGCCGGCCGCCGACGCCGCGAACACGACGGTCGCGACCCAGGTGTAAGCCTCGTTGACCATGCCGGCCGGGGCGATCCGGGAGACCAGCGCGTTCTCCACGGTCAGCGCCGGGGCCAGGCACAGACCGCCGACCAGCAGCGCCACCGCCATCAGCCCGGCCGAGGGCACCAGCGCCAGCGTCGCCAGCCCGGCCGCGACGGCGCCGAGGGCGAGCGCCCACTGCGTCGGCAGCGAGCGCCGGAACTGCCGGGTGCCGTACCAGAGTCCACCGGTCACACTGCCCACACCCCACAGGCCCAGCAGCAGGCCGGCCAGCCCGTCGGCGTCCCCACCGGTGCGATCGGCGGCGAACGCCGGAATCGCGACCCCGACGATGCCGAACGCGAACGCGAGGCCGGAAGAGACGGCGAGCAGCAGCGGCATACCCAGCGCCACCGCGGGACCGAGCCCCCGGGCCGCCGTGCGCCCGGGCGCCGGGCGCCAGCTCCGGGTAGCCCGCCCGGACGCCACCGCGAGCGTTCCGCCGAACGCGAGGACCGCGGACACGACCATCGACACCACCGGAGCAGTGAACACCGCCAGCGCACCGACGACCATCGGCCCGAGCACGAACACCAGCTCGAACGCGGTCGTCTCCAGCGCCAGCGCCGGTTCGCGCAGCCGGCTGGTGGCCGCATCCGACGTCAGCTCGGCCCAGACGCTACGAACCGTCGCGGTCAGCGGCGGCAGACAGGCGCCGAGCAGCGCCGAGACCGCCCACAGCACCGGCGCCGCGGCCCCGGCAGCCACCGCCACCAGCACCGCGGCCGCGGCGAGCGGCCAGGCGATCGCGGTACCGACCAGGACGGGCGCCGGCCGGAAGCGGTCGGCGATCCGGCCGAGCACCGGCCCGACGATCGCGTTCGCGACCGCGTAGGCGGCGCTGGCGATGCCCGCCGACGCGTAGGACCCGGTCGCGCCCTCGACCAGCAGGACGAGCAGCAACGGCGCCATCCCGACCGGCAGGCGGCCCAGAATGCTGCCGACCAGCAACGACTTGGCTCCGGGCAGCCGCCACACCTCGGCGTAACGGCTCAGACCCGCACTCACGACGAAACCTCTTTCGCATACAGACCGGTACCGGGCCACGCGGCGGTCGCCCAGGCGAGAACCGCGGCGAGCGCGGCGAGAAGAAGAGCGGCGAACACACCACCGGGCCGGTCGACGAGCACGCCGCCGATCGCGGTGCCCGCGGCGACCGCCGCATAGGTGACGGTGGACAGCCAGGTGAACGACTCGGTGACGGTTCCGCTCGGCGCCAGCACCGCGACCAGCGAGTTCTGCAGCGTGATGGCCGGGGCGAACGCGGTGCCGCCGAGGAACAGCACGAGCCCGATCAGCCACGCGTTGCCGAGGAAGGCCAGCGGCGCGAACCCGGCCGCACAGAGCGCCAGCGTCCAGCGGTACTGCCGGACGATCGGCGCGGCGAACCGCTGCGCACCGAACCACAGACCGCCGAGCGCACTACCGACGCTCCAGATCGCCAGCAGCACGCCGGCCAGCGCCGGGCGTCCCTCGCTGTCGGTCAGACCGGCCACCGCGGCCTCGATCGCACCGGTGGCGAACAGCAGCGCGAACGCCGCGACCAGCGCCGGAATCATGCCGGCCGCCCGCAGCGGGCTACGGCGGACGGCGTCGGCCGACGCCGGACGCGGACGCCAGCGGCGACTGGCCCGCGACGAGGCCACCGCCAGCGCACCGACCATCCCGGCGACGCCGGCGCCGAGCAGTGCGAACACCGGTCCCCAGGCCGGCGAACCGAACGCGACAGCGGTCGCGACCAGCACCGGCCCGATCATCCAGACGACCTCGAGCGCGATCGCGTCGAGCGCGAACGCGGTCTGCCGGACGGGTGCGGCACCGGGCAGGTCGGTCCAGATCGCGCGGAGCGCCGCCGAGAGCTGCGGGAAGATCGCGCCGGCGAGCCCGGCGGCCAGATAGATCAGTACCGGCGGAGCGTCCGCCAGTGCGGTGAAGACCAGGACCCCGATCGCGGCCGGAAAGCCGAGACCGGTTCCCACCAGGACCGCGGTGAACCCGCGGCGATCGGCGAATCGCCCCAGCACGGGGGCGACGGCCGCCGTGGCCAGCCCATAGATGCCGACCGCGACCCCACCTACTCCGTACGAGCCGGTGCGGTCGGCCAGGAACAGCAGCAACGCCAACGGGGCGATGCCTGCTGGTAACCGGCCGACGATGCCGGCGACGATCAGCAGCGGGGCCGACGGAAGGCGCCAGAGTTCTGCATAGCGGCGCACGAGCGTCGAACCTGCTTTCTCAACGAGAAGTTGTTATGGGCATTAAGCCTTTAGCCCCCTACACTTGTTCCCGACAGTACCTCGGGCCGACGTAGGTGGCCAAATGGATTACGACACTTACAACACCGAAGCCGTGCAGCTCGCGGTCGACCTCGCCAATCTCGTCTCGGCAGACGGCGTGGCGGTGGCCGAACTCACTCCGGACAGCGACGCGCTGCGGGCTGCCTGCGAAACGTTCGTCGCGGCCCATCGGGAGTGGTTCGGGGAACTCACCGACGTTCCCCTCAGCGGCGTCGACGTCGTCCAGGTCGCCGAACTCTCGCACTGCCTGCGGGACGTCGCCTCGGCGCAGACCGACCAGCAGTCGGTCGACCGGCTCAACGCGCTGCTGCACCAGTGCCGGCCGACGCCGCGGGCGACGAACCACGACGGGCACCTGCACCTGCACTACACCGACGACGACGCGCCGCTCACCGAGCAGCTCGGCGCGACCGTGTCGATGGCGTTCGCGAACGTCATCGTGCGACAGGGGCGGAACCGGATCGGCCTCTGCGCGGCCGCCGACTGCGCCGACGTGTTCGTCGACACGTCCCGCAACCGCTCCCGCCGCTACTGCAGCGAAACCTGCGCCAGCCGCACGACGGTCAGCGCGTACCGCGCCCGCAAGAAGGCTCAGCCTTCCAAGTAGGCGAGTACCGCCAGGATCCGGCGGTTGTCGTCCTCGGAGGGCTCGAGCCGGAGTTTGGCGAAGATGTTGGCGCTGTGTTTGCTCACCGTCTTCTCGCTCACGAACATCCGGCCGGCGATCGCGGCGTTGGAGCGGCCCTCGGCCATCAGCGAGAGCACCTCGTGCTCCCGCGGGGTCAGCGCCAGCAGCAGGGGGTCGGCCGAGCGATGCGTGAGAAGCGCGTCGACCACCTCGGGATCCATCACCGTGCTCCCGGCCGCCACCTGCCGGACGTTCGTGACGAACTGGCCGACGTCCAGCACCCGGTCCTTCAGCAGGTACCCCATCGCTCCGGCGCGGTCCGACAACAGCTCCCTCGCGTAGAGCTGTTCGACGTACTGCGAGAGCACCATCACGGGGAGACCGGGGATCTGCTTGCGGGCCTCGATCACCGCGCGCAGGCCTTCGTCGGTGAAGGTCGGCGGCAGCCGCACGTCGACGACCGCGACGTCGGGCCGGTGGGTCGTCAGTGCCCTGATCAGCGACGGGCCGTTATCGACGGCCTCGACGACAGTGCAGCCGTTGGCGCGGAAGATCCCGATCAGGCCCTCCCGGAGCAGCGCGAGGTCTTCGGCTAGGACGATGCGCATCGCAGCGACATCCTCATCTCGGTCGGGCCGCCGGGCGGGCTGTCGGCGACCACGGTGCCGTCGAACGCGGCGAGGCGGCGCGCCACGCCACGCAGGCCGGTGCCGCCGTCGAGACGGGCACCGCCACGCCCGTCGTCCCGTACCCGCAGCGTCAGCGATCCGGCCGCGAACTCGACGGTGATCCGGATGTGCCGGGCCCCGGAGTGCTTGATCGCGTTCGTCAGTGCCTCCGCGACCGCGAAGTAGGCCGCCGACTCGACCGGGGCGGGCAAGCGCCCGGGCAGGTCCGTGACGACCGTCGTCGGTATCGGGTTGGCCAGGGCCAGCGCACGCAGGGCGCCGTCGAGGCCGCGGTCCGCGAGCACCGGCGGATGGATGCCCCGGACGAGGTCGCGCAGTTCGGCCAGGGCACCGGCGGTCGACGCGCGGGCCTCGGCCAGCAACTGCCGGGCCGCCAGGGGGTCGTCGAGCACGAGTTGCTCGGCCAGGCCCAGCCGCATGCCCAGTGACACCAGCCGGGCCTGGGCGCCGTCGTGCAGATCCCGCTCGATCCGGCGGAGCTCGTCGGCCTGGGTGTCGAGGGCGTCGGCCCGAGAGGCGGCCAGGTGGGCGATCCGCGCCCGCAACGCGGTGGGCCCGAGCAGCAGGCGGATCACCAGCGCGTCGAGCTTCGCCAGCTGTACCGCGGTGGCGTACCAGACCAGCAGGAACACCGGCCCGAGCGGCACCAGCACGAACGACTCCTGGACGCTGTGCAGGCGGAACGCGGGGCCCAGCGGCGTGCGGAACACCACACCCGGGGTGAGCGCGAACAGCAGCGGATAGCTCGAATAGAAGATCCCGAGCAGGAAGAACAGCAACGACAGCCCCGAGGTGAAGAACCCGGTGAACGAGTTGGTCACCAGCCAGGCCCAGTCACGCCAGGTCGCCGGGTCACGCAGGACCGCCCACAGCCGCACCCCCCAGCCGCCTTCGGGCGTCGGCGCGTAGGGACGGGCCACCGGCTCACCGAGCCGATCGGCGGCCCACTGGCGATGCAGGTCCGCGAACCAACGCACCAGGGCGGCCGAGAGCAGGGTCAGCGGAATTCCTACCCCGACCGCGATGACCGCCACCGCGGTGAGCCAGAGCCAGAGCAGCCCAAAACTCAGCGCCGCGCCGAGCAGCAACACCACCGACCAGCCCAGCAGGTTCACCCGCAGGGCGGGACCGGAGGGCGGGCGGGTGTGGGGCACCGGGCCATCATCGTGCACTACCGGCCGGGCCCGACAGTGGAGTTTCCTCCACCCCGGCGGGGGCCCAGCACCCGTGCCCTTCGCCCTCGGGGCCGCGAGGTTGGAGTGGTCGGCTCCACGCCACCACACCCCGGAGGAACTTCATGTCACGCAGGTACCAGGCGCTCGCGCTGGTCGCAGCGCTCACGGTGTCGCTCACCGGCTGCGGGGCGTCCGCCGCCGCCCGGACCCCCACCCCCGGGACCCGGCTGGCGGCGCTCGCTCAGCAGACCGTGGACGCCGGCGCTCCCGGCGTCGTCGTCCGGGTCGACCAGGGTGACGGGCAGGTGATCGAGATCGCCAGGCAGGCACCCTGGAGCAGGGCCGACCACGTGCTCGCGGCCGGCGACGAGTTCCGGATGGGGTCCAACACCAAGACGATGGTCGCCACCGTCGTGCTCCAACTGGTCGCCGAACGCCGGCTCCGGCTGACCGACCCGGTCGGAAACTGGCTACCCGAGATCCCGAACTCGTCGGCGATCACCGTGCGGATGTTGCTCAACCACACCAGCGGCCTGTTCAACTACGCCTTCGACCCCGACGTCCTGAAGTCCTTCACCGGCCAGGACACCCGACCCTGGTCCCCGGACGAGCTGATCGCCGCCGCCGTACGGCACGATCCGCTGTTCGCGCCGGGCACGGCCTACTCCTACAGCAACACCAATTACGTGGCGCTCGGCCTGATCGCCGAGAAGGCATCCGGGAGCACGATCAGCGACCTGATCCGGGAGCGGATCACCCGGCCGCTGCACCTGACGCACACCTACCTGGTCGCCGGCTCCGACCGGGGCCCCCTCCTCACCCACGGCTACGAACCGGAGGCGTCCCGGCTGGCTCCCGTGCTTCCCGCCGGCGCGCCGGCCGGGACCGCGTTCGCCGGTCCGGCCCGGCCCGGCGGCTACGTCGACACCACCGGAATCCGCCCCGGCACGGAGTGGGCCGCCGGGGGCATGGTCTCCACCGCACGGGACTGGGCCCGGTTCGACACCGCGCTGATGTCGGGCCGGCTCCTGCCGGCCGCTCAGCTCGCGGAGATGAAGACCACCGTGGCGGAGGAGAGCGGCAACCCGAACCGCTACGGCCTCGGCGTGGAGAAGAAGGTGACCCCCTGCGGCCCGGTCTGGGGGCACGACGGCCAGGTCCCCGGGTACTCCAGCTGGGAGTACACCGACGAGACCGGCCGCCGTACCGTCTCGGTCCTGATCACCACGATCTTCGGCGTCGCGAGCCCCCGGCCCGCGGCCGCCACCCAGGCCCTGCTGAACACCGCGATCTGCACGATGCGAGCTGCCCCTCTGAAGCACTGACGGCACCGTCGGCACTGACCCGGAGCCCGCTGAGAGCGTCGCTGCCGAGCGGGCGCGATCACGCCGCGTATACACCAATACTCAAGTGGTCGCGCCCGCTCGGCAGCGTCGCTCTCAGCGGGCCGCCCACTACCTAGAAGGCATGTATTTGGCCATGTCTTCTAGGCGTTGGACGCGCTGCTCCATCGGGGGGTGGGTGCTGAACAGGTTCGCCACGCCGCTCTTGCGGAACGGGTTGTCGATCATCAGGTGGCTCGACGACAGCAGCTGCGACTCCTGCGGGAGCGGCAACGACTGCGTCCCCATGTGAATCTTCCGCAGCGCACTGGCCAGCGCGAGCGGGTCACCCGACAGCTTGGCGCCGTCGGCGTCGGCCTGGAACTCGCGGCTCCGGCTGATCGCCAGCTGGATGAACGTCGCCGCGATCGGGCCGACGATCAGCGTCAGCAGCACGACGAGCGGGTTCGGACCGTCGTCGTCGTCGCCTCCGCCGATCGGGATGAACAGCGCCAGGTTGGCGATGATCATGATCATCGTCGAGAGCGCGCCCGCCACCGACGAGATCAGGATGTCGCGGTTGTAGACGTGGGACAGCTCGTGACCGATCACCGCGCGCAGCTCGCGCGGCGTGAGGATCTGCGTGATCCCGTCGGTGACGGCGACCGCGGCGTTGCGCGGGTTACGTCCGGTCGCGAACGCGTTGGGTTGGTTGGTCGGGCTGACGTAGAGCCTCGGCATCGGCTGCCCCGCGAGGGTCGCGAGTTCGCGGACCATCGCGTACAGCGCGGGCTGATCGACCTCGCTCACCGGGTAGGCGCGCATCGACCGGAGGGCCAGCTTGTCGGAGTAGAAGTAGCTGAACCCGTTCATGCCGAACGCGATCACGGCGGCGATTATCAGGCCGGTCGACCCGCCGAACACATACCCGAGGGCCAGGATGAAGCCGCTGAGCACGCCGAGCAGTAGCGCAGTCTTCAGCCCGTTGAAGTGGTGGTGCACCCTTCCTCCAGGCATAGATACAGACTCCAGGCGGGGTCTACACGGAGCCAGAACAAGCTCCGGCACCTCATAGAACGCGGGCTATACCCCGGACGTTCCCGCCGTTAACCCAGCTCACACTCCCCTGAGTGCATCCGCCACGGCTCCGGCCGCGTCGAGGATCCACTGCGGCCAGGCACCGAGCACCACGCCCGCCGTCGCCGTCAGCGCCACCGCTCCGGTCACCACCCACGTGGGGGACGTCCGGGCCGCGGCGGGTTCCGCGGGAGCGTCGGCGAACGCGGCGGCGCCCGCCCGGGCGTAGTACGCGAGTCCGATCACCGCGTTGAGCCCGATCACCACCGCCAGCCACCCGGCCGAGGAATCGAGCGCGGCCCGGATCACCACGACTTTCGCGAAGAGCCCGGCCAGCCCGGGCGGGAGGCCGGCCAGCCCGGCGAGCCCGAGCACGAAGGCGGCGGTGGCCCAGGGAGCGCGGCGCGCCGCTCCGGCCAGGTCGTCGAGCCGGGCCGGCGTCCCGAGTGCGACGACCGCCGCGAACGTCGCCACGCCGGCGACGAGATAGAGCGCCGTGAAGCCGGCGACCCCGGCGACGTCACCGTCCGCGGTGGCCAGCGGCGCCAGCAGGTAACCCGTCTGGGCCACCGATGACCAGGCCAGCAGGCGCAGCAACCGGCGCTGCCGGAGCGCGACCAGGTTGCCGACCGTCATCGTCACGACCGAGACCACCGCCAGCACCGGCCCGACGACGTCCGCGACCGGCCGGAACGCGATCACGACCGTGACCAGCACCGCGATGGCGCCGCCCAGCTTGGACGCGGTCCCGAGCCAGGCCGCGATCGGCACCGGGGCGCCGTCGTAAGCGGCCGGCGCCCAGGCGTGGAACGGCACCGCCGCCAGCTTGAACAGCAGCCCGGCCAGTATCAGCACGACTGCGGCACTGACCAGCGGCAACTCACGGGCGTCCCCGCGCTGGCCGAGTGCGGCGGCGATCCGATCCAGGTGCACGGCCCCGACGACGCCGTAGAGCAGACCGATGCCGAGCAGGGTCAGCGCGGTCGCGACGACCGACGTCACGAAGAACGTCACCGCGGCCTCCGCCGACTCCGGGCGGCGGGGCAGGCCGACCAGCACGTACACCGGCAGCGTGAGCGTCTCGATCGCGACGAGCAGCGTGAGCAGGTCCCGCGCGGAGCCGAGCACGACCAGCCCGGCAAGTGAACAGAGCAGCAGGAACACGTACTCGCCCGGCGGCACGCCGAGGTCGCTTTTCGGGTGATCCCGCACGACCGGCACCGACAGCGCCAGCACCACCAGCGCCAGCGCCGCCCCGGACACGGTCACCGCCACCGACGCCGAGTCCACGACGAACGAGCAGGACGGCCCGACCCGGACGTCCCCGGGCAGCACGCCGCCGCCGGTACAGAACGTTCCCCGCCGACCGGTCCCGACGACGAGTGCGGCCACGATCGCCCCGGCCGGACCCAGCGCACCGGCCGCCAGCAGGAGGCCACCCGCCCCGCGTTTGCCCGGTCCGACGATCAGGTCGACGACCAGCGCCAGCACGGCCGCCGCGACGACCGCGTAGACCGGCGCCAACGCCGCGTGATCGACACTTTGGACACTCATCGGCCCACCACCGCGACCAGCGCCTCGACCGGGCCCGCGGTCAGCGACAGCAGGAGGTCGGGCGCCAGCCCGAGCACCAAGGCGAGCGCCACCAGCGGGCCCCACGCGGCCAGCTCGGCGGCGTCCGGACGGGGTGCGCCGGACATCACGGCGGACCCGAGCGGGCCCACCGTCGTGCGCCGCAGCAGACGGAGGAAGTACGCGGCGGCCAGCGCCGCACCCACCGCGGCCACGACGCCGAGGACCTCGAACCAGGGCGACACCCCGAACGCACCCACGACCGCGAACGCCTCTCCCCAGAACCCGGCCAGGCCGGGCAGCCCGAGGCTGCCGACGGCGGCGAACCCCAGCAGACCGCCGAGCCAGGGAGAGACGGTGGCGATGCCACCGAGGCGGTCGAGGTCACCGGTGCCGTACCGGTCCTTGACCGCCCCGACGAGAAAGAACAACAGCCCGGTCAGGACGCCGTGCGCGACGTTGCCGAACAGCGCGGCCTGCAACCCGGGAGTGGACAGCGTCGCGACCCCGAGCAGCACGAACCCCATGTGACCGACCGAGGAGTACGCGATCAGGCGCTTGAGCTCGCCCATCGCCAGGCACACCAGCCCGGCCACGACGATCGCGGCGACCGCGAGCACGCCCAGGGCCGGCGCGACCGCCCGCGCGCCCTCCGGCGCCGCGGTGAGACCCACCCGGATCAGCCCGTACGTACCCATCTTCAGCAGCACGGCCGCGAGCACCACCGAGCCGACGGTCGGCGCCTCGGTGTGGGCGTCCGGGAGCCAGCTGTGCAGCGGCCAGAGCGGGCTTTTCACCGCGAACGCGATCAGCAGGAGGACGAACACCGCGATCTGTCCGCGCTCGGACATCGGGCTGGCCGACGCGGTCCAGGCGACCAGGTCGGAGCTGCCCCGGCCGACGGTCGCGGCGATCACACCGACCAGCAACAGGACCGAGCCGAACAGCGTGTACAGCAGGAATTGCCGCGCGGCGGCCCGGCGGCCCGGCCCACCCCAGATCGCGATGACCGCGAACATCGGCAGCAGCGTGACCTCGAAGAATACGAAGAATACGACCGCATCCAGCGCCATGAATACGCCGAATACACCGCATTCCAGTGCACTGAGCAGCGCGAAAAGTTTGCGCGGATTCCCCGGGTTCGGTGTGTGCCGGAGTGAATACAAGGCGCACAGCAGGAAGATCAGCCCGGTCAGCGCGATCAGCGGCCAGGAGATGCCGTCGACGCCCAGGTGCAGGCGTACGTCCAGGCTCGGTATCCAGGCGACGTCGAACTGGTGCCAGATGCCCCGGGTACGCCCGTTCAGCAGCGTGAGCGTCAGCAGGAACAGCACGCCGGTGAGGCCAACCGCGAACCACTGCGCCGCCCGATCGGCGCGCGCCGGCCAGAGCGCGAGCGCCACCGCTCCCAGCGCGGGCAACACCAGGACCGCCAGCATCAGCGTGGTCACCAGCGGCTCCCCAGCACCGCGAGCAGGGCCAGCACGAAGCCGCCGGCCAGCGCGGTCGTCACGTAGCCGCCGAGGCCGCGGGCGTGCGCCCCGGCGAGCAACCGGCCGAGGGCGATCGCGCCACGGCCGGTGCCGGTCACCGCACCCCCGATCGCGCGGGCGTCTAGTGCCCGCGCCCACCGGGCCGCGATGACCACCGGGCGGACGACCAGCGCGTTCTGCGCCGCGTCGAGCCAGAAGGCGTTGGCGAACGCCGGGCCGAGCCCGGTCGTGGGGTCGGCGGCGGTGTCCCGGCGCCAGCGCCACCACACGACGACGGCGCCGAGGGCGGTGAGCACGGTCGCGATGATCGCCAGCGGCGGGTGCGGGGTGAACTCGCCGGGCCGGTCGAGCAGCTCGATCTGGTCGGCGCGCACGTACCGGAACCAGGTCGCGCCCCCGCCGCCGACCGGCCAGAGGACGATCAGCCCGCCGACCGCGGCCGGGACCGCGAGCAGCAGGATCGGCCAGCGCATCAGCCCGGGCGGGTCGTGCGGGGTGGCGCTCCCCCGGTAGTCGCCGAAGAACGTGCGCAGCCAGAGGCGGGCGGCGTACGCGCCGGTCAGTGCGGTGGTGAGCAGGCCGGCCATCAGCACCAGCCAGCCGGTCCAGGTGTGCTGCTGCTCCCGGGCCGCGCCCAGCACGCCCTCCTTGGTCCAGAACCCGGAGAACGGTGGGACGCCGGCCAAGGCGGCCAGACCGATCGTGGTGGCCCAGAACGTCAGCGGCATCGTGCGGCGCAGGCCGCCCATCCGGGTCATCGAGTTCGACGCCACCGCGTGGATCACGGCCCCGGCCGCCAGGAACAGCAGCGCCTTGAACGCGGCGTGGGCCAGCAGGTGGTGCAGAGCGGCCCCGCTGCCGCCGACGGCCAGGCCACCGGTCATGTAGGCCAGCTGCGACACCGTCGACCAGGCCAGCACCCGCTTGAGGTCGTCCTGGGCCAGCGCGGCACACGCACCCAGCAGCATCGTCACCGCCGCCAGGACGCCGAGCACGGCCAACGCGCCCGGCGTCGCCGTATACAGCGGGTACAGCCGGAACACGACGTACACGCCGGCCGCGACCATCGTCGCCGCGTGGATCAGCGCGCTGATCGGCGTCGGGCCGGCCATCGCGTCCGGCAGCCAGGTGTGCAGCGGGAACTGCGCCGACTTCCCGGCCACCCCGGCCAGCAGGAGCAGGCAGGCGGCCAGGCGGGTGCCGTCGCTGAGGTCGGCGCTCAAGACGTCGGCGATCCGGAACGACCCGGCCCCCACACCGAGCACCACGACGCCGAGCAGGAAACCGACGTCACCGACCCGGGTGACCAGGAACGCCTTGACCGCGGCGGCGGGGGCTTCCGGGAGGCTCCGGTCGTGCCCGATCAGCAAGTACGAGCAGAGGCCCATCACCTCCCAGCCGATCAGCAGCAGGAACAGGTCACCGCTGACGACGACCAGCAGCATCGCTGCGGTGAAGAGCGAGACCTGGGCCGCGTACGGGGCGTACCGGTCGTCGTCGGAGAGGTAGGCGATCGAGTAGACCTGCACGGCCAGCGCGATCGCGCAGACCATCACCGCGACGACCGCCGCCGCGGTGTCCAGGCGCAGGCTGAGGGTGACCTGCAGCGGCCCGAAGTCGGCCAGGCGGGTGCCCGCGTCGGTGACGTCGATGTAGTCGGCGTAGCGCCGAGGCATCGGATCGGCGAGACCCAGCCGGGCCCAGAGCGCGAGCGCCGCGAGCAGGGCCGCACCGGCGGTCGTCACTCCGAGAGCGGCGGCCGACCGGCGCCCCGGGACGAGCAGGCCACCGAGCCCGGCCGCGCCGGTGATCCCCGGTAGCGCCGCCGCCAGCACGACCTCGGCGCTCACTCGGTGCCCTCTGCGCTGTCGATGCGGTCCACCGCCACGGTCTGGCGCAGGCGGTAGAGCTGGAGGATCAGAGCCAGGCCGACGCCCACCTCGGCGGCGGCCAGCACGATGACGAACAGCGCGAACACGCTTCCGCTCCTCGGCACGCCGACCGTCGACACGTCGGCGGTCACCAGCACCAGGTTGACGGCGTTCAGCAGCAGCTCGACGGCCATCAGCACCAGCAGCAGGTTCCGCCGGACGAGCACCCCGTACAACCCGATCCCGAACAACACCGCCGACAGCACGTACGGCACCACCGGATGCATCAGCGGCTCTCCCTGCGCGTGGAGACCACGATCGCCCCGACCAGGGCCGCCAGCAGCAGCACCGAGAGCACCTCGAACGGCAACACCCACTGCCGGAAGATCTCCGCGCCCACCTGCTCCGCGGTGCCCGGCGCAACGTCGTCCACCTCGATCGACGACCAGCGGTAGGCGTCGACCAGCAGGACGATCAACGCGGCGGCGGAGCCGGCGCCGACCAGGAACGCGGGCCAGCGGGCCCGGTCGAGGTCCGGGCTGGCGCCGATCGGCGCGCGGGTCAGCATGACCGCGAACAGCAGCAACACGACGACCGCCCCGACGTAGACCAGCATCTGGACCCAGGCCACGAGTTCGGCGGTCAACACCAGGAAGACGCCGGCGAGTCCGCCGAGCGCCACCACCAGCCAGAGCCCGGCCCGCACGACGTGCGCGGTCGTCACCACTGCCAGCGCGGCGCCCACGACGATCAGCCCGAGCGCGGCCACCAGCCAGTCAGTCAGCGTCACGAGCCTCGGCCGCCTCGTCGCGGGCGGCGTCGGCGGCCCGTTGCGAAGCCAGCGCCCGATCGGCGGCGACGACTTCCTTGGCCGGTTCTCCGAGCGGGTCGTGGGCGGGCGGCGGCGGCACCGTCCACATCCACTCGCGCAGCCGGTCGGACTCGTGCAGCAGATCCCGGATGTCGTACTCGGCGAACTCGAACTCCGGCGACCAGTACAGCGCGTCGAACGGGCAGACCTCGATGCAGATCCCGCACCACATGCAGAGCGAGAAGTCGATCGCGAACCGGTCGAGCATGTTGCGCTGCCGCGCGCGGGCGGCGCCCGGCGTCTCGACGGTCTCCTTGTGGCTGTCGATGTAGATGCACCAGTCGGGGCACTCACGGGCGCACAGCATGCAGACCGTGCAGTTCTCCTCGAGCAGCGCGATCACTCCGCGGCTGCGCGGCGGGAGGTCGGGCTTCACGTCCGGGTACTGATGGGTGTGCGCTCGGCGCGACAGCGTCCGCAGCGTCACCGCCAGACCCTTGGCCAACCCCGCGCCCGGAAAACCCATGCGTGCATCCTGCCGGGTCGGACGCCGATCGCGAAGCGCTTCAGAACGCGACCTTCACCACCGCGGTGAGGACGAGCTGGGCGAGCACCAGCGGGACGAGGAACAGCCAGCAGAAGCGTTGCAACTGGTCCTCGCGCAGGCGGGGGAACGACACCCGCACCCAGATCACGACGAACGCGACCGCGAACACCTTCAACAGGGTCCAGAGCCAGCCGAGGTGCGTGTCGTCGAACGGTCCGCGCCAGCCGCCGAGGAACAACACGGTGGTCAGCCCCGACACCACAACGATGCCGGCGTACTCGGCCAGCAGGAAGAACGCGAAACGCAGGCCGGTGTACTCGGTGAAATAGCCCGCGACCAGCTCGGATTCGGCGATCGGCATGTCGAACGGCGGACGCCGGATCTCGGCCAGTCCGGCGGCGAAGAACACGAACGCGGCCGGGGCCTGCCAGAGCAGCCACCACGGGTGCCAGGCCTCGACGATGCCGGGCAGGCTCAGCGTACCCGCGGCCATCGCGACGCTGGCCGCCGACAGCACGAACGGCAGCTCGTAACCCAGTAGCTGCGCGGCCCCGCGGACGCCGCCGAGCAGCGCGTACTTGTTCGCCGACGCCCAGGCCGCCATCAGGACGCCGACCACGCCGACGCCCACGATCGCCAGGACGAGGAACAGCCCGATCTCCAGCGGCTGCGCCACCAAGCCGTCCGGGCCGAGTGGCAGCACGAGAAACACGAACAGGTACGGCAGCAGGCTGACCGCCGGTGCCAGCCGGAAGACCGGACGGTCGGCGTCGGCGGGGACGATCTCTTCTTTCTGGACGAACTTGATCCCGTCGGCGATCAGCTGGGCCCAGCCGTGGAACGCACCCGCGTACATCGGACCGAGCCGGCCCTGCATGTGGGCCATGGCTTTGTGCTCGAGCTGCCCGACGAGCAGGGGCAGTGTCAGGAACGCGACGAGCGCCACGACGACCCGCAGAAGCACCTCGAGCATCAGCCCTCTTTCCGAGGCCGCCGGGCCGGCCGTTCCGGCGGCAGGGTGCCCGCCTCCGGCCCCCAGTCGTTCGGGTCGGGGACGCCCGGCGCCCGGTTGCGGCGGCGGCCGGGTTCACTCTCCCCAGGTTCTTTGGCACCCGGCCACGCCTTCGCGACCCGGGCCGCCAGCACGAAGTCCTTCCGCAGCGGATGGCCCTCGAATTCGTCCGGTAGCAACAGCTTGATCGGGTTCGGATGGCCGGTGAACGCGAGCCCGAACATCTCCGCGGTCTCCCGCTCCGGCCACTCCGCCCCGGGAAACACCCCGGTCAGCGTCGGCAGCACCGGCGTCTCGCGCGCCACGACCGTCCGCAGCAACAGGCCGTACCGCCCGGCGGGCGACCACAGGTGCGTCACCACCGCGAACCCGGCGTCGCCCTCGTCGACGCCGCCGAGCCAGTCGAAGAACCCGAGGCCGAGCTCGTCCCGCGCGACGGTCGCCGCGTCGACCCACCGGTCTGCCGGCACGTCGACGCAGGCCCGTGCGAACGTCCCGCCCGCCGACACCGAGACCTCACCGAAGCCCAGCGCCGCACCGATCTCCTCCGGCGTCATAACGCCCGATCGTAGGGTCAGTCGGAGGCGGTGGACTCCAGCAACGCCAACGTCGCGACCGCGATCTGGTCACGTACCCGGTTGACGGAGGCGTCCCACTGCCGCGAGAACCCGGGGTCCCGCTCGAAGCCGGCCCACACCGGCGCCAGCGCCGGAGTGAGGTGCGCCCCGGGCATCCAGAGGTGCAGCAACTGCTCGACGGCCGGTCGCAAGCGGCCGGCCAGCGGCGACCCGGTCTCCCGCGCGCGGTTGAGGAGCCGCTGCAGCGTCGTCAGGAGAAAGTCGTGCAGGGCCAGGTCGGTGCACAGGTCGACGACATCGTCGAGGTCCACTCCGTCCACCGCGAGCCGGACGGTTCGCTCGAAGTCACCGGTCATCCGGAACCGGACCGAACCCGCGCGCCCGTCGTCGCGGCGACCGGACCACGTCCAGCGGAACCGGTTCCGCTGGATCCGGAACGGCGGTCGCCGGTCGAGCTCGGCCGACCCGGTCACCCGACCCATCGCGCGTGTGCTGATCGCACCGAGGTCGAGGCCGCGGTCGTCCTCCGGCTCACCCGCGGCGAACCCGTCGACGACGGCGGCGTCCGACGCACGGCCCTGCACGTCGACGGTGGCCGGACGAGACAGGTAGTAGGACCAGGGCAAGCGCCGCGACGACTCGACCCGCACCAGCCGGACGAACGACGACGACTGGAGGACACGGCCGTCGACGATGGCGACCGAGGACCCCACGGTTCCGATGCCCCGGGCCGATTTCTTGCTGGTGAGCAGAGCGCAGTCCACTCCGGTGAGCACGACCGGCGAGACGGCCCGGGTGAGCGGCCGCTCGGACACCCGCACCGGATCGTCGCTGGACCACGCCAGGAGCCTCCGGACGGTCTCGTTCGGGAGCGCCACCGAGTGCTGCAACAGCGCGGTGTGGATCTCGCCGATCGCCATGGCCTCGTCGCTCACGGACGGCGGGCCGTTCCACCGGCGAACACGTACTCGATCCGGTCGACGGTCTCGTCGAGGAACTGGATCCCGTCCTTGCTTCCTCGGCCGGACAGGTCGCTCAGCACGTCGGGCCGGATCGATACCTGGCTGAGGATCGTGCGGACCGCGAGTTCGATCGGCAGGAACCGCGGTGCGAGCACGGAGGTGGTGCGGTACGCGGCGAACGGTGCCGCCCGCGCGTTCAGGCGCACGACGCCCGGCAACGCGTCCCACGAGGCGGGCATCGGATCCGGCGTCGGCCGAGGCTCCAGCACCGGCCCTCCGTCGGCGCGCAACAGGCCGAGCCGGAGCAGCTGCCAGACCGAGGCCAGGAACGGACACGACCAGGTCCGGACGCCACCCGGATCGTCCTCCCAGATCTGGACGTCGACGAAGATCGAGTGCCGCCGGGCCGAGGTCTCGTGCGGTGGCTTCCAGCCGGCCGATTCCTCCATCGCCTCGCGCGGGCCGGACGACGGCGACCGCTCGCCGTTCGTGAGCCAGCCGGATTCGGTCGGATGCGGTCGTGACCCGTTGGCATTCCGGGTCGGTTCGGCCACCAGCCGCTCCGCGGTGAGCCGGGCCGGCGCGACCCCGCCCACCTCGGCGCACGCCGACTCGCGGGCGAGGTAGTCGATCGTCAGACCACTGTTCTGCGCGGCCGCCGTCAGCTCGGGGACCACGTCGGCGGGCGTACCGAACGGGGCGAAGTAGTCGTCGATGAGGTAGCAGGTGCTGATCCGGGGCTGCACGCCGTCGGGCAGCGACGCCGACAGTGCGCGCCGGGCGGCGTCGGCCCACGGCGCCACCTCGGCGAAGTGCCGTCGCAGCGCCTTCGGACCGGCCTTGAAGTCTTCCATGTAGAGGTGGCCGAGCTCGAGCGAGAGGTGCGCCAGCGGCAGACGGGTGAGCCGTCTCTCGGCGCTCGCCTCGCTGAACTCGGTGACGATCTGCTCGCTCACCACGGCTCCCAGTTGTCGGTCACGGCTCGGGCGAGGTCGGTGAACGCGTCCATCGTCGGCTTGTTGGCGATCCGGAGCGTGGACACGTCTTCGTCGGTGATCAGGTTCTCGCGCCACTGGAGCAGCGGATCGGCCGGAATACTCCCGATGCGGGCCTCGTGGCCGAGATGGCGCTGGTTGGCCATCCGATGGAGATGGACGTCGTACTCCTGGAGCCAGGCGGCCTGCTCCGGCGCGAGCGTGGCGAGCGTCGGGTCGGGCACCGCGGTGCGGACGAATCGGATCGCGTTCTCCAGCTGCTCGCGCTCGTGCCGTTGTGCCGCACCGATCGCGAGCAGGCCGCGCTCGCCGTAGACCAGCCCGTTGGTGGCCAGGATGTGCTGTTCGGTCCAGCGGTGGAAGACCAGCCAGCGGCACGAGACGTTGGTGAGTGCGGGCTTCGCGGTGGCTTCGAGCACCATCTGGGTGGCCCAGGAGCGGCCGGCGCTCAGGTCGACGAGGCACAGATCGAACTGTTCCTCGGCGCGGAGGAACAGATCGACGCACCGGTCGACCATCCGGGGTGCGATCTCGAACTCGCCGCCGGCCGCGTCCCCGGGCACGAACACCAGCCGCCCGGCCCGGGTGGGGCGGTCGCGGACGGACTCGCGGGCGCTGCGCCTCCAGACGTCGAGCTGGGCCGGCTCCGCGCCGCCGTCGGTCTTGAAGTAGCTGTGCAGCCCGTGCCCGGCCCGGGACTCGATTCCCCGCGCGGCCTCGTCGAGGCTGTAGATCACGCCCGCGGTCGGTGATCCGAAGTCGAAGTCGAAATAGCACACGTCGGCGCCGCTGAGCGCGCTGCGGTAGGCGAGGTTGCCGCCGGTGACGGATCGGCCGGTGCCGCCCTTGTCGGAGCTGAGGAACACGATCACGACTGCGACACTCCCGAGACGTTCCCGCGCGCCGTCGCGAGGGAGTCGAGTTCGAGCAGGGCCCGTCCGACCAGCGCGTCTGCCGTCGCCGGGTAGTCGACGATGACCTCGCGCGCGCGGGCGATCGACGCCTGCACCTGGTTGAGCCTCTCCCACACCGCGGAGCTGGAGTCGGAGCCGAGCATCCGCTCCTGGTCGAGCCGGTGCTCGGCCTCGGCGATGCCGGCCTGCGCCTGCTCGGCCCGCGCGTCGCTCCTCGGCGGCGGGCCGAGTGCGATCTCGGCCGCGTGCACCAGGCACTCGACCACCCGCCGGGTGTACGACCAGGACGGGACGGCCGAGGTGTGCTTGAGCTCCTCGAACACCGACTCCGGGCGGTCCCACAAACCGCTGTGGCGGCCGTCCGAGATCTGCCGGTCGACCAGGTGTTCCCAGATCGCGTCCACCAGGCTGAGCAGCTCTTCGCGCAGGTCGGGCCGATGCGCCTTGGTCGAGAGCAGCAGGGTCCGCTCCAGCAGCATCGCGGAGTAGTC
This sequence comes from Cryptosporangium sp. NPDC051539, assembly GCF_044454545.1. Classification (NCBI taxonomy): domain Bacteria; kingdom Bacillati; phylum Actinomycetota; class Actinomycetes; order Cryptosporangiales; family Cryptosporangiaceae; genus Cryptosporangium; species Cryptosporangium sp. NPDC051539. The sequence goes on along the minus strand of NZ_JBITDV010000013.1, from coordinate 24,872 downwards.
CGAGGTGCGCCGGCTCAGCAGCGGACCGAGCCGCGCGCTGCCGACCAGCGGAATCTCCACGCCTCCGGCGTGGATCGCCAGTACCGACGCGTCTTCGGCACCGGCCCGCTGGGTCACCCGGCCGCGGTCGGCCAGGTCGTCGAGTACCTGGCTGAGCCGGTCGACGGTCTGCTGGTCGAGGTCGTCGCCCAGCATCGACATCACGAGCAGGCTGTTGTACTCCGAGACCGCACCGTCGTTCGTCTGCCAGGGGATGTCTTCGATCCGGCGCAACCGGCCGGTCTGGAACTTGGCCAGCGTCGCCCAGTACCGCTGGGTCAACTCGGCCCGGACCAGCAGGGCGGCGGCCAACTGCTGCTGGACGTCGTTCAGCAGCCGGCGCATGCGGATGCGTTCGGGTTTCAGCTCGGCGATCGCATGCAGCGCGGCCGCGGTGAAGTAGAGGTTGGGCCGGTTCTCGGCGATGCCCTCGCGCTGCAGGCGGGCGTCCGCGCCGCCTTCGGTGAACAGTGGCGGGTTGCCGATGACGCCCCACGACCACCCGCATTCGAACAGGCGGCCCACGTCGTCGAGGTCGCCCTCCTGGATCACCTGGCCGGAGCCGATCGTGAGATCCATCAGGCCGGCCTTGATGTCTCCGAGCTTCTGCTGCAGTTCGCGGATCGCCCGATTGGGACCTGTCCGGACCCGGCCGACCGCGCGCTGCATGGCTTCCCCGGCCTCGGACTCGGAGTCGAACACCAGCACGCTGAAACTGCGGAGCAGACCCAGCATCGCCCCGGTCAGTCGCTCGCTGCTGAGCGACTCCAGGCGTTCGACCGCCTCGGTCTGCGCGCGACGCCTGCCCTCTCGATATCCCTTCAGAAACTTGAGGGTCGCGAGTGACAGTTTGAGTGAGATGGCATATCCGTCCACCACCTGCTGGCTCAGTTGCTCGGGCGTCGGACCGGCACCGGGAGCGGTGTGGAAGTAACTTCCGCCGGAGAAGTCAGGCACCCCGTCGGCAGTCCGGTAGGTCTCCATATAGTCGGTGAGCGCTCTCATCAACACCCGAGGCGCTTCGGTGACCCCGCCTATTCCCTTGAACGCCGCACGGACGTCGTCGGGGACCTGATCCGGTTGATCGATGCGAAAACACGCAATCTCCGTCGCCGGATGCAGGAGACACAGCAGTTGCTCGGCGTCCTGAATTGAGTTGCGCGGCAGATCGCCCCCGAACACCCACCCCTTATCGTGGACCGACACCTCTGCCACTGCGCGCCATATCTCCAGCAACCGACGGCGTGGCTGCACCCTCATAAGGCCGTAGTTCCTTCCCCGGTTGAAATCCGGCTACCTGCTACCCACCCCATGCGGCGGCAAAAGCCGCGTTCGCCGGCTAACAACAGAGTAGCCGTTTCCCCCACCACGCATACGGCCGTTCGCGTCGAGGAAACCGCATTACAAATCGAGGCCGAACATCGCGATCCGAATCGCGCGTCAGGAAAGAAACTGCTGGACGAGGCCCCGAGCGTCCTCGGCACAGCCCCACGACATCGTGATTCCCGACCCGCCGTGACCGTAGTTGTGAATCACCACGGCCTCCCCCAGGTCGACGGCCTCCAGCCGTACCCGGGGCCGCGCGGGCCGCAGGCCGACCCGGATCGCTCGCAGCGGCGCATCCGCGACCGCGGGCTCGACACGTGCGCAGCGCGCCCGGATCTCGGCCGCCACGTGCAGATCGGGGTCAACGAGTTCGGCGTGTTCGACGAACGTTCCGCCCAGCACCACGAGATCGCCTTGCGGGACGATATAGGTCGGCGTCGACGACTCCGGGTAATCGGAAAAGAATTCCCGCAGTCCTGGATTCTCGACCACGAGCAGTTGCCCGCGAATTCCGTGCAGCGACGTGTCCGGAACGAGTTCGCGGGCACCGAGACCGGTACAGTTGACGATCATCGACGACATCGGCAGAAGGTCGTCCAGCCTATTCACCCGGCCGACCATTTCGACCACTACGCCGCGGTCCGCCAGGCACTTCGTCAAAAAGCCGAGATAGGTGACCATGTCGACCGCGGGAGCACGATAACGCCAGCCGGAGACGTATCCCGACGGAAGACCACGCGGGCCGACCTGCAGGAACCCATCCACCTGATGAGCCCAGTCGGGCGGCGTCACCTCTTCTGTCGCAGCTTCCACCCCCGACAACAACCGCACTCCGGAATCACTGCGACCCGACAATTGCCGCAGCCGCTCCCAGGTGCGCATGCTCCAGTCGATCACCCGATCGTCGTTGACCGCGTACGGGCCCCAAATCGCGCCGGCCACCGCCGAAGTCGTGTCGTGGGGCGGGCGATCGGAAACCAGGCGGACCGCGATACCGGCATCGACGAGACACAATGCCGTGGTGAGTCCGGAGACACCGGCCCCCAGTACGACAACGCCCGGTCTGGAATTGTCCGCCACCAGCCAACGATAACTGCAACCCCGCAATTCCAGGGGCGCTACGGCCGATCTAGGGACGAACCGGCGGGGCGGTGAGAGCGGCCGCACCGGGCCGGGCCCCGCCCCGCAGGGAGACCGTCTCGTCGGCGATCTTGGCCTGCAGTCGCAGGATGCCCTGCAGCAGCGCCTCCGGCCGCGGCGGACAGCCGGGCACGTACACATCGACCGGAATGATCTGGTCGACGCCCTTCGTCACGCAGTACGAGTCCCAGTACGGGCCGCCGCAGTTCGCGCACGACCCGAACGAGATGACGTACTTCGGCTCCGGCATCTGGTCGTACAACCGCCGGACCGCCGGCGCCATCTTGTCGGTCACCGTGCCCGACACGACCATCAGATCGGCCTGCCGCGGCCCGTTCGCAAACGGGATCACTCCGAAGCGGATGAAGTCGTGCCGCGCCATCGACGTCGCGATGAACTCGATCGCGCAGCAGGCCAGCCCGAAGTTGAACACCCAGAGCGAGTACTTCCGGCCCCAGTTCAGCACGAACTTGATCGGGTCGGGAAGCGTCGGCCCGGCGCCCCGCGGGGCCGAGGGAACGGTCGGCCCGGCGCCCCGCGGGGCCGAGGGAACGGTCGGCCCGGCGCCCCGCGGGGCCGGCATCGGCAGGTCGGTCGCCACCCGGCGAGCCTACGGCCTCGGACGCCGGCCCGCCCGCGCGAGCAGCGGTCGATCGTGGCTCGGCCGGGTGGGTCAGGACGTCACCAGCGATCGTGGACGTGCGGCCGGATCAGCCGGTCGTAGACCTCCGCCACCGCCGCGTGCGCTTCCTCCGGCAGCGGTGACAGCTCTCCGACAGCCGCGTTGTCGCGCGCCTGGGCCGCACTGCGCGCGCCCGGGATCACGCTGCTGACCTGCGGCTGGTCGATGATCCAGCGCAGCGCGAGCTGTGCGGTGGTCCACGACTCCGGCGCGACGCCGCGCAGCGCGCCGACCGCCTCCAGACCCACTTCGTAGGGGACGCCGGAGAACGTCTCGCCGACGTCGAACGACTCGCCGTGCCGGTTGAAGTTCCGGTGGTCGTTCGCCGCGAACGTCGTGCGCTCGTCGTACTTGCCGGACAGCAGGCCGCTGGCGAGCGGCACCCGCGCGATGATGCCGACGCCCGCTTCGGCGGCCGCCGGGAGCACGCGCTCGAGCGGCTTGAGCCGGAACGCGTTCAGGATGATCTGGACGGTGGCCACACCCGGCCGCGCGATGGCGGTGAGCGCCTCGTCGACGGTCTCGACGCTGACGCCGTACGCGGCGATCGTCTTCTCGCTGATCAAACTGTCCAGGATGTCGAACACCCGGTCGTCGGAGTAGACCGGCGTCGGCGGGCAGTGCAGCTGCACCAGGTCGAGTGTGTCGACGCCGAGGTTGGCGCGCGAACGGTCGATCCAGGCCCGCAGGTTCGCCTCGGTGTACGTCTCGGCCACGAACGGATCGGCGCGCCGGCCGGCCTTGGTCGCGACCGTGATGCCGGGGACCGCCGACCCGCTCGCCAGATAGGAGCGGATCAGCCGCTCGCTGCGCCCGTCTCCGTAGACGTCGGCGGTGTCGAAGAACGTGACGCCCGCGTCGGCCGCCGCGGCCAGGATGCCGATCGCGTCCTGCTCGTCGACGTCGCCCCAGTCGGCGCCGAGCTGCCAGCAGCCCAGCCCGACCACGCTCACGGAACGTCCGGTACGTCCTAGCTTCCGACTCTCCATGTGTTGAAGCCTAGTCACCCCTCTGGCGCCCGGGCGTCCAGGTAATGCACTATGCCTATCGGTTAGATCGACATCATCAGGGGGTTCGGTGCGGCGATCGCTGTCGGTGGTGCTCTCGATCGTGGTCCTGCTGGCGGTGTGGTGGGCGCTGGCCGCCGCGGAGATCTGGGACCCGATCTTCCTGCCGTCACCCGGCCGGGTCGCCGACGCATTCGTGTATTCGGTGACCTCACACAACGGCAGTCCCGGCTACCAGGGCTACTACCTCTGGGAACACCTCGGCGCGAGCCTCTGGCGGATCCTGCGCGGGCTGTTCTGGGCGATCCTGTTCGGAGTCCCCCTCGGCGTGGTGCTGGCGACCGTCGCACCGATCCGCGCCGTGGTCGAGCCGTACGTGGACTTCCTCCGTGCGCTGCCGCCGCTGGCGTACTTCAGCCTGCTGATCATCTGGTTCGGGATCGAAGACAGCTCGAAGGTGTGGCTGCTGTTCCTCGCGTCGTTCCCGCCGATCACGCTGGCGACGCTGGCCGGCGTGCGGCGCATCCCGATCGAGTACCTGGAGTCGGCCCGCTCGCTCGGCGCCGGGCGCTGGCAGGTCGTCGTCCATACCGTGTTGCCCTCAACGGCCCCGGACGTGCTGACCGGCATCCGGATCGCGCTCGGCTTCGCCTGGACGACGATCGTCGCGGCCGAGACGTCGAACGGAATTCCCGGCATCGGTGGCCTGGCCTGGGCCACGAAGAAGGAACTGCTCACCGACGTCGCGATCCTCTGCGTCATCACGATCGGCCTCACCGCCCTGGCGCTCGACGCCGTCCTCCGCCTGATCCAACGAGCCCTGGTCCCCTGGGCCGGGCGCATCTGACCGGCCTCACCCCCCACCTCTGAGCCCCCCACCTCTGAGCCCGCCACACCTCTGACAAGGAGCCCTGATGCGACTCCCACTCCGCCGTTTGACCGCGGCCGCGGCGGCCACCGCCCTGCTGCTGACGGCCGCCGCGTGCGGCGGTGACGACAAGGACACCGCCGACGGCGGCAAGCCGGGCAAGATCGTCATCGGCTACCAGCAGATCCCCAACGGCGACCTGGTCGTGAAGCACAGCAAGTGGCTCGAGCAGGCCTTCGGCAGCGGGACGTCGATCGAGTGGAAGCTCTTCGACTCGGGCGGCTCGGTCAACGAGGCGATCCAAGCCGGCTCGGTCGACATCGGCCTGGTCGGCTCCAGCCCGGCGTCCCGGGGGATCTCGTCCGGAATCAAGTACCGGGTGCCGTGGATCTTCGACGTGATCGGCAAAGCCGAGGCGCTCGCCGTCAAGGGCGGGGTCACCGACATCCAGGCCCTGAAGGGCGAGACGATCGCGACGCCGTTCGCGTCGACCTCGCACTACAGCCTGCTGGCCGCCCTCCAGGAAGCCGGTCTCGACGCCAAGTCGGTCAAGGTCATCGACTCCGAGCCGGACGCGATCCTGGCCGCGTGGAAGCGCGGCGACATCGACGGCGCCTACGTCTGGAACCCGGTCCTCGCGAAGCTGCTCGCCGACGGCGGCAAGACGCTCGTCACCAGCGCCGACCTCGCGCAGAAGGGCAAGACCACCTACGACCTCGCGGTCGTCACCGACAAGTTCGCCGACAAATACCCGGACGCGGTCAAGACCTGGGTCGCCCAGCAGGACAAGGCCGTGAAGCTCATCAAGAGCGACCCCGACGCCGCGGCGGCCGCGATCGCCGCCGAGCTCTCGATCAGCCCGGCCGACGCGAAGGCGCAGATGGGCGACCTCATCTTCGTCGACGCGGCGACCCAGGCGGGCGACGAATACCTCTCCAAGGGGTTGCCGGACAACCTCTACGCGACCGCGAAGTTCAACAAGGACCTGGGCCAGATCACGACCGTCCGCGAGGAGAAGTCGTACCAGGGGGCGGTGGACGCCTCGTTCGCGAAGTCAGTACCGCAATGATCCGGCTGACGGGCGTCGAGCACACCTACGACGGACGCGGCGGGCAGGTGAAGGCGCTCCACCGCACCGACCTCACGATCGAGCCGGGTGAGTTCGTCTCGGTGGTCGGCGCGTCCGGCTGCGGCAAGACGACGCTGCTCCGGATCGTCGCCGGGCTGGTGCGGGCCTCGGCCGGCACGGTCGAGGCCGACGGCGAGTGCGGCGTCGTGTTCCAGCGGCCGAGCCTCTACCCGTGGCTCTCGGTCGCCGGGAACGTCGAGTTCGGGCTCAAGATGCGCCGGGTGCCCCGCGCGCAACGAAAAGCTACGGCCCGGCAGTACCTCGACCTCGTCGGACTCGCCGACTTCGCGGACGCGGCGCCGTACGAGCTGTCCGGCGGTATGCAGCAGCGCTGTCAGATCGCCCGGGTGCTCGCCACCGAGCCGTCGACGGTGCTGATGGACGAACCGTTCGGCGCGCTCGACGCGCTGACTCGCGAGCGCCTGCAGGGAGAGCTGCGCCGGATCGCGACGGGCCGCACGGTGCTGTTCGTGACCCACAGTGTGGAGGAGGCCGTGCTGCTGTCCAGCCGCGTGCTGGTGATGAGCCCGCGCCCCGGGCGGATAGTGCTCGACCTCCCGGTCGGGAACGACGCCGCCCAGGACCGCTCCTCGCCGGCGATCCTGGCCGCCATCGACGAGGTTCGCGCGGTCGTCACGTCCACCTGAGAACGCCCTTGCGCCAGGCGTAGAGCAGGCCGAGCGCGAGCAGCCCGACGAAGATCCCCATCTCGACGAGCGTGGCGACACCGAACCCTGGGCGGTCGAAGACGACCGCCCAGGGGAAGAGGAACACGCTCTCCACCGCGAACAGCACGTAGAGGTACGCGTAGACGTAGTACCGGATCTGGGCCTGGGCCCAGTCACCACCGACCGGGTCGACGCCGCACTCGTACGTCGACAACTTCGCCGCGGACGGCTGGTGCGGCGCGAGCACCCGGTTGACGCCGAACGACACCGCGACGAACCCGACGCCGACGATCAGCAGCGCACCGAGCGAGGCGTACTGACCGAGGTAGGAGTCCACGGGCTCAGATTACGGCGATCGCGGTCACCAAGCCGATCGCGATGTTCGTGACGCCGAGCAGCACGGCGGCCGGCGAGACCTCCGGCTCGTGCACCAGGCGGCGCACGTCGATCCGGGCCAGGACGTTGAACACGAACGCCGCGACCACCTGGGCCACGATCCCGATCAGCCCGAAGATCGCGGTCGAGATCAGCCCCTCGACGAGCCGGCCGCCCGACGACCAGATCGCCGCGACGATGATCAGCGCGACCCCGAACACCGCGCAGGACGCCAGCACGGTCGCGTTGACGTTCTTCTCGTCGCGGATGATCACCGAGAGCCGCCCCGGCGTCGCCAGGTCGATCGCGTAATACCCGATCAGGAGCAGAACGAGGCCGAGCGCCGCGTAGGCCACGATCGAGCCCGCCCCCCGGCCGACCGCGTTCCAGTACGTGCTGTCCAGCGCGATTACTACCTCGGTGCTCATGCTGCCTCTCACTTGTGGATTCGGTGTGGCACGAACGAGGACGTGTCGTCGGTGATCAGCCCGGTGGTCTCGCGGATGCCCAGGCCCGCCGCCTCGTCCTCGACGACCCAGGCGCCCAGCACCGGACGCTGGCCGTCGAACTCCGGCAGCTCCCAGAACTCCTGGTAAACGAAGCCCTCGGCACCGTACTGCCCGTACGTCGCCTGAGTGCCGGAAGGCGTGACGATCTGCATGCTCGCGCCCTCGCGTCCGAGCAGGGGCTTCTGGATGTAGCTCAGCAACGGACCCGGGGTCCGCAGATACGCGGGCAGCAGGTTGGGGTGGTTGGGGTGCAGCTCCCAGAGCACCGCGAGCAGCGCCTTGTTCGAGAGCAGCATCTTCCAGATCGGCTCGACCCAGGTCATCGTCGGCAGCGCGTCGATGACGTTCTTGCCGAACAGGTCGTTGACCGCCCATTCCCAGGGGTAGAGCTTGCAGACCGTGCTCATCACGCGTTCGTCGAGGTCCACGAAACGCTTGAGCCCGTAGTGCCAGCCGATGTCCTCCACCGCGATCGACAGGCCGTTCAGACCGGCCTGCTCAGCGGTCTCCTGCAGGTAGGCGATCGTCATGACTTCTTCGCCGGACTCGTCCTCGTGGGTCCAGGTGAAGTGCACCGGGCCGGAGGGCGCGCGGGCGGCCACGTTCCGCCACCCCGCGACCAGCCGCTCGTGCAGTGAGTTCCACTGGTCGTCGTCGGGGTAGACGTCCTGCTTCCAGTACCACTGGATGATCGACGTCTCGACCAGGCTGGTCGGGGTGTCGGCGTTGTACTCGAGCATCTTGGCCGGGCCGGAGCCGTCGTAGCGCAAGTCGAAGCGGCCGAACAGATGCGGGTCGCGGCGCCGCCAGGACTCCTCGATCGAGGGAGCCACCCAGCCCGGGATGCCGAAGTCGGTGTACCGCTTGGTCGTGATGACGTGTTCGACCGCGTCCAGGCACATCTGGTGCAGCGTCTCGACGTCGGCCTCGATCGACAGGACCTCGTCCATCGTGAACGTGTAGTGCACCGATTCGTCCCAGTAGGGGCGAGTGAGGTGCTCGGGGTGGGACGTCCGGTGGAACGCCAGACCCTGGGATTCGATCAGGCTCTCCCACCCCGGCCGCGGGGTGGATTTCTCGCGCCGCACGGCGTCAGCTGCCGCTGGACGAGCGGTGGCCGAACCCGCCCCGCTGGATGGTCTTGCCCTTCGGCGTGGTGATCGTGGCGTCCTTGGGCTTGACTGTGGTGCCCTTGTAGATCCGGGAGCCCCGGCTGGTGCCGCCGTAGTACCAGTAGTAGCCGCCGTGGCTGCCGTAGTAGCGGTTGTTGTCGTCGCAGCGGTCGTCGTCCACGACGCGGTACGAGCCGTCGGACTGGTACGAGTTCCGGTCGACGCACCGGGCGGTGACGTTGTCACCGCCGCCGCAGGCGGCCACCGTCAGCGAGAGCGCACCGACCATCCCGATCTTCACCGTCGACGAGCTCATCCGGCGACGTTCGGGCCGTTTTTCCGGCGCCGGACGGCTGACGGGGATCTCTCGCTCGGTCGGGCCCACAGCTGTCACTCCCGTTCCCGGTCCTACGGTTCGATCGGCGACCGAGTGTAGAGCCATTTCGCGAGTTCACGCCTCTGCTGCTCGGTGTCACTACCCTGTCGCAGAACGCACTCGCCAGAAGGATCCGATGACGGTCGATTTCAGCATCAACGTCGCCGAGGGCGACGACGCCTGGGCCGACGCGCTGATCGGCGCACTTTCCGATCTCGGCGTGGGTCGGATCACCCGGGAGCCCCTCGCACCGGCCGAGGGGCCGGGGTGGCCGGTGGCCGTCATCGTGCTCAGCCCGCGGTTCTTCGCGGATCCGGTCTGCGCACGATCGTGGCCGCTGCTGGATTCCGCGGCCGCGCGCGGCGAGATCCGGCTGCTGCCGCTTCTGGTCGAGCGCACCCCGTTACCCCCGCCGCTCCGCGACTACCAGTACCTCGACCTCACTGGCACGGCGCCGGACGCCGCTGCCGCCTGGCTGCGCGACTACGTCCGCCCGATGCTCTCCGACGAGCACCCGCTTGCGCTGCGGGGCGAGGCACCGGTGCGGATCGCGGCGGTTCTCGCTCCCCACGACACGCACCTGGCCGCGCCGCTCGCGGCCGCGATCGGCGGGCTCCCGACGTCGCGGGGAGAGGCGGTCGGGGTCTGGTGCGCGTTCCGCCCCACCGCGGCCGACGACTGGGCCCGCGCGATCACCGTCTCGATGATCGCGTCCGAGCCGCCGGGAGTGCGACCGCCGCATCCGGACGACGCCGACCTCGTGCTCGTCTGCCTGAGCCGCGACCTGATCAACCAGGGCTATCTCGGCAGCGAGCCGTTCCGGCAGATCCTGCGGCGCCAAAGCGCCGGTCGGACGCTCGTCGTGCCGGTACTCGTCAGCGACGTGAGCTGGGATTCGTTGCCGCCCGGCCATGCCCCGGCGCTGCCACGGGGCCGGCCGCTGCTGCGGTGGGAGAGCCTCGACCAGGGCCTGCGCAGCATCGCCGACGGGATCCGGCAGATCATCACCCCGCGTCTCCCGCAGCCCGCGGTGCGCAACGCCCTCGCGCACACGCTCGACGAGGTGTTCAAGCGCAGCGGCGCTCCCACGCTGACGTTCGTCGAGCCGCCGGACTTCGACCGGTTCCTGTCGGCGCTGCGGGCGCCCGGGCGAGGCATCGTGCTCGAGGGTCCGTCCGGGATCGGCAAGACCACGCTGCTGCTCCGCGCGATCGAGCGCCTCGATCCGGCCCGGCACCCGGTGGTGCTCTCCGGCCGCCGCCGTGCCGACCGGGCCGCGATCGAGGAACTCCCCGACGGCCACGAAGGCACGGTCGCCGTCGACGACGTCCACCGCCTGCCTGCCGACGTCCGGCGCGACCTCGTCGACTACCTGAAGGTGCTGGCCGACGAGGAGTCCGGGAGCAAGCTGATCCTCATCGGCATTCCCGGCACCGGAGACAGCCTCGTCGAGCTCGCGCACGACGTCGCCACCCGGATCGACGTGTTCCGGCTCCCGGCCGTCAGCGACGCGACGATCGAGGAGATGGTGCGGAAGGGCGAAGACGCACTCAACGTCGAGTTCGTGCACCGGGCCCGGGTCGTGCTGGCCGCCGCGGGCAGCCTGCTGACCGCGCAGATGCTGTGCTGGGAGCTGGCGGCCGGCTACCGGATCGAGGGGACCCGGACCGAGCGCACCTCGATCGGCGCCGACGTCGGGCTCGTCCTCGACCGGGTGACCGAGGCCTGCGCCCGGAAGTACGGCCCGGCGCTACGCCGGCTCGCCGCACTCGACGGGTGCGTCCCGCTGCTGGCCGCACTCCGCGACAGCGGCTCGGTCGGGACGGACGGAGTCGTCCGGATTTCGGAGGCCGAACCGGGTCTGCGGCCCGGCTTCGACGCGATCAGGGCCGCCGGCGGGCTGCCCGCCGACGTCGCCGCGCACCTGCACTACGAGCCCGGCCATCTCCTGGCCGAGGATCCGCAGCTGCTGTTCTACCTGCGCCGGCTCTCCGTCGATCGGCTGTACGAGGTCGTCGGCAAGCGGCGTCCCCGCTCGCGCGACCAGGTCTTCGTCAGCTACAGCCACCGCGACCAGGCCTGGCTGGAGCGTCTGGAACTGCACCTGCGACCGCTCGTGCACAACGGCTCGATCGACGTCTGGTCCGACCGGCGGGTGCTCACCGGCGACCGCTGGCGTGACGAGATCGCCGACGCGCTCGACCGGGCCCGGATCGCGATCCTGCTGGTCAGCAGCGACTTCCTGGCGTCGGAGTTCATCGCGTCGATCGAGCTGCCGTCGCTGCTGCGGGCGGCCGCGTCCGGTGGCTGCCGCATCGTGCCGGTGGTCGTGAACCCGTGCCTGTTCAGCGACCTGCCGGTCCTCCGGGAGTTCCAGGCCGCCAACCCGGACGGTCGCCCGCTCTCCGGTCTCTCCGAGCACGAGCAGGACGAGACACTCCTGCGGGTGGCGCGGGTGGTGAAGGACCACGCGTGACCTGGCTCATTACGGTTTCGCGGCAACCCGGCGCCGGGATGCGGCCGGGCGAAAAGAACCACGTACGCTGACGCGGCGTTCAATTACCTACCGTTCGAGTCGGAGATCCGCATGATCCGTGCTTTGCCCGCCGCGGCCCTCGCTCTGTTCGTCGCGCTGGGGGCAGCCGCCTGTGCGCCGGCCGACGAGGACACCTCGTCGTCCGCGAGTGCCTCCGCCTCGTCGGACGCGTGCGCGGCCGGTTCGCTGGCCACGCTGAAGTCCGGCACGCTGACGATCGGTACCGACAAGCCCGCTTACGAGCCCTGGTTCTCGGGCGACGACCCGACGAACGGGAAGGGTTACGAGTCCGCGGTCGCGTACGCGGTCGCCGACCAGCTCGGTTACCCGAAGGACAAGGTCGCCTGGGTCACGGTGCCGTTCAACAGCGCGATCGCGCCCGGCAAGAAGTCGTTCGACTTCGACGTCAACCAGGTGAGCATCAGCGACGAGCGCAAGAACGCCGTCGACTTCTCGTCCGGGTACTACGACGTCCGGCAGTCGATCATCGCGCTGAAGAGTTCGCCGGCGGCGAAAGCGAAGTCGATCGCCGACCTCAAGGGTTTCAAGATCGGCGCGCAGGTCGGCACGACCTCGCTCGACCTGGTCGAGAACGTCATCAAGCCGTCCGCGAAGCCCTCGATCTACCAGAAGAACGACCTGGCCAAGGCTGCGCTGAAGAACGGCCAGGTGGACGCGATCGTCGTCGACCTGCCGACCGCGTTCTACATCACCGGTGCCGAGATCACCGACGCGACGGTCGTCGGCCAGTTCGAGAACACCGTCGGCACGCCGGAGCAGTTCGGGCTGGTGCTCGACAAGGGATCGAAGCTGACCGCGTGCGTGTCGAAGGCGACGTCGGCGCTGTCCGAAGACGGCACGTTCGCCAAGCTCGAGCAGCAGTGGCTTTCGGAAGCCACTAACGCGCCCGTCTTGAAGTGACCTCCCACGTAAAAAGCGAGCGGCAACTCGCCCGGGAGCGCTACCGCCGTTCCCGGGCGATCCGTTCGGCCGGGATCGCCGGTGCGAGCTCGCTGGTCGTGGTCGTCGCGCTGATCGTCGCGATCGTCAGCTCACCGGGCTGGTCCCGCGTCCGGGAGACGTTCTTCAGCTGGCACCACGCCAAGGACGCGTTCCCCTCGATTCTCGAGGGTCTCTGGCTCAACGTCCGGCTGCTGGTGGTGTGCGGGGCCGTCATCCTCGCGTTCGGCCTGGTCCTCGCCCTTCTGCGGACGCTACGCGGGCCGGTGTTCTTTCCGTTGCGCGCGCTGGCCACGGTTTATACCGACCTGTTCCGTGGCCTGCCGCTGATCATCACGCTGCTGCTGTGCATCTTCGGAATACCGGCGCTCCGGCTGACCGGCGTGACCAACGACCCGATCTACCTGGGCGGGTTCGCGCTGGTGCTCACGTACTCGGCGTACGTCGCCGAGGTGTTCCGGGCCGGCATCGAGTCGGTGCACCCGTCGCAGCGGGCCGCGGCCCGGTCGCTGGGGCTGAACTGGCGGCAGACGACCCGGTTCGTGGTGCTGCCGCAGGCCGTGCGCCGGGTGGTGCCGCCGCTGCTGAACGACCTGGTGTCGCTGAGCAAGGACACCGGCCTGGTCTCGATCGGCGGTGCGGTGGACGCGGTGTACGCGGCACAGATCTACAGCGGCAAGACGTTCAACTTCACGTCGTACGTGGTCGCCGGATTGCTGTTCATCGTGCTGACGATCCCGCTGACACGGCTCACCGACTGGGTGGCCGCGCGGATGAATCGGCGGCAATCGCAAGGAGGGACGGTATGACCTCGGTACTACGGGCCGAGAACGTCCGGAAGGTGTTCGGAACGCACGTCGTCCTGGACGACGTCGACCTGGACGTGCCCGCGCACACCGTCACCGTGCTGATCGGAGCGTCCGGCTCGGGGAAGTCGACGCTCCTGCGGTGCGTGAACCTGCTGGAGACGATCGACGACGGGGCCATCTTCCTGTCCGATCGCGAGATCACGGATCCGCGGGTGAACGTGGACGAGGTGCGGCAGCGGATCGGCGTGGTCTTCCAGGCCTACAACCTGTTCCCCCACCTGTCGGTGCTGGACAACATCACGCTGGCGCCGCGCCGGGTGCACCGGGTTCCGCGGCGCGAGGCCGAAGATCGCGCCCGGGCGCTGCTGGACCGCCTCGGCCTGGCCGCGAAGGCGTCCGACTACCCCGACCGGCTCTCCGGTGGGCAGCAGCAGCGCGTCGCGATCGTGCGGGCGCTGGCGACCGATCCCACGCTGCTGCTGCTGGACGAGATCACCGCGGCACTCGACCCGGAGCTGGTCGGCGAGGTGCTGAACGTCGTTTCGTCCCTGAAGGACGACGGGATGACGATGGTGATCGCGACGCACGAGATGGGGTTCGCCCGCGAGGTGGCCGACCAGGTCTGCTTCTTGGCGGACGGACGGATCCACGAGCGCGGCACCCCGCCCGAGATCTTCGGCGCGCCGAAGCAGGAACGCACCCAACAGTTCCTCCGCCGAATCACCGAGGCCCACCGCCTCTAGCGGACCGACTTGATGGGCTGGACGGTCAGGGCCGCGAGCACCGCCGTCACCAGCGACAGCGTGTAGAGGACCGGGTAGCCGAGGTCGTCCCGGCCGAAGAGGGAGAGCGTCGCACCCCCCAAGGCCCCCGCGAAAACGTACGGCAGGTTGTTCGCGACGTTGATGACGCCCAGATCCTTGCCGCGGTCCTCGGCCCGCGGCAGCACCTGCGTGATCAGCGCCTGATCCACCGCGGCGTAGCACCCGAACCCGATGCCGAGCAGTAGCGACCCGATCATCGCGGCCCAGAGGTCGGGCCAGAAGATGTAGAACACCGCCGCAACACCCTGCAGCACCGACGACACGACCACGAGGGCTTTGCGGCGACCGGTGCGGTCGGAGATCCGCCCGGCCGGAATCGCCGCCCCGACCGCGCCACCGGTGTAGAGCAGCGCCAGGTAGAGCGTCCACAGGTCCGGGTCGACGCCGACCCGGTCGCGCAGGAAGAACCACAGATACACCTGCGCCAGCGCGTTCGAGAGCTGGATGAAGAACCGCCCGGTCCACGCCCAGGCGAAGTCCGGGAACCGCAGCGGCGCCAGCGTCCCGGCCACGATCGCCCGGAACGACGTCACCGGCCGCTGTTCGGGCCGCAGCGGCACCCCCCGCGTCCACAGCGCGAACGGGAACGCCATGAACACGGTCAGCACCGCGAGCGCCAGGTACGCCGAGACCACTCCGGCGAAGAGCGTGCTGACCAGCGCGATCCCGATCAGCGGCCCGGCCGCCGACGCGATGCCCCACAGCGAGGACGCCCTGGCCCGCTCGGTCACGGGCACCTCGTCCGGCAGCGCGGCGGTCAGCGCGGCGCTGATCGACGAGAGCCCGACCTGCACCAGCGCCCAGATCACGACCATCCCGACGACCGTGTGCTGGTACCCCTGGAACACCAGGCCGACGATCGTGACGACGGCACCGAGGAAAACCCAGATCTGCCGCCGCCCACGCCCCGCCAGCGTCCGGTCGGAGTACGCCCCGACCAGCACGTTCACCACGATCGTCACCAGCGCCGCGACCAACGTGACGACGCTGACCACGGTTTCCTTGTGGTCCGGCGAAATCGACTCGGCCTGCCGCGGCAGCACGACCTGGGCCGCCCCGAACATCACCATGAAGAACGCGAAATGCCCCAGGGTCCAGGACGTGAGCCAGCGCCCGCCGGGTGACCGGGTCGGTTCGTCCAGCGCAGACCGGCTACCGACCTGGTCGGCCGGGTCAACAACCATCGGCGGGCCCCTCCAAACGTGAGCGCGACTCATATTCGGAGCAGGCCACTCCCGTGTCAGCCGAATCCCGAAATTCAGGCCCTGAAACGCAGTCGCGGCACGTTCTCCAAGGGTAGGTCCGGCGCGAGCGCGTCACTGCCGAACCGGAACGACCGGTCGGCGGGGCCGGACGTCGAGCTGTTCCGCACCAGCCAGATGTCGTACCCCCCATTGCCCTGCGACGGCGGATCGTTTCGGACGACACCCGGCGTGTCGACGCCGTCACCGTTCCAGTCGCCGGGCACCGGGAGGTCTCCGGCCGGGGAGCCGAACGTGAAGGCCCGGGACGCCGAGCCACCGCGGGCGTCCGACAGCAGCCAGCGGTTTCCGTCCCGGACCACGCCCGGGGTGTCGGCCCCGTCACCGTCCCAGTCACCCCAGATCGGCCGGTCGGTCGCGCGTCCGAACGAGAAGCGTCGTTCTCCGCGGATCGCCCAGGTCAGCGACCCGTTCGGCTCCACGTAGACGATCCCGACCTCGGCGGCGGCATCCGACGGGTCGAAGTTGCCTGCCACCGGGATGGAGCCCAGCCGGTCACCGGTCACGATCCGCTGGGCCCCGTAGTCGAAGCTGACCTCGGCCGGACCGGCGCTGTTGCTGTTGCGCAGCAGCCAGCGGTACCCGCCGCCGGGGAGCGTCCGGACGACGCCGACGGTCTCCCGGCCGTCGCCGTCCCAGTCGCCCATCACCGGCAGGTCACCGCCGGTGCCGTACCGGAACGCCGACTGGGCCGGGCCACCCGACGGCGACGTCCGCAGATACCAGTCGCCGCGGTGAACGAGGGCCGGCCCGTCCGGTCCCGCCGCGGAGGCCGGCGCCCCCCACCCGCAGAGAAGTAGAACAACAGCGACCACGCACGCCACGCTGCGCACCATCGTGGGCTCCTTCCGGCAGCAGCCGCACGCCGCCGCCGGAAGTAACGATTCTCGCCTCTGTCAAGTACGCAAAGTAGCCAACGCCTCCGCAGTGGCCAGGTACCGCCCGTATCGCGCGTCGAGGCTCCGCGTGGGCTCGTGCCGCCGCACCACGCGGACGCACGCGTCCACGGCGGCGCCGAGGTCGGCGAACGCCCCCACGCCCGCCCCGGCGAGCATCGCCGCACCCCGGGCACCGGCCTCGGCCGCGTCCGTCACTTCGACCGGCAGGCCGAGCGCGTCCGCGAGCAGTTGCGACCAGGCCGCGCTGCGCGCGCCTCCCCCGCAGAGGCGCGCGGCTCCCACCAGCGGGAACGACGAGCCGAGCGCCTCGACGTGCCACCGGTGGTTGAACACGATCCCCTCCAGGACCGCCCGGTAGACGTCCGCGGCCGTGTGCCACCCGCGTAGCCCGACCAACCCACCCCCCGACGACGGCACCGGACCGCCGTAGAGGAACGGCAGGTAGAGCGGATCGTCCACCACCGGCGCCAACGCGCCGTCACGCAGCGCCGCCGAGATCACGGACTCGTAGGACGCTCCCCCGAACTGCCGCACCGCCCACTCCAGGTTCGACGCTCCGCTGGGCGACGTCGACATGTGCAGCCAGCGCGGCGAGGCGCCGTCCGGGAAGAACGTGCGGGCCTGCCAGCGCGGGTCGACGACCGGCGCGTTGCCGACGACCTGATTGATGCTGAACGTTCCGAGCACCAGGCTGAGGGCGCCGGTACCGATCGCGCCGATGCCCAGCGCGTTGGCGTCCACATCGTGGCAACCGGTGACGACCGGGGTACCGGGACGCAGGCCGGTCCGTTCCGCGGCGGTCGCCGTCACCGTTCCGGACACCACCGACGAGCGGCGCATCGGCGGCAGCAGCCGGGCCACGTCCTCCAAGCCGTACAGCTCGAGAACGGCGGTGGACCACTCCTGGGTCCACAGGTCGGTGGCGAACGCACTGGCGTCGGTCGGGTCGGTCGCCACCTCGCCGGTGAGGTTGAGCGACAGCCAGTCCTTGCAGTACAGCAGCGCCGCGGCCCGCTCCAGGGCCGAGGGCTCGTGTGCGCGCAGCCAGGCCAGGATCGAGACCGGGCTGTAGGGCAGCGGGACCGAACCGGTCATCGCCAGCGCCGACTCACCGGTCAGCTCGCACAGCCGGGCGGCCTCGGCCACCGCCCGGGAGTCGGTCGCGAGGACGGCCGGCCGCACCGGCCGGCCGGCCCCGTCGACCAGGTGCAGACCGTCGTTGTGGCCGGCCAGCCCGACCGCGAGCACCGCGGTCGGATCGACCTCCGAGACGTCCAGCACCTGGCGCACCGCATCGGCCGCCGCACCCCAGGCGGCGTCCATGTCCCGCTCCTGCCAGTGCGGGTGCGGCGAGCTGACCGCGGTGGTGGCCCGGGCGACCGCCACCTCGTGACCGGAGGGGTCGAACAGCGCCGCCTTGATGACGGTCTGCCCGGCATCGATACCCAGCAGGTACCCCTCCGGGTAGGTCACGGGATGACCTCGATCTTCCGTCCCTTCCCGGCTGCGAACTGGTCGAGAGCCGCGGCGTACGAGTCCAGCGGCAGACGGTCGGAGATGAACACGTCCGGGTCGAGGACGCCGCTCGCGAACAGCTCGGCGGCCCGTTCGAAGCTGTGCAGCACAGCCATCGAACCGGTGATCGTGATCTCCTGGTTGTAGATCTTGTACGGCTCGATCGTCGCCCGCGCCGCGTAGTCCGAGACACCGAACTGCAGGAACGTGCCGCCCTTGCCGACCCGGCTGAGCCCGTCCTGGATCGCCTTGGCGTTGCCGGTCGCGTCGATCACGAGCTCCCAGCCCCGCGGCCGCTCGAACTCGTCCGGCGTCGCCCCGGTCGCGCTGACCCCCAGTTGAACCGCGGTCTTCAAGCGCTCCGGGTTCAGGTCGACGATCTCGACGCTGGCCGCGCCGACGCGTTTGGCCAGCTGGAGCATCATCAGGCCCATCGTGCCCGAGCCGTAGATCAGCACGTGCGCGCCCAGCTGCGACTTCAGGACGTCGTACCCGCGCACGGCGCAGGAGAGCGGCTCGATCAGCGCCGCGTCCTCCGTCCGGACGTTGTCCGGCAGCTTGACGCAGTTCGCGACCGGTGCGACCGCGTACTCGGCGGCGCCACCGGCCGTCGTGACGCCGATCGCGGCCCACCGCTCGCACAGGTTGTTCTTGCCGAGCCGGCAGTAGTGGCACTCGTGACAGTAGAGCGACGGGTCCACCGCCACCCGATCGCCCACCGCCAGTTCGTTGACCTCCGAGCCGATCTCGACGACGACGCCCGCGAACTCGTGCCCGGGGATGACCGGCAGCGTCGGCGCGAACTCCCCCTGCAGGATGTGCAGGTCGGTGCCGCACAGGCCGCAGGCGGCGACGTCGACCACGACCTCACGCGGACCGGGCGTCGGGTCGTCGACGGTCGTCACTTCGACCGCGCCGACTCCGGTGATGACGGCAGCTTTCATGGAGCAACTCCTATTTGACGGCGCCGAGGGAGAGACCTTGGACGAGCTTGTCCTGAGCCGCGAACCCGGCGGCGAGAACCGGGAGCGAGATTGCCGTCGCCGCCGCGCACACCTTGGCCAGGAACAAGCCTTGGCTGGTGACGAAGCTGGTCAGGAACACCGGTGCGGTCTGCGCGACCACGCCGGTGAGTACCCGGGCGAACAGCATCTCGTTCCAGCTGAAGATGAAACAGATCAGTGAGGTCGCGGCGATGCCGGGCATCGCGACCGGGACGATGACCCGGCGCAGCACGGTGATCAGGCCGGCGCCGTCGATCGCGGCGGCCTCGAGGATCTCGACCGGTACCTCGGCCAGGAACGACCGCATCATCCACACCGCGATCGGCAGGTTCATCGAGGTGTACAGGATGACCAGCGTCCAGACGTTGTCGAGCATCCCGGCCTTCTGCGCGATCAGATAGATCGGCAGCAGACCGGCGACGGCCGGCAGCATCTTCGTCGACAGGAAGAAGAACATCACGTCGGTCCACTTCCGGACCGGCCTGATCGACAGCGCGTACGCCGCCGGGATCGACAGCGCGAGCACGATCAGCGTCGACACGATCGACGCCATCGCCGAGTTGATCAGCGGCGGCCACGGCGACGCACCGCTGGTCGCGCCGAAGAACTCGCGGAACCCGTCGAGCGTGAGCCCGGCGGCGATCGACGGCGGGTTGGTGGCCGCGTCCGACTCGCTGTGGAACGCGGTGAGCACCATCCACGCGACCGGCAGGAAGAACACGATCCCGACGATCCAGGCGACGAGGCCCAGGAGCGGGGCCGCTCTCCCGCGGGACGGACCCGCCTTCGTGGGTTTCGCAGCAACGGCGGCGGTCATGCCCGACCCTCCTCTTCCTGGAACAGCGACGAGACGACACGCAGTGCGAACGTCGCGATCGCGATCGTCCCGATCACCACGACCACCCCGGCCGCGGACGCCCGTCCGTAGTCGTGGGCCTGGTAGAAGGTCTGGTAGATCGTGTACGGCAGGTTCGCCGTGCCCAGACCGCCGGACGTCAGCGTGAACACCGCGTCGAAGTTCTGGACGATGTAGATCGAGCCGAGCAGCGCACCCAGCTCCAGGTACCGCCGCATGTGCGGCAGCGTCAGGAACCGGAACATCTGCATCGGGGTCGCGCCGTCGACCCGGGCCGCTTCCAGCGCGTCCAGCGGCTGGCTCTGCAGGCCGGCCAGCAGGATCAGCATCATGAACGGCGTCCACTGCCAGACCAGCGACGCGACGACGGCCGCGAGCGGCGCCTCGGTGATCCAGTCCGGCTGCGGCGCGTCCGGCCCGAACAGCCAGGTCAGGATGCCGTTGAACAGGCCGTACTCCGGGTTGAACAGCGCGTGCTTCCAGAGCAGCGCGGCCGCCACCGGAACGACCAGGAACGGCGCGATCATCAGCGTGCGCACGAAGCCCCGGCCGCGGAACGTCCGGTTGAGCAGTAACGCGATCCCGAGGCCGAAGATCACGCTGATCAGCACGACCGAGACCGTCAGGATGATCGTCGTGACGACCGACGAGCGCAGGCTCGCGTCGGTGAACACGTCGGCGTAATTGCCGACGCCGGCGAAGCCGCGCTGGTCGGGGTAGAGCGAGTTCCAGTCCATGAACGAGATCACCAGCGTGGCCACGAACGGCAGCTGGGTGACGATGATCAGGAACACCAGGGCCGGCAGGAGCGGTGCCCGTCGGGCCCAGTCTCCGGCGCGGCGCATGGCTGCGGGCGGGCGGCGGTTGGTGCCGGGAGTTGCGGTCTCGGCAGTCGGTGCGATGGCGGTCATGGGTACCCCCTTCGGGCGCCATCTCGGTGCGGTGCCGGCCGGGCCGCCGTGGCGGCGGCCCGGCCGGTGGGGGCGACTACTTGTACTTGTCAGCGACCTTCTGAGCGAGGTCCTGACCCTTGTCAAGGGCCTGCTGGACGGTCTGACGCCCGGCGATTGCCGCGCTCACTTCCTGCGAGACCTGGGTACCGAGGTCGGTGAACTCCGGGATACCGACGAACTGGATGCCCGGTGCCGGCCGCGCCTGCACACCCGGGTTCTCCGGGTCGGCGTTGCTGATCGCCTCGTCCGTCACCTTGTAGAACGAGGCGGCGGCCTTCTGGTACTCGGGGTTGTCGTACAGCGACTGACGCTTACCGGCCGGCACGTTCGCCCAGCCGATCTTGCTGCCGACGAGGTCCTCGTACTTCGCGCTGGACGCCCAGGACATGAACTTCCAGGCGTTGTCCTGCCGCTTGCTGGCCTTCTGGATCGCCCAGGCCCAGGTGTACAGCCAGCCCGAGCTCTTGGTCTTGACGACCGGCGCCTCGACGTAGCCCAGCTTGCCGGCGACCGGCGAGTCCTTGGCCTCCAGCGAACCGGCGGCCGACGTGGCGTCGTACCACATGGCGGTCTTGCTCTGCTGCATGTTGTTCAGGCACTCGGTGAAGCCGGCCTGCGGAGCACCGGACTCGCCGTGCTTGCGGACCAGGTCCACGTAGAACTGCGTGGCCTGCTGGAACTCCGGCGCGTTGACCTTCGGGGTCCAGTCCTTCTCGAACCAGGTGCCGCCGAACGTGTTGACGACGGTGGTCAGCGGAGCGAAGACCTCGCCCCAGCCGGGGAGGCCACGGAGGCAGATGCCCCGCATGCCGGGCTGCGCGTTGTCGACCCTCGCCGCCAGATCGGCGACCTGCTGCCAGGTCGGCTTCTCCGGCATCTTCAGGCCCTTGGCCGCGAAGACGTCCTTGCGGTACATGAGGAACGACGACTCACCGTAGAACGGCTCGGCGTAGAGCTTGCCGTCCTCCGCGGTCAGCGACTTCGTCATCGAGCCCAGGACGTCGTCCTGGTTGAACTCTTTGTCCTTGCTGACGAAGTCGTCGAGCGGCGCGAGCCAGTTGTTCTTCGCGTACGACGGCACCTCGAAGTTCGAAATCGTGGCGACGTCGTACTGACCGGCCTGGCTGGAGAACTCCTGGCTGATCTTGTCGCGGACGTCGTTCTCCGGCAGCACCGTGTAGTTGACCTTGATGCCGGTCTGTTTGGTGAAGTTGTCCGCGGTCAGCTTCTGGATGTCCAGCATCTGCGGGTTGTTGACCATCAGGACGTTGACTGTCTTGCTGTCGCTCGAGCTGCCGCCGCCGCCGGCGCCACTACAGGCGCTGAGCGCCATGGACGCAATGACGACAGCAGAGAGCGAAGCAACTACTCTGCGTATTGGCCTAACACCAGCGAGAGCCACGAGCGCCTCCGACGGAGTGATTCGAGTGGGGGTTGGTTACTTCGGGTTACTGCTCACGATCAGGGTCCCGCGGCGGGAACCCCGAGATCGTCGATCCGGACACGAGCGGGGCGGGCCGTCGTGGCGACGTCTCCCGCCGTGGACGGCAGCAGGCAGGCCGCCGTCCCCCAGGCCACCGCGTTCCGGAGCCTTCCGTCCGGCTCCGGTGGCCCGGCGAGCCACCCGGCCAGCAGAGCGTCGCCGGCACCGGCCGTGTTGACCGGGGTCACCGGAGTCACGGACCCGTGCAGTGCGGACTCCGGGTCCACCCAGACCGCCCCGTCCGGACCGAGGCTGACGAGCACGCCGCCACCGGTGTCTCCGGCGAGCGTGTGTGCGGCGTCGAGTGCGGCCCGGACTAGCGGTCGTCCACCGGGCGGGAACACCCGGCCGGTGAGTTCGGAGAGTTCGTCGGCGTTCGGCGCCAGGACATCCGGCCCGGCCTCGGCGGCGGCCAGCAGCGCCGGGCCGGAGGCGTCCACCGCGGTCTGAGCACCGGCGCGACGGCCGGCTTCGACGATCCGCGCGATCAGCTCCGCCGGGGTGTCCGGAGGGAGCGAACCGCAGCAGACCACCCAGTCGGCGCCGTGCGCGAGGTCCTCGACGGCCGCGACGAGCGCGTCGGCGTCCGCCGGGGTGAGCGCGGCGCCCGGGGCGTTGACCTTGGTCGTCCGCCCGGGCTCCAGCAGCGTCACGTTGGTCCGGACCGGCGCATCGGTCGCCACGACCCGGTAGGTGAGGCCTTCGGCCTCCAGGAGCGTCGCGAGCTGCGCGCCTTCCGGGCCGCCGGCCGGCAGCACGATCCCGGTCCGGACGCCTGCGGCGTGCAGGACGCGCGCCACGTTGACGCCTTTGCCACTGCCTTCGACGGTGTCGGTGGACGCTCGGTTGAGCTCGCCGAGCCGGAGGCCGTTGAGGACGAACGTGCGGTCCAGGCTCGGGTTCGGGGTGACCGTGAGAATCATGCGCGGATCACCTGAGGCCCGAGTACGGAGTAGCGCTGGGCCTCGACCGCCGACAGACCGGTGTCGGTGACGATCGCCTCGAAGTCGGCCACCGACGCGAACCGGCAGAAGCTGTTGACGCCGAACTTCGTGTGCACGCCGGCGAACACCCGGCGCCGCGAGGCCCGGACGACCTGCGCCTTGACGTTGGCGACCGCGGGGTCGGGCGTGGTGAGGCCGTACCGGCGCGAGATGCCGTTCGCGCCCAGGAACGCCAGGTCGATGACGAAGCCGGCCAGCATCTGGGTGGCCCAGTGGTCGACGGTGGCCAGCGTGCGCCCACGGACCCGGCCACCCAGCAGGTAGACCGTGGTGTCGGGCTTGGTCGCCAGATGGCTCGCGACCGGGATGCTCGCGGTGATCACGGTCAGCGGCCGGCCGGGCGGCAGCGCCTCGGCGACCAGCTGCGGGCCGAAGCCCTCGTCGATGAAGACGGTTTCGGCGTCACCGAGCAGCTCGACCGCGGCGGCGGCGATCCGGCGCTTCTCCGGCACCCGGAGCGTCGCGCGGTTGGCCAGGTTGGTCTCGAAACCGGCACTCTCCACCGGGTAGGCGCCGCCGTGCGTCCGTCGGACGAGGCCGTGCTGCTCGAGGAGGCGCAGATCCCGGCGGACGGTTTCGGGCGCGACCGCGAGGTCGGCCGCGACGCTGCTGACGTCGACCCGGCCGTCGCTGCGGGCCCGGGCAAGGATGCGGTGTTGGCGTTCCTCAGCGCGCATCCCGGCCTCCTTTGGCAACCGCCCGGATCGACGCCGATCTCGGGCTGTTCTCGGTTGTGTGACCTGTTTAACACCTGCCCTTAACGGGTCCAACAGGTTCCTTCGCCGGAATGCTGCCCGGTTGTGCCCGACTCGGGCATCGGCTTCCACCCTGGTGATGCAGGTAACTCCACGATTCCGACGCGCGGCGTTCGCCCGGATCCAGGCAGGAGGCTGTCCGTATGACGCCCGTCCGGCAACATCGGCCGCTCGGCGCGGCCGGGCACTCCGGCGTCCGGCCGAACGTTCCCGCCGGTCGCGTGACCGAATCGTGACCGATCGGCGCCACCCGGGCGGAGTCAGCCGGCGGGCTCGTCGGTCGGGGCGGGCGACTCGACCGGGTCAGCGCCGGATTCCAGGTCGCCGTCGATCCAGCGGCTGTCGCCATCACGCCACTCGGACCGGGATTCCTCTCCATCGGTCCAGGGCGCGCTCTCGGTGGGTTCGCTCATGACTTCCTCCTCGGGATCGTGGTCTCTCACCTTCGGAATACCCCGCGCACCGCGAGCCCGCGCAATGCACGGGGAGTAGCCTTCGTCCGCGCCGCTCAGGCGATCCTCTGTGACGGCGGTAACAAGGGCCTCGGCCCCGGACGCAAAGCCGAGAACACTGACATACCGACGTAGCATCGGGACCAAAGTCCGGCAACAGGCCGCACCGGCGCCCGAGGTGCGCCAGAGGAGGACAGCCGAGTGAGCAAGCAGGTCCGGCGCTTGGACCGGGTGGTGATCCGGTTTGCCGGTGACTCCGGTGATGGGATGCAGTTGACCGGGGACCGGTTCACGTCCGAGACCGCGTCGTTCGGTAACGACCTGTCCAC
>NZ_JBITDV010000012.1:84719-370785 GCF_044454545.1 Cryptosporangium sp. NPDC051539 | reverse complement strand
CGCCCTTGTTCCACCCGGGTTACCCTAACCGTACCACGCACAAACCCGCCGGCGCGGCCGCCCCCCCCTAAAAAAAGCCAATGGGGTTTGTTACCCCCCCGGGGGGGCCCGGGCGGGGGGCGGGGGGGGGGCCCCCGTTTTCGTCAAGATCCGTCGAGCTCCTTGCGGACGCTCTCCGCGGCGGCGGAGCCGAGTTCGGTGTACAGGTCCAGGGCCTGGCGCAGGTGGGCGCCGGTGTCGTCGGTGGTGTGGGCCAGCCCGACGTGCGCCCGGGCCTGTTCGGCTCGTTCTCCGATCGTGGTGGCCAGCGCGAGAGCCTCGGTGAACATCAGGGCCGCGGTACCGGGGCGGCCGCGGCCGAGCTCGGCCTCCCCCAGGCCGTTGAGCGCGCAGGTCTGCCCGTACCGTTCGCCGAGCGTCGCGAACCCGGCCACCGCGTCGCGCAGGTACTCCGCCGCCTCGGCCGGGCGATCGAGGCTCAGGTGCACCTCACCCAGGTTCGTCAGCGCGGTCGCCTCTCCCCCGTGGTGCCCGAGCTCGCGGAACCGCTCCAGCGCCTCGCCGAGCATGACGATCGCCTGCTCGTTGCGCCCGATCCGCATCAGGATGTCGCCGAGGTTCGTCTGGGTGTTCGCCTCGCCGACCCGGTCGTCCAGCTCGCGGAACAGGTCCAGCGCCGCACCGTGGTAGCGCTCGGCGTCGGCGTAGCGGCCGATCTGCTGGCTGATCACGCCGAGGTTGCCGACCGTCCGGGCCTCGCCGGTGCGGTCGCCCAGCTCGCGGAACACGGCCAGTGCCCGCGCGAGGTGGTCCAGGCCCTCCGGGTAGCGGCCGATCTGCCAGTACACGACGCCCAGGTGCGAGAGCGCCGCCGCGACACCGGCCCGGTCGCCGGTCCGCCCGGCGGCGTCCAGGGCGAGCGTGTGGATCGTCAGCGCGTCCGCGGAGTGCCCGCCGTTGTCCAGGTAGACGTAGAGCGTCGACGCGAGCGCGCCGGTCACCTCGGCCGGGCCGTGCGTGGCCGTGTACTCGCACACGGCCAGGAACGTCGGCCGGTGCCGGTCGAGCCAGGCCCGGGCGTCGTCCGGTCCGCCGAACTCCGGCAGCGGAGTGGAGATCGGCGGCGGGGGCGGTCTCCGGTGCCGCTCGGCCGGATAGAGGACGTCCATCGCGGCGCCGGTCGCAGCCAGGTAGTAGGCGTAGAGGCGGGCCCGGGCGTCGGTCCGGGCGCCGGCGCCGTCCTGGGCGTCCGACTGGGCCAGCGCGTAGGCCCGCAGCAGGTCGTGGACGCCGAATCGGCCTCCGGCCGCGGGGCGGATCAGGTGGGCGCGGCTGAGCACGGTGAGCGCCTGCCGGGCGTCGGCCAGGCTCCCGTTCGAGAGCGCGGCCGCGGCGTGGGCGCCGAACTCCGGGCCGGGGTGCAGGCCCAGCAGCCGGAACGCCCTGGCGGCGGACTCCGGCAGGCGCTGGTAGGACCAGCTGAACACCGCCCGGACGTCGGCCCGCGGGTCGCCGCCGGCGTCGAGCAGGTCCATCCGGGCGCGATGGTCCTCGAGCTCGGCCACGAGTTCGGCCAGCGTGCTGTCCGGCCGCCCACCGGCGAGCTCGGCCGCGACGCGCAGCGCCAGCGGCAGGCGTCCGCACTGTTCGGCGAGCGCACGGGCGGCGTCCGGTTCGACGTCCACCCGGGCGCCGATCAGCGAGCGGAGGAGCGCGATCGCCTCGTCCGGGTCGAGCAGGTCGAGGATCAACCGGTGGGCGCCGTGTACGGCGACCAGACCCGCGAGCGTGTCGCGGCTGGTCACGAGCGTGGCGCAGGTCGGTGAGCCCGGTAACAACGGCCGCACCTGCTCCACCGACGACGCGTTGTCGAGGACGACCAGCAGACGCCGCCCGGACAGCTCGGTCCGGTAGCGGGCCGCGCGCTCGTCGACGTCCAGCGGGAGATCGCGGGCGGAAACGCCGAGCGCGGTGAGGAACCCCGCCAGGGCGGCGGACGGACTCACCGGGGCCTCGGTGCCGTAGCCGCGGAGGTCCAGATAGAGCTGTCCGTCCGGGAAGCGGTCGCGGACCGAGTGGGCCCACCGGACCGCGAGCGCGGTCTTCCCCACGCCCGCGGTGCCCGAAACCGCCGACACGACGACGGCCGTGACGCCGTCGTCGGTGGCGACCAGCCGCGCCGAGAGCTCGGCCAGCGCGGACGCACGGCCGGTGAAGGCGGGCACGTCCGCGGGCAGCTGCGCCGGCACGGGCCGGTTCAGTGGTGCGCCGGGCGGTGCCGGATCGGGGGTGCCCTTCAGGACGGCTCCGTGGGCGGCCCGGAGCTCGGGGCCGGGCTCGCAGCCCAGCTCGTCGATCAGGCGGGCCCGCGCCCGCGCGTACGTGTCGAGGGCTTCGGCCGTGCGTCCGGCCAGGTGCAGCGCGCGGACCAGTTCCACGAGCAGCGGCTCGGCCAGCGGATCCGCGGTCACCAGCTCCTGAAGCCGGTCGACGACCGCCGCCGCGTGTCCCAGCGTGCTCTCGGCGCGGGCCCAGAGCGCGACCGCACTCCGCCGCTGCTGCTCGAGCCCCTCGCGCACGGCCGCCGCCCAGGCCCCGGGAACGTCCGCCAGCGGCGTCGCCTGCCAGAGATCGAGCGCCTCCCCCAGCAGCGCCGCTCGCGTCTCGTCCGGACAGTCTTCGGCCCGGGCGTCGGCCACCAGTGACCGGAACCGGTGCAGGTCGATCCGGTCGCGGTCGAGGAGCAGCGCGTAGCCGCCGGAACGGCGCTCGACCACCGCGGAGCCGGGCAGGACGCGCCGGATCCGGGCGATGTGGGCGTAGAGCACCTCGCGGGCCTTGGCCGGCGGGTCGTCACCCCAGACGCGGTCGATCAGTGCCTCCACCGGCACCGGCCGACCGACGTCGACCAGCAACGCGGTAAGGACGGTCCGACGCTTCACCGGCCCGAGGTCCATCGGACGACCACCGACGGTCATCTCCAACGGTCCGAGCAGCCGGAACTGCGGCATCTATCTCCTCCTGCACCAGGTTGGTCCGAACTCCGCCCATCTATGACACAAGTTTTGCGCAAGCTTTGCGCTGGACCGGTCGGAGATGGTGTTCGGGCCCGGGGTTCCGCGCCGGCACGGGGCAGCGTGGGACTACTCGGACCAGTCAGTGGCGTCCTGCTCCACTACCCCTCCGGAGCAGGGCGCTCCTGATTGCTCAGTTTCTCCACCAGGAGAAGGGTGCTCTCGTCCAGGGCCGCCCGGCGGCGGTTGACCGCCGTCCGCAGATAGCGCAGCTCGGTGACGGCCTCGTCCCGGCGTCCAGCGGCCAGCAGCGCCTGGACGTGCACGACCTGCGCCTGCACGGCCGGCGCCGAGAACCGCCCGTACCGGGCCCGTCGCAGCCGCACCAGGCCCTCGGCCAGCTCCACCGCCCCGGGATCGCCGGCCGCGATCAGCGCCAGCGCCAGCACGCCCCGGGCCGCCCAGGTGAACGGGCTGTTCTCACCGTAGTAGCGGGCACGGTGCGTGACCTCCTCGTCGAGGATCCGGCGCGCGTCGTCGAGATCGGTACCCTGCCGACGCTGGAGCAGCGCGAACGCGTGGTTCGCCCGCGCGATACGGGTGCGGTAGTCGTCCCGGCCGAGGGCCTGGAGCCGGCGGTTCCACTCGGCCTCGTACCGGCGCGGCCCGGCCTCCACGTCGGCGGCGTCCCCGCCGCGGCGCTCGTACTGGGCCGCGAACGCCCGGACGCTCATCAGCGTGGTGTCGTTCCAGGACAGTGCGTGCTGAGCCCGCCCGAGCAGCCCGCTCCACGCGGTCCGGGACTCCTCCGGCGGCCGGTGGCGGCTGAGCGCCTCCTCCAGCGCGCACTCGACGAACAGCGACACCTCGTGCTCGGGCCCGAGCAGTGCGACGGCTTCCTGGTACAGCGTCCGGACCGGGGCGGTGTCTCCCACCTCATCGGTGTGGTGCAGGACGACCTGGAGCCGGGCGCGCAGGGTAGCGACCACATCTCCCTCCGGGGACTCGTCGGTGGCGGCGAGCGTCACTGCCCGCCCCGCAACAACAGGAGGACGTCCCGCAGTTGCGGTACCAGGGAATCGACCAGGTTCTCCCGGTCGTCCGCGGAGAGCTGGGGCGTCAGGTACTCGACCATCGCCAGCCCCTCGGACAGTTCGACGATCAGGGCTTCCAGCGGCGCGGCGCGGACGAAGCCGAGCTTCATCAGCTCGTCGTGCACCGCGTTCAGCGTCCCGAGCGGAGACAGGCCACGCGGGCTGTGCGCGAGCTCGACGACCCGGGTGAGCAGCGCGACGACCGCCTCGACCGGCGGCTCGTCCGGGAGGATCAGCCGGAGATCCTCCACCGCGCACACCGGCGGCGCCGAACGGCGCGCGGCGGCCAGCGGACGGTTGGCCGCGGCCCACTCGGCGAGCACCCGGATCAGCGTCTCGGCCGCGAACTGCCTGCCGTCGCGGCCCAGCGCGCCCAGCGTCGCGGCCCAGGCCTCCCGGCAGGGCCAGAAACTCACCATCTTGGCTTCGAAGATCAGCGCGTCGACCGGGCCGGGGTGCCTGCGGGCGACGTACGGGCTGCCCGCGTAGTGCGCGGCCAGCGAGCGAGCGCGCTGCCCGAACAGCGAGTACAGCGTCGACGTGGCCTTGGCTCCGGCGAGCGCGGCCAGATCGGCGCGGTCGATCCGGGCCTCGCTCCAGGCGGCGACGCTGCCCGATTCGTCACCGGAAGGTTCGAGACGATCGAGATGGGTGGAGAGCGCCCGGTAGTACCGCGCACGGGTCTGGCCGGTGACGCTCTGCCGCTCGGAGAGCACCGACGAATACCAGCGTGCGCTGATCGTGCGAGAAAGTTCCTCAGAAAGGTGCGCCATCCCCCACCCCGCGACGACGAGCCCATGATTTAGGCGCTCATCCTAGGCCGCTTCCTGCGGATTCGCGCTGTGCTGCGCCCGGCCCGGGCCGACGGTTACCGTTGTCGCATCAGACCGTCCCCTCTAGACAGAGGCCGGCGGCGGGAGGGCGACGTGGACGAGCGGGAAGAGCTGCGTCAGGAGTTGCGCCGGCTCTGCCGTGGCCGCGGCGTCCTGGCCCCCGATCTCGTCCGGCGCGTGGGCCCGCGGGTGGCGGCGCTGGTCGCCGACGCCGGCGACCGGGCCGCGATCGTCGATTGGCTGCGCGAGCACGTGCGCAGGCTCCCCGGTGACCTCCGGATGGCCGCGGGCGTCGGGCTGGGGCTGCATCCTCCGGCCGACGCCCGGTTCCTCGGTGAACGTCTCGACTGGCTGGCCGCTGATCTCGGACGCGAGCAGCGCACGGTCCGGCGGCGGTTGGACGAGGCGCTGGCTCTGCTCGCGGAGGCGGTGACCGGCACCCCGCCGGCCCAGCCCGAGACCACGGACCCGGGCGGCACCGGCTGGTACAACCGCGCGGTGCGGTCGCTGGTGGTGCTCGACCGGGGTGACCCGGAGGTGTTCGAGGAGCGGCGGATCGCCGCCACCGGCGCGCCGATCGACGTCATCGAGATGTCGATCAGCGTGCCCCGGCAGCCGAACCACGAGCCGCCTGACCTGTTCGTCGACGTGATGTACGGCGGGTTGCTACTGCGCAGCGAGCGGCCCAGCACGAGCCACTACCGGTCGGAGATCGCGCTGCCGCGCACGGTCGGCCCGGACGACGAACACCGGCTGGGCTTCCGCTACCGGCTCGCGCCCGGCCAGCGGATGGCGCCGCACTACGCGCTGACGCCGCACAGCCGGTGCGATCGGTTCGCGCTGCGCGTCCGCTTCGGGCAACCGGCGCCGACCACGTACCTCGTGCACGGCGTCCCGCCGCGGACGCTGGACGACGCGCCGGGTGGATTGCCGGTGGTCGAGCCGGATCGGGTGGGCGAGGCCACTGCGCACTTCGAGATGCTGACGCCCGGCCTCGGATACGGCCTGCGCTGGCTGTCTGACCAGCATTTGTCCGGCCGGCCGGTGACTGACCCAGTTCTGGGATAGAGGCCGGGGACCAGCACATATCAGGCTCGGGAGCGTCCACATCGAACGCTGCCGGGGAGGCGTCATGCCCGAGCGATACGGTCCGCCCGACGGCGAGGGCGAAGGCCCTTAGTCCACCGGGATCAGCGTCAGGTAGGCCAGGTTGAGGATTCCCCGGTACCCCCGGAGCCAGCTCGCCCGGTGGCTGTCGGCCTGGTGGCGCAGTTCCGCGGCCCGTGGGTGGTGCGGGTTGGTGGCCAGCCACTCCTCGACGTCGGCCTGGTAGCCGGACTCGAACTGCTCCCACTCGTTCTGATCGGCGGTCTCGATCCAGAGCGGACGGAACCCGGCCTCCACCGCGAGGTCGGTCAGCCGCGCGAGGTCGCAGTGGTCGTCCGCGGCCGCGTCCGGCCACATCCGGCTCAGCTCGAGAACGGTCGGCGGACGCTCCCAGAAGCCCTCGGCGTAGAGCACGCGGCCGCCGGGTGCAACCAGCCGGCGCAGCTCACGGAGCGCGGCGAGCAGGTGATCGGGCCGCGGCACCTCGGTCAGCGCGTGCCCGGCACCGACGCACAGGACGACGTCGGCCGGGCCGCGCCGGGATCCGATGCCGGACTCCTCGACGAACTGGACCCGATCGGCGAGCCCCCGCCAGGCGGCGGTGCTGCGGCCGCGGGCCAGGTCTTCGGAATTGAGATCGATGCCGACGCCGTGTGCGCCGGGGACGGCGTCGACGAGCCGGAGGAGGAGCTCTCCCCAGCCGCAGCCGATGTCGAGCACGGTCGACGGCCGGTTCGCGGTGAGCCGCACCACCAGACGATTGGCCCGCGCCGCCGACAGCGGGCCGTGGAACTCCAGGCTGTGCAGCCGGGGCGGTAGTGACGCGTCAGGCACGCCTCACCGTACTGAATCCGAACGTCGACACGATCGGAATATCGCCGGCCCGCCAGCGCTGAAGAACCCACTGCTCGTGAGGCACGACCGGGGACGGCAGCGCGTCCAGCGCCACCCACCGCAACTCGGACGCGCGGTCGGGCTCACGGCGTTCCGGGACCCCGCTCCAGTGCCGGCACTCGAAGAAGAAGTCGACCCGCTGATCGATCCGCCGTGAGCCGACCGTCCGGTGCATCACGGTGATCGGAACGAGGTCGTCGACGCCGACGCCGAGTTCCTCGCGGGCCTCCCGGCGGGCCGCGTCCAGCACCGACTCGCCGCCCTCGACGTGCCCGGCCGCACCGATCGCCCAGTGCCCGTCGAGGTACCCGGTCTGGTGCCGCCGCTGCATCAGGACCTGGCCGTCGTCGCGGCGCAGCACGACGTACGCGGCGGGCACCACCGCGAATCGCGGCGACCCGGGATAGCTCAGCCTCACCCGAACGACTGACCCTGCTCGGCGAGCGCCGCCGCCAGCAGGCCGAGCGCCTTCGGGCCCATGCCGTGCAACTTGGCCAGCTCGGCGCGCGGAACCCCGGCGAGCTGCGACAACTCGGTGTACCCGGCGTTGTTCAGCGCCCGCGTCGCCGGAGCACCGATGGCCTTGGGGAAGCCCGTCACGAGCTCACCTTAGGCGCTGGGCGAACTCGGCGCGTCCGGGGGTAATTAGTACTTAACGACCCGATAATGCATGTTCATGGCTAGTTTCACGAGAGTGGCCGCGCTCGTCGTCGGCGTCGGGATGGCCGCGCTGCCGACCGGGTGCGAATCGGCGCCCGCGACCTCCCGCGCGCCCGAGGCCGGCCTCGCCGCCCAGGCCATCGCCCCGGATCAGGGCGGTCGGAAGCCGACGCTGATCGGCAACACGTGGCAGCCGGTCGACTTCACCGGCTGCTCGGTTCCGTGGGGCCTCGCGGTGATGGTCGAGAACACCGGGATCAGCCGGCGCGAATTCACCTTCAACTCCGGAGGTTCGATCACGGTCCGCCAGGTCCGGTCACCGCGGAACCCGGACGACATCGGCGTGTACTCGCTGGCCTACTCGCAGGAAGGGTCGACGCTGCGGATCCGGGCCGGGCTCGGCACCGACACCTGGACGATCAGGGAGCTCACGAACGCCCGGCTGCTCGTCGAGGACGACAGCAGCGGCGCCCAGTGCTGGCTCCGCCGGGTGGGCTGAACACCAGGGAATGTGGAGCCGGGAAGCAGGGTTGCGGCCAGACATGACGACTGTGGGATTCATCGGCAGCGGACACATCGGCGGCACGGTCGCCCGGCTCGCGGTGGCGGCCGGGTACGACGTCGTGCTCAGCAACTCGCGCGGGCCGGAGACGTTGAAGGATCTGGTCGACGAACTCGGCCAGAAGGCGCGGGCGGCCACTCCGGCCGAGGCCGCCGAGGCCGGCGACCTGGTGGTCGTGTCGGTGCCGCTCAAGGCCTACCAGGCGGCTCCGGCCGAGCCGCTGGCCGGCAAGACCGTGATCGACACGAACAACTACTACTCGCAGCGCGACGGGCAGTTCACCGCACTGGACGACGCCTCGAGCACCAGCAGCGAGCTGCTCCAGCAGCACCTGCCGACCTCGCACGTGGTGAAGCTGTTCAACAACATCTTCTGGGGCGCGCTGCACACGCTCGCGCGCCCGTCCGGTGCGCCCGACCGCTCCGCGCTGGCGATCGCCGGTGACGACGCTTCGGCGAAGGCCCAGGTCACCGAGTTTCTCGACGGGATCGGCTACGACGCCGTCGACGCCGGTCCGCTCGCCGAGGGCTGGCGCTACCAGCCCGGCACCCCGGCCTACGGCCTGATCTACGCCGAGGGCAACTCGCTCGAGGCCGCGATCCCGGCCGACGCCGAGAAGGTGCGCACCGCGCTGGCCGCGGCCACCCGCTAGGACCGCTGCGCGGGCACCGGCTGACGCGGCTGGTCGGGGTAGTGCTGCTCGTCGAAGAGCACCCAGCGCGCCACCGTGATCTCGTACAGGCGGTGCGGGGTCAGGCCGGCGGCCAGGGCCGCGGGTTCGATCGCGTCCGCGGCCTCCGGCCACCGGCCCGCGTAGCCGGCGATCTGTTCGTCGATGCCGGTCGTCGGCAGCTCGCGCGCGGACCCGAGGAACGTCACGCCGCGGACGTCCTGTTCGATGCCTTCGAGCTCGATCGCGAGGATCGCACCGGCGACCCGCGGGTCCGTCCGGAGGTTCACGCAGTGCTCGCGGTTGGGGCGCGACAGGAACCAGATCAGGTCGGGCCCGAACGCGCTCGCGAACCAGAGATTGCACACCACCGGCGCGCCCGTGGCGTCCAGGGTCGCGAGCTGGATCACTTTGCCGGACCGGACGTAGTCCTCCAGGAGAGTGCGCGCGTCCTGCACCAGGACTCCTCAGCGTCGTAGGCGAACTACTCATTGTGGTGGATTGATCGATCTAGGGTGGCCGAATGAGCAACGTGATCGCCGTTACCGGAGTTACCGGACAGGTAGGCAGCCGAGTTGCCACCCGCCTCTCTGCTGCCGGTGCACCTCAGCGGTTGCTCGGCCGCGCCGGCTCGCAGTTGCCCGAGCTGGCCGGCGCGACCCCCGCGTCGATCGGCCGCGGCTACGCCGACGGTCCGGCCGTGCGCAACGCGCTCGACGGCGTCTCGACCCTGTTCCTCGTCAGCGGACGCGAGGCCGCGAACCGGTTGGCCGAACACCAGAGCGTGGTGGACGCCGCGACCGGGGCCGGGGTGCGGCGGATCGTGTACCTCTCGTTCCTGAGCGCGGCGCCGGACTGCACGTTCACGTTCGGGCGCGACCACTGGCACACCGAGCAGCACATCCGGAGCACCGGGCTCGCGTTCACGTTCCTGCGCGACTCGTTCTACGCGTCGATGCTGCCCGCTCTGGTGGGGCCGGACGGGGTTCTGCGGGGCCCGGGCGGCGACGGACGGGTGAGCGCGGTGGACCCGGACGACGTGGCGGACGTGGTGGCGGCGGTGCTGCTCGCTCCGGAGGCGCACGACGGGCGGTCGTACGGGGTCACCGGGCCGTCGGCTCTCACGCTGGCCGAGGCCGCGGCCGAACTCGACCACCGGGTCGAGCGGCCGGTGCGGTACCAGCCGGAGACGCTCGAGGAGGCGTACGCGTCCCGGGCCGGGTACGGAGCCCCCGAGTTCGAGGTGGCCGGCTGGGTGACGTCGTACCAGGCGATCGCCGAGGGCGAGCTGAACGCGGTCACCGACACCGTGCCGAACCTCACCGGGCACCCCGCCCGCACGTTCGCGCAGTACCTGGACGCGAACCCGGACAGCTACGCCCACCTGCGTTAACGCGGCTCACCAGCGCTGAGTGATACTTCGGCCATGACCGAGCACCTCCCCGACACCTCCACCGACGCCCCCGATCGAGCCGTTCACGACCGGTGGGTCGCGGTCGCCGACCAGGTCGCCGAACAGCTGCGCACCGACGTCGTGGCCCGTGACCGGGCCGGTGCGGCGCCGCACGCGGAGGTCGAGCTGCTGCGCGACGCCGGACTGCTGCCGTTGCTGGTTCCGGCGCGCACCGGCGGCCACGGCGGGAGCTGGCTGACCGCGCTGGAGGTCGTCACGCGGGTCGCCCGGGTCGATACCTCGATCGGCCACGTGCTCGGCTACCACTACCTGCACAGCTGGCGGACCCGGCTGGGCCGCCGCCCCGAGGCGATCGAACGGCTCGCGGCCGGGACGGCAGGCAACAACTGGCTCTGGGGCGGCGCCGGGAACCCCCGGGACGCCGGGCTGGAGCTGACCCGCACCGAGGGCGGCTACCTGGTGCGGGGAAAGAAGTTCTTCGCGACCGGCGCCGAGGTGTCCGACCGGGTGATCGCGACCGGCACCGACGTCGGGACCGGGGACAAGTGGGGGTTCGCGCTGCCGACCCGCACCGAGGGCGTGGTGCACGGCCAGGACTGGGACTCGCTCGGCCAGCGGATGTCGGCGTCCGGCTCGATCGCGTTCGAGGACGCGTTCCTGTCCGAGGACGACATCCTGGGCCCGGGCGAGCAGACCGACCCGGGCGCTCCGGCGTATCCGACCCTGTCGGCGCTGGGATTCCAGGTGCTGCTCGGGGTGCTGGCGGTGGCCACCGCCGAAGGCGCGCTGCGCTTCGGCGCCGAGTACACCAGGACGAAGTCGCGGGCCTGGACGACGTCCGGGGTCGCGGAGGCGGCCGACGACCCGCTGGTGCGGGTGAAGTACGGGGAGCTGGAGTCGCAGGTGCGGGCCGCCCGGGCCCTGACCGATCGCGCGGGCGCGGCCTGGGTGGCGGCGGCGTCCCGCGGCTGGGAACTCACGCACGCCGAGCGGGGAGAGGTCTCGGTCGAGCTCTCCGCGGTGAAGGTCGTGACCACGCAGGCCGCGCTGGCGGCCACGTCCGGGGTGTTCGAGCTCACCGGCGCCCGGGCCACGAAGACCGGCACCGGCCTGGACCGCTTCTGGCGCGACGTCCGCACGCTGACGCTCCACGACCCGGTCGCTCACAAGGCCATCGAGGTAGGCGACCACCTGCTGGGCGGCGCCTACCCCGAGCCTTCCGGCTACAGCTGACGCCCGGCGGCGAGCTCGTCGTAGGTGGGGAACGAGCGGCTGATGGCCGAGCCGGTGAAGTTGCCGACCCAGCCGTCGTCGTCGTGGAAGAAGCGCACGGACTTGTACTCCGGGTTCGTGCCCATGTCGAACCAGTGCGTCGTGCCGCCCGGCACCGACAGCAGGTCGCCGTCCTCGCAGAACACCGCGTGCACCTTGCCGCCGACGTGCAGGTAGAACACGCCCGACCCGGACGCGAAGAACCGGTCCTCGTCGTCGTCGTGGGTGTGCTCGTCGAGGAATTTCGCCCGGGCGGTGCGCACCTGCTCCGGCCACGCCGGGTCGTCGTTCGGCCGCATCTGCACGACGTCGACCATCACGTAGCCCTCTTGCTTGCTGACGGCATCAATGCGGTCCTGGTATGCGGCCAGAACTTCCTCGTTAGTCGACTCATCCGGAAGATCCTGGAGTGGCCACTGTTCGTACCGAACGCCGTGTTCCTTGAGCACCGCCGCGATCTCCTCCGGCTCCTCGGTCCGCAGCTCCGGCTCGCCCGGGGCGTCGTCCGCCCAAACGGTCAGTAATGTCATGACAAACTCCGCTCGCTGGGCCCAGATGCTGAGATTCCTATCTCAGCGGTAGGAGTAATTCCTAGTTAACGTACATACTCGTCGACGTGCCAATCACGAACCAGATCCGACGCTCCCGCCGGGCCATGCTGTTCGCGACCAGCGCTGTTGCCGCGCTGCTCGCCGTCGCTTCCTGCTCGCAGAGCGACTCCACGGAGAGTGACGCATCGTCCTCACCGTCTACCGGACCGACCGCGAGTGCTCCCCGCCCGAGCCCGTTCAACGGTTCCCCCGTCACGGTAGCTCTCGTTCGGCAGAGCGGTGCCGGTGACTACTTCGAGGCCTGGGGTCAGGGCGCGCAGAAGCAGGCCGCGGCCGCCAACATCAAGCTGACCGTCACCGACGCCCGCAACGACAACGCCAAGCAGGCCGCTGACCTGCAGCAGGCGATCGACGCGAAGCCGGCCGCGATCATCATCGACCACGGCCAGACCGACACGATCGCTCCGCTGGTGAAGAAGGCCGTCGCCGCCGGTATCCCGACGATCGTCTACGACACCGCGCTGCCCGCGGACGTCACCGGCTACATCGCGAGCAGCCAGTCCGACGAGAGCCTGGCCGAGCAGGTCCTCGGCCAGATGATCAAGGACATCGGCGACGGGCAGAAGGTCGGCCTGGTCTCGGCCACCGGCTTCGCCCCGCTCGACCGGCGCGGCGCGGTCTGGAAGAAGGTCGTCGCCGACCACAAGCTCCAGCAGGTGTTCTTCACCGGCAAGGTCACCGAGTCGACCGCGACCGACAACATCCCGCTGGTGGACGCCGCGCTCAAGCAGCACCCGGACGTCAAGGCGATCTTCGCCCCGTACGACGAGATCACCAAGGGTGTCGTCCAGGCCGTCAAGCAGAACAACCTGCAGGACAGGGTCAAGGTCTACGGCATCGACACGTCGAACGCCGACCTCGAGGTGATGACCGCCGGCGGCAGCCCGTGGGTGGCCACCGCGGCGACCGACCCGGGTCAGATCGGCGCCGCTGTCGTCCGCACGATCGCGCTCAAGCTCGCCGGTCAGTTCAGCGAGTCGTCGGTGTCGTTCCCGGGCGTGCTGCTCACCCAGAAGGACCTCCAGACGAAGAAGATCACTTCGGTGGGTGCGCTGGTCAGCGCCGAGCCCAAGCTGAAGCTCGACTCCGTTTCGGTGGCAGACTGGCTTCCGAACGCCGCCTAACCAGGGGATTCATCCGCACATGACTCCGCCTTTACTGGCCGAACCGCGCACCGAGGCCGTTGTCTCGGTGCGCGGCGTCGGTAAATCCTTCGGGCCGAACGTCGTCCTGCGCGGCGTCGATCTGGAGATCTCCGGCGGCGAGGTCGTCGCTCTGCTCGGCGCCAACGGCGCCGGGAAGTCGACGCTGATCAAGATCCTGGCCGGTGCCCACCCCGACTACACCGGTGAGGTGCTGGTCGGAGGTGAGCCGGCCCGGCTCTCCTCGCCCACCGAGGCCCGCGGCCTCGGGATCGCGACCGTTCACCAGCGGGTTCGCGAAGGTGTCGTGCCCGGCCTCACGGTCGCCGAGAACCTCGCCTTCGACGAGCTCGCCGGGGGCGGGGCGTCCTGGCTGCTGCGCCGCCGGGAGGTGAGGTCCGTCGCCCGGCGCGCCGTCGAGGTCCTCGACCTCGGCTGGTCGGACGCCGTGCTGCGCCGCGATGTCGCCACGCTGGGGATTTCGGACGCTCAGCTGCTGGTCGTCGCCCGGACGCTGTTGCAGCGGCCGCGGCTGCTGATCCTGGACGAGCCGACGTCGGCGCTGTCGTCGGCGGAGGCCGAGCGGTTGTTCCGGGTCGTGCGCCAACTGCGGGCCGACGGGCTGGCCGTCGTGCTCGTGTCCCACCGACTCGGTGAGGTCGACGCGATCGCCGACCGAGCCGTGGTGCTGCGCGACGGCCGCGTGACAGCGGACGTCCAGAAGCCGCTGAGCTGGGAGGTCATCCTCCCGGCGATGCTCG
This sequence comes from Cryptosporangium sp. NPDC051539, assembly GCF_044454545.1. Taxonomy (NCBI): domain Bacteria; kingdom Bacillati; phylum Actinomycetota; class Actinomycetes; order Cryptosporangiales; family Cryptosporangiaceae; genus Cryptosporangium; species Cryptosporangium sp. NPDC051539. The sequence goes on along the minus strand of NZ_JBITDV010000012.1, from coordinate 356,751 downwards.
GAGCCAGCGCCGAGGGCCTGCGCGCCACCGTTCTGCGCCACGAGACTCCCCCGGCCGACGCCGACGCCGACACCGACCCCGGACCGGCGGGCGGTGGGGCGCGTCCGGCGGTGGTTCGCTTGCGTGGCGTCAAGCTGTTCGCGGAAAGCCCGACGCTGGAGTTGGCCCTCAACGGCGGCGAGGTCACCGGCATCGTGGGGTTGATCGGGGCCGGGAAGTCGGAGCTGGCGCACGGATTGTTCGGGTCGACGGGCTGGACGGCCGGGACGGCCGAGTTCGACGGGCTGGCGCGGGCACCGCGGTCGACCGGCGAGGCGATCCGGAACGGGATCTACCTCGTGCCGGAAGACCGCGCCGACCAGGCGCTGCTGCCCGGCTGGTCGATCCAGCGGACGCTGAGCCTGCCGTTCATCACGAAGGTCTCCAGCCGGCTGGGCGTGCTCAACGGCGGTGGCGAGCGGGAACGAGCGGCGACCGTCATCGAGAAGCTCGGCATCGTGGCCCGCGGCCCGAAGACCGAGCTGAACGAGCTCTCCGGGGGCAACCAGCAGAAGGTCGTGGTCGGGCGCTGGCTGGTCGAGCAGGCCCGGCTGTTGCTGCTGGACGAGCCGTTCCGGGGCGTCGACCTCGGTGCCCGGCGCGACATCGGCGACCAGGTCCGCGCGGTGGCGTCGGCCGGAGGTGCCGTGGTCGTGCTCTCCGCCGACGTCGACGAGGTCTTCGAGATCGCCGACCGGATCCTTGTCCTGGTCGAGGGCGCGCTGACCCTCGACTCCCCCATTGCACAGGTCAGCCGCGACGACGTCGTGCGGGCCTTCTCCGGAGAGGTCTCCGCACGTGGCAACTGAAAGCCTGCCCGCTTCGTCGTTCGCGGCGCGGGCCCTACCGGTTCGTGAGGCCGTCGTCCGCTGGGGCTTCGTCGCGGTGACCGTGATCCTGATCGGCTACTTCCTGATCAGCCAGCCGAACTTCCGGACGTCGTCCAACCTCTGGGGGCTGCTGGTCTACGCGGCCCCGGTCGGTATCGCCGGGCTCGGCGTCACGATCGCGATGACGGTCGGCGGCCTCGACCTGTCGGTCGGCAGCACGGCCGGGCTCGCGGTGTCGCTGGCGGCCTGGACGATGGTCATCGGCAACCAGGTCGGGGGCGTCGCGATCGTCGTCGTGCTGCTGGCCGGCGGAGTGGTCGGCCTGATCAACGCGGCGCTGATCGTCTGGGCCCGGATACCCGACCTGTTGGCCACGCTGACCACGATGTTCGCGATCCAGGGCCTGAAGCTGGTGCTGGTCGACGGCAAGTCGATCTCGTCGCGGATGACGCTGGACGACGGTTCGACCGCGCCCGGCAAGTTCACCGAGGGGTTCCTCTACCTGGCCCAGGGCAAGATCGGGCCGGTGCCGTTCCCGGCGATCCTGCTGATCGTGATCTCGGCGCTGGTCTGGTTCCTGCTCGAGAAGACGCGCTGGGGCCGGCTGCTGTACGCGGTCGGCGCGAACCCGGAGGCGTCGCGGCTGGCCGGCGTCCGGGTCGGGCTGTACCGCAGCGCCGCGTACGTGGCCGCGGGCGTGCTGGCGTCGGTGGCCGGTCTGCTGCTGGGTGCGCGTATCGGCCAGGGAGACGTCTCCGCGGGCAACTCGCTGCTGCTCGACGCCGTGGCCGTGGCGCTGGTCGGCACCTCGGTGCTGGGACGCAACGTGCCGAACGCCTGGGGCACGGTGCTCGGCGCGATCCTGGTGACCGTGATGGTTGTCGGATTCAGCATGATGGGCCTGCCGTATTACGTGCAGGATGTCGCCAAGGGCGCGGTGCTGCTCGTCGCGCTGCTGTTCAGCTACACGCTGTCCACCCGCCGGGCCACGCTGCCCGGCCAGCCGACGTGAGGTGAGCATGTCCGACCTGCTGGACGTCGAATCGGTCCCGGCCTACGTCGCGTCGGTGCCTTCGCTGTCCTCCCTCCTCGGGGACGTCACCGCGGTGCGGGAGGTCGGGGACGGAAACCTCAACCTGGTGTTCGTCGTGCGGGGTTCGTCCGGGTCGCTGGTGCTGAAGCAGTCGCTGCCGTACGTGCGGACGGACCCGAACTGGCCGATGACGCGGGAGCGGTCCTCGCGCGAGGCGTACGTGCTGGCGTCGCACCAGGCGGTGGCCCCGTCGCACGTTCCTTCGCTGCTGTTCTACGACGAGACGCGGTACGTGCTGGCGCTGGAGGACCTGTCCGACCACCGGGTCTGGCGGACGGTGCTGAACACGCGGGTCTCGGCATCGGAAGACGACGCGGTGGCGGCGGCGGCGCTGGGCTCGTACGTCGGCGCGGTCGGGTTCGGGACGTCGGTGCTGGGGGTCGGTTCGGCGGCGCACAAGCGGGCGGTCGCGCGGGCGATCAACCCGGAGCTGTGCGAGATCACCGAGGACCTCGTGCTGACCGAGCCGTTCGTGTCGCACGACCACAACGTCGTTCATGTTCTCAACGAGCCCGACGTCGAGGCGCTGGCTTCTGATCAGGACGTCCTGCACGCGGTCGGGCTGGCGAAGCTGGCGTTCATGACGCGGGCCGAGTCGTTGCTGCACGGCGACCTGCACACCGGGTCGGTGTTCGTGCGGTTCGGCGCAGCGCCCTCGATCAGGGTGTTCGACTCGGAGTTCGGGTTCTACGGGCCGCTCGGCTTCGACCTGGGGATGCTCTGGGGGAACTACGTGCTGGCGGCCTCGCGAGCGGTGGCGATGGGCCAGTCCGTGCGGGCGCGGCAACTGCTGGGCCTCGGGCGGGTGACCTGGAACGCGTTCGAAGCGGCGTACCGGCAGCGGTGGGGCTCGCGCTTCGACCCGCGGGTGTTCGGTGATTCGTTCCTGTCGTCGTACCTGTCCCAGGTGTGGGCGGACGCGGTCACGTACGCGGGGGCCGAGGTCGCTCGGCGGGTGATCGGGTTCGCGAAAGTGGCCGACGTCGAGTCGCTGCCCGAGGAGCAGCGGGTCGTCGCGGCGCGGGTCGCGCTGCGGGCGTCGCGGGACCTCCTGGTGCACACGCTGCACGGGGGAACCGGGCCGAAGCCGACCGCGCTGACCGACATCGCCGCCGCCCCGCTGGGGCTGTCGTAAGCCGTCGGCGGGCGGTGCTGCTCGCGGTCGTCGTCTGCGTGCTGGTCGCGGCGGGGGCGATCGTCCGGTGGCAGTGGCCCGACGCCCAGGCGCCGGACACCCGCGCGCCGGGGGTCTCGGACGGGGACGGGACGCCGAAGGCGGGCGCCGCGTTCTGGACCCCCGGGCCGGGCACCACCTGGCAGTGGCAGCTGTCGGGAACCGTGGACCAGTCGGTCGACGTGCAGGTCTACGACATCGACGGATTCACGAACAACGCCGGTGTCGTCGCGTCCCTGCACGCCGCGGGCCGGAAAGTGATCTGTTACCTGAACGCGGGCGCGGCCGAGGACTTCCGGTCGGACTACCGGAAGTTCCCGGCCGCGGTGGTCGGCAAGGGCCTCGACGGCTGGCCCGGTGAGCGCTGGCTCGACATCCGCCGCTGGGACGTGCTGCAGCCGATCATGGCGGCCCGGTTCGACGTCTGCCGCTCCAAAGGGTTCGACGCCGTCGAGCCGGACAACGTCGACGGGTTCGCGAACGACAGCGGTTTCCCGCTGACGGCCGCGGACCAGCTGCGTTACAACCGGCGGATCGCCGCCCTGGCGCACTCGTACGGGCTCTCGGTCGGGCTCAAGAACGACCTGGAGCAGGTAACCGACCTGGTGAACGACTTCCAGTTCGCGGTGAACGAGGAGTGCGCGGCCTACGGCGAGTGCGACGAACTGACCCCGTTCACCGACGCGGGCAAGGCCGTCTTCCACGTCGAGTACTCCGACGAGCCCTGCCGGAAGAAGATTCCTCCCGGCTTCAGTTCGCTGCGCAAGAACCTCGAGCTCGACGCATTCGTCAAGACGTGTACGCCCCGGCGTTGAGGTCCTCCAGCAGCGTGGCGTGCGTCGGCTCCCAGCCGAGCCGCTCGCGGGTGAGCGTGTTCGACGCGGGCATGTCACCGCTGTAGACCATGCCGATGAAGCCGAGGCGGGTCTGGGCCTCCTCGGCGGTGATCGACTCGGTCGGCAGGCCCAACCGGCGGCCGATCGCCTCGGCGATCTCCCGGGTGGGAATGCCTTCCTCGGCGATCGCGTGGACGACACTGCCGGGCGCCGACTTCTCCAGCGCCAACGCGACCGCCTTGGCTGCGTCGTCGCGGTGCACCGCCGGCCAGCGGTTGGAGCCGTCGCCGACGTACCCCGCGGCGCCCTGCTGCCGGGCCGCCTGGACGAGGTACGCGATGAAGCCGTGGTCGCCGACACCGTGCACGGTGGGCGCGAACCGCAGGGACACCGAGCGGATGCCCCGGTCGGCGTAGCTCAGCGCGAGCTGCTCGCCACCTCCGCGCGGGGCCTGAGGGCCGGAGAACGGGGTCGCGTCCTCCTCGGTGAGCAGCTGGCCGGGCTTCAACAGCGCCACCCCGGACGCGAACAGGAACGGCTTGTCGGTGCCCGCGAGGACATCGCCGAACATTTCGACCGCGGCCCGCTCGGTCGATCCCGCGGCCACGAAGTCGTCGTGGTTGAAGGCGAGGTGAACGACGCCGTCGGCCTCCTCGGCGCCCTTGCGGAGGCTGTCGAGGTCGTCGAGGTTGCCCATCCGGACCTCGGCCCCGTAGGCCTTGACCTTCGCCGCTCCCTCTTCCGACCGGGCCATACCGACGACCTGGTGGCCGGCCTCGATCAGCTCGGGGACGACGCCGGAGGCGATCCAGCCGGAGGCACCGGTGACAAAAACGCGCATGACTCTCTCCTAGCGATGTCAGTGGCTGACATCGAAGCTACACCGTGATGTCAGGGACTGCCATCACTACACTGGGAACGTGGCGCGATGGGAACCCGGAGTTCGGGAACGGCTGTTGATGGCGGCACTCGACGCCTTCACCGAGGAAGGCTTCGAGCAGGCGACAGTGGCGGGGCTCTCCGAACGAGCCGGCGTCACCGAGCGGACGTTCTTCCGGCACTTCGCCGATAAGCGCGAGGTGCTGTTCCAGGGGTCGGAGGAGCTGCAGAAGATCGTGATCGGTGCGATCGCGGCGGTACCGGACGGGCTCGACCCGATCGAGGTCATCACCCGAGCGTTCGAGTCGGTGGCCCCGTTCTTCGCCGAGCGGCACGAGTTCGCCCGGCGCCGCGCGGCCGCGATCGCGTCGAATACCAGTCTGCTGGAGCGCGAGCTACTCAAGCTGTCCACGCTCAAGGCGGCCACCGCAGACGCCCTCCGCGCCCGGGACGTGCCGGATCCCGACGCGATCCTGACCGCGGAGTTCGGGGCGACGATTTTCCATGTCGGCTTTCAGCGCTGGATCGACGGTTCGACCGGCGTCGGCCTCGACCGCCACGTCCGGCAGGCGTCCGACGGCCTCAAGGCCCTGATCACCACGGAATGACGCCGGCGCGTTCCTCCCCCGGGAAGGCGCCCGCCGGGCTCTCTCGCGCCTTGGCGCCCGTTGGCCCGGCGCCAGTTCCTGCAGAACCTGCTCGACTTCGTCGACGAGCTCGCGGTCACCGTCGTGCTCTCCTCGCACCTGCTCACGTCCGGGCGGAAAGTCTTAGCCGCTGACGTCCAGGACTGCCTGAAGCTGGCCGGGCAGGGCCAGGCGAAGCCCGGCGAGCCCGACGGGTTCGAGGCGTGCCTGATCCGGCGCGACCTGCACCTCGCGGCCACGTACCAGCCCGCCGACCGGTACTGGCCGTTCCAGTGGATCGAACTGACCGGAGCCCTGGTTCTCTCCGCCTTGCTCTCCGGCCTGGCCTTCTGGCGCCTCCGCCGCTAGCGCGTCTCGACCGTGAACTGCAGCAGGAACTCGACGATCTCGGTGTGGTGGCGGGCCTGCATCAGATCCCGCCCCCACGCGTACATGCCGTGCCTCGCGACGACGACCGCGGGAACGCCCGGGTCGAAGACCGTGGCGACGTCGTCGCCGAGCACTTTCATGTCCTGGGAGTTCGGCACGACCGGGATCGTGACGGTCTCGTCGTGCGCGCGCCGCCCGATGCCCTTGAGCATCTCCAGGTCGCGCAGGTCGATGCCGTCCGGCCACCAGTGACCGGCGAGGACGGCCTGCAGCGCGTGGACGTGCACGACCGCACCGGCACCGGAGAGCGACGCCACCCGCGCGTGCAGCTCCGCCTCGGCCGACGGGATCAGGCCGGGGCGGGGCTGCTCGGGCACGGCCCGGCCGAACTCGTCCACGACGACGACGTCGCTGCTGGTCAGCTCGCCCTTGTCGAGGCCGCTGACCGTCACCGCGAGCCGCAGCGGGTCGCGGTTGAGCACGATCGACAGGTTCCCCGACGTGCCCCGCATCCACCCGATGCCGGCGAACCGGGCCGACTCGGCCGCCAGTGCTCGCCCGGCGCCTTCCAGCGCCCCGCGGAAGTCGGTACGGAAGTCCGGCGCGCTCACGCCTGCGCCCCAGCGGCCCCGGCCACGCCCGCCGCGCCACCGCCCGCCGCGAACCCACCCGCCCCGAACCCACCTGCCGCGATACCGCCGGCGGCGGCCTCCGGCGCGACCACGTGGACCTCGTCGAAACTCGCCACCACCTCGTGCGAGCCGAAGTCCGCGCCGAAGTTCGGCTCGCCCTCCCGGCGGACGCCGGTCACCTGCCAGCCGGCCGCGGCCGCGGCGTCCAGCTCCGCCGGCAGGTCGGTCAGGAACAGGATCTGGGCACCGGTCACCCCCAGCGACGAGGCAATCGTGTCGTACGACGACGCCTCGCGCTTGCTGCCGGCCTTGACCGTGTCGAAGTAGTCCTCGATCAGCGGCGTGAGGTCACCGGCGTCGGCGTGCCGGTACCAGGGCACCTGGCTGGCGATCGAACCCGACGAGAACGACACGAGCCTCAGGCCCGCCTCGTGCCAGGCCCGCAGCCGCGGAACCACGTCGTCGAAGAAGTGCGACCGCAGCTCGCCGGCCGCGAACCCGGCCGCCCAGAGCTGACCCTGGATCGTCTTCAGCGGCGTGGCCTTCACGTCCGCGTCCATCCAGCCGTGCAGCACGCCGACCACGGCCTCCGCATCCGCGTCCGGCCCGAGCCCACCGTCGGTCCGGGTCTGCGCGACGGCGGCCGCGATCGCCGGGTCGTCGGCGTGCTCGGAGATCCACGACAGCAGCCGCGGCCGCGCGTAGTCGTACAGGTCGCCCTGGACGAAGCCGGCTGCGCTGGTGGTGCCCTCGATGTCGAGGACGACCACGCGGGCGGTGTGGGTCATGAGTTCTGCTCCCTGTGCGAACCGAGGTGGTACTCGCCGACCCGGGCCGGCTCGAAAACTCCGCGGTCGGTGACGATCTTGCCGACGAACCGCGGTGGCGTGACGTCGAACGCCGGGTAGTACCCGCGCTCGACCAGCGACGACGCCGTTCGCGAGCCGAGCGTCGAGAGCACCTCGGCGCCGTCGCGCTCCTCGATCACGACGTCGGACGCGGTGGCCGCGGTGCGGTCCGGTGACAGCACCAGCGCGTAGAACGGGACGCCGAACGCCGAGGCCGCGACCGCGTGGCCGAGCGTCCCGACCTTGTTGATCACGTGCCCGTCCATCGTCACCCGGTCGGCGGCGGTGACCAGCGCGTCGATCGGGCCGAGCGTCGACTGCGGCGACATCGCGGCGGCCGCGGTGCCGTCGGTGATGAGCGTCGGGGTGAAACCGAATTCGGCCAGCGTGTGCGCGGTGAGCCGGGCACCCTGCAGGTACGGCCGGGTCTCGGTGACGACCCACTCGTACGTGCGCCCCGCCCGCGAGGCCTCCTGGACCAGCCCGATCAGATAGGCGTCCATCCAGCAGTGGGTCATCACCCGGGCCCCGTCGGGGATGAGCTGGGCAGTCAGCCGTCCCAGCTCGGCGCTGCCACCCCGGTACAGGCTCTCCAGCCGGGCGGTCTCGGCCTCGACGACGTCCGCGAGTTGATCCGCCGACGACACCGCGGTCACGGCCGACAAAACCTCGCGCACCGCGTCCCGGACGTGGTTGTTCGTGGGGCGGGCCGCGGTGAGCAGCTCGCCGTCGTCGGCCAGAGTCTTGAGAGCAGTGTCGACACCGTCACCACGGGAGGCGCGAGCGCTCAGGCGGAGGCCCGCCAGTCCGGCGTAGAACGGGCCGGAGCTCTGCGTGACCATCTCGCGGATCGCGACCGCGACCTCGCCCGCGGTGCGGGCCAGCACCCACTCCTGACGTGCGGGGAAGACGCGACGGTCGAGGATCAGCACGCCTTCGCCGGTCAGGCGGACGCTGTCGTCGAGGACCGGCCTCATCGGTAGTTCTCCCAGGTGACGCTGACCAAGTGGGCCAGGGCCCGCGGGTCGGGGCGACCGCCGTCGCCGCCGCACACGCCGCGGTCGACCAACAGGCGGTGGCCGAGGTCGAGGACGACGGCGGAGGCCGGTCCGGGGTCGGGCAACGTCTCCAGGTCGGACGCGTGCGAGTAGCCGGCCACGCGGCGAACCATCTCGGCCGCGGCGAACCCCAGCGAGTCGTGCCAGACGTTCCGGAGGTGACGCAGTAGCCAGCCGTCGTCGAGGAACGGGTCGGCGCGGTTCGGCCAGCCCTCCCGCCAGGCGGCGCAGAACGCGTCCCACAGGCCCTCGATCGAGGCCAGATGGCCGGTGTCGCGCGACCGCACCGCGGCGATGACCACGTTGGCCAGGTAGAGGCCGAGATCGAGGCCGATCGGGCCGACCATCGCGAACTCGGGGTCGATGACCCGGACGACCGGCTCGCCGTTCCGGACGCCGACCATGACGCTGCCACTGTGCAGGTCGCCGTGGACGAGCGCCTGGGCGTGCTCGTTGAAGGCCGCTCGGAGCGCGGCGAGCTCGGTGCGGACGGCGGGGTCGGTCCGCAGCCTGCGGACGGCGGGGTCCAGCGCCGGATGGTTCGCGTTGTGCTCGGCCTCGACGAACGGGTCACCGAGCAGGTACTGCAGCGTCACCTCGGCGAGCAGCGGGTTCACCGAGCGGGCCAGCAGATCGGCTCGTTCCCGCGGCCCGGTGCCGGCCACGCTGGTCGCGAACGTCACCCGCCCGACCAGCTCGCCGACCTCCGCCGACGTGGTGCCGATCGCGGCGCCCCGGTTCAGCGCGGTGCGCAGCACCGTCAGGTCCGACAGGTCCTCCATCGTGAACGCGAAGCGGTCTTCGTCGACGTCGAGGACTTGCGGGGTCTGCTTGGGCGCGTAGTCGGCGAACGTGCGGAGGGCGCGAGCCTCGATCAGCGCCCGCTCGGGGCTCATCGGGGACGACGGGCCGAGCTTCTGGATCCAGGGCGGCGCCTGCTTGACCGCGAGACTTTTCACGGCAGGATCGTCGGAAATTGCCAGGAAGACCCGATTCATGTTGCCATCGCCGACTTCGCGTACGGCGCCCGTGCCGGACGCGAGGTTGCGCTCGATCAGGTAGCCCCAAACGTCGTCCGGTTCGAGCACTACCGTCATCGAGCTCCTCCGTCGTCGCCGCCTCCCCTTTCAATCTTGACCAGTGACGATTCGTTCCCCGGGAGCGGGGTCAGTCGCCCGGGCATTCGTTGCCACCGCCGCTGTGCTCCTGGCAGTGAGTCGGCCAGGGGTCGGGCTCGGGCGGGTGGTACGTCTTGATCACCGCGAACAGGCCGAGCGCGACCGTCACCGACAGCACCACGGTCATGACGACGATCGACCCGGTCGACCGCAACCACCAGCCGGCCGCGATACCGACCACAGGCGCCACCACCGCGATGATCAGCGCGGCCACCATTAGATGGTCGGAGTGAACCTTGGCCTCGGGCTCCAGCGGCCCGCCGAACGTGATCCGGGTCCAGAAGCTCTGCCAGGCCAGCACGGGCACCGCGAGCAGGGCCAGGAACGCTCCGGCCAGTAAGAACGTGGGCACCCAGCTGGGTTCGTCTCGCCGCATACCGGCACGATATTGGTCGCGCCGGTCTGCGCGACCGAGCTGAACTACTCGTCTTCCAGGTCGCCTTCGGTGGCCAGGTAGAGCTCCTGCAGCGCGTCCAGCGTGGCGGCGTCGGGGTGCTCCCACATGCCCCGGTTCGCGGCCTCGATCAGGCGCTCGGTGATCGCGTGCAGCGCCCACGGGTTCGACTCGGTGAAGAACTTCTGGTTCTCCTCGTCGAGCGCGTAGGTCCGGGCCAGGTTCTCGTACATCCAGTCGGCGACGACGCCCGCGGTGGCGTCGTAGCCGAACAGGTAGTCGACGGTCGCGGCGAGCTCGAACGCGCCCTTGTAGCCGTGCCTGCGCATGGCTTCGATCCAGCGCGGGTTGACGACCCGGGCCCGGAAGACCCGGGCGGTCTCTTCGTGCAGGCTGCGGGTGCGGACGGCGTCCGGGCGGGTGCTGTCGCCGATGTAGGCCTTCGGGGACTCGCCGGTGAGCGCGCGCACGGTCGCGATCATGCCGCCGTGGTACTGGAAGTAGTCGTCGGAGTCGGCGATGTCGTGCTCGGCCGTGTCGACGTTCTTCGCGGCGACGTTGATCCGGCGGTAGGCGTTCTCCATGTCCGGGCGGGCCGGGATGCCGTCGAGGTTCCGGCCGTAGGCGAAGCCACCCCAGACCGCGTAGACCTCGGCCAGATCCTTGTCGTCACGCCAGGTGCGGGAGTCGATCGCCTGCAGGATGCCCGCTCCGTAGGCGCCCGGCTTCGAGCCGAACAGACGCAGGGTGGCCCGGCGCTCGTCGTGGTGGTTCTCCACATCGGCCAGCACGTGGTCGCGGACGTAGTTGTCGGGTTCGTCGAGTTTCGCCACCAGCTGGACGGCGTCGTCGAGCAGGGCCACCACGTGCGGGAACGCGTCCCGGAAGAAGCCGCTGATACGGATCGTGACGTCGATGCGCGGGCGGCCGAGCTCGTCGGCCGCGATGACCTCGAGACCCGAAACCCGGCGGGAGGCTTCGTCCCAGACCGGGCGGACGCCGAGCAGCGCGAGCACCTCGGCGATGTCGTCGCCGGCGGTGCGCATCGCGGACGTGCCCCAGATCGAGAGGCCGACCGAGCGCGGCCAGTCGCCGGTGTCCTCCCGGTACCGGGCCAGCAGCGAGTCGGCCATCGCGGTGCCGGTCTCCCAGGCCAGGCGGCTGGGGACGGCCTTGGGGTCGACCGAGTAGAAGTTCCGCCCGGTCGGCAGCGTGTTGATCAGCCCCCGCAGCGGCGAGCCACTCGGCCCGGCCGGCACGTACCCGCCGTTCAGCGCGTGCAGCACGTGCGTGAGCTCGTCGGTGGTCTTGCTGAGGCGCGGCACGACTTCATCGGCCGCGAAACGGAGAACGCGCGCGACGAGCGCCCGATCGACGCCCGCCGCCGCTGGTGCCCCGGCGGCGGGCGCGGCGGGCGCTGCGGCGGCTGCGGCTGCGGCGTCCAGGACGTGGTCGGTGACCTGGACCGTGACGGCGGGGTTCCAGTCCCGGTCCTCCATCGCGGCGACCAGGTCGTGGGCGAGTGCTTCGACCTCGTCGACGTTCGACCTCGCGGAGTCGCCCTCGACCAGGCCGAGCGCCTCGCGCAGGCCCGGCAGCGCCGAGACCTGGCCGGCCCACATCTGGCGGGCGCGCAACATCGCGAGCACCAGGTTGACCCGGGCCTCACCCTCCGGCGCGAGACCCAGGACGTGCAGGCCGTCCCGGATCTGGACGTCCTTGACCTCGCACAGCCACCCGTCCACGTGCAGGATGAAGTCGTCGAACTCGGCGTCGTGCGGACGGTCGTCCAGCCCCAGGTCGTGGTCGAGCCGGGCGGCCTGGATCAGCGTCCAGATCTGGGCCCGGATCGCCGGGAGCTTCGCCGGGTCGAGCGCGGCGATGTTCGCGTGCTCGTCCAGCAGTTGCTCGAGCCGGGCGATGTCTCCGTACGAGTCGGCGCGGGCCATCGGCGGCACCAGGTGATCCACCAGCGTCGCGTGCGTGCGCCGCTTGGCCTGCGTCCCCTCGCCCGGGTCGTTGACCAGGAACGGGTAGATCAGCGGCAGGTTGCCGAGGGCCGCGTCGGATCCGTCGGCGGCCGACATCCCGACGTTCTTGCCCGGTAGCCACTCCAGGTTGCCGTGTTTGCCCAGGTGGACGACGGCGTCGGCGCCGAAGTCGGCGGCCAGCCAGTGGTAGGCGGCCAGGTAGTGGTGGCTCGGCGGCAGGTCGGGATCGTGGTAGATCGCGACCGGGTTCTCACCGAACCCGCGCGGCGGCTGGATCATCACGACGACGTTCCCGGCACGCAGCGCGGCCAGCACGATGTCGCCGTCGTGGACGTACATCTCACCGGGCGGCGGGCCCCAGTGCCGCAACATCCGTTCGCGCAGCCCGGGATCGAGCGAGTCGAAGTACTCCTGGTAGACCGCGCCCGGGATCCGCACCGGGTTCGCGGCGAGTTGCTCCTCGGTGAGCCAGGCGGTGTCGTGGCCGCCGGCGGCGATCAGCGCGTGGATCAGCGCGTCGCCGTCCTGCGACTCGACGCCCGGGAGGTCTCCCACCCGGTAGCCGTGGTCCCGCAGCGCCCGCAGCAGTTTCACGGCGCTGGCCGGCGTGTCGAGACCGACCGCGTTGCCCACCCGGGCGTGCTTGGTGGGGTACGCGCTGAGCATCAGCGCGATCTTCTTCGCACCGGCCGGGATGTGCCGCAGGACGCCGTGCTTCACCGCGATGCCGGCCACCCGGGCCGCGCGCTCGGGGTCGGCGACGTAGACGGTCAGCCCGTCGTCGTCGATCTCCTTGAACGAGAACGGCACCGTGATGATCCGGCCGTCGAACTCGGGGATCGCGACCTGGGTCGCGTTGTCCAGCGGGGACAGTCCGTCGTCACTGGCGTCCCAGGTCGCCCGGCTGCTGGTGAGGCAGAGGCCCTGCAGGATCGGGACGTCGAGGCCGGCGAGCGCGCCGACGTCCCAGGCGTCGTCGTCGCCACCGGCGCTCGCGGTGGCGGGCTTCGTGCCGCCGGCCGCGAGCACGGTCACGACCAGCGCGTCGGCGGTCTCGAGCGTCGCGATCAGCTCTTCCGGGGCGGTCCGCAGCGAAGCACAGAAGACCGGCAGCGCCCGCCCGCCCGCGTCCTCGATCGCGTCGCACAGCGAGTGCACGAACCCGGTGTTGCCGGCGACGTGGTGGGCCCGGTAGTACAGGACCGCGATGACCGGACGGCGGGTTTCCGGCGCGCGGTCGCTGAGGTTCGGTCCGCTGGCCGGGGTCGAAGCCCCGCCCCTCGGAGCCCGTTCCAGCACGCCCCAGGTCGGGGTGTCGGCCGCGGGCTCGAAGCCGAGGCCGGTGAGCAGGATCGTGTCGCTGAGGAAGTTGTGGAGCTGCTCGAGGTTGGGCGCGCCGCCCTGGGCCAGGTAGGCGTGGGCCTCGGCCGCGACACCGGCCGGCACCGTGGAGAGCTGCATCAGGTCGGCGTCCGGTGCGATCTCCCCGCCCAGCACGACGACCGGCCGCGGTCCGGCCAGCAGCGCGTCCAGGCCCTCTTCCCAGGCCCGGCGTCCGCCGAGGATCCGGACGACGACCAGGTCCACGCCGTCCACCAGCGCGGGCAGATCGTCTACCCCTGTGCGGGCCGGGTTCGCGAGGCGGTAGGGAGCCCCGCTCGCCCGCGCCGAGAGCAGGTCGGTGTCCGACGTCGAGAGCAGCAGAATCACGCGGGGCGTCCTCACTCGGGGTCCGCGCCCCGGGTCGTGGTTCGGCAACGGTGGTCCGTTGCCTCAGCGGTGCCCGGAGTCTCCTGGCTCCCGGATCGATGCTCCCTCGCATGCCTTCCCGCGGTGACGCAGTGGCTTCGAGCGCGAGGTCGCTCCCCGGTGACAGTGGCGGGACCGCGCCGGATTCACACCGGCTTCCTCCGTCCGACACCGCTTCTGGCTTTCTCAACAGTGGTGATCACGGTCGCTTCCGTCAAGTGGCGCCAAGTGGGACACGTAGCATCCGGCTATGCCCACCGCCGCGCCCGCTCCCCGCCGCACGGCGGCCGACAGCTGCCCCGGCGCGCTGCAGGTCCACCCGGCGGCGGACGGCGGTCTGGCCCGGATCCGGGTGCCGGGCGGCGTGGTGAGCCTCACTCAGTGGGACGCGTTGCTTCCGTTCGGGCCGATCGAGTTGACGTCCCGGGCCAATCTGCAGATCCGGGGCGTGTCCGACCCGGCGGCGCTCGCCGAACGGCTGGCCGCGGCCGGGCTGCTCCCGTCCGAGACGCACGAGCGGGTGCGGAACATCGTCGCGTCTCCGCTGGGTGGGGTGCAGGCGGTGGTGTCGGCGCTGGACGCGGCGCTGTGCGGTGCGCCGGAGCTGGCCGAGCTCCCCGGCCGGTTCCTGTTCGCGGTGGACACCGACCGCGACGTGGCCGGGCTGGGTGCGGACGTGACCGTGCTGCTGGGGTCTGACAGGCTGCTGCTGGCCGGGGTCGACAGCGGCCTGCGGGTGGGTCCGGACCAGGCCGTTCCGGTCCTGATCGCCGCCGCGAGGGCCTTCCTCGCCGAGCGCGAGGCACAGGCCTCCGGGGCCTGGCGCCTGTCCGAGCTGGACGACGGCCCCGCCCGCGTCGCCGCGCGGCTCGCACTCGGCGCGCGAATCTCACCCGGCGCACGGTCCTCACCCGGCGCACGGTCCTCACCCGGCGCACGGTCCTCACCCGGCGCACGGTTCTCACCCGGCGCACGGTTCTCACCCGGCGCGTCGGGAACGGCGGCCGACGTCTTACCCGAACCGGTGGTGCCGACGGGACTGATCGGCCTGCTGAGCGGCGGGACGGCGATCGGGTTCGGGGCTCCGCTGGGGCGGTTGAGCGTGGCCCAGATGGGGATCGTGAGGAGCGTGGCCGGGGAGGAGATCATCGTCACTCCCTGGCGAGGGGTGGTGCTCCCCGGGATTCCGGCCGCGGAGGCGCCTGCGATCGTTGCTGCTCTGACCAGCGCCGGGCTGATCACGGATCCGGCGTCACCGTGGGCGACCGCGACCGCCTGCACGGGCCGGCCCGGGTGCGCGAAGTCACGCGCGGACGTTCGCGGCCACGCGTCCACCGCGTTGTCCTCGGCGGTCGACGGCGGGAGGGCCGTGCACTTCGCCGGGTGCGAACGGCGGTGCGGACGCCCGGCGGGCGAGCACGTCGACGTGCTCGCCACCGACGACGGCTACCGGGTCGACGGCGAGGACTCGAGCGTGGAGGAGCTGGCCGCGACCGTCGCGGCCGCCAGGAGGAGCAGCTAAGTGAGCGGGCAGTACATCCGCGACGGTGCGGAGATCTACCGGCAGTCGTTCGCGACGATCCGGGCCGAGGCCGATCTGAGCGGGTTGCCGGACGACGTGGCCCGGGTCGCGGTGCGGATGATCCACTCCTGCGGCATGGTCGACCTGGTCGGCGACCTGGCGTTCTCGCCGGGCGCGGTACCGGCGGCGGTGGCCGCGCTCCGGGCCGGGGCGCCGATCCTCTGCGACGCGCAGATGGTCGCGGCCGGGGTGACGCGGCGGCGGCTGCCGTCGTCGAACGACGTGATCTGCACGCTGTCGGACCCGGGAGTGCCCGCGCTGGCGGCCGCGCTGGGCACGACCCGCAGCGCGGCGGCGGTGGAGCTCTGGCGCGACCGGATGGAGGGCGCGGTCGTCGCGATCGGGAACGCGCCGACGGCGCTGTTCCACCTGCTCGACCTGATCGCCGCGGGTGCGCCCCGGCCGGCCGCGGTGCTCGGTATCCCGGTGGGGTTCATCGGCGCCGCCGAGTCGAAGGACGCGCTGGCCGCGAACGACCTCGGGCTGGAGTACCTGATCGTGCGCGGGCGCCGGGGCGGCAGCGCGATGACGGCCGGCGCGCTCAATGCGCTGGCCAGCGAGGACGAGTAATGAGCGGGCGGTTGTACGGCGTCGGGGTCGGACCGGGCGATCCGGAGCTGGTGACGGTGAAAGCCGCACGGCTGATTTCCGGCGCTCCGGTGATCGCGTACCACTCGGCGCGGCACGGGCGGAGCGTCGCGCGGTCGGTGGCAGAGCCTTACCTCCGTGCCGGCCAGATCGAGGAGCAGCTGGTCTACCCGGTGACGACGGAGTCGACGTCGCACCCGGGCGGGTACCAGGGGGCGCTGGACGAGTTCTACACCTCGGTGGCCGAGCGGCTGGCCGTGCACCTGGACGCCGGGCGGGACGTGGTGGTGCTCGCGGAAGGCGATCCGTTCTTCTACGGGTCCTACATGCACCTGCACAAGCGGCTGGCGCCTCGGTACGAGGCCGTGGTCGTGCCCGGGGTGACCTCGGTGAGCGGGGCGTCGGCGGCGCTGGGGCGACCGCTGGTGGAGCGGGACGAAGTGCTGACGGTCCTGCCGGGCACCCTGCCGACGCCGTCGCTGGCGGACCGGCTGGCCGGTGACGATCCCGCGGTCGTCATGAAGCTGGGGCGCACGTTCGGGTCGGTGCGTTCCGCGCTGGAGACGGCCGGGCGCCTGGACGAGGCCTGGTACGTCGAGCGGGCGACCACCGGCGCGGAGCGGGTGGCTCCGCTCGGAGACGTCGACCCGTCGTCGGTGCCGTACTTCTCGATGGCGATGCTGCCGAGCCGGTTGTCGCCCGGGTTGCCGGCAGCGGCCGTGCCCGCGGCACCCGTGGTTTCGCCGTCCGGTGAGGTCGTGGTCGTGGGGCTCGGGCCGGGCGGGCGCGACCGGCAGACGCCGGAATCGCTGGCCGCGCTGGCGTCCGCCGACGAGCTGGTCGGATACGGCCCCTACCTCGACCGGGTGCCGGCGAATCCGCGGCAGCGGCGGCACGCCTCCGACAACCGGGTCGAGGCCGAACGGGCCGCGTTCGCGCTGGACCTGGCCTTGAAGGGGTCACGGGTGGCGGTCGTGTCGTCCGGCGACCCGGGCGTCTTCGCGATGGCGGCGGCGGTGCTGGAGGTGGCGGAGGATCCGCGCTGGGCCGACGTGCCGGTGCGGGTGGTCCCGGGGCTCACCGCGGCGCAGGCGGTGGCGTCCCGGGTGGGAGCGCCTCTGGGGCACGACTTCTGCGTGATCTCGCTGTCGGACCGGTTGAAGCCGTTCGAGGTGATCACGGCCCGGCTGGACGCGGCCGCGGCCGCGGACTTCGTGATCGCGATCTACAACCCCGCGTCGAAGTCGCGGCGGCACCAGATCGAGGCGGCGAAGGAACTGCTGCTGACCCGGCGGGCGCCGGAGACGCCGGTGGTGATCGGCCGGGACGTGGGCGGCCCGGAGGAGACCGTGCGGGTGGTGACGCTCGGCGAGCTGGACGTGTCCGAGGTGGACATGCGCACGCTGTTGATCGTGGGTTCGTCCCGCACCAGGGCCACCCCGCACGGCGTGTTCACCCCGCGCCGGTACTGAGAACGGACGCCAGCCACTCGGCCGCCTCCGCGGGGGTGGGGGCGGACCGGACCGCAGGCACCGGGGGCCGGGAGATCATCAGCACGGGCAGGTGCAGGGCCCTGGCGGCGGCCAGCTTGGGGTACGTGGCTTCGCCGCCGCTGTCCTTGGTGACCACCACGTCGATCCGGTGCTCCCGCAGCAGCGCGAGCTCCCCGTCGAGCGTGTACGGGCCCCGCGACAGCAGCACCTGGGAGTGCGGCGGCAGCTCCGCCGACGGCGGGTCCACCGAACGCACCAGGAACCACGGCGACACGCACGCCGCGAACGCCGCCAGCTCCTGGCGGCCGATCGTCAACAGCACCCGCGACCCCAGCGAGGGCAGTGCCGCGGCCGCGGCCGTATGGGTCGGGACGCGTACCCACCGGTCGCCGGGCCCCTCCACCCAGCCGGGACGCCGCAGCACCAGCAACGGCACCCGGGCGAGCGCACACGCCTGCACCGCGTGCGACGTCATCCCGGCCGCGAACGGGTGGGTGGCGTCCACGACCGCCGACACCCCGGAGGAGCGCAGGTACGAAACCAGGCCGGGAACGCCCCCGAATCCTCCGATCCGTACCTCGCCCACCGGCAGCAGTGGCGACCGCACCCGTCCGGCCAGCGAACTCACCACGTCGTAGCGGCCCGCCACCAGGGCGGCGAGCACGCGGGCGTCCCCGGTTCCCCCGAGGATCAGGACTCTCGGCACCGGTCCGACGAGTACAGGTGGGAGTCGGAGAACTCGGACGCGGTCAGCACCGCGCCCACGATGATCACCGCCGTGCGCACCACGCCCGCGGCCTCGACCGCCGCGGTGATGTCGCCGAGCGTCCCGCGCAGCACCAGTTCGTCCTCCCGGCTGGCCCTGGCGACCACCGCCACCGGGCAGTCCTCGCCGTAGGACGGGATCAGCTCGGAGACCACCGCGGCGATCCGCTGCACGGCCAGGTGCAGCACGATCGTCGAGCGGCTCGCGCCCAGCGTCGCCAGATCCTCACCCGGCGGCATCGGCGTCGCCCGCGCCGACGTCCGGGTCAAAATCACGGTCTGCCCCACTCCTGGCACCGTCAGCTCGTGCTTCAACGCGGCGGCGGCCGCCGCGAACGCGGGCACTCCCGGCGTCACGTCGTACGGAATCCCCAGCGCGTCCAGCCGGCGCATCTGCTCGGCCATCGCGCTGAACACCGACGGGTCGCCCGAGTGCAGCCGGGCGACGTCGAGGCCGGCGGCATGTGCCTCCGCGAGCAGAGCGACGATCTCGTCGAGGGTCAGCGACGCCGTGTCGGCCAGCCGCGCCCCGGCCGGGCACCACGACAGTAACTCCGGCGGTACCAGCGATCCCGCGTACAGACACACCGGCGACGCTTCGATCAGCGCCCGGCCCCGCAGCGTCATCAGGTCGGCCGCACCGGGCCCGGCCCCGATGAAGTGCACGGTCATCGCCTGGTCACCACCCATTGCGTCACCGGCATCATCGGCTTCCACCCGAGGAACCCGCCGATCGGGGCCGCCCGGCTGATCTCGATGCGGGTCAGGTCACCACCCAGCGACGCCTGCCACCGGGCCAGCACGGCTTCCGACTCGATCGTCACCGCGTTCGCGACCAGCCGGCCGCCGGGCTTCAGCGCCTCCCAGCAGGCCTCGACGACGCCCGGGGTGGTGACCGCCCCGCCGATGAAGATCGCGTCCGGCGGCTCGAGCGCGGCCAGCGCCCCCGGCACCGAGCCGACCTCCACGGTCAGGCCCGGCACCCCGAGCGCGGCCGCGTTGCCCGCCAGCCGGGCGGCCCGGTCCGGGCGGTGCTCGACCGCGACCGCGCGGCAGGAGCGATCGGTGCGCAACCACTCGATCGCGATGCTCCCCGCGCCCGCGCCGACGTCCCACAGCAACTGGCCCGGAATCGGCGTGAGCCGGGCCAGCGTGATCGCCCTGACCTCACGTTTCGTGATCTGGCCGTCGTGATCGAACGCGTCGTCGGGCAGACCGGGCACCAGCGGGAGCAGCTGGGCGTCCGGCGAGGCCACGCACTCGATCGCGATCACGTTCAGTGCCGCGGTGCTCTCGCCGGCCCACTCGGACGCCGTTCCCGTCCGCCGGGTCTCCGCCTCCGAGCCCAGGTGCTCCAGCACCGTGAGGCTGCTGGGGCCGTACCCGCGCCCCACCAGCAGTGCCGCGACCTGCGCGGGCGTCGACCCGTCGGCGCTCAGCGCGAGCACCCGGCGGCCCGGGTGGATCGCCGTGTGCAGCCGCTCGACCGGACGCCCGACCAGGCTGACGATCTCGACCCTCTCCTCCGGCCAGCCCAGCCGGGCACAGGCCAGAGAGATCGACGAGGGGTGCGTGAGCACTCGCACGCGCTCGGCACCGAGCTGGCGCACCAGCGTCGAGCCGACGCCGAAGAACATCGGATCGCCGCTGGCCAGCACCACGATCCGGCGTCCGGCGTGTGCGCCGAGCAGCGACGGGATCGCCGGCAGCATCGGCCGCGGCCAGCCCGCCCGCTCGGCCGGGAGATCCGCCGGGAGCAGGGCGAGCTGCCGCCGGCTGCCGAACACGACGTCGGCCTCACCCAGCGCGGCCCGTGCGGGATCCCCGAGCCCGGTCCAGCCGTCGGCACCGATCCCGACGACCGTAACGACTTCATTGGGAAACACGGAGGTCACGGCAGCAGACGGTAGCTCCTCGCCGGAGCGGTGCCCGCACGGGCCGCCGACCGGAGTGACGACTATCTCCCTGTGCCGGGAACCTCCGGCGACGCCCGAGCGACCAATGCCAGGACGTCCCGACGAGGAAGTGCAGGTTCACGCATGTGGCTCCGCCGGTTCGCGGTGCTCGCCGCCCTGGTGACGGGGATCCTCGCGCTCGGGGCCGGGCCGGCGTCGGCGCACACGGTCGGCGGTGTCGGCGCGACCGACTTCCGCACGACCCTCACGCAGTTCTCCGGCGTGCCGGGCGTCGAGCTGCGGGTGGTGGAGAACGGCAGCAAGCTCGAGGTCCGCGACACCACGGACACCCCGGTCGTCGTCCGGGGCTACCAGGGCGAGCCGTACGCGAAGGTCGGGCCGGACGGCGTCTTCGTCAACGAGAACTCGCCCGCGTACTACCTGAACGCCGACCGGTACGGCGTGACCAGCGTCCCGGCGACCGCGGACCCGAAGAAGGCGCCGTCCTGGCGGAAGATCTCCGGTCAGAACTCGTTTCGCTGGCACGACCACCGGACCCACTGGATGCAGACCACGCTGCCCCCGGTCGTGAGCGCGGCGCCCGACGAGGTGCACACGCTCAGCCGCTGGACGATCACGCTCGACTACGGCGGTAAGGCCCTGATCGGGTCGGGGACGCTCACCTGGGTGCCCGGCCCGGCTCCGTGGGGGTGGTTCGCAGCCGCGCTGGCTCTGCTCGCGGCGCCCGCGCTCTGCGTCGCGATCGGCCGACGCTGGGCGTTCCCGCTGCTCGCCGCCGCGACGCTGCTGGTCGTGCTCGCGGACGCGGCGCACAGCATCGGGGTCGCGCTGCTCGGCGATCGCGGGTTCAGCGCGTTCGTCGTGCCGCTGCTGCCGCAGGCCGCGGTGTGGGCGATCGGCGGGTTCGCGGTGTACCTGCTGGGACGCCGCCGGGACGGGGGGACCTGGGCCGCGGCGATCGTCGGGGTCTGCGTCGCGGTCGCGTCCGGCGTGCCCGACCTGCCGGTCTTCTGGCGCTCCTCGGCCCCGACCGTGCTCCCGCCGGCCGTCGACCGGCTCTCGGTCCTGCTCGGCCTGGGCCTCGGGCTGGGCCTGCTCGGCGCCCTCGCCCTCCAACTACTACTTTCCGGACGCTCAACCGCAGCGGCTTCCCGGCCTGCCGCCGATGCCGATGCCGATGCCGTCGCGGTCGCCGATGCCGTCGCCGAAGAGTCCGAGCCGGAGCCGGAGCCCGGAGAGGACGAAGAACCGGTGCTCACCGGCACCCGTCGGCAGGGCGTCAGCCGGCGGGAGCTGGTGGGCCTGGCCGGGGCGCTCGGGGTCGGCGGCCTCGCCGGGGCGGGCCTGCAACTGGCCGCGGGCAGCGGTCCACCGGCGGCGGCACCGGAACAGACCACGACGGTTCCGCTGGGGTCGGTCGGCAGCAAGGTCGTGCCGTTCCGGGGCGCCCGCCAGGCCGGTATCGCGACACCGGTCCAGCGCCAGTCGCACGCCCGGGTCGCCGCGTTCGACCTGCTCCCCGGCACCGACGCCGGCGCTCTGAAGGCGCTGCTGCAACGCTGGACCACCGCGGCCGAGGCCCTCACCACCGGCAACGCGAAGGACGATCCGACCGCCGACAGCGGTCCGGCGAGCCTCACGATCACTGTCGGCTTCGGGCCGAGCCTGTTCGGCCGGGCGGGTATCCCGGTGACCGCCCGCCCGGCGGCGCTGGCCCCGCTCCCGGCGTTCGCGGGCGAGTCGCTCGACGCGTCCCGCAGCGACGGTGACCTGGGCGTCCTGGTCTCGGCCGACGACGCGGTCGTGGCGTTCTCGGCGCTCCGGACGCTCGAACGGCTCGCCGCCGGCGTCGCGAAACCGCGCTGGCAGTTCGCCGGTTTCACCCGCGGCCGCGGCGTGACGACGAACGAGGGCGCGACCGTCCGCAACCTGATGGGGCAGCTCGACGGCACCCGCAACCCGAAACCCACCGAGGCGACGTTCGCCCGCACCGTGTTCGCCGACGACGGCTGGATGAAGGACGGCTCGTACCTGGTCGTCCGCCGGATCCGGATGCTGCTCGACGACTGGGAGAAACACCCGGTCGCCGACCAGGAGCAGGTGATCGGCCGGAAGAAGCAGAGCGGCGCACCGCTGTCCGGCGGCGTCGAGACGACCCCGGCGAACTTCGGGCGGCGGGGCTCGGACGGCGCGCCGATGATCGCGGAGAACTCGCACATCCGGCTGGCGACGTCGGCGTTCAACCGGGGCGCGGCGCTGCTGCGGCGGGGTTACTCGTTCGCCGACCCGCTGCCCGACGGGAGCGTCGAGGCCGGGCTGATCTTCCTGGCCTGGCAGTCCGATCCCCGGACCGGGTTCATCCCGGTGCAGCAGAACCTCGTCGCGGGGCACGACCGGCTCGGCGCGTTCACCCGGCACGAGACCAGCGCGCTGTTCGCGATGCCCGGCGGCGCCACCGCCGGCCGGTACCTCGGCCAGTCCCTGTTCGAGGAGATCAACCGGTGAAACGAGCGATTCTGGCCCTGGTACTCGTCGTCGCCGGCTGCTCCTGGGGCCCCGAGGGTGGACCCGGCGGCGTCGGGGCGTCGGACGCCCCGGTCACCGCGGCGACCTCCGAGGCACCCGCGGTCGCCGCCACGACCGGCCCGGACGGCGTCCAGCGGATCTCGGTGAGCATGACCGACGACCTGAAATTCGTCCCCGACCACGTGACGGCGAAGCCGGGTGTGATCGAGTTCCGCCTGCAGAACATCGGGGTGACACCGCACGACCTGACGCTCCGGAACCAGACGGCGGGAAACGTCAACGGCGGACAGACGGTCACGTTCCGGGTGACCGTGTCGAAGCCGGGCCGGTATCCGTTCCCGTGCCTGTACCACGCCGAGAGCGGGATGCGCGGGGTACTCGAGGTCTCCCCTTAGGAGTGCCTTCACTTACCGACCGTCGTCGCCTAACCTCGATCAGTGAAGGGCCCACCAGCCAAGCCCGAGGAGGCGCCATGCGTCGACTGCTCGTTGTGCTCGCCGGAGCCTTAACCGTCCTGGCCGTGGCTTCGCCCGCGTCCGCGTTCGCTCACGATCGGGTGGCGAATCCCTACCTGCACTCGCTGTTGGACGTCCTGACGCTCGCCGTCGTGACGGCACCACTGTGGACGGCCTACTTCTGGGGTGGTGCCCGCCGGGGCGCGCTGCTGGCCCTGGTCATCGGCCTCCAACTACCGGTGGCGGTGGTCGCGTTCGTCCCGATCGCGAACCCCGCACTGCACGCGGTCGCGCTCACCAGCGGCCTGGCGCTGACCGTGCTGTCGGTCGCCGTCGTACGCCGGTCGGCCCGGGTCGAGCAGACCGCCTAGCGCAGGAACATCCCGACGACCCGGCCGTCGGCGGCGAGCACGAGCTCGGCGCGCGGACAGCCGGGTCGCGGTGCGTCCCAGCCCCGGCCGGGGAGCCCGACGGCGTGGAACGCGCAGTCCGGCTCGCCGACGTAACCCCAGGCCAGCAACGTGTCCTCGCCGCGGTACGTGTAGTGCCCGACCGACGACACCCGCGCGCCCTCGGAGCGCCGGTAGAAGCGTGCGACGAGGCCGGGTACCGCCCGTCCGTCTCCGCACAGGTCGATGTTCTCGATCGTGCGGTGCGGGCGGTATCCGGCCAGGTCAGGAGCGTACAAGTCAGGAGGCGGTCGAGCGGCGCAGCGCCAGCAGGCCGGCGATCAGGCCGGCCACACCGGCGACCAGCCCGGCGACGCCCAGGCCGATCGCGAGCCCGTTCCCAGACTCGGAGCCGGACGTGCTGGACGCGGACGCGGCCTCGCTGGTGTCGGTCTTCGCGGCGTCGTGGTGGTCACCGTCGCCGCTGCCCTTGGTCAGCGTCAGCGTCGGAGCCGGGTTCTTCGGCTCCTCACTGCCGGTCTGCTCCTCGATCCAGCGGGCGACCTCGCCGTTCGAGTACGTCTGCAGCACCTTGAACACCAGCTTGTCGGTCTCCGGCAGCGGTCCGACGGAGATCGAGAACTCCTGGAACTGGTTCGGCGCGATCGCGTTGGCCGGAGCGGTGGCGGTCCAGGTGATCTTGCTGATGGCCTCGGTCAGCTGACCGTCGTCAGTGGTGATCGGCTTGGGCAGCTTGGACGTCGTGGTCTCGATCTTCCAGCCGGGGACGGGCTTGACCGACACCGAGGCGATCGGGTTGTCAGACGGGAGGACAACCTCGAGTTTTGTCGTCGAGGCGGCCGCCTCCTCGTTGGGCACGCGGAACGTCAACGCGGCGTAGCCGCCCTGCGTCGCCTCGGACGGGTTGACCGTCACGTGCGCGGACGCCGGGCCGGCAAAGCCCAGCACCGCGACGCCGGTGGCGAAGACCACCGCGGCGGCGCGCACCAGGAGCCGTCGGTGGCCCGTCGTTACCGTCATGTCTAGGTCCTTTCACGGGGGTATGGCGGGGTTCAGGAGGGTAGGCAAACACGCAACGCACACGGCGCATCGCCGTGCGGGGAGAGAGAAGGTCGAGCTAGCGCGCGCAGGCGGCAGGTGGGCCCCGCCGGATCACGCTGTGGCGCCACTCCGTCGCGTACCGCGCGATCGGGTGTTCGGCCGCCCGGGCCAGAGCGGGACGGTGCGCGGGCCGGATCAGTGCGCGGACGAGCGTCCAGAGCAGGTGCAAGGGCCCGGCCGTACGGGCGAGCCACCCGCAGATCCGCCGGACGGCGGTCTCGCCGCCGCGCAACCAGGCCGCAGCCGACAGGCCGGCCCCGAGGTGCGCCAGCACCATCGCGACGGACGGCAGGCCACCGAGCGTCACCGCCGCCTCGCCGTGGTGACCGGCGTGCGGCAGCACCTCGAACAGCAGGTGCAGGACGGCCTGGGCGGTCAGCATCACCGAGACGAGGAACGGGTAGCGCCGCTCACGCCCGGCGAGCCCGAACGCGACGACCAGAACGAGGCCGGCACCGGCGAACATCGCGGTCATCGAAGGCGGTCCGCCCGCGGCCCAGGAGTGCAGCGCGATCGACAAGCTCAGGCAAACCAGGGTGAAAACCCCGGCGCGCGCCTCCCGCGCGAAGCCCTGGCTGGTCATGGCCGTGATCGTCCCACATCTACCTAACGTGACGACCGCCGCTCAGGATCAACCGCGGCGCCGACGACCTCGGGCCAGTTCGGTGCCGAGCGCGTCGAGTCCCTGGTTCCAGAACCGGCGGTACTGGTCGAGCCAGGCGTCGACCTCCTGGAGCGGGGCCGGGTCGACCGCGTACAGGCGCCGGGCACCCTCGGCCCGGACGGTCGTGAACCCGTTTTCGCGGAGTACCCGCAGGTGCTGCGAAACGCCGGGCTGCGAGAGCCCGAACTCGGCCCGCACCGCCGCGGTCACGTCACCGGCGCTCTGCTCGCCGTCGGCCAACAACTCCAGGATCCGGCGCCGGACCGGATCTCCCAGGACATCGAAGGCGTGCACCTCGCGATTATAAGTCAATCCTTATATAGGCGGCGGTATCCACCGGCAAGAACCCGTCCTCGATCGGTCCGCTCGCCAGCACGACCTCACCGTCGAGCGCCACCGGCGCCGGCGACAGGTTCACTACGCAGACCGGCCCCGCGTCGCGGGCGAACGCGAGCACGCCGACGCCCCGATCGAGCCACCGCAGGCTGCCGGAGAACTCGCGCCGCCGCCGCAACACCGAGCGGTAGAGCGTCAGCATCGAGTCCGGCGCGCCGTCCTGGGCCTCGACGGTCAACCCGTCCCACCCGGCCGGCTGCGGCAGCCAGGTCGGCGTCGCTCCGAAACCGTACGGCGGGGAACCGCCCGACCACGGAAGCGGGATCCGGCACCCGTCCCGGCCCGGGTCGACCCCACCGGAGCGGAAGTGCATCGGGTCGCGGATCGCGTCGGTGGGGACCTCGTACTCCGGGAGCCCGAGTTCCTCACCCTGGTAGACGTAGACCGCGCCGGGCAGCGCGCAGGCCAGCAGCGCCGCGGCCCGCGCCCGCCGGGTGCCCAGCTCGAGGTCGGTCGGGACGCCCGCCTTCTTGGCTCCGAACGAGAACGACGTGTCCGTCCGCCCGTATCTGCTCACGACCCGGGTCACGTCGTGGTTGGACAACACCCAGGTCGCCGGCGCGTCGACCGGCGCGTGGGCGGCGAGCGTGGTGTCGATCGAGGCGCGCAGCCGGGTCGCGTCCCAAGGGCAGGTGAGGAAGTCGAGGTTGAACGCCGTGTGCAGCTCGTCCGGGCGCAGGTAGCGTGCGAAGCGCGCGGCATCCGGGAGCCAGAGCTCACCGACCAGGATCCGCGGGTCCTCGTACGAGTCGGCCACCCTCCGCCACGACCGGTAGATGTCGTGCAGTTCGTCCCGGTCGACGAACGGATGCGGCCGGCCGGCCTCGAGGTCCGGCAGCGCCGGGTCCTTCACCGGCAGAACGGCCGAATCGATGCGGACGCCGGCCGCGCCGCGGTCGAACCAGAAGCGCAGCACGTCTTCGTGCTCTTGCCGCACCGCGGGATGGGTCCAGTTCAGGTCGGGCTGCTCGGCGGTGAAGAGGTGCAGGTACCAGTCGCCGTCCGGCAGCTGGGTCCACGGGTCGCCGCCGAACTCCGACGTCCAGTTGTTGGGGTGGTCGCGGAACCAGAACAGGTCCCGGTCGTGGCCTTCCAGCGCACGCTGGAACCAGGGGTGCAGGTGCGAGATGTGGTTCGGTACGACGTCGACGATCGTCCGCAGTCCCAGCGCCCTGGCTTCCGCGATGAGCTTCTCGGCCTCGGCGAGCGTGCCGTACTCCGGGTCGATGTCCCGGTAGTCGATGACGTCGTACCCGCCGTCCGCGCCCGACGACGGGTACCAGGGGTTGAACCAGAGCGCGTCGACGCCGAGGTCGGCCAGGTACGGAAGCTGGGCCCGGACCCCGGCGAGGTCGCCGATCCCGTCGCCGTTGCCGTCCTTGAAGCTGCGCGGGTAGATCTGATAGATCGCCGCGGTTTTCCACCAGCTCATCCCTTGAGACTCCCTGCGCCGATCCCGGCAATGATGTGACGTTGGAAAACCAGGAACAGCGCGACCATCGGCACGCTGGCGATCACCATCGCGGCGATCAACTGGCTGACCGGCGCGTCGCTCGACAGCTGCACCAGCGCGACGCTGATCGGTGACTTGTTCGTATCGGAGAAGACCAGCAGCGGCCAGAGGAAGTCCTGCCAGACCGCGACGACCGCGAAGATCGAGACGACACCGAGGACGGGCCGGGAGAGCGGCAGGACGACGTGCCACAGCCGGCGCACCGGCCCGGCGCCGTCGATCTCCGCCGCTTCGATCAGCTCGGTCGGGATCTGGTCGAAGAAGCGCTTGAGCAGGTACAGGTTGAACGCGTTGGCCACCGCGGGCAGCCAGATCGCCAGCGGGCTGTTCAGCAGGTTGACGTGCACGATCGGCACGTCGACGACCGTGAGGTACTTCGGTACGAGCAGCGCCGACGCCGGCACCATCAGCGTCGCCAGGATGCCCCCGAGGATCACCGAACCGAACACGGGCCTCAGCCGCGACAGCGCGTAGGCGGCGAGCGTGCAGAACACGATCTGCAACAGCCAGGCACCAGCCGCCTGGATCGCGGTGTTCGTCAGGTGGGTAGTGAGGCTGAGCGTGTCCCAGGCGTCGGTGTAGTTCTCCGGATGGACCTGGTCCGGTACCAGCGTCGGTGGGGTGCGGACGAGTTCGTCCGACGACTTCAGCGCACCGGTGACCATCCAGTAGATCGGGAACAGGAACGCGAGGACGAACGCCGCCACAGCGCCGGTAAAGATGACCCAGTAGAGGACCTTGTAGCGTTTCAGTGAGGATTCGGAAATCAGCGTTCTCACGTCGCCTCCCTGGTCAGGCGGAGGTAGAGAGCGGAGAACACGCCGAGGAACGCCAGCAGCATCGCGCTGAGTGCGCAGGCGCTGCCGTAGTCGAGGTAGACGAACGCGTACTTGTAGATCAGGTAGAGGACGGTGATCGTCGCGTCCTCGGGGCCGCCGCCGGTCATGATGTAGGGCTCGGTGAACACCTGCATCGTGGCGACGATCTGGAGCAGGAGCAGCATCAACATGACGAACCGGGTCTGCGGGATCGTCACGTGCCGGATCCGCTGCCAGACGCTCGCGCCGTCGAGTTCGGCCGCCTCGTAGAGCTCGCCCGGGATGCCCTGCAGCGCGGCCAGGTAGATCAGCACCGTGCCGCCCAGGTTCGCCCAGGTCGCCACGAGCACGAGCGAGATCAGCGCGGTGTTCGTCGAGTTCGTCCAGTCCGACGTCGGCAGGTGCAGGAAGCGCAGCACCTCGTTGAACAGGCCGGGCCCGGGGTCGTAGAACCACTTCCAGAGCAGCGCGGTGACCACCGGCGGGATCATCACCGGCAGGTAGACCGCGAGCCGGAAGAACGCCTTCGCGTGCCGCAATTCGTTGAGCAGCACCGCGAGCGCGAACGGCACCAGGAACCCGATGACCAGCGCGAGCCCGGTGAAGTAGAACGTATTGCGCCAGGCGGCCACGAACTCCGGGTCGCCGAACAGCAGCCGGAAGTTCTCCAGCCCGACCCAGGTCGGCTCGTCGACCGAGTTCGTCTGCTGGAACGCCAGCACCAGCGCCCGGAACGCCGGGTACCAGGAGAACAGCCCGAAGCAGATCAGGCCACCGGCGAGGAAGCCGTAGGCGACGACGTTGTCCTTGAGCTTTTTGGTGGTCCTGCGGCTCTTTTCGAGCCGCAGGACCGTCGTCGTCAGTACTGCCATCAGCGCTGGTTCGCCAGCAGGCGGTCGATCTTGTCGGACGCGTCACCGAGCAGCTTGTCGATGTCGGCGTTGCGGTTGGTGAGTACCGCCGACATGACGCCGTCCATCACCGAGTAGATCTGCTGCGCCTGCGGCGGCTCGAGCTTGCCGGGGACGACCGTGTCCTGGAACAGCTGGTAGTTCTCGACCGGGACGTTCGCGTACTGTTTTTTCAGCGTGTTGTCTTTGTCCGCGGTGGCGCCGGTCCACAGGTTCGGCTGCGGCAGGCCGACGGGCGCTTTGTTGCGGGCCGCGCGCTCCCAGTTGTTCGAGCCGCTCCCGGGCTGCAGGTTCTGGAACTCGACCCACTTGACGCCGGCCTCGATCTGTTCCGGCGTCGCCTTGCGGTTGAACATGTAGCCGTCGCCGCCGAGCAGCGTCGCCTTGTTGCCGGGCATCGGGGCGATCGCCAGGTCGTCGTACGAGCCCTTGTACTTCTTCACGACCTCGGGGATGTTGTCCGGCGCCGAGAGGTACATGCCGAGCTTGCCCGCGCCCATCAGCTGCTGGACGTCGGTGATCTGCAGGAGCTGCTTGGTGCCCATGCTGTTGTCGGCCCAGCGCATGTCCTTCAGCGACTGCAGCACGGCCTTGCCCTCGGGCGAGTCGACAGTTGCCTTCTTGCCGTCCTCGGACACCATCGTGCCGCCCTGCGAGTACATCTCGGCGGTGAAGTGCCAGCCGCCCTGGTTGCTCGCGCTGTAGTCGGCGTACCCGACCGTGCCCTGACCGAGCCCGGCGATCTTCTTGGCCGCGGCGCGGACTTCTTCCCAGGTGGTAGGCGGTTTGCTGGGGTCGAGGCCGGCCTTGGAGAAGAGCGCCTTGTTGTAGATCAGGCCCATCGAGTAGTTCGTGCGCGGGAGGCCGTAGGTCTTGCCGTCGCTCTTGAAGATGTCGGTGACCGACGGCTGGATGTCGCCGTAGCCGGCGACCTTGTCGGTGTACTTCGAGATGTCGGCGGCCTGGTGGCGCTTGACCACGTTCGCGACGTCGGTGAAGTAGACGTAGTAGACGGTTTCCATCTGGCCGCCGGCCAGCTTGGCGTCGAACGTCTTCGGGTCCATGCACGGGAACGCGTCGTGGGCGACGATGTCGATGTCGGGGTTCTGCTTCTCGAAGAGCGCGATGTCTTCTTCGAAACTGGCGCGGTCGATCGCCGCCGACTTCGGCGGCTCGCAGTTGACCGTGATGCGGACCTTTCCGCCTTGGCCGGTGTCGTCGTCGGAGCTCGAGCACGCGGCGGCGGCGAGCAGCGAGCAGGCGGCTAACGCTGCGGTCGCAGCGCGCAGATGGGTGGTTCTCATCGTCGAGTGCCCTTCGTTGTGGCGCGTAGTGGCGACACCCCACCGCGCCCGCCGTCGCGGGGTAGTTACGGAGAGCGCGTGCCGCAGACCATAGGGCGCCCCGACAAAGCAGTGCAAGATCTGTATCGAGAATTGAAAAATATCGACTAGATCACGGTGGGGGCGGGTGGTCGGGTGCCCGACAGGGCTTGCGCAAGCGGCGCGCAAACGCCTTGCGCAGATCCGGAGCCCGCCGGCGGCCGTTGCGGCGACGCGACCATGGCCCGGTTCATGGCCGGCGCCGCCCTCGCTGTCGCGGGCTCCCCGCACCGCTCGCCACCTCCGCCACGAAGCCCGAGCCCCACGCCCCAGCCCGCAGCTAGGACGCCCGCAGCCCCGACCTCAGCCGCCCGACCTCAGCCGCCTCCGCCCACCCAGACGGGACCCCGACCAGCCCTGACCCACGAACGCGCCCGTCCTCACCACCAACCCGCGCAGGGAATGCGCCCAGCCCCCCACGGCACGCAGCCACCACCAGACCTGACCCGCGATCCACGCCGGTCACCATCAACCACCCGCGCGAAGACCCCCACGCCCAACGACCTCAACAGGCCCCACACCGGATGCGCCCCACCCGCCGACGCCTCGCCAGCCGACCACCCACCAGACCCGAAGACGAGAACACGCCACCAGCAACAACCTGCGCGAGAACGCGCGCGACCACCGACCTCGACGGGCCCCGCGCCGGACACGACCCACCCAGCGGCGCCCTCGCCAACCGACGACCACGAGACCTCGGTGCGCGACCACCCGTCACCACCGACCGAACCGCGCCGCGACCGCTCCCATCAGCCGGCCGCGCACCTCGCGGTGCTCGCGCGCACCACCAGCTCCGGCTCGAAGAGCAGCTCATCCGGCGCCACCGACACGCCCTTGATCTGGTTGGCCAGCAGCTCGACCGCCGCGCGCCCCATCGCCTCGATCGGCTGCCGGACCGTCGTGAGCGGCGGGTCGGTGCAGTTCATGAACGCGGAGTCGTCGTACCCCACCACCGAGAGGTCCTCCGGAACGGCGAGCCTGCGCCGTCGGGCCGCCCGCACCGCGCCGAGCGCCAGGACGTCACTCGCGCAGATGATTCCGGTGACCCCACGCTCGATGAGCTTGGTCGCCGCCGCCTGCCCGCCCTCGACCGAGAACATCGCATTCACCACGAATTCCGGCGGAGCATCCAGGCCCAACTCGCCCGCTCGTTGCCGGAATTCCACAAGCTTGCGCTGGGACGGCACGTGATCGGCCGACCCGAGGAGCAACCCGATCCGCTCGTGACCGAGCGAGCGCAGGTGGCCGAGCGCCTGGGCCACGGCCACCCCGTCGTCACACGAGACGCGGGGGAAGCGCAGCCGCTCGATACCCGCGTTGACCAGCACGACCGGGAGCCGGCGGGAGGCCAGCCGCTCGTAGTGCGAGTGCTCGGCGTCGGCCTGCGAGAACAGACCGCTCGCGAACATGACGCCGGACACGTGCTGCTCGAGCAACAGGTCGACGTACTCCGCTTCGCTGACGCCACCGGCCGTGCGGGTACACAGCACCGGCGTGAAGCCTTTCTGGGCCAGCGCATCGCCGACCACCTCGGCGAACGCCGGGAAGATCGGGTTCTGCAGCTCGGGCAGGACGAGGCCGACGAGCCTCCCGCGGTCGCCACGGAGCTGGGTGGGCCGCTCGTAGCCGAGGACGTCGAGCGCGGTGAGCACGGCTTCCCGGGTGTCGTCGGACACCCCGGGGCGTCCGTTGAGGACACGGCTGACCGTGGCCTCGCTGACCCCTACTTTCTGCGCCACTTCCGCAAGCCGTCGAGTCACGCTTGCAAGTTAACGCAAAATCTCGACAACAATCCAGGGGCAGCAGCGATTCGCCGCGCGGCCCCCCGGCTAGGGTTCGGCCCCGGCTTGGGTTCGGCCCTCCGGCTAGGGTTCGGGCGTGATCCGAACCAACACCCTCGCGTACGCACCCGACCTCGACGGTGACGCCGATCCCGGCGAAATCGTCTGGACGTGGGTGCCGTACGAGGACGACCCCAGCCAGGGCAAAGACCGGCCGGTGCTGGTCGTCGGGCGGCGCGGCAAGACGCTGCTGGGGCTCATGCTCTCGTCGAACGAAGAGCGCGACGGCCAGCCACACTGGTACGGGCTCGGCGCCGACGCCTGGGACCGCGAGAACCGGCCGAGCTGGATCCGGCTCGACCGGGTGCTCGAGGTCGACGACGACGGCATCCGCCGCGAAGGCGCGATCCTGCCCCGCGATCGTTTCGACGTGATCGCCCGCGAACTCCGCCGCGACTACGGCTGGAACTAGTACGACAGCGGCGTTTCGTTGTACTGGTCTGTTCAGGTGTCTGATGTGGTCAGTGCTGATTGAGCGGTGTGGGCTGCGGGTCTGGATGCGTTGGTGGCGCGGATCGCGGGCCGGTTCGGGCGGGCGGAGCCGCGCCGGCAGGCGCGGGTGTATCTGACTGGTTTGCTGGCGCCGGTGCAACGTAAGAACGGCTGGCAGCTGGCGGAGGCGGCCCGGGGATTCGACGCCGGATCGGATGCAGCGGTTCCTGCGGATCGCCCGGTGGGACGCCGACCTCGTCCGCGATGACCTGCGGGACACACCTGATCCACACCCCGACACGCCCAACCCCACATGTCCCGGCCTGCTCACGACTCCGCCGACGCCACCAAGCCCATGCGAAGAACGCCCACTACCAGCGAAGACGACAGCTATCTAACGAAACGCTGCTGCAGTACTCGTACGGCAACGACAGTGGGCCGCGGCCCGATGCCCCGGTCCAGCGGAAATGGTTATCGATGGAAAGTTGCGGGTGCTCTCGCGGGGGCGATGTTCCATCGATCTCGGCGTTCCCCCGAATGATTCGCCATGACCAGCCGCACAGCCCGGGCTTGGTGCGGGAATCAGACGGGTCGTCCCAGTCGACGAGACGGAGTCCAGATCATGGGACCCCGTGACACGACCTGGATGCCGGACCGGCCGGTCCCGTGCCGAATGCCGTTGCAGTACTAAGGCCGCCTTTCAAAGGCCAGCAGCCCGCCGTGGCCGAGGCCCAGACGACCTGAACCCGTGAAACGCGGACTAGAGCGCCGCTTCCCGCATCCGTGCGGCGGTCAGCTTCGCGTCGTACCCGGGCCCGACCCCGTCGACGAGGATCGCCACACCCGGGATGTGGTCGGTCCGCAGGGGCAGGATCTCCTGGTAGGCGGGCGACAGGTACCACCCCCGGGCCTCGTCCACACCCGGGAACTCGATGATGACGACGGTGCCGGGCCACTCGCCCTCCGCGACCTCGGGCACCGTCCCGTGGACGATGAACCGCCCGCCGAAGGGATCCATCGTGGACTGGATCCGCTCGAGGTACTCGAACACGTCCGGGTGACTCGACAACTCGTACAGGTGCGCCAGCGCGTATGCGGCCATGTCTCCTCCTGGGTGTCGATGATCAAGGCTCCCGACCGCGGGTACGCCTGTCGATTACGCCGCAGGTAAAGGCCCTTGACGTGGAAAGCTAACCCGATTAGCTTGGAGGCTATGGAGATGAGCTACCCTGCCTAGGGCCGGGCTGACCCCGGCGATCGTCGTCGCCGAGGCCGCCGATCTGGCCGACGAGGTCGGGCTCGACAAGCTCACGCTCGCCCTGGTCGCCCAGCGCCTCGGCGTCGCGCTCCCCAGCCTCTACAAACACGTGAAGGGCCTCGATGCGCTGCGCCAGAAGCTGTCGGCGCTGGCCTCCGAAGAACTTTCCGAGGCGATGGCCACCGCGGCCGTCGGACGATCGTCACTGGAGGCGGTGATGGCCGTCGCCGACGCGTACCGGGCCTATGCCCACGCCCACCCGGGCCGGTACCTGACCACCCAGCGCGTCCCCGCCCCCGACGACCCGGTCCACGTCAAGGCGGGCGAACGCGCGGTCGGCACGATCTACGGGACGCTGCGCGGCTACGGCCTGGAGGGCGACGACGCGGTCGACGCCACCCGGGCGCTCCGCAGTGCCATGCACGGTTTCGTGTCGCTGGAGGCGGCCGGCGGCTTCGGGCTCCCCCAGGACGTCGACCGCTCGTTCAGCCAGCTCGTCAAAGCTCTCGACACGGCCTTCCGTGCCTGGCCGTCCACCGACCCGGATGACGCCTGACGGCGGACGTGCCCCCAAGCGGTAGCCGGACGGCGGACGGCGGACGATCCGTCTGTCCAAATCGGTCGGAGTAAAAGCGACACGTGCTCTTGTTTTCCACCTGAGCGACCCCCAGTGGTGCAATGGTGGTCCGCGGTTGGGGCGACCGGGACCCGCGATGCCGGGGGTGCAAGTGGTTTTGACGTCACTCGTCACGAGGAGATGGGTGCTGCGCGACGATCCGACCGGGGTCGCGGCGCACACGGAGGGGTGGCGCTGGTTCCTTCTCGGCGGGCTCGGCTTCATCGCGGCGGCCAATCTCGCGCCGACGGACGCGCAACCGCTGCTGTGCAGCCTGGCCGAACTCGGCACGATCGCCGGTCTGGCCATCGGCATCCGGGTCAACCGGCCCGTGCAGCGGCTGAGCTGGCTGATCGTCCTGGCCGCGATCGGGCTTCTGGCCGCCACGAAGCTGGTCCAGCGGGTCGACGTCGTGGCCGGACTGCACGCGCCGCTGCCCGGGTCCGCCGTCGACTACCTGTACCTGGCGGTCTACCTGCTGCTGACGGCCGCGCTCGGCGTCCTCCCGCTGTACGGACGGCAGCGCACCAAGCTCACCAACGCGACCGAGTTCGGCATCCTCGCCTGCACGATCGTCGTGCTGGCCTGGTCCGGCGTCATCGACCCGGTACTCGACGCGTTCGCGGTCGACGGCGTCGTCGCGGTCACCGCGTCCCTGCTGCCGATGCTCGGCCTGCTGATGGTGACGACAACGGCCAGACAGGTGGTGACCGCGCGCATCCGGACGCCGTCCGGCGTGCTGGCCGTGCTCGGGCTGATCTCGCTCTGCGCCGGTGACACGATCGCGATGGCCGCCCGCCTGCACACCGGCTCGACGCTCGGTGCCGCCCCCTCGATGCTCGGCTGGCTGGTCGGCACGCTGCTGCTCGCCACCGCCGCGCTGCATCCGTCCGCCGCCGTCGATCCCGCGCCCGCCGAGCGTCCGAACCGCCGGGTGATCGCGAACGGGTACGTGCTGCTCATCCTCGTCGGACCGATCGCCACCGCGATCTCCCTGCTGCGCGAGTTCCACCAGCCGAGCCAGATCACGGCGGTGGACGTCGTGGTGCCGCTGACCGCGACCACGGTCACCGCCGTACTCCTGGTCGCCCGGCTGACCGCGTTCGCCCAGGTCGCCGAACAGCGCGCCACCACGCTCGACGCCCGCACCGAGGCACTGGAGACCGCGCTCGGCGAGCAGCTGACGCTCCGCCGCGAGCTGAGCCGTCAGGCCACGCACGACCCGCTCACCGGCCTCCCGAACCGGACGCTGCTCGGCGAGTCGATCGACGACGCGCTCAGCAACGACGAACCGGGCACGCTGCTGCTGTTCGACCTCGACGGGTTCAAAGACGTCAACGACCGGTACGGCCACGAGGTCGGCGACGAACTGCTGGTCGCGCTGAGCGAGCGGGTCCGCGAGGTCGTGGCGCCGCCGCACCTGCTGGCCCGGCTGGGCGGTGACGAGTTCGCGGTGCTGCTGCAGGACGACGACCACGACATCTGCGTCCGGTACGCGGAAGCGATCCTCGCGGCCGTGCGGCGTCCGTTCCGGGTCTGCCCGTACCAGCTGTACACGGCGGCCAGCCTGGGGTTGCGTCCGTTGGAGGCCGAGGTCGGCACCGCGCGGTTGCTCGGCGACGCCGACCTGGCGCTGTATGCGGCGAAGGAGGCCGGCCGCGATCAGCTCGTCTGCTACGACTCGCAGCTGCGGACCAGGCATCTGGCGCAAGCGAGGATGGTCGACCGGCTGCGGGAAGCGCTCGATCAGGACCAGTTCTCGGTGTACTACCAGCCGGTCGTCGACCTGCAGGACGGCCGGTGGGTCGGCGTCGAGGCGCTGGCCCGCTGGGAGGGCGAGAGCGGGTCGGTCAGCCCGGACCAGTTCATTCCCGCCGCCGAAGACAGCGGCCAGATCGTCGCGCTCGGCACCTGGGTGCTGCGGCAGGCCTGCCGGGACGCGGCGGCCTGGCACCGCGACCACGGCACCCGGGTCGCGGTCAACGTGTCGGTGCACCAGCTGCGCGAGGCCAACTTCACCGCGGTCGTCCACAGCGCGCTCGCCGACAGCGGGCTGCCGCCTTCGGCGCTCACGCTGGAGATCACCGAGAGCGTGCTGCTCGGTAGCGGCATGCCCCGGTCACGCGCGGTCATGCACCTGGCCGAGCTCCGCAAGGCCGGTGTGCGGGTGGCGATCGACGATTTCGGCACCGGCTTCTCGTCGCTGGCCTACCTGCAGGATCTGCCGCTCGACACGATCAAGATCGACCGCGCGTTCGTCCCCTGCGCCGAGCCCGGCGACGCCCGGCAGTTCGCGCTGGTCCGGACGATCGTGCAGCTCGCGCGCGGGTTCCGGCTCGGCACCGTGGCGGAGGGCATCGAGACGTCGTGGCAGGCGCGGGTGCTGCGGCTGCTCGGGTGCCAGCTCGGGCAGGGGTACTACTACGGCAAGCCGATTCCGGCCGACGTGATGAGCGCCGAACTCGCGCCGCAGAACGCGCCGGCCTGATCAGTCCGGCACCGGATCGCCGTCGACGGCCGACCAGCCGCCGGTCGCCCGCGCGAGCAGCGTCCGGCCGGTGAACTCGGACGTGTCCGCGGCCAGCAGCCGGAGCACGAGCCCGGCCAGCCGGTCCGCCGGTCCGGTGGCCGGCACGACCCGCAGCCCGCTGCCCGGCACCACCCGCTCCCCGCTGCCCGGATCCACCCGCCCGGCCGGCCCGGACGAGGCCCCAACGGCCACCGGGACGACGATCGACGTCACCCGGGTGCGCGGGCCCAGGCGGGCCGCGATCTCACGGGTGGCGACGCTCACCAGAGCGCCGACCGTCTCCGCGCTCGGGCCGTCGACCGGGTAGACGTTCGTGATGCTCCCGCCCCGCTCCGCCATCCACGCGAGTTGCACCCGGTAGATCCACCCCGACGGCACGCCCCGCCCCCCGGCCCGCGGCGCGGCCCCGCCCGTCGCCACGACGTTCACCAGCCCGTCGATCCGCTCGAACGCGGCCAGCGCGTAGTCGACCGCGTCGTCCTGGTGGTCCGGGTCGTGCCCGTGGCCGGCGACGCCCAGTACGACCCCCGGTCCGGCCCCGTCGACCAGCGCCTGGACGACGTCCGAATCGGAGTCGGCCGCGCACACGTGATGACCGTCGCCGGCCAGCGCGGCGACCAGCGCCCGCCCGACGCGCGAACCGGCCCCGGTGATCAGCACCGCCCGGACCCCCATGGGCGAGCAGTCTCACCGAGAAGCGCCCGCCTCCGCGTCGGCAATCCCGCCGGTCCGCCCGAACCGAACGTGCTGCCATTACGGACAGTTAGCAGTTCCGGCGAACGGCTGCTCGCCCGCCCGCGACCGGAGTGCTCCGAGGACCCACCGCAACCCCTTGGGGCCAACGAGTACTGACACCTGGTGACACATACCTCGCAACCCCCACCGACCTGCCGATTTGGAACGACACGGAGAGTGAGATAGCCTTCTCCCGCCGCGTCGGTAGACCGCTCCTGGTCTTCAATGCGGACCGCTCGAAACCGCTCGAACCGCTCGAACCTCACACCCGCGCACATGCGGGTCCGTTCGAATCGGAAGGCCCCCGGAGGGCCGATTCCCAGTTAAGGGGAGCGGAAGTGCGAGATCGCCCTGACCGCGTCAAACAGACGTATCGGTGCATCACCATTGGTTGGACCTCGGTAGCGATCGGCGTGACCGCCGGGCTGATCGGTAACCCCACAGACGGGGTCACGGTCGCATTCGAGGTTGCCGCGTTCCTGCACGAGTTCTTGCCGTAACAAAGCTGCCCGTGGGCCGGGCTCCGGCCCACGGTCGGCGCGGAACATTCGACATCTTCTGGTGATGGACCTATAAGGAGCCGATCTCCCAATGTTGGCAGGTGTACCGGAGGGCGTGGGGATCTTCCACGAACTCAAATCATCAATCGCGAAGGCCGGCACGCTCCTCGGCTGGCCGATTTCGGAATTGAGAGACTTCGGCGCGACCGTTCTCGCGCATGGACTGGAACATCTGGAAAGAGCCGGGTCGTCCAGCCCGGCAGCGTTGTTCGTTCGCAAAACCGCGCACGTCGGCTTGCGTGCGATCGAGGTTGCCCGCTTCTCAGCCCCGGACGACTGGGAGGACTGGAGCGTCTACTTGATCGACTGGAACGACGACGACCGGATTTTCTACCGTCGACTCGTTGCGGACGAGAAGACCGACGACGAGAAGGCCGTCTGTGCGCTGCACCTGGCCGGATTCGAACCCAACCTGATCAGCCGAGCGACGTCGTTGCCCGGGCCGGAGGTGAGGAGGATCTGTGGTCGAATCCTCACTCAAACGAGGGAGTACCAACGCGCGAAGCACGACCTCAAGGCGAAAGGGACGATGATCCGATGAACCCCGACTGCCACGAGAATGGGGAACACCGTAGTGGCGGGGCTTCCCTGCCGACGGACTACACGTCGTTTCTCGTGCTCTACGAGAAGCACCACGCGTCGGAAAAATGGGTTCGCGAAAGTGAACTGTCCGATCTCAAGGCGAATCTGCTCGACGCGGCCCGGCAACTCGGCCGGATTCGCCAGGACTCGGGCCAGCACCGAGTTGCCGAGCACTGGTACGAAGTCGCCGTTCAACTCGGCGATATCCAGTGCTACTCGCGTCTCCAACGGATGTGGGAGGACGCCTCGTTGACCGCGGAGAGTCCGAACGACAGGGCCGCCGCGGAGAGGTCCGCCGCGAGATGGCGGTACTACGGTGTGCTCGCACGCCAACGTTCCCTCCACGTGGCTGATGCGGGCAACGCGTCCGACAAGGCACTCGACGCCGTGTGCCGCGACGAGTCGCACCGGACCGGTTCCCGGCTCGACAGCGCCGAGGTGGAACGAATCGCCAGCACGTATCTCTCGTCTGCCGGCGGTTCGGTCCGGAAGTCGCACAACGACATCGCGCGGCCGCGAGTTGTGCCGCCAGGCATCGATCCGGCTCGGCAATCGTCGAGCCGGGTGCTGAGCTCGGTTGTCGCCTTGGTGGCGCTCGTGACCATGGCTCTGACTGGCTACAACATAGTCGCCGCAGGATCTTTCGACCTTCCGGTCTGGACCTTCGTCGGCGGGGGTTCGTTGATGCTCCTAGCCTGGTCGGCCGGACGTTCCGCCCGGAGACATGCTGACGATCAAGCGCTCGCCGCCGAACACAGCCCAGCGATCTGGTAGAGCTCCGGCCGGCGTGGGTCGTTCGGACGCGACCCACGCCGGGTCCGGTCCGGAGCAGGGCCGGCTAGCCCGAATGTGACATCGACGGGTCAGCCTCCGCCGCGCGCCGAGCCCGGAACCGCTCGTGGAGCAGTGCGCCCGACGTCACCAGGGCCGCCCACACCAGGTAGCGACCGGTGAGCACGGCCAGCACCAGCACGATCACCATCGCGGCCACGGCCGTCCACCAGGCCGTGCTCCGCCGCGGCAGCAGCTTCACCGCGGCGGCCACGCCGACCGCGTAGACGGTCACGAACAGCCCGGTCGTCACCAGCACCAGCACCCGGGCGCCGACGCCACTCGCCAGCACCGCGCACAGTCCGATCGTCACTCCCCCGACCATCACTCCCAGGCTCCGCCGGGGCACCTCGCCCGCGCTGCTCCCCTGCCCCAGCCAGGCCGGGAACGCTCCGTCCCGCCCGAGTGCGGCACCGAGCTTCGCCCCACCGGCGAAGTACGCGTTGATCGCACCGAACGTCAGCAGGATCGCCGCACCGGCGGCCAGCAGGCGCGCGTCCCCGCCGACCGCGACCGCGAGCACCTCGCCGAGCGGCGCGTCCGAGGCACCGGCCGCAGGCCCCAGCACCGTGATCACCGCGAACGCGATCGCCAGGTACAGCACCCCGACCAGGACGACCGCCGCGGCGGTGG
Organism: Cryptosporangium sp. NPDC051539; assembly: GCF_044454545.1. Lineage (NCBI taxonomy): Bacteria > Bacillati > Actinomycetota > Actinomycetes > Cryptosporangiales > Cryptosporangiaceae > Cryptosporangium > Cryptosporangium sp. NPDC051539. Next base: position 316,496 of record NZ_JBITDV010000012.1, on the reverse strand, counting down.
CGCGGGGTACGTCCCGGGCCGGGTGACGGAACTCGGCGGTGAGGTGGGTGATCGCCTCCCAGCCGACGAAACTCCAGACCAGCAGCGCCGCGGTCGGCCCGATCGCGAGCCAGCCGTGCGGAGCGAACGGCGTCAAGTTGTCCGTCCGCATGTGTGGCGCCGAGAGCACGACGGCCACCAGCAGGAACGTCACGAGCAGCAGCGTCAGTCCGAACTGGACCCGTCCGGACAGGCGCACCCCGAACGCGTTGGCCGCGCCCACCACCGCGATCATCGCGGCCGCGGCCACCGCGACGGTGATCCGGCCACCACCGACCGCCGCCTCCAGGTACGCCCCGACGAACAGAGCCGCCGCGGACGCCCCCGGTGGCACCGCGAAGAAGAAGCACCAGCCCACGATCGACGCGGCGCGCGGTCCGAACGCCAGCCGGGCGTAGGTCGAGACTCCCCCGGCGTCCGGATACCGGGAGCCCAGCGCGGCGAACGCGAACGCGAGCGGCGCCGACGCGACGACCAGCAGTACCCACGCCAGCAGCGACGCCGGGCCGGAGACCTCGGCCGCCAGGGCGGGCAGCGCGATCACGCCGGTACCGAGCACCGCGCCGACGTACAACGCGGTGCCGTGCGCGAGGGAGAGTCGTTTCATACCGGCAACCCTCGGGTCCGCCGCCCGCGGCGACCAGCGCGATTTCCACCTCGCTGCGCTAAATTCCTGCCATGAGCCGGCACGTGGTCGCGGTCGCCGTGGACGCCAACCTTCCGGTGTTCGAGCTGGCGGTGGCCTGCGAGGTCTTCGGCCTGGACCGCAGCGACATCGTGGATCCCTGGTACGAATTGCGGCTCTGCGCCGTCGGGGCGGGCCCGGTACGGACCGTGGACGGCCTCACCATCGACGCCGGTTACGACCTGGACGACTTCGAGCGCGCCGACACGCTGCTGGTGCCGGGCGTCCACCGCACCACCCAGGTCGATCCTCCGGTGCGGCTGCTGGAGGCGCTGCGGAGAGCACACGCGGCGGGCAAGCGCATCGTCGCGTTCTGCGGTGGCGCCTACGTGCTCGCGACCGCCGGGCTGCTCGACGGCAGGCGCGCCACCCTGCACTGGATGAACGCCCTCGACTTCGCCCACCGCTTTCCCCGCGTCACCGTCGACCCGACCGTGCTCTTCATCGACGACGGCGGAGTGCTGACCAGCGCCGGAACCGCCGCCGCGATCGACCTGGCGCTCCACATCGTCCGGACCGACCACGGTGCCGCGGTCGCGGCCGAGGTCGCCAGGCGGATGGTCGTCCCGCCACCCCGCCAGGGCAGTCAGGCGCAGCACCCGACGCCGATCGCGGCCCGCAAGCCCGACGACCTCGGCGACGTCCTGGCCTGGGCGCACGAACGCCTCGACCAGCCGCTCACGGTCGCCGACCTGGCCCGCCGGGCCCATCTGAGCCCCACCACGTTCGCACGGAGGTTCCGTGCGACGCTCGGCGCGACGCCGCTGCAGTGGCTGGTCGAGCAGCGGGTCCGGCGCGCGCAGGAACTGCTGGAGGCCACCGACGAGCCGGTCGAGCGGATCGCCCGGCTGGCCGGCTTCGGCACCCCGGCCAACCTGCGGCACCACTTCCAGCGCCTGGTCGAGGTGTCACCGCAGACGTACCGGCACGTGTTCCGCTATCGCGCCCGCGCGACCGTAGTTACGGAGCTGATCGGTTAATTCCGCCGCAACTGCGTGCAGGGCACAATGATCGTCATGGTTGACCCCGAGATCGCGTTTCCCGCGTGGTCGTCGATGACGACGACGCAGACCCAGCGGTGGGACGCGGTGCTGCACTGCCTGGCCGAGCTCGTCCCGGCCGGTGCCACTGTCGTGGTCGACGGCACCCACGCCGGCGTCGTGGCCGACCGGCTGGCCGGCACGTTGCGGGCGAACGGCCATCCGTGCGAACGGTTGCCGGGCTCGCCCGACGGTGCCGGCGGGGAGGTTCCGTGCTGGCCCGACGGCCCGGCGACGATCGCGGTCGCGGACGGCGGCGAGTACCGCACGCACCCGCCGGCCGGGGGCTGGGACGTGATCCTCTGGCTCCGTACGGGCGCCCGGACGCCGCTGCCCGAGGGGACGACCGCGGCTGACGTGGTGCTCGATCTGCACGACCCGGCCTGGCCGGTGATCCGCCGGGTGGACGAGCGGCTGGCCAGCTCCGACCGCTGGTACCTCACCGAGTCCCGCGCGTTCTTCGCCGCCAAGGCCGCGAGCTGGGACACCCGATTCGGCGACGACCTGCCCGCGTACGCAGCCGCGGTCCGCGACGGGGGCTACCGCACCGGTGGTGTACTCGTCGACGTCGGCTGCGGCACCGGGCGGGCGCTTCCCGCTCTGCGCTCCGCGGCCGGGCCGACCGGAAAGGTCATCGGCCTCGACCTCACGCCCGAGATGCTCGCCGAGGCCCGCGTCCGCAGTGCCGAGGAGCACGCGTCGCTGCTGCTCGCGGATGCCTGCCGCCTACCGCTGGCGAACGCGTCCACCGATGGCGTCTTCGCTGCCGGGCTCCTCATGCACCTGCCCGATGCGGACGCCGGGCTGAGGGAAATTGCCCGCATCACGCGTACGGGAGGGCGGCTGGTGCTGTTCCACCCGTCCGGGCGGGCGGCGCTCGCCGGGCGGCACGGACGGGTGCTGCGCTCCGACGAGCCGCTGTCGGAAGGCCCGCTGACCGCGTCGACCGTCGCGGCGGGCTGGCGTCTGGACCGTTACGACGACGCCGACCACCGCTTCCTGGCCATCGCCACCCGGGTCTGACGCCCCCCACTCCGCCGCCTCACCCCGGGAATCGCAGGATCTCGGCGGGTTGACCGGGCGTCCAGCCGGGTTCGAGAACGGCGAGCCCGTCGGCGTCCGCCGCCGCACGCAGACGCGCGGGCCCGGCGTCCGCCACCGGAACGGCCTCGCCGTCGCCGAGCCGCACCGGGACCAGGCGGGTGACCGTCCCCGGCGGAGGGACCGGACCGCCGACCGGAAGCCGGAACGCCGGACGCGGCACCCGGCCGAGCAGACCGTCGAGCAGCGGGACGAGCACGGTCAGGCACGCGACCAGCCCGGCGAACGGGTTGCCGGGCAACCCGACGACCCAGCGCCCGTCGGGCAGCCCGGCCAGCAGCTGCGGATGCCCCGGACGGCAGGCCACGCCGTCGACGTGCAGCGACGCACCGAGCTCGGCGAGCACCGCGTGCAGGTGATCCGCCCGCCCCACCGACGACGACCCGGTCACCACGACGACGTCCGTCCCGCCGGCGGCCACCACCTCGGCGAGGCGGGCGTGATCGTCGGGCACCGCCACGAGTTCGGGCCCGGACGCCCCGGACCGCTCGAGCAGCGCGACGACGAACGGGCCGAGTGCGTCGCGGACCTGCCCCGGGCCGGGCAGACCGCTCGCGACGACCTCGTCGCCGGTCACCACCAGCCGTACCGACGGCCGACGCCGGGCCGGCACGGTGTCGGCCCCGCCCTGGGCCAGCAGCCCGAGCAGCGGGGCGGTGAGTTCGCGCCCGGCCCGGGCGAGCACGTCACCCGGCCGCAGGTCTTCACCGGCTCGCCGGATGTGCGTCTTGCGCACCGGCCGAGCCTCCACGAGGTCCCGGTCGACCTGCGACTCCTCGTACGGCACGACGGCCGAGGTCGCGTCCGGCACCGGCGCCCCGGTCGCGATTTCGACCGCGGTGCCCGGGGCCAGAGCGCCCGGGGACGCGGTGCCGGCCAGCACCCGGCCGACGATCACCCACGGCCCGTCGCCGCACACCGCGTACCCGTCCATCGCCGCGGTGTCGAACCCCGGCACCTGGGTGCGCGACCGCACGTCGGCGCCCAGCACCCGGCCGGCCGCCTCGGCCAGCGGAATCGCCTCGCAGCCGACCGGCCGCGCGAGCGTCCGAGCCCGGGCGCGGGCCTCTCGCCAGCCCGTCGTGCGGCGCGTTCCGAGAAGGGTCACGCCGCACTCCGTCCCGCTGGCTGTTGTCTACAGTATGCCCTCCCGAGATCGGGGGCGCGGTCGGAACGGGCCCGGGATCGAATCGGGATCGAGATCGGAACTGAGCCTCCGGGCAATGGCGTGGTCGGAGTGAACTTCTGTCCACTCCGGCCCGTGAGTTCCCGTGATTCACGCGTCGGGGCCACACGCGAAGGGAGCCGGTGTGTCCGGATCCACCTATCCGAGCCGACCGAACTCACGGCCCGACCTCTACTCCGGCGCGCGACGCCGATTCAGCGGACTCGGCACGATCGCGTCCGGGTTCGTCGCACTGGTGCTGGTGCTCGGGGCGCTGCTCACCAGCGAACTCGACCGTTACAGCACACAGGACGACCCACCGCCCAACGCCCAGACGCCGGGCTCACCGCTGCTACCCGCCGCACCGGTCGACCCGGGGAACGCGTCACCCGCACCGGGCGGAACACCACCGGACGATCCGCCGCCCTCCGCGTCACCACCGGCCGACTCGGTGCCGATCGCGATCCTCACCGCGATCAACCAGGAGCTCTCGGGTCAGGGCTGCAAACCGGTGAAGCTCGATCCGAAACTGGTCACCGCGGCCCGCAACCACATGAACACGATGGTCGCGACCGGCTACCTCGATCTCCGGACGCCGGACGGCACCGGCCCGGCCGGGCGGGCGAAGGCCGCCGGCTTCGGAGGCAGCCGAGTGGTCGAGTCGGTCGTGCTCGGCGCCGAGGCCGCCCAGGACGCCGCGACGATCGGCTTCCCGAGCCCCGGCAAGTCCGGCGACGCGGTGCCGATCACCGTCCAGATCGTCTCGCGCACCACGCTGATGTGCGGCTACACGTCGCTGGGAGCCGACTTCCGGCGCGACTCCCGCAACGTGCCGATCTGGTCCATGGTCCTCGGGACGAAATAGTTCAGGACGCCCGGGACGCGATGGCCTCCGCTTCCTCTTCCTCGACCTTCGCGTTCCACTCACCCTTTGTCGTCTGCCAGCCGTCCTCGTCGCGTCCGCGGCGCCAGTAGCCCGAGATCGACAGGCGCTCGCGCGGCACGTCCTTCTCGACCCGCAGCAGCGTGCGCAGCGCCTTGACGAAGTTCGCCTCGCCGTGGACGAACGCCTGGACGGCACCTTCCGGCCAGTCCAGCGCCCGCACGGCCTCGACCAGGGCGTCCCCCACCATGCGGTCGCCGCGGTGGACCCAGGTGACCCGGGTGTCGGGGTCGACGGTCAGCTTGAGCTCCTCGTCGGGCCCGGCCACTTCGAGGAACACGTGGGCGGGCCGACCGGCCGGCATCCGCTCCAGCGATGCGGCGATGGCCGGCAGCGCGGCCTCGTCCCCGACCAGGAGGTGCCAGTCGGCGTCCTCACCCGGTGCGTAGGCACCGCCGGGGCCCTGGAACCGCAGGACGTCGCCGGGCTCGGCCGCGGCGGCCCACGGGCCGGCCACGCCCTCGTCGCCGTGGTAGACGAAGTCGATCGCGAGCTCGCCGGTCTCGGCGTCCCAGCTGCGCACGGTATAGGTCCGGACGCGCGGCCAGTCCTCGCGAGGCAGGTCGTTGCGGATCGCCTCCAAATCGAACGGCTCCGGGTACGCGACACCGTCCCGCGGGAACAGGATCTTCACGTAGTGGTCGGTGAACTCACCCGCCGGGAAACTGGCCAGACCCTCACCGCCGAGCACGACCCGGATCAGGTGGGGGGTCAGCTGCTCCGTGCGCAACACCGTTGCCTCGCGAGCCTGACGCGGACGTCGGGGCTGAGTCATCCGGATCCTCTTCTCCTAGTTAGTAAGGGCAGCCTAACTCGCCTTGGTTGCTCACACCTAGTGCGGCTGCAATGATCTGATCGGTAATGACCGTTTTGCGAGGTTAGTGGCACGAAGGAGCGACCATGGCACTCAGCACCGTGAGCCCACCGGCCATTCCGACGCCGGAGGAGCTTTGGGCACGCGCGGCTGAGGAACTCGCCGGCGCAGGCGTCAAAGGCGTCACGATCGTCTGGGCCGACAACAACGGCATCCCGCGCTCGCAGACCGTCCCGATCGACCGGCTCTCCAACGCGGCGGCCTATGGCGTCGGCCTGTCGTCGCTGTTCGCGGTGCTCGACTCGCACGACGGCACGACGTTCGCCCACGAGGGCCTCTCGACGCCGTCCGGCGAGGTCCGGTTGGTGCCGGTCATCGACCGGCTGGTGCGCCTGAAGGGCCAGCCGGCGTTCGCCTGGGCGCCCGGACGCCAGCTCGGCGCCGACGGCGGCCCGACGGCGTACGACCAGCGTTCGGTCCTGGAACGGCAGGTGGAACGCGCCCAGGACGCCGGGTTCAACGTCCGGGCCGGGTACGAGCTCGAGTTCTATCTGGCCCGCGACGCCGAGCTGACGCCCGCCCACCGCGGCCCGGCGTACAGCCCCACCGCGCTGCTCCGGGTCGACGAGTTCGCCGGGCAACTGCTGAACGACCTGGCGGCGGACGGCGTCCCGGTCGGGCAACTGCACGCCGAGCACGGGGCCGCCCGGTTGAAGGTGAGCATCACGGCGACCGACCCGATCAGCGCCGCCGACCGGCAGATGCTGGCCCGGCAGACGATCCACGCTGCCGCCCGGGCCCAGGGCCTGCGGGCGAGCTTCGCGCCGGTGGTCGACGTCGCCGGGATCGGCAACGTCTGGCGTCTGCACAGCTCGATCTGGAAGGGCCGGGAGAACTTGCTGGTCGGCGACGGCCCGCACGGCCTGTCGACGCAGGGCGCGGCCTATCTGGCCGGTCTGCTCCGCGACCTGCCCGCGATCGCCGCGATCACCGCACCGAGCATCCCGTCGATGACCCGCCTGCGGCCGAGCGCGTTCGCCGGCGCGTACGCGTTCTGGGGCATCGGCAATCGCGAGGCGCCGCTGCGGTTCATCCCGTCCACGACGATGCTCGGGTCGTCTCAGGCGAACGTCGAGCTGACGCCGTCGGACGCGTCCGGCAACCCGTACCTGGCGCTGGCGGTCGTGATCGGCGCGGGCCTGGCCGGCATCGAGGAGTCGCTGACGCTGCCCGATCCGATCCAGGAGGACGTCGGGGCCTGGAACTCCGATCGGCGGTCGTCGCTGCACGTCCAGCGCCTCCCGAACACCACCGAGGAGCAGGTCACGGTGCTGCGGGACAACGCCCGGATCGAGCAGGTACTCGGCGCCGAGCTCGCCGGCGCTTACCGCGCGGTGCGCCGGTCCGACCACCTCTGGGCGCAGGACCGCTCGATCGAGGACGTCATCGAGGGTCACCGCTGGCTGTATTGAGCGACGCGGCTAGGCCGCGCGGATGAGCAGCCGCTGCCGAACCCGGGCCGCTACCCCGAGTAAGTACGGCGCCCGGGTCAGGTAGGCCCTGGCCTGCGGAGAATCCGGGCCGTGCCGGTCGAGCGCCTCCGCCAGCCGCTGCTCGACCGAGTACGGCCGACCGTGCGGCCCGACGGTCTGATCGGCGTAGGTCAACGCGTCCGAGAGCGCCGAGACCTCGAGCGGGAACTCCGCGAGCTCGGCGGTCAGACCCCGCGCCTCGGCGACGTAGCGGGCCCCGGAGTGATGGGCAACCAGACTGCACAGCCGTCCGGGCGCACCTTGTCTGCGCAGGTAGCGGGCACCGTCGAGCGGATGGAACCCGGTGTCGTGGGTCTGGCGGGCGTACCCGATGTCGTGTAACCAGGCGGCCGCGACCAGGATTTCCCGGTCGGCCTCGTCGACGGTGCCGGCGACCTGCTCCGCGCGGGCGGCGACACCGGCCGAGTGCTGCCAGCGCTCGGTCGGCGGCCGGAGCAATGTCCGCGCGAGCTCTTCGGCGTGTTCCACCCCGAAGACGCAGGCGGTTCTAGTCATGTATCCAGTGTCACCCAGTGTGTCTGGCGTTGCCGCGGGGGGTAGGAGTGGTCACCCGCAGTTCACTCGTCGTTCACACAGACCGATTACTCAGGGTAGCCGCCGGTGTCCGACCGCCTCGCTCGGTCCTTTACCGTGGACGGTCTTCGAGATCTGCTCGCAGGCCTTGTCGTAGGCCTGCTTGACCGCGGCGGCACCCCAGCCGGAGTGCAGCGGCAGCGCGAGCGCGACGACCGTCACGAACACCAGCAGCGGACGCCCGACCGGCAGCGGGGGCGCCATCAGCGCGGTGGCCCGTGCAGTCGCGTCACCGGACGTCGCCCGCAGTACCGGCTGCGGACGCCGGCTGAACGCACCCACGCCGTGCACCCTCGAGCGCCGGGCTGCCGACCGGGCCAGCGCCGCCTTGGCGATCGCGCGGGCGGCCACCGTGCGGTCGTCCACGGCCCGCGCCGCATCCTCGTCGGCCCAGCGCTCGACCTGCTCGGAGATCGACGCGGTCAGCGGCCGCAACAGCGGGTTCAGCCAGGTCGCCACCCGGACCAGCAGGACGTGCACGTAGTGGCGCCGGTCGAGGTGGGCGCGTTCGTGCGCGAGCACGACCCGCTGTTCCACCGGCCCCAGCGCGTCGAGCAGGCCGGTGTGCATGACCACCAGCCCGGGACGCCCTGGGACCGCGTACGCCTCCGGGTCGGGATCGTCGACGATCAGGACGCCGTTCACCGGCTTCGCCCGGCGCCAGGTGCCCTGCGCCGCGAGCAGGTCACGGACCGCCGACCAGGCGACCGGAACCACCGCGGCGGCCGCCGCGAGCAGCGGCAGACCCACGAGCAGGAGCACGGCGAGCTTGTCGGGATCGACCGGCACGTCCCAGAGCGCGGGCCGGGCGATCGCCACCGCGGCGGCCGCGACGCCGATCGCGGTGGCCGCCGCGACGCCCACCGCGACGAGCGTCAGGCACCAGGTCGCGGTGCCGGGATGGACGCGACGGGCCAGCCGCGGCGCGAGCAGCCCGACCAACGCCCCTTCGACCCAGGGCAGGATGGCGACCAGGGGCAAGCAGTTCACCGCTACCCGTCCTCGGGCTCGGTCGCGGCCAGCAGGTTCGCGAGGAGGGCCTCGTCCTGGGGGCTCAGATCGGCCACGAAGCGGGCCAGCACACCACGCCGGTCACCGCCGGAGTCGAGGATCTTCCGCATCCGGCGCGCGGCCGCGCCGACCTGCATCGTCTCCTGGGTCTCCACCGGCCGGTACGCGAACGAGCGCCCGGACCGCTCGCGGGCTAAGACGCCTTTGGCGTGCAACCGGACAAGAGCGGTCTGCACCGTGGTGTAGGCCAGGCCGACCGACAGCGCGTCGCGGACCTCCGGCACCGTGAGTGGTACCGGGGCGTTGGCCAGCACCTCTAACACCGCCCGCTCCAGCGAACCGCTGGCGCGTCGGCCGGAGCCACGCTGCTCGTCCACCCACTACCTCCCGAGGCGCTGTACCTCCCACCACCGCTCTGCTCACCCATTCTGCGCCAGGAACCGGTGGTCTCACTGCGAAGATGCGGTTTTCACCACCCCGTCCCAGGCCGCTTTGGCCCCGGAGTCACCGGCCCGGTAAACGGTGAACACCGAACCGACCGCGACCACCACGGCGAGTACCGCCAACCCCACGGTCAGCAACGAACGGCTGTTGCCGGCCCGGGTGGCCAACACGAAACGGTGCACGGCCCAGACCGCGACCGACATCACGAACAGGCCGATCGCCCACGGCAGCAGCATCTCGGCGAGCTCCTCGTGACGCTCCACGAGCGGGCCGCCACCGCCCATCTTGCCTTTCAGCCACTCGCCGGCGTGGACGGTGAGCGGCACGCTGATCAGCGACGCCAGCGCGACGATCGGCAGCACGACGCCGATCCGGGCGCGCGCCGCCGGCCAGACCGCGCTGAGCACCAGCAGCAACGCGGTGATCGGAATCATGATCACCACGAAATGGACGAGCAGGACGTGGGCCGGTAGCCCGTTGACTTCGGTGGGACCCATGGCAACTCCTTCAGCGTTCAACTACCCCACATTATTACTACCGAAGGTTGTAGTAACGGGGTTACTCGCAGAACAGCTGAACCACGGGCCGTTCCACGGCCGTATCCGAAGTACCCGTACCGGGTCGCCACACCGCGGCCGGCCGAAAACTCCCCCTCACGGGCGGCCGCGGTGTGGAGGTGCGGGTGCTTCGTACGGTGGTTCTGCCGCGGCCGGCCGTGGCGCACGTCGGAAGTTCGAACGTAGGAGACAGACGAGCCGATGAGCCAGCCCAAGTACTCCCCCGGGCGCCGGCTGGTCCGGCAACTGGGCCTGAGCCGCAATCCGCTCTGCCGGCCGGTCGACCGGATCGACGGCCTGTTCCGGATCGCCGCGGCCAGCGCGACGCTGGCCGTCGTCCTCGGGTCCGTGCTGTTCGGTCTGGGCACTTACCACCACCTGATCGACCAGGTCGAAGCAGTGAAGGCGACGCTCAACCAGGTACCGGTCGTCCTGGTCGACGACCCGGCCGGCGGCCGCGCTCCGAACGGCGCGGTGTCGCCGGCCCCGGCGCCCGGCGTCCAGGCCAAGTGGACGCTTCCGGACGGGACGGTCCGCAGCGGAGCCGTGCACTCACCGGTCTCGGCCCGCAAAGGCACGACTGTCGACATCTGGATGGACGACGACTACACGCCGGTCCGCCCACCCGCTCAGCCCACCGAGCTGCAGTTCCGGGCGATCGTCAACGGGCTCGGCAGCGTCAGCCTGTTCACGGTGCTGGTCTGGGGTGCCTTCGGGTGGGTGCTGAACCGGCTGAACCGCCGCCGGGACGCCGACTGGACCCGCGACTGGATGCGGTTCGAGCGCCACTGGCGCCACCGCAGCCACTAGACCGTGACGACCTCGGTCACTAGAGCGTGATGACCTCGTCGGCGAACGCGAGCAGGGACGGCTGGTGCGCGACCATCAGCACGGTCCGCCCCGGAGCCAGCCGGCGCAGAGCGTCCAGGAAGCGGTCGTCGTCGTCCGGCTCGTCGAGCACCACGACGGCGGGGCCGCGCAGGAACGCGCGGGCCAGACCGATCCGCTGACGCTCACCGGCCGACAGACCGGCACCGTCCTCGCCCAGCACGGTGTCGAGGCCGAGCGGCAGACGACCGATCAGGTCGCCCAGCGCGACCTCGGACGCGGCGGCCACCTCGGCGTCGGACGCCGGCCACCCGAGCCGGACGTTCTCCGCGATCGTGCCGGCCAGCAGCACCGGGAACTGCGGCACCCAGGAGATCGTCGTCCAGCGTGCGGACGGGTCCAGCTCGTCGAGCGGGACCCCGCCGACCGTCACCCGGCCGCGCGACGGACGCACCAGCCCGAGCGCCACGGCCAGCGCGGTTTCGCTGCCGGTTCCGGTCAGGGCGGTCACCCGGCCCGGTCTCGCCACCAGCGAGACGTTCCGCAAGGCGGATACGGTCACGTTCTCCAGCCGCAACAGCGGCGCTTCCACTAGGTCCAGCACGTCGTAAAGAACGTGTCCGCGGCGCGGTGGGTTCGAACTTCTCGGGAACAGTGACTTCCGACCCTGTTTAACGGCCCGTCTCTGCGAAAGTCTGCAACGGAGAGCTGGCCCGGCCGGGGCCGGCGCCCGCAGGAAAGGGAGTCGCGGTGACCCTCGGCACCGAAACGTCCGCCGATCGCCAGCTGACCTCCGCCGAGCTCGCCGAGCGGGTACGCCAGCTCGACGACGCCGACCTCGCACGTGTCGACGCCTGGTGGCGGGCGAACAACTACCTCACCGTCGGGCAGATCTACCTGCAGGACAACGCGCTGCTCCGCGAGCCGCTCCGCCCGGAGCACATCAAGCCACGGCTGCTCGGCCACTGGGGCACCAGCCCGGGGCTCTCGTTCCTCTACACGCACCTGTCCCGGCTGATCCGGATCACCGGGCAGGAGTCGATCTACCTGGCCGGTCCCGGTCACGGCGGGCCCGCGCTGGTGGCGGCCGGCTGGCTGGAGGGCACGTACAGCGAGATCTACCCGCGGATCGGGACCGACGAGGCCGGTATGCACCGGCTGTTCCGGCAGTTCTCCGCACCGGGCGGGATCCCCAGCCATGTGTCGGTCACGACTCCTGGATCGATCCACGAGGGCGGCGAGCTCGGCTACGTGCTAGTGCACGCGTTCGGCGCGGTCATGGACAACCCGAGCCTGCTCGCGCTCGCGGTGGTCGGCGACGGCGAGGCCGAGACCGGGCCGCTCGAGGGCGCCTGGAAGGGCATCTCGTTCCTCAACCCGGCCCGCGACGGCGCCGTCCTCCCGGTGCTGCACCTCAACGGCGCCAAGATCTCCGGTCCGACGGTGCTGGCCCGCAAGGACCCGGCCGAGGTCCGGTCCCTGCTGACCGGCCACGGCTACGACGTGATCGAGATCGAGGGTTCGGACCTGCCCGGGATGCACTACGGCTTCGCCGAAGCGCTCGCGACGGCCTGGGCGTCGATCAAGCGCATCCAGGAGGCCGCCCGCGGTGGCGACTGGGACGGCTCGCGTCCGCGGTGGCCGATGATCGTCCTGCGGACGCCCAAAGGCTGGACGGGTCCGCACGAGGTGGACGGCATCGAGGTCGAGGGAACGTTCCGCGCGCACCAGGTGCCGCTGAGCGGCGTCAAGGACAACCCGGAGCACCTGGCCCAGCTGGAGCGCTGGATGCGCTCGTACCGTCCGGACGAGCTGTTCGAGGGCGGGAAGCCGAACGCGGACGTCCTCGCCGCGAACCCGGTCGGCGACCTGCGGATGTCCGCGTCGCCGCACGCCAACGGCGGGCTGGTCACCGAAGACCTGGACCTGCCGGACTTCCGGGACTACGCGATCGACGTCGAGACGCCGGGCGGTACCCGGGCCGAGTCCACCCGCAAGCTCGGTGAGCTGATGCGGGACCTCTACACCCGCAACCCCGACCGGTTCCGGCTGTTCTGCCCGGACGAGACGAACAGCAACCGGCTCGGCGCCGTGTTCGAGGCGTCCGACCGGGCCTGGGCCGAGAGCGTCCGCCCCGGTGACGTGTCGCTGAGCCGCGACGGCCGGGTGATGGAGGTGCTCTCCGAGCACAACTGCCACGGCTGGCTCGAGGGGTACACGCTGACCGGCCGGCACGGACTGTTCGCCACGTACGAGGCGTTCGCGATGGTCAGCGCGTCGCAGACGATCCAGCACGGCAAGTGGCTGGAGGAGGCGAACCACCTGTCCTGGCGTTCACCGGTTCCCAGCCTGAACGTCCTGCTGACGTCCACCGCCTGGCGCAACGACCACAACGGGTTCTCGCACCAGGGCCCCGGGCTGATCCAGACCGTGCTGACCCAGCGCGGTTCGGTGGCCCGGATCTACCTGCCGCCGGACGCCAACTGCCTGCTTTCGGTGGCCGACCACTGCTTCCGGTCGCGGTCGTACGTCAACCTGATCGTCATCGACAAGCAGCCACAGCTGCAGTACCTGACGATCGACGAGGCGATCGAGCACTGCGCCCGGGGCGCGGGCATCTGGGACTGGGCCGGGAACGACGACGGCACCAGCGACCCGGACGTGGTGCTGGCCTGCGCGGGCGACGTCGTGACGATGGAGACCGTGGCCGCGGCCGCGATCCTGAAGGAGCGGCTGCCGCATTTCCGGGTGCGGGTCGTGAACGTCGTCGACCTGATGACGCTTCCGCGGCGCAAGGACCACCCGCACGGCATGGAAGCGACGCTGTTCCGCGAGCTGTTCACCGACCACGTCGACGTCGTGTTCGCGTTCCACGGCTTCCCGGGCGCGATCCACCAGGTCGTGCACGGCCGTCCGGACGCCGACCGGTTCCACGTCCGCGGGTTCATCGAAGAGGGCACCACGACCACGCCGTTCGACATGGTCGTGAAGAACAAGGCCTCGCGGTACCACCTGGTCATCGACGCGATCAACAACGCGCGCCGGACGCCGCCGGGCGCGACCCAGCTGAAGGCCTGGTGCGAGGCACAGCTGGCCAAGCACTCCGCGTACGTGGTGGAGCACCTGGAGGACATGCCGGAGGTGCGAGACTGGGTGCTGTGATCGGTCGCTCCCTGGTGCTGTTCGCGCTGGCCGCGCTGGCCGAGATCGGCGGAGCCTGGCTCATCTGGCAAGGCTCGCGCGAACACCGGGGGTTGCTCTGGATCGCGGGCGGGGTCGTCGCGCTCGGGATCTACGGGTTCGTGGCCACGTTCCAGCCGGATCCGAACTTCGGCCGGATCCTGGCCGCCTACGGCGGGGTGTTCGTCGCCGGCTCGCTGCTCTGGGGCGTCGTCGTCGACAAGTTCCGCCCCGACCGCTTCGACCTGATCGGCGCCGCGATCTGCGTACTCGGAGTAGTCGTGATCATGTACGCCCCCAGAGGCCACTAGCGCCCTGGAGCCGCCCGTGCACCTCAGGACATCAGTTGGACTAGTTCGACTCGGGAGCGCACTCCGAGGCGGACGAAGATGTTGCGCATGTGGTGGTCGACCGTGCGGACGCTCAGGTAGAGCTGGGCGGCGATCTCGCGGTTCGTGGCGCCCTGGGCGGCGAGCCCGGCGATCTGCATCTGCTGCGGCGTGAGGTTGGCGGGTGCCGGGGTGGCTGCCCCGGCGTGCATGGCTTCACCGGTGGCCCGCAGCTCGCCGCGGCAGGCGTCCGACCAGGGGTTCGCGTCCAGGCGCTCGAACGTCTCGAGCGCGCTGTGCAGCACGTTGCGGGCGGCGAGCGAACCGCGGCGGCGGCGGAGTTCGTGGCCGTAGAGCAGCTCGGTACGCGCCCGCTCGAAGTCGTGGTCGCCGAGCAGATGCAGCCGCATCGCCTCGCGGTAACCCTCCTCGGCGTCACCGGGCTCGGTGGCGACCATCGCCCGGCAGCGGGCGGCCAGCGCCCTGGGAGCCGGGCTGCCGGTCGCGTCCGCCCACTCGCCGAAGTAGTGGCCGACCGCGGTCGCGGCGTCCCGGTCGCCGCAGCGCACGGCCGCCTCGACGAAGTGCGGCGCGGCCATCATCTTCACCAGCGGATGGCTGCGCCCGGCCCCGGCGTCGGACACCAGGACCCGGAGACGGGAGGACGCCTCGGTGGTGCGTCCGACCGTGAGATCGAGCGCGGCCAGCGCCCAGTTCGCCATCGCGATCGACATCCCGAGCCCTCGGTTGTCGGCCTCGGTGATCGCGGCCCGGGCGCGCACGACACAGGTCTGCTCGTCGCCCCTCGGCACCGCGAGCAGCGCCAGGGTGGCGAGGTGGAAGCTCGCCGAGCCCCGCTGGCCGAGTTCGCGTGCCCGCGCGAGGCCCTCCTCGGCGCTCTGCGTCGCGCCGGGATGGCGTCCGAGCCAGAGCTGGGCGTAGGTGGTGAGCTCCAGGGTCCGCGGTATCACCGCGATCTCGCCGCGGACCTGCGCGGCCGCGCGGGCCCGCACCGACAGCCCGAGGCCGAGCGACTCCTGGCCCAGGACGCAGGCGGCGAGGCTCGACCAGACCAACAGCGTCGGGTCGTCCGTCCGGGACGCCAGATCGACGACCCGCCGCAGCGGGCCGACCGCATCGCGGTGGCGGCGGTCGAACGCCGCCGACATGCCCGCGCAGAACTCGAACATCAGCTCCGCCGCGGGTGACTCGTCTCCGCGGCGCAGCGCCAGAACCTTCTCGAGGACGTCGAGGTAGCGCCGTTGATCGCCGGCCAGGAAATCGGGTTCGCCGGCGTGGATCAGCGCGATCATCGCGGCCGTGCGGTGGGGCTCGCCGAGCCGGGCGGCGGCGCCGAGGAGCAGCTCCTGGGCCGCGGCCGGCAGCCCGGTGCGGAGCTCGATCTCACCGCGGAGCAGGTCCCGGAATCCGTGCAGCGCGGTCTCCGGATGCGGCGGGCGGACCCGGGCCAGAAGTACGCCCGCCCGGTGCGGCTGACCCGCCAGCCACGCGTCCTGCGCGGCCGCGAGCAACTGGCCGGCCTTGTCGCCGGGCGCGGCGACGAGCTCGGCGACCCGCTCGGCCGCGATCGACGCGGCGGCGTGATCGCCGCTGTCGCGGACGGCCGCCGCCGCGGCCGCCAGCTCGTCCACCACGGCGAAAGCCGCCGACGCTGCCCCGGCCCCGGAGACGGGCCCGGGGGCGAGGGCGTGGCCAGGTGCGGCCGGGCTGCCGGGCCCGGGCGCGACGACGGCGGGGGCGACGAGGGCGGCCAGGTGCCAGGCGCGCCGGAGGCGGGCGGCGCTCTCCGCTCGGGTCCCCGGTGCGGGCGCCGGGGTCTCGTCCGTCCGGAAGACGTCGGCCAGCAGGCCGTGGGCCGACCGGCGGTCGTCGGCCGACGCCGAGCGGTAGACCTCGGCCCGGAGCAGCGGCAGGCAGAAACGGACCGCGCCGCCCGACTCGCGGACGACGCCGGCCGCCTCGGCCGGCGCGAGCGCGGACAGGTGCCCGCCCCCGGCCTCGGCCACCCGGGCCAGCGTCTCCACGTCGAGCTGCTCGTCGGCCGCGACCAGCAACAGGAGCCGCCGGGTCGCGACCGGCAACCGCGCGATCCGCTCGTCGTACTCCCTGCGCACCCGGCTGTAGAGCGGCAGCGTGTCGGGCAGCGGCGCTCGCCCGGCGCGCTGGTCGGCCGAGAGCGTCCGGGTCAGCTCCTCGATCGCGCGGGGGTTCCCCGCGCACGACCGCCCGATCACCGCGGCGACGTCCGCCGCGACGTCGCCGGCCAGCAGCCGGTCGATCAGCACCGCGCACGCCGCCGGATCGAGCCCCGGCAACGTCAGCGACGGCAGCCCGGCCGGTGCCGGCCGGTCGTCGGGCGTCGCGAACAGCACCGCGACCTTCTCCGACGCCAGCCTCCTGGCGACGAACGCCAGCACGTCCCGCGAGGCGTCGTCGATCCGGTGGGCGTCGTCCACACAGAGGAGCACCGGACGACGGCGAGCCGTCCGGATCAGCAGTTCGAGCACCGCGACGCAGAGCGGCAGCCCTCCCGGCACGTCCTCGGGGTCGCCCGCCATCGCCCGCGCCAGCGTGGCCGCTTGCATCTTCGGCAGCGAGGAGATCCGCGCGGACAGCGGCATCAGCAACCGGTGCAACGCCGCGAACGCGAGGTCGGCCTCGGCCTCCACACCCTCCGCGGTCAGCACGACGAACCCGGACGCCGCGTCGGCCGCGTACCGCAGCAGCGACGTCTTCCCGATGCCCGGCTGCCCCTGGACGACGAGCCCGCCGCCGGAGTGGGCACGAGCTCGATCGAGCAGGTCGTGCACCTCGGCCCGGCCGGGCCCGGCCGGTCGTGTCTCGTTCGGAACCCGTGCGGTGGACACCGGCCGATTGTCACCGATCGTCTCGCCGAACACCGTTAGTTTTGGATTCTCTGTGCATCCGCATCGATCCGGCCCGGGCCGGCGATCACCGCTGAGCGCACGAACCGGCAGTATTACCGACGCGTTACGTCACCGCGCGCAGTCACAGTTCGGGAACCCCAACGAGGAGGTTCCCATGCGTAGAGCCCTCACCCTCTTACTGGCGGCGCTGGCCGCGATCGCGGCGGTCGCGATCGGACCAGCGGCACCCGCGAACGCGGCGACCGACACCCCGGTCGTGTTCGTGCACGGCTACACCGGCAGCGCGTCGAACTGGACCACGGCCGAGTCGGTCTTCCGCGCCGGTGGCTACTCGAGCAGCCGGCTGTTCGCCTACGAATACGACTCGTACGGCAACAACGTCACGAACGCACAGGGCCTCTCGACGTTCGTCAACAACGTCAAGCGGCAGACCGGGGCGTCCAAGGTCGACATCGTGAACCACTCGATGGGCGGGCTGGTGAGCCTCTGGTACATCAAGCAGCTCGGCGGCGCGTCGAGCGTCCGGCGGTTGGCGTCCCTGGCCGGCGCGAACCACGGAACCACTTCGGCCGGTGCGTGCCTGACGTTCACGACCTGTCAGCAGATGTATCCGGGTTCGTCGTTCATCAACACGCTGAGCGCGGGTGACGAAACGCCGGGACCGACGGTGTACCGGACCTGGTACTCGCCGTGCGACGGGATCATCATTCCGTACACCAGCACGGTGCTGTCCGGAGCGACGAACACCTACGTCGCCTGCGAGACCCACCTCGGGTACCTGACCGACACGTCGATCCTCACCCAGGTGCGCGGCTACCTGACCGCCTGACGTGCGAACGGCCCCGCCTCTTTCGAGGCGGGGCCGTTCGTGGTGGGGCTTACTTGCGCTTCGACTGGCGGGCGCGGAACTTCTCGACGCGGCCGGCGCTGTCGATGACGCGCTGCTGACCGGTGTAGAACGGGTGGCTCAACGACGAGATGTCGACGTCGACCAACGGGTACGTGTTGCCGTCCGACCACTCGATCGTGCGATCGGTCGACACCGTCGAGCGAGTCAGGAACGCCTCGTCGGCAGACCGGTCACGGAACACCACCGGGCGGTACTGGGGGTGGATGCCAGGCTTCATGCCTACGTTCCTCTCTTCTCCGCGACCCTTCCGGGCCGCACAGTTGGATAACCCAACCCGGCCTCGCGGTGTTCCCTCTCCGCGCCGGAATAATTGAACATGGTTTTCGTTAGAGCGAGTACAGGCATCAAGCACAGGAGGTTCGGATGGCCAAGGGCAACGAGCTCCGTCCCGTCGTGAAGCTGCGGTCGACCGCGGGCACCGGCTACACGTACGTCACCCGGAAGAACCGGCGGAACGACCCGAACCGGCTCACGCTGACGAAGTTCGACCCGCGCGCGGGTCGGCACGTGGAGTTCCGCGAGGAGCGCTGACCCAGACCGAACGCCCGGCCCTCGAAGGCCGGGCGTTTTCGTGTCCCCGCCCGCCGGGTAGCGACACCCCATGACGAACCCCGGTGTACACGACGACCTCGACACCGACCCCCATCACGACGCGCTGTCCCCGGACGACGATCCGGCCGAGGCGCCGGACGACCGCTCACCCGCACAGATCGCGCAGGAACGCGACGAGAGCAGCCTCGACGACGACGGAGAGCCCTCCGGGCCGGTGGGGGCGTCCGTGCCGGCGGTGGTCGTCCCCGCCGTTGCCGCCGGGCTCGTCTTCCTCCTGCTCGGCTTCCTCTTCGGGTGGTCGATCTGGGCCGCGGCCCTCGGCGCTCTCGCGGCCGCCGCGGTCGCCTACGTCGTCGCGATCCGCCGCTGACGCGCCGCGCTGCCGTGGCCGGCGATCAGGCCCTCGCCGGCTCCGGTGTGGCGTCCGCCTCGACGGCCGCGGCCCACCGGCGGGCCAGCACCGCGCACACGATCAGTTGCAGCTGGTGGAAGAGCATCAACGGCAGGATCACCAGGCCGGCGCCGGTACCGAAGATGACCGTGGCCATCGGCACGCCGGTCGCGAGGCTCTTCTTCGACCCGGCGAACACGATCGTGATCCGGTCCGCGCGGTTGAAGCCGAGCCGCTTCGACACCAGCGACGTGGTCACCAAGACCGACGCCAGCAGCGCGCAACACACCACGACCAGCGCGACCAGGTCCCAGCCCGACAGCTTGCTCCACACCCCGGCCACCACCGCCCCGCTGAACGCGGTGTAGACGACCAGCAGGATCGACCCCCGGTCGAGCAGCCCGAGCACCTTCTTGTGCCGCCCGACGAACCCGCCGATCCACGGCCGGAGCGCCTGCCCCAGCGCGAACGGCACCAGCAACTGCACGACGATCCTGAGCAGCGTCCCGCCGGAGAGCGACACGCCGTTGTTGCTGAGCACCACCGCGACCAGCAGCGGGGTCACGATCACGCCGAGCACGTTCGACAGCGACGCGGTGCAGATCGCCGCGGCCACGTTCCCCTTCGCGATCGACACGAACGCGATCGACGACTGCACGGTCGACGGCAGCAGACACAGGAACAGCACCCCCGCGGCCAGCTCCGACGACAGCGCCGCGTCCGGCAGCAGCCGGATCGCCAGCCCCAGCACCGGGAACAGCACGAACGTGAACGCCAGCACGAGCAGGTGCAACCGCCAGTGGCGGATGCCTGCGATCACGGTTTCCGTAGACAGCCGCGCGCCGTACAAGAAGAACAAGAACCCGATGGCGACGATGATCAGCTGGTCGAGTACGTCCTCCACCACTCCTCGCGCCGGGAGCACCGAGGCGAGCGCAACCATGGTGAGCAGCGCCACGATGTAAGGGTCGGGACGGAAACGACGGAACATGAAAACCAACTTTGCGGCACGCCACGGAAATCGTGAAGTGCGATCACCCCTCTGACTGTGATCATAAAATGTGATGATGTTCGACCCGGTCCAGCTCCGCTCGTTCCTCACGGTCGCCCGCACCCGCAGCTTCACGCGCGCCGCCGCTGAGCTGGGCGTCCAGCAGTCGACGGTGAGCCAGCACATCCGCAAGCTCGAGCAGGCCACCGGGCGTCCGCTGTTCCTGCGCGACACCCACACCGTGCTGCTCACCGCCGACGGCGACGCGATGCTCGGGTTCGCCCGCGCCCTCGACGAGATCCACGAACAGGCCGCCGGGTACTTCGCGGGCTCGGAGCTGCGGGGACGGCTGCGGTTCGGCGTCTCGCAGGACCTCGCGCTCACCCAGCTGCCCCGCATCCTGCGCGACTTCCGCCGGACGCACCCGCTCGTCGACCTGGAGCTGACCGTCGAGCTGAGCGGGACGCTGCACAGCCGCCTGCAGGACGGCCAGCTCGACCTGGTGTTCGCGAAACGGCTGCCCGGACAGGTCGAGGGACAGCTCGTGTACCGCGAGCGGCTGGCCTGGCTGGGGGTGCCCGACCTGCGGCTCGACCCGAACGGCCCGGTGCCGCTGATCATCTACCCGCCGCCGTCGCTGACCCGGGAACGGGCGCTGCGGGTACTCGAGGAACAGCGACGGCCGTGGCGGGCCGTGTGCACGAGCGCGAGCCTCAACGGGCTCGCGGCGGCGGCACTGGGCGGGCTCGGCGTGGTGCCGTTCGTCCAGCGGCTCGGGCCGGCCGGGCTGGCCGAGGTGCCGACGCAGTACCGGCTCCCGGCGCTCGGCGAGGTCGAGTTCGTCCTGCTGCACACCGACCGGGTGGTCCCCGAGTCGGCCGAGGCACTGGCCGCCGCCATCCGGGCCGCCGCCTGACGTTCGACGTCATTCGGGTGATGCCGGCAGCGTGATCGTGAACACCGTGCCGCACGGCGTCCCCGGACGGGCCGAGATAGTCCCACCGTGCCCCTCCACGATCGCCTTCGTGATCGCGAGCCCGAGCCCGGTGCCTTTGATGCCGTGCTGCACCGCGTTGCTCGTCCGGAAGAACCGCTCGAACAGCCGGGCGTACTGGTCCTCCGGGATGCCGATCCCGGTGTCGGCGACGTCGAGCGTGGCGATGCCGTCGGCGGCGGCCACCCGCACCGAGATCCGGCCGCCCTCCGGGGTGTACTTCACCGCGTTCGAGACGACGTTGGTCAGCACCTGGCGGAGCCGTCCCGGGTCCACCGACACGACGATCGGCCCGTCCGCGGCGATCTCGATCGTGAGGTTCTTCGCCTCGGCCACGGGCCGCAGATCGGTGACCACGTCGCTGACCAGCCGGGTCAGCGACACCGGGCGCAGATCGATCGATATCTCTCCGGCGTCCAGGCGGGCCATGTCGAGCAGGTCGTCGGTGAGCTGCTGCAGGTCCGCGGCCTTGCGGTCGACGATCCGGAGGAAGCGGTCGGCCTCCGCGGAGACCGCGTGCGGTTCGTCGAACACCAGCTCCAGATAGCCGCGGATCGACGTGATCGGTGAGCGCAGCTCGTGGGTGACGAGCGCGACCAGCTCGTCCTTCATCCGGTCGAGCTCCCGCAGGTCCTCGATCTGCTGACGCTTGCGAGCCAGCAGTTCCTCCCGGTCGGAGCCGATCCGGTGCCGCTCGGTGATGTCGGTGCAGATCCCGTTGACGTAGAGCCGGTCGTCCTCGCGGCGCGGCACCGCCCGCGTCCAGATCCAGCGGACGACGCCGTCCCGGCCGACGAACCGCGCCTCCAGCTCACCGGCCCGGCCCTCGCGCACGGCCGAGTCGAACGCCCCGAGCGAGTCCGCGTCGTCCGGGTGGACCAGTTCGGAGAGCTGGACGGTCCGGCCGTCGGGAGTGAGCAGATCGGCACCGAACACCGTGGTGCCGTTCGGGCTCGCGAACAGCAGCGTCGCCTCGCCGTCCGTGCCGATCTCCATACTCCAGACGTAGTCGTCGATACTGCCGACGACCTGCTCGAACGCGCGCCAGGCGGCCTGGGCCCTGCGCCCCTCGACGAAGCGCGCGAGGTAGGCGCCGACCCCGTCGAGACGGCTGAGCAGCTCTTCGTCGCAGCCCATCGGGCCGTGGTCGCGGAACACCAGCACGCCGAGCAGCCGGTCCGCGCTCCGCACCGGCAGCCCGAGCGCGGCCCCGGCCTCGTCCCCGGCCCCGGCTGCGGCTGCGGGTGGCTGCGGCTCCCGGGAGAGCGGGGCGCCGGCCTCGCCGACCGCGAGCGCGAACGCGGCCCCGCCGTCGTCGGTCGCCGCGGCTCCGGCGGACGCGATGCGGGTGGCCGCCGGCCCGTCGCCGAACTGCCAGTACTCGCCGCTGTCCCAGCGCAGGCCTTCGGTCACGGCCACGAGCGTGCGCTCGGCGGCATCCGCGGTGGACGTCGCGTCGGCGAGCGCGGTGGCCACCGCGTGCTGCACCGCACGCAACCGCTCGGTCCGCACCGCCGCGGTGACGTCGTGCAGTGCGACGACCGCACCCAGCCGGGTGCCGTCCGCGGTCCGGATCGGCTGTGCGTTCGCCAGGAAGTGCCGGTCCGCCCGCCCGGGCCGCCGGACGACCAGGTCCGCGTGTTTGACGACCTCGCCGCGGAACGCCCGGGTCAACGGCGTCTTCCCGGCGTCCAGCGGCGAGCCGTCGGGCGAGTGCAGGCCGTACTCGGCCGCCCAGGCCTCGCTGGGCACACCGGTGACCGGCGCCTCGATGTCGCGGCGCATCGCCCGGTTGAACAGCACCAGCCGCCCGCCGGCATCGCAGGCCGCCACGCCGGTGTCGAGGCTGTCGAGCAGCGAGGCCAGGAACGTCCGCTCGTGGTCGAGCTCGGCCGACATCCGCGTGATCCGCGCGTGGCTGAGCCGCACCGCGATCTCGGATTGCGCCGCCGAGGCCAGATCCTCGATCACGCCGAGGTCTTCGGGGCTCCACGCGCGCGGCCGGGTGTCGATGACGCAGAACGAGCCCAGCGTCTGCCCGTCCGGCGACCGCAGCGGATAGCCGGCGTACGCGATCACGCCGATGTCCGGGATCGCCAGATTCGTGCAGAGCATCTCGTCGGCCCTGGCATCGGTGATGATCAGCGGGGCGTCCCTGGCCACGACGTACTGGCAGAACGAGTGCGTGTGCGGCGTCTGCCTGCGCTCGGCCCAGGGCTGGGGCAACCCGACCGCGCTGACGAAGAACTGACGGCCGGAGTCGACCAGTGAGACCAGCGCCACCGGGGCCCGGAGCACCCGACCGGCCAGGCTCGTCAGCCGGTCGAGCACCTCCACCGCCGGACCGTCGAGCAGTCCGGTCGCCTCCAGCACCCGCAGGCGCTCGGGGTCGAGAACGGCCCGGGCCGCGGAGGCGGCGGGAGGCGAGGCCGCGGGCAGAACCGTCACGCCGGCGCCGTGGCCGGACAGGACGGGAATCGCAGCGCGATCGTGGTGCCGGCGCCGAGACGGCTGCGCAGCTCCACCTCGCCGTCGTGGGCGGAGATGATCGCCTCGACGAGGGTGAGCCCGAGCCCCGGGCCCTGCACGGCGGCGTCGTCGGCGTCCTCGGTGCGGTAGAAGGGGTCGAACAGCCGCGGTATCTCCTCGTCCGCGATCCCGCTGCCGGTGTCGGTGACCACGACCGTCGGTGTCGGGACGTCGGTGACGTGCACGGTGATCACCCCGTCGTTGGTGAACTTCACCGCGTTGAGCAGGACGTGCTGCAGCGCCCGGGTCAGCTCCCGGTGCGAGCCGCGGACCAGCACCGGGCTGGCCGGCAGGTCGAACGTCAGCTCCAGGCCCTTGAGCTCGGCCAGCGGACGGGTACCGGCGACCGCGGCCGCGGTCAGCTCGGTCAGGTCGGTCGGGATCCGGGTGATCTCCAGGCCCGCTGACGTTCCGGTGCCGACCTTCGTCATCAGCAACATGTCGTCGACGAGCTGGGTGAGCCGGTGCGCGTTGCGCTGCATCACGGCCAGGAAGTCCCGGCCGGTCTGCGGGTCGAGCGGATCGGCGTCGTCCAGCAGCAGTTCCAGGTAGCCGCGGATCGACGCGAGCGGCGTCCGGAGTTCGTGGCTGACCGTGGTGAGGATCCGGTTCTTGAGCTCGTCGAGCTCGACGACCCGGCGGGTGACGTCCACCTTCTGCCGCGCGTACGACCGCAGCTCGATCTCGGCGGCGACGTGCCGGGCCAGCGCGCGCAGCGCCCGTCGCTGGGCCGGGGTGAGGACGCGAGGCTCACGGTCGATGACGCAGACCGTGCCGAGGCTCAGCCCGCCTTCCACGCGCAGGGGCGCCCCGGCGTAGAAGCGGATGTAGGGCTCGCCGACGACCATCGGATTGTTCGCGAACCGCGGATCGGTGGTCGCGTCCGGCACCTCGAGGATGTCGGTCTGCGCGAGGGCGTGGGCACAGAACGCGACGTCCCGGCAGGTCTCGCGGAAATCGATCCCGACGTGCGCCTTGAACCACTGGCGCCGCTCGTCCACCAGGCTGACCAGCGCGATCGGCGTGCCGCAGATCTCCGCGGCGAGCAACGCGATGTCGTCGAACTCGGCCTCGTGGTCGGTATCGAGGATGTCGTGGCCGCGCAGGACCGCGAGGCGCGTCCCCTCGTCCTGGACGAAAACCGACACCCCTCCGCCCTCCCTTCCCCTCCACCGATACGGCAGGGGAAGGGAGGACCTGAGTGGTACGCCGAGCTCAGCCCAACTCGGCGCGCGTGGGGAGGGAGGCCATCGCTCCCGGCCGGGTGACGGTCACGGCCGCGACCCGGGTCGCCCAGCGCGCGGCCTCGACGACGTCGGCGCCGTCGAGCATCGCGTCCGCGATCGCGGCGCAGAAGCTGTCTCCGGCGGCGGTGGCGTCCACGGCCTTGACCTGCTCGGCCGGCACCCGCGTCGACCGGGACTCCTCGACGACCAGGCACCCCAGGGAGCCCAGCGTCACGACGACCGGGCCGCGCGTCCCGAGCTTCTGCGCGAGCTGCACCAGATCACCGCGGTCGGTTCCGGCCAGGCCGAGCAACTCGCCCCGGTTCGGTACCAGCAAGTCGACGCCGGCCAGCAGCGACGCCGACACCGGACGTGCCGGGGCCGGGTTCAGCACGACCAGCCCGTTCGCCACCGACGCGGCCTCCTCGACCACGGCCGACGGCACCTCCTGCTGGAGCAGCACGCACCGCGCCGACGCCACCAGCTCGCGCGCGACCTCGACGTGGTCGTTCGCGCCCGGGCTCACCACGATCGTGCTGTCGCCCTCGGTGTCGACGAACACGAACGCCTGCCCGGTCGGAACGCTCTCCGGGCTCTCCCGGGTGCCCGCCTCCAGTCGCCGGACACCGCTGAGGTCGATGTCTTCGGCCCGCAGCAGGTCGAGCAGGAACTGCCCGTCGCCGTCGCCGCCGACCGCTCCGACCATCGCGGTCCGACGACCGAGCCGGGCCGCGGCCACGGCCTGGTTGCCACCCTTGCCGCCACCGCTGCGCCGGGCGTCGCCGCCGAGCATGGTCTGGCCGCCCTCCGGCGCCCGCGGGACGTCGACCGTGACGTCGACGTTCAGGCTGCCACAGACCACCACGTCGAACGACGTCCGCAGGCTCATGGCCCTACTACTAGCGCATCGGTGAGCGTGCGCGCGATGTCGGCGTAGTCCTCGCGCGGCGGCGCGAACACGTCGAGGTTGATGCACGGCTCGGTGAGCGGCTGGATGTAGTGCTCGGCGCCGGCCGGCACCAGCAGCATCGAGCCGGGCGTCATGCGGTGCGGGACGCCCTCGATGAAGTAGTCGGCCTCGCCCTCGAGGATCAGTGCGAGCTGGTCGAAGCCGGCGTGCGAGTGCGGGCGCAGGTCCATGCCGACCGAGAGCGAGTGCCAGCAGAGCATGACCTCGTCGGTGCTGTAGACCCGGCGGCGCACACCCGGCCTGATCACGTCCTCCGGGACGTCGGCCCAGTTCACGACCGTCCGGTAGAGCGCGTCGCTGAGCGTCATCGGTTTCCTCCGTCGAAGAGCTGCCGTAGCGAGCCGGCCAGGAACTGCAGGTCGGAGCCGACGACGAGGTAGCGGTCGCCGGCGTCGGCCGCGCCCTTCGCCGCGTCCGGTCCTGCCGACCAGGAGCCGGCGATCACGCCACCGTCCGCCGCGGCCTTCCGGACCTCGCGCACGCGTTCTTCGAACGCGGTCCGGTTCCCCGTGCCCACGCTGACCGCGAGGTCGGTGACACCGAGGAAGGCGACGTCCAAACCCTCGAGGACGTCCGGGAGCGGGTCGTCGGTGGTGGCCGTCTCGATCTGGCCGACGAGGATCGGCGGGGTGTCGTGCTCGGCGGCGAGGTAGTCGGCCAGCGGGACGCCGCTGTAGTGCGCGCCCGGGTGGGCGAGCGAGATGCTGCGCGAGCCGCCCGGGGCGTACCGGGTCGCGGCGATCAGCCCGGCGGTCTCGGCCGCCGACCGGAGCGTCGACAGCTGGAGGCCGGCCGCACCGGCCTCGAGCAGCCGGTTGATCAGCCCGGGGTCGACCGCCGTGATCCGGACCAGCGCCGCCAGTCCGATCGCCGCCGCCCGGCTGACCGCCCGGCGAGCCTGCTCCTCGGAGAGCTGCGAGTGCTCCAGGTCCACGACGACGAAGTCGGCACCGGCCGCGGCGGCCAGATCCACCGGCTCTTCCCCGGCCAGCTTCACGAACGTGCCGCGAACCGGGACGCCGCTCGCCAGCGCCGCTCGCAACCGCGCCCGGGGGGTGCCCAGCCACTTGATCATCAGAGAGAGTCCGACGAATGGCCCGGAGTAGTTTTCCACTTCGTGTTGACGAGCGGCGCGATGTGGTTGATCGCGGTCGCGGCCTCACCGAAGCCGACCGAGATCAGCGCGACCTTGCCCTCGTACTGGGCGATGTCACCGGCCGCGAACACCCGCGGCAGGTTCGTCTTCTGGGTGCGGTCGACGAGGATCCGGCGGCGCTTGAGCTCCATGCCCCAGTCGGCCATCGGGCCCAGGTCGGTGAGGAAGCCGATCGCGGCGACGACCGTCTTCACGTCCCGGGTGTGGGTCTCCTTGGAGTCGACGTGCTCCAGCGTGACGGTCTCGACCGCGGTGCCGCCGGCGATCGCGACGACCTCGTACGGCGTCACGACCTCGACCGAGGAGTCCTGCAGCGCCGAGACGCTCTTCTCGTGCGCCCGGAACGCGTCCCGGCGGTGCACCAGCGCGACGCTGTTCGCGAGCGGCTCCAGGGCCAGCGCCCAGTCGACCGCGGAGTCGCCACCGCCGACGACGACCACGTCGTGACCGGCCAGGTCCGCGAGCCGAGGCACGAAGTACCGCAGCCCCCGCCCGGCGAAGTCGCCGCCGGCCGGCAGTTCCTTCGGCTCGAACGTGCCCATGCCGCCGGCGATGAGCACGGCCTTGGCGTGCACGGTCACCCCGGGTTCGCCAGGGGTCGAAGCCACCGCTCCGATCGTGACGCCCTCGTCGTGCACGTCGATCGTCGTCGCGCGCTGCTCCAGCAGGAGCGTCGGCTTCGACTGCTGGGCCTGCTCGAGCAGCGCGTCGACCAGGTCCTGGCCGCGCACCGAGGGGAACCCGGCGACGTCGTAGATGTTCTTCTCCGGGTACAGCGCCGCGAGCTGGCCGCCGACCTCGGGCAGCGAGTCCATCACCGCGACCGACATGCCCCGGAACCCGGCGTAGTACGTGCCGTAGAGCCCCACCGGACCGGCCCCGATGATCAGGACATCGACCGTTACTTCGTCCACGAGGCGACCTTCTCGTGGTCCGCGGCCAGCGGCGGGATCTTCCGGGCACCGCCGGGCGAGCCGATCCCCAGCGTGAGGAAGACCGACTCGTTGATCCCGGCGAACTGCTCGCGATCGGCGGGCAGGTCTTCCTCGTGGAAGATCGACACGGTCGGGCAGGCCGGCTCGCAACGACCGCAGTCGACACACTCTTCCGGGTTGATGTACATCATCCGCGGACCGGTGTAGATGCAGTCGACCGGGCATTCCTCGATGCAGGACTTGTCCTGGACGTCGATGCAGGCGTCGGTGACGACGTAAGCCATGAGTTTCCTATCGCGTGGCGGACGCGTCGCCGCGCCAACCGGTCAGCTCGTGGGAGACGCCGTTCACGAACACCGCGGTGGGCTCGAGCCGGGGCGCCTCGATCGTGTTGCCGGCCGCGTCCGGAAGGACCGCGGAGCCGACCTCCTTCAGCACGGTGACGTGCGCCGGGCCGCCGACCGTCAGCGAGCCGTAGCCCTCGGAGTCCAGGCCGAGGTAGCGCGCGGGCACGGTCGTGACCCGGGGGAGGATCTCCGACATCGGCACGCCCAGCGCGAGGAACTTCGACATCGACGTCACCAGGTCGAACACCGGGCCGCGCCAGTTCCGGCCGGACGTGTCGGAGCTCAGGATGTCGGGGAGGAAGCCCTCGGCTATCGCCGGCTTCGCGACCTTGAACGACATGTTCGACTTGCCGTGCGCCGAGTCGTACATGACGCCCCGCTCGCGGGCCTTGTACACCTCGCGCAGCACGGCGCCGTTCTCGTCGAGGATGCCGTTCTCCTTGCCGGTGTAGCAGTGGGCGATGATGTCGCCCGGGCGCAGCCGCTCGAGGATTTCCGGCAGCGTCAGCGCGGTCTCGCCGATGTGCACCATGACCGGCAGGCCGGCCTGCTCGCCGAGGTCGATCGCCTTCTCCAGCAGCGGGACGATCTTGTCGCCGAGCACGTCCTCGGACAGCCGGATCTTGAAGCCGCGGACGACGTCCGGGTTCTCGGCCGCGGTCGCCAACGCGTCCTCGACGTTGAACGTGTCGGGGTTGAGCAGCTCGCCGTAGCGGAAGTCGATCAGGCCGAGCACCGAGACGTTCAGGAAGTTGACGATCCGCATCACGGTCGGCTCGACGACCAGCGTGCGGAACGCCGGGAACGTCGACGCACCGGCGGTACCGGCGTCGGCGGCGGCGACCACACCGCGACGGAGGTGGGCCTCGTCCTGCGGTGCGCCGACCTTGGAGACCTTCTCGAAGATGTGCGTGTGGCCCTCGATCAGGCCCGGCATGACCATCGCGCCGGTCGCGTCGACGACTTCGGCGGCGTCCGCGGCCAGGCCATCGCCGATCTCGGCGATCTTGCCGTCCTTGATCGCCAGGTCGGTGATCTGGTTGCGGCCCGATGCGTGGTCGAGGACGGTGCCACCGCGCACCACGGTGTCGAAGCGCGATTCAGACATGGAGACCTCCACGAAGGGACGGGTCCCGTCGAGGGACTCCGGGGTCGGAAAAGATTTCAGGCGATGGTGTTGACCAGCGGCACCAGGCCGCCGACGGTGATCGTGACCCGCTGGCCGGGGCGCAGGTAGTCGCCCCGGTCCTGTCCGGTGCCGGGCGGGCTGCCGGTGAGGACGACGTCACCGGGCTCGAGCCGCACGTACCGGGAGAGCCGGGCCAGCAGGTCCGGCACGTCGAAGATCAGGTCGGCGGTGGTGCTGTCCTGACGCTGCTCACCGTCGACCGACGAGGCGACCGGAATCGCGTTCGGATCTGTGACCTCGGCCAGCGGTAACACGGTCGGGCCGAACGGCGCGCAGCCCGGGAAGCCCTTGGCGAGCGTCGGGGTGCCGGTGGCCTTCATGACGTCACGGGCCGTCGTGTCGTTGGCGGCGATGATGCCGGCGACCGCGTCCCACACGTCCTCGGGCCGGGCGTCGACGAGCGCGCGGCCGAGCACGACGCCGACCTCGGCCTCGTAGTCGAACTGCTCGGTCAGGCCGGCCGGAATCGGGAGCGGCGCCCCGTGCGTGGTGAGCGCGCTGGACGGCTTGAGGAACAGGATCGGCGAGGTCGGCACGGCGCGGCCGGTCAGTGCGGCTTTGCCGTGGTAGTTCAGCCCGACGCCCCAGACGGACGTCGTCGCCAGCGCGAGCGGCGCGGCCGCGACCGCGTCGAGGTCGGCCTTCGGCAGGCGGCGGATCACTGCTGCCTTGTCGACGTCGGCCAGCGACCCGCCGTCGGCGAGCAGCGCCGACAGGTCCGGGTAGGGCAGGTCGACGACGGCCAGCTCGTCGCCCTCGATCCGGGCGATTCCGTGGTGGGTGACGAGCGTTTCCATGCCGTCGATCTTCAATTGCGAGATCTCATCTTGTCAAGTGAGACAGCAACACCTAGTGCGAGACGGAGAGCACGATGCGCTCGTAAATGCGGGCCCAGCGTCCGAGCTCGGCCAGCGAGAACGTGTCGACCCGGGGGTCGTCCGAAGACGCCACCGAACGCGGGCCCAGACGGGCGGTCGGAACACCCGCGGCTCGGAACGCTACGCCGTCGGTGGAGCCGGTCCAGCCCGAGATCGGACCGGCGGGCGGGAACTCGGCCTCGTAGGCGGCGGTGGCGGCCCGGATGACCGGTGCGTCGGCCGGAGTCCCGGGGCCGTCCCCGAGGAGCTCCTCGTCCACCTCGACACCGGGGAAAGCCCTCAGGTGCGCGGCGAGCGACGACGCCGCCGCACCCGGCGCGATCGGGCCGGGCAGCACCAGGTAACACGCCAGCTCCAGCCACGCCGGCGCCAGATCGGGCTTCTCCGGCGAACCCGCCCGCAGCGCACCGAGCCCGAACGACGCCCCGTCCGGCCGGGTCGGGTCGGCGCAGATCGCCCGCTGCCGGGCGTCCGCCACGTAGTGCGAACCCCAGGCGGAGACGGCGGTGAGCAGGTCGCCGGCTCGGGCGACCAGGCCGCCGGCCGGACGCAGGACGTGCGGCAGCATCAACGGGCCCCAGCCCCCGGAGAGCCGCACCCGCAGATAGAGCGCACCCGGCTCCTGCCGCAGCACCCCCGGCGGCCCGCCCTTGGCGACGACGGCCGCGTCCGGCCGAGGCAGCGCGGAGAGGTACTCGGCGACGCCGGTCGGCCCGTGACCGCGGCGGTGGGTGCCCCGAGCGGCGAGGAGCAGGTGGGCCGATCCGCGGATCCGGGTCGCGGCCCGGACGAAGCCGACCACCGCGGCGGCGGCGGGGCCTTTCGCGACGCCGAGCCCGAAACCGCTCACCGTGTCGCCGTCGGACGCGAACGCGGCCGGTGCGTCAGCCCGGCCGGTGATCGCCGTGTCGACCCCCGCGTCGCCGGTCAGCGAGGTGTCGAGGTGGGAGTAGAGCACCACCGACGCCGGACCGTCGCCGACCGAGGCCAGCACACTGGCCGCGTCGCCGCCGAGCGGCCGCACCTGCCAGGAGAGGGCCGGCCAGCGTTCTCCGGCGAATTCCACGAACGCCTCGGCGAGCGGGCGCTCGCCCCCGGACGGGCTCGCGGTGCCGGCCAGCACGGACAGCGCAGCCAGCACCGCATCACCCTCGGTCAGAACCGCTCCCAGTCGTCGGCCGCCGCGCGCCACACGTCGATGTTGCGCGGGTCGCCGGACATCCGGCGGGCCTTGTGGGTCTCGTGCTCCTCCGGGGTGAACACCCGGTGGCCGTCGCACAGCTCGATCCGGGGACCGAACCGCTCGTCGTAGAGGTAGAACGCGATCGACGTCGACGCCGAGTGGTTCACGATGTCGGACGCGATCTCCACGTTCTTGTAGAGCGCCTTCGCCCGGCCCCGCATGACGTGGTCGAGGCTCTTCATCCGGAAGCACAGGTGCGCCAGGAAGAAGCTGTTGTCGCGGCGCAGCGCGACCGAGTGGTGGTAGCGGTCCTCCGACCGGATGAACGCCGACGTGCCGCGGCCCGGCGTCATCACGAAGTCCGAGGCCTGGAAGCCGAGCACGTCCAGGTAGAAGTGCAGGCTCTCCTCGTACCGGTCGGTCGAGAGGAACGGGTGCACCAGGTCGAGCGGCCGGTACTCGAGCATCGGGGGCTCGGCGTACTCCTGGTACTCGTAGCCGAACTCCAGCGTGAGGCCGTTCGGGTCCTTCGTGGCGAAGCCCCTGGTGACGATCGCCGCGGTGCGCTCGTGCAACGGCAGGATCTCGGCGCCCTCGGTGCGCAGCCGCTTCTCCAGGTCGTCCAGTACCTCTTCGGACTCGACGCTCAGGCCGATCGCGAGGGGCTGGAACATCGTCAGGCTCGGGTCGCTGACGAGCTCGATCGAGTGGTGTTCCTTGTCGGCCCGCAACTGCGCGTACTCGTCCGTGCGCGCCTCCAGCTGGAGACCCACCAGGTAGGTGTAGAACTCGATCGCCTCGTCGAGGGCCGGCGTCGCCAGCCGGGCGAACTGGATGCCGTACGGGCCGCGGGGGCGGTTGATTTCGGGCACGGGGTTCTCCGATCGGAACGGCGACGACGCTTCGAGCGTGACGATCGTCTGTTGGTCGATGACGGGCCGCCATCGCTCGCGCACGAACGTCTCGTGCGACTTGCTGTTCAGGTACGACTTCAGATCGTCTTCGTCGTCGAACTCGATCGTGAACACGTGCGACATGCGGGTGTCGCGCTGGGAGATGTTCGGGCCCAGCACGAAGCTCCGCATCTGCGGGTACCGGCTCGGGAACGTCTCCAGCTCGGCTAGCACCGCCTCCACGGTCTCGGCCGGGACGTCCGGCTTGAACCGGAACGCGAGGACGTGCCTGATCATGACGCTCCCCTCAGAGAATGAAGCTCAGCCGGGCGCCCGGCTCGAGCATCTCGTGCTCGAGGTACGCACGGCGGTGGACGAATTTCAGCTCACCCTCGTCGTTGAGCACCACGTCGTGGTGGTACCGGCCGACGTACACGTGGTGGGTCAGGTCGCGGAACCGGTTGATGATGAAGTTCGCCTTGATCTCGGGCCCGTTGCTGCCGTCGATCAGGCGGACGTTGGTGACCATCCGGTGGGTGCGCGAGTGCGGGTTCTCGGCGTGCGCCTTCCGGCTCTTCAGCCGCTTGACGCGCGCGTTGAGCAGGTCCCAGTCGTCGAGGACGAAGAACCCGCCGCCGGTGCGGTCCCAGCCCTTGTAGTCGGTGGTCGGCACCTCGAACGTGCCGCCCTCCTGGAAGAGCGAGAGCCAGGCGTCCAGGTGCCACTCGTCGAGCAGCATGGCCTCCTGGTAGAGGAAGTCCTCGGCGTTCTCCCTGGTCACACTGACGGTTGGGGCGCTCATCAACATCCGCTCTCGTACGTGGTGGCGTCGACGCCGGGAACCTGGCCCAGCGACTTGTCCCAGTGACGCCAGAAGCTGCGCATGGCGCCCTCGTCGATCGAGCGGCCCTTCTCGCCCTTCGACTCGCGCTCCATGCCCCGGGACATGTCGCTCCAGTCGTTGAAGCCGCGGGCGTCGCCCTTGCTGGCCTCGATGCCGCGCTGGACGGCCTCGTAGGCCTCGATGTCGTCCGGCGTCGCCAGGCCACCGGGGCCGACGAAACTGGTCATCGTCTTCAGGCGCATCGCGCGCACGTCGTCGTCCTCGTCGGTCGGCACGTACTGCCAGGCCCGGACGTCGGTGCGGCCGGGCGCGACCGGCTCGAGCTGCCGGATCGTCAGCGCCTCGAGGTCGAAGAACAGCAGGTTCGGCCAGACGAACAGGATCCGGCTGGCGTTGCCGATCTCGTCGGCGCGCTCCTGGCCGAGTCGCTCGGCCATCGCCTTGCGGTTCTCTTCCGTGCGGGTCTTCTCGGCCTCGCCAAAGCGCGGCTCCCAGATCATGCCCAGCCGGCCGTTGTGCCCGGTCAGGACCAGCATCGAGTGCCCGCCGCCGAGATCGTAGGCGTACTGGTCGTCGTCGGTGACCGGGAAGCCGGTCTCCCGCAGGTAGCCCACGAACGTGTTGTGGGTCGGCGAGAAGTGGTAGCCGTCCATCGCGTTCTCGACCGCGAGCTTCCAGTTGCCCTTGACGCCGTAGCGCTGGATCCCCGGGAGCGTGGTCATGCCGGTGGCCGACTGCTCGGCGGCCATCGAGAGGACGTCGGCCGCCTCGCCCAGGTGCTCGAGCAGCGGCGGCACGTTCTCGTCGAACGAGACGAACACGAACCCCTCGTGGATGTCGAGCTTCGCCACCGGCCGCAGGTCCATCGTGCCCTTGAACCGGTCGAGCTCGGCGTAGGCGTCGTCTCCGGGGAGCGCGGAGAGCTTGCCGGACGAGTTGAACGTCCAGGCGTGGTAGAAGCACTGGAAGTTGCGGGAGTTGCCCTGCTCGTCCCGGCAGACCACGGTGCCGCGGTGCGGGCAGGAGTTCAGGAACGCCCGCACGACCCCGTCGCCACCACGAACGAAGATCAGCGGCTTACCGCCCAGCACCCGGACCTTGTAGTCGTGATTCCTGGGGATCTCGGTCTCGTGGCCCAGATAGAGCCAGGAGTGGTGCCAGATCCGGTCGCGCTCGGTCTGGAAGACCTCCGCCGAGCGGTACGCCTCGCGGTTGACCCGGAAGGTCAGCGCGTTCCAGTCCTGCGCGATCAGGCCTCCGTGGCCGGTATCGACCAGACCCTCAGCCATTGTCTGCGTCATCATCGGTCCTCGTTGTGGGAGATGCCATCTCGCATTACGACATGCTGTCTTGCAAAGTGCGTAAGTGTCAACGGGGCCGACGATGTCGGCTGGGTTGATAGCATCACGCCTTCTGAGATGAGTGCTGTGACCGTGCGCGGCCACAAAAAGGACACCCCATGCTTGAGCCAGTCCCCGAAATCGCCCCGGTCTCCCCCGCCCCGGCCGAGGCTGACTACTTCGCCTCCGGCGAGGCGGACGAGCTGCCCCGTGCCGAGCGCGGGACCCCGGCGATCCAGGCCGTCGAGCGCGCCGCGACGATCCTCGGCGCTTTCAGCGTCGGCAGGCCGAGGCTGAGCCTGAACGAACTGACGGCCCGGCTCGGTACCAGCAAAGCCACCGCCCACCGGTACACGAAGGCACTGCGCTCGGTGAACCTGCTGCGTTACGACGAACGGGAGGCGCTGTACTCCCTCGGCCCGCAGGTGCTGACCCTCTCCGCGGCCGCACGCGCCGGGCTGCCGATCATCACGATCGCCGGCCCGTACATGGAGGAGCTGGTGCGCGAGGCCGGCGAGACCGTGGTGCTCTCGGTCTGGGACGGCGACACCGCGGTCGTCGTCCGGGTCGACGACAACACCGACCGCACGGTGCGGATCAGCGTCCGCACCGGGGCCCGGCTGTCGATGTCCCGGTCGGCGCAGGGACGGGTGTTCTGCGCATTCCTGGACGAGGACGAGATCGGCGGCCTGG
Organism: Cryptosporangium sp. NPDC051539; assembly: GCF_044454545.1. Lineage (NCBI taxonomy): Bacteria > Bacillati > Actinomycetota > Actinomycetes > Cryptosporangiales > Cryptosporangiaceae > Cryptosporangium > Cryptosporangium sp. NPDC051539. Next base: position 281,304 of record NZ_JBITDV010000012.1, on the reverse strand, counting down.
GTGCCCTCCTCCGCCGCAGCCCCGACCTCCGGCAAGAACTGGAGGCGATCCGGGAGAACGGCATCTCGGTGAACACCCCGGTCGACAACGGCGTCCGGACGATCGCCGCGCCGGTGTTCCAGGACGCCGCGATCGTCGCCACGATGGCGATCGTCGGTACCACCGCGGCCGTGGCCGACGAGACGAGCTCGCCGGCCGCGCAGTCGCTGCTGCGGGTGTGCCGCTCGCTCACCCAGGAGCTCGGCAGCGGCCCGCGCCTGTAGGAGCGACCTACCCACGTCACAGATCCAGCGTCAGCCGGTCGGATGCGCACCGGCTGACGCAGATCATGATCGTGTTGCCGTCGGCCCGCTCGGCCGCGGAGAGAATGCTGTCCCGGTGCTCGGCCCGCCCGGCCAGCAGCCGGGTCTCGCACGAGCCGCAGAAGCCCTCTTCGCAGTCGTAGGGCACGCCGGGCACGACGTCGCGGACGGCTTCGAGCAGCGTGCGGTTGGCCGGCACCGGCACGGTCCGCCCGGCGCGGGCCAGCGTCACCTCGAACGCACGGGCGTCGGCCGGGATCGGGGCGATCCGGTCGGTGCCGCTGCCGGTGAACCGCTCGACGTGCAACTCCAGGTCACCGACCGTGGCCTCCACGGCCGTGAGCAACCCCTCGGGGCCGCAGCAGTAGACCTTGGTGGTTCCCGCTTCCCGGCTGAAGGCACCGGCGAGGTCGGGATGGCCGAGCTCGTCCTGGGGGATGAGCTGTACGCGGTCGCCGTACTCGTCGTGCAGCGCCGAGGCGAACGCCATCGACGCCCGGGTACGGCCGCCGTAGAGCAGCGTCCAGTCCTTGCCCGCGGCCTCGGCCGCGCGCACCATCGCACTGATCGGCGTGATGCCGATACCGCCCGCGACGAACAGGTACCGCTCGGCGTCGAACAGCGGGAAGTGGTTCTTCGGCCCGCGGACGCGCACCGAGGCTCCGGCGGTCAGGCCTTCGTGGACCTCGACCGACCCGCCGCGCCCGGCGACCTCGCGGAGCACCGCGACCTGGTACACCGACTTCTCGGCGGGGTCTCCGCAGAGCGAGTACTGGCGGACCTTGCCCGACGGCAGGATCAGGTCGATGTGCGCGCCCGGCTCCCAGGCCGGGAGCTCGCCGTCGCCGGTCAGGCGCAGCGAGACCACACCGTCGGCGACCCGCTCCACCGCGTCCAGCGTCAGGACCTGGACGTCGAGGTTGGCCTCGGCCTTCGCGACCGGCGTGCCGCGCTTCGCGCCCGGCGTGAACGTCACCGGGATCGCGTCCCAGCCGGACTGGTTGCCCCACGACTCGGTCGGGGTGGCCGGCGCGGCGAGGGTGAAGTCCGGGAACCGCTCGAGGACCTGGGTGATCATCTCGCGGAACATCGCCCGGGCTAGGTGCGCGCCCGCGCAGCGGTGCGTCCCGATGCCGAAGCTCAAGTGCCCGCGCGGGTCACGGTCGAGGACGACTTCGTCCGGCTCCGGGAACATCTCGGGGTCGTGGTTCGCCGCGACCCACGGGATCAGCACCCGATCGCCGTGCGCGACCGGGCAGCCGCCGATCTCGGTGTCTTTCATGACCGTCCGGGCCATCGACTGCGACGGCGCGAACTTCCGCAGGAACTCCTCGGTCGCGACGTCGAGCAGCGCGGGCTCGCGGAGCAGCCGGGCCCGGTCCTCCGGGTGGGTCGCGAGGTGCACCAGCGTCGAGCCGGTCAGCGCCGTCGTCGTGTCGACGCCGCCGGCGACCAGCAGGAAGATCACGCTGACCAGCTCGTCGTCGGAGAAGTTCTCCCCGTGCCGGACGAGCCAGGAGATCGCGTCGTCCTTCGGCTCCGCGCGCCGGGCGTTGATCAGCTCGACGATCCGCTCGCCCATGAAGCCGAGCGCCGCGCCCCCTCGCTGTTCGCGCTCGCTGCCCGGGATCGCCGCGAACAGGTCGTGGATCGGCCCGGCCAGGCGTTTCCAGTCCTCGCGCGGGAACCCGAGCCAGTCGAGCGTCACCGCGGTCGGGACCGGGTTCGTCAGCTGGTGCACCAGGTCGGCGCGCCCGTCCTCGACGAACGCGTTGATGACCTCGGTGACGTGCTTCGCGATCATCGGGACGAGTTGGTCGACCGCTTTTTTGGTCAGCAGCGGGTTGATCAGCTCGCGGTACGGCGTCGACCGCGGCGGGTCGAGCTCGATCGGGTACTGCGGGAGTGCCTTGCTCTCGGGGATGACGAACTGGATCCCGTCGTCCTCGCTGTGGCGAGCCGACGAGAACGTCGCGTCGTCCCGGGCGATCCGGGCGATGTCGTCGTACCGGGTCGTGACCCAGTGGCCGCCGTAGGACTCGGTCCAGGCGACCGGGCACTTGCCCCGGAGATCTGCGTAATGACGCACCGGGTCTGCGGTGAACTCCGGGGCGTGATGGTCGAATTCGACCGTCGGTCGTGCTGCTTCCACTGCCAACTCCTGGCATCTGAAGCTTGGTGCGCGGTGTTTGCCCCGGCCGCGCCACCGGAGTTGCCGCTTACGGTAGGTCGCACCGAGTGCGCCGTCAATCGCTTCCCGTCGCCGTCCGGCAACCTGGTGCGTTCCTGCGTCCCCGCAGCTCAGAGCCTTCGTCCGGACGCCACCCAGAACGAACTGTTCACAACTGCGTGCCGCAAGAGCACAAACCCGGAGCCCTTGTTTTGTTGCCCGAACCTGGAGCCCGCCCAGGGCGACGCTGACATCCGCGCCACTCGACGCCGTGTACCCGTTGTACTCAAGTCGTGTGGCGCGGCTGTCAGCGTCGTTCTGGGCGGGCCGCCCCCTAAAACGTGAGGACGGCTTTGACTACTTCTCCGCGCTTGGTGGCGGCGGCGGCCTCGTTGATGTTCTCGAACTCGTAGTGGGCCATGAGCTTCTCGACCGGGAACCGGCCGGCCTCCTGCCAGGCCAGCAGCTGGGGCACCAGCACCTGAGGCACCGCGCTCCCGGAGATCACGCCGGTGACCGTCCGGCCGTTGAGCAGCGTCCGCCACTCGATCTCGACGTTCTCGCTCGGCCCGACTCCGACGACCGCGCAGGTGCCGCGAGTGTGCAGGGCCGCAACCGCGGACGCGACGACGTCGGCGCGACCGGTGGTGTCGACCGCGCCGTCGAGCCCGTCCGGCACGATCGCCCGGATCCGCTGGGCGACGTCACCGTCGCGCGAGTCGAGGACGTGCGTGGCGCCCACCTCCTGTGCGGTCTGCAGACGCCCCGGGCTGATGTCCACCGCGACGATCGTCGGGACACCGGCCGCGGCCGCGGTCATCACCGACGCGAGGCCGACCGCCCCGGCCCCGAACACCGCGAGCGCGCTCTCCGGGCCCGGCTTCAGGTTGTTGAGGACCGCACCGGCACCGGTCATGAACCCGCACCCGAACGGGCCGACGTTCCGCAGGTCGGCGGTCTCCGGCAACTTGACGACGCTGCGCACGTTCGCGACCGCGTGTGTGGCGAACGTCGACTGACCGAGGAAGTGTCCGTAAACGGGCTGCCCGTCGATCCGGATCGCGGACGAGCCGTCGGCCCTGGCCCCGGCGAAGTTCAGCGCGTCGAACCGCGCGCAGTACGACGGCGAAGCCGTCCGGCATTGCTTGCAGACGCCGCAGGACGTGAACGCCAGCGCCACCGCGTCACCCGGCTTCACGTCGGTGACCCCGGCCCCGACCGCTTCGACCACCCCCGCGCCCTCGTGCCCGAGCACGGCGTTGGTCGGCAGGAACGTGGCGAAGTGCAGGTCGGTGGCGCAGATACCGACGCTCACCAGGCGGACCAGCACCTCGTCGGCGCGCGGCTCCTCCAGTTGCGCCGGCCGCAACTCGAACGTCTTCTCTTTGGTCACGGCGGCGACAGTGATGTCCACGAGGATCTCCGATAACTCACTATGGCGAGACGGCATCTTGACTTCCGAGATAGTAGACGTCAAGACTCCCGGTATGAGCGTGCTGGACGTCCCTGAGAACCGACTGCTGATCGCCGGTGGCTGGCAAGCCCCGGCGTCCGGTGAGGCCCTGCCGGTACTCGACCCGGCCACCCGGGAGCCGTTCCGTTCCGTCGGCCGAGCCACCGCCCCTGACGTGGACGCCGCCGTGGCGGCCGCCCGCAGCGCGTACGACGGCTGGTCGCGGATGAACCCCTCCGACCGCGGAGCCATCCTGGCCCGATGGTCGCAGCTCATCTTCGAACACGTCGAGGAACTCGCCCGGTACGAGGCCCAGGATGTCGGCAAGCCACTCTCCGACGCCCGCACCAACATCTACATCGCCGGCAGCATCCTCGGCTACTTCGCCGGTGCCGCCGACAAGCTCCACGGCGCGACGCTCCCGTCCCGCTCGGCCGACAACACCGGCTTCACTCTGCGTGAGTCGCTGGGTGTCTGCGCGATGGTGATCGCCTGGAACGTGCCGGCCATTCTGTTCATGGCCGACGCCGCTCCGGCGCTCGCCGCCGGCAACACGGTCGTCCTCAAACCGTCCGAGTACGCGCCGATGAGCCCGCTCGGCATTGCCGCACTGGCCGAGGAAGCCGGGCTCCCACCAGGCGTTCTGAACGTCGTCACGGGCCTGGGCCCGGAGGCGGGTCAGCCGCTGACGAGCCACCCGGGTATCAACCACATCAGCTTCGTCGGGTCCTCGGCCACCGGCCGGGCGATCATGGCGTCAGCCGCCAAGAACTTGGTCCCGGTGAAGCTGGAGCTCGGCGGAAAGTCACCCAACGTAGTCTTCGCCGACGCCGACCTGGACGCGGCCGTGCCGCAGATCCTCGAGTCGATCGTCGAGAACGCGGGCCAGAACTGCTACGCGGGCTCGCGTCTGCTGATCGAGGAGCCGATCTACGACGACGTGGTGGCCCGTCTGGCCGCCGCGATGGAGGCGGTCAAGGCCGGTCCGTGGCACGAGGACCTCGACATGGGTCCGCTGGTCAACGGTCTCCAGCACGATCGGGTGGCCGGCTTCCTGCAGGGCGGCGTTGCCTCCGGGGCCCGGGTCGTCACCGGCGGCCCCGGCGGCACCGACGGCTGGTTCGTCAAGCCGACGCTGTTCGACAACGTCACGCCGGACATGCCGATCGTCCGCGAGGAGATCTTCGGCCCGGTCCTGGCGGCCGAGTCGTTCCGCGGTGCCCGGGACGCGATCGACCGGGTCAACGCGACCCCGTACGGCCTGCTGGTCAGCGTCTGGACGAACGACCTGTCGCGGGCGCTGCGCGTCACCCAGGAGGTCCGCTCCGGGCAGGTGTCGGTGAACGAGTTCGCGAACTCGGCGATCATCGGCTTCCCGTTCAACTTGGCCAAGGAGAGCGGGTTCAGCCAGGGCGGCGGCTACGAGGCGATGAAGGAGTACACGTCCGAGAAGGGCGTGACGATCAGGATGCGTCCGCTGGACTGACGCTCCCCGACGTTCCCGTCCCGCCAGGCCGGCGGCGTGCGGGAGCCACGAGGCCGGACCTTGACTCCGGCCTCGGCGCCGGGTCGCAGCGTTGCGGCCCGGCGCCTCCTTCTCCTCGGTGTGCGGTCGCGTTCGCGAGCGTCAGGAGCTCGGTGGCGGCGCGCTCTGCGGCGTGCGCGCCGTCGGACTCGTCCCGCAGGCGGCGCGCCGCCGCGGCGAACCCTGGTTCGGCCAGCACGCGACGGACGCCGGTGCGGATCTGGGCTTCCGAGGGCGTCTGCGTGCGCAGGTCGACGCCGACGCCGGACCACGCGACCCGGGCCGAGACCTCCGCCTTGTCTTCGGACTTGCCGGCCACGACCAGCGGCAGCCCGTGCGCGATCGCGAGTTGCACGGTGCCGAACCCACCGTTCGTCACCACCGCGGACGCGTGCCGGAAGAGCTCGCCGAACGGCACGTACCGCTCCACCCGGGCATTCGCCGGGACGGGCTCGAGTACCGACGGGTCGGCGCCGCCGGTCACGGCGACGACCAGGACGTCCTCCGCGGCCAGACCGGCCAGCGCCGGACTCAGCAGCTGCGCGGGGTCGGTCGCGACCGTGCCCTGGGTCACGACCAGGACCGGACGTCCGGAGGCGGTGACCTCGTCCCACCAGGCCGGCCGGGCCCGATCGGCGGGCGGCAGCGGATCGGGATGGCCGACGAACCGGACCCAGGACGGCAGGTCCGACCGCGGGTACTCGAAGCCCGACGGCGAGAGCTGCAGGAAGCGGTCCGGCGGCGTCCCGATCTCCACCGCGGTGCGGTTCCTGGGCGGCAGGCCGACCGCACGCCGCTGGGCGTCGAGCAGGCGCGCCGACGGGGCGAACATCGTCGTGCGGACGAACGTGTTGAGCAGCCGGTTGCGGGTCCGGCCCAGTAGCCCCGAGGCCGGTGGCAGCCCGAGCCCGAACGGCGCCGCGTCGACGCTGGGAAACGCCAGCGCGGTGATCCCGAACGTGGCGACCGGCGGGCCGCCGAGCTCACGTACCAGCGCCGCCGCGAGCAGGGCGGTGTCGGCGACCAGCACGTCGGCCGGTTCCTCGGCGAGCAGGCTCCGCAGGTGCCGGACCTGGTCGGCGACCGGCGCGATGAACAGGTGCTCCAGGTCGAAGAGGAACTGCTTCACCCCGCTGTACCGGGCTCGCTCGGGCAGGATCTCGTCGATCGGCCGGAGGCTGTGGTCGAGGGACGCCGGGAGCGGGACGAACTCGGCCCCGGCCCGGACCACCCCGTCCTCGTACGCGCGGCCGGTCGTGAACCGCACCCGGTGGCCGTGGTCGGCGAGCGCCCGCACGAGCGGGTGGGCCGGATTGACGTGTCCGGCCGCGGGGGTGGCGGCGAACAGGAAGCGTGCCACTGCACTGACGTCCCTTCTGGAGATGGAGGGCCCCTGTCGCCTGGATGACTGCTGATTCAGCGGCCGGGGTCCACCATCGACGATGAGCGACGCCGCGCCGATGGGCGAGCTTCGACGGGGATGCCGGGAGGAACTGACCGTGTCGTTCGGTAAACCTGGGCGTCCGCCCGAGGACCACACGCTGCGCCGCCGGGAGATCTACCTCGCCGTCGCGCCGCTCGTCGACGCGACGGGATACCGGCGGCTGAGCATGAAGGCCGCCGCCCGCGCCGCACACCTGTCCGTCGGTGGTCTGTACCACTACTTTCCGACCAAACGCGAACTCGTGCTGCACCCGTTGACCGGGGACTTCGGCGGTCGCTACTGCGCCGATCTCAACGCCGCCTTCGCCCCGCTGCTGGAGACCGACCCCGAGCGCTACGTCCGGTTGAAGCTCCGGGGTATCGCCCGGTGCGTCACGGTGGCCCGACCGGCGTTCCACGCGGCCGTCGAAATGGGGCTCGAGGCGTACGAGGAGTCGCTCGAGGCCAGTCTCGCGAGCGTCTCGGCGGCGGTCGAGGAGCCGCTCCGGCGGATCCGTCCGCCGATGCCGGACGACGAGATCCGGTCGATCAGCCGGTCCATGCGTCGCGTCCTGATGGCCGCGATCATCGATCGGACGACGACCGAGGCGGAAATCGTCACCGACTGCGAGCGCGTGCTCGACTCGTATCTCGCACGTCAGCCGAGCGGCGGGATCGCGATCGGGTAACGATCGGCGCATCCTCTCCGCAGAAGCGGCAAATCACCGCGTGCGCTCCGAATCCGCGTCATCGATCCGGGGGTGCTGGCCGCATGTGCGGTGTTAGCGTTGACCGGTGCCGACCTACCGAATCAGTGAAGCCGCTGCTCTGCTCGGCGTCAGCGACGACACGGTTCGACGCTGGGCCGATGCCGGCAAGCTGCCGACGATCAAGGAACCGGGCTCCCGGCTCGCCATCGACGGGCGTGACCTCGCCGCGTTCGCGGCCGACATCGCCGCCGACGACGGCAGCACCGGCCTCGGCGCGCCGATCGTCGCGGAGTCCGCACGGAACCGCTTCACCGGCATCGTCACCCGGGTCCTGCGTGACGGGGTGATGGCGCAGGTCGAGATCCAGTCCGGCCCGCACCGGGTGGTCTCGCTGATGAGCCGCGAATCGGCTGACGACCTCGGCCTCCAGCCGGGTGTGCTCGCCGTCGCCGCGGTCAAGTCGACGAACGTCGTCATCGAAGTCCCCCGTCAGCCCGACTAGCCCGCCCACCCTGATCACTCCGGAGGTAACCGTGCGCCGACCGGCTCTCTTCGCGGTCGCTCTCGCCGCCGCCGCGTCGGTGCTGTTGACGGGTTGCGGCTCGAGCGACAGCACCGACACGTCGAGCAGCTCATCGACCGAGGCGAGTACCGATTCGCTGAAAGGCACGATCACCGTTTTCGCCGCCGCCTCGCTCACCGAGTCGTTCACGACGCTCGGCAAGCAGTTCGAGCAGGCCCACCCGAGCGTCACCGTGAAGTTCAACTTCGGGGCGAGTTCGGCGCTGGCCGAGAGCATCGGCCAGGGCGCCCCGGCCGACGTCTTCGCGTCGGCCAGCCAGAAGAACATGGATTCGGCGGTGAAGGCCGGCGACGTGGCCGACCCGAAGACGTTCGCGCAGAACACGATGGAGATCGCGGTGCCACCGGACAACCCGGGCAAGGTCGCCGCGCTCGCCGACCTGTCGAAGCCCGGTCTGAAGATCGCGCTCTGCCAGGAGCAGGTCCCCTGCGGCGCCACCGCGAAGAAAATCCTCGACAAGGCCAAGATCACGGTCACGCCGAAGACGCTCGGAGCGGACGTGAAGTCGGTCCTCACCACGATCTCGCTCGGCGAGGTCGACGCGGGCATCGTCTACAAGACCGACGTCCAGGCCTCGGGGGGCAAGGTCGAGGGCATCGAGATCCCGGCCGGCCAGAACGCGTCGACCCAATATCCGATCGCCACGCTGAGCAAGGCGCCGAACGCCGACGGCGCGAAGGCGTTCCTGGAGTACGTGCTCTCGGCCGACGGCACCAAGGTTCTCGAGGCCGCAGGCTTCACCGCCCCGTGAGCAACGGTCCCGGCGTGCCCGCCGAACACTCGGCGGGCACGCCCGGCCGCGCCCGTCGATCGCCCTCGATCCGCGGTGGCGCCCCGGCGGTGCTGTCGGTGCCGGCGATCATCGCGATCGTCTTCCTCGTGCTGCCGCTGCTGGGCCTGCTGGTCCGGGCGCCCTGGTCGTCGCTGCCGCGGCTGCTCAGCGACCCACTGGTCTTCGAGGCCCTGAAGCTCTCGCTGCTCAGCGCGGTTCTGGCCACCGCACTGAGCCTGGTGTTCGGCGTCCCGCTGGCCTGGGTGCTGGCCAGGGCCGAGTTCCCCGGCAAGACGCTGCTGCGCGCGCTGGTGACCGTGCCACTGGTGCTGCCCCCGGTCGTCGGCGGCGTCGCGCTGCTGCTGGCGTTCGGACGCCGCGGCGTCGTCGGCAGGTACCTCGACGCCTGGTTCGGCTACACGATCCCGTTCACCACCACGGCCGTGGTGCTGGCCGAGACGTTCGTCGCGATGCCGTTCCTGATCATCACGGTCGAGGGCGCGTTCCGGGCCGCCGACCGCCGGTTCGAGGAGGCCTCCGCGAGCCTCGGCGCCGGCCGCTGGACGACGTTCCGTCGTGTCACGCTGCCGCTCGTCGCCCCGTCCGTACTGGCCGGCGCGGTGCTGTGCTGGGCCCGGGCGCTCGGCGAGTTCGGCGCCACGATCACGTTCGCGGGCAACTTCCCGGGCACCACGCAGACGATGCCGCTCGCGGTGTACCTGGCCCTGGAGAGCGATCCCGACGCCGCTATCGCGCTCTCACTGGTGCTGCTGGCCGTCTCCGTGGTGATCCTCGCGGCCCTCCGGGACCGCGTCGTCCGGACGGGAACCGGAGTATGAGCCTCGAGGCCCACGTCCGCGTCGACCGACCGGCTTTCCGTCTGGACGTGACGCTGAGCGCACACCCCCGGCAGGTGCTCGGGGTGATCGGCCCCAACGGGGCCGGCAAGACGACGCTGCTGCGCGCGCTGGCCGGCCTCACGCCGACGACCGGCGGGCGCATCGAGCTCGACGGCCGGATCCTCGACGACCTGCGGGCCGAAGAGCGGCGGGTCGGCGTGGTGTTCCAGGACTACCTGCTGTTCCCGCACCTGTCGGCGCTGGAGAACGTGGCCTACGGGCTCCGGGCCCGCGGCACGCGTAAGCGAGAAGCCCGGGAGACCGCGAGGAACTGGCTGGTCCGTGTCGGCCTGGAACAGCACTCGGCCAAGAAGCCCGGGCAGCTCTCCGGCGGCCAGGCGCAGCGGGTGGCCCTCGCCCGCGCGCTGGCGATCGACCCCGACCTGTTGCTGCTCGACGAGCCGCTGTCCGCGCTCGACGCGGGTACCCGGCTGCGGCTGCGCACCGACCTGCGCTCGCACCTGACGTCGTACGGCGGGCCGTCGCTGGTGATCACCCACGACCCGATCGAGGCGATGATCCTCGCCGACCGGCTGCTCGTGCTCGAGGACGGACGGATCGTCCAGGAGGGCACCGCGACCGAGGTGACCCGCAGGCCGGCGACGGAGTACGTCGCCCGGCTCGTCGGGCTGAACCTGTACCGGGGGACGGCCGCCGGCGGACGCGTCACTCTGGAGACGGGGGGCGAGTTCGTGATCTCGGACCACGAACTGCGGGGGCCCACCCACGTGGCGGTGCGACCGTCGGAGATCGCGGTCTACCGCGCGGAACCCACGCACGGCAGCCCGCGCAACACCTGGCGGGGCCGGATCGCCGGCATCGAGGCACTGGGAGACCGGATCCGGATCGCGGTCGACGGCGAGCCGCCGGCTCTCGTCGACGTCACCGCGGACGCGCTCGCCGACCTGGACCTGGCCGCGGGCCAGGACGTCTGGCTCACCACGAAAGCGTCCGCCGTCACCGCCTACCCCGCATGAAAACAGCCCCCGACCAGGGGGTGTACCTGGTCGGGGGCTCGCCTGCGGCGGGGCTTACAGGCCCCAGTCCATCCGCGGGACGACGGCGGTCTTCACCGAGAACTGGCCGAGGTCCTCGACGCCCGAGGTGTCCTCGCGGTCCTCCTCGCGCGCCTTCACGACGTGCTTGCCGAACTTGTCGACGAGTGGCCGGTCGCTGTCGCGCTTCAGCCACAGGCGCAGCAGGTGGCGCTTGCGGCCGTACTGCGGGTAGTCGACGAACGCGGTCCGCGAGTGCAGAGCGGCGTAGTTGCTGACCCACTGGATGTCACCGGGCTGGAAGTCCATGTCCAGCGCCATGCCCGGCTCGTAGGTGATCTCGTCGAACAGCTTGATGACCTCGATCTGCTGCTCGGTCAGGCGAGGCGTCTCGGGGTAGTCCTGCGCGGTGAAGATGTACGTCGAACCGGCGTACATGCTGAACACGCCGTCCTTGATGCTCACGATCGGAGAGGTGTACGTCTTCTCCGGGGCGTCGTGGTCCTGCTTGTACCAGTCGAAGTAGAACGGCTCGTGCAGCAGCGGAGCCAGGTCCGGACGACGCTGCAGGATCTCGTTGTAGATCTGGGCGCCGGAGACCAGGCTGGACGCGCCGCCCTCCTTCGCCGGACGGAGGCAGAACAGCGCCACCGCGTCCGAGCTGTCGGAGTGGAACACGAGCTTGTCGGCGACGCGCGACGACAGCGCCGACGGGTCGTCCATCGTCTTGGTCGACGTGGCGATCACGTGGTCGATCAGGTCGGCCAGCTCGTTCTGCTTCATCGGCACACCGAGGTGCAGGCCGGTGAGGTAGAAGATCGCGCCGGAGAGCGCGTCCGAGTAGAGCTCGGTCTTGAGGCCCCGGATCAGCACGAAACCGCGACCGCGGTCCATGTCGTTCGCCCACTGCTCGACGGCCGGGGCGCAGACCGGCAGCGGGTAGTCCGCCCTGGTCACCGTGCGCAGGTCGGGGTCGTCCTCGACGAACTTGCGGCCGACGGTCTCCAGCTCGGCGATCTCGGCCTCGTTGAGCTGGTAGATCCAGGTCTTCTCGTGCTGCAGCTGGTCGCCGCGCCAGGCTGCCGGCCCGGTGACCGGGGACAGGTCCGTGGTGACGGTCATCGTGTTTCTCCTAGAAAGGGTTTACTGCGGCCCAGCCGGATCACACCGGCGATTCGGGCGTGAGTTGCTGCTCGACGGTCTTGCCGTCCCAGTAGTCGCGCCGATGCGCGATCAAGCCGTTCGACACGCGGAACCAGAACATCCCGCGCACCGCGACCGGCGTGCCCCGGAAGCGGAACGTCATCCGGTAGGCGACGGCGGCCCGGTCGTCGTCGACCAGGAGGTCTTCGACGTCGTAGTGCAGGTTCTCGAACTCGGCCAGGAATCCGGTCAGTCGCGCTCGATAGGCCGGGCGGCCCCGCAGGCTGTGGCCGGCCGCGGACGTGTGCTCGTTGACGAAGTCGTCGGTGACACACGCCGCGACCGCGTCGGCGTCCCCGGCATTGAGTGCCGCCAGGTAACGCTCGACGATCGCCCGGATCAGTTGCCCCACTTCTCGCGAATCGTCGAGAAGACCTTCTGGTTGTGGGAAATCTCGATGACGTTCCCGTCGGGGTCCTTCAGCGCGCAGACGTAGCCGACCTGGCCACCGATGTCCTGGGGCTCCCAGTGCAGGTTGCCCATCTCCCGGGCCTGGGCCGCGATCGCGTCGACGTCCTCACGGTTCGGCACCTCGATGCCGATGTGCGCGAACGGCGTGAGCTGGCCGTGCCGGCCGCCGTGGTCCTTGTTGAAGTCGACCAGGACCAGCACGAACGGGCTGTCGACCTGCTTGTCGTGCGACAGCCACGCGCTCTGGCCGTCGGCGTCGGAGAACCGCTCCAGCACGACCAGCGGAGTCAGGGAGGTGTAGAACTCGATGGACTTGTCGAGGTCGCCGGACGGCAACGCGACGTGCGTCCACCGTGCCTGCGTCAACTTCGTGTCCGCCACGGGGTACTCCTTCGATTCAGCCCTGGCCCTGCGCTCTGGCGTTACGACCACCGTACTGAGGGGCACGAAGGCTCTGAATGTGCCGGGGAGACAAAGAAGTTCGTCACACTCTGCTTCCGCGAACCATGAGGGTCGCGGGCCGGTTGTGCAAAGGTTGCGCTGTATCGGTTTTGCGCGTGGTTCCCAGCGCCGAATGGGGCCGGCCCTCGTGCGCCGGTCTGCGCCGGGGTCCACCGCCTTGGAAAGGAAACCCGTTGCGCACGCAACTTCTCGGCCGTTCCGGCGTCCGTGTTACCCCGCTGGTGCTCGGCACCATGATGTTCGGCGCCTGGGGCAACCGCGATCACGACGACTGCGTGCGGATCGTCCACGCCGCACTGGACGCAGGCATCAACACGCTGGACACCGCCGACGTGTACGCGTTCGGCGAGACCGAGGAGATCGTCGGCAAGGCGATCAAGGGCCGCCGGGACGACCTCGTGCTGGCCACCAAGTTCTGCGAGCCGGTCGGGCCGGGCCCGGTGAACCGCTCCGGCGGCAGCCGCCGCTGGGTGACGAAGGCCGTCGAGGACTCGCTGCGCCGCCTCGGCACCGACTACCTCGACGTCTACCAGATGCACCGGCCCGACCCCGACACCGACATCGACGAAACGCTCGGCGCGCTCTCCGACCTGGTCCGCCAGGGCAAGGTCCGGACGATCGGCACCTCGAACTTCCCGGCCGGCGACCTGGTCGAGGCGCAGTGGGTGTCCGACCGCCGTGGCCACGAGCGGTTCCGCACCGAGCAGCTGAGCTACTCGATCTTCGACCGCCACGCGGAGTACGACGCGCTGCCGGTGGCCGAGCGGTACGGCCTCGGAGTGCTGGTCTGGAGCCCGCTGAACGGCGGCTGGCTCACCGGCAAGTACCGGCCGGGGTCCGAGCCGCCCGCGGGTTCCCGGGCAGCGACCAACGCCGACCACTTCGACTTCCGCGCCGACGACGCCCGGCACGCGAAGCTCTCCCGGATCGAGGCGCTCGAAGACATCGCCAAGGAAGCGGGAATCACGCTGATCGAGCTCGCGCTCGCGTTCGTGACCTCGCACCGCGCGGTCACCGCGGCGATCATCGGCCCGCGCACGATGGAGCAGCTCGAGTCGCAGATCGGCGCGGCCGAGATCACGCTCTCCCACGAGATCCTGGACCGGATCGACGAGGTCGTGGCCCCGGGGGTGAACCTGCACCAGACCGGCGCGGGCGACCGCCCCCGAGCCCTCACCGAAGCGGCCTACCGCCGCCGCTAGCCCCGGACCAGCGGGACGCGGCCGTCGGCGCCTTCCAGCGCGTCTAGACGGGCTCGCGTGCCTCGGACGCTGCCCCGAGCTCCAGGAAGCGCGCGTAGCCCTCGCGGTAGGCCTCCTGGGGCTCGGGATCCACGATCGTCACGGCGGGGCGCGGCCAGCTCTGCGTCGTGCACGCGCCCGGACCGGGCCACCAGCCCACGCCCGCCCCGGCCGACAGCGCCGCACCGAACGCGGCCAGGTCGGTCTCCGCGGGCACCTCGACCGGCACCTCCAGCACGGAGGCCTTGATCAGGTTCCAGAGCGGGCTGCGCGCCGGGTTCCCCGCGGTCACCAGCGTCGTCAGCTGCACGCCGCCGGCCGCCAGCCCGGACGCCACGTGCGCCAGTCCGTACGCGGTCGCCTCCAGCACCGCCCGCGCCAGTTGCGGACGCCCGGTGTCCGACCCGAGGCCGACGATCTCCGCACGCAGCGCGCGGTTCCAGCGCGGGGCCCTCGCCCCCTCCAGGTACGGCAGCACGAGGACGCCGTCCGAACCCGGCGGCACCGACGAAGCCAGGTCGATCAGCTCCGGGATTCCCAGCCCGGTGACCGTCCGGAGCCAGTCCAGCATCAGCCCGTGGCCGCTCACCGGCCCACCCAGGATGTCGAGCCCGGACAGCGCGCTGCGCAGCGCGTACATCCCCGGCAGCCGCTCACCGGAGGGCACCACGACCGCCATGCCGCCGGTGCGGCCACCGGGGTCCATCCCGCGGCCGGGAGAGTCCAGCGCACCGGCCCAGAACGCCAGGTACGCGTCCTGCGCGCCGGCGACCAGCGGGATACCGGCCGGCAGACCGTGGCTGCCGTCGGTGTGCCCGAGCAACTCCCCGGTGCACACGACCGGCCCGTACCCGGACAGCTCCGGGTCTCCGGGCCAGCGCGATTGGGCCGCGTCGGCACCCAGCCGGACCGAGAGCCAGTCGTAGACCTGCAGCGGGTCGCTCTCGGTCAGCAACGCGAGCTGAGCCGCGTGCTGCTCGGCCGGCGTGCCGGTGGCCCCGGCCGGGTTCCGGTAGGTGACCGCCAGCCCGCCGTTCGCGGGCACGGTCGTCGGGCTCTGGCCGCCCAGCGAGATCGCCGCGCACGGACGGTCGGCGGGCAGCTCGGAGTGGAGCGCGGCGAGCGCGTCGGCGACACCGGTCAGCCAGCCCGCCGGGTCGGCGAAACCGGCCGGCCAGCCGATCGCACCGGGGTAAGGCGCATAGGCCCGCGCGGCGATCTCGCCGTCGGGCCCCAGCGCCAGGGCTCTCGCCGAGTCGCTGCCCAGATGCAGCCCCACCACTACCGTCACTACTTCCCCCCAGAATCGGGCCGCGCCGCGTGCCACACCGTCCGCTGTTGATACGCGTCCCCGGCGCGCAGCACCAGCCCCTCGTCGAACGGCGCACCGACGATCTGGAGGCCGAGCGGCATCCGCGCCGCGGTGAAGCCCATCGGCACGGACAGCGCCGGGTTCCCCACCACGTTCCAGTACGGCGCGTGGACGGCGAAGAACTCGCCGCTTTCGAACATCCGGTCCAGCCGGTCGTACGGCGTGGCCGCGACGGCCGCGGTCGGCGTCACGATCAGGTCCACACCGGGAGCACCGTCGAAGAGCTCCGAAACCGCCTCCTGGCCGGCCCGCCGGACCCGCTGCGCCTGGACGTAGTCGGCCGCGGTGAAGTCGTCGGCCACCCCGATCGTCGCGAGCGTGTTGGCGAAGAAATCCGCGCGGCGCAGAGCGAAGTCGGCCCGGTGGTACGCGAGCGCCTCGCTCAGCGTGATCACGATCGAGGCGGCGGCGATCTCCGGGTACAGCGGCACGGACACCTCGATCAGGTCGGCGCCGAGCGCCACCAGCTCGGCCAGAGCCGCCTCGAACACTCCCGGGAGCGACGGATCGGCCACCGGGGAAGAGAGCCGGTCGACCCCGATCCGGACTCCGCGGAGATCCCCGGTCAGCGACGAGGTGTAGCGCGGCACCGGCACGTCGGCGGTGCTCGCGTCCCCCGGGTGCGGGCCGGCGATCGCTTCCAGCAGCAGTGCGCAGTCGCGGGCGGTGGTCGCCATCGGCCCGATCGTGTCGGTCGACCAGCCCATCGGCGTTCCGCCGGTGCGGGGCACGCGTCCGTAGGTGGGTTTGAGGCCGGTGGTTCCGCAGAACGCGGACGGCATGCGGATGCTGCCGCCGGAGTCGGTGCCCAGCGCGCCGAGGAACGCCCCGGCGATCAGCCCGGCCGCGTTGCCGGCACTCGAACCGCCGGTCCAGCGGGTGACGTCCCAGGGGTTGCGCGGAACCGGGAGTGGCTTGGACGGGTCCGGCGAACCGCAGCCGTACTCCGACGTCAGCGTCTTTCCGACGATCACCGCACCGGCCGCACGCAGGCGCGCGACCGCGGTCGCGTCCTGCCGGTCGTCGTCCGGCGGCACCAGGCTGCCCGCGGTCGTCGGACCGTCCAGAGTGGTCAGCAGGTCCTTGATGCCGAGCGGCAGGCCGGCCAGCGGGCCGAGTGCCTCACCGGCGTCCAGCGCCCGGTCGACCCGCTCGGCCGCCGTCCGGGCCGCGTCCGCGAAGCGGGAGTGGAACAGGCCGAGCTCGGCGTCGGTCTTGTCGGCGACCGCCAGAGCGGCGTCCACCAGGTCGATGCTGCGCATCGCGCCCGCCCGCAGCACTTCCGCCGCGCCCGCGAGCGTCTGCGGGTCCGTTTCTTTTCCTACGCCCGGCCGCGTACCGCGCAGGGGCAGGTTCGAGCCGTACGGGGCCTCGGCGGCCGGATCGAGCCGCCCGGCCAGGTCACTGACCTCGGCCGGACGGCGACGCGACGCCGTCGCCGCACTGAACACCGGGGCGGGCTCGGTGCCGCGCGGGATCGGGGCGGCGTGCAGCCGCTCCGCGAACTCTCGCGCGGCGCCGGCCGCCATCAGGTGATCCCGCGGACGAACGGCTTGCCGAGGGCACGCGGCTCGCGGCTCTTGCTGGCGAACAGCATCATCGCCAGCAGCGCCATCAGGTACGGCGCGGCGACCAGCAGCTGCGAGTTCAGCTGGACACCGAGCGCCGGCAGCGCCAGCCGGAGCGCGTCGGCGAACCCGAAGACCAGGCAGCCGATGAGCGTCCCCTTCAAGCGCCAGGCACCGAAGATGACGGCGGCGATGACGATGAAGCCTCGTCCGGCGGTCATGTTCGCGTTGAACGTGCCGACCTCGCCGGTGGCCAGGTAGGCACCGCCCAGTCCGGACATCAGGCCGCAGTACAGCAGGGCCTGGCGCCGCAGCTTGTTGACCTTCAGACCGGTGACGTCGGCCGCCTGCGGGTTGTCGGCGACGGCACGCAGGTTCAGGCCCCAGCGGCTGCGCTCGACCAGGTACCAGGTGAGCGGGACGATCAGCAACAGCAGGTACATCGGCCAGCGTTGCTCGAAGAACGGCCCGAGGATCGGGACGTCCTTCAGGCCCGGGATGCCGACCTGGCCGACCTGGTGCGCGTCGAAGGTGCTGATCGCGATCAGGAAGCTGGTCAGACCCAGCACCAGCGCGTTGAGCACCAGACCGACGACGAACGTGTTGATCTGCACGCGGTGCGAGAGGTTCCCGTGCAGCCAGCCGACCACCAGGCCGACGATCGCGCCGGCCAGCAGACCGGTCGTCGCGCTGCCGGTGGCACTGGCCACCGCGACCGACCCGAACGCACCGCCGAGCATCATGCCCTCGACCGAGATGTTCTGGGTGCCGGCCCGCTCGGCCAGGTATTCACCGCAGGCGGCGAACGCCAGCGGCGCGGTCAGGCGAAGCGTGCTCGAGAGGATCGTGGTGATCTCTTCGGTGCCCATTACGCGGTCACCTTCTCCGGCTCGGTGGTCGCGGCCGGAACCGGCTCGGACGGCGGCGTCGAGGCCTCGGCCCGCCCACGCGACCGCACCCGGGCCAGCACCGGTGGCACGACGAAGGCCAGTACCAACAGGGCCTGGACGACGTCCACCAGGTAGTTCGGGACACCGGTCGAGGCGAGGAAGCTCGACCCGGAGCGGAGCGCGCCGAAGAGCAGCGCGACCGGGATGGCCGCGATCGGGCGGCTGCGCGCGATGAGCGCGACCAGCAGACCGTCCCAGCCGAAGTTGTTGGAGAGCGCGGGCTGCAGGCGGAACACCGATCCGGAGAGGATCACCGCACCGGCCAGACCGGCGAACGCGCCGGACAGGAACAGTGCCGAACCACCCAGGTAGGACGCCCGCACACCGGCGTGGCGCGCGGCCATCGGGTTGAGCCCGAGCATGTTGAGCCGGAAACCCCAGCGGCTGCGGCCCAGCAGGATGGCCAGCACGATCGTGAGGACCAGCGCGATGACGAGCCCGCCGCCGATCTCCAGGTTCGGGTACTGGCCGAAGCCCATCAGCCGGACGGCCTCCGGAAGCTGCGCCGACTCGGGCGACGCGATGCTGTCGGCCGACGCCCGCGGCGCCTGCAGCAGCCACTGCACCGACACCGCGTAACTGACGACCTGGATCGCGA
Source organism: Cryptosporangium sp. NPDC051539 (assembly GCF_044454545.1). Taxonomy (NCBI): domain Bacteria; kingdom Bacillati; phylum Actinomycetota; class Actinomycetes; order Cryptosporangiales; family Cryptosporangiaceae; genus Cryptosporangium; species Cryptosporangium sp. NPDC051539. The sequence goes on along the minus strand of NZ_JBITDV010000012.1, from coordinate 262,668 downwards.
TGAACGACATCAGCAGCGTGCTGACGATGATGTTCACACCGCGGGTGTAGTTCATGACCGCGCTGGCCCCGGACCACAGGCCACCGACGGCGGCGCCGGCCAGCAGGCTCAGGAGCACCACGATCGGGCCCGGCAGGGCGAGGTGCAGCGCCACGTACGCCCCGGCGGCGGCACCGAGGAGGAGCTGGCCCTCCTGGCCGATGTTGAACACGCCGGCCCGGTTGCTGATGCAGGCACCGAGGGCCACCAGGAGCAGCGGTGCGGCGGCCTTGAGCGTCTCGCTCCAGGCCGAGACGTCGGCGACGCTACCGGTGTAGAGGGCGTTCGCCGCATCGATCGGCGAACCGCCGGTGACCGAGACCAGCACCATCGACAGACCGACCGCGACCGCGACCGCGACGATCGTGATCAGCGTGACCTGCACGCCGCGCTCGCTCGGGCGCATCAGCTCGGCGATGTTCGGCAGCTTGCGTTTGCCCTCGCGGGCCATGGCTGCCGATCCGGTGGCGTGCTCGCTCATGCGGCTTCGCCTCCGACCAGCATGCCCAGACGTTCGGCGGTGGCCTCGTGGATGTCGAGCACACCGGTGATCCGGCCGGACGAGATCACGGCGACCCGGGATGCGAGCGCCATCACCTCTTCCAGCTCAGTCGTGATGAGAAGCACGGCAACTCCTCGACCGGCTGCTGCACGCAGCCGCTCGTACATGTCTTCGATGGCCCCGACGTCGAGGCCGTGGGTGGGCTGCGCGGCCACCAGCACACTGGGGTCGGTGGACAGCTCGCGCGCCAGGACCACTCGCTGCTGGTTACCGCCGGAGAGGTTCCGCAGAGGGGTGTCGATCGACGGGGTGGAGATGTTGAACTGCTTGATCAGGTCACTGGCCAGCGCCCGGGCCATCCGGCGCTTGAACAGGAACCGGCCGCTGACCCGGCCGAGGTCGGTCATCACCAGGTTGTCGAGCACCGACATGTCCAGCACGACGCCCGAGCGGTGCCGGTCTTCGGGCACCACACCGACGCCGGCCTTGTGCAGTGCGCCGATCTTGTTCATCGGCACCGCCGAGCCGTTGATCGACACCGTGCCCGCCGTCGGCTCGAGCAGGCCGGACAGCAGGTCGCCCAGGGTCGCCTGGCCGTTGCCCTCGACGCCGTAGAGGGCCAGGATCTCGCCCGGCGCCACCGTGAGCCCGAAGTTGTCGAGCAGTACCCGGCCGTCGGCACCCTTGACCACGACGTCGTCCAGAGCGAGCGCGGGGGTCCCGCTCTCGTCGATCGTCCCGGTCTTGGCCGGAGCGTCGTCGACAGCGGCCTGGACCGCCTCCGGCGTGGTGTCCTCGCTGATCAGACCGAGGGCGGCGCCCTCGGCGTGCAGCGAGACCTCACGGCCGACCATCTGCTTGGCGAGCTCGCGCGGCGACGTCTCGGGGGTCGCGCAGCGGAAGGCGACCGAGCCCTTCCGCAGTACCGTCACCTGGTCGGTGGCGGCCATGATCTCGGCCAGCTTGTGGCTGATCAGGATCACCGCGCGGTTCTCGCGGTTGACCACGTCGCGGAGCACCTCGAAGAGCTCCTGCGACTCGGCCATCGTGAGCACCGACGTCGGCTCGTCCAGGATCAGCACCTCGGGGTCGCGCCGGAGACACTTGATGATCTCGACCCGCTGGCGCTCGCCCGCGGACAGGTCACCGACCCTGGCCACCGGCGAGATCGGCAACCCGTAGCGGGTGCCGACCTCCTTGATCTGGTCGCAGATCTCGTCGCGCTTGATGCGCCCGGGTTCCCCCAGGCTCACGTTCTCCCAGACCGTCAGCGACTCGATGAGGCTGAAGTGCTGGTGGACCATGCCCAGGCCGAGCTCGACCGCCGCCTGGGGCGTCGGCACCTCGACCTGGTTGCCGCTGCGCATGATGACGCCCTCGTCCCGCTGGACCAAGCCGAGGAGCACCTTCATCAGCGTGGATTTGCCGGCTCCGTTCTCCCCCAGGAGGCCGTGGATCTCGCCGCTACGAACGGCGAGATCCACAGCGTCACAGGCGACGACCGGACCGAAACACTTCGTCACGCCACGGAGCTCGAGCGCCGGCGCCTCGAGAGTGCGCGGAGCTTCGTTCAGGCCGTCGGTCAACGTCAGCCTCCGAGCTTGGTGACTTCGGTGTCGGGGTTAACCTTGCCGCTGCCGATGTCGGAGATGAACTGCTTCAGCTTCGCGTTCTGGTCGGCCGAGCCGTTGCAGATCTTGACGGTCGGAACGGAGTCCTTGCCCAGGTGCCAGTCGCGGGAGACGCCCATCTTGAGCTTGCCGTCCGCGAAGTCCGTCAGAGCCGCGTTGAAGTACTCACCCGGGTCGAAGATCACCGAGACGGCGAACTTGTTGCCGGGCTCGCCGCACCGGTCGGTGCCGGGCGTCGACATGAGCAGCCCGTTGGCCGGGGTGGCCAGCGCGGCGACCGCGTCGGTGGCGCCACCGAGGTACGGGTAGACGACCTTGGCGCCCTGCTGGATCTGCGCCGTGGCGGCTTCCTTGGCCTTCGCCGAGTCGTTGAAGTCACCGGTGTAGGTGGTGGCCAGCGTCGCCGTCGGCACGACCTCGCGGATACCGGCCTTGAACGCCTTGGCCGCCTGGACCGAGAAGTCCAGCTCCGGGCCGCTGATGTAGCCGGCCTTCGTGTACTTCTTCTCCTGCATCAGCAGACCGTTGGCGTAACCGGCCGCCAGCAGCGTCTCGTTGATGAAGTCCCGGGAGATCGAGATCTGCGGCGTCTGCTTGATGTCGGCGGACGACGGGACGTACCAGGCGGTGTTCTTGCAGACGGACTCGGCCGAGGCCGGGATCGCGTCCTTCAGCTCGGCCGCGCCGAGGGCGACCAGGTCGACCTTCTGGCGGCACAGGTTACGAGCCTGGTTGAGCGCGTCGGCCGGGTTGATCGAGCCCACCTTGATGAGCGTCCAACCCTTGGACTTGGTGAACGCCTCGGCCTTGGCGACGAAGCTCTCGTAGTAGCCGTTGTCGTTCAGGTCGCCCGGGCTGAGGACGCCGACGATGACCTTGCCGTCGCCATTGACGTCCGGCTCCTTCAGCGCGTTGGAGCCGCTGGACGAAGAGCTGGTGGTGTCGGCCGTGTCGCTCGGGCTGGTACAGGCCGCGAGAGAGACTGCGACGCATGCCGCGGCGGCCGCGACACGTACCGCTCGAGTGGTGAGTCTCATTGGAGTTGAAGTCCTTCCGAGGTGCGTGGAGCCTTGCAATTCGATGCCGTCCAGTGCACGGGGGGTTCGCCGGACGGCGATGACGGGTCAAGCGGAGTAAGCGATGCGTTCCTGTTCGAAGAGAGCCTCGCCGGCGGCTGCGACGAACCAGGGAAAGCCCATCCGGCCGACCGGGGAGACCTTAGTGGGGTCGATCCGATTAGGACCGGCCAGGATGGCCTCGTCGGCGACGATGCACACGACCTCGGCGAGGACGATATGGACGCCCGAGAAGCACGACGTGGGATCGCCACGGTCGATTACTTCCTGGACGCGGCATTCCATGTGTGCGGGGCTGGCGGCAAGTGACGGCGGGGCGACTACCTGCGACGGAATCGTCTCCCAGCCGACGTGCTCAGCCTCGTTGAACCCGGCCGGAAACTCTTTGGCCGCGGTCTCGATGTGGTCGGCCAGCGCGACGCTCGTGATGTTGATGACGAACTCGCCGGAGTGCTGGAGGTTGACCCAGGTGTCCTTCGGCTCCGGGGTCGCCTCGCGGACGGTCCCGATCGTCACCGCGATCGTCGGCGGCTCGCCGCAGACCGGCATGAAATAGCTGAACGGCGCCACGTTCAGGTTGCCGTCCGGGTCGGTCGTCGAAATCATCGCGATCGGCCGCGGGACGACCAGCTGCGAGATCAGCCCCTGCTTCTGCGCGGGCGTGCGGCCGGCCAGGTCGATTACGGGCATGCGTCCACTCCTGTTCTCCCGGCGGCGCGGTCAGTGGTTTCGGCGAGTTCCTCGGGCGCGGCCGGCGGTGCCGAGGATGCCTCGAGCTCGGCCGCGGTGACCCGCGGCCAGCGTCGGAACGGGGTGATGCCGGTGCGGCGGAGCAGGTGGTGGGAGTTCTCCGCCGCGCACTGGCGCAGGTCGTCGTAGTCGACGTTCTGCAGTTCCTGGTCGCGGACGACGATCTCGCCGTCCACCACGACGTCGCGCACGGTGTGGCTGGGCGCGCCCCACACCAGCTGCAGCGCTTCGTCGCCGCGGGGCGTCCAGACCGGGTCGGTGGTGTCGAAAACGACCAGGTCGGCCGCCTTGCCGACCTCGATCGAGCCGATCTCGTCGCCGAGGCCGATCGCCGCGGCCCCGTCGATCGTGGCCAGCGCGAGCGCCTCGTGGGCGTGTACCGGCCGGTCGTCGCCGCGGTCGAGCGAGAGACCGCTGAAGAGCATGGCCGCGCGCAGGATGTCCGGGACGTCGTTCGCGTTGTGCGAGTCGCAGCCGAGCGCGATCCGGGCGCCGCGACGGATCAGCTCGACGTGCCGGTTGGCCCGGGTGAACCCCTGGCCCAGCCGGAGGTACGCGCCCGGGCTGGAGGCGACCGCGGTGTCGGTCTCGACGACCGCGTCCACCTCGTCGTCGTCCAGCCACACCGCGTGGCCGAGCAGCAGACGCGGCCCGAGGACGCCGATCTTGTGCATGTGCACGACCGGGCGGTGACCGGCTCGCTTCGCGTAGCCCTCGATGTCGTTCTGGCCGGGCGAGATGTGCCAGGTCATCCGGGTATCGAGACGTTCGGCGAGCTCGACGGCACCCTGCATCAGCGCGTCTGAGACGAGGTCGTGGCCGAGCAGCGTGATCCAGGCGGCGACGCGTCCGGTCGTGCCGATCTCGGTGGCGATCTCCTCCTGGCGGGCCAGTACCTCGTCGGCCGGCGCGGCGAACGGGAGCCCCTCGGCGTCCCAGCCCCAGCCGTTGAGGCGGGCCCGGACGCCGACCTTCCGGAGACCGGCCGCCACCCGCAGCGGGTAGGCCACGGTGCCCGGCTCGATGATCGTGGTGACGCCCCGGCGGAGCGACTCGGCGCCGGTCAGCATCGCCGAGATCTCGTCGTCTCCGCCGGTGTGCGCGTTGTGCAGGGGCACAGCCCAGTCGAAGATCGCCCTCTGGGCGTCGATGTCGTCCGGGATGCCGCTGCGGGTGAGCGGGTCGGCGGTGGTGTGCTGGTGGGCGTTGATCAGGCCCGGCGTGACGACGCAGCCGGTCGCGTCCAGCTCGGTCGCGCCCGGGTAGCGGCTGCGCAGTGCGTCCGCGGTGCCGAGCGCGGCGATCCGGCCGTCGACGACCGCGATCGTCGTCCCGGTGAGGATCTCGCGGCTGGGCGCCATCGTGACGACGTCGCCGCCCACGACCAGCAGCGTCATGGCGTCACCAGTACCTTTCCGATCGTGGTCCGGTCCGTGAGCCGGTCGAACGCGGCCGGCAACTCCGCCAGCGGCAGCTGCGCGGCGATCGGAGCGGTCAGTTTCCCGGACCAGAACGCGGTCAGCGCCCGCCGGAAATCGTCCGGCGTGTAGGCGCCGGAGCCGAGAAGGGCCAGTTCGCGGTGGTACGCACCGGGCAGACCGAAGGTGACCTGATCCCCGCTGGTCTGTCCCATGAACACTAGACGTCCGCGGATACCCAAAGTGCTCATCGACACCGGCCAAGTGGCCGGGCCGACATGGTCGAGGACGATCTCCGCACCCCGGCCACCGGTGAGTTCCTGCACGTAGGAGACCGGATCGGCGCCCAGCGGGACGCAATGCTCCACACCGAGCGCGCGCACGGCGTCGATCTTGGCCTCACTGCTGGTAACCGCGATGACCCGTGCCCCGGCGTCCATCGCCAGCTGGATCGCGGCCAGGCTGACCGCGCTGGCGGCGGCCTGGACGAGGATCGTCTCGCCGGCCACGAGCCCGCCCACTCCGAAAAGCGCGTGGTAGGCGGTGCTCCAGGAGCTCGGCAGGGCGGCGGCGGTGGTCAGCGCGACCTCGTCGGGTACCGGGTGGCACTGGGCCGCGTGCACCGCGACGTACTGCGCGAAGCCGCCGGGCCGGTTGCCCCCGAGCACCTGGACGCTGGGGCAGTACCCGAAGTCGCCGGCCGCGCAGAAGACGCAGTGCTCGTCGCCGCAGCCGTAGGTGGGGTCGACGACCACCCGCGCGCCCGGCGTCAGGCCGGTGACGCGCTCACCGGCCTCGACGACCGTGCCGGCCACGTCCATGCCCGCCACGTGCGGTAGCGAGAAGCCGGGCAGCAGCGCCGGGCCGGCCAGCTGGAGGAGATCCATACGGTTCACCGCACAGGCCGCGACCTCGATCAGCACCTCGTCCGGGCCGATCGTCGGGACCGGGACGTCCTGCGCGCTCACGGCTTCGGGACCACCGAAAGCGGTCTGCATCATCACCCGCATAGCGTCCCTCCCGTCATGGCGCTCTCGCTCGGCGTCATCTCACATTGCGAGGCAGCGATTCACATTGCATAACAGCAATGCCGGAACGATGCCTTCCGGATGGAAGTCCTGTCAACGAGTCAACGCCAACTCGGGGCTTGGTAACCCAGACTTTTCGACAGCAGGGCGATGAGCACGAGAAAACGGGCTCAACGATGTGCTCAGAGCGTCTTGCGCGAGCCCTGCGGCCGGGTAACCATCCAGCCCGCGGCCGCAGCTCTGGTCTTCCCAACACGAGGGTCCCGCCGGCCGGGCCGGCGGGACCCCAGTGAGACCTCTGGAGCGGGAGCTCCGGTCAGCTCTGGTCCTCGTCGAGGTGGCCGTTCTTGTTCACCTCGGCGGTCGCGAGGACCTTGCCGGAACCGATGTCGGCGATGAACTGGGCCATCGCCGAGTTCTGGGCCTCGGTGCCGTTGCAGATACGCACGGTCGGAACCGTGTCCTGGCCCAGGTGCCAGTTGCGGTTGACGCCCATCTCGAGCTTGCCGTCGGAGAAGTCCTGGAGCGCGGCGGCGAAGTACTCGCCCGGGTCGAAGATGACCGAGATCTGGAACCGCGGGTCGGTCGAGTCACACCGGTTGGTGCCGGGCGTCAACACGATCAGGTCGTGCTTGTTGGCGACCCGGGCCGCCGCGTCGGTCGCGCCACCCAGGTAGGGGTACATCGCCTGGACGCCGTCGTCGGCGATCTGTTCCTGGGCGGCTTTCGCCGCCAGCTTCGGGTCGTCGAAGCTACCGGTGTAGGAGGTCGTCATCTTGACGTCCGGAACCAGCCGTCGAATACCGGCGACGAAGCCCTGGGCGGCCCGGATCGAGAAGTCGAGCTTGGGGCCGGTGACGTACCCGACCTTGGTGTAGTTGCGGCTCTGCATCAGCAGACCGGTGGCGTACCCGGCGGCCAGCAGCGTCTCGTCGATGTAGTCGGTCGAGATCGTGATCTTCGGCGTCTGGGTGACGTTCTGGTTCGACGGGACGTACCAGGCGGTCTTCCCGCAGGCCGGCTGATTGGAGGCCGGGATCGCCGAGACGATCTCGGCGGCGCCCAGCGCCACCATGTCGACCTTCTGGGCACACAGGGCCAGCGCCGCCTTGTAGGCGTCCTTGGCCTTCACGTTGCCGACCTTGATCAGCCGCCAGCCTTTGCGCTGGGTGAACGCTTCGGCCTTGGCGACGAAGCTCTCGTAGTAGCCGTTGTCGTTCAGGTCACCGGGGCTGAGAACGCCGATGATGACCTTGCCGTCGCCGTTGATGTCCGGGCCGGCGGCAGTCCCCTTGCTGGGTGCCGCACCGACGCTGGCGTAGCTGCTGTCGTCGAGGTTGGAGCTGGAGCACGAGGCGGCGACAAGTAAGAGGCAGGTAGCGGCCACCGCCACTCGGGAGATTCGAGTAGTCAGTCGCATGGGGGTGGGGGTCCTTCCCGGGGGGTAAGCACACGCCTTTATTCAGAGCACACTAGCCACACGTAGAAATCTGGCATACAGGACCGGGTTCAGGGCGTCTTCCGCGAAGAGACGCGGTCGGGAAGCCACCCGCCGGCGACGGGATCGTGTTCGTCCAGTGCGAGCAGCAGCTCCTGGGCGGTCAGTGCGGCCTGGAGCAGCACGATCGCCTCCGGATCGAGCGGATCGACGCCGAGCAGAGCCTTGATCTGACCGACCCGGTAGCCGACGGAATTGCGGTGCAGGTGCAGTGCGTCGGCGACCGCCGTCCGGCTACCACTGGACGCGAGCCACGCACGCAGCGTCCGGACGAGATCTTCACGCGGCAGCAGCGGCCCGATGTGGCGCTCGACGAACTCCCGGAGCCGTTCCGGCGGCACCGCGACCAGAAGCTGCGCCAGACCGAGCGACGCGTACGGCAGCACGGTCTGCTCCCCACGGCGCAGCAGGAGGGCGATCAGCACCTCGGCTTCCCGGAAGGACTGGGCGGTGCGGCCCGCCCCGGTGACGACCGGGCCGGACGCGGCGCGCACCACGCCGTCGCCCACCACGGCCTGCGCACGGTCACGCAGCCGCTCGAGTTCGTTGCCGTCACCGCCGGGCACTACGGCCCAGGCCCGGCGCCCCTGGTGCAGCGCGGTCACTCCGGCGCGCGGCAGCGCGGTGGACCAGGCCCGCAGGTGCGGGCCGTCGTAGTCGAACACCGCACCCGCGTGCGGGGCGTCCAGACGCATGCCGAAGCGGGCGGCGGCGCGGGTCAGCTCTTCCGGCGCCCGCAGCGTGCCGCAGCGCAGTTCGTCGACGAGTTCGGCGCCGGCCTCGGTACCGGCCTCGGCGGCGGCGTCCCGGCGGACCGCCTCGATCGCGAGCGCGGTCGTCGACGCCAGGAGGTAAGGAACGACCGCCGGCGGAACCGGCTCCGCGAGCAGCACGATGCCGAACCGCCGGCGATCGGCGCGGACCGACGCGGCGCGGGCCGGGCGCCCGTCCGACATCGTCAGCGGCACCGGACGCTCGGCCCCGAACACCTGAGCGACGTCGGACGCCCGGACGGACGGCGAATCACCGGACGGGGCCACCGAGCTGGCCAGTAGCTCTCCGTGAACGTCGAACAGCCAGGCGGCGTGGCCGGTGTGCGCGGCCAGCCGGCGCAGGATCAACGGCCAGCCCTCGCCGCTGAGCGTGAGCCGGGTGAGCTCGCGCTCGAACTCCTCCGGGGTGGCCGCGGGCGAGACCGGGCCGAACGGGGCCGGCCGCAGTGCGGCCGGGCGGGTGTTGGGGGGATTCCCGGTCATCGGAGCCTGGGCCGCTCGTGCCCTGGTGCCTCCGTGCGGGTCGCCACGGACCCGGCCGCCCTCCATGGCGGGAACCCTACCTCCCGGTCACGATGGGTCCCGTACACCGGGCCAGCGGCCCGGGAGTCTCGCCGACGGTAGCCGGGCGAACACATCCGCTCAGGCGCCGAAGTCCGCTTTACGGATCAGACAGTGAACTCCCTTCACCGCATCGACGACCTGGCTGACCTCGAAATCGCCTGCGGCGCTCAGGTAGGCCAGCGCGGTCGCCCTCGGCATGCCCTGGGTGAGCTCGAGGAACGAGACGGCACGGCGCACGGCCTTCTTCATCGCCTCGTCGAGGTCCGGGTCCATGCCGACCGGGATCCAGTGGGTAGCCGTCTCGACGAACGGCGCGTTCACCAGCCCGACGGCGGCCCGCGCGGCCGCGTCCTTCAGGACCGTGAGCCGCAGCGTGGCGCGCAGCGGCGCCTCCAGCGCGGTGAGTGCCACCTCGCCGTCGCCCTGGGCGTAGTGCGGGTCGCCCGCGTAGAACAGTGCCCCGGCGGTCTGGACCGGGAGGTAGAGCGACGAACCGGCCTGGAGCTCGTTGACGTCCATGTTGCCGCCGTGGTCGCCCGGTGGGACCGAGGGAACCGGTTCGTCGGTGTCGCGAGCCACGCCCATCAGCCCGAGGAACGGCTTCAGCGGGAAGCGGACGCGCCGGCCCTCGCCGAAGCGCAGGTTGCCGTAGAGCACGCCGCCGTTCTCGGTGACGTCGGTGAAGTGGATGTTGCTGCCGTAGCTGTCCGGGTCGAGGACGCTGGCCCCCTTGCGGCGGAGGGTCCCCTCCGGGAACTCGCCCGGGAGCGCCCCGTAACCGTGCCGGTTGCTGATGAAGCCGTACGGCGCCCGGATCGCGAGGTCGAGGACGTCGATCCGGAGTAAGTCGCCCGGCTCGGCCCCGGCGACCGCGATCGGGCCGGTCACCACGTGCGGACCGTCGTCGTAGTCGTGAACGAGGTCGGACGCGGCGAACGCGCGCGAGTCCTCTAGTACCTCATCGGCCTTCACGCCGTACCCAGCGAGGTAGGCGAGCGGATCGCGGCCCTGGTCCTCCAGGATGCCCTCGTGGCTGAGCGTGTCGAGGGTGACGACCGCACCGTCCTCGACACTCAGCACCGGAGAGCTCGCGCGATTGGGCAGGAAGCCCCAGAGAGCGGTCTCCGGCGTCGTTTCAAGGTAGTGATCGCCGTAAATGCGACCTTGGCGCGGCTGCAGAGTCACGCTCGGCTCCGTTTCTGCGGGTGAGAGGCTTGCAAAGTCGTTTACGACAGTGCGCGAGCCGTGTTTCCGCCTGAAGTCGGAGCTACGAAGGTCAAGTAACACGATCCAGGATGTGATATCCCATCTCGCATTCCGATGACCTGGATTTGGGGTCGTTACCGTCCATATGGGATCGAGTGACACCCGGACCCACAGTATGGCGAAAGTCGCACCCCGTCGTTGCTCGAGCGCTTTTTGCTGGTCAACACGTTCGAACGTGGCCCAGCATCCTCGCGGGGGCAGTACGCCCGACTCGTCCACTGGAACGAGTTGCGCGTTCTCCACTACGATCCGTGCGCTGCATATGACCGGACAAGAGAGGGAGGCGACACGTGGGCTCGACGTCCCGCCGTCCTCCCGAAAACCCCGTCGATCATTCGTGGCGGGTCGTCCGGATAGCCACCGACTTGCGCCTCGATGACTTTGCCGGTGTCGACGGCAAGGTGCATTCATTGCACGCGCAACGCGTCGGAACGTGTCATCCTTCGGAGGGTCACGCCGCGATTGCAGTTTTGTCGTGGCGAACCGTGGTGCGTCCGTCACCGGACGCAGTATTCCGTCCGTCAATAGTGAACGGGTCGGGACACGAGCACCATCGCCGGGTTGACACCGCCCGGCGTAAGCACGCTAGTCGGACTAGGGGCTGGATACGGTGATCACGGCTGAGCCTGGCGCTGGCCCCACCGTCCTGCGCATCCTGCTGGGATCCCAGCTGCGGCGGCTGCGCGAAGAACGGAACGTCACGCGCGAGGACGCCGGGTACGCGATCCGCGCCTCGGAATCGAAGATCAGCCGGATGGAGCTCGGGCGAGTCGGCTTCAAGGAGCGCGACGTCTCCGACCTTCTGACCCTGTACGGCGTCACCGACAAAGACGAGCGCGACGCACTGCTCTCGCTGGCGCAGGAGGCCAACCAGCCCGGCTGGTGGCACAAGTTCGGCGACATCCTCCCGAACTGGTTCCAGGCCTACGTCGGCCTGGAAGCGGCCGCGTCGCTCATCCGCACGTACGAGGTGCAGTTCATCCCCGGCCTCCTGCAGACCGAGGACTACGCTCGCGCGGTGATCCTGCTGGCCAACGGCAGCGCGCCGAAGGAAGAGATCGACCGCCGGGTCGCGCTGCGGATGGAGCGCCAGCGGCTGCTCACCCGCGGGAACGCCCCTCGGTTCTGGGCGATCATCGACGAGGCCGTGCTGCGCCGCCCGATCGGCGGCCGCGACATCATGCGCGGTCAGCTCGAGCACCTGGCGAAGATGGCCGAGCGGGCGAACGTCACGCTCCAGGTCATCCCGTTCGGCTTCGGCGGGCACGCCGGTGCGGGCGGTGCGTTCACGCTGCTCCGCTTCCCCGACCAGACGCTGCCCGACATCGTCTACATCGAACAGCTGACGAGCGCGCTCTACCTCGAGAAGCGCGAGGACGTCGACACCTATCTGGAGTCGATGGAGCGCCTCGCCGTCGAGGCCGACTCGCCCGATCGCAGCCGCGAGCGGTTCCTCGAGATCGGTCGCGACTTCGCCCCCCGCGCCGACTGAGACCCGCCGAGGCCGGCGAGTCGGCTCCTCGATGAGCCGACTCCGTTGGCTCGGCCACCAGCGATTTGCGGAGCGCGCCCGACCGCGCTCCGCAGTGCTCTACTGCGTCACTGCGAGCTCGACCAGATGGTCGAAGTCACCGCTACGCGCTCCGGCGAGGAGCGCAGCGATCTCATCCCGGGTGTAGATCAGGGCTGGGCCCTCGGGATGACGAGAGTTCCTCATCGCGAGCTGACCGTCGGGCAATTGCGCGAACTCGACGCAGTTGCCGTTCGGATTGCTGTGACTGCTCTTCAACCAGGCGAGCTGCCCCAGCTGTTCGGCAGGCATTCCGTTGTACGGGTGGTGCATTTGCGCCTCTCTCGGATCGCCGGCGGGACGTCAGTGGCCGCCGGACACGATCGGCGGACGACGCCCCTGTTTCCGTCGGTCGCAGCCGCCAACCAAAAATCGAGCAGATGCACGTGCAGACGCCCTTGCACATGCACGGCCCGATGCAGGAGGATAACGCACGTGCGCGACGTAGCTCGGTAGTCGAACCACCGAAAGCCTGCGTGATGGGAGGTAGACGTGTCCCCTGCTTCACAGCCAGTACGGACCGAGTCCGCTCGCGGCTGCGCACACAGAGAGGCAGCCTGGAAGGTCGAACTCTCGGCCCGGCTCTGTACCGATCGGGCGCACGCCGCCCGGCTCAGAGGCTTAGCCGCTTGGCATCAGCGTCAGGCCGACTACTTCGACCAGCTCTTCGGCGACGAGTCCGGCGTCCGGCCGGCCACGGCCTGAGCTCTGGTTACGTCCTCCACCAGCTCCGACGGGGCCGTTCTGCGGCGCCCGCCGGTTGAGGCTGGTGCGGGTTGGAGGCGCCCGGACCCTCCAACTCGTACCGCCCTCGTGGACTGTCCGCGCGTCGCCTACCCGGCACGGTGACGCGCGGACTTCCCGCAGCGCAGCCAGTGATCCGCGGATCTTCCCTTTCACCAGCGGATCCACTGTTCCCACGACGAAGGGCCCCGCCTCCCGCGGGGCCCTTCGTCGTTGGTGACATAAGTCGCAAAATCGGAATCCGTGCAACAGAATTCGCGTCACAGTGAGTGACGTAGATCACTCCAAAAGTTAACGCAGTGTAGTCGTTGGCCCGCAAACGCGTGAGCCTCCCAGCGCCGGATCGCCGCTGGGAGGCTCATGCGAGGGAACGTCGGTCAGGGTCAGGTCGCGGCGACCTGCTCGCCGATCGCCTTGTGCAGCGCGCGGTTGAGCAGGACGAGCAACGTGTCTCGCACCGACCGGCGGTCGCGCGCGTCGAACGCGACGACCGGGACCTGGTCGTCGATCGCGAGCGCCCACCGGACTGCGGCGAGGTCTTGCGCAAGCAGACCGTCGAACGCGTTGACACCGACGATGAACGGGATTCCGGTGTGCTCGAAGTAGTCGACGGCCGGGTAACAGTCGTCGAGCCGCGAGCTGTCGACGACGACCAACGCACCGAGAGCACCCCGGGCGAGGTCGTCCCACATGAAGCCGAAACGGGCCTGGCCGGGCGTACCGAACAGGTAGAGCTTCACACCGGCGTCGATCGCGACCGAACCGAAGTCCATCGCGACGGTTGTTGTGGTTTTGGTCGAATGCTGGCCAGGGATGTCGATCCCGACTGCCACCTCGGTCATCTCGGCCTCGGTGGTCAGCGGGGCGATGTCGGAGATCGCTCCGACCGTCGTCGTTTTGCCGACCCCGAAACCACCGGCGATGACGATCTTTACCGGGATCGGTGGCTTGGAGCCGGCTGCTGATGCAGTGCGGTCAGACAATGGCGCTGAGTCCACGGATCACTCGCAGGATGAGTTCGGGAGAGTTGGGAGAGCTCACGTCGTGGTTATGGACGTCGAGGTAACCCGTTGCGCGTAGGTCACCGACGAGAATCTTGACCACGCCGAGATGGAGCTTGAGTCGCGCCGAAATCTCGGCGACAGATATGGGCTGAACGCACAGGGTCACGATCGCGCGCAGCTCCGGCGAAAGCCGGGACGTCGGCACGCGCCCCCCGCGGGATCCGGCAGTGACCTGGGTCTCGAGTCCGATCTCCGGGTCGGCGGTAACCCGGCCGGAGGTCAGGACGAAGGGACGCAGCTGCGCAGATGCCTCGGATCCGACGTTGGAGGCCTTCTCGCCCTGGGAAGACGGCGAGGAAGACCGCAGATAAGGCCGGATGGAAGCCGGCTCATCCGCGTCGGATCCGCCCAGGATCCTCATGACTGAACGGCGTTCTTCAACTCGACGATCAACTGCGGCGTGAGCACGGCACCGGCACGGCTCGCGAACAGCGTCATCTCGTAGGCCACCGTGCCCAGGTTGGCCGACCGGTCGGCGATGACGCCGAGGACCGAGCCGCGGCTGATCGCCGTCGCGAGCAGGTAGCCGCCGGTGAGGTCCACGATGACCTTGTTCAGGCCACCCAGCGTGTAGGTGTCGGCCACGCCGGCCGCGAGGCTCGTCATCCCCGAGATGACCGCGGCCAGACGGTCGGCGTTCGCGTGGTCGGAGGTGGCGGACTTGGCCATCAGCAGACCGTCGGCCGAGACCGCTACCGCCTCCACGACTCCGGCCGTGCCGGTGCAGAACGAGTCCAGCAGCCAGTTGAATGTCTGCGCCTCGGCACTGAGGCCTGCCGTCGCCAGGTCGCCGCCGTTGGGTCGGTAGGAGCTGTTCATCGTGGTGATCCTTCGTGCTGATGGTCGTCGACGACGACCCTGTTGAGAGCGCGGGACACGCCTGCTTCGATCTGCTCGATCAGCGCCCGGGCGGCATCCGGATCTGCCACCGGCGTTGCTGCGGCCGAAACGCTTCCCCGGCCATTGGTGAAGCTCTTCAAGGTCGCCCCGGGGACGCGTCGCACCAGTCCTCCGGGAGTTCGCTGGCCTTGCTGAGGCGCCGACAGCCCGCCTGCGGACCCCGGAGACGAGACCGGGGACGCCTGACGCTGAACCGGTGCCGGACGCTGGGCCGGCGCCGGACGGGACGGCAGCGGGGACTGCTGCCGGGACGCCGCGGCGGGAGCCGGCTGGCTCCAGCTCGGCTGACCCGACGGCTGGCCCAGCGGAGGCGCACCCACGGGAGGCTGACCCAACGGAGGCTGACCCATGGAGGGCCGGCCCATCGCGGGCTGACCCATCGCGGGCTGACCCGGTGAGGACTGGCCGGAGTGCGGGCGGCCAGGAGGCAGGCCGCCGTTGGACTGGTACCCACCGTTCGACGGGTACCCGCCGTTGGAGGACGGCCCGCCGTTCGGCGGCTGGAGCGTCGGGACCGGACCGGTGTCGGAGGTCCGCTGCGCGTTGCGCACACCGGCCTCGAACTCCTCGATCAGCGCCCGTGCGGCCGCCGGGTCACCGGCGTCGCCCAGAGCAACCGGCTCCGGACGTTTGTCCTTCGCCGAGACGCCCGCGGGCAACTGCGCACCCGGCACTCGCCGCTGGAGCTTCGGCAGCCCATCGCTACCGATCCCCGAGCTCACCACCGGACGCGACGGCATGGCCGGCGCGGGGGGCACCGATGCCGGCACGAGCGGTGGCAGCGCGGGCTCGGCCCGCCGTGGCTGCATCGGCGCCTGGACCGGCATCGACGGAGCCGACGTGTGCATCGGCGCGCCCGCCGGCGGCAGCGAACGGAACGCGGACGGTGCGGCGACCTGGTCCTGCGGCGCGTGGCCACCAACCGGTGCGTCCCACCACGAGACGTCCGCGGGCTGAGCCTGCGACGGCATCGACGGAGCCGACTCGCTGCGGTAGAGCGCGGTGCCGCCCGCCGCCACGGGCTCGGCCTCGAACGGCTCGCGCTGGCCCGGCACCTCGGCCATCCCGGACGCGGCGAACGCGTCCCAAGGACCGGCCGAGATCGCCCTCGACGCCCGCTCGAGAGCGATGCTGTCGAATGCGGCGGCGGACGACGCCACCACCGGCAGGTTCTGGGACGGTACCGGCTCACGCATCGGGTCGCCGTAGTGCGAGGGCTCGGGCGCACCGTAGTGACCCGGGTCCGGGGCACCGTAGTGCGCGGGCTCCGGAGCGCCGTACGGAGAAGGCGCACCGTACGGAGAAGGATCTCCGTACGGGGACGGAGCACCGTACGGAGAGGGATCGCCGTACGGGGAGGGATCGCCGTACGGAGAAGGAGCACCGTACGGCGACGGGGCACCAGCCGGCATCGCGGTGTTCGGGACCCGGAGCACCTCGGGCTGCTGGCCCGCGGCCGGCGGAAGCGCCGGGCGCGGCTCTTCGACGGCCGCGATGCCCTGGTACACGGACGGAACCAGGTGCGGCTCGTTGAGTGCCAGCACGGCGGTGACGCCACCACCCTGCGTCGGCACCAGCGCGACGCCCATGCCGTGCCGCCGGGCCAGACGGCCGGTCACGAACAGACCGAGCACCTCAGTAGGCGCGAGGTCGAGGCGCTCACGACGGGCGAGCCGGGCGTTCTCTTCCGCCAGTCGCTCGGCCGACATGCCGATGCCGTTGTCGATGATGAGCACCTGGGCACCGGCCCGGGTCGGCTCGGCGGTGACCGTGACCCGGGTGTGCGGCGGCGAGTACGCGGCCGCGTTCTCCATCAGCTCGGCGAAGATCAGCGTGAGGTCGGAGACGACCGCGGGCTGGACGACGATGTCGTCCGGGATTTCGATGTCGACCCGGGTGTAGTCCTCGATCTCACCGAGGGCCAGCCGGACGATGTCACCGAGCGGCATCGGCGAGCCGCCGCCCTGGTCGGTCGCCATCGAACCGGAGAGAACGACCAGCGATCCCGCGTTCCGGTTGAGGCGGCTGGAGAGGTGGTCGAGCTGGTACAGGTTGCCCAGCCGCTCGGCGTTGGTCTCTTGCCGCTCCAACCGGTCGATCATCGTCAGCTGACGACCGATCAGGTTCTGCGTACGGCGACCGATGTGACCGAACATCGTCGCAACGTTGCGGCGGCTGGTGATCTGACGTTCGACCAGCCGGGACGCGGTGTTCTGCACCTGCTCGAACGCTCGGGCCAGCTCACCGATCTCGTCCTTACCGGTCGTGTTGACCGTGTCCAGACGGACGGGCTCGAAGACTTCGGACTCGTCGTCAGCGACCCGGGTGAGCTCGTTCTCGACGGCGGTGGCGATGAGGTTCGCGGACGAGGCCAGTGCGACCAGTGGCTGCGAAACCCGGCGCCCGACCAGGACGGTCAGCCCGGTGACCAGGAAGACGATGAGCACCAGCGCGGCCACGATGCCACCGGCGGCCGCGATCGCGTCCCGTCGCTGGTCGCTCGCGGCCTGGGTGATGTCCGACACCAGCTTGGTCTCGATGTACCGCGTCTGACCCAGGAACGACGTGAACCGGGGGAAGTACGTCGCGAGGCTCAGGTTCCGGACGGTGGTGAGACCGGCCTTCTCGTTCAGGGCCTGGAGGTCGGGCGTCGAACGCGCGCTGTTCGCCACCTGGACCAGGCGGTAGAGCGTCGCCTGGCTCGGACTCGCGTACTGGAAGTACCGAGTGGTGTAGTCGTTCGCCGAACCGAGCCCGGTGATGTACTTGCTCAGCAGGGTGCCGTTGGGCGTCGCGATCAGCTGCGTCAGCGTCGCCAGGTTGAGCGAGTTCGCCTCTCCCAGGTGCAGAGCGGCGTCCATCGCGAGGATCTGGCGACCGACCGCGGTCGTCGAGTCGGCGATCTGGTACAGCTGCGTGCCGTCGATCAGCGCGTTGATCTGCTCGGTCAGCAGCTGCGAGAACGTGTTGACCGGAACTGCGAAGAGCAGAGACTCCTTACGCAGGTCGGGCAGCGTCTCCAGCTGCTTGACCGCGTCCCGGAGCGCCCTCGGCGAGTCTTTGCCGACGCTCTTCTTGACTTCCGAGAGCTGGTCGTCGACCACGGCCTCCTGCTGGAGGACGGCCGACTTGTCGGAGAAGTTACCGAGGAATCCGATCGTCAGGAGTCGCTCGGCCTGGAGTTCCCGGACCAGAGCGGCCACCTCACCAGCGGTCTTGATCCGCTGTGAGGTGTCGTTGGCTTTCTCGGCGACGCCGACCCGGCCGATGATGACCGAGAGGGCGAGGACGGTGACCGCGAGCAGCGGGATGATCGCCAGAAGGACGAGCTTCCCGCTGATCCGGAGCCTATCGAGGAACACCGATCCGCTCCCGCCTCGCGTCGCGTCCCGCGTCCAGGTTGTTCAGGTAGGAGTCAGGGCCCATCGGTGGCTCACCCGTCGGGTAGGCGGGGTAATCCCTCGGCTCGTTCGGGCCCTGGTAGTCGTGCGGTGCGTCGACGGCCCGCGACCGCCGACGGCCGAGCAGGCCCATCAGGATGCTGGCCAGGAGGGCGAGCACCGCGATGGCGGCTACGGCGGCGCCGAGCAGGCGTCCGGCGTCCGACCCGGACTTGCGGTCGTCCACCTGGGAGCGGAGCTCGTCGAGCAGCAGCGGGTTCAGCGAGACGGCGGCGTTCTGGGCCGAGCTTCGCAGCGAAGCCACCGACGTCGGGTTCGGCTTCGTCGTGATCGCTTCCTGGCCCGGTGGCGCCACCGATTCGATACCGCGCTGGTAGGCGTCCAGGCTCTGCAGCAGGTTCGTGTCGAAGGTGCCGCTCTCCGAGGCGTCCACGGCCGAGGCCATGTCGGACGCGACGTCGGTGCCGGACTCACCAGTGATCTGCCTGCTGACCGCCATGGCGGTGAGCGACTCGTTCAGCTGGTCCTGCTGGGCCTTGAACGTCGCCACGTCGGCGGTGCGGTCGGGCTCGGGCAGGTCCTTCGAGATGAACGCCTGGTCCTGGAAGCGGCCGGCCCACACCATCGAGGCCGGAATCTCCTCCAGCCCGGCGTCCTGCAGGAACGAGATGACCCGGTCACCGTCGTGCCGCAGACCGGAGGCCTGGGCGACCTGGGCGTACAGCGCCAGGAGCAGGTCGGTCACCTCGCCGTAGGAGCGGAACGCACCCTCGGGGTCGTTCGAGCCCTGCTGGGGAAGCGTCTCGATCCGCGCCCGGAGACCGGACCAGCGGTTCGAGGTGCCGAAGTCGGACCCGTACTTCTGGTCGACGGCGGCCACGCCGTCCAGCACGTCGCCGAAGCCCCCCTTGGCGACCGCCTTGCCCTGGACGGCAGCGGACTGCGCATCGACGACCACCGGCAGCAGCTTGTTCAGCGCGTTGGCGTACTCGATGCCGTGCAGCTCCTGCCCCCGCAGGTCACTGTCGTCCGAACGAGGCCCCCACACCAGCACGAACATCGCTATTACGGCGATAACCGCAATAACCTGGAGCGCTAGGGGCGCAAACCCCTGCAATGGGGCGGACCGTAACCGGGATCCGGACCCGGGAGAAGTCATCGCTCATCCTTCAACATCGCCTGCATGGGGACCCTGCGACCGATCTGCACCGGCCGCCTCCGCACGAGCCAGAAAACCAGCGCCTTATGAAGCTAGTTCTTCGATAAACCCGATGGCAAGATGCACATCGTTAACCACAAGAATCACAGGCCGATCGGCGTAGGTGGCAAATAAATAGCGGTACCTTTTTAGCGGTTTGCCCGAATCGTGAACGGGCGGAGCTTACCCATAGGTAGGCCGAAAGAATAGATTCCGGTTTCGCTTTCGCAGCGTATTTCTGCGCTTACTCACGGCGACATCTGCACTTACCAACCGCACCGGGTTCTGCCTGTCACCTGCCGAAATCTCGCCTTAACCCAATAGCCGTAGAACGACGCGCTAACTACGTAGCAGCGCCGCACCCAAGCCTCCGGCACCTTACCGGAAATGGGTCGGTCCGAGTGCACCCCCTCCCAACTGTGTGCATCGTGCACTCCAATTTGGACCCGGGCGCGCCGCACGGGCGATACCACACCGCCAGACCATTAACACCACCTTGACGTTATTTGCCCTATTTGAGCGCTTCTGGTTGAGTTCCTACCTGCCCATCACGCGAGACCAAAAGGAGGTAGGGCATGCGAAAGAGCGTCAAGCGCGTCACGGTCGCGATCGCCGGCGCGGCGATCGCCGGGAGTGCGGTGCTGGCCGCTGCTCCGGCAGCGGAGGCCGCCACCGTCACCGGCCACACCGCGACGATCAGCGCAGGTGCGCCGAGCACAGCGATCGCCGGTCGTCACAGGAATGACGACGACGACGACTGCTGCTACGGCGGCGACCGGGGCTACTACAAGTACAAGCACCACCGGACGCGGTGGCACCACAAGCGGTACGGCGATTGGCGGGAGTACCGCCGGTTCAACTCGTACTCGGAGGCCTGGTCGTACGGGTCCCGGTACGACGACGACCGGTGGGACGACTTCAACTGCCGCCGTGAAGGAAACGTCTACGTGCTGGTAGTGCGCAGCTACTACTGATCCGCACGCCGGGTGGCTCCCCCTGTCTCGCAGGGAGAGCCACCCGGCTCGGTCAGTTCCGGCTCGGTCAGGCCCGGAGCGGTGCGCCGGCGGCCGGCGGGCGGCGGGCGGCCGTCTCGGGTTTCGGCGCGGGCATCGTGCCCTCGGCGACGGCCTCGACGAGCAGCGCGTAATCGGCCTGGGTGCGGTCGGCGTAGTCCTGCCCGAACGTGAGCATCGACCGGTCGAACCGGTCTCCGTTACCGATGTAACCGGCGATAGCGGCCGGATCACCACTGCGCGCGTGTGCCCGGGCCAGCACCCGACCACACAACCGCGCGTACTTCGCGAGCCCGGCGGCGTCGAACGTCGAGGTGTCGAACGAACCCTTCGCGTCCCAGAGTTGGCGGACGTAGTAGTCGTGTCCGGCCGTCGGGTCACGGAACCACCCGAGCAGGACGTCGGGCGCGGCCTGGGTCAGGCGCTGGCCCTCGACGACGCGCTGACCGGCGTTCCGGTACGGGCTCGGGGTCAGGTGCCACTCGAGCACCGACGGGCCGGCCTCCTTCACCTGCAGCAACAGCGGGTCGTTGGGCGACGCGGCCAGCAGCACGACCCAGCACCGCATGCCCACGCTGCCGATGCCGACGACCTTCCGGGCGAAGTCCACGAACGTGTAGCGGTCGAGCAGCACCCGGCGATCGGCGGGCAGCGTCTGCCGATACTCGCGGATGCAGCGTCGCACCAGCTCCTCGTCCATGCCTTCGTCCGAAGTGTCGGGGACGTGGGTGAGCAGCGGCGGGTCTTCCCGCAGCCGCCACCCCCCGTCGACCCGCTCGGTCAGCTTCGCCGCCGCGCTGATGTGGTCGCGGCTGCGTGCCTTCTCGACCGCCTGCAACGTCGGGACGCTCGACCGGCCGCGCTTGAGCAGCGGCACCAGATCGTCGACTTCGATCCGGTCGTACCAAACTTCGAGGGCACGCCGGGTGGCGTATTCGTTCATTGCTTCGCGGTACCCGGCGGCCGCGCTGCTGGCCGCGGTAGACGCGTCGCCGTTCTTGAAGCGATTCGCCCTGGCGGCCAGGATCACGCTGCTGACCAGCCTCTTCAGATCCCATTCGAACGGCGCTTCGAGCGTCTCGTCGAAATCGTTCAGATCGAAAACCAGACGCCGGTCGGGGGTTCCGGACATTCCGAAGTTCTGCAGGTGTGCATTACCACCCGCTTGAACGAACAGGCCGCTGTGCGGCAGAAGTGCTAAATCATGCGCCATCACGGTGGCTGCGCCACGGAAAAAGCTGAATGGAGAGGCGATCATCCGCTCATATCTGAGTGGAAGCAGTTCGCGGAGGCGCTGCTCGTCCGCCGCCGCGAGAAGCGTCAGCGGATTACGGCCGTCGTCACCGAGCTCGGCCTGCGCGGACCGGGACACCCGGGTCCGTGCGCTCCGGCCGAGCTCGTAGCCGACGGGAGTCACGATGCTCAGTCCGCCCATCGCAGCTCCCCCTCTCAGGTGAGCGAAGCCTCGGTGGCTGGAGGCTTCCCCGGTACACGGCAGGGCAGGCCCTGGACCCCATTGCCCATGCCTCTGCCGGTACCTGCAACGTTAACGGAGGTTGGCCGCGAGGGAAACGGACGGCTTCACCCCGTGACGACGGCCGGAGAACCCGGAAGATATCGGATGAAGTCGTCCGGCCCCAGGGCGGGGGCGAAGTACCAGCCCTGGCCGGTGTCGCAGCCCAGCTCGCGCAGCCGGGCCCGCTGCTCGGCGGTCTCGATGCCCTCGGCGACCACCTGCAGGTCGAGCGCGCGCCCGAGCGCGACCAGCGACTCGAGGATCTGGTCTTCGGCGGCCGACCGCTCGGCCCCGGTCAGACGCTGCACCAGGCCGCCGGAGAGCTTGAGGACGTCGATCGGCAGCTCACGGAGCAGGCTCAGGTTGCGCCAGCCCGCACCCACGTCGTCCACCGCCAGCCGGACGCCCAGCGCCGACAGCCGCTGGAGCGGTGCGGTGTTCCCGGCCGAGACCGTGCTGGCGGCGAGCTCGAGCTGCAGCCGTCGCGGGCCGAGTCCGGTGTCTTCCAGCACTCGCACCACGTCGTCGACCAGGTCCGGATCGCGGAACTGGCTCACCGACAGGTTGACGCTGACGTACTGCGTCGGCCAGCGGGCGGCCTGGCGGCAGGCCAGTTGCAGCACCCGACGGCCGATCGGGACGATGGCCCCGGTCTCCTCGGCCAACCCGACGAACCGCTTCGGCGACAGCAGCCCGAGCTCGGGGTGGCGCCAGCGCACCAGCGCCTCGGCGCCCCGCACGGTGCCGTCGGCCAGCCCGACCAGCGGCTGGAACTCCACCACGAACTCGTCCCGCTCGAGCGCGTCGGGCATCGAGGTGGACAGCGCGTAGCGGGCAATCTGCTGCTCGTTGCGGTGCGGGTCGTACACCGCCCGGCTCCCCCGGCCCTCGGCCTTGGCCCGGTACATCGTCAGCTCGGCCGCCCGGATCAGGTCGGCGGCGTCCGCGTCGGCCGCGGCGTGCTCGACGATCCCGATGCCGGCCGAGAGTGTGAGCCTGCTCTCACCGACCGTGAACGGCACGGTGAGCGCGCGGGTGATCTCGGCCGCCACCCGCTCGACGTCCGCCACCCCGGTCGTGTCGGTGAGCAGGACGCCGAACTCGTCGTCGCCCAACCGGGCGACCAGCGCGTCGCCCGCGACCGCGCCGTCGGCGACCGTCCGGAGGCGTTCCGCGAACGCCACCAGCAGCTCGTTGCCGGCCGGATGGCCGAGGCTGTCGTTGAAAACCTTGAATCCGTCGACGTCGAGGTAGCAGATCCCCACCCGTTCGATGCCGCCCCGGTCGCGGACGATCGCGGTCAGCCGCTCGACGAACGCGGCGCGATTGGCCAGGCCGGTGAGCCGGTCGTGGGCGGAGTCGTGCTGCAGCGCCAGGCGCGTCGCCCGCTGCTCGGTGACGTCCTCCACCAGCGCGGTGAGCCAGCGCGGGATCCCGGACTCGTCGGCGACCAGGCTCAGCCGGAGCGAGAGCCAGGTCTCCTCGCCGCCGGGCCGGGCCAGCCGCCGCTCGAGCTGGACGCGCGGCACCTCGCTGCTGCGCAGACGGTTGTAGGCCGCTTCCAGACCGGCCCGGTGCTCGGGGACCAGGAACTCGATCAGCTGTCGTCCGACCAGCGCGCTGACCGACAGCCCCAGCAGGTTCGCGAGCGCGTCGTTGACGTCGGTGAGGTAGCCGTCGGGCGTCGCCAGGCCGAGGCCCACCGGGGCGGCACCGACGACCGCCCGGAAGCGGGCCTCGCTGGCACGCAGGGCCCGCTGCGCGTCGGACCGGGCGGTCAGCGCCGCTTTCCGCAGTGCCTCGTGCTCGTCGCCGGCCAGGTCACGGTTCGCCGAGGCGAAGCCGGTCGCGAATTCGGCCGAGACCACGGCCAACCGCACCGGGAGGTCGGACGGCGACCGGCCCGGCTCCGCGTCCAGCACCGCGGGGAAGTCGGTGGCGATCAGCCGGATGCTCTCGCCGAGCGCGATCGGTTCGCCGAAGCCGGTGCCCACCAGGGCGGACCCCACCGTCGCGGCGGGCGACGGGTCGAACGGCTCGCTGCGCACGGCCTCGATCAGCCGGTCGGTCGCGCTCACCAGCCGGAGTTCGGTCTCCTCCGCGGTCAGCGGCGGGGTCTGGCCACGACGCAGCGCCCAGGCCCAGTTCGTGGCGAACGCCCGTCGACGGTCGTCCCCCGCGCCCTGACCTGGATCGGTGGTGACGTCGACGGCGGTCACGATCGCGCGGACTCAGCCGCGCCCAGCCGTAACTTCATGCCAGCGAGAGTAGCGAAGCGCCACGACACGTACCCACGGAGTTGCCACATCGACCCACTACTGTCACTTCCCCTTCTCGGCATTTCTCAGAAAACCGGCCGGCGGGCCGATGAGATCGCGTGACGATCAGCCCGCTGCGCACGCGGACGCGGATGCTGGCGCCGTACGCGGTCATCGGCGAGCCTCCCGAGCCCGATCTGGAGGCCATCGCGAGCATCGCGGCGCACATCTGCGGCGTGCCCAAGGCCGTGGTCAACCTGATCGACGACACGCACCAGTACCAGGTCGCGGCGCACGGGTTCACCCAGGCGGTGTGTGACCGCGAAGACTCGATGTGCGCGATCTCGATGACGTTGCCCGAGCCGGTCTACCTGCCGGACGCCCGGACCGACGAACGGTGGGCGAACAACCCGTTCGTCACCGGTGTGATCGGCGACGTCCGGTTCTACTCGTCCACCCGGCTGATCACCCCGCGCGGCGACGTCCTGGGGACCCTCTGCGTGTTCGACGAGGAAGTCCGCGAGATCACCGACGCGCAGCGGGAGCAGCTCGAACTCCTCGCCCACCAGGTCGTCGACGTCCTCGAGCTCCGGAGGCAGAGCTTCGAGCTGCACGACGCGGTCGTGCGCCTCGAGCGGACCCGCGAGGAGCTGGTCCGCTCCAACGAGCACCTGGCCGCGTTCGCCGGCCAGGTCAGCCACGACTTGAAGAACCCGCTGGCCAGCGTCGTGGGGTATCTGCACAACCTGACCGAGGTCGGCGTGGTCGCGGCCGAGCCCGAGGCGAGTTGGTGCACCCAGCGCGCGCTGGCGGCCAGCCAGCGGATGAGCGACATGATCGGCAACCTGCTCGACTACGCCAGCGTCGGCGGCTCGCTGAACTTCCAGCGTGTCGATCTGGCCGAGGTGATGGCCGACCTCACCGACGACCTGAGCGCCGCGATCGCGGCGATGGGCGGCGCGATCGAGGTCGACGGCGTGCTGCCGACCGTCCGCGCCGACCGGGTGCAGATCCGCGCGGTGCTGCAGAACCTGGTCAGCAACGCGCTGAAGTTCCGCCGGCTGCACCGGCCGCCGCAGATCAGCGTGAGCGCGGCACCGCAGAGCGACCACTGGCTGCTCCGCGTCGCCGACAACGGCATCGGGATCCCGCCGGATCGGCGCGAACAGGCGTTCGCGCTCCTCAGCCGCGTGCACGACGAGTCGGCCCGGGAGATAGCCGGCAACGGCATCGGGCTGGCGACCTGCAAGCGGATCGTCAGCAGTCACGGCGGCGAGATCGGCCTGACCGACACCCCGGGCGGCGGCACGACCGTCTGGTTCACGCTGCCGTACGACACCGTCACGCCCTGACGATCGCGGGTCACCGCGGAGTCGGTCGACGGCAGGTGGGCGTTCACTTTGCGGACGAGTGGGGCGAGCGACGGGACCTCGATCACGGTCAGGCCGGCTTCCCGGAGCTGCTCGGCGCCGTCGCAGTCGACGAAGATCGCCGGTTCCCGCCACGCGAACACCACCCGCCGCAGCCCCGAATCCAGGATCAGGCCGGTGCAGGTCAGCGGCCGCGACGCCCGCGCCGAGCACGGTTCGAGCGAGCTGTAGACGGTGGCGCCGGGATGCGCGCCGGTCAGGCCCGCGAGCGCCGCCTCTTCGGCGTGCTCGTGCGGGTCGTCACGGCGGGACCAGCCGTCCGAGAGCACGGTCCCGTCCTCGTCGACGACCAGCGCCCCGACCGAGAACGCGGTGTCCGACGGCGGGCAGCGGCGGGAGAGCTCGATCGCCTGCCGCAACCAGTGCAGATCCGCCTCGGTCGGATCACCGTCCATCCGGCGGCCCCAGCAGGTAGCGGAGCAGCACGACGTCACCCATCACCCGGGTCTCGGCCAGCCGCATCCGGTCGGGATACCGGCCGGCACCGGCGAACCGCGGTGCGGCCGGCTCACCCACGAAGAACGGCGCGATCGCGAGGTGCAGCTCGTCCACCAGACCCGAGCTGAGGAACTGCGCCTGGACGCTGCTGCCTCCCTCGACCAGCAGACGACGGCCCGCGAGCGAGTCGAGCACGTCCGGCAGCCCTCGGTGCACCACGGTCTGCGCACCCGGCCCGAACACCGCCGCACCAGGGTCGAGGTCACCGCTCCGGCTCAGCACCACCCGCAGCGGCGACGGCGTCAATCCCGCGGCCGCCCGTGCCTCCCGCCGGGCCGCCGACCGCACCAGCAGCCGCGGATCGTCCCGGCGAACCGTCTCCGCACCGACCAGGATCGCGTCGCACCCGGCCCGGACTTCGTCCACGCGGTCGAAGTCGGCCTCGTTGGACAGCAGCAGCCGTTGCGGCGAGGTGTCGTCCAGGTACCCGTCGACCGACATCGCCGCCGAGACGATCACGTAGGGCCGGTCCACTACGGCCGCCACGGGAACTTCGGCTCGCGGCGTTCGGTGAACGCGGCGACGCCCTCGGCCAGCTCGGCCCGGCCGGCCTCCTCCCACCGCGTCTGACGCTCGGTCGTCGCTGCGCTGATCAGGTCCTTCGCGGCGTACTGGGTCAGCTGCGACCGGCTCACCAGCGTCCGCGCCAGCTCGGCGACGCGGGCGTCCAGTGCCCCGACCGGCACCAGTTCGTCGATCAGCCCGACCCGCAAGGCCCGCTCGGCGCCGATGAAGTCGCCGGTGTAGAGCAGGAACTTCGCGGTCGACGGCCCGACCAGATCGACCAGCCGGGCGGTCGTGGCCGCCGGGTAGACGACGCCGATCTTCGCCGGCGTGATGCCGAACCGGGCACCCTCCTCGGCGATCCGCAGGTCACAGGCGACCGAGACCTGGCACCCACCGCCGACGCACCAGCCCCGGATCGCGGCCACGACCGGTTTCCCGAACGCCGCCAGCGCGTCCTCGGCCACCGCGGCCGGCGAGGGCACTCCCGGCACCAGCCCGGTGAGCGTCGAGATGTCGGCGCCGGCGCTGAACACGTCACCGGCGCCGGTGACCACCACCACCCGCACGCCGGGGTCGACCGCGAGCGAATCCAGCAACGGTGGGATCGCGGTCCACATGTCGGTGGTCATCGCGTTCCGCTTGGCCGGGTTGTCGAGTACGACGGTGGCCACCCCGTCGTCGACCGTGCAGCCAACCTGCCCAGAAGCCATCAGCAGACGATAGTGCCGCTCTGGCGGAGAACTCTGTGAGCCAGGTCGCGGAGCTGCTCCCGCTCCTCGAGGGTCAGCGGGCCGAACATCTCGTCCTCGGCCGCTGCGATCGCGGCCCGACCGGCGTCGAGCGCCTCCCGGCCCTTCGCGGTGAGCCCGACGACGTACCGGCGGCGATCGGCCGCGTCCTTGCGGCGCTCGGCCAGGCCGAGCCGCTCGAAGTCGTCGACCAGCGCGACCATCGTCGTCCGGTCGACGCCCGCCCGGGCGGAGAGCTGCTGCTGGGACTGCTGCTCGGCCGAGGCCATCTCGAGGATCCGGAGGTGCCTGGCGGTGAAACCGAGCGACGCCAGGACCTGGTCGCCGCGGGCCAGCGCAACCTTGCCGAGCTCGGCCAGAACGAACCCGACGCTGTCGTCGAGGGAGGTCTGTTGCGTGTGCACTCCACCACCCTACTCGCGGAATCGCTGAGCGTCCGCTACGGTGATCATCAGTGAAGCTGACGATCAGGAGAAGAAATGAACTTCCACGGAAACACCGCCCTCGTCACCGGAGCCTCCAGCGGCCTGGGCGTCGCGTTCGCCGAAGCGCTCGCCGCCCGCGGCGCGAACGTCGTCCTGGTGGCCCGTTCGACGGGCCCGATGACCGCGCTCGCCGAACGCCTCCGGGCCACCCACGGCATCCGGGCCGACGTCATCACGCAGGACCTGAGCGTTCCCGGCGCCGCGGAAGCCGTCCGGGCCGAGACCGACCGGCTCGGGCTGCGGATCGACCTGCTGGTCAACAACGCCGGGTTCGCCAGCGCCGGCCGGTTCGACCAGATGGACCCGGAGCGCGCCCAGCGGGAGATCGCGCTGGACGTGAGCACGGTGGTCGGGCTCACCCACGCCTACCTCCCCGGGATGGCCGAGCGCCGCCACGGTGGCGTGCTGAACGTCGCCTCGATCAGCGCCTTCCAGCCGACGCCGTACATGTCGGTCTACGGTGCCGCGAAGTCGTTCGTGCTCTCCTTCGGCAACGCGCTGTGGGAGGAGTACCGCGGGCTGGGCGTCCGGGTCACCACCCTGGCCCCTGGCCCGGTCGCGACGAAGTTCTTCGACGTGGTCGGCACCGACGCGGCCCAGGTCGGCACCAAGCTCCCGCCGGAGAAGGTCGTCGAGGTGGCCCTCCGCGGGCTCGAGAAGAACCGGCCGGTCGTGGTGCCGGGCCTGCAGAACGCCCTGCTGCCGTTCGTCAACCGATTCAGCCCGCGCCGGCTGGTCCTCGCGATCGCCGCCCGCTCCCTGCGCGCCGCCGCGGTGGCCGCCTGAGATAGATCACAGCAGCTCAGGGAGCACGGTTTGCGGCCGACAGGCATCCTGAGCAAGTGCCGATGTCGAACCTCCGGACGGCTGAATCCGTGTCATTCAACGGGTGCCTTCACCGGGCAGATGCTGCTGAGGCTCGGCGAAGCACCTGTTTGCGCGGTAGCCTCGTGAACAGCGCGTAACCCTTCCGGGAACGCGCGGCGGAGCAGCCACGTTGACTCGACAGCCTGTCCCGACTCGCCCGAGGATCATCGAATGGACCCAGTCGCACCCTTCGCGATCGCTGTGATGACCCTGGCCGGCGGCGCCCTCGCGCTCTCCTGGGCGGCAGACAAGGCGCGGCGCGCGGCCCGCCCGGTCCGCGTCCGGGCACAGCGCCGTCGTCCGACCGGCCGCGGCTGACGCCCCGGTTCACACCCCGAACTCCCGGCGGGGGGGGGGGGCCCCCCCGGGGCCCCCCCCCCCCCCCCGGGGGGGGGGGGGGCCCCCCCGGGGCCCCCCCCCGCCGCCGTTTTTGCTTATTTGCGGACGCTTTGCGCAGACCCCGTGACCAGCATCACCGCCCGCCCCGAGTAGGTTCCGCGGCATGAAGGTGATCCTGTTCGGGGCGACCGGAATGGTCGGCCAGGGCGTCCTGCGCGAGTGCCTGCTGGCCCCGGACGTGACCGAGGTGCTCGCCGTCGGCCGGTCCTCACTGCAGCGGGCGTCCCTGCAGCTGGACGAAGGGAAGCTCCGCGAGCGGGTGCTGCCCGACCTCGCCGACCTGAGCCCGATCGCCGACGAACTGGCCGGCTTCGACGCCTGCTTCTTCTGTCTCGGTGTCTCGTCGGTCGGCATGAGCGAAGCCGACTACCGGCGGATCACCTACGACCTGACGCTCTCGGCTGCCCGGCTGCTCGCCGCGAAGAACCCAGGGATGACGTTCACGTACGTCTCCGGCCAGGGCACCACCACGCAGGGCCGGTCGATGTGGGCCAAGGTCAAGGGCAAGACCGAGGACGACCTGCTGGCGCTGCCGTTCCACGCCTACATGTTCCGGCCCGGCTTCATCCGGCCGATGCACGGCGAGGGGCCGAAGAGCCGCGTCTACCGCTGGGCCTACACGGTGACGGGCCCGCTGACGACCCTGCTTGTCCGCTTCGCACCCGGGTACGCCACGACGACCGAAAAACTCGGCCGCGCCATGCTCGCGGTCGCCCGGTCCCAGCCGGAAAAACACGTCCTGGAGAACCCCGACATCAGCGAGCTAGGCGCCTGACTGGATCGCGAATACGACGAGCTGGGCGCGGTCGCGGGCTCCGAGCTTCACCATCGCCCGGCCCACGTGGGTGCGCACGGTCGCGGGGCTGATCACCAGGCGGTCGGCGATCTCGTCGTTGGAGAGGCCCTCGGACACCAGGCCAGAGATCTCCTGCTCGCGCTCGGTCAAGCTCGACCAGCGCGGGTGCGGTTTCGCCACCCGGGCCGGCTGATCCACGAACGTCTTCACGACCCGGCGGGTCACCGAAGGCGAGAGCAGCGCGCCCCCGGCGACGACCTGGCGGATCGCGTCCAGCAGCTCGGCCGGGCGGGTGTCCTTGAGCAGGAAACCCGAGGCGCCGACCCGCAGCGCGTCGAAGATGTACTCGTCGATCTCGAACGTCGTCAGCACGATGATCCGGGTCTCGGCGAGCGCACCGACGATCCGGCGGCTGGCCTCGATCCCGTCGATGCCGGGCATCCGGACGTCCATCAGGATCACGTCCGGACGGGTGCGCAGCGCGGCCGAGACGGCGGCCAGCCCGTCACCGACGTCACCGACCACCTCGATGCCGGGCTCGTTCTCCAGCAGCGCCCGCAGCCCCAGGCGCACCAGCGCCTGGTCGTCGGCGAGCAGCACGCGGATCGTCACCCGGGGATCTCCGCGGTGACCCGGAAGCCGGTCGGGCCGCTCGCGGCCGAGAACGATCCGCCCATCGACGTCACCCGCTCCCGCATCCCGGCGATCCCGTGGCCCTCGGCGAACGGCCCGCCGGCGCCGGTGTCGGTCACCTCGATCCACACCGAGTCGGCACGGTAGTCGACCGAGACCGTCGCGGTGGCCGGACCGGCGTGCCGCAGCACGTTCGTCAGCGACTCCTGCACGACCCGGTACACGACCAGGTCCGCGGCCGGCGGCAGCGGGCGGGGCACCCCGGTGACGGTGCGGGACACTGCCGTTCCGCTCGCGGCGATCCGCTCGGTCAGCGCGTCGAGGCGGGCCAGGCCGGGCGTGGGCAGGCGATCGGCGTTCTCCCGCAGCACCGCCAGCGTCGACCGCAGCTCGTCGAGCGCCTCGCGGCTCGTCTCGCTGATCGCGGTGAGTGCCACCTCGGCGTGCGACGGCCTCGTCGGCAGCAGGTGCAGCGCGATATCGGCCTGCATGGTGATCGCGGCGAGCCCGTGCCCGACGACGTCGTGCACCTCCTGGGCGACCCGCAGCCGCTCGTCGTCGGCAGCCCGGCGGGCCTCGGCGGCGCGCTCCCGGATCGTCGCCTGCCGGTTGTACTTCACGGCCGTGCCCAGCGCGAACGGCACGATGATCCAGGCCGACCCGGGCACCAGGCCGGGCAGCAGCGAGCCGTCGAACACCAGGTGGGACAGCAGCGCCAGCATCGCGACGGCAGCGGTCACGACCGCACGGCGCACCGGGTACCGCAGCACGACCGTGTAGACGGAGATCGCGACCGAGAGCAGCACGGGCCCGTAGGGATAACCGAGGCCGAGGAACGCCGCCACCGCGATCGTCGTGACCGCCAGCACCACGGTCGGGAACCGCCGCCGCAGCGCCACGGCCAGCCCGGCGACCACGATCAGCGCGTAGCCGGGGGCGTCGACCCGCTCCGCGGCCGACTGCACGGTGTGCGTGGGGCCGGCGACCGCCACGCTCGCGACGGTCAGGCCGACCGCGAGCGCTGCGTCGAACAGCGCGGCCCGGCGGGTCATGCCGCGCCGGGGACCGGCCGGGCGGCCCGCCGGCCGGGCGTGAGCAGGAACAGTACGAGGCCGTTCATCAGAACCGTCACCACGAGCTTCACCGCCACCCACCAGTACCGGACCAGCCCCCACTTCGTGCCGACGCTGAACACGACTCCGGTGACCAGGGCGGCGACCGTGAGTGGGGCGATCAGCACGGTACCGATCAGGCCCGCGACCGGGTAGACGGTGGCGGGTCCGCCGACCGCTCCGGTGAGACCGGCGATTCCGAGCACCAGCAGCACCGCGTCCGCCCCGAACCAGCCGACCGAGGTCGTGACGTGCGCGATCAGCACGATCTTCCGCGC
Source organism: Cryptosporangium sp. NPDC051539 (assembly GCF_044454545.1). Taxonomy (NCBI): domain Bacteria; kingdom Bacillati; phylum Actinomycetota; class Actinomycetes; order Cryptosporangiales; family Cryptosporangiaceae; genus Cryptosporangium; species Cryptosporangium sp. NPDC051539. The sequence continues at coordinate 230,705 of NZ_JBITDV010000012.1, read as the reverse complement.
TCTCGGGTGGAGTTTCATGCTGTCGATCGTCGGGCCCGCGGCCGGCGGACGCGTCCGCCCGGGAGCCCGTCCGCGCCTGCCTCGTCCGACGTACGAACCGCGTCCGGGTACGCAGGCTGACGTAGTCCGAGCCCCGTATCAGCGCGGACGACCGGGCCGCTCGCCACCGCGAACCTGAGCCCATGACTACAGACGCAGCAGCCCGCGCCGAACGGGCCACGAAGACCTACGGCCGCGGCGAGACCGCGGTCACCGCGCTCGACGACGTGACGATCGCGTTCCCGAGCGGGCAGTTCACCGCGATCATGGGCCCGTCCGGCTCGGGCAAGTCGACGCTGATGCACTGCTTGGCCGGGCTCGATCCGCTGACGTCCGGGCAGGTGTTCCTGGGCGACACCGACCTCTCGACGCTGTCGGACACCGCACTGACGAAGCTCCGCCGGGAACGCGTCGGGTTCGTCTTCCAGTCGTTCAACCTGCTCCCGACGCTGACCGCGGCCGAAAACATCTCGCTGCCGCTGGCGCTGGCGGGCGTCGAACCCGACGAGGACTGGCTCGACCTGGTCACGACCACGGTCGGGCTGGTCGGCCGGCTGAGCCACCGGCCGTCCGAGCTGTCCGGCGGTCAGCAGCAGCGGGTCGCGGTGGCCCGCGCGCTCTCGACCCGGCCGGACGTCGTGTTCGCGGACGAGCCGACCGGCAACCTCGACTCGGCCGCGGGGGCCGAACTGCTCGGCTTCCTGCGGCACGCGGTCGACGAGTTCCGCCAGACCGTCGTGATGGTCACCCACGACCCGATCGCCGCCGGCTACGCGGACGCGGTCGTGTTGCTCGCGGACGGGCGCGTGGTCGACCGGCTCGACGCGCCGACGGCCGAGGGCGTGCGGGAACGGATGGACCGCGGACGCGGAGCGGCGGTCCGGGGCGGGGCGGTGCGGTGATGGTCCGCGTCCTGCTCTCCGGGCTGCGTGCCCGGCGCCGCCGGCTGGCCGGCACGTTCGTCGCGGTGCTGCTGGGCGTGGCCTTCCTGGCCGCGACGCTGACGATGACCGCGACGATGACCAGCGCGATCGACGGGTTCTTCAGCAAGGCGAACGCCGGGATCGACGTCGTCGTCCGCAGCGGCACCCCGCTCGCCGACACCCCGAACCCGGCCCGCGCGCCGATCGACGGCTCGCTGCTGCGGACCGTCGAGAACGTGGACGGTGTCGCGGTCGCCGAGCCGGTCGTCGAGGGCTTCGGCCAGTTGCTGGGCCGGGACGGGACCGCGATCGCGGTGAACGGCCCGCGGCTGGCCTCGAGCTGGGTGACCGACCGCGAGCTCAACCCCTACCGGGTGGTGGAGGGCCGGGCCCCGGCGGCCGCCGGCGACGTCGTCGTCAACCGGTCGACCGCCGAGGCCGGCGACCTGCACGTCGGCGACCGCACGACGCTGCTCACCCCGGACCCGGAGCCGGTCCGGGTCGTCGGCATCGTGACGTTCGGCGACTCCGGCGGGTTCGGGGCCACGTCCTACGTCGGCCTGACCGCGACGGACGCGAGGACCTACCTGGCCGCCGGACGGGACGAGCTGGCCAGCATCCAGGTCCGCGCCGACGACGGCGTCTCCCGCACCGAACTGGCCGCCCGGATCGCGAAAGCCCTGCCGACCGGTGTCGAGGCGATCACCGGTGACGCGGCCACCGACGAGACCACGTCCGCGATCGAGGCCGGGTTCCTCACGTTCCTGCGCGCGCTGCTCGGCGCGTTCGCCGGGGTGGCGCTGCTGGTCGCGGTGCTGAGCATCCACAACACGTTCGCGATCCTGGTCGCCCAGCGGACCCGGGAGACCGCGCTGCTGCGGGCGGTCGGCGCGACCAGGCGTCAGGTGCTGGCCGGCGTTCTGGTCGAGGCGCTGGCCGTGGGAATCGCGGCGTCGGGCGCCGGAATCGCGGCCGGGTACGGGCTGGCCGCGGTACTCAAGGCCGCGTTCGCGGCGCTCGGGTTCGCCGCGCCGGTCGACGGGCTGGTGTTCCCGCTGTCCACGGTCGCGATCTGCCTGCCGGTGGGCATCGTCGCCACGGTCGTCGCCGCGCTCACCCCGGCGATCCGGGCCTCCCGGGTCGCGCCGATCGAGGCGTTGCGGGAAGCCGCCGCCGAGTCACCCCGGATCTCGCGCGTCCGATCCGGACTGGGCGCCGGCCTGGCGCTCGCCGGTCTCGTCGCGGCCGGCGCCGGTTCGGCGGTCCTGGTGGTCGGGATCGGAGCCGTGCTGGTCGTGGCCGGCCTGCTCGCACTCGCTCCGCTGCTGGTCGAGCCGCTGGCCGCGATCCCGCTGCGGGGTGTGACGGCCCGGCTGGCCCGCGGCAACACCCGCCGCAACCCGCGCCGGACCGCGGGTGCGGCCGCCGCACTACTGATCGGCGTCGGCGTCGTCGCGCTGTTCACGGTCGCGGCCGGTTCGCTGAAGGCCTCGTCCACGTCGGACGTCGCGACCGCGTTCCGCGGCGACTTCGCGATCAGCAGCGGCCAGCGCTTCGGGAACGGCTCGCTGTCGGCGGACATCGCACCGACGCTCGCGCGCCTGCCCGACGTCGGTACCGTCGCCGCGGTCGGCACCGGCCAGGCCCTCGTCGGAGGCGAAAGCACCCGGGTCAGCGTCGCCGACCCGCCGTCGCTGGCTCGCCTGGTCTCGTTCACGGACGTGACGGGAGCCGGCGTTTCCTCGCTGAGGCCGGGCCAGGTGGCGGTCTCGGCGGACTCCGGGCACTCGCTCGGGGACGAACTGCCGGTGCAGTACCCGGACGGAAGTCGCGCCACGGTGGTCGTCGCGACCGTGTACGGCGAGAACCCGCTGGTCGGGCCGATGCTGATCAGCACCCGGGACTGGGCGCCGCACACGTCGCAGGCGGTGGAGCAGAGCGTCTACGTCGGACTGGCGAACGGGGTCTCGCCGGCCGAAGGGCGCGCGGCGCTGACCGCGGCGCTGCGTCCGTTCGGGAGCCCGACGCTGTCGGACGCGGACGAACTGGCCGGTGCGAGCGCCGAGATGATCGGCCAGCTCCTCAACCTGGTCTACCTCCTGCTCGCGATCGCGGTGATCACCGCGCTGCTGGGGATCGCGAACACGCTGTCGCTGGGAGTGCACGAGCGGACCAGGGAGCTCGGGCTGCTGCGGGCGGTCGGCGCGACCCGGCGGCAGGTCCGATCGCTGGTGCGGTGGGAGTCGGTGCTGATCGCGCTGTTCGGCACGGTGCTCGGAGCCGCGCTCGGCACGGCACTGGGGTGGGCGCTGGTCCGGGTGGCCGGGTCGAGTTTCTCGGTGCCGGCCCTGCCGCTGACCGTCATCATCCTGGGTGGCGCTCTGGCCGGCCTGCTGGCCGGCGCGCGTCCCACCCGGACCGCCGCCCGGCTCGACGTACTCCGCGCGATCGCGACCGATTAGCGGAGGAGCCAGCCGTTCTGGTCGGCCAGGCGGACGGCCTCGGCCCGGGTGCGGGCCCCGGTCTTGCCGATCGCGGCGGACAGGTGATTGCGGACCGTCCCCTCCGAGAGGTGCAGTTCCTTCGCCAGGTCGGCCACCGTGCCGCCGGCGCGGGCCGCGCGCAACACATCGGTCTCCCGATCGGTGAGCGGGCTCGCGCCGGCGCCGAGCGCTTCGGCGGCGAGCGTGGGGTCGACGACCCGCAGGCCGCCGTTCACTCGGCGCACCGCGTCGGCCAGCTGTTTCGCCGGGGTGTCCTTCACGACGAAACCGCTGGCGCCGGCCTCCATGGCCCGCCGCAAGTACCCCGGACGGCCGAACGTCGTGACGATCAGCACCTTGCAGCCCGGCACGGCCTCCCGGAGCGCCTTCGTGGCCGCGATCCCGTCCAGGCCCGGCATCTCGACGTCGAGCAGCGCGACGTCGGGCTCGGCCTTCCGTGCCGCGTCCGCGACCTCGTCACCCCGCCCCACCTCGGCGACGACCTCGAGGTCGGGCTCCAGATCGAGCAGCGCGGCCAGCGCACCGCGGACGAGGGCTTGGTCGTCGGCGAGCAGCAGCCGGACCGTCATCGGGCTCCGTCCAAGGTCACGCGGAGCAGAAAACCACCCAGGTCCGACCGCCCGACCGTGAGGGTCCCCCCGGCCGCCTCCACCCGCTCCCGAAGCCCGGTGAGACCGTTGCCGGGCAGGGCACCCGGCCCCGGCCCGGCCCCCTCGACGGCCGCGTCCCAGCCCGGCCCGCGACCGTCGTCCGCGACCTCGACGCTGTTGCGTCGGACCCGGACGGCGCATGTGCGGGCCGCCGCGTGGCGGATCACGTTCGTGACGCCCTCCCGCACGACCCAGCCGAACAGCTCCCGGCGCTCCCCCGGCACCTCGTCGAGCGCGTTCGGCAACTGCGCGTCGATCGCCGCGGCGTCCAGAGCCACACGCGCGCTCACGATCTCTCCGGCGAGCGTCACCGCCCGGTACCCGCTGACCGTCCGCCGGACGTCGGCCAGCGCCTCGCGGGAGAGCCGCTCGAGGTCGGCGACCTCCCGCTCGGCGCGCTCGGGATCGACGCGGATCAGCCGACCGGCGAGTTCGGCCTTCACCGTGATGACGGTCAGCGAGTGACCGAGGATGTCGTGCAGATCGCGAGCCGTCCGGGCCCGCTCCTCGGCCACCGCGAGCTGGGCGACGGTCTGCTGCGCCTCCAGCAGGCTGACGTTGCGCGCGATCATCTGCCGGACGCCCCAGATCGCCAGCCCGGACACCACGACGCCGAAGATCAGTCCGGCTCCGGTCTCGTACGCGGGGACGAACAGGTCCAGCCCGAGCGCGACGACGAGCAATGCCCCGGCGACGCCGAACGCATACTTGAGCGGCAGGACCATCATCGCGGCGGCGCTGATGTAGACGAACGTCGCCAGGCCGTCGACACCGGACGCGGGCACGGTCAGCGCCGCGAGCAGCACCAGGATGCCGATCGCGCCCCAGCCGCGAACGGTCGGGTCTTCCCAGAACCGGAAGCGCGCCGACCGGACGAACGTGAAGATCAGCACGTACCAGATCGCGAACGCGGCCAGGGCGAGGATACCGAGCACGCGCAGGACGACGTTGTGCTGTCCCCAGGCGATCTGCGCCGGTTCGATCAGATAGAACAGCCAGATCCCGCCGAACAGCCACCCGAACCGGGCCATCCGCGGCGGGCCCGGCAACAGGGGGTCGCCCTCCGTCGGCTCGCCCCCGGCCCCGGACGTGCCGAGGTGGGTGTCGGTGGCGGTGGTCATGCCGGTCACGGTATCTCCGGTCCTGCGCTCATCCCCATGACATCTGGCAGGGGCTATAGACACGGGCCCGGCGTGCGGCCAACATACATACCGTCAGGACTGCATCTTTCTTGGTCCAGCTTCCACTGCCGGAGGTGAAACGTGCCCGACGAGCTCCCCGCCGAGGTACGGGTCCTGGTCGTCGGCGCCGGCTGTGGAGGGCTCGCGGTCGCCGCGCACCTCCGCGACGCCGGTTACCGGTCCGCCGGCGATCTGCTGATCATCGAGAAGGCCGACGAGGTCGGCGGCACCTGGCGCGACAACACCTATCCGGAGTGCGCCTGCGACGTGCAGTCGGTGCTGTACTCGTTCTCGTTCGCGCCGAATCCGGATTGGCCGCGGTCGTACGGACGGCAGCCCGACATTCTGAACTACCTGGTCCGGACGACCCGGGAGACCGGGCTGATCGACCACGTCCGCTTCGGCTGCGAGCTGCGCGGGGCCACCTGGGACGGCACCCACTGGGTCGCCGAGACCTCGCTCGGCGTCGTCCGCGCGAAAGTGCTGGTCGCCGCGACCGGGGCGCTGTCGGCGCCGCGGATGCCCGACCTCCCGGGCCTGGGCTCGTTCTTCGGCCGGGCGTTCCACTCCGCCCGCTGGGACCACTCGGTCCCGCTCGCGGGAAAGCGGATCGGGGTCGTAGGCACCGGCGCGTCCGCGGTGCAGTTCGTGCCCGCGATCGCGGCCGACGCCGGACACCTGACCGTGTTCCAGCGGACGCCGGGCTGGGTCCTCCCCCGGGGCGACCGTCCGTACGTGGCCAGTGAGCGGGCGCTGTATCGGCGCTGGCCGATCACCCAGAAGATCACCCGCGGTACGACGTACCTGTACCGGGAGAGCCTGGTCATCGGGATGGCCCACCTCCCGCGCGCGCTGCCGGCGTTCCAGGCCGTCGCCGAGGCACATCTCAAGCGTCAGGTGCCCGACCCGGAGCTGCGCGAGAAGCTGCGCCCGCCGTTCCAGATCGGGTGCAAGCGCGCGCTGCTGTCCGACGACTGGTTCCCGGCGCTGCAGCGGAGCAACGTCGAACTGGTGACGTCGGCGGCGGCCGCGGTGACGCCGGAGGGCGTGGTCGACGCGACCGGCCGCGAGCACGGGCTCGACGTGCTGATCTTCGGCACCGGGTTCACCCCGACCGAGCCGCCGGTGGCCCGGCTGCTGACCGGTCGCACCGGTTCGACGCTGGCCGAGACGTGGAACGGGAGCCCGCACGCGCACCTGGGGCTGACCACCCACGGTTTCCCGAACCTGTTCCTGATGTACGGCCCGAACACGAACCTCGGGCACAGCTCGATCATCTACATGCTCGAGTCGCAGGCCCGGTACGTCGTCGACGCGGTCCGGACGCTCGACCGGGGCCGGCTGGCCTCGGTGGAGGTGCGCTCGGCGGTGGAGTCGGCCGGCGTCGAGGCGATGCAGCGGCAGCTCGCGCACTCGGTCTGGAACACCGGTGGCTGCGCCAGCTGGTACCTCGACCGCAACGGCCGCAACAGCGTGATGTGGCCGACGTTCACCTGGCGCTACCGGCAGAAGACCCGTCGGTTCGACCTGGACAGCTACCACTTGAAGGCGCCGGCACATGCACTATGACGTCCTGGTGGTGGGCAGCGGGTTCGGCGGCAGCGTCACCGCGCTGCGGCTGGTCGAGAAGGGCTACCGGGTCGGGGTCCTGGAGGCCGGGCGGCGGTTCGACGAGGCTTCGTACCCGAAGACCTCCTGGGACCTGCGGCGGTACCTGTGGGCTCCGCAGATCGGGTGCTACGGCCTGCAGCGGATCCATCTGCTGCCGGACGTCCTGGTGATGGCCGGGGCCGGAGTGGGCGGTGGGTCGCTCAACTACGCGAACACGCTGTACCGGCCCGGGGCCGCGTTTTTCGAGGATCCGCAGTGGGCCGGTCTCACCGACTGGGCGGCCGAGCTGGCGCCGCACTACGAGCAGGCCAGGCGGATGCTCGGCGTCACGCTGAACCCGTCGGTGACCCCGGCCGACGTGGTGATGCGACGCGTCGCGGACCAGGTCGGGGCCGGTGACACCTGGCGCCCGACGCCGGTCGGGGTGTTCTTCGGCCCGGGAAAGGGAGCAATTCCGGACCCGTTCTTCGGTGGCGCCGGTCCTACGCGCGTGGCCTGTACCGAGTGCGGATCGTGCATGACCGGGTGCCGCGTCGGCGCCAAGAACACGCTGACGCAGAACTACCTGTACCTGGCCGAGCAGGCCGGCGCGGACGTGCACCCGCTGACCACCGTGCGCTCGATCCGTCCGGGCTGGACGGTCGAGACGGCCCGCAGCGGCCGCCGTTCCGGGAAGCGGACGTTCACCGCCGACCACGTCGTGCTCGCCGCCGGTACCTACGGCACCCAGCGTCTGCTGCACGCGATGAAGGACCGCGGGGTGCTTCCCGGCCTCTCCGGACGCCTCGGGCACCGGACCCGGACGAACTCCGAAGCGGTGCTGGCCGCCACCTCCCGTCACCGCGGGACCGACTACTCGCGCGGTGTGGCGATCACCGCCTCCTTCAACCCCGACCCGGTGACCCACGTCGAGCCGGTCCGGTACGGGCCGGGCAGCAACGTCATCGGGCTGCTGCAGACGCTGCTCGTGGACGGCGGGCGGGGCCCCCGCTGGCTGCGCGCGCTCGGCGTGGCCGCCCGCCACCCGGGCGCGTTGCTCCGCAGTCTCTCGGTGCGGCACTGGTCGGAGAAGACCGTGATCGCGCTGGTCATGCAGGAGCACGACGACTCACTGGTGGTGTCGGGCCGCCGCGGGCCCTTCGGCGGGCAGCGCCTACGCACCCGCCCCGGCCCGGGTGGGCCGCCGCCGCGCTGGATCCCGGTCGGCCACGACGTGGTGCGCCGGCTGGCCCGCGAGGTCGACGGGGATCCGGGCGGGTCGTTCGCCGACCTCGCGAACGTCCCGATGACCGCGCACTTCATCGGCGGATGCGGCATCGGCGCCTCGGAACACGACGGCGTGATCGACCCGTACCACCGCGTCCACGGGTACCCCGGCCTGTCGATCGTGGACGGCTCGACGGTCTCGGCCAACCTGGGCGTGAACCCGGCGCTGACGATCACCGCGCTGGCCGAGCGGGCGGCGTCGTTCTGGCCCAACCGCGGGGAGGCCGATCCGCGGCCCGAGCCCGGGGCGCCCTACCGGCGGGTGGCCGCGGTGGCGCCGGCGAATCCGGCCGTACCGGCGCACGCCCCGGCGGCGCTGCTGTTCCCGACGATCGAGGTGAGCGAGCCGTGAGCCTGCTGGAGATCCCGGGCGTTCCGGAGTCGCTGCTGGCCTCGGACGTCGTCCTGCCCGAGAGCTCGGCCCCGGCGCCGTGGACCACCCGCATCGACGCCGCGTTCTGGTGGCACCGGGCCACTCCTTCGGCCGCGTCCGTGCTGCCGGCGGAGCTGCGCGGCCGGGTCATCCCGGTGACGCTGGCGGCGTTCGTGCGGTACCGCTCGACGCCGGTCGGGCCGTACTCCGAGATCTTCGCCAGCCCGGTGCTGCTCCGGCAGTGGCCGGTCCCGCCGCTGCACGTCCCGTTCATCGCGGTCGACTCGGTGGCGTCGGTGCACGGCGGCCGGGCGAACTGGGCACTGCCGAAGACGCTCGCTTCGTTCACCTGGGGCGCGTCGTCGATAGCGGTCCGCGGCGACGGCTGGGACGTCGCGGCGTCGGCCCGTGCGTCCACCCCGCGGATTCCGATCGCGGGCGGCCTGCGGGTGGTGCAGCCCTTCGACGGGGTGCCGCGCAGCGCCTGGATCGGCCTGTACGGCCGGGCCCGCCTCGGCCGGGTGACCGTCGCGGCACGCGGGCCCTCCCTCTCGGGCTGGCTGTCTCCCGGCACGCATCCCGCCCTCCTCATCTCCGACTCGACGATGAAGGTCGGTGCGCCTGGTGGGGGTGCGGGCGCGCGCCCGCACCCCCGCTAGGCGTCACTCCAGCGCGGCCCGCAGCGAGCCGGCGGCGACGGCGCGGTCGCGCAGCAGCGCGGGCGGCCGGAAACGCTCGCCGAACTTGTCGGCGAGTTCATCCGCCCGGCCCACGAACGCTTCCACGCCGTACTGGTCGACGAACTGTGCGACGCCACCCAAGCCGGGTGGGAACCCGATGCCCATGATCGAGCCGATGTTCGCGTCCGCGACCGAGGTCAGCACGCCTTCTTCGAAGCAGCGCGCGGTCTCGACCGCCATGATGAACAGCAGCCGGTCCTTCGCCTCCTGGAACCGGATGCCCGGGCCGCTTCCGGGGGCCAGCCCATCCACGTTCGGCGGGAACACGTCCGCCAGCCCCGGCCACACCTGCTTCGACGGCTCCCAGTCGAAGAAGCCCTTCCTGGCGGCCTTTCCAGTGCGTCCGTGGTCGCGGACGAGCGTCCGCAGCACCGCCAGCCCCGGGTGGGCCGCAGCCGAGCCGCCCTGCTCCTCGATCTTCAGCGGCAACGTGAGCGTCACCTCGTCGAGCAGCGTCAGCGGCCCGGCCGGGAACCCGGACTGCAGCGCCGCCCGCTCGACGCTCATCGCCGGCAGCCCCTCGGCCAGCAGCGCCGCGCCCTCCATGACCATCGTCCCGAACACCCGGCTGGTGAAGAACCCTCGGCTGTCCGTGACGACGATCGGCGTCTTGCCGATCGCCCGGGTGTAGTCGTACGCCTTCGCCACGGCCTCGGGCGAGGTCCGGGCGCCGACGATCAACTCGATGAGCGGCATCTTGTCGACCGGCGAGAAGAAGTGCACACCGACCAGATCGGACAGTCCCGATCCCTCCTGCAGACCGGTGATCGGCAACGTCGAGGTGTTCGACGTGATCAGCGCGTCGGGCGCGGCCGCCGCGGCCTCGGCCAGCACACGGTGTTTCAGCGCCACGTCCTCGAACACCGCCTCGATGACGAAGTCGCAGCCCGCGAGGTCGGCGGCGTCGGCGGTGGCGTGGATCCGCCCGAGGAGCGCGTCTCGCTTCTCCGGCGTGCTGCGGCCGCGGTCGACCTGCTTGTCGAGGATCTTCTGCGAGTACGCCTTGCCCCGTTCGGCCGCTTCCGCCGACACGTCCTTCAAGACGACGTCGATACCGGCCCTGGCCGTGACGTAGGCGATCCCGGCGCCCATCATTCCGGCGCCGAGCACCCCGACCTTGCGTGGTGTGAACGCGGGCACGTCGGCGGGCCTGCTGCCGCCGCCGTTGATCCGGTTCAGGTCGAACCAGAACGCCTGGATCATGTTCTTCGACGTCTGACCGGTCGCCAGGTCGGCGAAGTACCTTCCCTCGATCACGAACGCGGTGTCGATGTCGACCAGCAGACCCTCGACCGCGGCACACAGGATGTGGTGGGGCGCCGGCAGGTGCGCGCCCTTGAGCTGCTTGTGCAGGTTCGCGGGCAGCACGGGCAGCAGCCCGGCCAGTGACGGCGAGGTCGGCAGGCCACCGGGCACCTTGTAGCCCTTGGTGTCGTAGGGCTGCACGGCCTGCGGGTTCGCGTCGACGAAGCGCTTCGCGGCGGGCAGCAGGTCGGCCGGATCGCTCACCACCTCGTGCACCAGCCCGAGCTTCTGCGCGGCCGGCGGCCGCAGCTGCTGGCCCTGGAGCAGCAGCTCCAGCAGCCCGGTGAACAGCCCCAGCAACCGCACCGTTCGCACGACGCCCCCGGCACCGGGCAGCAGCCCGAGCGTCACCTCGGGGAACCCGAGCTTCGTCGACGGCGTGTCGAGGGCCACCCGGTGGTGCGCCGCGAGCGCGATCTCGAGCCCACCACCGAGCGCGGCGCCGTTGATCGCCGCCACCACCGGCACACCCAGCGTCTCGATCGTGCGGAGGCGACGCTTGATGTCGGTGACCGTGGTCAGCAGCTGAGCCCGGTTCTCCGGGCGCGCCCGGATCAGCTCGTCGAGGTCACCACCGGCGAAGAACGTCTTCTTCGCGCTGGTGATGATGACGCCCTTCAGCGAATCCTTCTCGCGCACGAGCCGGTCGACGGTCTCGCCGAACGCCGCCTGGAACGCGGCGTCCATCGTGTTCGCGGACGAGTTCGGCTTGTCCATCGTCAGCGTGACGACGCCGTCCTCGGAGCGGTCCCAGTGAATGCTCACAGCTTCTCCACCACCGTCGCGATACCCATTCCGCCACCGACGCAGAGCGTCACCAGTCCGTACCGCTCGTCGCGGCGTTCCAACTCGTCGATCACCGTGCCGAGCAGCATCGCGCCGGTGGCGCCGAGCGGGTGGCCCATCGCGATCGCACCACCGTTGACGTTCACGATGTCCTCGGAGAATCCGGTGTCGGCCATGAACCGCAGCACCACCGCCGCGAACGCCTCGTTCATCTCGACCACCGCGATGTCGTCGACGGTCAGCCCGGCCTTCGCCAGCGCCTTCCTCGTCGCCGGGGCCGGACCGGTGAGCATGATCAGCGGGTCGGCGCCGGAGACAGCCGTCGACACGATCCGCGCGCGCGGGGTGAGCCCGTGGTTCCGACCGGCCTCCTCGCTGCCGATCACCACCAGCGCGGCCCCGTCCACGATCCCGGACGAGTTGCCGGCCGTGTGGACGTGGTTGATGCTCTCGACCCAGTGGTAGCGGTCGAGCGCGACCGCGTCGAATCCGCCCTGGTCACCGATGCCGGCGAAGGACGCCGGCAGCCCGGCCAGCGACTCGGCCGTGGTACCCGGCCGCACGTGCTCGTCCTGATCGAGGACGACGTCCCCGTTGAGATCGGTGACCGGCACGATCGAGCGCGCGAAGTACCCGTTCGCCCACGCCTTGGCCGCCCGGGCCTGCGAGCGGGCCGCGTAGCCGTCCACGTCGGCGCGTGACCAGCCGTGCAGCGTCGCGATCAGGTCGGCGCCGATGCCCTGGGGCACGAACATGGTGGAGTACGCGGTCTCCGGGTCCTGCGCCCAGGCTCCGCCGTCCGAGCCCATCGGCACCCGCGACATCGCCTCGACGCCCCCGGCGAACACCAGGTCTTCCCAGCCCGAGCGCACCTTCTGCGCGGCGATGTTCACCGCTTCCAGTCCGGAGGCGCAGAACCGGTTGAGCTGGACGCCGGACACCGTGTCCGGCAGCCCGGCGGCGATCGCCGCGGTCTTCGCGATGTCGGCGCCCTGCTCGCCGACCGGGCTCACCACGCCGAGCACGACGTCGTCGACGCCGGCCGGATCCAACTCGGGGTTACGGGCCCTGACCGCGTCGATCAGGCCGGTGACCAGCGATACCGGCTTCACCGAATGCAGCGACCCGGTCTTCTTGCCACGCCCGCGGGGTGTGCGGATCGCGTCGTACACGAAAGCTTCGGTGCTCAAGGGACGCCTCCGGGGCTAAACGCCGAGCGATCGCCCGACGATCTCCTTCATGATTTCGGTGGTTCCGCCGTAGATCGTCGTGATCCGTGTGTCCGTGTAGGCACGCGCGATCGGGTACTCGCGCATGTAGCCGTAGCCGCCGTGCAGTTGCAGGCACCGGTCGACCACGCGCTTCTGCATCTCGGTCGTCCACCACTTGGCCATCGCGGCGTCGGTGACCGTGTACCGACCGGCGTTGTGCTCGAGCATCGCCTTCTCGATGTAGGTTTCCGCGAACTCGAGTTCCGTCGCCATCTCCGCGAGCACGAAACGGTTGTGCTGGAAGCTGCCGACCGGGCGTCCGAATGCGTGGCGTTCCTTGGCGTAGGAAAGCGTGCGGTCGAAGACCGCGCGGGCTCCGGCGACCGCGGCGACCGCGATCGAGAGCCGTTCCTGCGGAAGCATCGACATCAGGTGGAAGAACCCCTGGTTGAGCTCGCCGACCAGGTTGGACGCGGGGACGCGGACGTCGTCGAAGAACAGCTCGGCGGTGTCTTGCGCCTTCATGCCGATCTTGTCGAGGTTGCGGCCGCGCTCGAAGCCGGGCATGCCCCGCTCGACCGCGATCAGACTCAGGCCGTGGGCGGCCTTGGCCTCGGGGTCGGTGCGCGCCACGACGAGGACGAGGTCGGCGTGGATGCCGTTGGTGATGAACGTCTTCGAGCCGTTGAGCACGAAGTCGTCGCCGTCGCGGCGGGCCGTGGTGGTGATGCCCTGCAGATCGGAGCCGGCGCCCGGCTCGGTCATCGCGATCGCGGTGATGATCTCGCCCGAGCAGAAGCCGGGTAACCAGCGCTGTTTCTGCTCGTCGGTGGTGAATTCCACCAGGTAGGGCGCGGTCACGTCGTTGTGCAGCGTGAAGCCGACGCCGCTCGCGCCGACCGCGATCGTTTCCTCCGACAGCACCGCGTTGTAGCGGAAGTCCTTGATGCCCCCGCCGCCGTACTGCTCGGGCACGTCCGTGCCGAGCAGGCCCTGCGCGCCGGCCAGGGTCCAGATGCGCCGGTCGACCTGGCCTTCGGACTCCCACTCGTCGTGGAAAGGGACGACTTCCTTGGCCAGGAACGTGCGCGCGATCGAGCGGAACGCCTCGTGATCTTCGTCGTACAGGGTTCGACGCATCCGTTACCTCCGGGTCGCCAGCATCTCCGCCCAGGCGTCCAGAGCCCGGGCTCGCTGGGTTGCGTTCCAGTCGGTGAGCAGGCCGCTGACCCCGCGGCCGAGGAGCAGATCCAGGGTCATCTGCTGGAGCAGCGGGTCGGGGGTGACGTACTCGCGGCAGAGCTCGCGCAGGTCGATCGCGAGGCGCGCCTCGACCGGGATGAGCATCTCGCGCAACGCCGGATCGCTCCGCGCCGCGACCCAGAGCTCGACGGTGGCCGCGTACAGCGGGCCGGAGAGGAGGTCGGCGAGCAGGTCGAGCGTCCGGCGGAGCTGGTTCTCCTCGCCCGCGAGGTCGGCGATCTGCTGCCGCACGACGGCCGCGCGCTGCTCGGCCAGATGGCCGACCGCGGCGGCGACCAGCTTCTCCTTGGTGCCGTAGTGGTGCAGCTGCGCGCCCCGGCTGACGCCTGCGCGCTGGGCGACCGCCGTCGTCGTCGTACCCGCGTAGCCGGCGTCGACCAGGCAGGCGAGGGTGGCGTCGAGCAGCCGGGTACGGGTGGCGGCGCTCCGATCGGCCTGCGTCCGGCGGCCGGGCTGGGTGTCGGTCGGCTGGGCCACGCGCCACCTTCCTCACGCCGTTCGGTTAGCGTGAGTCTCCGGTGCGGACTGCATACAGTCAAGCCTGTATGTTTTAGGCGGCCGGCGTGTCGGTCCGGCGCTCGGTCGGCCCGATCCGGACCCGTGCCACGCCGGCGCCGCGTTCCTGCAGGAACCGCACGAGCAGCGCGGCAGTGAGCACCGGAATCATCGTCCGGAAGTCGAGCAGTTCGGGTTCGGGCAGTCCGGCCCGGCCGTGCCGCGGGTCGACGACGACGTCGTGCAAGGCCCGCGGCGGATGGGGATCGTGCCGCGCGGCGCGGGCGGCGAGCTCGACCAGCGCGACCGTCTCGGGTTCGACCGGGACGACCGTGCCGACCGACGCGTAGAGGCGGTGCAGGTCGCTGCCGGGGATCGTCGGGTTCCAGAGGCGCTGGAGCCGCGCGACGAGCGCACGGCAGCCGGGCAGCAATGCCGCGGGTGCGGTGATCTCCACCGGCGCGCCCCAGGCGGTGAACGTCGCGGAGGCCGGCATCGCGGCGGCCGGGCCGGCCACCGGGTGGAGCGGGAGGACGTTCATCGTCCGCTCCGGCCGACCGGACCGAGGCCGGTGGTGACCGTCTGGCTCGCGGCCGACAGGAGCGCGGACTCGGTCGGCCGGGTCGTCACTCCCCCGCTCACCGTGAGCGAGAGCGCGGCCGCGGCGGCGAGGACGGCGGCCGCGACCGCGAGCCGGGGCCGGCGCGCCGGGGCGCGGTGCCGTCCGAGCGCGCGGAGCGACGGCGGCAGGGTGGTGGGAGCAGCAACGGCGGTCATGGTTCGTCCTCTCATCCGCTGATGTCCCCACGGTCGGGCGCGCCCCTGAGCCGACGCTGAACCGCGGCTGTGAGGCCGCCGTGAAACGGCCGACGGGCCCCGGCCAGCGGCCGGGGCCCGTCGGGCGAGGCGTCAGACCCGCGCGGTGTCGCGCTTGAACAGGCGGGCGGCGCCGAGACCGAAGACGGCGGTCCAGGCGATCACGTTGACCACCTCGGTCATCGTCACGGATTCGCCGGTGAGCGGGCTGCGGGCGATCGTGCCGATGCCGTAGACCGGAGTCCACTTCGCGATCTCCTGGAACGCGTGCGGCAGCACCTCCAGCGGGACGAACAACCCGCCGAACATCGCCAGGATCGCCAGGATCGGGCCGAGGAACTGCATGACGTTCTCGGCCGGCACCAGGTACCCGATGAACAGCCCGAACGCGGCGAACACCAGCGAACCGACCCAGGCCGCCAGCCCGGCCAGCACCCAGATGTGCGCCGGCATCCGCACACCGGCCGCCGCCCCGACGACGAACTCGACGATCACCGCGGCCAGGCCCAGCGTCATCGCCGACAGCACCTTCGTCGCGATGTACGCGGACGGCCTGAGCGGCGTCAGACGCAGCTGGCGGCTCCAGCCCAGCGCCCGCTCCACCGCGACGCCCGCGCCACCGCTGGTGGTGGCGACCATCGCGCCGTAGACCGCGAGGCTGATCATGATGTAGTCGGTCACCGGCATGCCGTTGTCGAGCTTCTGCCCCTTCTGCGGCAGGCCGAACAGCAGGAAGAACGCGGCCGGCATGATCAGGATGAAGATCAGCGTCCGGCGGTTGCGCAGGATCCGGCGGATCTCCAGGCCCAGGTAGGTCAGGTTCAGCCCGCCGAACCTCGGCGTCCGACGCTCGCCGACGTAGGTCGTGCTCATCGGTCGTTCTCCTTCGAGTCGGTCGTCAGCGCGATGAACGCGTCTTCGAGGTTGCGCGAGGTGATCTCCAGGTCGCGGGCCGGCGTGGAGTTGAGCAGGTAGCGGGCCACGCCGTCGGAATCGGACGCGTGCACCAGCACCGACTCGCCCCGCACCTCGACCTGGTCGACGCCGGGCAGCGCGGCCAGCGCCACCGGGTCGGCGCCCGGCAGCGTGGCCCGGACCGTCCGCCCCGACGCCAGACCCTTGATCTCGGCCGACGTGCCGTCCGCCACCACCCGGCCCTGCCGGACCAGCACGATCCGGTCGGCGTAGGCGTCCGCTTCGTCCAGGTAGTGGGTGGCGAACAGGATCGTGCGGCCCCGGGCGGCGTCCTCCCGGATCGCGCTCCAGAATTCGCGCCTGCCCTCTACGTCCATGCCGGTCGTCGGTTCGTCCAGCACCATCAGGTCCGGATCGGGCAGGAGCGCCATCGCGAACCGGAGCCGCTGCTGCTGGCCACCGGAGCACTTGCCGACCCGCCGATCGGCGATCTCGAGAATGCCCGCGCGGCGGAGCACCTCGTCCACCGGACGCGACCGGCCGAACAGCGAGCCGGTCATCCGGACCGTCTCCGCCACGGTCAGGTCCTTGAGCAGGCCGCCGGTCTGCATCACGGCGGCGATCCGGCCGTGTGCGATCGCGTCGGCCGGCTTCTCGCCGTACACCTCGACGGTTCCGGCGGTCGGCTGGGCCAGGCCCAGCATCATGTCGACGGTCGTGGTCTTGCCTGCCCCGTTCGGCCCGAGGAACGCGACCACCTCGCCGGGCTCGATCGTGAGCGAGAGGTCGTCCACCGCAGTGACCGAGCCGAAGCGCTTCGTGAGTCCGGTGAGGCGAACGGCCGCGGTGGTGGCCGTCGGCGTCAGCGTGGTGTTCTCCATGCCGACTACTTTCGGCCTCAGCGGTTGCCGCATCCCGGATCGAGCGTCATCACACGCCCGTGACATCTGTCAGGGGGTTGCCGGTGCGGTCCAGAACGTGGGCGCTGACCAGCAGGGCCGTGAGCAGGGCCCGGGCCTGTTCGACGAAGGCCCGGCGGGCTTCCGGACCGGTGCCCTGCGACAGCGTCCGCATCAGCAGGCCGTCCACACACGCGACGATCAGCGTGGCGCGCTCGGCCGCCTTGCCCAGACCGACGTCGACCAGGATCCGGGCGACCAGCGCCTCGAACGCCGTCCGCCAGGTCGTCATCGCCTCGCTGAGCTCGGGACGCCGGGTCGCCTCCAGCGTGAGCTCGAGCCGGGCAGCGAGCGGCGCGGGGTCGGACAGCCAGCAGTCCAGCAGTTCGAGCGTGCGATCGATCGCGTGGGCCGCGTCACCGGGGTGGTGGGCGGCGTCGGCGGCCAGGTCGTCGACGTCGGTGCCGATGCGTTCGCCGAGTCGCTCGACGACCGCGGTGAGCAGCGCGGCCCGGGTGCGGAAGTAGGCCGACGTCGAGCCTTCCGGCAGGCCGGCGGCGGCGTCGACGGCCCGGTGCGTGAGGCCTCGGAGACCGGCTCCGGCGACCAGGTCGATCGCCGCGTCGAGTAGATCGGTTCGGCGGCTCACGCTGCTCACCGTACTGTGACCGGAACAACTTCTACAGCTGTAGACGATGGCCGATTTTCGACGTAGCTTCTACAGGTGTAGAGCTTCTACGGACGTAGAAGTACCGACCGGGAAGGACCGGAGGGATCAGGATGATCGACCAAGGTCTCCTCACTGCCGCCAGCATTTACGTCGGCGTGCTCATCGGGGTCGGTGCGCTGCTGCTGCTCGCGCTGGCCGCCTGGGGCGTCCGCGCGAAGACGGCCTCGCGGCACGAGCCGCTGACCGCCCGCGCGCAGCGCCACAGCGGGGCACCGAAGCCCCGCACCCCGCACCCCGTCCACTGAGTGAGCTTCACCCGCAGGGCCCCGCGACGACGCGGGGCCCTGCGGGTTTCCGGCACACTGCGGCCATGCTCCACGAGTTCACCCACGCGTTCGAAGGGCGAGAGATGCAGCGCGACGGCGACGTCTTCATCCTGGATCTCGGTGCGGACGAGAACCGCTTCCACCCCGACCGGCTGAGCACCCTGAACACCGCGCTCGACGAGATCGAGGCGTTCGAGGGCCCGAAAGCGCTGGTCACGTCGGCTACCGGCAAGTTCTGGTCGAACGGGCTCGACCTCGACTGGGTCGGCGCGAACCCCGACCGGTTGCAGTCCTACGTCGTCGATGTCCAGGCGCTGCTCGCCCGGGTGCTCACGCTGCCGGTGCCGACCGTCGCCGCGATCCAGGGCCACTGTTTCGCCGCCGGAGCGATGCTGGCGCTGGCACACGACTTCCGGGTCATGCGGGCCGACCGGGGCTTCTTCTGCCTGCCCGAGGTCGACATCCAGATCCCGTTCACCGTCGGCATGTCCGCGCTGATCCAGGGCCGACTCGACAAGCAGACCGCGCACGAGGTCATGACGACCGGACGCCGCTACGGCGGCACCGACGCGGTCGCGGCCCGGATCGTCGACGCGGTCGCGGACGAGGGCAAGGTGCTCGCCGCCGCGGTCGAACTGGCCCGGCCGCTGGCCGGCAAGCCGGCCGCGACGCTCGGCACGATCAAGCGACGGATGTACGTGGACGTGGTCACGGCGCTGAGCGACCCCGCCGCCACGCTCTGAGCGGAGTATTATTTCACCAGCCGATGAAATAGGGGGCCGCGGTGGAGACCGACGTCTGCGTGGTCGGTGGCGGCCCGGCCGGGCTGGTGCTCGGGCTGTTGCTCGCCCGCGAGGGCGCCCAGGTCGTCGTGTGCGAGAAACACGAGGACTTCCTCCGCGACTTCCGCGGCGATACCGTCCACCCGTCGACGCTGGACCTGCTGGCCGACCTCGGCCTGAGCAAGGAGTTCGACGCGCTCCCCCACCGGGCGGTCACCCGACTCGCGATCGACCTGCCGGACGGCACCTGGCCGGCCGCCGACTGGCAGATCGCGTACGTGTTCGCGAAGAACGGCTACGCGCAGGTGCAGGCCGAGGGGCTGCCGGCGTTCCGGGCGTCGATCACCGACGTCGTGCCGGAGTTCGGCGACCGGGTGGACGAGATCACCGGCTGGGACGACCTCCGGCTGCTCACCGTCACCGTCGACCGGCTCGACCGCTGGCACGCTCCGGGCGTCCTGCTCATCGGGGACGCCGCCCACGCGATGTCGCCGATCGGTGGCGTCGGCATCAACCTCGCGGTGCAGGACGCGGTGGCCGCGGCGCGGATCCTGGCTCGACCGCTCCGCGAACGGCGGTTGTCCAGCGCCGTCCTCGCCGACGTGCAGCGCCGCCGCAGGCTGCCGGCGGTCGGCACCCAGCTGTTCCAGCGGCTGGCCCAGCAGGCGATCGTCCGGCCGGTGCTGGCCGGTGGCCGCCCGGTCACCGCGCCGTTCCCGCTGCGTCTGCTGAGCCGGTTCCCGGCCCTCCAGGCCGTCCCGGCCCGCCTGGTCGGAGTCGGAATCCGCCCGGAGCGCCTCGGATAGCCGCGGAGCGGCCCGGTTCTGCCCGGCCCGGTTCTGCCCGGCCCGGTTCTGCCCGGCCCGGTTCTGCCCGGCCCGGCCCGGCTCGCCTGGGCTCGGTTCAGGTGATCGCTAGTGCGGCCACCGCGGCCACCAGCGCGACGGTCGCGGTGACCGCGCTCGTCAGCACGAACCGGCCCCACGCGATCGGTACGCCGGCCGCACGGCAGCGCTCGTACCAGAGCAGCGTCGCGACCGACGCCCACGGCACCACGATCGGACCCACGTTCACGCCGATCAGCACCCCGAGCAGCGCGTCACGCGGCACCGCCGCCTCCACCGCCACGTACGCCGGCAGGTTGTTCACCAGGTTCGCCATCACCGCCGACACCCCGGCGACCCGGACCGAGCTCGGCGAGTCCCCCAGCAGTGCCCGCAGCAGGTCGGACAGGCCCAGCCGCCCGATCGCGTCCATCACCAGGAACAACCCGGTGACGAGCACCAGCAACCGCCACGGCACCAGCGACCACCGCAGCGCGGAGCGGTCCCGCACCGCGAACGTCACCAGCACGACGACCGCACACACCGGCGCGGCGACGTCCAGCGGCACCCCCACCAGCACCAGCACCACGAAGAGCAGGCAGGCGGCCGCGCACACCGCGGTCAGCCGCCGGTCCGGTGGCCGGTGCGGCTCGGGCACCTCGTACCGGGCCGACGAGCCCCGGCGCCAGTAGAACAGCCACAGAGAGGCCGCCGTGGCGAGCACCGACGCGAGCTCCGGCAACGCCATCCGCGCCGCGAACCCGACCGGCGACAGCCCCACCCGGTCGGCGGCCAGCAGGTTCGTCAGGTTCGACACCGGCAGCAACAGGCTCGCGGTGTTGGCCAGCCACACCGTGACCATCGCGAACGGCAGCGCCCGGACCCCGAGCCGCGTCGCCAGCGCGACCATCACCGGGGTCAGCAGCACCGCGGTCGTGTCGAGGTTGAGCACGGCCGTGACCAGCGTCGCGAACACCACGCACAGCGCGAACAGCACCGCGAAACGTCCCCGGCCCAGCCGCGCGAGCCACGTCGCGACCACGTCGAACACCTGCGCCTGCGCGGTGAGCTCGGCCAGCACGATCACGGTGCCGAGGAAGACCAGCAGCGGCACGACCCGGTGCATCGTCCCTTCGGCGTCGCGCAGCGGGACCAGCCCGAACGCCAGTGCCAGCAGCCCGGCCGCGAACAGGCCCAGGCCGACCCAGTCCAACGGCTCCAGCCGAGGACGACGCCGGACGGATTCACGCACCATAGGCTCCGAAGATGTCACGTGGGGTGTTCGTCGGTATCGCGACGGTCGACGTCGTCCATCGGTTGGAACGACCGCTTCGACCGAACGAGAAAGTCACCGCACTGCGCCAAGACATCTCCGCTGGTGGCCCTGCCGCAAACGCGGCCGTCGTTTTTGCCCGCCTGGGCGGGGACGCGACGCTCGTCACAGCGCTCGGCCGGCACCCGCTGGCCCGGTTCGCCGCCGAGGACCTCGCCCGGCACGGGGTGACGGTCCGGGACGCCGCGCCGGACGTCGTCGAGCCGCCGGCGGTCTCGGTCATCCAGGTGATCGACGAGACCGGCGACCGGCAGGTCTCCTCGGTCAACGCCGGTGCGTTCTGGGCCCGGTACCCCGCACAGCCACCGGGCGGGATCACCGACGGAGCCGACGTCGTCCTCGTCGACGGCCACCACCCCGACCTGGCCCGTGCCGCGGTGCGGGCCGAGGCGCCCGTCGTCCTCGACGGCGGCAGCTGGAAGCCGGTGCTGTCGGACTTGCTGCCGTCGGTCGACTACGCGGTGTGTTCCTCGGCTTTCCCCGAGCCGGAGTCGCTCGAGGTACCGCGGGTGGCGGTGACCCGCGGGCCGGACCCGATCCGGTGGTGGGCCGGCCCGGAACGCGGCGAAGTGCAGGTACCGTCGGTCGTCGTGCGAGACACCCTCGGCGCCGGTGACGCCTTCCACGGCGCGTTCGCGTACGCCCTGACCACCGGCGCGTCGTTCGTGGAGGCGCTGACCACCGGGGCCAGGGTCGCCGCGCTGCGCTGTTCGGTCGTCGGCCCCCGGGCCTGGCTGGAGCAGCTGTGAACCCGGAGCTGCTGGCCCGCGCTTCCGAGCTCGCGGCCGGCCCGCGCCGCATCCTCGGTCTCACCGGCGCCCCCGGCGCCGGCAAGTCCACGCTGGCCGCGGAACTCGTCGACGCGCTCGGTCCGCACGCGGTGCTGGTC
Source organism: Cryptosporangium sp. NPDC051539 (assembly GCF_044454545.1). Classification (NCBI taxonomy): domain Bacteria; kingdom Bacillati; phylum Actinomycetota; class Actinomycetes; order Cryptosporangiales; family Cryptosporangiaceae; genus Cryptosporangium; species Cryptosporangium sp. NPDC051539. The sequence continues at coordinate 208,904 of NZ_JBITDV010000012.1, read as the reverse complement.
GGTATGGACGGCTTCCACCTGGCCAACGACGAACTGCTCCGGCTCGGCCGCCGCGACCGCAAGGGTGCCGTCGACACGTTCGACGCCGCCGGCTACGTCGCGCTGCTCCGCCGCCTGCGCGACCCCGCCGACGAACTCGTCTACGCGCCGGTCTTCCGGCGCGAGATCGAGGAAGCGATCGCGTGCGCGCTCCCGGTGCCGTCCGCGGTTCCGCTCGTCGTCACCGAAGGCAACTACCTGCTGGTGGACGAAGGCCCCTGGGCCGCCGTCCGCGGCCTCCTCGACGAGGCCTGGTACCTCGAGGTGCCCGAGGACGTCCGGATGGAACGGCTGGTCACCCGGCACATCGCGTTCGGGAAGAACCCGGACGCCGCGCGGGCCTGGAGCTACGGCACCGACCAGCGCAACGCCGACCTCATCGCGTCCACCAAGCCTCGCGCGGACCGCGTCGTCCGGCTCTAGAAAAAGTTTTCCGCGGCGGTGTCGATCCGGCGCTCTCCCGTTCGAGAGACGGGTGAGGGGCCGGTCGGCGGCCCGCCGGAGAGGAGCTTCGGATGACCGACACCGCCGTTCCGGCCCGGCCGGAGGCCGGACGGTCCGCCCGGTGGCCGCTCACGCTGTACGGGGTGGGCCTGGTCGCGAACGGCTTCCCCGGTTTGGCCGCGTTCTCGCTGGTCACCGGCGTCGTGTTTCTCGCGTTCTTCCTCGCACTGGCCGCGAGCGGCGGTACCGCCTGGGCTCTGCTCGGGTTCACCGTCGCGGTGGTCCTCGCGTCCGCCTGGCTCTCCGTCGTCTCCCTGCACTACCGCTGAAAGGACCTTCCGATGCGTTATCTGACCCTGCTGCGTGGCGCCCACTCGACCACTCCGCCGCCGCCCGAGCTGATGGCCGCGATCATGGCCCTCGGTGAGGAGGCGACGAAGTCCGGCGCGCTGCTCGACACGTCCGGGCTCGCCCCCAGCGCCAGCGGTGCGCGGGTGTCGCTCAGCAACGGCGACCTGACCACGACCGACGGCCCGTTCGCGGAGTCGAAGGAGGTCATCAGCTACGCGGTCTACGAGGTCGCGTCGAAGGAGGAGGCGGTCGAGTGGGCGTCCCGCTTCCTCAAGGTGCACCGTGACCTCTGGCCCGGCTGGGAGGGCGACGTCGACATCCTGAAGCTGTTCGGCCCGGAAGACTTCCCGATGTGAGCGGAGAAGACCTGGCACACGTGCGGCGCGTCGTCGATGCGGTCTGGCGCATCGACGGCGCACGGATCGTGGCCGGCGTCGCGCGCCTGGTGAACGACCTCGGGCTGGCCGAGGAGATCGCACAGGACACTCTGGTCATCGCGCTCGAGCGCTGGCCCCGCGACGGTGTTCCGGACGATCCGGGGCCCTGGCTCCGTGCGACCGCGAAGCACCGGGCGATCGACGCGATCCGGCGCCGCGCCCGGTACTCGGAGAAGCTCGCCGTGCTCGGCCGGGACGCCGAGCGCGACCGTACGGACGAACTGGTCGACGAACTCGACGACCACATCGGCGACGACCTGCTCCGGCTGATCTTCACCGCGGCCCATCCGGTGCTCTCCACCGACGGCAAGGTCGCGCTGACGCTACGGCTGCTCGGCGGGCTGAGCACGCCGGAGATCGCCCGGGCGTTCCTGATTCCCGAGGCCACCGCGGCCCAGCGGATCGTCAGGGCCAAGCGCACGCTCAGCGCCGCCGGCGTCGAGTTCGCGATGCCGACACCGGCCGAGACCGCCGAGCGGCTCGGCGCCGTGCTCGGCGTCGTCTATCTGGTGTTCAACGAGGGGTACTCGGCGACGAGCGGGACCGACTGGGCGCGGCCCGCGCTCTGCCGGGAGGCGATGCGCCTCGGCCGGGTGCTGGCCGGTCTGCTGCCGGAGGAAGCCGAGGTGCACGGGCTGGTCGCGCTGATGGAGCTGCAGGCGTCCCGGCTGCCGGCCCGCACCGGCGCGGACGGGCGGCCGGTGCTGCTCGGTGACCAGGACCGGCGCCGCTGGGACCGGCTGCTGATCCGCCGCGGCCTCAGCGCACTCGACGACGCCGAGTCGCGCGGCGGGGGGCCCTACACGCTGCAGGCCGCGATCGCCGCCTGTCACGCGCGTGCGATGTCTGCCGACGACACCGACTGGGGCCGGATCGCCGCGCTCTACGAGGTGCTGGTGTACGTCCGCCCGTCGCCGGTCGTCCGGCTGAACCAGGCGGTGGCGGTGGGGAAGGCCGGGAACCCGGAGCGGGGTTTGAGCATCGCCGACGCGCTCGGCGCGGAGCGCGCGCTGCGGGACTATCCGCAGCTCCCGGCCGTGCGCGGCGAGCTGCTCGCCGAGCTCGGCCGGCGCCGGGAGGCCGCGGACGAGTTCCGGCGCGCGGCCGGTCTGACGCGGAACGAGAGCGAACGGACGCTCTTCGAGACCCGCGCCGCCGAGCTCGGGCCGGCCGGCTGACCAGCGCCGGACGGCCCCGCTGTTCAATCCGTGAGCAGCGGGGCCTCCGATCACTGTTCCCCGACCGGTACCGGCTCGGGCTTCTCCGCGGCCCACGCCGGCGGCTCGGCCGGTGCCTCACCGCGCAGACGGGTGAGCACGAGCGTCGCCACCGCTCCGACCAGCGCGACCGCGGCCGCGACCAGGTAGATCGTCCGCAACCCGTTCGCGAACGCCTGGTGCACCAGGTCCTCCACCGCGGCGCGGGCCGACGGCGGCGCGCTCTGCACGACGACCTGCGCCTGACCGCCTGAGACCAGGTCGGCGACCCGACTCGGATCGTCCACCGAACCGCTGCCGCGGACGACCGCCTCGACCCGACCGGCGAACACCGCACCGAGCACGGCGATCCCGAGCACGTACCCGAGCTGGCGGAACGTCGTCACCGCGCCGCCGGCCATGCCGCTCCGCTCGCGCGGCACGGCCGCGGTCGCTGCCGACGAGAGCGTCGGCATCGCCATTCCCACTCCGATCCCCATCACCGACAGACCCGGGAGCAACACCGCCCAGGACGAGCCGGCCCCGACCAGCGCCTGGAGCGCGCCACCGGCCGCGACCAGCGCGATTCCGATACCGATCACGGTTCCCGGAGCGACCCGGTCGTGCAGGAAGCGCCCGGTGAGCACCGAGAAGATCAGCGACAGGATCGACAGCGGCAGGAACACCGCACCGGCGCCGATCGGCCCGAGCCCGAGCACCGACTGCACCCAGAGCGACGTGAACGCCATCGCACTGAACGCGCCGGCCTGGAGCAGGATCGCGCCGAGCATCAGACCGGTGAACGCCGGCCGCTTGAACAGCGCCAGGTCGAGCATCGGGTACTTCCGAGCACGCTCCACCAGCACGAACGCCACCAACGCGATCGCGCCGACGAGCCAGGCGACCACCGGGGCGGTCTCGGTCCAGCCGTCTTCGGCGGCGCGGATCAGCCCGTAGGTGACCGCGGCGGCCGCGATCGTGAACGTGACGACGCCGGCCGGGTCGAGCTTCGCCGACGGGTCGCGCGTGTCCTTGAGCACCCGCATCGCCAGGACGAACGTCAAGACGCTGATCGGGATGTTGATGACGAAGATCGACGGCCAGCCGAACGCCTCGGCCAGCAGACCGCCGAGGATCGGGCCGGCCGCCGCGGCGGCTCCGTTGATCGCGCCCCAGATGCCGAACGCGATGCCCCGGTCCTTGCCGGTGTAGGCGGTGTTGATCAGCGCAATCGTGGTGGCGAACATCGCCGCGCCCCCGATGCCCTGCACCGCGCGGGCGGCGATCAGCGTCGCCGAGCTGGTGGCCAGCGCGCAGCCGAGCGAGGACAGCGCGAAGAGCACCATGCCGATGAGATAGACCCGTTTGCGGCCGAACCGGTCGGCCAGCGAGCCGACGCCGAGCAGCAACGCCGCCAGCGCCAGCGCGTAGATGTCGATGACCCACTGCAGGTCTCCGAGACCGGTCCTCAGATCCGACGCGATGTCCGGCAGAGCGACGTTCACGATCGTGACGTCGATCAGCAGCATGAAGGTGCCCAACCCAATTGCGACCAGGGGCATCCACTTACGCATTTCTGGTTCCTCTTCCTACCCCGGGCGTCCGCCCGGGTCCGGTCATACTGTCGCTTGCGTTCGTTGCATTCGCCATCCAGGTTGGTCGTGGTAGCGGATCTCGACATCGTCGGGCGGGGTCCGGCGGATAGCCTCATTCCAAGGCGAGGAGGTACCGATGCTCGACGAGCTCGATCGCCAGGTCGTCCATGCGCTGCAGCTCGACGGCCGGGCGACGTTCAGCCGCGTCGCCGAGGTGCTGGGCGTCTCCGACCAGACGATCGCCCGCCGCTTCCGGCGGCTGCGCGCCGAGTGCGACCTCCGGGTGATCGGCAACCTCGACACCTGGCGGGTCGGCGCGACGTCGTGGTACCTGCGCCTGCAGTGCACGCCGGACGCTGCCCAGTCGATCGCCGACGCGCTGGCCCGGCGTCCGGACACGGCGTGGGTGCGGCTGGCGTCCGGTGGCACCGAGATCAGCTGCGTGACCCGCTCGGGGACCAAGGCCGAAACCGACGCGCTGCTGCTCAACAAGCTGCACCGGACGCCGCGGATCGTCGGGATCAGCGCCCACTGCCTGATCCACATGTTCTACGGCGGGCACGACTCGTTCTTCGCCAAGATCGGCGCGCTGACCGACGAGCAGATCGAGGCGATCAGCCCCCCGTGGACGAACCAGCCGCGTGACGACGTGCCCGACCTCGGTGCGGGCGACCGGGCGCTGCTCACCGTGCTGAAACGCGACGGTCGCGCCGGGCTGCCCGAACTCGCCACCGCGACCGGCTGGTCCGAGACGACCGTCCGTCGCCGGCTGACCGAACTCCGCCGTTCCGGCGCACTGCATTTCGACGTGGACGTCCCGGGGCCCGCGCTGGGTCTGCAGATGGAAGCGATGATGTGGCTCTCGGTGGCCCCGCACGCGATGGTGGAGGCCGCCGAGACGCTCGCGCTGCACCCCGAGGTGCCGTTCGTCGCGGCGACGACCGGCCCGACGAACATCGTGGCGAGCCTGGTCTGCCGTGACGTGGGGGCGCTGTACGAGTACCTGACTCGGCGCGTGTCGGCGATCCCGGCCATCCACCACATCGAGACCAACCCGATAGTAAGAACCCTCAAACGCGAGGGCACGCTACTTCCCTGATCTATTCGGCGACCGAATTCACGATCATTCATTCGATTCACTCGAACCAGCGACACCAAGAAACAACCGGAATTACCGACTGCCTCCCGGCATTGACTCGGCGACGCGCCCTCGTTGATGCGCAATGCTACTTTGCCATCAAGCGAATAGTTGGGCGGCATCATGTGGATGCGCGCGACGGGGGAACCCTACGGGCGGGGGCCGAGATGACGGAGAGCACCGAGCCTGCCGTTGCGCGACGGCGGCTCGCGCAGGCGCTGCGGGCCGCCCGGAGGGCCGCCCCGCCCCCGGCGGGCAAAAAGGTCCTGCCCCAGATCCAGGTGGCCGAAGCGATGGGCTGGCATCCGTCCAAGCTTCTGCGAATCGAGCAGGCAAAGACCGGAATTTCCAAGAACGACTTACACATGCTGCTCGCCTACTACGGTGCCGAGCACAGATTCGTCGACCTCTGGAACGGGGTCTCGACGCAGCGCAGCACGTCTCGATGGCGGGACGAAAGAGACTTGGTTTCCGCAGAATTCATCCGCTTCCTCGAATACGAGGAGTCCGCCGAAACAATCCGCGAATATCAGCCGCTGCTGATCCCGGGCCTCCTGCAAACGGAGGATTACGCCCAGACCGTGATCGAGAAGTTCGCCCGGCCCGACGACAACCGACGTCGGAAAGAACGGATGCTGAAACTTCGGCTCTCACGCCAGCGGATCTGGGCCGAGAAACGTCGGTGCAGACTCTTCGTACTACTCGATCACGCAGCCATCTGCCGGTGCGTCGGCGGCCCGGCCGTGATGGGCGCACAACTGGAGAAGCTGCAGCGTCTGAACGAGCAGGACGCCGTCTCGATCCGCGTGATTCCGTTCGATCGGGACGCTCACTTCGGCATGTCAGGGCCGTTCATCATCGTCGATTTCGACGGCGCGGCCGGCCGCATCCTCTATCTCGACGAGCGGGAAAGGAAAATCTCGCTCGACGACCCGGATACCATCGATCCGTATCTGCGGCATATCTCCGAGATGACAGAGGTCGCCGCCACCGTTGCCGAGACCAACGCGCTGATCGATCGAGAAATCGCGCGGATGCGCCGGATCGACGACACTCGCCTGAACTCCTAAGGTAACTCGGATGCGTAAAATTCGGCCGTGCCCTCCTCTAACCTGTCCGGTACACGCTGCGGAGCGAATCGCAGCCACTCCCGGAGGGCATGCTTTACCTTGAGCAATTCAGTGAGACGAACTTTCATCCCGGGTGCCGCGTTCGCGGTGCTACCGCTGCTCGCGCTCGCGTTCGCGGCGAGCACCCAGCCCCGCCGCGCGACCGTGATCCGCTGGCGCAGGAGCACGTACTGCCGGCTGGAAAACTGCGTCGAAGCGGCCAGCACGAGGTCCGGGTCGGTGGTTCTGCTCCGGTCCTCCGCGGCGCCGTACCGGCCGCCGCTCGCCCTGCCACGGGAGACGTGGGTGGAATTCCTCCACGGTCTGCGTAGCGGCGACTTCGTCCGGTGAGACGCACCCTGCAATCTCGCATCGTGCTACCTGACACGCGGTAATGCGGTGCCGGTGCCCCGGTCGCCCCTCCAGCGGGCCGGTCGGGGCATCACCCCGAATGGCATTACAGACGGCCGCCGCGACGCCATTCGGCAGCGAGCGTCCGAACGCTCACGTTCTCAACCTCGTCGATTCAGAAGGCGCGGGTGAGGATCGGAAAGACCACTTCGGATCCCGAGCGAAGGAACCCCGACCATGGCCTTTCCCTACCTCTCCGCGGACGGCTGCATCACGGTTCCGTGGACCGTCGTCCGGGTCGTCGTCATCATCTATGTAGCGCTTTTGCTCACCGTGGCGACGGCGGTCCTCGCGGTGGTCGCGGCCTGGGGGTCCGACGGTCTGGAGGCGATCGCCGGCCTTCTCGGGGCGGTGACCGCCGCCGTCGGTCTCGCGATGGTGCCGTCGCAGCGCTGAGCCGGGACGTCAGAAGTCCGCGGCGACCGGGACGTGGCCCTTCAGGACGTTGCGGGCGATCGTGCGGCGCTGGATCTCGTCGGTGCCCTCGTAGATGCGGAGCAACCGGAGCTCCCGGTACCAGCGCTCGATCGGCAGCTCCCGGGTGTAACCCATCCCGCCGTGGATCTGGAGCACCCGGTCGACGATCTCGTTCGCCTTGACGCCGCCGTAGAGCTTGGCGATCGACTGCGCCTGCCGGGAGTCACGCCCGGCCTCGACCTGCCAGGCCGCGTGCAGCACGAGCAGCCGCAGAGCCTGGAGCTCGACCACCGAGTCGGCGATCATCCACTGGATCGCCTGGCGCTCGGACAGCAGCTCGCCGAACGTCGAGCGGGTGTTGGCCTGCTGCACGGCCATCTCGATCAGCCGCTCGCAGGAGCCGATCGCCCGGGAGGGCAGCAGGTACCGGCCCTGCCCGATCCACTGCAGCGCGAGCGCGAAGCCGAACCCGACCTCACCCAGGACGTTCTCGGCCGGCACCCGCACGTTGTCGAAGACCAGCGCGGCCGGGCCCCACTCGCCCATCGTCGGGATCGGCTCGGACTTCCAGCCCATGTCGCGGTCGACGAGGAAGCAGGTGACGCCGCCGTTGGCGCCCTTCTCCTTGTCGGTCACCGCGAACACCATCGTGAAGTCGGCCTCGTTGCCCTGGGTGATGAACGTCTTCTCGCCGTTGATCACCCACTCGTCGCCGTCGCGGCGGGCCGACGTCCGGATCGCCTTGGCGTCGGAACCGGCACCGGGTTCGGTGATCGCGAAGCAGGAGATCCGCTCGCCTTCGATCGTCGGGCGCAGGTAGCGCTGCTTTTGCTCCTCGTTGCCGTGGAACAGGATGTTGTCGGCGCTGCCGCCGAAGCGGAACGGCACGAACGTCCGGCCCAGCTCGGCCTCGAGGATCGACGCGGTGATCGCGCCGAGGTTCATGCCCCCGTACTCCTCCGGGGTCAGAATTCCCCAGAAGCCGGACTCGCGGGCCTTCCGCTGCAGGGCGCGGCTCTCTTCGCGGGTGATGCCCGGCTCCCCGGCCCGCTCGCGCCGCAGCACCTCGGGCTCGAGCGGCATCAGCTCACGCTCGACGAACGTCCGCACCCAGTCGCGGACCGCGCGCTGCTCATCGGACAAGGCGAAGTCGACCACGACGTCTCCTAACAGTGTTAGTTACTGGCTAGGCTATCCCCCATGGCCCGTCCCAGCAGCCCATTGCTGAATCGCGAGCGCATTCGCTCGACGGCGCTCGCGATGATCGATCGGGACGGGCTGGACGGGCTCTCGATGCGTCGGCTCGCGGCCGAGCTCGGCGTCCGCGCGGCGTCGCTCTACGGCTACCTGGCGACGAAGGAGGAGCTGCTCACCGACCTCGCCGACCAGGTGATGACGACGGTCGACACCGGCGGATTCGCCGCGGGCTGGCGGAACGGCCTGACCGTCTGGGCGCGTTCCTACCGCGAGGCGCTGGCCGCGCACCCGAACCTGGTGCCGTTCCTGGCCCACTCCCCCGGACGCCGCCCGCAGGCCCTGAGGCACGCCGACGCCGTCCACGGCGGCCTCACCAGCGCGGGCTGGCCGCCCCGGTACGCGACGATGATCGGCGCCTCGACGAAGTACCTGGTCGTCGGTGCGGCCATGACGTCGTTCTCGGGTGGCTTCGCCGACGACGTCGAGGTGTACGTGGGGCGGTACCCGAACCTGAGTCAGGCCCATCTGCTCGCCGGTCACGAGGAGATCGACCGGGACAGTTTCGAGCTGGCACTCACCGCGTTCCTCGACGGCCTCACCGACCTGCACGCCCAGGTGACCGGGTGAGACCGTTCCGGCCCGCACCGGAACGCGCCCCGGGTTCAACCCAGGTCCGTTGGGTACCGCCGTTTCGCACCGGGCGTAGCATCCCGGCACGACAGCCCCCGGAGGTGAGGACCACGATGAGCGAAACCCGCCCGGACATCGACGACGTCGAGGACGACGGCGTGCTCGACCCTGCCGACACCCTTGCCGACGACGACCTGCAGAGCGACGTCCTCGACAGGGGCATCGACGCCGGTGACCGTTACCGCGCGTCGGATCGATTCGGCACGACCGCGGACGAGCAGTCCCAGGGCGAGACCCTCGACCAGAAGCTGGCCGAGGAAGAGCCCGACGTCGACGCCGAGTTCGACGATGACGACGAGGACGTCCCGGCCGATCCCGGCTCGACGACGCAAGAGCGCGCCGGCCGCCTGGTCGAGCCCGACGAGGGCGCACACGAGGACGACGAGGACGAGCTCTTCGCGGTCGACGCGGGCGTCGACGGCGCCGGAGCGGGCGCCGAAGAGGCCGCGATCCACCTCATCGAGGACGAGCGCTGAGGCTGTGAATCGCCAGGCGTCGGCAGCGGCGCCTGGCCTCTTGTCGGTACGGTGATCGGATGCCTCGTCCGGGACTCCTGATCAGCAACCGCTACCTGTTGGACGAACGGGTCGCGAGTGGCGGGATGGGTGAGGTGTGGCGGGGCACCGATCCGGTGCTTCAGCGCACGGTCGCGGTGAAGGTGCTGTTACCGGCTCTCCGTGCCGACGACGAGTTCATCACGCGGTTCCGCACCGAGGCGCGGATGATGGCGGCGCTCCGGCACGCGGGGATCGTGCAGATCTTCGACTACGGCGCGGATTCGCTGATCGACGACGTCCAGCGCGATTACCTGGTGATGGAGTACGTCGAGGGGGCGTCGCTGGCGGAGCGGATCAAGGCCGGCGGCACGCTGTCGGTGGACGAGACGCTGTCGATCGTCGCGCAGGCGGCCGAGGCGTTACAGGTCGCGCACGACGCGGGCATCGTGCACCGGGACGTGAAGCCGAACAATCTGATGGTGCGGCCGGACGGGTCGGTGGTGCTGCTCGATTTCGGGGTGGCGCGGTCGGTGGACGTCGGCGGCATCACGAAGGTGAACCAGGTCGTCGGGTCGCCGCAGTACATGGCGCCGGAGCAGGTCGCCGGGCTGCCGATCACCGCGGCCACCGACGTGCACGGGCTCGGTGCGGTGGCGTACACGTGCCTGACCGGGCGGGCACCGTTCACGGGTGAGAACCCGGCGCAGGTGATCGCGCAGCTGCTCTACGGCGAACCGGCCCCGCTGCCCCCCGACCTGCCGCCGGCAGTTTCCGCGCTGATCCAGCGGGCGATGAGCAAGGACGCGGCGCACCGCTTCCCCCGCGCCGCCGACCTGGCCGCGGCCGCCCGAGCGGCGCAAGAAGGCCCCACGGTCGTCGCGGCGCCGCTGATGCCCGCGATCCCACCGTCCCCGGGCTGGAGCGCTCTGCCCCCGGCCACCCCAGCGACCTGGCCCCCACCCCCGACCGCCCTATCCCCGACCGCCCCGCCTCCGACTTCCGCGCCCCCGGCGTTCACACCCCCGACTTCCGCTCCCCCAGCGTTCGCGGCGGCGTTCGCTGCGCCGGGCGCCGCGCCGGGCGGTGCGCCGCCCAGCGCGGAGTCGAGCGCCACCGCGCCGGCGGGCCGGCCGGGACGGCCGGACGCCTGGACCGAGAAGCGCCGCTCCAAGAAGCCGCTGTTGGCCGGCATCGCCGCTCTGGTGATCGGGGTGGCTGCGGTGACCGGAGCCCTGTCGCTGCGGCCGCGCGACTCGGCGGACGGCTCGTCCGACCGCAGCGCCCCCGTGAGCGCCGCCGCCGCGCTCGAAAAAAACCACGGGGACAACGCCGACGCCGACTCCGACGGGCAAGCCGCCGGACAACCCAGCACCGCCGCCGGACAACCCAGCACCGGCACCGGACAACCCAGCACCGCCGCCGGCCCGACGACCGGTCCCTCCGCCGACAGCCAGGGTCCCGACCCGACGACGAACCCCTCCGCCGACGGCACCGACCAGACCACCGCCCCCGCGCCGCCCCCGACAACCGCCCCGGCCAAGCCTCCGGCGACCGCGCCGAAGCCCCCCGCCGCCGAGATCAACAAAGCCGTCGCCAAGACCGGCAAACCCGGGGCCGGGCCGTGCTCGGCCAAGCTCGTCGGCGGCTACGGCTGCTACCAGACCTACGGTGACGTCTGGTGGGTCTTCGACACGAAGGGCGACGGTCACTCCGCCGTCGTGTTCTGGGAGGTCGGCAGCGGCGCCACCAAGCGCAAGGGCCAGTGCGCGAACTCGATGGGCAGCGGCAAGACCGGCGTCTGCAACAAGAACTACGCCGAGGGCCTCACCGGCACCGCGAAGGTCTGCATCATGGACTGGGACACCAAACAGATGCACGGCTGCACCGCCAACTTCAAGTTCAGCACCAGCTAGCCGACGCCAAGTCGTCACCAAGTACCCCGCGCGAACGTCATCACGACACGAAATCGCGCAAGAGGGGTGCCTGAAAATGTCCCGCTTCCTGTACCGGATCGGTGGCGCGGCCGCCGCCCACCCGTGGCGGACGATCGCCGCCTGGCTGATCGTCCTGGTCGCGACGCTCACGATCGCCGATCTGGCCGGCGGCACACCGCACGACAACTACAACGTCGACGGAACCTCGTCCCAGCGGGGCACGGAGCTGCTGCGCAACGAGTTCCCGGCCGTCTCCGGCGCCGACGCCCGCGTGGTCGTGCACGGCGACCGGCTCGACCCGACCCTGCTCACCACGCTGCGGCAGCGCCTCCGGGCCGTCGACGGCGTCGGAACCGTTTCACCGCCCCGGCTCTCCGGGGACGGCGACACCGCACTGTTCTCGCTGACCTACACGATCCCGGTCACCGACTTCGAGGGCACCGAAGGCCTCGACGCGCTCGAAGCCGCCGCCGCACCGGCGGCCGACGCGGGCCTCCAGGTCGAGTACGGCGGTCAGGTCGCCGAGAACGTCCGCACGATCAGCGGCGCCGCCGAGGCCATCGGCATCCTCGCCGCGCTGGTCATCCTGCTGCTGGCGTTCCGGTCGGTCGTCGCGGCCGGGTTGCCGATCGCGGCCGCGTTCGTCGGCCTCGGGATCGGATCGGCCGGCATCACGATCCTGGCCGCATTCAGCGACATCAGTACGACCGCGCCGACGGTGGCCGCGATGGTCGGTCTCGGCGTCGGCATCGACTACGCGTTGCTGCTGGTCACCCGGTACACCGAGGGCCTCCGCTCGGGCCTGGGAACGCGTGCCGCGGCGGCCACGGCGACCGCCACGTCCGGGACGTCGATCGTCGTCGCCGGTGCGACCGTGCTGCTCTCGCTGTTCGGCCTCGCGTTCGCCGGTCTGCCCGTCTACCGCTCGTTCGGGTCGGCCACCGCGCTGGTCGTCGCGGTCGTGGTGATGTCCGCGGTCACGCTGGTTCCCGCGCTCTGCGCGCTGGCCGGCCGCCGTGCCCTGCCGCGCGCCGAGCGCCCGGTTCCCGTTCCTCCGCGTACGGACGCCGCCGACGCCGGCGGCGTGGCGTCCGGGACCACGCAGGCGGTGGCCGCGTCCGGCGCCGGGCGCTCGCCGAGCCTCACCGCGCGCTGGGCCGCGCGGGTCGGCCGTCGCCCGCTGCCGTGGGCCCTGGCCGCGCTGGCCGTCCTGCTCCTGCTCGCCACGCCGATGCTCGGAATGCGGACCTGGCCGCAGGACGCCGGTAGCCAGCCGGCCGACAACACCCAGCGCCGCGCCTACGACCTGATCGCGGCCGAGTACGGCGAGGGCGCGAACGGCCCGCTGGTGGTGGCCGTCGATCTTGATCGCGTCCCCGCGTCCGGGCTTCCCGCACTGGCGCGGAAGCTCGCCGCCGACCCGGGCGTCGCCGCGGTGAACCCGCCGGTCACCGCACCGGGTGGCCGGGCCGCCGTGCTGCTGGTCGAACCGAGGTACGGCCCGCAGGACGAGCGCGCGTCCGCACTCGTCGACCACCTGCGCACGGACGTACTGCCGCCCGGCGCCGAGATCACCGGCATCACCGCGGTGTTCCGCGACATCGCCGAACTCGTCTCCGAACGCCTCTGGCTGGTCGTCGGCGTGGTGGTCGGGCTCTCGCTGGTGTTCCTGCTGGTCATGTTCCGCTCGCTGATCGTCCCGGTGAAGGCGGCGATCATGAACCTGCTGTCGATCGCGGCCGCCTACGGCGTGATCACGGTCGTGTTCCAGTGGGGCTGGGGCGCCGAGGCGCTCGGGCTGCCGCACGCGGTGCCGGTCTCGACCTGGGTCCCGCTGCTGATGTTCGCGGTCCTGTTCGGACTCTCGATGGACTACGAGGTGTTCCTGCTCTCCCGGATCCGCGAAGACTGGCTGCGCACCGGCGACGCCCACGGGAGCGTGGTGCGCGGGCTGGCCGCGACCGGGCGGGTGATCACCGGAGCGGCGCTGATCATGGTCGCGGTGTTCGTCGGCTTCGGGCTGGACGCCGACGTCACCGTGAAGATGATCGGGGTCGGCATGGCCACCGCGGTCGCAGTCGACGCGACGATCGTCCGGATGGTGCTGGTGCCGGCGACGATGGCGCTGCTCGGCAAGGCCAACTGGTGGCTGCCCGGGTGGCTCGACCGGCTGTTGCCGAACGTCGACCCGCATCCGGACGAGACGCCGACGGTGGCCCCGGAACCCGAACTCGCCACCGTCCGCTGAGCCGCCCGGGCACCCGGCCCGGATGCACGTCCCGTCCGCGGACACGGCGCTGGCCCGGTACCCCTCGCACCGGGCCAACATCGTGTTGCGTTATTTCGATCTTGCCTGCACCCGCCGGTTGTCCGATCCGGCTCATTCATTCTGCGCGGCCGCGGGCGGCTTCTCATCAGCCGCGTGATCGGTACGACAGGGACATCTGCCCGGCCCCTCGGGCGGTTGGCCCACGGGTTCTCGCGCCGGTACCGGCGAGCGCTAGCCTGGCGTCCGCTATGAGGAAACGTCTCGCGCTCGCCGTGCTGGCCGCGCTCGCGCTCGCGCTCCCGACGGCCTGTTCGTCCGGTTCGGCCGACGAGCCGGCCGCGTCGTCGTCGGCTCCGGCCCCGTCGACCGCACCGGCGCCGAGCGCGGGTGGCTCGGCCGCTCCGAGCGGCTGCGGTGACACCACCGGCTGGGGCTGCACCTGGAGCCCCCGGCTGGACGCCGCCGCGCAGATCGCCGACGACGCTCCCGGCCGTCTCGGCGTCGTGATGCTCGATCGGCAGACCGGCAAGCGCTGGCAGACCGGCGACACCAGCGACCTGTACTGGACCGGCTCGACGATCAAGCTGGGCCTGGTCGCGACCGCGCTCGAGCAGTCGCGCACCGGCGTCCGGCAACTCTCCGACACCGACACGAACCGGATCGGCGACATCCTGTCGTACTCGTCCGACGACGCCGCCGATGCGCTCTGGCGCGAGTACGGGCGGGCCGGGCTGCTGTCCCGGTTCCGGTCGCGCTACGGCATGTCGCACGCGACGTACGTGAGTGGCTTCGACCAGTACTGGGGCTTCATCAAGTGCACACCAGGAGACCTGGTCACGCTGATGGACTACCTGCTCGAGAAGCTCGGCCCGGCCGACAAGGACCTGGTCGTCACCGGGATGCGGCAGACCGACGACATCCAGCACTGGGGCATCTGGTCGGCCGGCCGGTCCGTCGATCCGGGTAACAAGAACGGCTGGTCGGTCGAGAAGGACGACGGCCAGGACCACTGGCTGACCAGCTCGGTCGGGTTCGCCGGAGACGACGAGCGCTACGTGATCGCCGAGATGTACTCGATGCCCCCGGGCCAGGACTCGCTGGAGCTCGGAGCCCACACGCTCAGCAACCTCTCCGCCACCCTGTTCGGCCAGTCCACGCCGGCTCCGGCCGTCATCAGGCCGAGCTAGCCACCGCGGCTACGGCCAGGGCCGCGTGCCGGAGGTCGTCGGCGGCCCGGTGCGGATCCGGGTCGGCCAGGTATTGCAGCAATAACCCGTCGATCATCGCCATCACCAGCCGCGCGACCTGGTCGACCGGGATCCGCAGGTTCCAGCCCGACAGCGCGGCGGTCTTGCCTGCCCAGAGCTGGATCCGGTCGTCCTGCCACCGGGCCAGCTCCCTGGTGAGCCCGGTCCGCACCGCGTAGAGCGTCACCTCGAGCCGCCCGAGCTGCGATTCCGGCGACGCCCGGACCACGTACTCCCAGAGCGTCTGCAGCGTGTCGGTCAGCCATTCCGCGAACGGCTGGTCGGGGGTGCCGAGTGGCACCGGTGACTGGCTCTGGACGAACAGCAGTTCCTCGACGACCGCGCCGAACAGGGCCTCCCGGGTGCTGAACACGTGCTGCAGGGTGCTCAGCGCGATGCCGGCCTCATCGGCCACCGCACGCAGCGACGCCCGCCCGAGACCCTCGCGCTCCACCACGCGGCGCGCCGCAAGCACGATCTGTCGCCGCCGCACGGCGGACGAGACGTACGGCACGACAACTCCTGTGGCGGTTGACGATCCGGCCGGAGAAACTGACCTTAGGTCCAGTGTGAACAGAAACCGGGGTGGGTACTAGGCCCCGTTTAGGAGTCAGCTGCCAGACAGTGTCTGCCCGACCTGCGGGAACGGCCCGTAGGCTTCCGTTTCATGGTTCGGTTGAGCGTGCTCGGCCCGGTCCGGGCGGAAGTCGCCGACCACCCGGTGGAGCTCGGCAGCCCCCGGCAGCGGGCGGTGCTGGCCCGGCTGGTGAGCGCGCGCGGCCACGTCGTCTCGACCGAACGGTTCGTCGACGACCTCTGGCACGGTGAGCCACCGCCGAAGGCGCTCGCCGCGCTCCAGGTCTACGTCTCCCACCTCCGGCGGTTGCTGGAGCCCGGCCGAGCCCCCCGGACGCCCGCGCGGGTGCTGGTCAGCGCCGCGCCGGGGTACGCGCTACGGCTCGACGAGAACGGTGCCGACGCCTGGCGGTTCGAGCAATTGCTCGAGCAGGCCGGGGCTGCGCCGAGCCCGTCCGACGCGGTCGCGCTGCTCGATCGGGCGCTCGCGCAGTGGAGCGGTCCCGCGTACGCGGAGTTCGCCGACGAGCCGTGGGCCGTGCCGGAGGCCGAGCGGCTCGAGGAGCTGCGCCGGATCGCGGTCGAGCGCCGGGCCGAGGCCGTCCTCGCCGCCGGGCGCAGCGCCGAGGCGGTGGTCGACCTCGAGCGGCACGTGCGCGCCCACCCGTTGCGCGAGGACGCGGTCGCCCTGCTCGCGCTGGCCCTCTACCGCGCCGGACGGCAGGCCGACGCGCTGGCGGCCCTCCGTGCGGCCCGGGCCCGGCTCGCCGGTGAGCTCGGCGTCGACCCCGGCCCGGCCCTGCGGGCCCTGGAAGCCGACGTCCTGGCCCAGTCCCCCACCCTGGACGCACCCGCACCCGCACCCGCACCGGTCGTCGGCACCGCGGCGTCCGGCCCGGCGACCGGCGGGCCCCCGGCCGACCGCGGAATGGTCGGCCGCGACGCCGAGCTCGGGCAGCTGCGGCTGGCGGCCACGCGCGCCACCGAGGGCGGGTTCCGGGTCACCTGGGTGGGCGGCGACCCGGGGGCGGGAAAATCCACGCTCGCGGCGGCGCTCGGTGCCGAGCTGGCCGGCTCCGGCTGGCAGGTGGTCCGAGGGCGCTGCCCCGAGGTCGACGGCGCTCCCCCGGCCTGGGCCTGGTCCGAGGTCACCCATTCGCTCGCGGACGGCGTCGGCGACGACCTGGCTGCCCGCCTGGCCCCGCTGCTTCACGAGGAACCGGAGACGACACCGCACGTGCCGCCGTTCTGGCTCGGCCGCGCTATCGCCGACCTGCTCGCGGCCCGCAGCGCCGACGCCCCGCTGCTCGTCGTCCTGGACGACGTCCACCGGGCCGACGGCGAGACCTTGCAACTGCTGCGCGCGGTCGCGACCGAGCTCACCGGTCGTCCGGTGCTGGTCGTGGCCACGTACCGGCCCGCCGAGGTCACCGACGAGCTGAGCGCCTGCTGGGCCGCGCTGGCCGGCCCGCACGCCGACCGGCTCGAGCTCTCCGGCCTCACCGCCGCCGACGTCGCCGAACTCCTGCGCCGCCACGGCGCACCGACCGACACCGGGCTGGTCCGGCTGGTCGCCCGCCGTACCGGCGGCAATCCGCTGTTCGTCTCCGAGACCGCCCGGTTGATCGCCGCCGAGGGCTCGGACGCGGCCGCGCACGCGGTCCCGGCCGGCGTGCGCGACGTGCTCCGCCGTCGGCTGGCCCGGCTCCCCGGCCCGGCCCGGGCGGTGCTGCGCACCGCGAGCGTCCTCGGTGTCGACGTGGACGTCGACGTCCTGCTCGCGCTCGAGACCGAAGACGAAGACACGGTCCTGGACGCTCTGGAGGCCGGCGTCGTGACCGGCCTGCTGGTCGAGCCGGCCCCGGGCGAGCCGGCGACCGGTCCGGTCCGGTTCGCGCACGCGTTGATCCGGGACACGCTCTACGAAGACATCCCGCGCCTGCGCCGGACCCGGATACACGGCCGTGCGCTGACCGCGCTGGAGGCGGTGCGCCCCGGTGACCGCGCCGGGCTGGCTCATCACGCGCTGACGGCGGCCACCCCGGCCACCGCGGTCCGGGCCGCGCGGCTGGCCGCCGACGCGGCTCGGGCGGCGTCCGCATTGTCGGCGCACCAGGAAGCAGCGGCGTTGCTGCACCGGGCGCTGGAAGCGCTCGACCGGGCGGACGGGCCCGCGGACGCGCGGCTCCGGCTGGACCTGCTGTGCGCGCTGGTCTCGGCGCAGGGGTACGCGGGGAACGTGCTCGCGGCCCGGGTCACCCGGCAGCGGGCGATCGCGGTCGCGGAGGGATTGCCGGGCGTCGAGCCGCTCGCACGGGCGTACGCGTCGTTCGACGCGCCGGTGATCTGGAGCGTGCGAGAGAACCGGTCGGTCGACGAGCCGTTCGTCGCGGGGCTGACCGCGGTGCTCGACCGGCTCGGTCCCGATCTCGCGGTCCTCCGCGGCCAGTTGCTGGCGACGCTCACCGTCGAGGTGGAGGGATCCGACCCGGTCACGGCCGAGCGCGCGAGCGACGAGTCGATGGCGATCGCCGAGCGGGTGGACGACCCGGACCTACTGTGCCGGGCGCTGTCGGCCCGGTACTACGTGCAGGTCGCGCCGGAGCGGCGGCACCGGCTGGACGAGCTCGGGAGAAGGCTCCGGGACGTGGCGACGGAGGCCGGGCTGACCGGGTACCGGGCTCAGGCGCACCACATCCTGTTCCAGGTCGAACTGGCCCGATCCTCTCTCGACCGGCTGGCGGCCGCACAGAGGGAGGCGGACCTGTCGGTCGAGTACTCGAGCACCGGTCAGCTCGGGCTGGCACTCGGCGTCGTGCGGATGTTCAGCGGGCTGCGTGCGCTGGTCGGAGGGCGGTTCGACGAGGCGGAGGAGCGGTACGCGTCGGTGATCGCCCAGATGCGTGCGCTGGGGGCGCCGAACGCGGACGGCGTCGGACAGCTGACGCTGTACGTCGTCGGCCGGGCCCGGGGTACCGCGGAGGGCGCGGCGCGGGTCCTCGGGCTGGTCGAGCCGATCGGGCGGCTGTACGCGCAGGAGCAGAGCACGGTCGCCGAGCCGTACACCCGGCTGTTGGTGCACGCCGGCCGGCTGGACGAGGCCCGCGCGGTGTGGACGCCCGAGTTGCCGGTGCCGCCGGACTACTACTGGTTGCTGTGGATGGCTTTCCGGGCCGAGAACGCGCTCGGGCTGGGGGCTCGCGACGTCGCCGAGTCGTGCTACCGGTCGCTGACGCCGCACCGCGGGACGCTCCCGGGGATGTCGAGCGGGTCGGTGACGCTGGGGCCACTGGACACGATCCTGGGTGACCTGGCCGCGTTCCTCGGACGCCCCCACGACGCCGCGGCGCACTACCGGGACGGACTGCGGACGGCCGAGCTGCTCGGGGCGTTCCACTGGGTCGAGGCGGCCTCTGATCGCACGTCCCAGCTGGCGCGCTGGCAGCACGAGGGTGGCGCCGCCCCCTGGATTCTCCCGCTCCGCTGAACGCCGGTCCGGCCCGGCGCGCGGACCGCGCCGGACTGGTCGGGCCCGCTTACCGTGGTCGTATGACTGTGATCCCGCTGCCTGACGAGCTGCTGCTGCTGGGCTACGACGACGCGGCAGGCAAACCGTTGATCTCCGCCACCTCCCTCGACCTCGGGCTCGCCGGTGCGGTGCTGGTCGAGCTGACGCTGGCGGGCCGGATCGGCGTCGAGGGCAAGAAGGTGCGGGTCGTCGATCCGGCGCCGGTCGACGACCCGATCGCCGAGGCCGCGCTGGACAAGATCCGCGCCTCGAACAAGCCGCGCAGCGCGCAGCACTGGGTCCAGACGCTCCGCTCCGGCCTGCGGGAGCAGATCCTCGACCGGCTGGTCGAGACCGGCGTCGTGGAGCGGGAGGAGAGCCGGGTCCTCGGGCTGTTCCGGCGGGTGCGCTACCCGGCGCTCAACCCGGCCCCCGAGACCGCGGCGCACGGCCGCCTGGACGCCGCGATCCGCACCAACGACCTGTCCGGACGCCACACGGCCGCGCTCGCGTCGCTGGTCCGGGCCATCGATCTCGGTCCGAAGCTGTTCCCGGACCTGCCTGCCCGGCAGGTCAAGAACCGGCTGGGCGAGATCGCCGAAGGCGACTGGGCCGGCAAGGCGGTGAAGGACGCGATCAACGCGATAAACGCCGCGATGATCGCCGCCACGACCGCCGCGACGACCGCCGCGGTGACGACCAGCAATTAAACGATGTTCGCCCACATGCGACCCGGGGTACTGAGTGCTCAAGTTCGACCTGAGGAGACACTGATGCCGATCCAGTACCGGAAGCAGCACTCGTTCGGCCCGCTCAAGTTCAACGTGACCCAGAACGGCTTCTCGTCCTGGTCGATCAAGTTGGGCCGCTGGTCGTGGAACTCGCGGACGAAGGAGCAGCGCTACGACCTGCCGGGCCCGTTCACCTGGCGCAGCCGCCGCGGACGCGCCAACAGCTAGTCCCCGTTCCGCGAGTCGGCACCGTCGCCGGGCGCGCGCGGCGCACCCGGCGACGGCCGCTCGACTAGTACAACTCGGCTTCGCCGGTGGTCACGCTGTCGAACGGCAGGTCCAGCGCAGCCACCGGCGGAGCCGGTTCCTCGACTGCGGCGGTCGCGGCCACGGCGTCCGCATAGGAGTCGTGACCGAGCCAGGCGAGCCAGGCGCGCAGCACCTTGTGCACCTCCTCCGGCCCCACCAGGGGCTCCACCGGAGTGGGGAGGCCGACCGGGTACAGCAGGAACGCGGTCGTCTGCGGACCGCCCAGCCCACCGTGGGAGCCGACCAGCGGCTCGAACGCGGCGACCTCGTCGGTCTGCGGGTCGTGAAGGCTGTTGATCATGACGTCGGCGACGTGCGGATACGAGTCGGTCCGGCGAACCTGCGCCGGCGCGTACGGCCCGAACGACGCGAGCGGGTCGACGTCGCCGACCACCTCGCCGGTCTCGAGGTAGTGGGCGCCGTGCCGTCCCAGCACCACCGACCCCCGCTCCTCGGTCTTGAGCAGCAGGAATCCGACGCCGGGGTGCTCGACGAGCGTCGGGAGCAGGTCGGGGTACGTGGTCTGGATCGCCTCCAGCGTCATCCGCTCGGTCTGCTCGGTGAAGTAGACCAGCCCGAGGTTGCCCGACCCGAGAACGAGGACGCCCTCGCGCGCGGCCGCTTCCTCTTCCGCGGACCGGACCCGTTCCCCGGGGTTGGCCGGTTTGTGCTCGCCCGCGGGCACCAACCGGCGTAGGGCCCGCGCGGCGAACCCGAGGTTGCTGGCTTCCGGTCCGGTGAGGTTGTCTTCGGTGGCACGGGGTTGCTGCCCGCAGGACGCCTGCACGATCTGCTCCAGCGTGACGCCGTACCGCTGGGCGAACGTGGCGCCCTGGCTCTGCCCGTGGTCGGACAGCACGACCAGCCGGTACGGACGCGGAGCCAGTTCGGCCGCCCGGTCCAGGCGTCCGATCTGCTGGTCGATCGAACGCAGCACCGCGAGCGTGTCGTACCGCTCGATGCCGGAGTGGTGCGCGACCTCGTCGTAGCCGGTGAGGTCGGCGTAGACGACGGTGCGACCGGCCATCATGTCGTCGAGCACGCCCTCGACGACCAGGTCGCGGGTGACGACCGTGGCCAGCGCCCGCACCAACGGGTAGATGCCGCCGCGGGGCACCCGGGGCCGCACGTCACGTTGCCGCTGCGTGGTGGCCGCGATCAGCTCCCGGACGACGTCGAACAGTGCGCCGGTGAGCGTCCGGACCGCGTTGTAGGGGTTGGCGAAGTAGCCCTGGTAGCCGGCGCCGAGGCGGCCCTTGCGACGCCCGGCGCTGCTCAGCGTCACGCTCTTGTGCTCCGCGTCGCCGGTGAACAGGTTGCCGCGGCTGGCGCCGTCGGTGTGCAGCAGGCCGCGGCCGTCGGAGTGCCGCCGCTCGATCTCGGCCGCGTCGGCGGGCCGGTTGCTCACCATCAACCGGCCGTGATCCTTCTCGTACCAGCGGAACGCGGGCATGTCCCGGTTCGAGCCGTGCAGGATGCCGGCCTGGGACGCGCCGGTCTGCGACGACCAGTCGGTCGTC
The DNA here is from genome assembly GCF_044454545.1 of Cryptosporangium sp. NPDC051539. Taxonomy (NCBI): domain Bacteria; kingdom Bacillati; phylum Actinomycetota; class Actinomycetes; order Cryptosporangiales; family Cryptosporangiaceae; genus Cryptosporangium; species Cryptosporangium sp. NPDC051539. The sequence goes on along the minus strand of NZ_JBITDV010000012.1, from coordinate 187,289 downwards.
CAGGGGATCAGACGGTGGGTCCCGTTGCTCAGCCAGCGGGCCAGGGTCGGTACGTCGCCGTCCCGGATCGCGCGCTGCAGCACCTCGTGGCCGAGCCCGTCGATCTGCACCATGACCAGCCCGGGGATGCTGTTCGGACGGCCGAGCCGGCGGCGCGCCCGGCGCCGGGCCCGGCGGTGGAAGAACTCGTCCTCGTCGACGCCGATCAGCGAGCTCGTCAGGCCGGTGACCGCGGACACCGCGAGCGCGACCAGCACGCCGGTCGGCGCGCCGGGCAGCCGGACGTCCGGGATCTCGCGGAGGCCGTAGTAGACCACGAGTCCGTTGAGGACGAACGCGCCGACGCCCATCGTCAGCACCGAGACCGCGAGCGCGAACCGCATGAGGAACGGCCAGACGACCGCGTTGATCACGCTCAGCACGACCGAGACGACGACCGCGTTGGTGGGCCGGCCGATGTCGAAGCCGGGCAGCCCCAGCGACAGCGCGCCGACCGAACCGGCACCGACCAGCCACACCAGGATCAGACGGGTCGCCGTGCGTCCACCCCGGAGCAGGCGCCGCCCGCCGCTGCGCAGCCGTCGGAAACGCGTCACGGGCTGGTTCAGCCGACCTCGGCGCGCACGTCGCCGGAGGTACCGGAAGCGTCTCCGCCCCGGGTCGACTGCCGGTTCGCCAGCCAGCGCTGGACGTAGCGGGCGATCACCGAGACCAGCAGCGTCGCGAGCACGGTCACCGCGATGCCGACCAGCGGGTTCGAGAACAGCGAGCCGCCGAGCAGCCCCATCACCGCGTACGCGACCGCCCACACGGCCGCCGCGAACGCCGCCCCGGTCAAGTACCGCGGCCAGGGGTAACGCACGGCGCTGGCCGCGAACAGCGTCGGCAGCCGGCCACCCGGGATCAGCCGCGAGACCACGAGCACCTGGGTGCCGTTCTCGGTGAGCCGCCGACGGGTGTCGTCGAGCCGGGACCGGCCTTCCGCGGTGTCGGGCGAGAACGACGGCAGGTTGCGTGCGACCAGCCGGGTGACCCCGCGGCGGCCCCAGCGGAACAGCGCGTAGACCGCGCAGTCACCGGCCCAGGCCGACGCGGCGGCCAGCGCGATGACCTCGACCAGCGACACCCCGCCGTTGTGCACGGCGAGGACGGCGGCGGCGCTCACGGCCGCACCGGTGGGGATGACCGGGATGATCGCGCCGATCAGCACGGCGACGACCAGCACGGGGTAGCTCGCGGAGGCCGCGTCGGCGACCCGGTCGGGCCAGGCCGTGGCCAGGATGGTCGTCGCTGTCATCCCACCTCCACCCGGCGTCCCGGCTCGGTGTGCAGGACGCGGGTGGACAGGCCGAGCTCGGTGACCGCCTGGGCGTAGCGCCGGGGCGGGTCGACCAGGCGCGCACGCATCCAGCGGCCGATGCCGTAGGGATGCAGTGTGCCCCAGTGGATCGGGACGGCGTACGTCGGCCTCAGACGGCGGGTGGCCTCGGCGGCGCCCCGCGGGTCGAGGTGGCCGGGCCCGAGGTTGGGCCCCCACCCCCAGACCGGGATCAACGCGACATCAAGACCGAGAGACCCCAGTTCGTCCATCTCGTCGAACTCGTCGGTGTCACCGGCGAAATAGACCCGGCTCGACGCGCCCTCGACGACGTAGCCGACCGCGAGCGCCCGCGGACCGAACGGCGGGCGGTAGCCGTCGTGGACGGCCTTGGTCGCGGTGATGCGCACCCGGCCGACGTCGTGGAACTTGCCCGGGGACAGCTCGACGACCTCGCGGAAGCCCTTGCGGTACAGGAACTCGCCGGCGCCCTCGGGGACGATCAGCAGCGTGTTCCGGCCCAACCGGTGCAGCGACGCCAGATCGAGGTGATCGGCGTGCAGGTGCGAGATGCAGACCGCGTCGACGTTCGCGTGCAGCGACGGGTCGAGCGGGGCGGCAGTGCGGCGCAGTACGTTCGCCACCCGGGGCAGCAGCACCGGGTCGGTGAGCACCCGGACACCCTCGAGGTCGATCAGCACCGTCGAATGCCCGAGGAAGTGCAACGACGGTAGCTCGGCCACCCCTGTACGGTACCCCGACCGGCTACGAGCTCAGCTCGTACGCGGTCTCGGCGATGAACTGACCCGCCGAGCCGCTGCACCCGTCGGACTCGCCCGGACGCTTGACCCAGAGGTAGGCCGCGACCTTCGCGTCGCCGGTGGCCGTGGTGGGGTTGCGCCCCAGTTTGCGGCCCGACGGATCGCACCACTCGCCGTCTCCGGCGGGGCCGTTGCCGTTGCGGGACGTGTCGATCACCATCTGCCCGCCGCCGAGCGCGGCCAGCACCTGCTTGCCGTACGCGACCTCGTTACCGGACGTCCGGTAATTCGACGTGTTGAGTGCGATTCCGTCTCCGTACTGCCGGGCACCGGCCCGCTCGGCGCGGCGGGCGGCTTCGCCGGGAGCGAGCCACGCGGAGTGGCCCACGTCGTAGTAGACGCGCGCCTTGGCGCTCTTCTGTTTGATCGTCTTCGCGGCATAGGCGAGCAGGTCGAGTCGCTCCTGTTGCTGGCCTTCGGAGAGGCAGTCGGTCAGGTGCGGGAGCGAGTCAGGTTCGAGGACGACGATCGACGTCCCGGAGCGGAGGCCGGACGCGAAATTGCTGATCCAGGTGCGGTAACCGTCGGCGCCGTCCGCGCCGCCGGCGCTGGCGCCGCCGCAGTCGCGATTCGTCATGTTGTAGGCGACCAGAACCGGCACTTCGCCCTTGGACGCCGCCTGCGCGGTGTAGGCCCGGACCGCACCCTCGACCTCACCCGGATCGTCGGCGGCGAACCAGCGGGCCTGCGGTTGTCCGGCGATCCGGTCCCGGATCACGCCGACCCGCGAGTCTCCGGAGTTTCCGGCCACCCACTCGGCCGCCTGGCCCTCGGAGTCGACGTAGAGGGCGCCGAGCGGGCCGGCACCGGGCCGGTTCGACGTCGAGGCCTTCGGGACCGGCGAGGCCGGTAACCCGGGGGGTAACGCGATCGCCGAGCGTCGTGGGGAAGCGCTTTCACGGGTCTTGCGATCTTCGGTCGTGGAGCAGCTCACGGGCGCACAGGTGGGCTCCGGCCGGCCGGTCGCGTTCGCCGCCACCAGGCTCGTGCCGCCGATCACGACCACGGAGCCGAGCGCGGCCGCGCCCACCCCAGCGGTGAGCACTCGGCCGTTGGCGCGCCCACGACGGTGCAGAGCGAGATAGGGGCCGGCACGCAGTCCGACCCGGGAGAACAGGCCGGCACGTGGGGCGTCGGTCATGCGTCCCATCTTGTCGACGGCGAACGCCCGCGCCCACTCTCCTACCTGGCACTTGAGGACTCTTTAAGGGAACTTAACATCCCGCGACGAACTCGCCTCGGTCAGTTACCCCGCTCTTCGGGAGTTACGTCAGCAATCAGGCTTTAAGCGATAGACCACTGTGTCGCGCGTTGACGCCGAATCGACGCAACACTAGGGACTGCTTTGAGGGCCTAATGGCTTTGCGCGACACTTTTCTCAATCACGGTCCGGTAACTTGGCATTCGCCCCATTTTGTGGTTCTGTCGTTTTCGTCCGTTCACCGCGGACCTCATGCCCGGCTACGCCGAATCCTGCCCCGGGCGATGAGACCCGAACTTCCGGCAGGAGCGGGGGAACCACTTTTCCGGCGTCGCAGTTCGACGCCTCGGGGTGAAGCCACGTACAGCGTGGCCGGGCCGACTCAGCCCGAACCCGACAGCTCACCTCGTAGGCGTGGAGAGGGTCGGATATGTCTAAGGAGTCTTCCCATACCGCCCAGTCCAGCGCCGAAAGCCCGCGTCAAGCGGGCGGACGGCATCGGGCGCCAGGGCGCCTGAGCCCACTCGGCCGACGCCTGGCACTAGCCGTGGCCACCGGTCTCGCGGGCCTCACACCGTTGGCCATCGCTTCACCGGCCAATGCGGATGTGAACTGGGACGCGATCGCGCAATGCGAAAGCGGAGGGAACTGGTCGATCGACACGGGGAACGGCTACACCGGTGGCCTGCAGTTCGCCTCGTCGACATGGAAGGCGCACGGCGGACGTAAGTACGCCGCCAGCGCGGACAACGCAACTCGTTCGGAGCAGATCACGGTCGCCAGACGCGTGCTGCGTAGCCAGGGCATCGGAGCCTGGCCGGTCTGCGGTCCACACGGGTACAGCACGAAGAGGTACCGGACCAGTTCGACCGGCGAGGCGAGCCGTAGCTACAAGCGGCACTCGTACACGAAGAGCTCGTCGTCGTCGCACCAGAAGCACACCTGGAAGAGCACCTGGAAGAAGCGCTCGTACCACAAGTCGACGTCTTCTTCCCACCAGAAGCCGGCCTCCGTCCACCGGAAGCCGACCGTGGTGGCGGTGCACCGGAAGGGTGCGGCGCACGTGACGCACCCGACCGCCATCCAGGACTTCGTGCCGCAGCGAATGTTCAGTGCCTCGCAGCGACCGACGGTCGCGACGGTCCCCACCTACCTGGTGCTGGCCGGCGACAGCCTGGTCAAGATCGCCGCCGCGCACCACGTCGAGTGGCGGGTGCTGTTCGAGAAGAACCGCGCTCTGATCGGCGCCGATCCGAACGTGATCCACCCCGGGCAGAAGATCCTGATCGGATAAAGGACAGATCGCCAGAAAGCAGGGGGTCCCGGTCTTCGGGCCGGGACCCCCTGGCAGATGGCTGTCCGACTCGGGCTGAACGGACGACTGCGGGGCGCCTAGCGAGACCGCCATCATGACTGTTCCTGCAGGTAGCGAGGGTTACCGCCTGCCGTAAATGACCACAAAGGAGTGTCATGTCGGCCACACCGGGCGCGGTCGCCGACGAGCTGAGTGTTCTCCTCGGCCGGCTACATCGGACGCTGCGCCGCGCCTCCCGGGGCGACTTACCGGACGATCCGCTCCCCTCCGCGCAGATGGAAGTGTTACGCGTGGTGCAGGCGACGCCCGGCATCGGTGTGAAGGCCGTGGCGTCGGCGCTGGGGACCGCGCCGAACACCGTCAGCACACTGGTCGGCGACCTCACGGCCAGCGGGCACCTGGAGCGGCTCCCCGATCCGCAGAACCGCCGGGCGGTCCGGCTGACGCTCACGCCGGCGGCGACCGCACTGGTGGACGGCTACACCGACCACCGACGTCGCATCGCGGCGTCGGCCGCTGAGCAGCTCCCGCAGGACGACCTCGACGCGCTCGCCGCGGCCCTCCCGGCCCTCAACCGCCTGCTGGTGCTGTTAGGCGGGTGACCGTCGCAGCAGACGGGCCGGGAACTCGGCGTCGGTGGTGAAGCGGACGATGCCCAGCTGACCGTAGGTGGGGTCGACGACCGGGACGTCCCGGCGCTGCTCGGTCGCGGCCACGACAGCGGCGGCCTCGCGGGCGGTGAGCCAGCCCGCGGTCTCGGTGCTGGCCTCCTCCTGCCGCATCAGCTCGACGTTGGCCCGGTTGCGCCGCGCCTCGATCGACCCGTCGGGGTAGTAGCAGGCCCAGCCCACGATCTTGCCGCCGAGCTGAACCGGCGTGTCCACTCCGGAGCGGTAGGCCTGCAGCACCGCGCGGGCCTCGTCCGGCCGGAGCGAGGCGACCTCCTGATAGGAATCTTCGGACGGCGGCTCCGGGAGCACCGGTAGCTGCCGGGTCAGGTCGGAGACCGGGGGCGCCGCCGGGGTCGCGGGCTTGGCTCCGCCCGGGCCGAGGGAGTCGCCGTTGCGGTCCTGCCACCAGCTGACGGGCGAGCCCGAGGCGGGTGAGACGTGGGCGGCGCCCTCCGGGGCCGGCGAGGTGGGGCGGCGGGTCGGGAGCGCAGGCGGCGTCAGCGGGACGAGGACGGCGTCGGCCGAGCGGGCCAGGCCGGGGAGACGGATCGCCGGGTGCGAGGGGTCTCGGCGGAGCAGCTCGTCGGGGGTCGGGATCGTGGGGGCGTCGCCGACCCACTGCTGCTGGGGCGGCTGGCCGGGTTCTTCGGCCGCCTCGACCATCGAGGGTTCGAGGTTCTGCACGGCGGTGCGGAGCTCGTCGAGCCGGCCGGCGACCGCGGGCTCGTCGTCCAGTGCCTCGTAGGGGGCCTGGGCCTGGGCCTGTGCCTGGGCCTGGGTCGGGGTGGGGGTGGGGTCGGGGATCATCGGGAGCAGGACCGTGAGGTCGTTGTAGGAGGTCGCGGGGTTCTCCGCCGGCCACTCGTCCGGGGTCCACTCGTCGGGGGCCCATTCGGCGGCGGTCTCGTCCGCCTGCGCGGCGGGGGCGCCCTGCTCGGGCCCGATCTCGCTGGGGCCGGTCTCGCTGGGGCCGGTCTCGTGGAGCCCGGTCTCGTGGAGCCTGGTCTCGTGGGGCCTGGTCTCGTGGGGCCTGGTCTCGTGGGGCCTGGTCTCGTGGTGCCCCGGCTCGCTGGGGCCGGTCTCGGCGTTCTTGGCTGCTGCCTCCGGCGGCGAAGGCTCGGGGGTGGCTTCGGCGTCGTGCGCCGGATCGGCGGCGCTCAGCGGTTCGGCGGAGTCGTTCGAGTCCTCCGCTGCCTCCACGGCCGACGCGGCCTCGGCACCCGGCCACTCCGGCCGAACGCCCTCCGCCGTCTCGGCGAAAGCCGCCTCGGGGAAGGCCCCCGCGGAAACGCCCGCCTCCGGGAAGGCCGCCTCCGGGCCAGCCGCCTCCGGGAAGGCCGCCTCCGGGCCAGCCGCCTCGGGGAAGGCCCCCGCGGAAACGCCCACCTCCGGACCAGCCGTCCCGGGGAACGCCGTCCCGGGGAACGCACCCTCCGGACGCGCCGCCGTCGGGAAGGCCGCCTCGGGGGCAGCCGCCTCGGGAAGGGCCGCCTCCCGGAGGGCGGCCTCGGGGAGCGCTGTCTCGGCGAAGGCGGCTTCGGCGATGGCCCACGGCGGCTGGGAGGCCACCGCGCCCTCGGGCGGTTCGACCAGCCAGCGCGACTCCTCGGGCAGAAGGCCGAGATCGTCCATCAGCGGCCACAGCCCGGACAGCGCCGCATCGGGGTCCCGGGCGAACAACGTGCCCCGCACCCGCCAGAACACACAGCCGCCGACCCTCTCCAACACGGCCTGCCGACGCATCTCCTCCGCCCAGCGGGCCACACCCCGGTACCGACCGTGGTCGCACTCGATCGCGAGCCGGCGCCCGTCGGTCGTCGGCACCACGAAGTCGACCCGGTGCCGCCCGATCGGGTACTGCACCGCGGGCCGGACCCCCAGCTCCAGCAGCCGCCGCAACACCGACCGCTCCAGTTCGGACTCGCAGGCCGCGTACAGCGACTCGTCCGGTACCGGCTCGGCCGCCAGCGCCGCGAGCCCGAGCTTCGGCGCCGCGCAGTACCGCAGCAGCGCGGCCCTGGCGTCGTCCGGATGCAAGTTCTCCGGGCCGGCCGAGTGGAACACCCACATCTGGTCCTTGGCCCGCGAGGCCGCCACGTTCACCCGGCGGTGGTGGTCGGCCCCGGTGAACGCGGCCCGGGCCTCGTCCCGATCGGACACGACCAGGCTGACGAACATCACGTCCCGCTCGGCGCCCTGGAACGTGTACGAGTCGCCGACCTTGAGTGCCCGCCGGGCCATCTCCTGCTCACCCAGGTGCCGGACCAGCTGCTCGTTGATGTACTGCGCCTGCCCGCTGCTGGCCAGCAGGCTGATCACGCCGAACGTCAGGCCCGCGTAGTCCGGGTCGGCGGCCAGGCGGGAGATCGTCGCGACCAGCGCGTCCGCCTCGGCCAGGTTGACCTCGCCGTACCGGTCGCGCTTCTCCCGGGCACCGGGCACCCGGACGACCCGCATCGGGTCGAGCTTGCCGCGGTCGGCCCGCAGCGGCTGCACGGTGCCGTCGTACCACTGCTCGCTGGAGAACGAGATGATCTCCGGCACGCACCGGAAGTGCTCGGTGAGCATCAGCGGCTCGGGCGAACGACGGACCGCGTGGTCGTACAGGCTCGTCGTGACGTCGAACAGCGGCCAGGACGGCAGGTCGCCGAGGTGGTCCTGCCCCAGGCGCGCCACCTCGTCGTGCGCCAGCCCGATCGCGTACGGACCGATCTGCCGGTCGTCACCGACCACGACGGCGCGCGTGCCCAGCGACAGCACCGGCATCGACAGCAGCCCGCACTGGCTCGCCTCGTCGACGATCACCACGTCGAACGGCGTCGTCCCGCCGGTGAACTGCTGCAACGCCCGGTCGACGGACATGATCCACACCGGAACCGCGGCGACCGCGTCCCGCATGTGCTGCTGCGCCAGCGCGGTCCAGCCGGCCGACCGGCGTCCGGACCCTTTTCCGACTTTTCGTAACGCGGACGCCCAGCCGGCCAGCGCGTCGCGGGCCTGATCGTCCATCCGGCCCGCGGCGGCCAGCCAGGCCGACCGGGTCGCCAGCTCGCCGACCAGCTCACGGGCCCGGTCGCGCAGCGCGTCGGCCTGCCGCCCGAGCGCACCGGTGTCTTCGGTGCCGATGACGAGACGCAGCCAGGTGTCGGCCCGACGCCAGTTCCAGGCCTGGTGGCTGATCGCCGGGTCGGGCAAGCGCCCCTCGGCGGCGATCCGGCTGGCCCAGAGCGGGGCCTTGGCCGAGAGCGCCGCGTGCAGCTCCTGCCAGCGCTGCATCGCCGGCCCGGCCGCACGCAGCCGGTCGGCGTCGGCGAGCACGGATTCCCACAGCTCGTAGTCGCCGGTCGCCCAGGCGCGGTCGAGCTCACGCCAGTGCGGCGACGCGTTGGCGTCCAGCAGCGCCTCGTCGATGACCCCGCGGACGGCCGCGCCCTCGCGCTCGGCGTCGTCGCTGTCGAAGACGACCACCAGCTCGGCGACTCGGGTGGCCACCGTGGCCAGGGCGTTCGGGTCGGCCCAGTCGGCCTCGCCCGGATTGCCCGCGCGCAGGTAGACGGCCAGCCGCTCGCGCAGCGTCGGCCAGTAGCGCAGTCCGATGTCGACGACGTCGCCGACCTCGCGGAGGTACCCGCTGATCACCTCGACCGTGCTGGGGTCGTCGGGCGCCTGCGGCCCGTCGAGCTCGGCGACGAAGTGGTTCCAGCGCTCGGTCAGGCGGTGCCGGGCCCAATCCAGCCGGACGGTCGCCAGGGCGGCGTCCACGTCTTCCACGGTGCGCAGCGGAGCGCCGTCGACCCGGATCTCGTCCCGGACCTGGGCCAGCCGCCGGTGGATCAGGCGGCTGACTCCGCGCGCCTCCACCAGGCGGAGCCGCAGCATGTCGAGATCGGTGCGCAGCTGACGCGGGTCGGCCCAGAGCTCCTCGGGGATCTGCACCGCGCGGCCGGCCAGGACGCTGCGCCAGCGTGCGGTCTCGGTGAGCATCTCGGTGCAGCCGGCGACCTCGGCCTGGCAGGTCTCGCGCCAGGCGGGCGAGACCGCGAGCCGCCCGGCCAGCCGCCACTGCCAGGGCTGGTAGGCCCGGGCCCGGTGGGCGACCCGCCAGACCTCGTCGGCCAGCCCGGCGATCTCCGGACGCCCGGCCGACCGCACCGCGTTGGTGTCGACGCCGAGCGACGCGAGCGAGCCGACCCGCTGACGCAGCGAGTCGCTGTGCTCGTCGGTGCGGGCCAGCCGGTTCCCGTCCGGAAGGGACTCCCGCTCGGGGAGCCTGCGCTGTGCGTCGCCCAGGTCTTCGGGCCGGTAAGTGTTCGTGAGCAGGGTGAGTTCCGCCAGCTCGGCCTCGGCCAGCGGGAACGGCGCGCCGGGCTCGATCGCGTCGACGACGAACGCCAGCCGGGCCTCGTTGGCCCAGAGCCACTCGGCGACCTCGACCGCGGTGGCCTCGGCGCCGTCGAGCAGGAACGTGCTGCTCTCCCGGTCGGCGACCGTACGCAGCGCGTTGTACTTGCCGGCCAGGTCCTGCTCGGCGGTGTCGAGCGCGGCCCAGAGCTCGTCGACGGCCTCGGCGGCCGCCTCCTGGTCGAGCGCGCCGGCCTCGGCCTGGAGCTGGCGGACCGCGATCTCCAGCTGGCCGAGCTGCTTGGCGCTCGAACCCATGACGCTGATCGCCAGCGGCTTCAACGGCTGCGGCAGCTTGTCGCGCACCTCGGCCAGGGGCTCGTCGCGGTGGGACACGACCAGCACCCGGCGGCCGTGCGCGACCAGGTGGCAGATCAGGTTCGCGATCGTGTGGGTCTTGCCGGTACCGGGCGGCCCCTGCACCGCGACCATCCGCTGGCGGGCCAGCCGCCGCGCGATCGTCTCCTGCTCGAGGTTGGCGGGCAGCGGGAAGAGCAGCCGCTCACCGATCGACTGCCACTGCTCGGGCGGATCGTCGGGCAGCACGAGCGTCGACGGATCGTCGGCCAGCAGCGCGGCCAGCGAGCCGGACGGGACGTGCCCGGCGGCCAGCGCGGCCCGGAAGTCGCCGAGGAAACCGGCCAGCGCGGTGCGGCGCGGGCGGAGCACCAGCAGACCGGTGTCGCGGATGTGTGGTTCGGCCAGCTGGGCGTCGTGCCGGACCACCCGGGGCGGTAGGCCGAGGCGGCGCAGGGCCGAGCGGTAGAACTCGGTCCGTCCGGCCTGCTCCCAGGGGTCGAGGCTCATCGCGCCGCCAGGACCGGCCAGGTCGTGCAGGCGTGCGTCCGGAGCGTCGGGCAGCGCCTCGAACGCGTCGGTCTGCAGGCGCAGCTCACCGGTCGGCGTCACGGTGAGCGCGCCCGAGTCGGGATCGACGTCGATCGCGACCGGAGCGGCCAGCAGCGGGTCTTCGACGGTCAGGCCACCGACCTGGCCGCGGAACAGGCCGAAGCCCCAGACCAGCTCGTGCGAGGCCTCCAGCCGCACGGCCGCCTGCCGCAGCTCGACCAGCCGGGAGTACGCGTTGCGAACGGCGTCGGCCTCGGCGGCCTTGATCGACCAGGGCTGCCAGAGGCGGGCCAGCCACTCGTCGACGGCGGGCTCGACGGCGTCCGGATCGAGATCGGGGTCGCGCTCGGCGGCGATCTCGCGCCAGCCCTCGCGCAACGCGGGCCGGCGGCGCGGGTCGTCGACCGTGCCGTCGAGGAGCGAGCGGACGACGGCCGGCAGGTCCGGCGGGCGCGGGCGGGGCGGCCGGACGAGCTCCAGCCACCGTTCGGCCTCCGGCGCGGGTTCCGAATCGGACACCGGGTCCCCGGCCATCCAGCAGCCGGGTTTGCCGGCGGGAAGGGTCGCCTGCCAGACGACCGAAGCCGCCGCGTCGAGAGTTCTCGCCGGACGGGTCGAGAGCGCGCGCACCGCCGACAGGTAGTCGGCGAATCGGGACACGCGACTACGTAATGCCTCGACCCGGTCGGTCGCCGCCGCCACTGGAAACACCGCCGTCACTAGCGCCTCTCGATCCCCCACCGGCCTTCGGCCGACCGTACCGGTGAACACCGCCCGGACGGCAGGGGTCCAGCGTTACCTCACCCGGCCGGATGAGGTCCCGGTAGGCCACCTGACTACCCGGAGGCGTCTGTTGCGTACGAGCCGGATTCGCGCCCTTGCGACGAGCGAGAATTTACGTCACTCGACTCGGTTCGTGTGCGCCGGAGCCATCCTCCGCTCGAAACGCTCGATCATTGCCCCCAGAGCGCGGCGGGAATCGTCGCTCAGACCGCCACCGTGCACGTCCGGCCAGCCGGAGATCTCGGCTTCGGCGGCGTCGCACCAGTCGAGCATCGTCTCGGCGAAGGCGCCGTAGAACCGGGCCAGCAGGACGACGAGGTGGGCCCGCTCCGGGAACGGGCCGCCGCCGTCGAGATACGCGCGGAACTGCTTGACGGCGACCGTGCCGGTCTCGACGACCGACTCGCGGGTGGCCCGGACCGCTTCCAGGGCGTCGGCCTTCTCGCCCTGATCGGCGAGCAGCAGGCGGAGCAGCCCCTCGATCTCGAGTTGCGGCCCGGCCGGGGGCGTCGCGAGCCAGGCCCGCAGGGCCTCCCGGCCGACCGGGGTGATCGCGTAGGTGGTGCGGGAGCGGTTGCCGGTGCGTTCGGTGGTGGAGGTCGCGTACTCCCACCGCACCAGGCGTTTGACCTCGGCGTAGATGTGCGCCTCGCTGCGCGGCCAGAACAGCCGCATGCTGCGTTTGGCCTGGTGGGCGAGGTCGTAGGCGGCCCACGGACGAATCGCGAGCAAGCCGAGGAGCGCGAAGGAGCTGGTGGTGGGTTCGGTCGGCATCGCGCTTGACAGTACTCCAAACTGGAGTAAGTCTGATGCTCCAGACTTGAGCATCGGAGACCACCGTGCGGAATCAGATCGAGAAAGCGCTCGAGGCGGCGCACCGTCGCTTCGTCGACGCGGTGCGGGCCACACCCCCGGACGTCGCGGACCGGACCGTCCCGGCGTGTCCGGACTGGTCGGCGGCGGATCTGGTCGCGCACGTGCTGACCGTCTACCGGCGGGCGCTCGGCGACCGGCGCCGGAGCAAGACCCCGGAGGAGACCGCCGAACTCAACGCGACCGTCCTGGCCGAGACGCCGGAGCGCGATCTGGCCGTGCTCGCCGACCTGCTCGACGCGGACGGACCGGCGAGCTTCGAGGTGCTGAAGAGCTTCCCCGCCGACCTCAGCTTCCGCTTCCACGGCGGAGGTCGCACCACGGTGACGCCGGTCAGCGCCGTGATCCTGGGTGAGCTGCTGATCCACGGGCACGATCTGGCCGAGACGACCGGCGGCACCTGGGAGATACCGGCCGACGAGGCACTGCTCGCCCTGCGGGGCACCAGTGCGCCCGGCCCGGACGGCCATCCACCGATCTTCTCGGCCTGGCTGAAGCCGGGCGGCGAGACGCTGCTCGCCGGCGTGAGTCAGGGCGACGACCCCGTCGGGACGATGCTGGCGCTCTACCGCCGTACCGCCCCGGCCTCTCCCGAGGTCGCCGCCCTGGCTCCGTACCTGCGCTCGCTCTAGGACGCGGTGCGCAGTTCACCGACCGCGATCGCCCGGCGCAGTACCAGCAGGCCCAGTCCGCAGACCAGCAGCGTCGTGGCGATCGCGCCGACCGCCAGCAGGGTCAGCCCACCCCACGGCACCAGGCCGTGCAGCTCGATCGTGATCGTCCGGCTGGGTGTCCAGTGAGACGACTCGTCGCACCAGGTCTGGACGTTCGCCCCGGACGGCGGCACGCACGACCGGCCGGCCTCCTCTTCGAACGTGCCTGACTGGCCGTACACCGCCCGGGCGGCGACCCCGCCGACGATCGTCGCCAGGACGACGCCGGGCACCAGCGGCAACGCGGTCTGCCAGAGCAGCGCCCTGGCCAGGACGCCCGCCGGCGTGCCCTGCGCGGAGAGCGCGGCCAGCGTCCGGCGTCGCTCCACGACCTGCTCGATCGTCGCGACCAGCAGTCCACCGGCGGCGACGACGATCGCGATCCAGACCGCGAGCTGGGTCAGCGCGAACGCCCGGTCGTAGAACGGGTCGTGCGGGCCGGTCGTAGTACCGAGCTGCCTGGCGACCTCGACCTGGCCGGCCCAGTCGGCGGCGAAGACCGCCCTGATGCCGAGCGCACCGGCTCCGACCAGCACCGCCGCGAGCACGGCCACGAGCGTCCGGCTGGCCGCCCAGGGGTCGGCGACGAGCCTGCGGCCGGCCAGCAGCAGCGCGGGGCTGCTCGCCCGGGACGCGACCCGGCGCCCGATCGCGGCCGACAGCGACGCCCCTCCGGTGACCAGCCCGGCCAGCGCGACGAACAGGAACCCGACCTCGATCAGCATCGCCCACCACTTGCCCCAGTCTCCGCCGAGCACCCGGAGGATCAGCCCGATGCCGGCGAGCCCGGCCGTCCCGCCGACGAACAGCAGCGCGGGCAGCAGGCGCGGCGGCCGGGACGGGCGGTTACGGACGACCCCGAACGCGCTCATCGTGCTGCGTCGCAGGGCCAGCGCGGCGACCAGCGCGCCACCCACCGGGACGACGACCGCGACCAGCAGCACCCACCAGGACGGCAGCACGTCGGTCGGCAGCAGACGCGGTGCGGGCCGGTCGAGCACCGCCCGGCCGATGAAGTACACCGAGAACCCGACCACCGTGCCGACCGCGGCCGCCGCACCGGTCTCCGCCGCGGCGATCTTCTGGGCCTGGCCGGGTGTCGCACCGGCCATCCGGAAGTCGGCCAGCCGCTTGTCGCGGGCCGGGGCGCCGACCCGGACGCACTGCCCGACGAACGAGAGCACCGGCAGCCCGAGCAGCATCAGCGCGAGGATCACGCCGGGACGCAGGCCCGGCTCGACGAGCAGGCCATTGGTGTAGTCGCCGGTGCCGCTGACGGCCTGGACGGTGGCCGCGGCGAGCAGCAACAGGGTGGCCAGCAGGCCGCCGAACGCGGTCAATCCGATCCGGAGCCCGTCGAGTCGGCCGCCGCTGACAGCGAGACGGAGCACTACCTCGGGACGCATGGGTCAGCCCTCCTCTTCGTGGGGTTTCGAGTCGGCATCCGCGCCGAGCAGGCGGGAGCCACGAGTGGCGACGGTCAGGCCGTCGTCGACCACGACGCCGTCCCAGAGCGCGATCTCGCGCTGCGCATAGGCCGCGACCTGGGCCTCGTGCGTCACGATCAGGACCGCGGTGCCGTTCTCGCGGGCGACCCGGGTCAGCTGCGTGAGCAACTGCTCCCCGGCCAGCGAGTCGAGCGAGCCGGTCGGCTCGTCCGCGAACAGCACCCGCGGACCGGTCACCAGCGCACGCGCAACGGCCGCGCGCTGCTGTTGGCCTCCGGAGATCTCCCCCGGGTAGCGACCGCCCAGGTCCGCGACCCCGAACCGGTCGAGCCAGGCCGACGCCGTCGCGAGGGCCGGTGCCCGCTTGGCCCCACCGAGCAGCAGCGGCAGCGCGACGTTCTCGGCGATCGTGAGCTCGCCGGCCAGTTGTCCGAACTGGAACAGCACGCCGAGGTCGGTGCGGCGCAGCCGGGCCCGGTCGGCTTCCGACAGCCGGTCGATGCGCCGACCGGCGAACGTGACCTCGCCGTCGTCCGGCCGGATCACGCCGGCCAGGCAGAGCAGGAGCGTGGACTTGCCGGACCCGGACGGGCCGGTGATCGCGACGATCTCACCCGGGCGGATCGCGCACGAGACGGCCCGCAACGCCGGCGTCCGGCCGAACGATTTCACCAGGTCGGTGGCGGTGAGCACAGCCGGAGCGTCGGGTTCGGCGGCCTCGTCTCGGGTGGCGGCGGAGTTCGGCATCAAGGTCGTACCTCCTGGCGTAGGGCAGTCATCCGGGACAGGGTCAGGTCGATCCAGCGCAGGTCGGCGTCGAGGTGCGCGAGCGCGTAGTCGGCGGCGAGCACCGCGCCGACCGAGGCGCCGTCGGCGGTCTTCGCCGCGGTGAAGTCGCGCATCCGGCCGAGGTGAGCGCGGCGCTGGGCGCGCAGGTAGGTGACGGCGAGTCCGTCTTCCGCCTCGTCCAGCAGGAGCGCCGCGACGACCTTGGTGAACAGCGCGTTCGTGACGTGCGGAGCCGGGGGCTCGACCACGTCGAGCCAGTCGTGGAGTGACTTGCGGCCCTCCTCGGTGATCGCGAAAACCGTCCGGTCGGGGCCGTCGACGCGCTCGACGCCGGCCTCCTCGGCGAGGCCGTCGCGGGTCAGCCGCTCGAGCGTCGAATACACCTGCCCGTACGCGAGTGGCCGCGCCTGCGGGAACCGGGAGTCGTACGCGCGCTTGAGGTCGTAACCGTGCCGGGCCCCCGAGGCCAGCAACGCGAGGAGTACCTGTGGCGTGGACACGCTCCTACTATTCACTGAGTGAATAGAAAGCGCAACTAGTCACTCAGTGAGTAGTTGTCGCGAGTGAACGGCCGCCGTCAGCGGGCTAGGCCGGAGAGACCGCCCGGATGCGACTGAGCAGGAACATCCGTTCCGCGTTGCGCAGGTGGCAGAGGGCGGTGACCGCGTCGCCGGTCAATTCCGCCTGCTCGATGATCCGGCTGGTCGGGGCGCCGGTGGCGCTGATGTAGTCGATACGGACCGGGCCACCGGTCTCGATCGCGTCGACCAGCGCGGCCCGCTCGCCGGTGGAGAGCGCCTGGGCCCGGCGGGCCACGATCCGCTCGGAGTCACTGTCCGCCTGCCTCGGCAACGGCAGCGCGATCGCCGGAGCGGCGAGCAGCCGGTCGGCGACCCCCTCGGCGTCGACGGTCGACGCTCCGCCGGACGGGGCCACGGCGGGTGCGGCGGCCCGCCGCCGGGTGCGGCGTTCGACCCGGGTGCCCCCGCCTTCGGTCAGACCGGTCGGGGCGTACCCGGCGTCGCGGAGCACGGCGAGCGTCGTGTCGGGATCGGACGCCGAGATCAGGACGCCCGGCGCGACCGTGCGCAGCCGCAATCCGCTCAACGCCTTCGTCGCCACCAGTTCGGCGAGCAGCGCCGGATCGTCCGCGCAGACCACGCTCGCGGCCGGCGCCACCCGCAGGTGCCCGTGTCGCCGGGCGACGTCCCGGACCAGGTACACCAGCGCCTGCGGCAGCCCCGCGGTCGCGACCGCGGCCAGCCCGTCCAGAAGCGCGTCCGCGTCGATCCCGGCGTCCAGTGCGGCCCGGACGCCGGCCGGCGAGAACCGCCAGGTCGACGCCGCCCCGGACGCCTCCCGCTCGGCCGTGCCGTCGAGCAGCGTCGCCAGCCCGGCGGCCGGGACGCCGGACACCACCGCGGACAGATCGGACTGGAACGTCACGGTGGTCACCGGCACCGGCACGAGCCCCTCGGACGCCGACGCGAGCGCGTCCGGGTCGTCGGCCAGGCCCTCGACGAGCGCCCGCGCCAGCGGGGTCGCCGCCCCCAGCGCCACCACCCCGAGCCGCTCGGCGTCGGCCAGCACCGCCGCCGTCCGCGCGGCCACCGTCTCCTGATCCGCCGGGGTGGACGCCAGCGCGATCGGCGACCGCCAGGCCAGCACCGCGGCCAGCGCCTCGACGTCGTCCACCCGCCCGCCGACCGGCAGCTCGACCAGGTACGTGAGGACGTGCCGCCGCAGGACGGCGTCGGCCACGCTGCCCGCGCCCGGCCACCAGCCCGCGAGCAGCGTCGCCAGCCGGGCCGCGGGTTCGGCGTCCCGCCAGGCGTCCGCGGTGCGGGTCAGCGTGATCTCGCCGTCGACGGTCCCGAGCAACCCGGCCGCCATCGCGACGGCCAGCAACCGGTCGAGCGCGTCCCCGGTCAGTCCGAGCGACTTCGCGGCCCGCCGGAACTCGCGCACCGCGAGACGCCCGGTCTTCGTCGTCGCGAGCGGCGTCCGGTCGCAGAGATCGAGCAGCCGCCCGGCGTCCGCCAGGATCTGGGTCACGGCCGCGGTGCCGGCCGCGATCAGGTCGGCCTCGACGACTTCGCCGCACACCGGCGACGGCGGCTCGGCGCTGAACGGCGCGCGGTAGTCCGGCCCGCGGAGCGCGAGCCCGATCTCACCCGGGAGCTCGACGTCGTCCCAGCTGATCCGGGCCAGCATGCCCCGGTCGAACGCTTCGTCGACGGGGGCGCCACGGTGGGCCCGCTCGGTGTTGCCGCGCAGCCGCGGGCCGTCCCAGGCCAGCGAGTGGAGCAGGCGCTGCACGTCCGGTGACGCGGAGCCCACCCAGGCCCGCACCGCCTCGGGATCGGCGAGTGCGTCCCGCACCTGGTCGAACAGCTGGCTCTTACGCTTCGCCGGGTTCGCTACCAGGCCCTCGGCCACCGCTCGGAGCCGCTCGGAGACCAGCAGCGGCAGCGCGTCGGTGAGCCGGACGCCGAGCCCCAGTGGTTCCCCCAGCAGCCGCAGCGGTGCCGCCAGCGCAAGGCCCCCGTCGCTGTCGCCGTCGCTGTCGCGCACCAGCAGGGCCAGTTCGCGCAACGCGTCGAGCGTGTCGTCGAACAGCGCGCTGCGCGTGGCGTCCACATCGAGCAGTTGGGCCAGCCCGGCCTCGGACGCGAGGCCGCCGAGCGCGGCCATCGCTTCGGCGACCTGCAGCCCGGCCCGGCTGACGCGGGCCAGCGCTCGTTGCACCGAATGGACGGCGGAGAGCCGCTCGGCGAGCTCGGAGAGCGAGCGCGGCTCGGGCCAGGCGGCGGCGTCCGGCCGCGCGGCCAGCAGCGAGGCGAGAGCGGCCCGGTCGAGCCCGCGCACGTGCGCGACCAACTGGTCCACCCGGCCACCGTAGCGCGCACCCCGCGGACCGGCCGCCCCCGCGGCTACGTGCCGGTCGACACCCGGGCCGGTGCCGGCGTCTCCCGGACGTACTCCGGGTGCGCCGGCTGCGGTCCGGCCGGGGCCGGACGGCCGAAGAGCCAGCCCTGCAACCAGTCGCACCCGCGATCCACCAGCGCATCCGCGAGTTCCTGCGTCTCGATCCCCTCGGCCACGACCTCCAGCTCCAGCGTGTGAGCCAGGTCGATGCACGCCTGCACGATCGCCGCCGCGGCCGGATCCTCGAGAATCTTCGTGGTCAGCGACCGGTCCAGCTTCAGCTCGGTGGCCGGCAGCCGCTGCAGGTACGACAGCGCCGAGTACCCGGTCCCGAAGTCGTCGATCGCCACCCCGATCCCGGCCGACCGCAGCACCGCCAGCGCGTCCCGGCCGGTATCCAGGTCGCCGATCGCGGTCTGCTCGGTGATCTCGACGGTCAGCGCCTCGGGCGGCAGCCCCCGGGCCGTCAACCCGTCGAGCACCTCGTCCATCAGCGTCGGCGACGCCATGTCGGACGCCGACAGGTTCACCGAGACCGTCGCCGGCGCTCCGGCCGATCGCCAGACCGCGACCTGGTCGAGCGCCATCTGCAGCACGCGCCGGGTCAGGTACGGCACGAGCCCGGTCCGTTCGGCCAGCCCGACGAACCGGTCCGGCGGCACCATCCCGTACCGCGGGTGCACCCACCGGACCAGCGCCTCGCACCGGATCCCCTCCAGGCCCGACACCGCCACCAACGGCTGGTAATGCAACTCGAGCCAGCCGCAGTCGGCACTCGACGCCGGCGAGGCCGGGACCGCGGGAGTCGTACCGGTCAGCACGGTCCGCAGCTCGCCGGCCAGCTCGAGCGCGTCCCGCTGCTGATCGGCCCCGAGCGGGTCGAAGCGGGTCCAGCCGCGCCGCTCCGCCTTGGCCCGGTACATCGCCATGTCCGCGCAGCGCAGCAGTTCCAGCGCCCGCTCGGCCGGCGTGCCCTCCGGCGCGTCCGACTCGACCGTCACCCCGATGCTGACGTCGATCGGCAGCGCGATCCGGCCGGCCTGCAGCGGCTGCCGCACGGCCCGGAACAGGCGTTCGACGACCTGCTCGAACGACTGGCCCGCGGATACCGCGGTGAGCACCGCGAACTCGTCGCCGCCGAGGCGGGCGACCAGGTCGTCGGGCTCCAGCGCGTCGGCCAGCCGGGTGCCGACGGCGGCCAGCACGCGGTCGCCGGTCTGATGACCGAGCCCGTCGTTGATGTCCTTGAAGTGGTCGAGGTCGAGCATCAGCACCGCGCGCACCGCGGCCGTCGGCTTACGCCCGGCCAGCGCCTCCTCGACACCCTGGAGGAACCCGCGCCGGTTGTAGAGGCCGGTCAGGTCGTCCGAGAGCGCCAGCCGGTGGAACTCGGCGGCGGAGAGCATCGAATGCAGGCCGAGCGCCAGCCGGATCGCCGAGAAGGCGATCGCGATCGCGGCCAGCACGACGACCACGACCGGCAGGGTGAGCAGCGCGGCACCGACCACCACCGACGCCGCGAGCACCATGGTGACCAGCGGAGTCGCCAACTCGACGAGCCCCAGCGGGCGGTACGTGAGCCGGTGCGGCCGCTGCCAGGCGGCCGCCGCGATCAGCAGGCCCGCGTACGACCAGATCGGGTCGAGCATCTCGACGGCGGTGCCGTTCTGCGCGACCAGGCGGGCCAGCCAGGCGTCCCCGACCGCGGTCAGTACCACGGCCGCGGCGAGGAACCCCCACGCCCGCCCGAGCCGTCCGCCGGCCAGCGTGGCGACCGCGGCGAGCGAGCCGATCATCACCATGTCGAGCGTCGGGTAGTACAGGTTGACCAGCGATTCGATCGGCCCGTCGGTGTCCCAGGTCAGCACCGAGGAGCCGACCGCGGCGGCGAACAGCGACGCGGCGAGGAACGCCACCGCCGCCGCACCCACGTACACCTCGGTGCGCATCGACCCGACCCGCGCCCGGGCCAGCGTCCAGAGGCCCAGAATGAAATGCGGAATCACCGGAAACCAGACGATGTCGGCGAGCGATGCGCTCGGCACGCGTCCGGCCCAGGCGACGACGTCGTAAATGAAGTAGCCCGAGCCGTTGAGTCCGACGCCGACCGCGAAGAACATCCAGGCCCAGCGCTGGTGCTGGTTGGTGACCGCGCGGGTAGCGGTCACCCCGCAGGCGATCAGCAGCGTCGCCGCGAACGGCGCCCCGTCCGACCAGAGCCGCGCCGGGGAGGTCTCGCCGTGGCCGGTCCAGACCCAGGCCGCGTGCACGGTCATGAGCACGGCGGCGAGACACCACGCTGCCGCCACCACACGATGGCGACGTGGCGCCCGCCCGCTCGACGTCGACGCCGGATCGGACCAGGCGGCAGTCGGGCTCATGCGCCCCTCCCGCGCGCGGGGTAGCCGATGAGTTCCCCGCCTACAGTCGGTTCGTCCGCGGGCGCGACGACATGAGAACAACGGCCCCCCGGTGAACCGGGGGGCCGTCGAGCACGCTCAGACCGAGACCGGCTCCCGCGCCGGCGCCTCTTCGTCACCCTCGTGGATGCCGTAGCGGGCGTAGAACCGCTTGAGCGGGCCCGGTGCCCACCAGTTCGCGTCACCCAGGAGCCGCATCGTCGCCGGCACCAGCAACGCCCGCACGATCGTCGCGTCGACGAACACCGCGATCAGCATCGCCACACCGATCAGCTTGATGAACGTGATGCCGGAGATCGAGAACAATCCGATCACCACCAGGATCAGCAACGCGGCACTGGTGATGATCCGGCCGCTGCGCTGCAACCCGACCGCGACCGCCCGGGTGTTGTCACCGGTCCGGTCGTACTCCTCCCGGATCCGCGACATCAGGAACACCTCGTAGTCCATCGAGAGCCCGAACACGATCGCCAGCACCAGGATCGGCTGGGTGGCTTCCAGCGTCCCCGTCGAGGTGAAGTTGAGCAGCCCGGACAGGTGCCCGTCCTGGAAGATCAGCACCAGCGCACCGAACGAGGCCCCCAGCGACAACACGTTCATCACGACCGCCTTGAGCGGCAGCACCAGCGACCCGAACGCCAGGAACAGCAGCACGAACGTGGCCCCGACGACGATCAGCGCCATCCACGGCAGCCGGTCGCCGATCGTGGACAACTGGTCGGTCAACGCCGCGGTCTGACCACCCACCAGCACCTGCCCGTCGGTCGGCACCGCACGGATCCGCTCGACCAGCTCCCGGGACTTCGCCGAGATCGGGTCGCCGTCGAACGTGATGTCGACCAGCGCGGTCTCGCCCTTCGAGTCCGCGACCCGGACGCCGGTGACCCCGTCGACGTCACGGACCGCGGCGACGTACCGGTCCAGGTCCCCGCCGGTCACGACCGCCTTGATCGGCGACTGACCGTTCTGCACGAAATCCCGGTCGAGGGTCTCGGAGACCACCCGGCTCTCCGTGCCCGCCGGTAGCGCCCTGGCATCGATGCCACCGAACTCCACCCGCAAGAACGGAGCCCCAGCCACCAGCAGGAACGCCAACACACCAACCGCGTAAACCACCGGACGACGCATGATGCTGTGCGCCAGGCGATACCAGAACCCGTGCTCGGTCTCCGTCGCCCGCGGCTTCCGGCGGAACAGCCGCCGCACCGACAGCGCGTCCACCCGGTGCCCGAGTACGCCCAGCAGCGCCGGCAGCACGGTCAGCGCCGCGATCATCGCGATCAGCACCGCCGACAGCCCGCCGAGGCCCATCGAGCGCAGGAACGAGATCGGGAAGATCAGCAGGCCGGCCAGCGAGACCGCCACCGTGACGCCGGAGACCGCGACCGTGCGGCCGGCCGTCGACATGGTCCGCGCGACCGCGTCCTCCACTGCCGCACCCCGGGCGAGCTCCTCCCGGAACCGGCCGACCATGAACAACCCGTAGTCGATCGCCAGGCCCAGCCCGAGGATCGTCACCACGTTCACCGAGAACACCGACACGTCGGTCAGGTAGCTCAAGCCGCGCAGCGCGGTGAACGCACCCAGGATCGCCAGACCACCGACCGCCAGCGGCAGACTCGCCGCCGCCAGGCTGCCGAAAATGATCACGAGCAGGATCAACAGCACCGGCATCGAGAGCGTCTCGGCCGTCGCGATGTCTTCCGAGACCCGATCGCTGATGTCCCGGTTGATCGCCGTGCCGCCGCCGACCTGCATCGACAAGCCGGGAGCGGCCAGGTCTCCCTCGATCTTCTCGAGGCCGTCGGCGCGCTGTTCCTCGTCACCGGCGAGCGTCAGCACCGCGTAGGTCGCGTGCTTGTCGTGGCTGACCAGGCCCGGGCTCTTCGTGCTCCAGTAGGTCGCCGACCGGGTGACGACGTCGCCGGGCAGCTTCGCCAGCGTGCCGGTCACCGCCGACGCGAACGCCGGGTCGTCGACCGTCGCGGTCGCGCTGCGGTAGAGGACGACGACGTCCGCGTCGTCGCGCCCGAGCTCCGCGTCCGCCGTGGCGATCGCACGGGAGCTCTCGCTGGACGGGTTGTCGAACCCGCCGCCGATCAGCTTGCCGAAGACCTGGGTTCCCCAGATGCCGGCGAACGCGATGAACGCCACCGCGAGGCCGAGCACTATCCATCGCCGGCGGTACATGGCCCGCCCGAGCCGCTCGAACATCATTGCCCCCATGGCAATCGTGCGATCTCTGATCGCAGTGCGAACACTGTAAGCTGCGTACAGCCGCCAATCTTGCATACACTGTTCACGAAAGCAATACTGTTCGCTGTGGGATCGTTGTTCGCGTTACGACAGGTGTTCGCGGGAGCGTTAGGCTTCGGCAGCGCCGTCGAAGGAGGTTGGGATGACCGCACCTACCCGCCGGGAGAGGCTTCGGGCCGAAACGGTCCAGGAGATCCAGTCCACGGCTCGCCGGATGCTGGTCGCGGAGGGGTACGACGGTCTGTCGCTGCGCGCGATCGCGCGGGCGATGGGGATGTCCGCGCCGGCGCTGTACCGCTACTACGTGAGCCGGGAAGACCTGATCAGCGCGTTGGTTCTCGAGCTGAAGCTCGAGCTCACCGAGTCGCTGGAGAAGGTCCGGGACGCGCAGCCGGATCTGGTGGAGAAGCTGCTCTCGGTCAGCCGGGAGTTCCGTCGCTGGGCGGTCGCCCACCCGTCGGAGTTCACGCTGGTGTTCACGAGCTCGGCGATCGGCCTGGACCCGTCGCCGGAGAGCGTCGACCCGACCGGCGAGCGGTTCGGCCAGGTCTTCGGCGACCTGATCACCGAGCTGTACCTGACCCGGCCGTTCCCGATCCCGCCCGACGACGAGATCGAGCCTCCGCTGCGGGCCCAGCTCCGGGAGTGGAACGACTGCTTCCCGCAGCCGCTACCGCTGGGCGTGACCCAGGTCTTCCTCAGCGCCTGGATCCGTCTCTACGGCACCGTGTCGATGGAGGTGTTCGGGCAGCTCAAGTTCGCGTTGTCCGACGCCGGCCCGATGTTCGAGGCCGAGCTGCGCAGCCTGAGTGAGTTCCTCGGTATCAGCGCGCAGTACACCCCGCCGGCTAGTGGCGACGGTTGGTCCGCCTAGTCGGCGTCGCGGTCATCGGATCGTCCGGCCAGGGGTGCTTCGGGTACCGGCCGCGGAGTTCGGCGCGCACGCTCGGATAGCCGGTACGCCAGAACGACTCGAGATCGGACGTCACCGCGACCGGGCGTCCGGCCGGGGAGAGCAGGTGCAGCCGAACCGGCACGCCCGCCACCGCCGGGGTCCGGGTCCAGCCGAACGCCTCCTGCACCTTCACCGCCAGCACCGGCGCGGCCGGGTCGGAGTAGTCGACCCGGATCTTCGATCCGCTCGGTACCTCCAGCCGCTCGGGCGCGAGCTCGTCCAGGCGGGACGCCTCCGGCCAGGGCAGCAGCCGCCGTAGCGCGGCTCCGGCGTCGATCCGGGCCAGGTCCGCGCGTCTGCGGACCCTGGTCAGGTCCGGTCCCAGCCACTCCGCGGCCCTCGCGAGCAGCGACTCGTCGTCCATGGCCGGCCAGGGCGGCCCGAGCGCCGCACGGGCGAACGCCAGGCGCTCCCGCAGGGCGCGCGCATCCGTGTCCCACCTCAGCCGGTTCAGGCCTTCTTTCTTTACGCCGGCCAAGACCGTGTCCGCCCGTATGCCGGCGTCCGGCTCCAGCGGGCGCTCGCTGAGCGTGATCGCGCCGAGCCGGTCGACCGAGCGGGCGATCAGCTCACCGTCGGTCCAGCGGACGTCGTCGGAGGTGGTGAGCAGCGCCGACCCGGCGTCGATCGCGGTGGCCTCGTTGATCGCGACCGCGAGCCGGATCCGGGCGTTGGCGTGCCCGGGCGAGCGGTCGGCGGTCGCGACGGCCAGCCAGGGAACGCCGCCGAGCGCAGATGCCTCGGGTAGGTCGGCCGCGGTGCCACCGGCCATCAGATAGCTCCGGCCGGTCTCCGCCCGCAGGAGCGCGAGCCGCTCGGGGTAGGCCATCCCGACGATCAGCCCGGCCGCGAGGTCGTCCGGCAGCCCCCCGGCCGCGCCGGCCCGAACGGACGTCGCCCCGGCGGCGCTCGCGTCGCGGGCGGCGGCTTGCAGGCGGCCGACCTCGTCCCGCCAGCGGCGGGCCCGGTCGGGCGTCGAGCCGTCCCGGAGGATCCGCCAGGCCGCGACCAGGTCGCCGCCGCTACCGGTGAGCGTGTCGTCGGCGAGCAGCGCCACCACCTCCGCCGCCCGTCGCACCCCGACCACCGGCACTCCGTCGAGCAACGCGCGGGCCAGCCGCGGGTGCACCCCCATCCCGGCCAGCGTCCGGCCGCGCGGTGTCACCCGGCCCTCGGCGTTGATGGCGCCGAGCGCCCGCAGCGTCGCCTGCGCGATGTCCAGCGCCGCCGTCGGCGGTGGATCCGGCAACGCCAGCCCGGCACCGGTCGGTGTTCCCCAGCCGGCCAGGTCGAGCGCGAACGCGGTCAGGTCCGCGGCCGCGATCTCCGGCTCCGGCCACGCCGGCAACCGCGCGTGATCCGACTCCGACCAGCACCGGTAGACGGTCCCCGGCGCTTCCCGGCCCGCGCGGCCGGCTCGCTGGGTCGCGGTGGCCCGCGACTCCGGCACGGTCACCAGCGCACCGAGCCCACGGCCCTGGTCCATCCGCGGCACCCGCGCCAGCCCGGCGTCCACCACCACCCGGACCCCGGGCACCGTGAGGCTGCTCTCGGCCACCGCGGTCGCCAGCACGATCCGCCGCCGGCCCCCGGACGGCCGCAGCACGGCGTCCTGATCGCGGGGAGCCAGCCGCCCGTGCAGCACCGCCACCGTCGCGTCCACCCCGGCCAGACGGCGCGACACGCCGCCGATCTCGGCCGCACCGGGCAGGAACACCAGCACGTCGCCACTGGTCTCCGACAGCGCGCGCCGCACCACGGTGGCGACGTGGTCGAGCAGCCGCGGATCGACGCGATGCCCGTGCGGCGGGGTCACCGGCGACGCGGGCGCGGCCCACACCGTCCGCACCGGGTGCGGAGACCCGGCGACCTCGAGCACCGGCCCGCCCAGCAGTTCCGACAACCGCTCGGACGCGGCCGTGGCCGAGGTGGCCAGCAAGAGCAGGTCCGGCCGCAGCGTGGCCCTGGCGTCCTGCACGAACGCGAGCGCGAGATCCGCGTCGAGATGGCGCTCGTGGATCTCGTCCAGGATCACCGCCCCGACACCCGGCAGCTCGGCGTCGCGCTGAAGACGCCGCACCAGCACCCCGGTCGTGACCACCTCGACCCTCGTCCGCGAGCTCACCGACCGATCGCCCCGGACCGTGTACCCGACGGTCTCGCCGACCCGCTCGCCGAGCAGCGACGCCATCCGGGACGCCGCCGCCCGCGCGGCCACCCGCCGCGGCTCGGCCACCACGATCCGGCCGTCGGTGGCGCCTGCGAGCGCGAGCGGGACCAGCGTCGTCTTGCCGCTGCCGGGCGGCGCGACGAGCACCGCCGCGCCGTCGCCGACCAGCGCGTCAACGATCCGCGGCAGCGCCGGACGCACCGGGAGGTCAGGCAACTCCGGCAGCGTCAGCACGCCCCGACGTTATCCGGACGCCCTCGAGAACGAACCACACGAACAACGGGTACACCGCGACCCGCTCCATCCCCCCGGTCCCGAGCCGGCGTCCGAGGGCACCAGCCCGACCAGCACGCTCCCGGCCGCCACCCCGAGCAGCAGCGCACGGACCGCGCGCCCGCGGGGCGAGAGCAGCGCACCGATCGCGACGAGCACGCCGTTGGCCACGAAGACCGTGTTCATCAGCGCGTGCCAGGGCGACTCGGCCGTCCCGAGGTCGCTGATGGTGTTGTCGGCCCAGCTGAACGGCGTCGTCCATGCGGACTGCACGACGAACTGACCGGCGAAGAACGCCACGCCCGCGGTGGCCAGGGCGGCGCCGCCGAGAGGCCGGAAACGGTTCACACCCGTCACCGTAGGCTGGCCGGATGAGCACGCGGATCGTACTGGTCACCGCGACCGAGACGCCGGTACCCGACACCGAGCTGGGAATCCTGCGGTCCGCCGCGGCCCGGGCCGGATTCGACGCCGAGATCGCCGCCTGGGACGACCCGGCCGTGTCCTGGGGCGACTACGACGTAGCGCTGATCCGATCGACCTGGAACTACCCCGACAAGATCGACGAGTTCCAGGCCTGGGCCGACGCCACCGGGAGCGTCACCCGGCTGGTGAACGACCCGGCGATCGTCCGGTGGAACTCGGTGAAGACCTACCTCGGTGACCTGACCGCGGCCGGCATCCCGACCGTGCCGACGACGTTCGTACCGCCGGGCGCGCCGATCAGCCTCCCGGGGTACGACGACTTCGTGGTGAAGCCGACCGTCGGCGGCGGTGCCCGGGGTGCGCGGCGGTACCGGGCCACCGACGCCCACGAGGCGCCGGATCACGTGCGTACGCTGCACGCGTCCGGGTTCACCGCGATGGTGCAGCCGTACCAGCGCCGGGTCGAGAGCGACGGCGAGCGGGCGATCGTCTACTTCGGGGGCGAGTTCAGCCATGCGATCGTCAAGGGCGCGGTGCTCGCGACCGAGTCCGGCCGGCGCGGCGCGGAATCCCACCCGAACCCCCGGCCGTACGAGCCGACCGGCGCCGAGCACGGGCTGGCCCGCGCGGTGCTGGCCGCCGCACCGGCGAGACCGCTGTACGGCCGGCTCGACCTGGTGCTCGACGACGCCGGGCAGCCGATCGTCATGGAGGCGGAGCTGATCGAGCCGCAGCTGTTCCTGGCGTCCGCGCCGGGGGCCGAGGATCGTCTGCTGCGGGCCGTAAAGGAGTTGCCGCGGGGGTGATCCTCGAAGGGTGAGGGTCACTTTCACCCGGTTGCCGGACCACGAGTGGGGTTCCGTTCTGATCGAGCGCGACGACCACGTGGTGTACCGGATGGGCGCCGGGCCGATCACCGCGCAGGTGCCGCACGACCTGGTGCACTACACGGTCGAGGACGCGCTGCGGATCTCGGACGGGATCTGGGGCGCGATCGCCGCCGGCGTGGTGTTCCGGAGCATGACGCACGTCAGCGGCCGTCGCCCCCCGCACGCCGCCGAGCGCTCGGCGGCGCTGATCCGCACCTACCGCGACCGTCTGCAGCGCGCCGAACTGCTCGGTGGCGTCGTCGAGGCCGCCGCGGCGGGCGGTGAGCTCCCGGCGCGGGCCGGTTGCTGGTTCCCGGACGAATCGGCGGTCGGCCGGGCCGTGGACGCCCTGCACGCCGCCGAGGCCCGCTGGGGCGCGCTCCCGATCGGCGGCGAGCTGACGCTCACCTGGCCGTCCCACCGCCGCCTACCCGCCGCCCCCACACGCCGGCGCCACTAGTTCACTCCGGGCCCCGCCCGAGGTTCTCACCTGGAGGCCGCCCACCCGGGGCGTTCGGCTGTTCGGGCTTTTCGTGGTGGGAGCGGGCTTCGGGGGCGCGGGTCACGTCCAGCTGGGGCAGGACCTTCGCGCCGAACGCGTCCAGGAACGGGTCGAGGTCCTGCCCGACGTGGTGCAGGTAGATCCCGTCCACGCCCAGTGCCGCGTACTCCGCGAGCCAGGCCGTGTGCTGCCCCAGATCCGCGCTGACGTTCACGACCTCCCGCACCTGGTCGATGCCGACCCGCTCCGACACCACGTCGAAGTGGTCGGTCATGTCCAGGTCCCAGCACACCGGCGGCGAGAACACGTTGCTGCGCCACTGGTCCAGCGCGATCGCCTCGGCCTCTTCCTCGGAATCCGCCCAGCTCAGATGAATCTGCAGGTTGATCGGCCCGCGCCCACCGGCGTCCCGGTACGCGTCGATCATCCGGCGCAGGTGCTCGACCGGCGCGCCCACGGTGATCAGCCCGTCGGCCCACGACGCGCACCACCGCGCGGTCTCCACGCTCACCGCCGCACCGACCAGGGCCGGCTCGACCTCCGGCCGGGTCCAGAGCCGGGCCCGATCCACGGTGACGAGCCCGTGGTGGCTCACCTCTTCCCCGGCGAACAGCGCCCTGATCACCTCGACGCACTCGAGCAGACGCGCGTTCCGGACGTCTTTGCGCGGCCACGGGTCACCGGTGATGTGCTCGTTGCTCGCCTCACCGGAGCCCAGCGCGGCCCAGAACCGCCCCGGGAACATCGCACCGAGCGTGCTGATCGCCTGCGCGATGATCGCCGGGTGGTACCGCTGCCCGGGTGCGTTCACCACGCCGAACGGCAGATCGGTGGCCTGCAGCGCAGCGCCGAGCCAGGACCACGCGAATGCGGAGTGCCCCTGCCGGGAGCTCCAGGGCGAGAAGTGGTCCGACGACATCGCGGCGGTGAACCCGAGGCGTTCCGCTTTGACGACCGCGGCCAGCAGGTCGGACGGATGGAGCTGCTCGTGGGACGCGTGGACACCGTAGACAGTCATGCCTTGGCGGATTCCCCCCGGACCCACTCGTCGAACGTCTGGCGGCCCTGCCGTCCCGATCCGTCGCCGCCCAGCGCACCCGAGCGCATCATCGCGCCGACCTTCCCGGGCAGTGGCAGTGGGATCACCACCGCCCGCACTCCGCGCGCCTTCAGCGTGCGGCGAGCCATGTCGGGCACCCGCTCGACGGCAGGACCGCACAGGTCGGGTGCCCGCCCGGACGGCCCGGCTTCCACGGCGTCCGCCAAGGCTTCTCCGACCTCGGAGACCGCGACGGGACGGGTGACGAACGTCGGGAGCACGACGAACGGGCCGAATCTGGTCTGCTCGGCCAGTTGGCCACCGAACTCGTGGAACTGTGTGGCCCGGACGATCGTGTACGGCACCTGGCCGGCCAGCACCGCCTGCTCCTGGGCCTCCTTGGCCCGGTAGTAGGCGAACGGCGAGTTGTCGATCGCGACGATCGAGAGCAGCACGTGGTGCCCGACGCCGGCCTCCTTGCCGGCCGCGAGCAGACGCTCGGTCGCGCCGACGAACGCCGTCCGCGCCGTCTCGTACGACTGCGACCGGACGTTGAACGCGTCGACCACCGCGTCGACGCCGGACATCGCCTTCGCGAGGCCCTCGCCGGTGCTCAGGTCGGCGCGGTAGCCGATCGCGCCCGGCACGTCGGTCTTGCCCGACCGGCTCAGCGCCCGCACCGTGTGCCCGCGCCCGGCCAGTGCCACCACCGCGGCCCGCCCGGCCGCTCCGGTCCCGCCCACGACTAACACGTCCATCGCTGTCTCCTCGCTCGTCCTCGCCTCATTGACCCGCGAGCGCGGCCGAACGTGACGACCCGGAACGTGACGCCGCACACACTCGGGACTTCTCGTCAGATCTGGGCGTCGAGATAGGCCCGTAGATGGGTCAATGCCGATCGGGGCGGATTGCGGAAGCTGAACGCGACCTCGCCTCCGGGGGTGCCGCCGCGGATTACGTCGACCTCGAGCTCGGGCACGCCGGGGATCGGCAGCTCCAGCCGCCCACCGGAAGCGGTCACCGACTCTCCGGGCGCGAACGACGCCCGGACACCGCCCTCGCTGGCGTCCTTGAGGTCCACCTCGTACCGGTGCCCGCCGGCCGTGAACACCCCGGTGCCGTTGACCGGGATCCGCTCGTCGGCGCGGCGCTCCATCAGTTTCCGCAGGTCGGCCATCCCCCGGACCCGGTCCAGCGCGCTGGCCAGCCGCTGATCCATGCTGACCACGGTCGCCTGCTGCTGGTTCGCGACGTCGAGCAGCGCGCCGGTCGCCGCATCGACGCCGCCGATGCCGGTGGTCATCGCGCTGATCATGGTCGACACCGCGCCGGCCTCGCGCTCCAGCGCCTGGATCGTCCCGGTGATCTCCTCGGTCGAGCGCGCGGTCGTCGCGGCCAGTTCCTTCACCTCGTTCGCGACGACACCGAAACCCTGGCCGGCGTCGCCGGCGCGGGCCGCTTCGATCGTCGCGTTCAGCGCGAGCAGCTTGGTCTGGTCGGCGACCGACGCGATCAGCTTGGTCATCCCGGCGACACGCTGCAGCCGCTCGCCGAGCGCGGTGGTCACCGAGTCGGCGTTGCCGGCGTCGGAGAGCAGTCCGCGGAGTGCCTCGTCGGCGTTGCCGACCCGCTCGTGGATCGAGCCGGCCGAGCCCCGGACGGCCTCCACCTCACTGGCCACGTCGGAGAGCTCGCTGGTCAGCGCGGCGACGCTCTCCTCGATGAGCTGCTGGGCGAGTTGCCGGGCCTGCTTCTCGGCCCGCCGCTGCTGGGCGAAGTTCTCCTTGGCCGCCTGCTCCTGCCTGCGGCTCGCCTCGGCCAGCGCGGCATCCTGCTCGGCGAGGTTCTGCCGGGCCTGCTCGAGCGCGCGGCCGATGTCGCCGAACTCGTCTCGCCCGGTCGGCAACGCGTGCTCGCTGGTGTCCCTGGCCGCCACGGCCCGCACACCGGTCAGCACCAGCGCGACATCGTGCCGGGAACGCCACCAGACCGCGAACGCCAGCCAGAACGCGAGCACGAACCCGACCGTGGTGACGACGAGAATGCGGGCGCGGGCCGCCGAGCGCGCGTCGATCCGCGTCTGCAGCAGCGAGTCCAGCGCCTGCTCGGAGTCGTCGATCGCGGCCGCGGCGGCGGTCGCCACCGGACCGGTATCGGCGCCGGTGCCGGTCAGCGACGCGGTCAGGCGGGCGGCCAGCGCGTCGGTGGCGTCCGCCAGCGAATCGAGGCCCGCCAGCCGGGCCTCGAGGCTCGGCGCCTTGGTGTGCGCGACGGCGGTCTTCGCGTCGGCGCGTAGCGCCTCGGCCGCGGTGGACAGTTCCCCGGCCAGCACGGCGCGCTCCGACATCAGCTCCGGACTGCCGGCGGGGCCGGTGGCGGCGGCGGAGGCCGCGGCCATCAGGATCCGCGGTAGCTGCACGACCTGGCTGTCCATGACGTAGAA
The DNA here is from genome assembly GCF_044454545.1 of Cryptosporangium sp. NPDC051539. Lineage (NCBI taxonomy): Bacteria > Bacillati > Actinomycetota > Actinomycetes > Cryptosporangiales > Cryptosporangiaceae > Cryptosporangium > Cryptosporangium sp. NPDC051539. Next base: position 155,826 of record NZ_JBITDV010000012.1, on the reverse strand, counting down.
CGAGTCGAGATCCGGGTCGAGGATCAGGTTCGACGCGTTGCCGATCTCGGTGGCGAGCGCGCCGAGCGTCTCGGCCACCTTCTGCCGCCCGGCCGCCGTACCGGTACCACCGGCCGCGCGGATCGCCGCGACCTCGTCACCGAGCCGGAGCTGTGACTCCTCACCGGCGGCCCGCTCGGTCGCGGTGAGGTCGAGGTCCCCACCGCCGACCACGGTGGCGAGCGCGTGCAGCGTCGGGTTCAGCACGTGGGCGCCGTCGCGCTCGGCGTCGGAGAACGCGATCTGCTCGTGCTCGCTCAGCGAGTACTCGACGGTGGCGATCAGCCCGGGCACGAGCAGCAGCACGATCACCACGCCGAGGCGCGAGGTCGTCCGGAGGCGATCGAGTACGCCCAGTACCGGGCGGAGTGTCACCGGGGGGCGGGAAGTCACCGCAGCCTCAGGCATGCGCGGGTTCCTCTCTCAGGCACCTCCGTCGCGGTTTACACTCAGCCATCGGCGGGGCCTCGCAAAAATGAAGATTTCACCCGAAACTTCGTGGGCGATCCCACTACTGAACGGCCGCACCTCGGGGGACGTCTTCCGGTTCGACGGCCCTCGTACCCAAGGAGTGGCGTGACTCAGGTCCTCGGCTGGCAGGGAACCCCGGTGAGCGGCGTCCGGTTGCTCGACACCGAGGTGACCGTGGTGGTCTCCCCGCGGGACGACGGTCCGCCGTCGCTGAACGGGGTCCTGATTCCGGTCGACGGCTCGTGGCGGCAGTCGCTGTCGATCGCCCGCGCCTGCCTCGCGTTCGCGCCGGTCGCGCTGCGGTTGACCGAACCGCCGAGCGAGCTCTGCCTGCTGGAGTGCGGTTACGCCGACGTCGGCATCGTGGTCGGCGACGAGGTCGTGCTGGCGCCGCGCCCGCGGAGGACGGCGTCCCGTTCCCGCCGGACGATCGACCGGGCCCTCCGAGGAGAGCTCGACCGCGTCCTCAGCGCTTCGTCAGTTCGGTAAAGATCGCGTCGACGTCGTTCTTCGTGAAGTTGCCGGCGATCTGGAGCTCTCCCCCGGTGATCGGGGAGGCCACGTTCGGCGCCATCAGCACCGTGCCGTTGACGACGAGCGCGACCTGCTTGCCGACGTTCGTCGAGGTCAGTGCGCGCAACGCGACGGTGTCGGCGCTGGAGAACCGCACCTGCAGCACCCAGGCGTCGTTCTCGATGCCGGTGCTCAGCCGCTCGAGGACCACCACGGTCATCCCTCCGGTGCCGAGCGTGTAGCACTCGCCGGTGCGCCCACGGGTCGAGCCGTCCGAACAGGACTCCTTCGTGACGCCGACCACCGGGACGATCCGCAGCGGCACGGCCAGCGATCCGGTGTAGCTCCTGGCCGCGGGCTCGGCCGGTACCGGCTCGTTCGAGCGGAGGAACGAGAGCCCGGCGAGGATGATCGTCACCATCGCCAGGACCATCACGACCACCGAGACGACGGCGATCACGACCACGGTCTGCTTGTTGCTGCCCGGCTGCGGGCCGATCAGGTGATCCGAGGGATCCCGCTCGGGCGCCGGGGGCGCAATGGTTCTCTGGTCCACCGCGGAACTCCGTTCTCCCGCGTCACATCCTGCCCCAGAAATTAGCCGGTGACGTAATCGAACTGTGCCAACCGGCCGCGGGCGATGTCGAGTTCGTCCGGAGTGAACAACCCGGCGAAGCGTGGATCGAGAACCAGGGCCTCGACGGTCAGATCGAGGCGTCCCTTCTTCCAGAGCTCGGTGAAGCCGGTGCTCACGGTCGCCGACGCGACCAGACGCTTCGCGGTCTCGACGCCGCCGTCCTCGGCCAGCATCGCGAGCAGGTAGGTCGCGGTGTAGCCGGTTTCGTCGCGGGCGCGCTGGTAGATCGTCGCCATCGCCTGGTGGAACTCCTGCGCCGGATCCGTGGCCGGCCGGACCGGAGCCGGCAACACGGCCGGAGGAGCCGGGGCACCCTCCGGGGTGCCGCCCGCCTCGCGGTTGCGCCTCAACGCGTAGCCGCGCAGCGCCTCCACCGAGGTGAACACCTCGTAGCCGAGCTCGGCCATCCGCGGCAGATCGGCGTCGTCCGGATCGAGCTCCAGCACCACCGGCGCGCCCTGTCCCGGCTGCAAGCCGTCCGGCCACACCGCCTCGGCCACCGACAGCGCCCGCCCGGTCTCCGGGTCGGGAATCTCCGAATCCCGTTCCGGCGCGGCCAGCCCGAGCTGCAGCAACTCCTCGACGAGCGCCCCGACCTCCTCGGCCCGGATGTCGATCTCGTCCTCACCGCCGGCCCGCACCACGACCTGCGGCAGCCGTCGCACGTCGACCCGTTCCCCGGTTCGCAGACCCTCCAGGATCGAGTTCGCCGACTGCACCAGCAGTTCGCGCCGAGCGGCCAGGAAGTCCCGGTACGCCTCCACCCGCCACAGCGAGGGGTCGTTCGGCAGGGCGTGCGACGCCAGCACGCCGGGGAACGCCGCCTCCGCCCGGCCCAGGTAGTCGGCCGGACGGCGCCGGGCGACCTGCAGGGCCGCCGACGGCGTCACCAGCACGAAGTTCGCGATCGCGTTGATCTCGGCCGGCCGGTACCCGGCGCGCGACAGCAACGATTTCCCGAACAGCGGCTGCACCTGCAGACCCGCGGAGGCGGCCACCTCCACCCCGGACGCGAAGTCACGCGCACCCAGCACCCGGCAGACCAGGTACACCAGCGGGTAGAACCGGGCCCCCTTTCCGGCCCCTTCCAGGTCGCGGGGCGTGATCGCCAGCGAGTTGCCGCGCCAGCGCTCGAGCCGGGCGATCAGGTCGTCGACGCCGTTACGGCCGGAGACCGTGGCCAGGTCCTGGTTCAGATACGTCTCGGTCGAGCCCGCGAAACGGCCCGACAACGCCGCGTGCACGTACCAGTACAACGCCTTGTCTCGCTGGGCGCCGTCCGCGAACTCGCCACCGTTCTCCGACAGCAGCCGGGACAGCACCGCGATCGCCGGGCGTCCGGGCAGTACCCGGGCGTGATCGAGCCCGAGCCGCGACGCGATCTCGTCGAGCGTCAGGTCGATGTGCTCGGCCGCGCCGGTCAGCGCCTGCTCGAACTCGTCGGCCGAGACGTCGTCCAGCGCCGAGAACGGGGCCCGGCCGGTCGCGACCGCGTTCACGTTCCGCAGCAGCCAGTCGAGGCTGAAGTCGTAACCCTCGTCGGCCCAGCGCTGCAGGTACGACCGCATCGTCGGACGGGCGCCCGACCACTCGGCGCAGATCTTGGCCAGCGCCAGATCACCCTTGGAGAGCTTGGTGCCGCCCGAGTTGACCCGGTTGAAGATTTCCACGACGACGTCGGTCGTCTTGTCGGGCCCGGTGATCTGCTCGGCGTGGAAGTCCTTCTCCAGCAGGTTGAGCAGCTTCATCAACCGGCCGACGTACTGCCAGTTCTTCGCGTCCACCGACAACCGCTCGATCTGCGGCTCGGCCCCGCGCACGAACAGGTCGGTCACGTCGATCCAGAGCGGGTCGTCCTTCATCTTGACCGGTGCGTAGAACTCGAACGTCTCCTCGGCGACGTGGAACCGCAGGCCGGTGAAGGCGGCCGGGTCACCCTCGAAGAACGCCGGGGGCTGCCCGCGGGTCACGCCGTAGAGCGAGGTGACCCGCTGCTGGCCGTCGAGCAGCAACTGCCGGATCCCGCCGCCGGGACCACCGCGCACGGCCTTGTCGGTGGTGTCGGTCTCCCACACCAGCAACGATCCGACCGGGTACCCGAGGTAGAGCGAGCGCATGAACCCGCGGACCTGATCGCGGTTCCACACGTACCCGCGCTGGAACTCCGGTAAGAGCATCGATCCCGCGTCGACCTGGTCGAGGATCGTGCTCAACTTCGCCATGTGTCCGTGTGTACCAGATCGATTTGACGAGACCGGGCATGGCAGGCTCGGGGTGTGACGCTCCTAGCCGTGCACGTCGACTTCGTCAATCGGTTCGGACGGCTCGACCCGGCCCGGCGCGAGGCCGTCAGCGCCGCGCTGGCCCGCGAGCTGACCCACGAGCTGTCCCCCGAGCCCGTTGCCGGGGCCCGGGACGACCGGTTGCGGACCGTCGCCCTGACCGATCGGCTCTCCGCCGTCGTCGTGCGGGCCGACCCGCCGCTCCTGCTCGGCCTGCGGCCGGCCCACGAGGCCACCGACTTCGCGAGGCGGTCCGCGGTATCGGTGAACGGCGCGTCCGGGGTGCTCGAGATCACCGATGTGGACGAGCTGGAAAGGCTCCTCCCGGCCTACCGCAAGGACGCCGACGAGGCATCGTCGCTGCTCTTCGCCCGGCTGAGCGACGAGCGTCTGCGAGCGCTCGGCCTCAGCCCGGACGTGCTGGCGATCGCCAGGACGATCCGCGACTCCGACCAGCTCCGGACCCTCGAGAACGTCCTGCCGGAAGCGCAGTACACGACCCTTCATCTGCTCGGCGACGGGCTCACGCTCGACGCTCCCGAGCGTCCCGACCCGCTCGACCCGGACGACCTCGCGACCGCGATCCGCCGCTCGCAGGGCCGGATCGCGCTGGTCGACGGCCCGGCCGAACTGCTCGCACTGCTCGCGATCCCGCCGTCGCGCCAGCGGATCTTCCTCACCCCGGCCCAGGAGGCGGTCGCCTACCGGCACTCCTTCCCCGGACCGGCCACGGTGTTCGGCGGTCCCGGCACCGGCAAGAGCGTCGTCGCGCTGCACCGCGTCAAACACCTGGTGGCCCAGGCCGCGGGCCCGGTGCTGCTCACTTCGTTCTCGGACGAACTGGCCGGCGCACTCGACCGCGATCTGTCCCAATTGCTGGACGCTCGGGCGCGCGCCACCGTACGCGTGACCGGTCTCGGGCGGCTGGCCGACGAGGTGGTGAGCGCCGAGCAGGGCCCACTCCGGTACGTGACCGACGCGGAACAGGAACGTCTCTGGGCCGACGCGGCCCGGCGCACCGGTGGCCGTTACGGCCCGCACTTCCTCCGGCGCGAGTGGGAGAACGTCGTGTTCGCCCAGCGCATCGCCGACCCCGACACCTACCTCGCGGCCGAGCGCCGGGGCCGGGGGAAGCGCCTCACGACCGCCCAGAAGCAGCAGCTCTGGCCCGGCCTGGCCGAAGCGAGCCGGGTGCTGCTGGCGACCGGCGTCCGCACCCCGCTGACCGTCGCCGACCAAGCCGCCGCAGTGCTCGAACGCCGGCCGGAAAGGCTGTTCGCCCACGTGGTGGTGGACGAGGTGCAGGACCTGCACCCGGCACAGTGGCGGTTGCTGCGCGCGGTGGTCGCGCCCGGCCCCGACGACCTGTTCCTGATCGGTGACCCGCACCAGCGCATCCACGGCCACCGGGTGCACCTCGCGGGACTGGGGATCGACGTCGAGGACCGGACGGTCCGGCTGACCGCGAACCACCGGACGACCGCGGAGGTGCTCGACTGGTCCGTCCGGGTGCTCGAGGAGACCGACTCGGACGACCTCAGCGGCGGCATCGACTCGATGCGCGGCTACCGCTCGGCCCGGCACGGCGCCGCGCCGGAGGTGGTCGGCTACCCGACCGCGGCCGAGGAGTTCGCCGGGCTGGTCGAGGCGGTGGCGGAGTGGCGCGCGGAGGGCGTCGCGCCGGACGAGATCGGCGTCGCGGCGCGGACGCCCGCGGTCGCCGACCGGGCCCGCGCGATGCTCGGCGACGACGTGACGGTCGGCACCATGCACGCGATGAAAGGGCTGGAGTTCCGGCGGGTGGCGCTGATCGGGGTGAACGCCGGCACGGTGCCCGACTCGTCGGCGCTGACCCCGGAGGACGACGACCCGCTCGGCTACCTGATGGACGTCCAGCAGGAACGGTCACTGCTGTTCGTCGCCGCGACCCGAACTCGGGAGTTGCTCCGGGTGTCCTGGTGGGGAACGCCTAGTTCCCTCCTTCCGCGTTAATACGCGTCGGTATCGCAAAGGTCCTGGTTTCTCGTATAAAACTACGATTACCAGTTACTACCGGGGCGTCGTCGTACGAGCACGCGAATCGGTGGAAGGATTCCGCTCCATGAGGCGTAAGCCGTCGCACCTGTCCCTCGCCCCACCCCTGGAGTCTCGCCCGTCCGACGCGTTGCCGGAGAACCTCGTACGACTGTTGTTCCGGCAGGCGGGCGATCTGGTCGACGCCGACGATCCGATCCAGGCGGAACTGTGGTGCTCGGACGTGCTCGGCGCGGTGTGGGCCGCCACCGACGGCGATCCGGCGGCGGAGGAGACGTTCGTCGGGGCCTGGCTCGAAGCGGCCGAAGCCGAGGCCGACGACGGGGCGGCGCTGGTGGCGCTGACCGCGCTCGGCACCCTGGCCGGCAGCGGGTCGGCCCGGCGCGCGGCCGCCGCGGCCGCCGACCGCATCGGGGCACCGCGTCCACTCTGGGCCACCGCTGTGCCGGAGATCTCGTCCGGCGAGTGCTGGCACTACGGCGACGTCTACGGCGACCAGGAGACGATCCTGTGCGCGTTCCGCCGCGGCGAGACCGAGCACGCGATGCTGGTGCTGATCGACTACACGCTCGGCGGCATCGCGAAGGACGTGTTCTTCACCGAGGCGGTCGCCGGCAGCCTGGCCGACCTGCAGTACGAGCTCGGCTCGACGCCGGTCGCGTTCCTGGAGCCGATCGAGCCCGGGGTCGCCCGGCGACGGCTGCAGCGCGCGTTCCGCACCACCGACGGCCGGGTCGAGCCGCGGGTCAACGACGAGTTCGCGCCGCACCGGGCGCTGGCGCTGGCGCGGGTCCGCACGCTCCCGCCGAGCATCGAGATCCTCGGACCCGAACCGGCCCCGCACCCGGACGTCCTGATCGAGGAGTTCCTGTCTTCGCCCGAGGCCGCCGATCTGGCCGACTTCGAGCTGGCCGAGCGCTGGGCCCGGCTGCTCGTCGACCGGGCGCTGAACGCCGCCGACGATCCGGCCCGGGTCGGTCCGGGCGTGCTCGACGAGCTGCTGCTGGTCGACGTCCCCGAGCACGCGGTGCTCGACGCCGCCGCGCGGAACGCGATGCCGGCCGTGCTCACCGCCTGGACGCTCTGGGCCGGGCGGCGGCAGGGCCTCGCCGAGCCCGCGGTCGCCTGGCTGCAGACCGCGCTCAGCGAGATCCTCGAGGAGTTCCCCGAGGCCTACCGCGACCCGGGGGCGGTCGCGCACCGGAACACGTGCCCGGACACCGCGGATCTCCGGTCCGAACGGCCGGCCCAGCTCGCCCGCCGGGCACCGGGCGACACCGTGCTGCAGCTCCGAACCCCACCGATCTCGCCAAGTGTGTTGCGCGCCACATCGACGGCAAGCAGAGTTGGGCGCGGACGACCGAAATAGGGCGTCCGTTCCGGGGGAGGTGGCGATGGCGGGACCGCAGCTCCCACCGAGTGCGGTCGACGTCGACTACGGCACGATCGGCTGGGGCGCGAGTCGCACGATGTCGGACTTCGAGGCCGGCATGTGGCGGCTGGAGACCGCCGAACCGCGGTTACGGTCGACGATCGCCGCGGTGGACGTGCTCGACACGGCTCCGGAGTGGGGCCGGCTGGTCGCCGCCCACGAATGGGCGCTCGGCGTCGTGCCACGCTTCCGGATGCGGGTGGTCGACCCGCCGTTCGGGCTCGGTAAGCCGGTCTGGTCGGTCGACCCCGAATTCGACCTCGACTACCACCTGCGGCGCATCCAGTTGCCTCCGCCGTCGACGTTCGAGGCCGCGCTCGACTTCTGCCGGACGATCGTCGACCGGCCGTTCGACCGGGCCCGCCCGCCGTGGGAGGCGCTGCTCGTCGAGGGTCTGGACGACGGCCGGGCGATCTACCTGCTCAAGACCCACCACAGCATCACCGACGGCATGGGTGGCATGCAGCTGGTCACGCTGCTGCACAGCCGTAGGCGGGAGCCCACGCCCGACAAGCCGACCGCGCTGCCGCCACCGCCCGAGCACCTGACCGGGCTCGACGCACTCCGCGAGCAGGTCGTCGAACGCGTCCGGACGTTGCCCGCGTCGGCGGTTTCGGCTGCGCGCGCGGGCATGGAGCTCGCGTCCCAGACCGCCAGGGACCCGAGCGCGGCGCTGGGGTTCGCCGAGTCGCTGCTGCGGCTGGCCGCGCCACCGGCCTGCCCACCGTCGCCGCTGATGCGTTCGCGGGGTCTGGGGCGGCGCTTCGGGACGTTGGAGACGACGGTCGAGGAGCTGCGCGCGGCGGCGAAATCGGTCGGCGGCTCGCTGAACGACGCCTATCTGGCCGCGCTGCTCGGCGGGTTCCGCCGGTACCACGCGCAGCTCGGCGCCCCGATCGAGCTGCTCCCGATCGGAATGCCGATCAGCCTGCGGGACGCGTCCGACCCGATGGGCGGCAACCGGTTCGGCGTCGCCCGGTTCGCGGCGCCGGTCGGGGTGGCCGATCCGGCCGAGCGGATCCGGCGGATCCGCGAACTGGTGCTGGAAGCCCGGAACGAGCCGGCCGCCGACGTCCTGTCGATGGCCGCGCCTGCGCTGTCCCGGCTGCCGGTGGCCGCGGTCGCCCGCTGGTACCTCGCGCAGACCGCGCTGATCGACCTGCAGGCCAGCAACGTCGCCGGGATCCCGGTGCCGGTCTACATGGCGGGCGCGCGGATCGACCGGATGTTCCCGTTCGCACCGGCTCCCGGCTGCGGCGTGATGGCGACGCTCGTCTCGCACACCGGGGTCTGCTGCATCGGCGTCACGATCGACACCGCCGCGGTGACCGAGCCCGACCTGTTCCTGGAGTGCCTCTCCGAGGGGCTCGACGAAGTTCTCAAGCTCGGACGGAGGGGACGAACCCGTGCCCGATCAAAGAAGTGAGTCCGTCCCGGCCGGGACGCTGTACCTGGTGCAGTCGGAGACGCCGCCGGAACGGCAGGCGATCTCCGCCTGGCTGACCCAGCAGCTGGAAGACTCGGCCGGCGATGGTGGCCGCCTGGTGCTCGACCTGACCGACGAGCGGCTGCACACGATGCTGACCGACGGTCTGCTGGTGACGCCGGTTCGGGTGGCCTGGCTTCCGGCCGACGGGGACGACACCCCGCTGGCACGGTTGCGGACGACGGTCGGACGGGTCGGCGCACGGCGCTCGCGGCAGAGCGTCCAGAAATTGATCTTGAAGCTGCGGCCCGACCGCTGCCGGGTGATCGTGGGCAAGCCGGCGACGGTGGACGACCTGCGGGAGCGCTGGCAGCGGCAGGCGGGCAAGGGCGACTTCGAGTCGTTCGTCCGCCGTCAGGCGGTGCTGGCGCTCGACCGCGCGGAACGCGCGCTGATCGGGAGCCAGTACAAGGTGGCCCAGTACGTAGTGGAGGAGATCACCGCCTCGCCGCGGTTCCGCACCGGCCTCGAGCGGCTGTCCGACGAGCTGGACCTGCCGGTCGACGAGGTCTACGAGCGGGCGCTGGCCGCGCTGAACCAGATGGTGGCGACGCAGAGCCGCACCGCGATCGACGCCTGGAACCGGCTCGGGCGGTACTTCTCCCGGGCCTACCGGGTGTCGGTCGACGACTCGAAGGCCGACGAGCTGCGGGAACTCGGGCGGAAGTACCCGCTGGTGTTCCTGCCCAGCCACCGGTCGTACCTCGACCCGCTGGTGCTGCGCCCGGCGCTGCTGGCCCACGGGCTGCCGCTCAACCACGTGATGGGCGGCGTCAACATCGACTTCTGGCCGATCGGCCCGCTCATCCGGCGCAGCGGCTACGTGTTCATCCGGCGCAGCATCGCCGACGACGCGGTGTACCGCTGGGTGCTGCGCGAGTACATGGGCTACCTGATCTCGAAGCGCTTCAACCTGGAGTGGTACATCGAGGGCGGCCGGTCGCGGACCGGGAAGCTCCGTCCGCCGCGTTACGGGCTGCTGACGTACCTGGCCGAAGCGTTCCGCTCCAGCGGCGCGGAAGACGTCTATCTGGTGCCGGTCTCGCTCAGCTACGACCAGCTCTACGAGGTCGGCATCATGGCCGAGGAGGCGCACGGAGCGGCGAAGGCGCCGGAGAGCTTCTCCTGGCTGCTGAAGTTCAACCGGGCGCAGGACACCCAGCGGGGTTCGGTGCAGGTGCGGTTCGGTGAGCCGTTGTCGCTGCGCGCGGCACTGGCCGATGAGCCGGATCAGCGGCTCGCCGTGCAGAAGACCGCGTTCGAGGTCAGCCACCGCATCAACGAGGCGACGCCGGTGATGCCGCGGTCGCTGGTGACGCTCGCGTTGCTCGGGATCGAAGACCGGGCGCTCACGGTGTCCGAGGTCTCCGCCGTCCTCTCGCCGCTGGTCTCGTACTTCGCCGTGCGCGGACTGGCCACCGCGGACGGGCTGGGCCTGGCGGACGAGAAGGGCGTCCGGGGTGTGCTGGACGAGCTGGCTTCGTCGGGGGTGGTGGAGCGGTTCGACAAGGGCACCGAGGCGGTGTACCGGGTCGGGCCGGACCAGCACCTGGTCGCCGCGTTCTACCGCAACAACGCGATCCACTTCCTGGTGACGCGGGCAGTGGCGGAGCTGATGCTGCAGGCCGTGGCGGAGCGGTCGGTTTCCGGGGCTTCCGTGCTGGACTACGGGTGGGAAGCGGCGCTGGCGCTGCGGGATCTGCTGAAGTTCGAGTTCTTCTTCAGCGACAAGGACGCGTTCCGGGCCGAGTTGCACCGGGAGCTGGAGCTGATCGATCCGGACTGGAGGTCGCGGACGTCCGACCCGGCCGGTGCGGCCACGCTGCTGGCGTCGCTGCGGGTGCACCTGGCGCACCGGGTGCTGCAGCCGTTCCTGGAGGCGTACTGGGTGGTGGCTCAGCGGCTGGCGGCGCGGGATCCGCGGACGCCGGTCGAGGCCAAGGCCTTCACCCGGGAGTGTCTGGACGTCGCCCGGCAGCTCCGGATGCAGCAGCAGCTCGCGAGCTCGGAGTCGATCTCCGGGGAGCTGTTCGCGACCGCGCTGAAGCTCGCGGCGAACCGGGATCTGGTGGATCCGGGGCGCGACGAGGTGCAGGTCGCCCGGCAGAAGTTCGCGGACGAGATCGAGGGCTGGGTACGCCGGGTGCGGCGGGTGCGGGCGTTGGCGCTCGGCGAACCGCTGGATCCGGCGGACGCGGCGTTGGGGCCGATCGCGGACGAGGCAGCGGGCGGGGTGGCGTACGGATCCGAGACGGAGGCGGTCGACGGCGGAGCACCCGGGTACCCGGGATCGGTCACGGTGAGCGCCCGGCGGCCGGGAGTGTCCCGGCCGTGAAGCTCGAGGATCGGCTCGCGGAGATCGCCGCGGGCCCGCAGGGCCCGACCGTCGGGGCGTTCTTCGACCTCGACGGGACGCTCATCGACGGGTACACGGCGGTGACCGTCTACCGCGACCGGATCCGGAAGCGGGACGTCGGCCTGCTCGAGTTCGGCCAGACGCTCGGGCTGGCGCTCGACATGCGCCTGCGCGGCGCCGACCTGGACGCGCTGGCCGCGTTCGCGGTCCGGGCGCTGGCCGGGCGCCAGGAGGAAGACCTCGAGGAGTGGGGCGAGCGCCTGTTCCGGCAGGAGATCGCCGGGCTGATCTATCCGGGCGCCCGCCGGCTGGTCGAGGCGCACAAGCGGGCCGGTCACACGCTGGTGATGGCGACGTCGGCGACCTGGTTCCAGGCCTGTCCGGTCGCGCGCGACCTCGAGTTCGACGAGGTGCTCTGCACGCGCCATCAGGTGGCGGACGGGATGCTGACCGGCGAGCTGGACGGCGGCACGCTCTGGGGAGCCGGCAAGGCCCGGGCGGTGTCGTCGTTCGCGGATCGGGCCGGGGTCGGGCTGGCGGAGTCCTACGCGTACTCGAACGGGGCCGAGGACGTGCCGTTCCTGGCGGCCGTCGGGCATCCGGTCGCCCTGAACCCGGACGGCGACCTGCCCGCGGCCGCGCTGGTGCAGGACTGGCCGGTGCTCCGGCTCTCGCCGCCCGGGTCGCGGTTCGGGGTCGGGCCGCTGGTACGGACCTCGGTCGCGTTGGGCGCGCTGCTGGGCTCGGTCGGGTTGAGCGTCGGTGTCGGTGTGCTGAGCCGGTCGCGTTCCACGGCGGCCAACCTGGCCGGGTCGCTCGGGCCCGATCTGGCGCTGGCGCTGGCCGGAGTGCGGTTGAACGTGGTCGGCGAGTCGAATTTGTGGGCCCGTCGGCCCGCGGTGTTCATGTTCAACCACCAGAGCAGCCTGGATCTGGGCGTGCTGGGAAGCCTGATCCGGCGGGACGTGACCGCGGTCGTCAAGAAAGAGGCGCGGAACGACCCCCGGTTCACCGCGATCGGCGCGCTGCTGGACGTGGCCTACGTGGACCGGTCGGCCGGCCGCGGCCGCGCGGCGCTGGCCCCCGCGGTCGACAAACTGCGGTCCGGCGTGTCGATCGCGATCGCCCCGGAGGGGACGCGGTCTCCGACGCCGAGGCTCGGAAGGTTCAAGAAAGGCGGGTTCCACCTCGCGGTGGAGGCCGGCGTTCCGATCGTGCCGATCGTGATCCGCAACGCCGGGGACCTGATGTGGCGCGACTCGTTGCTGGTGCATCCGGGGACGGTGGACGTGGCCGTTCTCGACCCGATCGAGACCGCCGATTGGCCCGGCGACGAGGTCGACAAGCTGGTCGATCTGGTGCGGACCAGGTTCGAGTCCACGCTGGCCGACTGGCCTGTGGATAGCTGATACGCGGGCATAGCGACGTCGCTACCGTGGGTGGATGACTCGGCGTGCGCGACCCGGGGCGGTGCCGTGGCCGTGGGCCGCGCCGCGAGGGGCCGGGCGGGCGATCGTCGCGGGGTCGGTCGCCGTGGCGGCGTTCTGGGTCTCGGGATGCGGGGGGCACGAGCAGTACGGCTCGCTCCCACCGACGGCCAGTGGACCGACGGCGGCAAGTGGACCGACGGCGGCAAGTGGGCCGACGGCGGCAGGGGCTCGCTCCCCTGCGGTGCCCGGCCCGAGCGCAGCGTCGGCGGAGCCCGTGCCCCCCGCGCCCTCCGCGCCGGAGGCGGCGGAAGCGACGGAGTCGGCAGAAGCGGCGGTGCTGGCCCAGTACCGCGCGTTCTGGACCGACGTGCTTCCGGTGGCCGCCGCGGCCCCCGCCGAGCAGCGGAAAAGACTGCTGGGCCCGGTGACCACCGAGCCGGAGCTGAGCCACCTCCTACGGAACTGGACCACCCTGGACGCCGCCGGGCAGCGCAACTACGGACGCGACGAGCCGCGGGAATCGTCGGTGCGCGTGCAGGGCGGCCTGGCACTCGTCGAGGGATGTCTCGACTCGCACGCCTCGGGGGTGGCCGATGCCGCCACCGGGGCTCCGGTCACCCGCGGAGAGGCGAGGAACCCGGTGCGCGCCACGCTCGTCCTGGGCGCGGACGGCGTCTGGCGCCTCTCCGCGATCACCTACTCGGGCATCGCGCCGTGCTGACCCGCAGCCCCGCGGCCGTCCGGCTGCCCCCGGCCCCGCCCGAGCACTCCACGGCGGGCGGGTGGCGGACGGGCCGGGGTGGCGGAGTGCGTGCACGGCGATGGGCTGCGGTGACAGCCGTGGCCGTGGCGCTTCTGTCGAGCCTGCTGCCGAGTTGCCCGGTGGGCGCGGACGACGGTCCGATCACCGTCCGGGGCGACAACCGGCGGTCGGTGGACATCCGGGTGCGTGACGGCGGGCGGAAGACGCAGCGGCCCGCGCCGCCGCGGGCCACCGACGCGCCCGAGGAATGTCTGGTGCCGAACGCCTCGCTGAACGCGCTGTGCCTGGCCGGTAGCGGCGGCTCCGGGGTGCCCGCGCTGGCCGAGGAAGCCCGCAGCCGGCTCACGCTGCCGCTACCGGCTCCGGCGCTCCGTCCGCTGGTCCACTTCGCCGACGGCACCCGTGGCGGGCTCAGGGGCGTCCCGGTCTGGCTCTGGACCGACCCGGGGCCCTGGCGGACGCCGCTGACCCGTACGGTCAGGGCGGGCACGCTCAGCGCCACGGTCGCCGCGGCACCGGTACGCATCACGTGGCACCCTGGTGACGGCGCCGGCGTCGTCTGCCGGAACCCCGGCACGCCGCTCACCGATCCCGCCGACGGGCCGGGCGGCTCGCCCGACTGCGGGCACACCTACCGGCACACCGGCGGCTACCGGATGACGATCGCGATCACCTGGGCGGTGACCTGGGCCGGGTCCGACGGCTCCGGGGGCACGCTCGCCCCGCTGGTGGTCACCGCTTCGTTCGGCTACCCGGTCCGCGACAGCCGGGCCCAGCTCGTCAGCTAGCCTGTCGGGCTTCCGTGACCTCGTCCGACGAACCACCCGAGCACCCGATCCGGCCGGTCACCGATTCAGAGGGCGGCGCAGCACTCCCGGTAGCTCTTCCCGGAGCCGCACCAGCACTTCTGGCGCAACGACGGCGGCCACGACTTCACCGTGCCGGCCCGGCCCAGCTCGGCCGCGTACGCCGCCCGGGTCTCCGACGTCACCGGGTCGAGCTCGCGAGCGTGCGCGAACTCCACCAGCCCGTCGACGGTCAGCGACGCGATGCCGAGCGACACGTTCGCCTCTTCGGAGTGCGTGCGCAGCATGTCTTCGACCATGCGGCGGTGCGTGTCGTGGTCGTCGCCGTACTCGGGAACGAACTGCGGCCAGCGCTCCGCCATCGTGGCCCACTCGGCCTCGGGCCAGTAGACGAGCACGCGGACGGTCTTCGTGCGCTTCTTCCCCCGATCGACATCGCGCCGTTTGGAGAAACCCCGCAGCCACGAATCGATCCGGACGTCCAGCGTCGGTTCAGCGGGCTTCGCGGGCTCGGTCACGCGCCCGAGCCTACCCGCGCAGGCATGCTGGACCGCATGGCCGACCTGGTGTGGTACGTCGCGTACGGGTCGAACCTGCACGCCGACCGGTTGCACTACTACCTGGCCGGCGGACGTCCGGCCGGCGCCGCCCGTACTTACCCGGGCTCCCGCGACCCGCGGCCGCCCCGCCGCACCACCCCGGTGTTCCTGCCCGGCGGCATCTACTTCGCGCTCGAGTCGCGCACCTGGACCGGCGGGATGGCGTTCTACGACCCGGCTTTACCCGGCCGGGCCGCCGCCCGGGGATACCTGGTCACGGCGGGCCAATTCGCCGACATCGCCGCCCAGGAGATGGGCCGGACGCCGGACGCCGACCTCGACCTGGCCGAGGCGCTCGGCGAGGGCCTGGCCACGCTCGGACCGGGCCGGTACGAGACGCTGGTCAGCCCCGGCCACCTGGACGACCACCCGATGCTGACGTTCACCGCTCCCTGGGCCTGCGCAGACATCGAGCCGGCGGCACCGGCGCCGCGGTACCTCGGACTGATCGCCGGCGGGCTGGCCGAGGCACACGGCTGGGACCCGGGCACGGTCACCGACTACCTCGCCGAGCGGCCCGGCGTCCGCGGGCACTGGACCCGGGACGCCGTGGCCGACCGCGTCGCCAGTGTCGCCCGCGTCGACTTCGCCTGGACTCACACCAGCGGCGGCGGAGGCACCTCCCCGGAGAAACGACCACCGAACGACAATTGCCAGCGCACGATCGGATAACCGAGGACGCGCTCGGAACAACGACGCCCCACCGGCGCCACATAAACAATTCTCCGGCCGTCCGGAACGAGAATTCGCGCCGCAACTCCGACCCCGTCCGGCCGCCGGTCGCAGACCGTCAGCGTCCGGGCCCGCCGCTCGTCGTGCTCGGACGAGTCGAGCCACGCCTCCCCCGCCACACCCCCGTTCTGCAGGGCGTCCAGGTAAGTCTGATGGCTGCCGCCCTCGGCCTGGTACCGGACGTGGAACGTCACCGGTGCCGGCCCGGTCGTGCCCAGCGCCACCGCTCCGGACGCCAGCACCGCCGCGCACAACATGGTCCCCACCACAAACACCTCCGAATTCGTCGAGGCACCAAGAATGCGCGGGAAATAGGCGGCGAATTGGCCCTCCACAGCCCGCCCGGTTGTCCCCAGAACGCTTGTCCGGGGGTCGACGGGCCACCCCGGCGGAGCCACCCGAATCACCCCGCCACCCCCGAGAACGTGGGCCGCGAGCGGACGGGTTGGCGGCGACTGGGTACCATCCGCGCGGTGACGTCGGTCAACGGCGTCCACAACGATTGCCGGTCCGGGCCGCGGCGCCTCCACACGTCGCGCACCGGACGCTGCGGCTTTCGGCGTCCCTCGCGGCGCGGAGAGCAGCACAGGATGCTGGCGGGGCATAGCCTGTCGCCACAGAGCCGGTAGAGGAGGTCCACGGTGACCAGGGTCGACGTAGTCGCGGTGACACACCGCGGCCTGGTCCGCGGCCGCAACGAGGACACCCTGGCAGTCGCTGGGTTCCTGTCCGGCGCGTTCGAGAACGAGCCCGTACGGCTGGATGTGAACACCCATCGCCCGGTGTCGTTCCTCGTGGCCGACGGGCTCGGCGGGCACGTCGAGGGCTTCCGGGCCAGCCGGCTCGCGGCCGCGCTGCTCAGCGACGCCACGCCCGACCTGCACGACGACGAGGCGATCGTGGCCGCGGTCCGGGGCGCCAGCGACGCGGTGTTCGCCGAGATGGCGCACAACCCCGACTGGTACGGCATGGGCACCACGGTCGTCGGCCTCGTCCTCGACGGAGACCGCGCGTTCTGCCTGAACGTCGGCGACAGCCGCTGCTACCGGGTGGGCGACGACGGCGCGCTCGAGCAGCTCTCGGTGGACGACTCGCCGCCGCTGGACCCGGCCTCGGGCCGGCGTTTCACCACGATCGTCACGCAGACGCTCGGGGGTACCCGCCAGGAGAGCGTGATCCACCCGCACGTCTCCGAGCACCGGGTGGTGCCGGGCGACCGCTTCCTGCTCTGCAGCGACGGGCTGACCGACTACAGCGAGCCCGAGGCCCTGCCCGCGGCGCTCGCCAACCCGCACGCCGACCCGGTCGACAGCGTCAACGCGCTCCTGCACGCCGCGTTCGAGGGTGGCGGCAAGGACAACGTCTCGATCGTCCTGCTGAAGGTCGTCGAGGTCGACGCCTGACCCGAGTGCCCTCCGGCCGCCGCCCAGCGGCGGCCCAGGCGCAGCAACGACCCAGTTCGGCAACGACCCAGTTCGGCGACGACAGTCAGGGCAGCAAGGACCGCCGCATCACCGTGCAGTGCGCCCGCCGCCGGATCCGCCGTCCGGCGGCGTCCTCGACGTCCCACTCCTCGCCCTGCTCCCGCACGACCTCGTACCCCAGCCGCGCGTACAACCGCCGCGCCCCCACGTTCGCCTGTTCCACGCCCAGCTCGGCGAACGACCGCCCCCGCCGCCGGATGCGCTCCTCCGCGCTCCGCACGAGCAGCGTGCCGATCCCGCACGAACGGAACGCCGGGTGCACGGCCATCTGCCAGAGCCACCCCGCGTCCACACCGCGGCCGTAGTCGACGCCGCCGACGCCGAGCGGTAAGTCGCTCGGCCCGCAGACCGCCAGATAATCGACAGCGCCGGACGTCCGCCTGCCGAGCGCAGCGGAAATGAAGTGCAGGCGGGTCGGCGGACCGGCCCACGCACAGCCCGCGAGATCCTCGTGGAGGAGATCGCGAACGACGAGGTCGACGGTGACCGTGGCGTGAGCCATCAGGTCATTGTCCGACGCGTACGCCTCTCAGCGTGACGATTTGGGCTGACCGGCCGGAGGCCGGCTCAGCTGAGGACCGATCGGTCCCCTGCGCGCGGACGGTGGGCGCCGTCGCCCCCGCCGTGCCACCAACCGCCGACGCCCCCCTGGGCCTAGCCACATGTGTTCCGCCCCGTGGATCCGGCCGCCGACTCGGACTGGCGAGGTGTCGCAGCCGAATTCGACGGTACTGGGTTGGCCGCGATCTCCTCGGACGCGTCCGCGTCCGGTGTCGCTGCCGTGGTCGAGCCGGTTCCGGCCCGTTCGCTGCTGTTCGGACCGGCGGCCGCGAGCGGCCCGGAAGACGCGGACTCCGACCCGGACGCCCTGGTGGAACCGGCCGAGGCCGACGGCTTCGGCGTGGCCGACCTCGACGGCACGAGCGGAGCCACCAGCCGGCCGTCGCCGAGTGCGACGTCCGACTCCTGCACTTCGCCCGGACTCAGTGCGATGTTCGGGATGGTCGCGGTCCGGCCCTGGTTGTCGGTGACCCGCACCGAGAACGGACCCGCGCCGAGGCCGCCTTCGGCGACCCAGAAGTTGAACGACGTGCGGCTCAGCGCCGTGAAGCTCGATCCGGACGAGGAGACCTCGACCTTCGTGAGCGGGTTCCCGTGGTTGTCGACCAGCAGCGCCAGCCAGAACTCCGAGGAACCGTCCTTCAGTTGGACGCTGAGCTTGCCCGGAACCGGCGGGTTGGCGACCGCCGTGAACGTCACCGGCACGTCACCGGCGTCGGGGTCGGCGATCTGGGCGAACGCCTCGCGGCTCAAGTCGATGTGACCGGCCGCGCACTCCGGGCACTGGTCGACGACCTTGACCCGGACGGTGCCGGACGGGCCGGTCACGTCGAGGTACTCGCCGCAGGCCGCGGAGCCGGAGTACTCGGACGGACCGAGGGCGACGTAGAGGTCGTCGGCGGGTAACTCGGGGAACGAGCAGTTGCCGACGCCGCCGTCGAAGAACGTGGCGTTGCCGCTGACCGTGGTTCCGGGTGCCGGGACCGCGGCGTGGACGGCGATCGGGACGGCGGCGCAGGCGGTACCGGCGAACTGCGCGACGCCGGTGACCAGCGCGACCGAGCCGAGCACGGCACCACCGGCGAGCCCCGGAGCCAGCCAGCGCCGCCGGAGCGCCCGACGGACGCCGCCGAGAAAGCCGGTGGAGGCGGCGGAGGCGGTACGGGCCGGAGGCCGGGAGATCACTCGGGTCTCGGCGTCGGCCGGAGATCCGCCGGCAGACGCCGACCAGGCCAACGGCCCCAAGGACGCGCTGCGCGCAGCCGCGCCACCCGGCTCCGGGCCCGCGCCGTCCGGCGAAAAGCCGTCGGGCGAGAAGCCGGCCGGCGAGAAGAAGGTGCTCGGTCGCTCGGACGTCCGCGTCGCGGACCGGAACACGTCGTCGCCGCTGCCGGCCGCACCGCTGCCGGCCGCGCTGCCGTCGGCCGCACGGCCACCTGCGCTGCTGCCCGCCGCGGTACCGCCCGCGCCTGCGCTGTTGCCCGCGCCACGGGCCGCGACCGCACCGGCCACACCCGCGACCGCACTGCCCGCGATGGCCCGGCTCGGCGCTTCCGGCCTGCCCGGCTCCGAACCGACCGGCCCGCGGCGCGACTCGGTCTCCCGGCGCGCTTCGATCGCGCGCCGCCCGTCCATCCCGGCCGCGCTGTCGCCCCGCCCGGCCGCGCCACCTTCGCGCCGCAGTCCCGCGCCGCCCTCGCGCCGCAGTCCCGCGCCGCCCTCGCGCCACACGTCCGCAGCGCCCTCGGGGCCGTCTTCCCGACGCGGGTCGTCTCCCCGACGCGGGTCGTCTCCCCGACGCGGGTCGCCTTCCCGACGCGGCTCGGGGGCGCGGTAGGCGTCCAGGTCCCGCCGCCACTCGGCGATTCCGCCGGCCCGCAGGCTCCCGGCCTCGCGGTGACGACCGGGACCGGAGTCGGGCAGGTCGGTGCCGACCCGGATCTCACCCGTGTCACCGGACCGCGAACGAGCTCGCGCGCCACCGTCCCGGGAGCGCGGAGCACCGAAGAAGTCGGTCTCGGCCAGCTCGTCCCGCGAGTCATCCCCCGGGCGATTCCGGGTCACGCCCGAACGCCTTTGTCGGTTGACGCCCTGCTGGTCAAGCCGTTCCTCCGTACTCCACACCGGACGCTTCCAACGCCAGGCACCCCCACACCCGCCGAACAGACCGGTGCTCATCTAAACGGGTCTCATCGTGCCGGGGCGCAGCGCCCTCCGGTTAATTCGGGTGGCCGGTTTACGCGAGCCTTCGGGCTGTCTTAAGCCGGGCTACTTCAGCCGCCACACCGGCCTCTCGGGAACACACCGGTCACCCAACCCGGCGCCGCCATCCATACGGCCCAGGGCGACATCGGCCGTCCTACCGAACCTGCCCTGGCCAACCGGCCTGCCCCCCGCTGACGCCACTTTGGGGGCATACTCGCAGCCACGTCATTGCGGAATCCGGTTCCGGGGAATCCACAGTGTCCGAACCGCACGGAACTCACCGGCAATTCCGTGACTCGGAAAGTCAATAAATCTGGACGTCCCCGGAAATGATCACACAGCGTCACTGGCGCCGACGAGCACTGACTCAGCAGCCCACAACTCGACCCTGGTACCGGCCGGAACCACGCGCGTGAGCAGGCCCCTCGATGGGCAAAGACAGGGCAGCCGCCAATACCTGAAAGGTTTTCGCGTTCGTAGGGGATGTGTTAAGCCGAAATCGGAGCGAATTACACCCGCGTGACGACAGCGAAGGATAGACGGGATGCCGCTGACATTGGTCTACGCATTACGCGGTAGACCGGAGCACGTGCCGCCCGAGTACCACGACGGTGACCTGGCCACACCTACGGATTCCGCACCCCCGTCGGCCACCCTGCTCGCCCGCGAAGTCGGGCTGGGGCCGGTGGCGGCGCGATCGGCGGCCGTGCTGCGAACGGCGTGGTGCGTCGTCGCGCCGGTCGTCGCGTACGGAAGCGGAGCCGTGGCCGCACCCTCGTTCTGGCGGGACGTGCTCCTCGTCGGCGCGGTCGCCTGGGGGCTGATCGCGGCGTGGACGTGCTGGCGTGGCGGACAGTTACCGGTCTGGACCGTGCTCGGCGACGTCCTGGTCTCGTGCGGGCTGCTGATCGCGATGGTCCGGCTGCTCCCCACCGAATACACCGGCGCCGCCGGGAGCTGGGTCGTCGGCTGGGCCGGGGTCTCGATCCTGCTCGCGTCCTGGCGGCTCCGGGCGCCCCTGGTCTGGGTGGTCGCGCTCGTCGAGATCGCCGCGTACCTGTTCGGTTCCCGGATGGCCGGGATGCAGGCCGGCAGCAACGAGCCGTTCGGGCTGGCCCGACCGTTCGAAGGCACCGCGCAGGCCGCCGGTGTGCTGCTCGCCCTGGCGGCGATCGGCCTCATGCTCGTCCGGCTGGTGCGCCTCGGTGCGGGCAACGCCGACGCGACGATCGCCAGGCGGAACATCGCCCGGCGCGCGGACGCGGTCGAGCGGGCCCGCCTGCACGACCGGGGCGCCCGCCGCCTCCTGCTGCACGACACGGTGCTGACGACGC
Organism: Cryptosporangium sp. NPDC051539; assembly: GCF_044454545.1. Classification (NCBI taxonomy): domain Bacteria; kingdom Bacillati; phylum Actinomycetota; class Actinomycetes; order Cryptosporangiales; family Cryptosporangiaceae; genus Cryptosporangium; species Cryptosporangium sp. NPDC051539. Next base: position 134,662 of record NZ_JBITDV010000012.1, on the reverse strand, counting down.
TGACCGCGGTCGCCCGCGGCGGCCTCCGGGGCCGCGCCGACATCGTCCGGGCGCGGTGCACCGACGACCTCGAAGCCCTCTCGCGCGACTCCGAGACCGACGACCCGGTGCGCACCGGCCGCCAGCTCGTCGAAGTCGCCGCACGTCAGGCGTCCTACCGGGGACTCCGCCCGTACGCCGCCGACGGTGCTCCGAACGACCAGCTCCCGGCCGAGGTGACCGCGGCGTTCACGGCCGCGAGCCGGGAGGCGCTGTCGAACGTCGAGAAGCACGCCGGCACCACCGAGGTGGGCATCTCCGCCCGCGGAGCCGGGAACGCGCTCGAGCTCACGATCTACGACCGGGGCCGCGGCTTCGACCCGGCCAAGGCCTCCAGCGGCGGGCTCGGGCTCTCCAAGTCGCTGACCGGCCGGATGTCCGCGATCGGGGGCTCCGCGAGCGTCCGGTCCGCGATCGGTCGCGGCACCGTGGTCACCCTCCGCTGGGCCGCCCCGGCGGCCCAGGTCATCCGCCCCGCTCCCCCGTGGGCCGCCGTCGCCGACACCGCGCCCGTCTGCGGCGCGCCCGCATCCGCCGGGCCCTCCCGGCCCGCCGCCGAGCCCCTGCTCGAAGAACGCGTGCTCGCCGACCGGTTCACCCGGTACGGGCTGCTCGCCCTCGCCTGGATCGGTCACTTCTGGCAGGCGCTGAGCCTGGCCCTGCTGCTCACCAGCTGGTCGGAGTACCGCACCGGCTGGATCGCGCTCACCGGCTGGCTCGTCCTGTTCGTCGTCACGCTGCTCCAGGTCGCGCTCGTCACCCTGCAGGGCAAAGGCAACTTCCCGTCCGACTGGATCGACCGGCACGCCACCTGGCTCACCGGCATCTCGCTCGTCGCGGCGGTCGTCGTCCTGATCGACTGCACGCCCGCCGGGCTGCTCAGCCCGGCCAATTGGCCGATCGGCGTCCTCGGATGGATCCTCGCCGTGTTCGCGGTCCAGCGGCCGCGGTGGTTCGACCTGGCCTGGCTCTCGCTGGCGCTCACGATCCTCGTCGCGGTCGGAATCGAGTGGAGCGGCTCGGGCCCGGCGCTGGCGATCGCGCTCGGCGTCGTCTTCGGCGCCGGAATTCCCCAGGTCGGGGCGCTGGTGATCGTCCTGCAGCTCCGTCAGCACGCGACCGACGCGGCGAGCGCTCTCGCCGAACACCACCATCTGGACGCTGCGCGCGCAGCGCGCGAGGCCGTGGCCGCCGATCGCCGGCAACGTGACGCGGCGCTCAACCGCGACCTGTTCCCGCTGCTCCGGGCCCTGACCAACGGAAGCGCCGACCCCGACACCCCGATGGTCCGAAGACGGTGCGAGCTCGCCGCCGCCGAGGTCCGCGCGTTGGTCGACCACGACGACCTCACGACCCCGATAGCCACCCTGGACGCCGTCGCCGCCGTCACCCGCAGTGCACGGCAGCGCGACATCGTGCCGATCCTGCATCTCGGCGAAGGCCTCGACGCACTCTCCCCGGACTGGCAGCGCACGTTCACGCAGCTGGCCGACCGGATGCTGATGGAGGCGCTGCCCGGTGAAGCCACGCTCACCGTGCGCGGCACGCCCCAAGAGATCGCGATCACTTTCTGCTTCCCCACCGGCACACCCGCGCCGGTACTGGAGGCCGTGGCGGTCGGTACCGGCCATCAGCTGGTACCCGATCGCCGCATTCGCGTTGACATCGAACCGGAAATGACAAGCATCGCCTGGCTGGAGGTGACATGGGACACGAAGACAGCGGCCTGAGCCGCTTCGGCGGCCCTATCCGCGTGGTGGTCGTCGACGATGACGAGATCCTGTTGCACGGGATCGCCGCGTGGCTTTCGAACGTGACCCCGAGACCCGACGGATCGACGGACGGGCTCGACGTCCGCGTGATCGGCACGGCGAAGTCGGTGACCGAGCTGCTCGCGCGCGGCGCACCACCGAACGGGTTCACCGGGCACACCCGGCCGGCGCCGCCACCGGCCCACGGCGGAAACCCGGCGCACAACACTCCCGGGTACAACGGTGCTCCCGGGTACAACGGTCAGCTGCGCCGGATCAACGGCATGCCGCCGGCCCGGCCCCGGCCCTACCCGGAAGAGCAGCCGACCACTCCGGTCGCGCTGCTCGACCTGCGTCTGAGAGACGGTAGACGGGTGGCCGAGAACGTCGTCGCGCTGATCCAGGCCGGTTTCGCGGTCGTCACGTGCAGCACGATCGACGACGCCGGTCTGGTGCACGAGGCGGGCCGCGCCGGCGCGCTGAGTTACGTCCGCAAATCGCAGGACGCGAGCGATATGCGCCAGGCGCTCGCGGCAGCGGCACACGGGGAGCGGCACGTGTCGCAGAGCCACGCGGCGCTGATCCAACGGACGAAGTCGTACGGGGTGCCGGAGCTGTCCGGCCAGGAGCGGGAGGCGCTCCGGCTCTACGCGTCCGGCCTGACGATGTCGAGCGTGGCGAGACGCCTCAACGTCAAGCAGGGCACCGCGAAGAGCTACCTCGACCGCGTCCGCGACAAGTACGAGCAGGCCGGACGGGCGGCCAGGACGAAGCTCGAGCTGCGCGACCGCGCGGTCGAAGACGGCGTCCTGAGCTCACCCCGGCTGGAGTGAACTCAGGACCACACGTAGGAGGGGGCGTGGCCGCGACGATCGAGTCGCGGCCCCACCGAACCGCCGCTTTCAGGCAGAAACCGCAACGGGTGTCGGCGCGAACGACACCCGGACCGCCGTACCCGGGCCCAGCGCCGACACCGTCGAGCTCGGCACCTGCGCGGTCAGGGTCTCGCCACCCGGCATCGTCACGGTCACCCGGCTGCTCGGTCCGAGGAACGCCGCGGCCACCACCCGGGCGTCGCCGGTGTCGTCGGCCGAGATCTGCACGGCCTCCGGCCGAACGTAGGCCGTCACCGGAGTGCCCTTGGCCGCGATGTCGGTCTGGGCCAGCGGCAGCACCTGACCGAGGACCTCCACGGTCCCGCCGGCACCGACGACGCCGGGCAGCTGGTTGCTCAGCCCGACGAACTCGGCCACGAACGCGGTCGACGGTCGCGCGTAGACCTCCTCGGGAGGCCCGATCTGCTCCAGGTTGCCCGCGCGCATGACGCCGACCCGGTCGGCGACCGCGAGGGCCTCCTCCTGGTCGTGGGTCACGAACAGCGTGGTCGTGCCGACCTCGAGCTGGATCCGCCGGATCTCGTCCCGCAGCTGCACGCGGACCTTCGCGTCCAGGGCCGAGAGCGGCTCGTCCAGCAGCAGCACCGCCGGCCGGATCGCCAGCGCACGCGCCAGCGCGACCCGTTGCTGCTGCCCGCCGGACATCTCGTGCGGGTACCGCCCGGACTGCGCCGAGAGCCCGGTCAGCTCCAACGCCTCGGACGCCCGCTTCCGCCGCTCGGAGGACGAAATCCTCCGCAACCGCAGCCCGAACTCGACGTTCTGCACCGCGGTGAGGTGCGGGAACAGGCTGTAGGCCTGGAAGACCATGCCCATGTTCCGCTTGTTGGCGGGAACCCGGGTCAGGTCCTTGCCGCCGACGGTCACGGTGCCGGCGTCGGCGTCCTCGAGACCGGCCAGCACCCGCAGCGCGGTGGTCTTGCCGCACCCGGACGGACCGAGCAGGGCGACCAGTTCACCGGGTGAGAGCGTCAGGTCGAGTCCGTCGAGCGCGTGCACCGTGCCGAACGTCCGGCGCAGGCCGGTCAGGGCTACTTCGACACTGTCCTGACGAAGATCAGCCACCGCCGTCATGAGGCCTCCTTGGAACGCCGTCGGCCACCGACGAACGAGAGTGCGAACAGCAGGACGAACGCGAGAACCAGCGAGACCAGCGAGACCGCGACCGAGATCGTGGCGCTGCTCTTGCCCAGCAGGTTGATCGCGACCTGCAGGTTCTCCCGGTTGAGCAGGGACGCGATGGTGAACTCGCCGAGCACCAGCGCGACCGAGAGGAACGCCGCCGACAGCACGGCCGAGCGGATGTTCGGCAGCACGACCCGCCAGAGCACCGTGCCCCAGCCGGCGCCGAGGCTGCGAGCCGCCTCGGACAGCGTCTTGACGTCGATCGACGAGAGCCCGGCGTCCAGAGCGCGGTAGGCGAACGGGAGGACGAGGATCACGTACGCGAACGTCAGCCAGAGCGACGAACCACTGATCAGGTACGTCACCCAGGCGTAGACCGGAGCCAGACCCACCACGAGGACGATCGCCGGGATCGTCAGCGGGAGCAGGCAGAGGAACTCCATCGGCCGGCGCAGCCAGGGCAGCCGGAGACGGATCCACACCATCGTCGGGACGAGCAGGATCAGCATCAGTACCGCGGTGAGCGCGGCCTGTTCCAGCGAGTAGACGATGCCGGTCGAGAGGTCCGGGTAGTCCTCCTGGATCTGGCCCCAGTTCGCCAGCGTCTTCCAGACCTCGAACGAGCGGCCGCCACCGGCCGCCCGAGTCGTGAACTCCAGCATCGCGTACAGCGGGAGCAGGAAGAACAACCCGAGCAGCACCACGACGACCCAGCGGAAGATCCGCAGCTTCAACCGCCGCGACGCGTTCACCCGAGCCACCGTGAGGTCCGGCGCTGCAGCAGCGCGTACAACCACATCACGACCGCCACGACCACCACCATGCCGAGGGCCAGCGCCTTGCCGACGTTCTCCTGGCCGAGCAGCACCTCGCTCGTCAGCGCGGTCCGGATCTGCAGCGGAACGATCGGCGAACCTTGGCTGACCAGCGCGGCCGCGGTCGCGTAGGCCGAGAACGCGTTCGCGAACAGCAGCAGCGTCGAGCCGAGGAACGACGGCGCGAGCAGCGGGCCCCCGACCAGGCGCCAGTACTGCCAGGTGGAGCCGCCGAGGCTCTCCGCGGCTTCCCGCCACTGCGGACGGATGCCGTCCAGCGCGGGCAGGAACACGATGACCATCAGCGGGATCTGGAAGTAGGTGTAGACGAGCGTCAGGCCCGGCAACTCGAACAGCCAGACGCCACCGGCGAAGATGTCGACGTCGAAGTGGTTCTGCAGGTACAGCGTGACGAAACCGGTGAGGCCGATCGTCGCGTAGAACGCGAACGCGAGCGTGACGCCGCCGAACTGCGCGAGCACCGCACAGGCCGACGTGACGATCCGCCGCAGCAGGCCGTCCGGCTTCGCGGTGGCCACCGCGTAGGCGAGCAGCGCACCGAGGACCGCGCCCATCACCGCGGACGCCAGCGAGAGCGAGATGCTGAAGACGAACGCGTCCAGCACCTGCGACTCGCCGAGCGCCTTGATGTTCTCCAGCGTGAAGCCGCCACCGTCCTCCGGGTTCGCGGCGAAGGCTCCGATCGCCACGACCAGCGTCGGGATGATCAGGAAGATGACGACGTAGGCGCCGAACGGCACGACGCCGAGCAGCGTCGGCAGGGATCGGAGGCGCCACCGCCCGGCCCCGACCCCCGGTGCGGGGGGCGGGGTCGGGCGAGTCAGCACCTCAACCGGAGGAGCTGACTCAGGCAACGGCCTTCGCCCAGTTCGCGGCGAGGTATTCCTTGGTCTTCGTGGTCTGCGCGTCGGTCTGGTAGACCGGCGTGCCGGTCACGGCCGGCAGCTTCCCGAACGCGGCCTTGTCGATCGTGCCGGCCTTCTCCATCGCGTCGGCGCGCACCGGGCGGGCCCCACCCGCGAGCCACAGGTTCTGCCCCTCGTCGGAGTACAGGTACTCCTGCCACAGCCGGGCCGCGGCCGGGTGCGGAGCGTCCTTGCTGATCGCCTGGACGTAGTAGCTGCCGAGCACCGCGTTCGCCGGGACGACGGTCTTCCACGACGGGGTCTTCACGGCCTGGGCGACGTTGAGGTAGTCCCAGTCGATGACGACCGGGGTCTGGCCGGCCTCGATCGTCGCCGGGGTCGGGTCGACCGGCAGGAAGTTTCCGGCGCCCTTGAGCTTCTTGAAGAAGTCGACGCCGGGTGCGATGTCGTCGGCCGAACCGCCACTGCTCAGCGAGGCCATCACGACGCCGGAGAACGCGGCACCGGCCTGGGTCGGGTCACCGTTGAGGGCGACCTTGCCCTTGTAGGCTGGCTTGAGCAGGTCCGCGACCGAGGTCGGCGCGGGCACCTTGCTCGAGTCGTACCCGATCGACATGTAGCCGCCGTAGTCGTTGACCCAGGTGCCCTTCGGGTCCTTCAGCCCGTCCGGGATGTCGGCGAACGTCTCGACCTGGTACGGGGCGAACAGGTCGGTGTTCGCGGCGGCGACGGCCGGGCTGAGGTCGAAGACGTCGGGCGCGCGGTCCTGGCCCTTGAGGTTCTTGGCCGCGGTGATCTCGTCCGCGCTGGACGCGTCGGGCTGGGACGAGGTGACCTTCAGCCCGTACTTGCTCTCGAAGCCCTTGATGACGTTGCCGTAGTTGGCCCAGTCCGGCGGGAGCGCGATGACGTTCAGCGTCCCCTCCTTCTTCGCCGCCGACACCAGGTCGTCGAGGGTGCCGAGGTCCTTGGCGCTGGTGGCGGAGGCCGCCTTCGCCGTGTCGCCGCCACCGCTCGAGTCGTCTTTTTTCTCCGGCGGCGAGCAGGCCGTGATCGCCAGCGCGAGCGCTGCCGCGGTGGTCAGCGCCGCAACCCGGCTGAACCGGCGGGCGAGAGGGTTACGCACAGATCCTCCTTCGAGCGGGCGGCTCCCCTGAACCGCCCGAGATGGCCCGCAAATCGCGGCGGACCAGCACTTTCGTACCGCCGCGACGGGTCAGAACCTAGGACTGTTTCCGTTTTGCGACCAAACCCGAGCAGACATTCGTTTGCCCGAAACTCCGCGTTGGCCCAAAACCGGCAAACTGGCCGGTTGGTATGACGTAGGCCACTTGACCCGTTGACCCATCCTGACCTGGGCAACTACGGCACCGGTCCCCCGTTCAACGGACACAGTGGAGAATCGGTATCGTTTCGGTGACGGACTCGGGGGTACCTCAGAGCGATGGCCGACACGCAGCAGACGGTCTTGGCGGGCCGCTACCGCCTCGTCGACCAGCTTGGTCGGGGCGGTATGGGCACGGTCTGGCGCGCCCACGACGAGCTGCTCGACCGTGACGTCGCGGTCAAAGAGGTGCTGCTGCCCCCCGGCGTCGACGACGAGACGCGCGACGACCTGATGGAGCGCACGAAGCGCGAGGCCCGTGCCGCGGCCCGGCTGAGCCATCCCAACGTCGTCACGGTCTTCGACGTCGTCGAGGTCGAGGGCCGGCCGTGGATCGTGATGGAACTGGTCCAAGCGCGCGGACTGAACCAGGTCGTCCGCGACGAGGGGCCGCTTCCGCCCGAGCGCGTCGCCTCGATCGGGGTCCAGCTGCTCAACGCACTCGGCGTCGCGCACGCGTCCGGCATCTTCCACCGCGACGTGAAGCCCAGCAACGTGCTGGTGGGCGACAACGGCCGGGTCGTGCTGGCCGACTTCGGCATCGCCAGCGTCCAGGGCGACCCGGCGATGACCCGGTCCGGGCTGATCCTCGGTTCGCCCTCCTACATCGCGCCGGAACGCGCCCGAGGCTTGCCCGCCGGTCCGGCCAGCGACCTCTGGGCCGTCGGAGCGACGCTCTACACCGCCGTCGAGGGGCGTCCCCCGTACGACCGAGACGGAATTGTCCCGATTCTTACCGCGGCCGCGATGGAAGACCCCGACCCGTTCGTGAAGGCCGGTCCGCTGGCCCCGGTGCTCACCGCGCTGCTCCAGCGCGAGCCCACGAAGCGTCCGTCGGTGGAGGACGCTCGGCTCGCGCTCCGCAAGATCTCACTGGCCGCGCTGCCGCCCGCGCCCGAGCGTCCGCGCCGGCGGGCTCCGGCGGCAACGGCGATCCTGCCTGCTGCCGAGGTGGTCGCCCCGGCGAGCCCGGCCGCCGCGGGTGCGGTGAAGCCGACCAGCCCGGCACCGGCCGACGCGGCGAAACCCACCAGCCCGGCGGCACCGGCCGCCGACGCCCCGGTGGAACAGGTGTCCCCGACGAGCCCGGCCGTGCCCGCCACACCCGCGCAGCGGACGCCTCCGGAGGAGGCGTCGGTCAGCCCGGCCCCGGTCTCACCGGCCGGCGCCGACCCGGAGTCCGCCGAACCCGTCGCGGTCGGGTTCGGCTCCGAGCCGGCGACGAAGACGCCCCGGCGGGCGACGATCCCGCCCTCGGGCAGCACCCCGCTGACGCCGGCCGACCGGAAGAAGAGCCGCGGCCCGCTGATCGGCGCGGTCGCCGCCGTCCTGGTCGTGCTGCTCGTGGTGGCCGGCCTCGCCTACGTGCTCTCGCGGAAGGACGCGGACGACACGAAGAACGTCGCTACCCCGTCCTCGTCGTCGGCCGCGCCGTCGGCGAATGCGAGCTCCCCCGCTCCGAGCACGAGCGCCTCGGGCTCGGCGTCCGCGTCGCCGAGTGCTCCGACCAGCCCGCCGGCGTCGGCCGACGCCGGCAACGGCAGCACCGCGCTTCCGGCCGGCTGGCACCGGGTCACCGGGCCGGGCGGCTTCACGATCGGCGTCCCCGATGGTTGGAGCTCGTCGAACAGCAGCGGCGGGTTCCGCATCGAGAACCAGCGGGGCTACTTCCTGCTGATCCAGCAGTCCGACCAGCCGAAGGCGGACGCGGTCGCGGACTGGACCGACCAGGAGTCCGGACGTCAGTCCCGCGGGAACGGCTACCAGCGGATCTCCATCAAGAAGGTCCCGTACCGGAACTACTCGACCGCCGCCGACTGGGAGTTCACGTTCAACCGCGGCGGCCAGCAGATCCACGTGCTGAACCGGGGCTTCGTGACGTCGCCGACCCAGGCGTACAGCCTCTACTGGGAGACGCCGGAGAGCCTGTGGAGCTCCGGCAAGCCGTACTTCAGCAACTTCGCCAACACGTTCCAGCCCGCCCCCAAGTCCTAAAACACTCCGGGGGTCCACCAGTTGCCGGTGAGTACCAGCAGCACCTGGAGGCCGATCGTCGCCGGGTAGTACGCGTCCGGGCGAACCGGCGTCGTCGTCAGGTAGTGCCACTGGTTGTCGATCCACTGCTGGCCGTTCGGGTCCAGCATCGCCGGCACCGCGAACGGGACGACGAACGCCGGCTCCAGGTCGTCGGTGAGTGCCCGGCCCTTCAGCGAGTACCCGGCGCGGATCCGGGTCGGGTCGTCCCGGGTGGTGTTGCGGGCGAACGTGTTCAGCGCACCGGCCGCGTCGATCGACCTCGGGTCACCCGAGAGCACCGCGTCGGTGCCGATCCGCCACGGCACCCGGCAGGCGTTCCACCAGTAGCTGCCGTCGTTCTCGCTCTCCAGGATCTCACCGTGGGCGGGGCGGGGCTCCCGGTCGATGTCGGTCACGAAATCCGGCAGCAGCCCGGTGCCGTGCGAGTACGAGCCCTGCAGACGGGTGATCAGCGACAGGTGCGCCTCGAGCACGGCGTCCCAGAACGGGTCGCCGCTGACCGCGCGGTAGGCCCGGAAGTGGCCGAGCATCCAGTCCGACGAGCGGGAGATCCGGCTCACGTCGTCGTCGCCGTCGCGGGCCCAGTCTCCGGCCCGGAGCAGGTGCGACCGCGGCTCGACCAGGCTGCGCTTGATCGCCTCGATCCGGCGGCGGGCGAGGTCGGCGTAGCTCGGGCCGCCGTGGGTCGGCGTGCCCCACTGTTCGGCCGCGAGCAGCAGGCCGTAGGCGATGTCGAGGTCGCCGTCGGTGGCCGAGTCGCCGCCGTTGATGCTCTCGCAGCGCTCGTTCTGCTCGGCCGCGTGCAGGTCGGGATCGATCGACGACGGGTGCCCCAGTACGTACCGCAGGATCGCGTCGAACTGCCGCTGGGCGTCGGGGTCGGCCCCGGCCATCAGCGCGGTGATCACCAGGCCCCAGCCCTGCGCCTCGCCGATGTACGGCAGCCCGGCGTCCGGGGAGACGATCGCGGCCCAGTCGCGTCCGCACGGCTCCGGCCGGACGAACGCCGCCTGCCACTGCCGGTAGTACTCGACGACCGCGCCGTTCAAGCTCTCCTGGGCCCCGGACGGGCGGATCACCGCACCGCGGTACCGCGCCCGGGAGAGGCTGCCGAACGGAACTCCGACGGTTGGTCCCACTGTGTCTCCCGCGTCTCCGGTGTCACTCCGCGGTGACCCGCTTCTCGTCGTCCTCCGGCGGCTCCGGCGGACGCGATTCCGGCTCCGGCTCCGGGTCCGGTTCCGGCAACGCCGGGGCCGGAGCCGACACCGAGCCGTCGGCGTGGTGCGGTGCGTCCTCACCCGAGCGCGGCGGCATCGGCGGCGCCGGTGCGATCGGGATCCGCGCCATCGCCACCGGATCGTGGATCGGGTGTTCCTCGACGTCGTACCGGCGGATGTACGACCCGACGAACGTCTGGCTGATCGCCGCGAACGGAATCGCCAGCACGGCGCCGATCGGCCCGAGCACGGCGGCACCGGCCAGCACGGCCCCGAACGCGACCGCCGGATGCAGATCGAGCGTCCTGGCCGTGATCCGCGGCTGCAGCAGATAGTTCTCGACCTGCTGGTAGATGATCACGAACACGAGCAGGATCAGCGCGTCCACCGGGTCGGCCACGAGCGCGACGATCAGCGGGAGCGCAGCGGCCAGATACGTACCGACGGTCGGGATCAGCTGCGAGACGAGCCCGACCCAGAGCGCCAGCGCCACCGAGTACTGGATGCCGAGGATCGACAGCACGATGTAGTGGGCCAGGCTCGACACCAGCGCGAGCACCAGCCGTGAGTACAGGTACCCGCCGGTCTTGTCGACGGCGATCTCCCAGGCCCGCATCACGTCCCGCTGGCGGGCCGGCGGCAGCACCGAGCAGAGCGACCGCCGCACCCGGGGCGCGTCCGCGCAGAGGTAGTACCCGAACAGCAGCACGGTCAGCGTTTGGAACAGGACGCCGAGCGCGCTGGTACTCAGATCGACCGCGTTGCTCGCGAGCCCTTCGGCCCAGCGGCGGAGCGGCCCGTCGCTGGCCGTGAACTGGTCCTGGATCTGCTGGATCGAGATGTGCGTGTCGAACGTGCTGTTGAGCCAGTCGACGCTCAGATCGAGGTACTGCGGGAACCGCGCCGACAGCGTCGTGACCTGGGACACCAGCAGCGAGCCGACCGCGACCATGAACCCGGTCAGCGCGGCCAGCACGACCAGCATCGTGACGCCGGTCGCGGCCCCGCGCTTCCAGCCGCGCCGGGCCAGCCAGTTCACCGCGGGCTCGAGCGCGAACGCCAGGAACTGCGCCAGCAGCAGCAGCCCGATCAGGTCACGCAGGCGGCCCAGCAGCCACCAGGTCAGCACGAAGCCGGTGACGGTCAGTCCGGCCACCACGAACGCGCGCGGCAGCCAGCGCGGCATCTGGTCGCTACGGCGGCGCTCCCCCGGCGTGCGGTGGGCCCGGTCGTGATCCGGCCGGCCGAAGTTGGGGTCGCCGAGGTCGTCGACCGATGCCGCGCGCCGCGGATCGGGCCGCTCCGGCGATTCGGGAGCCTCCGGCGTGCCGGGGTCCGGGGGCCCGCTCCGGTGCCGGCCGCCCGGGCGTCCGGCCGCTACCCGCTGCCAGACCCCACGGGCGTAGCCGGGAAGAGCGAGCCGACGCTCGCGCTTGGCCATCGCCCGCTCCTTCTGCCGTGTTCAACGAACTCACAGGATAGGGCGGCCACGCTCACCGGTTCCGGCGGAGGCCGCCCCGGACCGGAGCCGACGCCAGGGACCATGCCCGCGCGTGCCGATGGTTGCACCTCAGAACACGCGATGGGTCTGACAGGAACTTGTGAAGGATGACTTAGACTGACCAAATGGTTCTCTACGTCACGATGGTCGCTCTGGCGGTCGCCGTCGCCACCACCGTCATTTCGGGCAACCCGAAACGGTCGGCGATCGTGCTCGCGACGATCGGTTCGGCGCTCTGGTCGGCCGCCGCGGCCGGTCTGGCGATCGTCAGCGGCGTCCCGATCGTGCTCGTCGCATTCGTCGGTGCCTCGCTCGGCTACGCCGTGCACCGGCTCACCCGCCGCGCGCTGGAGACCCGCCCGGAATCCCCGGACCGAGCCCTGATCCTGTTCGGACGTCGGCGCGACGCGCACCGGTCGCTCAAGACCCGGCCTGCCGGAGCGTCCGACATCACGCTGACGCTCAACACGATCCGGACGCTCGACCTGGCCGAATCCGCACGTCAGCCCCTGCACTGGTCGGTGATCGCGGCGATCGGCACCACCGCCACCGCACTGGAGGGCTACTGGGCCTACCAGCACCTGATCGCCGGTGGCGGAGTGTTCTCCGACCTGCCGGCGCTGGCCGGGTTCACGGTCGGGGCAACGCTGACGGTCGCGCTCACCGGGGTGGCCGGGCTGGCCGTGCACATGCGGACGACCCCCCGGGCCGACCCGACGCCGCAGGCGATGCCGGCGCCGAGCGACATGGAGACGATCGCGTTCACCGCGATGCCGACGCCGAAGGCGCTACGCCGCCGGTAAGCAACGTTCACACGAAGGGGTCAGCGTTCACGGACGCCGGCCCCTTCGGTCGTCTCAGGCGCGGTCGTGCAGAACCGCGACCCGCTCGGCCGCGTCGAGGCGGTAGCCGACGCCACGCACGGTGGAGATCACCGGGCCGGTCTTCTCGATCTTGGCCCGCAGACGCCGGATGTGGACGTCGACCGTGCGCTCGCCGCAGATGACCTGGTGGCCCCAGACCAGCCGGAGCAACTGGGGACGATCGAACACCCGCCCGGCGTGCTCGGCGAGGAACAGCAGCAGATCGAACTCCCGCCGGGTGAGCGAGAGCGCCTCCCCGGCGAGCAGCGCGACCCGCCGCTCCGGATAGATCTGCAACGGCGCGACGGACGCGGCCACGACCGGCGGCACCGCCGGAACCTCGGGCCGACGCGGTGCGGGTGCGACGAACGTCGGCAACTGCACCGGAGCCGGCTGTCCCGGCGCCGACCGAGCCTGCGCCGGCTGAGCCTGCGCCGGTCGGGACGTCGTCCCGACCGAACTCAACGCGGGCCGGGCGACACGCGGGGCACCGGCGCCGATCTGGAGGCCGACCGAGGCCGACACCACGACGCCGGACGGGTCGGCACCGGCCGAATCCAGCAAATCACGGATCTCGCGGGCCAGCCGCGTCGCGGCCTCCAGCGCATCGCTGCCGCTGACCGCGACCTCGACGACGATCGATGCGGACGACGACCCACCGGCGGGCCGGGCCTTTCGTCGCTGCGGGGAAAGGGATTGAACGCTCATCGGTCTACTCCTGACGAGTGGGCGGGGTCGCTTAGGTCAGGAGCGCCGACACCAGGCACTGGAGGCGTGCCCGAAGTCGATGTGGAGGCGACTGGTGAGGTACCAAGCGTCGCTCATGACGCCAGTCTTTCAGACCCGGGTCGAGAAAACAATTCCTATCGGCACAGTAGGTAAAGCTCGCCCGGCGGAATTGCCGATATCCCGCACCGCACGCATCAGGGCACGATAGGCGCATGCCGAACCGTCCGACCCGAGCCACGTTCCCGGTGCTCCGTGACGTCCCGACCCGCTGGTCCGACAACGATCACTACGGCCACGTGAACAACGTCGTCTACTACTCGTACTTCGACACGGCCGTGAACGGATGGCTGATCGAGGCCACGGGCTGCGACATCCGGGAACTGCCGGCGATCGGGCTCGTCGCCGAGACGTCCTGCCGGTTCTTCGCACCCGTCGGGTTCCCGGACCGGCTCGAGGTCGGTATCGGCGTGGCCCGGCTCGGCCGGTCCAGCGTGGTGTACCGGCTCGCGGTCTTCCGCGAAGGTGACCAGGAGGCCGTCGCGCTCGGGCGGTTCGTCCACGTCTATGTCGACGGCGGCTCGCGGCGCACACTGGACATTCCGGTGGTCCTGCGCAGCGCGCTGGCACCGCTGGCCGAGAAGAGCGCTCCGCTGTTCGAGGCGGCCGATCTGCTGGAGGGGAGTCGTCGATGACCGACCTGCGAACCGAGTCCGTGTTCACCTGGGGTGCACCGCCGTTGAAATTCGGGCCCGGGGCGGCCGACGAGGTGGGCTACGACGTGGCGCGGCTCGGCGTCCGCCGGGTGCTCGTGCTGACCGATCCGCGGATCGCCGCCACCGGCCTGCCTGCCCGCATCGGGGAGGCGCTGAAAGCGGCCGGAGTGGACTACGCGGTCTACGACCGGGCCCACAGCGAACCGACCGACGAGAGCCTGCGCGCCGCGGCCGCGGTCGCGGCGGAGCTCGCCGGCGAAACCGAATTCGACGCGTTCGTCGCGGTCGGCGGCGGGTCGGTGATCGACACCGGCAAGGCGGTGAACCTGCTCAGCACGTCCGGTGGCGACCTGATGGACTACGTCAACAAGCCGGTGGGCGAGGGTCTGGCTCCGCGCAAGCCGCCGAAACCGTTGATCGCGGTCCCGACCACGGCAGGCACCGGGTCGGAGAGCACCCCGGTCTGCGTGCTGGACATCCTCGGGCTGAAGGTGAAGTCCGGAATCAGCCACCCGTCGCTGCGCCCGGTGCTGGCGGTCGTGGACCCGCTGGTCACGCTGTCACTGCCGGCCGCGGTCACGGCCGCGTCCGGAATGGACATCGTCTGCCACGCGCTGGAGTCGTACACCGCGCGGCACTACACGACGTTCCTGCGTCACACCGCCGACACCCGGGTCGCCTACAACGGTGCGAACCCGGTGTCCGACACCTGGTCGGAAAAGGCGCTGGAGCTGGTCGCCCGCAGCTTCCGCCGGGCGGTGCTGGTCGGCACCGACCTGAACGCGCGCACGGACATGATGATGGCGGCCACGTTCGCCGGGATGGGCTTCGGCAACGCAGGCGTCCACCTCCCGCACGCCTGCGCGTACCCGATCGCCGGGATGGTGCGCGAGTACCGCCCGGCCGGCTTCGACGCCGACCACGCGATGGTGCCGCACGGCCAGTCGGTCTCGCTGACCGCTCCGGCGGCGTTCCGGTTCACGTTCCCGACCGATCCCGACCGGCACCTCCGGGCCGCGTCGCTGCTCTCGGGCGGGGCGGCGACCGACGCCGCTCCGGTCGAGCGTCTGCCCGAAGCGCTGATCGCGCTGATGCGCGACATCGGCATCCCGTCCGGCGTGGCGGCCGTGGGGTTCACTTCGGACGACGTGGGCGCGCTGGTCGAGGGGGCGCTCAAGCAGCAGCGGCTGCTCAGCGTGTCGCCACGGACGCCCGCCGCCGAGGATCTGGCGGGCATTTTCGCCGCATCGATGGAGAACTGGTAGCCCCGAGTCAGGGGCAAAGTTTCACGGGTGTCGCGGCGGGGAACTGGGGGCGCAGTGTAACTCCTAATCCCCCGAGGAGCCCTGCATGTTTGCCATCCTGGCCGCGATCACGTTCGGGATCTTGTTGTTCCTGGACCTGATCGACAAGCTTCCGGTGAGCGACCTGTTCAACTGGAACACGCTCGTGGCGCTGGGTCTGCTGTTCATCGCTCTGCACATGTGCGGCTTCGGTACGGCGTACCCGGCCCGTTGGCGAGGTCGTCGCCGCTGAAACTAGGTGGTACCGATGCCCGGTGGCCCGTCAGCCACCGGGTATCGGCATGTCAGTGCGCGCCGCTGGGACGTTCCACACCGGACGCCGTGTCGAGCGGCACCGAGGTACCCCGCACCAGGCCGAGCTGGCTGACCTGCCGCCGGAACGTGGCGTCGAGGATCCAGTCGGCCACCACCCGCGGGTGGTTACCCGGCATCGCGAGCAGGTGGTAGCCGCGGGTGACGATCTTGGCCGGGAACCCCGACAGCGGGATGCCCAGCGGGTTGGCCGCCGCCTTGGCCCCGCTCAGGTCGACGACGAACCCGAGGTCGTGGTGCTTGTACTCGGCCGCGACGCCGTACCCGAGCGACGCGGCGACGTTCTTGCCCACCTGGACTCCCTGACGCTGCGCGTGCTGCGCGGTCATCGCCGTGATCTCCCCCGGCCGGGTCAGGTCGGGCACCGCGGCACTGTCGCCGGCTGCGTACACGTCCGGATGGTCGGCGACGGACAGGTAGGTGTCGACGGTCAGCCGGCCGGACTGGGTCGGCAGGCCCAGGCTCTCGATCAGCGGGTCCGGCCGGACGCCGACGCACCAGACCAGCGTGCGGGTCGGCACGAACTCGCCGTCGCTGAGCTTGACTCCGTCGTCGGTCGCCTGGGCGACCGACGTCTTCATCCGGACCTCGACCCCCCGCTTGCGCAGGATCTCGTCGGTGGCCGTCGCGAGCCGCGGGTCCAGCCCGGGCAGCACGGTCGGGGCCAGGTCGAGCAACAGCCAGCGGCACCGCGCCTCGCGCAGGTTCGGCAGCCGGCGCATCGCGGCCTCGGTGAACAGCTGCCCGGCCGCGGCCACCTCGGTGCCGGTGTAACCGGCGCCGACGACGACGAACGTGGTGCGGGAGGCCCGCTCGATCGGGTCGGGGGTATTGCTGGCGATCTCCATCTGACGGATCAGGTGATCACGCAGGTAGAGCGCTTCGGCGATGCTGCGGAAGCCGTGCGCGTGGTCGGAGACGCCGGGCACCGGCAGCAGCTTGTTGACGCTGCCGGGAGCCAGGATCAGCCGGTCGTAACGGATCGAGCCGCGTTCGTCCTCCGGGCCTTGGAAGTACACGCGGTGCTCGTCGGTGTCGATGCCGTCGACCTCACCGAGCACGAGCCGCACCCCCTTGGCCGCGTTCAGGAGGGGAACGGTGATGCGCCGGGGCTCGAGGACACCTGCCGCCACCTCGGGGAGCAGGGGGAGGTAGAGGAAGTAGTCGGTCGGGTTGACGATCACGACTTCTGCTCGGCCCTGCGTCTGGCGCAGAGCGGTCTTGGCTGCGTGCAAGCCGGCGAAACCGGCCCCCACCACAACGATCCGCTGTCGGGAATCCACTGCGGCTCCTTCGGGCTCGGTGATACTTCCGCTTACCCCTGATAGACCGTCATGAACGGTACGGCGTGACGAGTTGATCGACCGGGGCGTAGTCGTCGGTCAGGACGTCCGCGTCGCCGACGAACCGGGTGAGCTCGCCCCCGGACTTGATCCGCATGCCCTCGAGCCGCGGTGCCAGTGCGGTCAGCGGGAGCGGGGTGCGCGAGGCCAGCACGACCAGGTTGCCGCCCGCCCCGGTGAACGCGTCCGGCTCGGCGATGAGCGCGACGTGCGGGAACGTGGCCGCGATCGTCGCGACCTCGGCCCGGACGAACGCGAGCCGGCCGTGGTCGATCAGGTTCACCGCGTACATCCCGGTCGGCTTCAACGTCCGGTCGACCTGCTTCACGACCTGGGTCGTCGCGAGGTGCCACGGCACCGCGACGCCGCCGAACGCGTCGCCGACGACGAGGTCGTAGTTCCCGGCCGGCGCGGCGGCGAGACCGACCCGGGCGTCCTCGACCCGGGTCCGGATCCCGTCGCCCTCGCGCAGGCCCAGCCTCGAGCGGTCGAGCTCGAGGACGCCGGCGTCGATCTCGTAGACCAGGCTGCTGCTTCCCGTGCGGACGGTCGCCAGGTAGCGCGGCAGCGTGAGCCCACCGCCGCCCAGGTGCAGCGCTTCGACCGGGGTACCGGCCGGGCGGAACACGTCGGTGGCGGCCGCGATCACCTTGAGGTACTCGAACCGCAGGTAGGTCGGATCGGCCAGGTCCACGTAGGAGTGGCGCAACGTGTCGAGCCGGAGGGTCCGCCCGGTGGGACGCTCCGGGTCGGTGGTGACGCTCGCGCAGTGGTACGCGGTCTCCAGGTCACACGGGTCCGGCGCGACGGTGGTGGCACCGACGCCGAGCAGCGCCAGCACCACCGACCCCACCACCTGCCGGTTGACGCCCCCACGGCTCACCCGGAGGACGACGAGCCCGGCCAGCACCAGAACAGCACCCAGCCCGGTCAGGATCACCGTGGTCGGCACCATCGCGACCAGCACGAACCCGGTGCCGAACGTCGCCACGATCGACCCGACCGTGCCCAGCCCGGACAATCGGCCGACGATCGTCCCGGTCTCGTCGAGGCTCGCGAGCCGGGCCTTCACGACGACCGGTGGCACCGCCGAGAGCAGCGCGGCCGGCGCGAAGACCGCCGCGAACGCCACCAGCAGGACGCCCGACGCGTCCTCGCCCCGGACCAGCTCACCGACGAAACGGACCAGCGGCGTCACCACGAACACCAGCGCGCCACCGCCGAGCAGCAGCGGGCCGAGCAGGACGGTGGGCGGCAGCCGGTCGGCCGCGGCGCCACCGATCCAGGCGCCGACCGCGATCGCGCTCAACGCGACCCCGATCACCGCGGTGTTCGTCTCCAGCGTCACGCCCACGTACGGCGCGATCAGCCGCAGGCTGAGGATCTCGAGTACCAGCACGGCACCGGAGGCGAGAACGACCAGAACTCCGGCCAGTCCCGCCCCCGGCTGCCACCTCTTGTCGTCGGTCACCTGCTCATTGGATCAGGTGGCGCTGAACGTCACCGTGACGGTCGTGAACCCGAGCGACTTGAACAACCCGGTCAGCAGTGCGCGGGTGTTGTCCTGCGCGCGGCTGGACAGGTCGGTTTCCTTCGCCGCGTCCCCGATCTTGGCCTCGGCCGCTTTGTAGACGTCCGCGAGCTTGTTCGGGTCGTCGGTGAACAGCGACTTGAACCGGTCGATGACCCCGCGTTCCTGGGCGAAGACGTAGCTCTTGTCCTGGTCGAGGTTCACCTTCTCCAGCGCCGGTGGCGGCAGGCGCAGCGAGACCGACTTCCGGTCCTCCGACATCGTGAGCGCGTCGCTGGTCACCCCGGAGAAGTCGACGTAGGCGTCGACCGTGCCGACGCCGACGAACAGCGTCCGCTGACCGGCGATCGCTTTCGGCACGTACTTGGTGTCCTTCTCCAGGTCGACGACGACCTGGAACGTGCCGGTGGCGGCCTGGAAGCGCGCCAGATCCTGGATCGACTTCAGGACCACCGGGCCGCTGCGGTCGACCGTGCTCTGGGCCAGCGGGCGATCGTCGCTGTTCCACCAGGAACAGGCGCGGAACGACCCGACGCCGACCAGAACGATCACCGCGAGCAGGATCAGTCCCCAGATCCGGGACCGTCGATCCACTCGGCGGTCGGCCTCGGGAACACCTACCGGCAGTGGACGCGTCGGCTTCGTGGACTCGGACTCCTTGAGTCCGGACTCGTGCTCGTGGGGCATGGTCGCTCACCTCACCCGGTCGTCGGCCGGCTAGGTCACCGGCCGGTGACAGTGTGGAGCTACCCGTCAATGGGCCCGAACGAACACCGGCTCACGTCCAAGGGTCGGACGCGTGCCTCCGCCGCGGGGGTTCGGCGGAGTCGGTCTCGGCCCACGGGGAGGAATTCGGCCCCGGCTGCGGCGCAGGGGTCTGACGCAAGGCCTCCCACCGCGACGGCTCCGCCGGTGCGCCGTTCGTCGACCCGTACGGAGTGGCCTGCGCGCCGCCGGCATTCGCGCCCTGGCTACCGGCACCCGGCCAGGAAGGGCCGTCCGACGGCCCCGGGGCCGTCGGCACCGGGTTTCCCGACGGGCCTCGCCCGGCGCCGCCTCCGGACGGGTTGCGTCCCGCGCCCAGGCGTTCGGCCGCGGACGCCTGGGCGCCACCGCGCACCGCGCCGGCCACCTGCGCCGAGTGCGCGCCACCGCCGGCCGTCGCCGGTGCCGGCGTGCGGGGCGTCCAGAGGTCGCTCTGGAACGTCTCCGCGGTCACCGACCGCTGGCGGGCCTCCTCCGCCCGGGTCTCCTCGTCGATCGGCGCGGAGAGCGCCGAGTACAGGAGGACGACCACGATGATTCCCGACACACCGGCGATCACCGGCAGCGCCGTCGTCACGTCGACGCCACTCATCGAGCTGTGCATGGAGTCGAGCTTCACCCGCGAAGCCGCCATGCCGACGTAGTGCATCGCGGTGACGGCGACGCCCATGATCAACGCGGCTCCGCTGATCAGCCAGAGGTTGCGTGCGACGATCGTGAACCAAAGCGCGGCGGTGGCCGCGACGACCGCGATCAGGATCGACAGCGCGACCAGCTTCGGGTCGTACCCGATCGTGCCGTCGATCCGCATCGCCGCCATGCCGGTGTAGTGCATGACGTTGACGCCGAGACCGGCGAACAGACCGCCGGCCAGCACCCGCCACCACCGCATCCGGCCGGTCCCCAGAATGATCAGCCCGATCCCCACGACGACGATCGCGAGCAGCGCGCTCAGGATCGTCGGAAGGACCGCGAACCGCACGTCGCTCCCGACGACCGCGAAGCCGAGCATGGCCAGGAAGTGCATCAGCCAGATGCCGGTGCCACCGATCGCCAGCGCGCTGAGCGAGAGCCAGCCGAAACGTTTCCGTGACGTGCGGGCCTGGCGCCCGCGGGCGGTGCAGACCAGCCCCAGGAGTGACCCCAGAACTGACACACCGTAAGCAAGAGTGGGCGTGAGCCACCCGTATGCGAAGTGATGGACCTCGGCCACCGGAAAACCTCCCGAAAGGGCTCTGCGGCCAAAAACGCTCGCTCACCACAGGAGGTTTCTCAAGACCCAAATCGGACCAACTCGGACGGTACTGAACCGATTACTGGTTGCATGCACTCCACGACAATTTGGAGCGTCGTTCACACCGTAAACACCCCCAACCGTGCGGGTTCCGGCCACCTTGCGCGTTGAGCGCTAGATCACTCCGGGATACCTATTAGCCCGCTTTAAACGCTAACGCGGCACGAAGGCGCCACTCGCGGTCGACTCCGACGGATCCCCGTCACGGAGGGTCAGATGTCCGCGGAGTTGCGTGCGCATCGTCGCGCGGGTCGGCCGGGCCATCGGCGGCGGCATCTGCTCGTCGCACTCCTGCAGCAACCGGACGGTGAGTGCCTGTGCGGCCCGCTCCTCGGCGGCCGGTGCGGAGAGCGTCGCGTAGAGCAGCGCGATCAGCACCGTCCCGACGATCACCGCGCTCGGGATGAGCAGCGTCGTGACGTCCACACCCTCGACCCGGCCGTTGACGCTGACCTCGCGGACCGACGCCGCGAACATGCCGGTGTAGTGCATCCCGGTCACCGCGATCGCCATGATCGGCGAGGCCGCGGCCAGCGCCGGGCGGCTCTTGATCACGATCGTGAACCAGAGCGCGACCGTCGACGCCACGATCGCGATCGCCACCGACGACACGACGAGCACCGGGTCGTACTCGACCGCGCCGTCGAGCACGCGCATCGCGGCCATACCGGTGAAGTGCATCCCGGCGACGCCCAGCCCGGTCATCACTCCCCCGGCCAGCACTTTCACCAACGACGGGCGTCCGAGGCCGACCAGGAAGATCCCGACCGACACGATGCCCACCGCCATCAGCGCCGACAGAGCGGTCAGCGCCGGGTCGTAGAACACGAACGTGTTCGAGACCGTGAAACCCAGCATGGCCAGGAAGTGCATCAACCAGATGCCGGTCCCTCCGATCGACACCGCGCCCAGCGCGAGCCAACGCACCCGCCAGGAGAGCCGGACGGTCTCTCGTGCTCTCGCGGTACAGATCAGCCCGAGGAGACATCCCAGGACCGAAACCGAATACGCGAGCACCAAGGTGATCAGGCCGTATGTGAAGTGATGGACATGGGCCACGAGCCCGCTCCTTCGCCCCGGTGCGCCCCCGAGTTACGAACCGGGGCATCGTGACCCAATGCCGACGGTGCTCGCAATCCGCGACGGACATCTCACACAGGGCGGTACGAACTAGGGCCCGCGAACGTTTACGCAGTACGCGGGCGCACCAGGCCGGTTTCGTAGGCGAGAACGACCAGCTGCGCCCGATCGCGCGCGCCCACCTTGGCCATCGCCCGGCTCACGTGCGTCTTCGCGGTCGCCGGAGACACGACCAGCCGATCGGCGATCTCGCCGTTCGACAGCCCGGCCGCCACCAGCACGACGACCTCGCGCTCGCGGTCGGTCAGCACGTCGAGGTCGGCGGTCGGAGCCGGTCGGCGCAGCTGTCCGGCGAACTCCGCGATCAGCCGCCGGGTGACGCCCGGCGAGAGCAGCGCGTCGCCGCGGGCCACCACCCGCACGGCCTGCACCAGGTCGGCCGGCTCGGTGTCTTTCACCAGGAACCCGCTGGCGCCGACCCGGATCGCCTCGAACACGTATTCGTCCAGGTCGAACGTCGTCAGGATCACGACTCGGGTGGCGGTCAGCCGGGCGCTCGCGGTGATCCGCCGGGTGGCCTCCAGCCCGTCCACGCCGGGCATCCGGATGTCCATCAGCACGACGTCCGGTGTCAGCGCGTCGGCCAGCCGGGCGGCCTCGGCGCCGTCTTTGGCCTCGCCGACGACGGCGATGCCGCTCTGCGCGTCCAGTAGCGCGCGGAAACCGGCCCGCACCAGAGCCTGGTCGTCCGCCAGCAGGACGCGGATCAGCGCCTCGGTCACGACTCGTCCAGCGGGAGCTCGGCGCGGATCCGGAATCCGCCGTCGGGCCTCGGCCCGGCCTGCAACGTCCCGCCGACCGACTGGGCTCGCTCCCGCATGCCAGGTATCCCGTTTCCGCCACCTTCCGGTGACTCGTCGATGTCGAGATGGGCGTCCGGCGGCTCCGCGTCCGCGCCGCCGGGCCCATTGTCGTCGATCTGGACGACGAGCAGGTCGTCGCCGTAGTCCAGCGTGACAACGGCGGGGACCGGCCCGGCGTGCCGCCGCACGTTCGTCAATGCCTCCTGCACGATCCGGAACGCGGCCAGATCGATCCGGGCCGGCAGCGGCCCGGCCGGTTTCCCGATCGTCTCCACGGTGACGTCCACGCCGGTGTGCCCGGCGCCGGCCAGCAGGTCGTCGAGCCGGTCGAGCGTCGGGGTCGGCTGGCGCGGCGCGTCCTCGTCGACGCCGCGCAGCGCGTTGACCGTCGCGCGCAGCTCGACCAGCGCGTCCTTGCTGGACTGCTTGATCGCGGCGAGCGCGGCCCGCAACTCGGGCTCGGTGGCC
The DNA here is from genome assembly GCF_044454545.1 of Cryptosporangium sp. NPDC051539. Classification (NCBI taxonomy): domain Bacteria; kingdom Bacillati; phylum Actinomycetota; class Actinomycetes; order Cryptosporangiales; family Cryptosporangiaceae; genus Cryptosporangium; species Cryptosporangium sp. NPDC051539. Next base: position 111,742 of record NZ_JBITDV010000012.1, on the reverse strand, counting down.
GCCTCGGCCCGGGTGTCCATCAGATGCAGGGCGACGCCGGACTGGACGTTGATCAGCGAAAGATGGTGGCCGAGCAGGTCGTGCACCTCACGGGCGATCCGCAGCCGCTCGTCGGAGACCCGGCGGCGCTCGCCCTCCTGCTTGCTGCGCTCGGCCTCGACCCGGCGGGCCCGGTACTCCTCGGCCCGCTCCCGGGCCGCCCGACCGGCCTCCGTGCCCACCAGCACCAGCGCCGTCCAGAGGATGGCCGCGATGAGCCCACCGATCGGGACGCCCGGCCCGCGGCCGATCGTCGACTCGGCCACCAGGAAGGTCCCGTACCCGGCCCCGAAGATCGTCCACGCCACCCAGCGGCGGCTGGCGAGCAGGACCGCGCTCAGCGCCACGACCTCGGCCAGGAACGCCGGTCCGGGTGGATAGCCGAGCAGGTAATAGGCCGACATCACGACGCTGATTCCGATCGCGACCAGGATCGGCGCCTTCTTGCGGGCGCCGAGCAACAGCGGGCCGGCGACGGCCAGCGCCCAGCCACGGAAGTCCAGCGGGACGTAGCCGTTCAGCGCCGAGGCAGCGAGCAGCGTCCCGAGCACGGTCAGGATCAGGATGCCGAAGGCCGCCCCACCGGGGTGCCGTTCACTGCGGTTCTCCCAGCTCCAGGTGTGGTCCATGCGCCGTTGCTCGCGCTCACCCCAGCGCTGGGCCTGCTGCTCCCAGCGCCGGGCGTGCCGCTCCCACTGCTCGGTCTGGCGCTGCGCGTGCCGCTCCCACTGCGCTGCCTGCCGGTCGGCGTGCCGCTCCCAGTGCCGGGGGTCCCAGGGTCGGCGGTGGTGCCGCCGGTGGCGGTCCGCGTTGGCTTCCCATCGGGCTTCCCAGCGCGAGTCCCACCGTTCCCGGGGACTCCTGGACTCCCGGGGTTCTCCGGGCTCGCGCGGGGTGGTCATACCTGAAGACCGTAGGGCAGTCGGTGGGCCTGGTCATCGGCCTGCGGTGGCCGTACACGTACACCCACGGGAGTACGTGCCCGCCTCCGCCTGCGCCCGACGGTGCAGCCCGGGCGCCGCCCGCCGGCCGACGCGACGGCGCCCTGGGGCGCCGACCATTGAGAGCGTCGGCACCTCACCCCGCCGGCCTCGATGAACGGAGAGCCCCATGTCCGCCGACCAGACCCCACCGCAATCCGGCCGGATCCGATCGTCGTCGGTCGAGCGGGAGCGGATCGTCTCGATCCTGCGTGCGGCCGCCGAGGCCGGCCTGCTGTCGCTGGACGAGGCCGACGAGCGGATGGCGGCCTGTTACGCGTCCCAGTACCGCGACGAGCTCGCACCGCTGGTCGCCGACCTGCCCGACGGCGGCCGGGGCCTGATTCCGCCGGACCCCGAGGAGCAGGCGCGGGACCGCCGCGCCGAGCGGGACGAATTCGGGCGGCACTTCGGATTCGTGTTCGTGGTGAGCGCGGTCCTGGTCGGTATCTGGGCGCTCTCCGGTGCCGGAATCTTCTGGCCGGCCTGGCCGCTCGGGTTCCTGGCGTTCACTCTCCTATTTCACGCTAAGCATCGGAGGCGTCGCCGCGAATGGCGCGAGCGCCTACGCTCCGGAGCCGTCCCGACCGACTTCCGGCCGTACTACCGTCACCACGGTCATCCGTGTGGGCATCATGGACGGGCCCACCGGTGGGCCGAGGAACACAGCTCCCGCTCCTGGTAGATGTGGCTGACCGGGTCGGCCCCCGCCGTCTTCACGTTCTACGCGGGGAGGTCAGCGCACGTGCGTCCGAGGGCACAACGCGGCAGTGACGCGCGGTGTACCCTCTCGGCGTCAGCCCCCATCAATGGTTACGGGGCGTACATCACCGGAGGGACCATGCCCGACGTCGACCTCTCCGACGCCGTGTGGCTGCGGAGCTCGCGCAGCGTCGAAGACGAAGGCCCGACCGTCGAGGTCGCGTTCGTCGGGGACCAGATCGCGGTACGTGACTCGACCGAGCCGGAGGCGGTGCTGCTCTTCACCCAGGGAGAGTGGGACGCGTTCCTGGCCGGCGTGAACGACGGCGAATTCGATCTCGACGAAGACGGTCAGCTCGCCAACTGAGCTGCACCACATAAGAGAAGCGGTGGGCGTTCGACCGAACGCCCACCGCTTCTTGTTGCGCGCTCAGCTGTCGGCGCTCACCCGGGGAGTCGTGGAGGCCACCGACGGACCGGTCGGGTGCGGGCCGATGCCGTTGTTCGGCCGCGTCCCGAGCTGCTGGGTACCGGACTGCGGCTGGGTACCGGGCTGCTGGCCGCCGGGTGCGGCGATGCGCTGAGTCGTCGCGGCGGCCGGATCGGCCTGCTGCGGGGTCTGACGCTGAGCCTGCTGCGCCGGAGCGGTAGCCCCGGCCGGCGCAGCTTCACCCTTTAAGGTCTCCTCGGGCTCCTCCTCGCCGAACAGCCCGGCGGCACCGCCGGTGAGCCGGGCGACGGCCTCGCGCAGCCGGGTGATCTCCTGCTTGATCTGCTTGCGGCGCTGGTCGAGCTCGGCGACGATGCGGCGGGCCTCCGCGACCATCTGCTCGGCCTCGGCCTTGGCCTTCGTACGGATCGCCTCGGCCTCGGCGCGGGCATGCGTGATCGTCTGCTCGGACTGGCGGCGGGCGGCGTCGGTGGCGCCGCGGGCGGCCTCGTCGGCCTTGCGGCGGACCTCCGCGGACTGCGCGTCGGCCTTGGCCAGCACGTCGGCGGCGTGCTTCTCGGCCTCGCCGCGCACCCGGGCCGAGAACTGGCTGGCGTCGTCCTGGACCTCGCGGGCGTGCGCCTTCGTCCGCTCGCGGAGGTCTTCGATCTCACGCTCGGCCTGGGCGCGGAACTGTTCGACGTCGTGGCGCGAGGCAGTGGCCTGCTGCTCGGCCTCGGCGACCAACTTGTCGGCGTGGGCGGTCTTCTGCGCGTATTCGGCCTCGATGGCCTCCCGGCGCTCGGCGAACGCCTTCTCGACACCGGCCTTGACCGCCTCGATGTCGTGCTCGGCCTTGGCCCGGGACTGCGCGGCGTCGGCCTCGGCGCGGGCCCTCACCTCGGCGGCCTCGTCTTCGACCATCGCGAAGATCTGCTCGACCCGCACGCCCAGGTGCTTGTACGACGGCTTCTCGGTGGGCGTCCGGCGCGAAGCGTCCACCATCTGGGTCTGCAGATCACTGACCTGCGCGGCCAGCGCGTGATTCTGCGCGAGCGCATCGTCGCGGCGGGCGGCGAACTGGGACAGTTCACTCTCGAGCTGGGCGATGTACCGGTCGACCTGGCGTCGGTCGTAGCCGCGGAGAGCGAGGTCGAACGTGACCTCTGCGGTTGCCGGATCGCTGAGGGTGAACAGATTCTGCTCTTCGCCGTTGGCCATGCTTTCTATCCAAACACGGCCGTCCAGGCTTGCCGGACCGCACTGCGGCGACGCGCTGACCAGCGTCTACCTCACGGTGCGTAGCTATCCGTTCCGGTGCCGACGCGACCGCCGGGAGGCGAGGCCACGTTTGCCGACAAAGACCGCCACAGCGATCACGATCGCCCCGATCACCACGGCGTTGAGGACGTCGCTGTAGTCACCCACGGTGGTCCACCGAGAGCCCAGAACGTAACCGAGAACCACGAAAATCGTGTTCCACAAACCGCTGCCAATTGTTGTATACAGCGCGAATCGGCCCAGTGGCATGCGCTGGACCCCGGCCGGGACCGACACCAGGCTCCGGACGACCGGAATCATCCGGCCGCCGAGCACCGCGGCCCGGCCGTGCCGATCGAACCAGCTCTGGGCGCGGTCGAGGTCGCTCTCGTCCATCAGCGGCAGCCGGCGCAGCCAGGTGCGGATCCGCTGCTCACCGAACGCGGCTCCGAGCCAGTACAGCGCCAGCGCACCGAGCACCGAGCCGGCCGTCGCGGCGAGGATCACCGTCACCAGGTCGAGCCGACCGGTCCCGGCCAGATAACCCGCGAGCGGGAGGATGATCTCACTGGGTACCGGCGGGAACAGGTTTTCCAGCAGCACCAGCAGTCCGACACCGAACGGACCGAGGAGTTCGACCACATCCACGACCCAACCGGACAAACCGCTTAGCTGGTGGGGCTCGTTCGCGGCCACTGCGGGGACCATTTCTGCCACGCCGTGCACACCTTTCACCTGATCGAGCATTCGCAGTTCGCAACGGCTCACCCGGTGCGATGGTTCCTTGTCAGGGGGTTCTCACCGGAGCAGTACGGGTACCGGCCATCGAAGACCGATGCCTTGACCGAGGGGAGACGCATGGGTCGCGACGTACCGGCAGTCGAATTCACCCGCGAGGACCGCCGTCGTTATCGCGAGAAGGTCCGCGCCAGCCTCGACGTGCTGGAACAGATGCTGGCCGAGTCCCGGTTCGACTTCGACCGCCCGCTGACCGGGCTGGAGATCGAGCTGAACCTGGTCGACGCCGACGGCCGCCCGGCGATGCGCAACGCCGAGGTGCTCGGCGTCATCGCCGACGACCAGTGGGCGACCGAGATCGGCCAGTTCAACCTCGAGATCAACCTCCCGCCGCGGCGGATCGCCGAAGACGGCGCGGGCGCGCTGGAGAAAGAGGTCCGGGACGCGCTCAACCACGCCGACGAGAAGGCCAGGACGGTCGGCGCCCAGCTCGCGCTGATCGGGATCCTCCCGACGCTGCGCGAGTCGCACGTCCGGCCCGACACGATCTCGGCGAACGACCGCTACCGGCTGCTCAACGAGCAGATCTTCGCCGCTCGCGGTGAGGACCTGCCGATCCGGATCGACGGCGTCGAGCGGCTGGACACCTACTCCGACAGCGTGGCGCCCGAGGGCGCGTGCACGAGCGTCCAGTTCCATCTGCAGGTGAGCCCGGCGACGTTCGGCGCGTACTGGAACGCTGCCCAGGCGGCGGCCGGTGCCCAGGTGGCGCTCGGCGCGAACTCGCCGTACCTGTTCGGGAAACACCTCTGGGCCGAGACCCGGATCCCGCTGTTCGAGCAGGCCACCGACACCCGCTCGGACGAGCTGAAGGCGCAGGGCGTGCGCCCGCGGGTCTGGTTCGGCGAGCGCTGGATCACGTCGGTCTTCGACCTGTTCGAGGAGAACTCGCGGTACTTCCCGGCGCTGCTGCCGCTCTGCGACGACGAGGACCCGGCCGCCGTACTGGCGGCGGGCAGCACCCCGTCGCTGGCCGAGCTGACGCTGCACAACGGCACGATCTGGCGCTGGAACCGGCCGGTGTACGCGGTCGTCGACGATCGTCCGCACCTGCGGGTCGAGAACCGGGTGCTGCCCGGCGGGCCGACGGTGGTCGACATCGCCGCGAACATGGCGTTCTACTACGGGCTGATCCGGGCGCTGGTCGATTCCGAGCGGCCGGTCTGGAGCCAGATGTCGTTCGCGGCCGCGGCGGAGAACTTCCACGCCGGTGCGCGGGACGGCATCCACAGCAGGCAGTACTGGCCCGGAGCCGGCGAGGTGCCGGTCTCCGAGCTCGTACTGCGCCACCTGCTCCCGCTGGCGGCGGAGGGTCTCGACGCCTGGGGTGTGTCGGCCGAGGAACGCGACCGGCTGCTCGGCGTCGTCGAGGGACGCTGCCTGACGCACCGGACCGGTGCCGACTGGCAGGTCGCGACCGTCGAGAAGCTGGAGCGTTCAGGCCTCGACCGCGACGAGGCGCTCCGCCGGATGACCGTCGACTACCTCGGGCTGATGCATTCGAACGCGCCGGCGCACACCTGGCCGGTCGACTGACTCGTGCACCAGGCGGCCGGCCTCGTCCGCGAGGTCGCGCCGGTCGCCCACGGGTGCGACGGGCGGGTGGCAGCGCACGTCCGCGGAGAGCCCGCGGGCGCGCGCGACCCGCCACACCGACGCGACCAGCGGGTCGTCGCCGACGAACGCCGGGGTGGTCGACGTCCGGCCGCCGGCCCGGTACCGGATCGTGATCGGCTCGATCGGTGCCCCGGCCTCGATCGCGGCCTGGAACAGCGCCGGGCGGAACCGCCCGCCCTCGGCGCCGCACCACGTCGTGCCCTCCGGGAACGCCACCACCCGGGCGCCGTCCGCGAGCGCGGCCCGCACGTCGGCGACCGCGTCGGGCAGCGTCCGGAGCCGCACCCGGTCGATGAAGATCGTCCGGGCGCGGACGGCCAGCACACCGAGCAGCGGCCAGTCCCGCAGGTCGGCCCGGGCCACGATCCGGCCCGGCCGGTACGCGCCGAGTACCAGGACGTCCAGCCAGGAGACGTGGTTCGCCACCACCAGCGAGCCACCGGCGGGGCCGGCCGGAACCGGTCCGGTCACCCGGACCGACACCGCCCACAGCAGGGCCCGGAACCAGCCCTGGACGACCGCGGTCCGCTGCGCCCCCCGGAGCACGGGGCAAACGACCGCCAGCGGCAGCGCGCCGAGCAGCACCCCGAGCACGCCGAGCAGCCGGGCGACGGCCACCGGAAAGGGCGCTCGTCGTTCGTCCGCATCAAGACAGCGAACCGCGCACGGCGAGAACGGCGCCCACGGCGGCCCGGCGACCGCGGCGGAATGCCGTGTCATGCGCCCGAACCCAGGAACCGGCGCATGTACCGCTCGTCGACGTCGGCCATCGACAGCAGCACGAGGAAGTCCGCGGTCCCGAACGCGGGGTCGTGCGCGGGCGGACCGCAGACCTTGGCGCCGAGCCGGAGGTAGCCGCGCAGCAGCGGCGGGATCATCGAGGCTCCGGGCGCGCCCTCGCGGGCCGGCCACGGGTGCAACGGCTCGACCCGAAGATCGTCCGGCGCGAGGTGCTTGGCCTGGATGACCGCCCAGGTCGAGGCGGCGGCGTCACCGCCGTCGAAGAGCGGCACCGAGGCGCAGCCGGCCAGCCACTGGTGGCCGGACAGGTGCATGTAGCGCGCGATCCCGGCCCACATCAGGCCGATCACGGCGCCGGAGCGGTGGTCGGGGTGGACGCAGGAGCGACCGGTCTCCACCAGTTCCGGACGGAGGTGCGCGAGCCGGTCGAGCCGGAACTCGCCGTCGGAGTAGAGCTCGGCGCTCCGGCCGGGCGGCAGCATCCGATAGGTACCGACGCACGCGCCGGTGCGGTCGTCGCGGATCAGTAGGTGATCGCAGAGCGAATCGAATCGGTCGGTGTCGATACCGACCCTCTCGAGCTCAGCGCCGAGCTCGAGGCCGAAGACCTGGTAGCGCAGCTCCTGAGCTGCACGAACTTCCGCCGGTTCGGTGGCGAGGACCACCGAGTATCCCGCTGAGACGACAACCGGTGTGGGCATGCCCGAGGTGTACTGCCGCGATGGCTTCGGGCGTAAGGAACGCATGCCCGGACTGGAGTGGACATTCCGTAAACAATCAGTGGGCGTGCGTCTCCGGGGTGTGCTGGTGCGACTCCGGACGGCAACGGCAGCAGGCGAGCAGGTGGAACACCTCGGCCAGCTCGCGCAGGTCGGCGATCGGGTGGCGGAAACCGGCCCGGATCCAGCGTTCCTCACCGTCCACGTCGACGCCGAGCGTCAGCCCGTAACGGTCGAGGCGCAATGCCCGGGCGCTGTCGGCCCCGGGAATCGCGGTTTCCCTGGCCTGGGCACAGAGCTCGGAGAGCAGGTCCTCGTGGTGGTCGGCCAGGTCGGCCAGCAGCTTCTGCTCGTCGGCTCCGAACGGATCGGGCTCGGCGTCCAGGAAGGCGTCGACGTCGACATCGACGCGACGGAGGCCGTCGGGCTCGGTGCCGGGGGCGTCGTAGCCGGGGGTGGCCCACTCGATCTCGGCGAGGTCGAGCCGGTAGAGAACGCTGCCGCGGCCGACGTCGAGCAGCTCGCCGACGGGGCTGACCTCGGCGAAGTCCATCGCCGCCCGGTGGGACGAGACGCCGGACAGGCGGGTCGCCCAGCCGGACATCGTGATCCGGCCGTGCCACGGGCTGCTGGGTACCGGCTGCCGGTCGGCGATCAGCAGCTGCGCCACCGCGTCGCCGTCGGCGGCCACCGGGCGGAGCGCGCGGTCGACCGGGCTGTCCTCGGCCAGCAGCAGGAGGACGCGGCCCATCCGGTCGGTGACGTGGGTCACCGCGAACTCGGTCACGGGGCGGCCGTCGAGGCCGCAGTCGGTGCGGACCCGGGCCGGCAGGTGGCCGGCCGCCAGCGTACGGGCGATCTCCGCCGGAGTCGGTTCCATCGGGCCTCCAGTTTCGGTTAGGCTCACCTTAGTTAGTGCAGCCTAACCGTAATGCAGGAGGGTGATCAATGAACAAGTCCCGGCCGAAGGTCCGTCTGTCCCGAGCGCTGGGGATTCCGCTCACGCCGAAGTGCGTCCAGTACTTCGAGAAGCGCCCTTACCCGCCGGGCGACCACGGTCGGCGTCGTCGTCAGCAGAGCGACTACTCGCTGCGGCTGCGGGAGAAGCAGCGTCTGCGGTTCCAGTACGACGTCGGCGAGAAGCAACTCCGCCGGGTGTTCGACGAGGCGGCCAAGCGTCCCGGCAAGACCGGCGACGTGTTCGTGTCGCTGCTCGAGCGTCGCCTCGACGCGACCGTGCTGCGCGCGGGGTTCGCGAAGACGATCTATCAGGCCCGTCAGTTCGTGACGCACCGGCACATCACGGTCAACGGCCGCCGGGTCGACCGGCCGTCGTACCGGCTCGAAGAGGGCGACGTCGTGGCCGTGCACGAGCGCAGCCGTACGTTGACGCCGTTCGTCGTCGCGGCGACCGGCGCGAATGCCGGCAGCGGCCCCTCGGCCCCGTACCTCGACGTGTCGCTCGGCACGCTGACCGTGCGGGTGCTGCGTGACCCGCTGCGCAGCGAGATCCCGGTCATCTGCAACGAGCAGCTGGTCGTCGAGTTCTACTCGCGCTGAACACACGACAGCGGCCCCCCTCGGGGGCCGCTGTGCGTTCGGGCCGTTCGGGCCGGCTAGTGCAGGACGGGCAGACCGACCGGGTAGCGGTAGCGCTCGCCACCGGCCGCGGCGAACGCGGCCAGCAGCGTGGTGAGGCCCCAGGCCAGCACCAGCGGCACCACGAACAACGCGGCCAGGCCGAACGTGAGGACGCCGAGCAGCAGCATCGGCGCCAGCGCGGCGAGGAACGCCAGCTGGAAGTTCGCCGCCGCGAGCGCCTGTTCGCGGACGTAGGCCGAGCGCTGCCCGGCCATCCGGGCGATCGCCAGCGGACCGGCCGCGCTCGACACCACACCGGAGAGGTGCGCCAGCACCACCCAGGCGCGCTCACTCAGCGTCGGAACAGCGGAACGCTTGGCGACTCGACGCTCCACAGTGACCGGCGGAGTCGTTACACGGACGGGCGCGGGAGCGGGTGCTGACACGACCGGTCGTCGCACCAGGCGCGGCCGCAGTACCGGCGCGTCCAGCGTCGGTGTCAGAACGCTCATCCGAACCCCTCCTCGACATTCCCGGGCCGGCGTCTTCCGGCGTGTGCCCATCGTGCTCGCGGACACTGCCCGAGTGCGTCAGGGATTTCACTGGTTCTGGCCCTGGTCGAATACCCAGCCCCTACCCGGGGACACCCCCGAGGGCTGTGAACTCGTCCATCAGTCTCAACCGCAGACGGTAACGAACGATGTCACCCCGGCGACATTCATTTCATGGCGAAGAACACAGCGCGCACAGCGCCTACCAGGCAACTCTGCGTAGGCGGTCCAACCAGGAGTCGCAAACCCGACCCTTGCGCGGGGTTACCTACCCCGAGACGACGGCCCGGCCGACGATCGCGCCGACGATGTCGGCCAGCACGGTCAGCCGGGTCAGCTCGACGTCGTGGAACGGCGGGGCCTCGACCCGGGCCACCAGCAGCGCCGTGGACGTGCCGTCGAACGGCGTCACGGCCAGGTGCGGGCCGCCGGGAACGCTGAGGATCCGCGGACGCAGCGGCGTCAGCTCCGGCAGCACCATGTCGTCCGGCGCCTGCCAGCTGGCCGTGGTCACCCGGGGTTCGGGGTCCGTTTCGACGAGCGCCGCCCACTCCGCGCTGAACAACGCGGGCGCGGCGTCGACTAGCGTCGCCAGGCCCCGCGACGGGTTCGTCGCCACCTGGGAGAGCACGCCGAGGTCCGGGAACGCGCCCGGCGGCTCGACCGTCTCCCAGATGCCTTCGATCCGGACGCCCGGCGCGGCTTCGAGGCCGGCCGAGACCCGCCCGCGGACGGCCGAGTTGGCCACCGACACCGTGAACTCGTCCAGCGCCCGCCCGGCCACGCTCTCGAGCACGGTGACCTGCAGGATGTCGGCACCGCCCGCACCCAGGGTCCGGGTGACGGCGCCGAGCGCACCGGGACGGTCCGGCAGTGAGACCCGCACCCGAAGCAGCATTCCGACCCCCTACCTGACCAGCGACGTCGCCCAGCCTGCCACGGTCTGGTTACCAACATGTCACGGCCACGGGCGCCGGCCCGTGGCCGTGACCGGTCAGCGACGAACCCGCCACGGCCGGCCGAGCCAGCTCGGCCACCAGATCACCGGCCCGAGGTCCAGCGCCAGCGCGGGTACCAGCAGCGTCCGCACGACCAGCGTGTCGACGAGGACACCGACGGCGACCAGCAGACCCATCGCCAACATCGCGACCAGTGGCATCCCGAGGAACACCGCGAACGTGCCCGCGAGGACCAGCCCGGCGCTGGTGATCACTCCCCCGGTCGTGCGCAGGCCGGCGAGGACGCCCTCACGGTGACCACGGGCCGCGACCTCCTCGCGCACCCGCGTCATCAGGAACACGTTGTAGTCGACGCCCAGCGACACCAGGAACAGGAAGCCGAGCAGCGGCAGCGAGTAGTCGACCGCGTCGACGCCGAACACCCCCTTCAGGATCAGCGCCGTGCCGCCGAGCGCCGCCAGGTACGACAGCACCACGGTGCCGATCAGCAGCAGCGGGGCGACCAGCGAGCGCAGCACCGCGACCAGGATCAGCGTGATCGCCACCAGCGCCAACGGGATCACGACCCACCGGTCCCGGACGGCGGTCTCCCGGGTGTCGTACGCCGACGCGGTACGGCCGCCGACCGCGGCGTCGGCCTGCGGGACGTCGGCCAGAGCGGAGCGGAGCCGTTGCACGGTCCGCTCGGCGGCGGCGCTGTCCGGAGCGTCCGACAAAGTGACCGGTACCAGGACCAGATCGCCGTCGCGGGACCGGATCGGGGCCTGCACCGACGACACGCCGGACGTGGACCGGGCGGCCGCGACCACCCGGTCGGCGGCCGCGGAGGCGGCCACGATTTCGGTCGGCTCGGTCGAACCGGCGGGGAAGTGCTTCGCGACCAGTTCCTGGCCGCGGACCGAGTCCGGCGGCGTCTTGTACTGCTGCGCATCGGTGGCGCCGAGCGTGAGCGAGGTCAGCCCGACCATCATCGCGAGCAGGAACACGACCGCCGAGGTCCAGAGCAGCCGCGGACGCCGTCCGACCGCGGACGCGATCGTGTCCCAGCCGAGCAGCCGGGACTGCTTCGGCTGACTGCCGACCCGGGGCACCAGCGGCCAGAACACCCATCGGCCGAACCCGACGAGCAGAGCCGGGAGCAAGGTCAGGATCACCAGTGCGGCGCTCGCGACCCCGACCGCGCCGACGGCGCCGAGGCTCCTGGTCGAGTTCTGGTCGGCGGCGAGCAGGCACAGCAGCCCGACCACCACCGTGCCGGCCGAGGCGAGCACGGCCGGAACGGTCCGGCGCAGCGCGATCGCCATCGCCGAGTAGCGGTTCTCGTGCCGCCGGAGCTCTTCGCGGTACCGGGCGATCAGCAGCAGCGCGTAGTCGGTACCGGCGCCGAACACCAGCACGGTCAGGATGCCGCCGCTCTGGCCGTTCACCGGCAGGTCGGCGTGTTTGGCCAGCACGTACACGACCGCGGTCGCGAGCTGGCTGCCGAACCCGACCGCGATCAGCGGAAGCAGCCACAGCACCGGGCTGCGGTACGTGAGCAACAGCAGGACCGTGACCACGCCGACGGTCGCGAACAGCAGCGTCGAATCCAGGTCGCTGAAGACCGAGACCTGGTCGTACAGGTTGCCCGCGGCGCCCGCGAGGTGCGCGTCCACGCCCGGCGGCGCGGCCTTTCCGGCCTGTTCGCGCAGGCGTTCCACCGCGCCGAGCGGGTCGTGGTCGCTGCTGACCGGGACGACGTACATCAGCGCGGCGCCGTCGTCGGACGCGATCGGGCCGTCGATACCGCCGCTGCCGAGCTTTTCCAGCGGGGTTCGGTCGGCGGTGAGTGTCTCCCGGTCGGAGGCGGTCAGGCCGCCGTCGCGGGCGAAGACGATCACGGCGGGGAGCAGATCGCTCTGGCCGAAGCGCTGGAGCGACTCGGCGACGCGGGTGGACTGCGCTTCCCGGGGAAGGAACGCGGTCGGGCCGTTGTCTTCGACGTCGGACACCTTGCCCGCGAACGGGCCGACGCCGGCCATCACGACCACCCAGAACAGGACGAGCCCCCACGCGCCCCAGCGGGCGCGGGATCGTCGGGGCTTCTTCTGCTCTTCTTCGGCCGGTGGACGGGCATACTTCGTCGGGGAGTTCATGGCTCTCCTTCAGTGGAATGGGAGTTCCGCTGTGCTGTGGGTCGTCGGGTGGCAGCCCGGCGGCCCACTTCTGTTTCGCGTTCCGGCGCGGTGGCAGCCGCGTCGCTACGGCTCAGCCGACTTCGCGGAGCAGTTTCTCGATCGCCGTGAGGCGGGCGCGGACGTCGGCGGTCGCCTCGGCGAGTTCGCGTTGGGCCGCCGCGAGATCGGTGATCGCGGCCCGGAACTCGGCCAGTGATTCGGCGTTGTCCTTCTGCACCTCGACCGCGATCTCCTTCCGGATGCCGTGGACCACGGCGACCCGGCCGGTCGCGAAGATCTGCCAGGTGAGCACCGCGGCGAAGAAGATCGCCGCACACGAGACCGCGGCAGTTTGCCAATCCATCAGCGAGCTCCTTCATCGGGACCGCTGAGCGATCGGGCGGCAACCGCGATCTGCTGCGGGGTCAGCCGAAGCGCGAACGGCGTCACCTCGATGTACCTCATCGCTTTCCCGTCCTCCGAGACCTCGTGATGTCCGGACACCAACCCCGCGGCTTCCAGCCGCTGCAGGTGCATGTGCAGTAGCGGCCTGCTCATGCCCATCTCGCGAGCCAGCCGGCTGACGTAGTTCCGCCCGGCAGCGAGTGCGGCCACGATGCGGAGCCGATGCGGATTCGCCAGCGCGCTCAGCATCAGCAACAGCTCGTCGCCGGTAGGGTCGGCAATCTCTTCCATATGTCAGAGAATGCTGACAGGTGTCGGCGCAGGCTGTCAACTGACAGATTCCGGGGACGAAAAAAGAGAAGGCCACCGCGTGCCCTTGCGGGCGGATTCACCGGCACCGAAGTACCGGCAGAACGGGTGGCCCTCCCCAGCACCATGTTCCCGCACTTTCCCGGCCGCCAAACACCGGACGTTCGACCGAGTGCGAAGATGGAGCCGCTCGCAGCGCGAGGAGGACGGCCATGGCGGATGACCTGCAGATCCGCCGGCCGGATGACACCAGACCTACCGGGCCGGGGGATGAACTCGACTACCGGTTCTCGCTCGCGAACGAACGGACGTTCCTGGCCTGGATCCGGACCGCGCTGGCCCTGCTCGGTGGCGGGCTGGCGGTCGATCAGCTGCTTCCCGACCTCGGCCGGCCGGTACTGCGGACGTCGATCGCGGCCGTGCTGCTGGTGTTGGGGGCGGCGACCGCGGTGCACGCGGCGTACCGGTGGGCGCGGGTCGAGAAGGAGATGCACTCCGGACGCGATCTGCCCGGTTCGCGGTTCCCGCAGGCACTCGCAGTGCTGCTCGCCGTGGGTGCGGTCGTCCTGCTGACGGTGGTGCTGGTCGGCGGCGATCGGTGAGTTCGCGGCGTCGCCGGGGGCCGGGGCTGGCCGCCGAGCGGACCGCGCTGTCCTGGGTCCGGACGCTGACCGGGCTGGTCGGGGTGTGCCTGCTCGTGTCCCGGGGGGTGCTGATCCACTGGCCGTTGCGGTGGGCGGTCGTCACGGTGGCCGTGGTCGGGGTGCACGTGGTGGTGGCGTGCTACTTCGGCGAGCGGCGCTGGCTCGCGCTGCGGGGACCGAAACCGGGGCGGCCGCGCCCGGTGCTCATCGTCGGCGTGATGACCGGGTCATTGATCACCGCCGCTCTCGGTGGAGCGATCCTGCTGCGCTGAACGGCCCTCGCGGTGGCCTCGCGGTGGCCCTCGCGCGACCGCAGCCGTGGGCCGCGCGAGGCCTCTCGATAGTGCCAGGAGCGGGCCACCGGTACTTCTGCGGTTAATGCGAACTTAGAGATCCCGCACCATTCATCCTGTGTTCGGCCGAAACCGATTAGATCGGGCTTCGGATCCACTTCCGAACCATCCTGGAGGTCCTCGGTGCGCATCCGTCTCGTCGTTCCTGCTGCCGCGATGCTCGTCGCGGTCGCGCTGACGGCGACCCCAGCCGCCGCCCGCTCCCCGAAGCCGGTACGAGACGTCACGCTGATCGGGCGCGCGGGCATCCCCGCGACCGACTACCAGCCCGGCCCGGTCTCCGGCACCGCGCTCGCCCCCGCCACGGTCAACGGCGTCACCCCGCCGTTCGACGGCCAGCCGATCCCCGGCTTCTCCGCCGCGGTCACCGGGAACCGCCAGGGCCAGTTGCTCGCGATGCCCGACAACGGGTTCGGCGCGAAGACCAACTCTGCCGACTTCCTGCTGCGCGCGTACTACGTCCGCCCGCACTACCGGACCGGCCCGTCGAAGTCGTCCGAGCTCGCGCCGGTCTCGATCGACGGGTTCCTCAGCTTCCGCGACCCCGACCACAAGATCCCGTTCCCCATCGTCAACGAGTCGACGAAGAGCCGTCTGCTGACCGGCGCCGACTTCGACATCGAGTCGCTGCAGCGGGACGCCAACGGCAACCTGTGGATCGGCGACGAGTTCGGCCCGTTCCTGGTCGAGGTCGACAAGACCGGCAAGGTGCTGCAGGCCCCGGTGCCGCTGGCCGACGGCACGAAGTCGCCGCAGTCGCCCGACCTCGGGGCCGGCGAAGCGCCGAGCGTCAACGCGTCGTCCGGCTTCGAGGCGATGGCGATCTCCACCGACGGGCGCATGCTCTACCCGATCCTGGAGGGCGCGAAAGTCGCCGAGACCGACAAGAGCAGGCGCACCGTGTACGAGTTCGACATCCGGAAGAACAAGTACACCGGGAAGACCTGGACGATCTCGGTCGACGATCCGGCGCTCAGCGTCGCCGACGCCCAGATCCTGGACGGAAAGCGCCTCGCCTGGCTCGAGCGGGACAACTTCGAGGGCGCCGAGGCGAAGGTCAAGCAGATCAAGATCGCCGACCTCTCCACGGCGTCGGCCACCGGCGACGTGACGTCGACCACGATCGCCGACCTCCTCCGGATCGCCGACCCGCGCGCGATCACGTCCCCGGCACGGACGGGTGAGTTCGGGGTCGGGCCGACGTACTCGTTCCCGCTGCAGTCGGTGGAGACGATCCTGCCGCTGGGCGGCGACCGGGTGTTCGTCACCAACGACAACAACTTTCCCGGCAACGACGGCCGGATCACCGGCCGCGCCGACGACATCGAGCTGATCGAGATCGTCGTCCCCGGCCTGCGCAAGCACTGACCGTTGCGGCAGGTGGCGGTATCGGCGCTCGCCCGTTACCGCCATCTGGTGCACGCCCCTTCCGAGGACGGGCGGGCTGCGGCACGATGGGAACGGCCACCTCACGGTACGCACACCACTCGATCCGTCGCCACCTGCGTGCAATACTGCGGATTCGCAAGTCGTGGCCCGCATTAACCACGCGAACAGCGCCTCTTGGAGGACCGATGACCTCGACCGTCACCCCAGCGGGCGCCAGCGCTGTCCCGCAGGAGCGCAGGCTCGTCACCGCGATCCCCGGCCCGCGCTCGCAGGAACTGCTCGCGAGGAGGAACGCCGCGGTCGCGCAGGGTGTCAGCATCACGCTGCCGGTGTTCGTCGCGGCGGCCGGCGGCGGCATCGTCGTGGACGTCGACGGCAACCACCTCATCGATCTCGGCGCCGGCATCGCG
The DNA here is from genome assembly GCF_044454545.1 of Cryptosporangium sp. NPDC051539. Lineage (NCBI taxonomy): Bacteria > Bacillati > Actinomycetota > Actinomycetes > Cryptosporangiales > Cryptosporangiaceae > Cryptosporangium > Cryptosporangium sp. NPDC051539. The sequence goes on along the minus strand of NZ_JBITDV010000012.1, from coordinate 95,699 downwards.
GTCACCAACGTCGGCAACGCCAACCCGGCGGTCGCGTCCGCGGTGGCGGCCCAGGCCGCCGCGTTCACCCACACCTGCTTCATGGTGACGCCGTACGAGGGTTACGTCGCGGTTTGCGAGGCGCTCAACCGCCTGATGCCCGGCGACTTCGAGAAGCGCTCGGCGCTGTTCAACTCCGGCGCCGAGGCGGTGGAGAACGCGGTGAAGATCGCCCGCGCCCACACCAAGCGTCAGGCCGTCGTCGTGTTCGACCACGGTTACCACGGCCGGACGAACCTGACGATGGCGCTGACCGCGAAGAACATGCCGTACAAGCACTCGTTCGGGCCGTTCGCCCCCGAGGTGTACCGGCTGCCGATGTCGTATCCGTACCGGGACGCGGCCGAAGGTCTCGACCCGTCCGGCCCGGCCGCGGCCGCCCGCGCGTTGAGCGTCCTCGACAAGCAGGTCGGAGCGCAGAACGTCGCCGCGCTGGTGATCGAGCCGATCCAGGGTGAGGGTGGGTTCATCGAACCCGCACCGGGGTTCCTGGGTGCGCTGGCCGAGTACTGCACGGCGAACGGCATCGTGTTCGTCGCGGACGAGATCCAGACCGGCTTCGGACGCACCGGGAACCTGTTCGCGTGCGAGTCCGAGGGGATCGTTCCCGACCTGGTCACGACCGCGAAGGGCATCGCGGGCGGAATGCCGCTGGCCGGTGTCACCGGCCGGGCCGAGATCATGGACGCCGCCCACGCCGGTGGCCTCGGTGGCACCTACGGCGGTAACCCGGTCGCGTGCGCGGCCGCACTCGCCGCCATCGAGACGATCGAGACCGGCGACCTGCCCGGGAAGGCGCGCCGGATCGACGAACTCGTGCGGCCGACCCTGGACGCGATCGCCGAGCGCCACGACTGGGTCGGAAACGTGCGCGGACGCGGGGCGATGCTCGCGGTCGAGCTCGTCGAGCCGGGGACGACGACCCCGGCGCCGCAGCTGGCCGGTGCGGTCAACAAGGCCTGCCACCAGCGGGGGCTCGTCACGCTGAGCTGCGGCACCTACGGCAACGTACTCCGTTTCCTGCCGCCGCTGGTGATCGGCGAAGACCTCCTCCGCGAGGCCTTCGCCCTGGTGTCCGACGCCTTCGACGAGGTCGCCAAGACCCTCCCCGCCGCCGAAGCCGCCCCGAAGCCCCAGCCGGACGTGGACTGACGCGCGACCGCGACCACGCGTCGTTCTGACGTGGAGCCCGCCCAGGGCGGCGCCGGCAGTCGAGCGCGCCGACGCCGTGACCTCGGGCTTGCTGTCACAAGGAGGCGCGCTCTCCTGTCAGCGCCGCCCTCGGCGGGCCGCCCTCCGAGTCCGAGGAGAGGACGGCTAGGACGGCGGCGCAGATGACGTTCTGGTCTTCGGGAGACAGCCGGCGGAGGCCGGCGGGCGGGTCGTGCTCGTCGTGGCCGATCAGGCCGGACATCAGCGCGCCCATCGCGCACCGGCCGCGCAGCAGCGCGGCCGGGTCGTCGGATCCGGCCAGCACCCGCAGTAGCGACGCGATCCGGTTCGCCATGCCGAGCTGCTCGAACATCGCGTGCTTGACCGACGGGTCGCTCAGCATCGCGGTGATGAACTCGCCGCGGTCGTTCATCTGCACGATCAGCCGCTTGATGAGCTCGGCCCGAGACCACTGCCCGGCCGCGGTCGCCGTGATGATCCGGTCCATGTCGTCGAGGAACGGCCTGATCAGCGCCGCGAGCACCTCTTCCTTCGACGGGAAGTGGTAGTACAGCGCGGCCTTCGTCATCCCGACCCGTACCGCCAGGTCCCGAATGGACGTACCGGCGAATCCGCGCTGCTCGAACAGCTCCGTCGCGGCGTCGAGGATCCGCTGCCGGGTGCCCTCGGCCGTACTTCCAGCCGTACGCGCCACGTTGCGCTCCTCTCCACTGCCTGCCCCGGGCTCCAAGAGTACGAACTTCCTGTCCCCACGGACAGGTCTGTGAAATCCACGTGACGGCGACCACCCCGCGGTTGACACCGCTTCCTAAGCTACCCCTAGTATTTAACCGACCGATCGATTAATTAGCAGCGGGGTGAGACTCATGGCCGGACTGGCCAGGTGGTGTTACCGCCATCGAATCGTCGTGGTGGTCCTCTGGGTCGTGGCCTTGCTAGGCCTCGGCGCCGCGGGAACGGCAGCCGGGAACGGTTACAACGATAGCTTCGCTTTACCAGGTACTGAATCGACCAAGGCGCTGGACCTGCTCCAGAAGGCCTTCCCGGACGTCGCCGGCGAGTCCGACACGATCGTCTGGCACACCGACAGCGGCTCGGTCAAGGACGCCGACGTCACCGACCGCATCAACGGCATGCTCGCCCAGGTGTCCGGCGCCTCGTCCGTGGCGTCCGTGACCAGCCCGTACACGCCTGAGGGCGCGACGCAGATCAGCCAGGACGGCAAGACCGCGTACGCGACCGTGACGTTCAAGGGCCAGCTCGACGATCTCAACCTCGACGACGTCGACCACGTGATCACGCTGGCCGAGAAGGCCCGTACCGACGGGCTCGACGTCGAGCTCGGCGGCAACGCGATCCAGCAGGTCAACCAGGCTCCGCCGGGCAGTTCCGAGGCGTACGGCATCGCGGCGGCCGCCGTCATCCTGGTGATCGCGTTCGGGTCGCTGCTCGCGATGGTGATCCCGCTGATCACGGCCGTGCTCGCGCTGGCGGTCGGTACCTCGTCGATCATCCTGCTCAGCCACGTGATGACGATCGGCACGATCGCACCGACCGTGGCCGCGCTGATCGGCCTGGGCGTCGGCATCGACTACGCGTTGTTCGTCGTCACCAGGCATCGCAACGGGCTGATGGCCGGGTTGTCGGTCGAGGAATCCGCGGTCCGGGCACTGAACACGTCCGGCCGCGCGGTGGTGTTCGCCGGCATCACGGTCTGCATCGCACTGCTCGGCATGCTGGTGCTGAACCTGTCGTTCCTCACCGGCATCGGCGTCGCGGCGTCCCTGGTCGTACTGTTCTCGGTCGCGAGCGCGGTGACGCTGCTACCGGCACTACTCGGGTTCTTCGGGATGCGTGTGCTCTCCCGCCGCGAGCGCAGGCGCCTGGCCGCCGAGGGCCCGTACGACGCCCACACCCGCGGCTTCTGGGCGCGCTGGGCCCGGATCGTCGAGCGGCGTCCGCGGATGCTGGCCGGTATCGCGGTGCTGCTGATCGCGGTGCTCTCGGTCCCGACGCTCTCGCTCCGGCTCGGCTCGTCCGACCAGGGCAACGACCCGGCCGACTCGACCACCCGCAAGGCCTACGACCTGCTCGCCGACGGGTTCGGGCCGGGCAGCAACGGCCCGCTGCAGCTGGTCGCCGAACTGAAGTCGCCGGGTGACACGGCGGCGCTGAACGAACTGGTCGAGCGGGTCCGCAAAGAGGACGGCGTGGCCGCGGTCGTCGCGCTCCCGACCCAGCCCGGCGCCGACGTCGGCATCGTCCAGGTGATTCCGACCACGTCGCCGCAGTCGGAAGAGACCAGCAACCTGATCACCCACCTCCGCGAGGACGTGGTGCCCGACATCGAAGAGGGCAACACGATCCAGGTCTACGTGGGTGGCTCGACGGCCATCTTCGACGACTTCGCCGACGTGCTCACCGGCAAACTGCCGCTGTTCCTCGGCGTGATCATCGCGCTGGGCTTCCTGCTCCTGATGGTCGCGTTCCGCAGCCTGCTGGTGCCGCTGACCGCAGCCGTGATGAACGTGCTGGCGGCGGCCGCGTCGTTCGGCGTCATCGTCGCGGTGTTCCAGTGGGGCTGGGGCGCGGACGCGCTGAACATCGGCGCGGCCGGCCCGGTGGAGGCGTTCCTGCCGGTGATGATGCTGGCGATCCTGTTCGGCCTGTCGATGGACTACCAGGTGTTCCTGGTCAGCCGGATGCACGAGGAGTGGGTCCACACCGGAGACAACCGCCGGGCGGTGACCATCGGGCAGGCCAGCACCGGGCGGGTGATCACGGCCGCCGCGACGATCATGATCTTCGTCTTCGGCGCGTTCATCTTCGAGGGTCAGCGCGTGATCGCCGAGTTCGGCATCGGGTTGTCGAGCGCCGTCTTCATCGACGCGTTCATCCTCCGGACGCTGCTCGTACCAGCGCTGATGCACTGGTTCGGCAAGAGCAACTGGTGGATTCCGAAGTGGCTGGACCGTCGTCTGCCGCACCTCACGGTGGAGCCCGCCGAGGAGCCGGTCACTCCGCCGCGCCCGGAGGAGCAGCGCGAACCCGTCCCAGTCGGTTGAACAACGGATAAACGCCTTGCCGAAGGGCACCTGCCGCCGGACGCTGGTAACGGCGTCCGGCGGTGCGAAGGAGGACTGAATGGACACGGTCGTCTCTCTGGTGACCGACCTTCGCGCCCCGGTTCTCTACGCCCTGATCATTGCGGTCGTGTTCGCCGAGACCGCGGTGCTGCTCGGAATGTTCCTGCCCGGCGAGACCGCGGCGATCGTCTCCGGCGTGCTCGCCGCACAACACCAGGTGTCGCTGGCGTGGGTGATTCCGCTGGTGGCGGTCTCGGCCTGGCTCGGGGACTCGACCGGTTACCTGCTCGGGCGGCGATTCGGTCCGTCGCTGCTCGAGGGCCGGTTCCTGCGCCGTCGCCGGGCTCAGGTCGACCGCGCCGGCGCTACGCTCCGGCGGCACGGGTGGCTCGTGGTGGTCGCCAGCCGGTTCCTGCCCTTCTTGCGGACGGTGACCCCGGGGGCGGCCGGGGTGTCGCTGATGCCGTACCCGGCGTTTCTCGGGGCGAGCTTCGCGGGGTGCCTGTTGTGGGGCATCGGCTGCCCGGTGCTGGGGTTCGTCGCGGCCGACCAGTACCACCGGGTCGAGGAGGTCATGGGCAACACCGGCATCCTCGTGCTCGCGGTGCTGCTGGTGGTGTGGTGGGTGGTACGCGCCCGGCGCCGCCGCGCGGCCCAATCCGGTGCGGCCCCGTCGGGTGCGGCCCCGTCCGGTGCCGTGTCGGGCGCGGCCGAGGTCGGCGGGGCTGAGTCCGGCGCGGCTGGGTCCAGCGCGGCTGGGTCCGGCGCGACCGAAGTCGGCGCGGCTGGGTCCGGCGCGGACGAGTCCGGCGCGGCCGAGGAGGAGCGGGCGGGTACGGTCGGGCCGGTGAGTCCGGCGGGCTCGGTCGGTTCGGTGAACATCGTCCGTCCGCGGCGGCGGACCGACCCCCGCCGTCCCTGATCACACTGCGCGCCGAGCGAACTCCGTCGCGTCCGACGTGATGGTGGGCGGAGAATGGTCGGGACGGCGGAGGTGTTTACACGGTGCGAATCGGGCTGCTCGGCGCAGTCGAGGTCTCGGATGGCGACGTCCGCGTCCCGGTCGGTGGCCAGCGGCTGCGTGCTGTCCTCGCCCGCCTCGCCCTGGACGCCGGACGCCTGGTCACGGTCGGCGCGCTCGTCGACGCGGTCTGGGGCGACGACCCGCCCTCCGGAGCCGTCAACGCCCTGCAGTCCCTGGTCAGCCGCCTGCGCCGGACGCTGCCCGAAGGCCTGATCGAGTCGCTCCCGGCCGGGTACCGGGTCACGCTCGCCCCCGACGCCGTCGACGCGCTGCAATTCGAACGGCTCGCCACCGCCGGGCGCCGGTCGCTGGAGGGCGGCGACGCGGTCGGCGCCGCCGCGACCCTGCGTGAGGCGCTCGCACTCTGGCGCGGCCCGGCGCTGGCCGACGTCGGTGACGCCCCGTTCCGCGAGGCGGCCGCGACCCGGCTGGAGAGCGCCCGGCTGGGAGCGCTGGAAGACCGGATCCACGCCGACCTCGCGCTCGGCCACCCCGCCGACGTCGTCCGGGAGCTCGAGGAGCTCACCGCCGAGCACCGCCTGCGCGAGCGTCCGCACGCTCAGCTGATGCTGGCACTCAACGGATTGTCACGGCAGGCCGAGGCGCTGGCCGTCTACGACCGGATCCGGCGGCGGCTCGCCGACGAGCTCGGCATGGACCCGGGTCCGGTGCTGGCCGGTGCCCACGCCACCGTGCTCGGCAGCCCCACCCCGGCCGCCCCTCCGAACGGTCGCACACCCCAGAAGCCATCCCCCAAGGCCGCCCCGGCCCCGGCGCCGGTCATGCGCAACAACCTGCGTCCGCAGCTCACCAGCTTCGTCGGCCGCCGCAACGAGCTCGCCGAAGTCGCCGACCTGCTCTCGGCCGAACGGCTGGTGACGCTGATCGGCCCCGGTGGCGCCGGCAAGACCCGGCTCGCCGAGGAGTCAGGGGCCCGGCTCGCCGACCGCAGCCCCGGCGGCGTCTGGATGGTGGGCCTCGCCCCGGTCGGCGACGGCGGTGAGGTCCCGCAGACGATCCTGAACACGCTCGGCCGCCGTCAGGCCAGCATGCTGGACCGCGTCGACTCGCCGCCGCCGCAGGACGTGATGATCCTCGTGACGAAGTCGCTGAGCGCCGGTCCGACGCTGCTGGTCCTCGACAACTGCGAGCACCTGATCTCCGCCGTCGCCGAGCTGGCCCACTCGCTCCTGCTCGACTGCCCGGAACTGCGGATCCTGGCCACCAGCCGGGAGCCGCTCGGCGTCCCCGGTGAACACCTGCATCCGGTGCCGAGCCTCGCGCTCCCGCCCGACGGCAAGGTGACGCCGGCCCAGGCCGCGCGTTACCCGGCCGTGCAGCTCCTGGTGGACCGCGCGGCCGCGGTGCGTCCCGGGTTCGCGCTGGATCCGAAGAACGTCGACGCGGTGGTCGAGATCTGCCGCCGCCTCGACGGGATGCCGCTCGCGCTCGAGCTGGCCGCCGCCCGGCTCCGATCGCTCACCCCGGAGCAGCTCGCCGCCCGCCTCAGTGACCGGTTCCGGCTGCTCACCGGCGGTAGCCGCACCGCGCTCCCCCGCCACCAGACGCTGCGCGGGGTCGTCGCCTGGAGCTGGGACCTGCTCAACGTGCGCGAGCAGGCGCTCTGGCGGCGCCTGTCGATCTTCCCGGCCGGCGCGTCGCTGGAGGCGGCCGAGCAGGTGTGCGCCGACAACGCCGTGCTCCCGGCCGGTGACGTGCTCGACACGCTCGCGTCGCTGGTCGACAAGTCGCTCGTCGAGGTGACCGACGGCGAGACGCCACCGCGCTACCGCATGCTCGAGACCGTCCGCGCGTACGGCACCGAACGCCTCGAAGACGCCGGTGAGCTCGACGCCGTCCGCGACACGCTGCTGACCTACTACGAGGCGTTCGTGCAGGAGGCCGAGCCCAAGCTCCGCACGGTCGAGCAGGCGGAGTGGACCGCCCGGCTGACGGTCGAGTACGAGAACATCTCCGCCGCCCTGCGCTGGGCGGTCGACCAGGGACGCGCGGCTCCCGCGATCCACATCGTCGCCGGGCTCACCTGGTACCTGGCGCTACGGGGCGCCCATCACGAGGTGTCCCGCTGGACCAAGGCCGTGCTGCCGCTGGCGGGCGACGTCGACCCGGTCGACCGGGCGGTCATCATCGCGTTCGCCGGGTTGGCCGACATCGGCATGGGCGAGGACTACGAGGCCGCGCAGGCCCGGGCCAAGCGCATCGCGGCCGAGATCGCGCCGTTCGCCCGCGAGCCGAACGCGCACCCGGTGCTGGTGCTGGCCGACACCATCCTGGCGTTCCTGTCCGACGAGAACGAGCGGGTGCTCCCGTCACTGCTCCGGGCCCGGGGCAGCGACGATCCGTGGATCCGGGCGCTCTCGCTGTTCCTCGAGGCCCAGCTGCGGGAGAACAACGGCGATCTGCTGGCCGTCGAACCGCTGCTCGATCAGGCCCGGAGCGAGTTCACCGCGATCGGCGACCGCTGGGGCCGCGGCGCCGCGCTGGGCGCGCTCGCCAGCATCAAGGCGCTGCGCGGCGACCACGCCGGTGCGATCGACGCGCTGGAGGAGGCCGACCAGCTGCTCACCGAGCTGCAGGGGCTCGACGACCGCCCGCGGGTGCTGCTCTGGCTCGCGCTGGAGTGGGCCCGGGTCGGCGACCGGGAACGGGCGTTCAACTACATCGAACAGGCCGGGCAGACGTTCGAGGCCCTCGGCGAGGACGCGAACGTGCGGGGATTCCTCAGCGCGATCGAGGGATCGGTATTCCGGCTGTTCGGCGAGGTCGAGAAGGCGGCCGAGATACTGACCGCCGAGCTCGCGTACTACCGGCTCAACCCGTACGGGCCGCCGCAGATCAAGTCGCTGCTGCTCGCCGACTACTGCTACGTCCTGCTGGACGTCGGGAAGGTCGCCTCGGCGGCCGAGCACGCCCACGAGGCACTGGACGTCGCCGACGAGGCCCGCGACTCGCCGATTCTCGGCGGCGCGGTCGACGCGACGGCCGCGGTGGTGCTCGCGCTCGGCGACCCGGACGGCGCCGCCCTGCTGATCGGTGCCGCCGCCGCGATCCGTGGGCTGCCCGACCTGGGCAGCCCGGACGTGAAGCGGACCCGGTCGGGCATCTGCGAGGCGATCGGCGAGGCGCAGTTCGAGCGGCGCTACCGCGAGGGTGAGCAGATCCCCCGGGACGAGATCCCGAAGGCCGCTCACCGGCGGCTCACGTCCGCCGTCGATACACCGCCAGCGACAGCGGGATGAACACGACGCACAGCACCGCGATCGAGATCAGCGCTTTGATCGCCGGTGCGGCGATCGCGCCCTGACCCAGCAGCAGGCCGCGGGTGGCCTCGACCACGAACGTCACCGGGTTGATCTTCACCCAGGCCTGCAGCCAGCCCGGCAGCGTCGACGTCTCGACGAGCAGGTTGCTGCCGAACGTCAGCGGGAACATCAGCGACGCGCCGACGCCCTGCACGGTCCGCGGGTTCTTGAGCAGGAGCCCGAGCAGCGCGATCGGCCACGACAGGCCGAACGCGAACAACAGGACCAGCCCGCACGCGGCCAGCGTCGAGAGCAGGTCGTTCTGGATCCGGAAGCCGATCAGTGCCCCGAAACCGAGCACGATCGCCACCGACACGACGTACCGGAACAGGTCTCCGAGGACCGCGCCGAGCAGCGGCGCCGAACGCGCGATCGGCATCGCCCGGAACCGGTCGAAGACGCCGGTCCGCAGGTCGGTCGAGAGGCCCGTACCGATACCCAGGCTGGCGAAAGCGATCGTCTGGACCAGGATGCCCGGCAGCACGAACTGCAGGTAGACGTGCTGGTCACCGGCGATCGCGCCGCCGAACAGGTAGACGAAGAGCACGACGAAGACGATCGGCTGCAGCGTCAGGTCGAGCAGTTGCTCCGGCGAGTGCTTGATCTTGAGCAGGCTGCGCCAGGCCAGCGTGAAGCCCTGGCTGATCGTCCGGATCGGCCCGATCCGGACCGGGGGCCGATGCCCGCTCCGGTGTGCGGCCGGTCGGACCGGCGCGGTCAGCGTGGTCATGCGACCTTCTCCCCTCCGGCGTTCTCCTCGTCGGCGGGATGGCCGGTCAGCGTCAGGAAGACCTCGTCGAGACTGGCCCGGCGCAGGCCGAGTTCACCGGCCAGGATCCCGGCGTCGTCGAGCCGGCGGACGACGTCGGCGAGCATGGCCGGCTCGGCGACCGGCGCGGTGACCAGCGTGCGGGCCACGTTGCGGGCCGGCTCGACCCGGGTGACCGCGGCGACGATCGCCGCGACCTCCTCCAGCCGTTCCGGGTCCATCGGACGCACCTCGATCGTCTGTTCCCCGACCTGTGACTTGAGCTCGTCGGGCGTTCCGGTGGCGATGAGACGGCCGCGGTCGATCACCGCGATCGAGTCGGCCAGCTGGTCGGCCTCGTCCAGGTACTGGGTGGTGAGCAGCACGGTGACCCCGTCGGCGACCAGCCCACGGATCGTGTCCCAGACCTCGCCGCGGCTGCGCGGGTCGAGGCCGGTGGTCGGCTCGTCGAGGTAGAGCACGTCCGGGTCGCCGACCAGGCCGGCCGCGAGGTCGAGCCGCCGCCGCATGCCGCCGGAGTACGTCGTCACCGACCGGCCGCCCGCGTCGGCCAGCCCGAACCGGCTCAGCAGCCCGGCCGCCGTCGCCTTGGAGTCCCGGCGCGAGTGACCGAGCAGGCGGGCCAGCATGACCAGGTTCTCGGTGCCGCTGAGGTCCTCGTCCACCGAGGCGTACTGGCCGGTGAGCGCGATCCGCGATCGGACCGCCGCGGCCTGGTGGACGACGTCGTAGCCGCAGACGCGGGCCGAACCCGCGTCGGGCTGGAGGAGCGTGGCCAGGACGCGAACCGCGGTGGTCTTGCCGGCCCCGTTGGGGCCGAGCAGGCCGAGGATCGTTCCGGTCGGAACGGTGAGTTCCACACCGTCGAGTGCGGTGGTCGCCCCGAACCGCTTGACGAGGCCTTCGACCTCGATCGCGTATGACATGACTCCACTGTCGGCGGCGGTGCTGTCAGGCTCCGCACATCTCGCTGACAGGCGGCGGGCTCAGGTCCCGGCGGGTTCTTCCCGGGCCGGTTCTTCGCGGGCCGGGGACGCCACGGGATCGGCCGGTGGGACCGGATCCGCCGGATGGGTGGAGTTGGCGGCGTCGGCCGGGCGGGCAGGGTCGGCCGGGCGGGAGGCGGGTTGTTCGGCGCGGGCCTCGGCGGCTCGGAGGATCCGCGACCGGCGGTGCCGGACGAGCCACGTGCCGAGCAGACCGAGCAGGAACCCGGCGACGCAGGTCCAGATCCACCAGGTGTCGTCGTGCCGCTCGAGCCAGCCGCGGGCGACGGTGGCGAGGACCAGCGCGGCGACTCCCCAGAGCGCGGTACCGATCGTGACGGCGCTGACCGCATCGACATCCAAGGGCCGCGGCGTCGGACGTGACGGACGGCGAGCCATACCGCGAGCGTAACGCGTAGAAATTGCCCACCCACAAGCGGACGGACGACGAGACCCCGCAGCCGCGAACGTAACGCGTAGAAACTGCCCACCCACAAGCGGACGGACGACGAGACCCCGCAGCCGCGAACGTAACGCGTAGAAACTGCCCACCCACAAGCGGACGGACGACGAGACCCCG